>NZ_OMOH01000036.1 GCF_900289195.1 Propionibacterium ruminifibrarum
CGTCCCGGTATGCCCGGGCATGCCATGTCCCGGCGGCCGCTGCGAGTTCCTCGGCATACCGGCCGGCAGGCCAGCCCGTGATCTCGCCGCCGTCGGCCAGGGCCCTGATCTTGCACTCGGCGGGGCTCGCGATGAAGAAAGCGACCACTAATTCCTGCCAGGGCACGGTCAGCTCGGTGACCGCGCCGGAGAAGATGGTCTTGCAGCTTTCCAGGAAATCATCGGCCGGGTCCGTGTAGCCACGGTACTGGGGCCA
>NZ_OMOH01000035.1 GCF_900289195.1 Propionibacterium ruminifibrarum
CCACCCGCGCAGCGACCCGGTCAGGGGTCTTGTGCGGGCAGTGTCGCGGCCGTGATGAACGGTCCGACATCGGCTGGCCAGCGCGGTACCGGTCGGCCCAACGCTTGACCGTGGGCCACGAACACTGGAACCGGGCCGCGACCTCGCTGACCGGGTGGCCGTGATCGACGACGAGCTGGGCGACCCGCAACCGGGCGCGCGGGGTCAGGGCTGCGTTAGCGTGAGACACAAGAGGGCCTTTCTGACAGTGGACGACTTCGCAATCCCC
>NZ_OMOH01000034.1 GCF_900289195.1 Propionibacterium ruminifibrarum
ATGCGGCCGGCGCCGATGACGGCGATGTTGAGCATGGTGTTCCTTGTCTGATCGGATGGACTGGGTGATTGGCTGCCGATGTCGATGACATCACAGTGGACGGCTGGGGCGCCGCACTCCAGTGCGGCGCCCCAGCCCGGTGATGGGTTGCGATCCTCGGCTCACGGCTGGGGCATGATGACGTCCCGCACGAGGGCATCCAGGTCGGCATCGGCCTGGAGGAAGCCACGCAGCGTACGGACGGTGGCGCCGAAGGTGTCGAACTCCTCCGGG
>NZ_OMOH01000032.1 GCF_900289195.1 Propionibacterium ruminifibrarum
ACTCACCACCGCCAGCCGCCAGTTCTGCCAATACGTCACCGACGCGATACCCTGGGTGATGAGTTCCCCCCACCTGGTGCGCGGCAGCACCACCATCGACACCGCCACCGTCACCAGAACAGTCGCCACCAACGGCGGCAACAACCGCTTGAACGTATTCACCCACCGCTCCGCGAAGAACGGCATCCGACCCCGCTCAGTACGACGCACAAAAGAACTCGTCATCAAATAAGCCGAGATCATGATGAACGCATCCACACCAATCGGCGAACCAACCGTCCACGC
>NZ_OMOH01000031.1 GCF_900289195.1 Propionibacterium ruminifibrarum
GTGAACGAGGCCACCATTTCCCGTTGGCTCAAGGAGGTGGGCGAGCACGTCGACGCAGACGAAGCCCTGCTGGAAGTCAGCACGGACAAGGTCGACACCGAGGTCCCCTCCCCCACCTCGGGAACCCTCCTCGAAATCCGCTTCAAGGAGGACGACACCGCCCCCGTCGGCGCCGTCCTCGCCATCATCGGCGAACCCTCCGAAGCCACCCCGGCACCGGCCACACCCGCCGCACCAGCACCAGCCGCCCCGGCCGAAACACCCGCACCGCCAGCACCGGCACCAGCAGCCGCCGCGCCCGCCGCCGGCAC
>NZ_OMOH01000030.1 GCF_900289195.1 Propionibacterium ruminifibrarum
GGGGATTGCGAAGTCGTCCACTGTCAGAAAGGCCCTCTTGTGTCTCACGCTAACGCAGCCCTGACCCCGCGCGCCCGGTTGCGGGTCGCCCAGCTCGTCGTCGATCACGGTCACCCGGTCAGCGAGGTCGCGGCCCGGTTCCAGTGTTCGTGGCCCACGGTCAAGCGTTGGGCCGACCGGTACCGCGCTGGCCAGCCGATGTCGGACCGTTCATCTCGGCCGCGACACTGCCCGCACAAGACCCCTGACCGGGTCGCTGCGCGGGTGGTGTCATTGCGGATGCGGTTGAGGGAGGGGCCGGTCCAGCTCGCGGCCCGCAGTGGTGT
>NZ_OMOH01000029.1 GCF_900289195.1 Propionibacterium ruminifibrarum
CATTTCCCCATCTATTCAGATGGGGCTCCATTGAGACAGTGGCATGTCCCCACGGTTGCGTCTGACGGGTGCGTATTTCCCCATCTATTCAGATGGGGCTCCATTGAGACCCACGCTCCACCGGGAGGCCATTAACGAGGCGCTCGATTTCCCCATCTATTCAGATGGGGCTCCATTGAGACTCATATTCCCTGAGCTGTTCAGCGGTCATCTGGATGACATTTCCCCATCTATTCAGATGGGGCTCCATTGAGACAGTGGCATGTCCCCACGGTTGCGTCTGACGGGTGCGTATTTCCCCATCTATTCAGATGGGGCTCCATTGAGAC
>NZ_OMOH01000028.1 GCF_900289195.1 Propionibacterium ruminifibrarum
TGAGCGCTTTACCGATCGGGCACGCCGAGTCATCGTGCTCGCTCAAGACGAAGCGAAGATGCTTAACCACAACTACATCGGCACCGAGCACATCCTGCTGGGCCTGATCCACGAGGGCGAGGGCGTCGCTGCGAAGGCACTGGAGCAGCTGGGTATCTCCCTCGAGGCGGTGCGCGAGCAGGTCGAGGAGATCATCGGCCACGGCCAGAACCCGCCCACCGGTCACATCCCGTTCACCCCGCGTGCCAAGAAGGTCCTCGAGCTCTCCCTGCGCGAGGCCCTGCAGATGAACCACTCGTACATCGGCACCGAGCACATCCTGCTGGGCCTGATCCGTGAGGGCGAGGGCGTGGCGGCCCAGGTGCTGATCAAGCTCGGCGCCGACCTCAACCGTGTCCGCACCACGGT
>NZ_OMOH01000027.1 GCF_900289195.1 Propionibacterium ruminifibrarum
GGCCGCCGGCAAGGCGCCAGGAACCGTCAAGGAACACCAGGCAAGCCACGCAACAAGTACGGCAATGAGTTGATGAAGCACGCCTTCGTCCACACCGTCATCGACGACCATTCCCGGGTCGCCTACGCCGAGGTTCACGACGACGAGACCGCGATCACCGCGACCGGGGTCCTGGTCCGGGCGGTCAGCTGGTTCACCAACCGCGGTATCAGCGTCCAACGAGTCCTGTCCGACAACGGGGCGGCCTACAAGTCCGGTCTGTGGGCCCAGACCTGCGACCAGCTCGGGATCACAGTGAAGAAGACCCGCCCCTACCGGCCCCAGACCAACGGCAAGATTGAACGGTTCCACCGCACCCTGGCCGACGGCTGGGCCTACGCCCGCTGCTACACCTCAGAACGACAACGACGCGATGCCTTGGCCAGCTGGATCCACTTCTACAATCACCACAGACCCCACAC
>NZ_OMOH01000026.1 GCF_900289195.1 Propionibacterium ruminifibrarum
CAACACATGGACCCACCACTACAACTACCATCGACCCCACACCGCCTGCGGCGACCAGCCCCCGGCCACACGCCTCCACACCCACGTCGACAACGTCATGACCAACTACACTTAGAGCCAAGAGGAGAGAGTTGAGGATCCAGCGGACCGGTGGTTGTCCTGTGGCCGCATGGGCCATCAACACCGAACCTGCCCGGTCCCCGCTGACTGCTCCGACGAAAGGGAAGGCTGTCGGCTCGATCACGAAGCCCCTTTGGTTGATGGCCACGGCCACTTCCGCTCACCGTGATCCCCTCATGACCTGCAGATGGTGGAGCCGCTCGCACCGTTTCATCAACGTCCCGATCAGACGAGCCCAGGACGCCCGGCGCGCCTTGCCAGGGGTTTTCCCCAGGTTCGGGTTGGGTCTTCCCGATGTGGCCGGGCCGGTGTGACGATGGGGACATCACGGGCCCTGGGGGTGATTGTCATGATCCGGTGGCGGATCGGTCT
>NZ_OMOH01000025.1 GCF_900289195.1 Propionibacterium ruminifibrarum
CGGTGGCGGTGTCGATGGTGGTGCTGCCGCGCACCAGGTGGGGGGAACTCATCACCCAGGGTATCGCGTCGGTGACGTATTGGCAGAACTGGCGGCTGGCGGTGGTGAGTGCTGATTATTTTGCGGCGAATCGTGGTGTGGCGTCGCCGTTGCAGCATTTGTGGTCGATGTCGATGCAGGGGCAGGTTTTTCTGGCGTGGCCGTTGTTGATGGCGTTGTGTGTGGTGCTGGCCAGGGCACTGCACGCCAAACCACGGCTCGTTGTCCTCACGGCGTTCCTCTTGACCACTGCGGTGTCGCTGTACTGGCTGGTCGCCGTGGCGTCGCGCGGCCGCGCCATTTATTTTGATACGCGGGCTCGGGTGTGGGAGTTTGCGTTGGGTTCGGCTGTGGCGGCTGCTGCGCCGTGGATCAGGCCGCGTGGTGTGGTGGCGTTGGTGTTGTCGTGGGTCGGGTTTGTGACGCTTGTTGTTTATTGTGTGGTGCCGATTGGTCATTATCCGGGGCCGATGGCTGCGGTGCCGATGTTGGCGGTGAGTGTGATTCTGCTGGCTGATGCGGCTCCGGTGGGGGGTTCGGTTCAGCGGTTGTTGTCGTGGCGTCCGTTGGTGGCGTTGGGTGACATGTCGTACAGCGTGTACTTGATCCACTGGCCCGTCTTCGTGCT
>NZ_OMOH01000024.1 GCF_900289195.1 Propionibacterium ruminifibrarum
ATCCGGTTGTAGCGTTCGATCTTGCCGTTGTGTCTGGGGGTGTAGGGGCGGATGTACTGGTGGGTGGAGACGTGTGAGGCGATGGACCGGTTGAAGGCGTGGGACGTGTAACAGGGGCCGTTGTCGGTGATCAGCCGGGTGATCCGGTTGATGCCGTGGGCGGCGAAGAACACGCGTGCGCGGTGGAAGAACCCTGTCGCGGTGGCGGCGGTCTGGTCGTCGTGGGCTTCGGTGTAGGCCAGGCGGGAGAACCCGTCGATGGCCGAGTGAAGGTAGGTGTAGCCGGTCTTGTGGCCTTTCTTCGCTCTGGTGACGGCCCTGGCCTGGTCGGAGTCGCGGCCGTGGACGCGCCAGCCGCCCCCGTCGGGGATCTTGCCGGCCTTCTTGACGTCCATGTGGATCATGTGGCCCCGGTAGTGGGCGGTGATCGTGCCGGGCCGGCGCAGGTTCTGCCCGTCCGGGGTGATGTCACTGATTCGGTTGAGTCCCAGGCGGTCCAGCCAGCGTGTGATCGTGCGTACGCAGCAGCGTAGGTCGTACCGGTCCGCGAGTTCACGGGTGATCCGTCGGGCCGGCCACTTCTTCTTGCGGCGCCACTGCTCGATCAGTTCGATGGCCCAGTCCGGTAGCCGTGAAGGGCGTCGTGCGGGGGCGCTGGAGCGGTCTTCGAGGCCCTCGACGCCCTGGTCGCGGTAACGGGCAACCCATTTCGACAGGGTCGAGCGGGCGATGTGGAACTCGGCTGCCACGTGAGCGATCGGACGACCGCCGTGAACGGTCTCCTCAACGGCCCGGCGGCGGCCCTCAACACTCAACGGGGCATTACGGTGGGTCATGGAACGGGTCTCCTGTCAACAGATGAACGGTTTCAGCACCACCCATCGTGCCGGACAGAGACCCGTTCCCCACCCCCAGCGCCCACAACGTCATGACCCACAACA
>NZ_OMOH01000033.1 GCF_900289195.1 Propionibacterium ruminifibrarum
ACTCACCACCGCCAGCCGCCAGTTCTGCCAATACGTCACCGACGCGATACCCTGGGTGATGAGTTCCCCCCACCTGGTGCGCGGCAGCACCACCATCGACACCGCCACCGCCACCAGAACAGTCGCCACCAACGGCGGCAACAACCGCTTGAACGTATTCACCCACCGCTCCGCAAAGAACGGCATCCGACCCCGCTCAGTACGACGCACAAAAGAACTCGTCATCAAATAAGCCGAGATCATGATGAACGCATCCACACCAATCGGCGAACCAACCGTCCACGC
>NZ_OMOH01000023.1 GCF_900289195.1 Propionibacterium ruminifibrarum
CCCTCAGGGGGTGGTGGGGCGGTGGGGTCGAACTGTTCCTCAAGCGGGATCTCCCGGCCCGTCGGGGTGTCCACGACACGGATCCGCTGGCCGTCATCGACGATCTGAAGATCAGAACCAACCGGCAGATTCCAGATCCCGATCAACGCCGGCTCCAAGGCACACAGCATGTTGAAGTCCACGACCGCCCAGTTCGCCTGGTCCGCGAGATACTCACTCGTGTCGATGTGACTGAAGACCCGCCAGCCGTTGTCCGCCTCGTTCCGAGGCTTCGCACGGACCATCCACCGGACACGCCCACGACGCTCCAACACGTTGTACGTCGTCAACGAGGTCCCAGCACCCGGAATGAACTCCCCATGAGGCACCTGAGTAGACACGACACCAACCCCTCCCCAACTACTGCTTCTGTTGCTTCTGCTGTGGTTTCTTCCTACCGCTGTTTCTTCTGCGCGCCGATGCCTTCAGGTCTGACTGCGGGGGCGGAACCTCCAAACCATGCGAGACCAGCCAGCCGATCAACGCGTCCAACAAGCCATCGGACTGGTCATCCCTGGACCTCACCACGTCGAGGACACTACGCCCGTGCCGGCCAGGGTCCAGCAGTTCGAGATCATCCCTGGCCAGCAACACCTCGTAATAACCACTCAGATCCAGTTCCGGTTTCTTCTTCCTCTTCCTGGCGCCCGCAATGTATCCCAGGGGCCGGCCCGTGCTGCCGTCTTCGGCGTTCGGGTCGACACCGGCCGCCAACAGTTCCCGGAACAGCGCGAGATTCTCCTGCGAGCCAAGGTCCGGGGCCTGCACGAGCAGGTTCACCGCGCCCGTCCCATACCTGGGGTGGGCATAGTTCACATCGGCGCCGTCGGCGATCAACCGCCTGGCGATCCGGGCCCGCGCGGCAGCATCAGGATTACGCATGGCCTCCATCAACAGCGTGCGGTCACGGGTCACCTCGTTCACCCGGTCCGGGCTGTACCCGGCCACGAACTCGTCATAGCTGCCCGCCAGAGCCAGGAACCACAACGGCCGCTCCACCTCACGGCCATGAGCCCTCGCGTAGTCCTCGAGCAGGACGGCCAGCCGCGGATGATGCGGGTACCACATCCTCGCCTGCTCAAGCACACCAACCCCGAACCTGTCAACCAAGAGCACATCCAGATCCGGCTGTTCCAGGAACACCTCGTAGATCGGCATGAGGAAATCATCTGTGACATCGGTCCGGGTGATGAGCACCTGCAACGGGTAACCCTCACGCTTGGACAGCTGGTTGACATCAGCCCCGCACTCAACAAGACGCCGCATCAACCCGGCATCCACATCAGGGGCCAACACCTTGTTCGCGCACAGGGCATGAAACACCCCGTACCCGTCGGCGAGCCCCACCCTCGGATCAGCACCATCATCGAGCAGCCTGCCCACCCAGAACGCACGCGCCCCGGGATCGGTCTC
>NZ_OMOH01000010.1 GCF_900289195.1 Propionibacterium ruminifibrarum
CAAAAAGATTGGCACCCAATCAAAACAAAAAACTAGAAGCACGCTGTTGAGTTATCAAGAAACAACCACACACCACAACACCAGCACAAAACCAGCACCACGGCGGCAGCAGGTTCAGACGGTCACCGGAGACACTCAGTCGAACTGGGTGAGACCAAGGTCAACCATCTGTCGCCACCTTGCGGCAGCTCGATCAACTCTAGTGAGCTGATCGGTGGAAGTCAAATCGACTTCCCATCCTCTCGGCTGGGATCCGTCGTGGCGACGGGCACCCCTTCGATCAGATGACCCCGGTCTCACCGGCCCCTTTCGGAGCCGCCTCGTCCGGAGGCGAGAAAGAACAATACCCCCGGACCGGCCACCGCGCAAGCCCGGGGGTCCTGACCGTCCGCAGAAGGACGTCCAGGCTTGTCAGGGGAGGATCACGCCGCCGACGGTGCGCTTGCCCCGACGTACCAGGGCGTAGCGGCCGGCGAGGAGGTCATCCTCGTCCAAGCGGGCTTCGGTGTCGGTGACCTTCTGGTTGTTCAGGTATGCGCCGCCCTCGGCGATGGCGCGACGGGCCGCGGACTTCGACGGCACGGCCCCGCTGGCGACGAGCGCATCGACGACGAGCGGGAGTCGACCGTCGTCCCTGGGCAGTTCGGCCGCGCCGACCTCGGTCATGACCGCGGTGAGCGTCCGCTCGTCCAGGGCACGCAGATCGCCCCGGCCGAACAGTGCCGCAGCGGCGTCCTCGGCGCTCCTGCGCGCCTCGACGCCGTGGACGAGATCGGTGACGTCGTTGGCCAGGGCCCGCTGGGCCGCCCTCTTGGCCGGCGCCTCGCGGGTCTGGGCCGCGAGATCGTCGATCTCGTCCCGGGTACGGTCGGAGAAGATCTTGAGGTAGTCGATCACCTTGGCGTCCTCGGCGTTCAACCAGAACTGGTGGAAGGCGTAGGGCGAGGTGCGTTCGGGGTCGATCCAGACGGCGCCGCCCTCGGTCTTCCCGAACTTCGTGCCGTCGGTCTTGGTCAGCAGGGGCGTCACCAGGCCGTGGACGACGTCCCCGGTGGTCCGGCGGATGTAGTCGATGCCTGCGGTGATGTTGCCCCACTGGTCCTGGGCGCCGGTCTGGAGGGTGCAGCCGTAGCGCTCGTGCAGAGCCGCGTAGTCGAGGGACTGGAGCAGGACGTAGCTGAACTCGGTGTAGCTGATGCCCTCGTTCAGGCGCCTGGCGACGACGTCGCGGGCCAGCATCCTGTTGACGCTGAAGTGCTTGCCGATGTCGCGCAGGAAGTCGAGGGCCGACAGTGAGGCCGTCCAGTCGAGGTTGTTGACGACCTGGGAGGCGTTCTCGCCCTCGAAGCTCACGAACCGGCTCACCTGGGCCCGCAGCGACTCGACCCAGGCGGCCACGGTCTCCTTGGTGTTCATGACGCGTTCGCCGGTCATCTTGGGGTCGCCGATGAGACCCGTGGCGCCCCCCACGAGCAGGAGCGGCCGGTGACCGGCCTGCTGGAGACGCCGGGCCAGGATGAGCTGCATGAGATGCCCGATGTGAAGGCTCGGGGCCGTGGGGTCGAAGCCCACATAGCTCGTGACCATGCCCTCGTCGAGGTGGGCGGCGAGTGCCGCTTGGTCGGTGGTCGTCGAGATGAAACCACGCCATGTCAGGTCATCGAGCAGTGCATTCATCCGGCCAGTGTAAGGCAGCCGCCGGTAGCGGGCGTGCGGGGAACACGGGGCGAGAGATCCGGCCGGATACCGGGCCCCGCCCCGGAACGCCTCGCGGGTGCCGTGCCCGCCTGAGGTTCGGGTGCCACGGCCCCGACCGCATCGCCGGCGGCCGGGCGCCGGCCGCCTCCCGGCCTGCCCGATGAGCAGGGATCAGGAACGACCACCCCACTGTGCGGCGGCCGTCACCGCGGCCTCGACCGCGGCGAGCTGCTCGGCGACCCGCTCCGGGGCGGTGCCGCCCCGGCCGGTGCGGGAGGCGACCGAACCGGTGACCGTCAGCACGTCGCGGACGCCGGGGGCAAGATGCTCGTCGATGGTCGCGAGCTGCTCGTCGCTCAGATCGGACAGTTCCAGCCCGGCGGCCTCGCAGAACCGGACGGCGCGGCCGGTGATGTCATGGGCCTGGGCGAAGGGAACGCCCTGACGCACGAGCCAGTCGGCCATGTCGGTGGCCAGGGAGAAGCCTCGAGGAGCGGCCTGCGCCATGCGGTCCTCGTCGAACCCGAGGGTACCGACCAGGCCGGCGACGGCCGGTAGCAGGACGTGGAGCTGGTCGATGCCGTCGAACAGCGGCTCCTTGTCCTCCTGAAGGTCGCGGTCGTAGGCGGTGGGCAGGCCCTTGAAGGTCGCCAGCAGGCCCGTGAGATTGCCGATCAGCCGTCCTGCCTTGCCCCTGGCCAGTTCGGCCACGTCGGGGTTCTTCTTCTGCGGCATGATGCTCGAACCCGTGCTCCAGGCGTCATCGAGCCTGGCGAACCCGAACTCGGGGGTCGTCCAGGCGATGATGTCCTCGGACAGGCGCGAGAGGTCGATGCCGATCTGGGCCAGGACATAGGCGCTCTCACTCACCAGGTCGCGGGACGCGGTGCCGTCGATGGAGTTCATCACCGCGTCGTCGAAGCCGAGTTCGTGGGCGACCTGCTCCGGGTCGAGGCCGAGGGATGTGCCGGCGAGGGCGGCCGAACCGTAGGGGCTGACGGCCAGCCGGCGGTCGAGGTCGCGGAACCGTTCGATGTCGCGCAGCAGCGGCCAGGCGTGGGCGAGCAGCTGATGGGCGAGCAGGACGGGCTGCGCGGTCTGCATGTGGGTGCGTCCGGGCAGGACGGCCGACCGGTGGGCCGTGGCCTGGGCGCACAGGGCCGAGACGACGTCGCACACGTCGAGGGTCAGGGCACGGATCTCGCGGCGCAGGTACATGCGGATGAGGGTGGCGATCTGATCGTTGCGGCTGCGGCCGGCGCGCAGGCGACCGCCCAGCTCGGGCCCGACCCGCTCGGTCAGGATCCGTTCGAGGGCGCCGTGGACGTCCTCGTCGGTGGGGGCCGGGCTCAGTTCACCGCCGGCCACCTGCTCGGCCATCTCGGCCAGGGCGGCCTGCATCGTGGCGTGCTCGGCGTCGTCGAGCAGGCCGGCGGCGTGCAGGGCGCGGGCGTGCGCACGGGAGCCTGCGATGTCCTCGGGGGCGAGTCGCCAGTCGAACTGGGTGGAGACGGACAGGGCGAACATCGCCTCGGCCGGGCCGCCCGCGAAGCGGCCTCCCCACAGAAAGCCCTGCTGATGGTCCTGGCTCATGACTGCCTTTCGTGTCGTTCGCGTGGCCGGAGGGGCCGGTTCGCGGCGTCCGGGCATCGGCGGGCTGGCCCCGCTCCCTGCCGGGTTGCCGTCACTTCTCGTCCACGGGATGCCCGGTGCGGGCCATCGACAGGAAGTACGCGGCGAGTTCCTGCCCTCCGTCGGGTTCACGT
Organism: Propionibacterium ruminifibrarum; assembly: GCF_900289195.1. Lineage (GTDB taxonomy): Bacteria > Actinomycetota > Actinomycetes > Propionibacteriales > Propionibacteriaceae > Propionibacterium > Propionibacterium ruminifibrarum. Next base: position 3,465 of record NZ_OMOH01000010.1, read on the forward strand.
GAGATGACCATGACCGTGTCATCCCCCGCGATGGTACCCAGAATGGCCGGGAGCGACACGCGGTCGATGGCGGAGGCGAAGTACTGGGCCGCACCCGGCGGTGTCTTGATGACGAGCAGATTGGCCGAGGCCTCGGCCGAGACGAGCACCTCGGCGCAGATCCGGGCCAGCCGCTGTCCGCGCGCGGCGTGGTCCGACGCCGCCTCGACGTTGGGTGGGGCGTACACGAGGACTCCCGTGGCCGCACGCACGCGGACCGCGCCGATGTCGAGCAGGTCCTTGCTGAGCGTGCCCTGGCTGACCCGGATCCCCTGTTCGGCGAGGATGTCGGCCAGTTCGTTCTGGGAGGCGATCTCGCGGTCCTGGATCAGCTCCAGGATGAGCGCCTGGCGAGCGGCCCGGCTGGAACCGGCCCGTTCGGCGGCGGATGCGTTGGTGGTCATGCCCGCCCCTGAGCGGCATCCAGCAGCCCGGGCAGTGCGCGCACGAAGTCGTCGAGCTGCCCGGCGGCGATGATGAGCGGGGGCGCGATGCGCAGCACCTGCGGGCGTGGCGCGTTGATGATCCAGCCCGCGTCGAGGGCCGCGTCGGCCACCCCGGCGGCGATCGGCCGGTTCAGGACGATGCCGCGCAGCAGGCCCTGGCCGCGGACCGTGTCGACGCGGGGATCGTCGAGGGCTGTGACGGCATCGGCCAGGTGGGCGCCCAGCTCGGTCGAACGCTGCGCGAGCCCCTCGTCCTCCATCACCCGGAGCACGGCGCAGCCGGCGGCGCAGGCGATCGGGTTGCCGCCGAATGTCGTGCCGTGCTGGCCCGGCCCGAACAGGTCGGCCGCCTCGCCGAGGGCGAGGCACGCCCCGATCGGGTAGCCGTTGGCCAGCCCCTTGGCGACGGTGATGATGTCGGGCGTGATGCCGCTGCGCTGGTGGGCGAACCATGCGCCGCAGCGGCACAGGCCGGTCTGCACCTCGTCGACCCACAGCAGGGCGCCGTGCTCGGCGGTGATGCGTCGCGCCGCCGGCAGGAAGTCGGCGTCGGGCTCGACGACTCCGTTCTCGCCCTGGATGGGCTCGAGGACGACGGCGGCGACCGTCTCGTCGACGGCCCGGGAGAGCGCCTCGATGTCGCCGTAGGGCACCCAGACGATCTCACCGGGCAGCGGCTCGAAGGGGGCGCGGTAGTGCTCGTTGTGGGTGATCGCCAGGGCACCCATCGTGCGGCCGTGGAAGGAGCCCTCCATGGCGACGATCCTGCGGCGCCCGGTCAGACGGGTCAGTTTGAAGGCGGCCTCGTTGGCCTCGGTGCCCGAGTTCGTGAAGAAGACACGGGCCGCGGTACCGGGCGCATCGAGCGTCGCCAGGGCGACGAGTCGTTCGCCGAGCATGATCTGGGGCGGTGAGGCGAAGAAGTTCGAGATGTGCCCGAGGGTGCCGGCCTGCTCGCTGATCGCCTCGATGACGGCCGGATGGGCGTGGCCGAGGGCGTGCACGGCGAGGCCGGCGAGCAGATCGGTGTAGTGGTTGCCGTCGGCGTCCCAGACGTCGGCGCCGCGCCCGCGTACCAGGACGCGCTTGGGGTGCCCGAAGGTGTTCATCAGGGTCGCGTCGTAGCGTTCGCCCCAGGTCTTCTGGTCGATCAGCTGATCGCTCACAGTTCGTCCTCCTCGGCCCGGACCAGTGTGCCGAAGCCCTCGTTCGTGAAGATCTCAAGCAGCAGCGAGTGCTCGACCCGGCCGTCGATGACGGTGGCGCGGCTCACCCCGCCCTGCACGGCCCGCAGGCAGGCCTCCATCTTGGGTCGCATGCCCGAGACCAGCCCGGGCAGCATGTCCTGCAGCTCGCGCGCGCTGATCTGGGTGATGACGTCCTCGCTGTTGGGCCAGTCCGAGTACAGGCCGGCCACGTCGGTCAGCATGACGAGACGTTCGGCGCCCAGCGCGACGGCCAGCGCCGCGGCCGCGGTGTCCGCGTTGACGTTGAAGACCTCCTCGTGCTCGCCGGGGGCGACCGTGGCGACGACGGGGATGCGGCCGGCGTCCATGAGGTCCTGGACGGCCTGGGGCTGCACGGCGGTGACCTCGCCGACCTGGCCGAGCTCCATCGGGGTGCCGTCGACCATGACCTTCTTCGGCACGGCGGTGAACAGCCGGGCGTCCTCGCCCGACAGGCCCACCGCGTAGGGGCCGTGGTCGTTGATCATGTTGACGAGTTCACGCCCGACCTTGCCGACCAGCACCATGCGGACGACGTCCATGGCCTCGGGCGTGGTGACGCGCAGTCCCCCGCGGAACTCGCTGTGGATGTCGAGGCGTTTGAGCATGCGACTGATCTGGGGGCCGCCACCGTGGACGACCACGGGCTTGATCCCGCAGCGGCGCATGAAGACGATGTCCTGGGCGAAGGCGCGTTTGAGGTCGTCGTCGATCATGGCGTTGCCGCCGTACTTGATGACGACGATCCTGCCCGCGTACTGCTCGAGCCAGGGCAGGGCCTCGATGAGGGTACTGGCCTTGCTGATGGCCGCATCACGGTCGAGACTGCGCACCCGGCTCATGAGGAGTACTCCGCGTTCTCCTTGACGTAGTCGTACGTCAGGTCGTTGGTCCAGATCGTGGCCTGCTCGCCCCCGGCGTGCAGATCGACGACGACGCTCACCTCGCGCGGGTGCAGGTCGACCAGGGAACGATCCTCGCCGATCGCCCCGCCCCGGCACACCATGACGCCGTTGAACGAGACGTCGAGCTCGTCGGGGTCGAAGACGGCACTCGTCGTACCGACCGTGGACAGCACGCGCCCCCAGTTGGGGTCGTTGCCGAAGATGGCGCACTTGAACAGGTTCGAGCGGGCGATCGCGCGTCCCACCTCGAGGGCGTCGGCCTCGCTGGCGGCTCCCCTGACGAGGATCGCTATGTCGTGGGAACTGCCCTCGGCGTCGCCGAGCAGCTGGGAGCCGAGGTCGAGGCAGACGGTGGTGAGTGCCGCCGCGAACGTCCTGGTGTCGAGCTCGACCCCGGAGGCCCCCGAGCTCAGCAGCAGGACGGTGTCGTTCGTCGACTGGCAGCCGTCGGAGTCGAGCCGGTTGAGGGAGACCTCGGTGGCCGCACGCAGCGCGGTGTCCGCCTGCTCGGGCGTGATGACGGCGTCCGTCGTGACGACGACGAGCATCGTTGCCAGGGCCGGGGCCAGCATGCCGGCGCCCTTGGCCATGGCGCCGATCGACCAGCCCCCGCCGTTGAAGACGGCGGTCTTGGGACGCGTGTCGGTGGTCATGATGGCGCGCGCGGCGTCGGCGTCGCCGTGAGCGGACAGGCCTGCGACGGCGCTGTCGACGCCGGCGAGGAGCGGCTCCATGGGCAGGCGCTCACCGATCAGGCCGGTGGAGCAGACGGCGACGTCGTGGCAGGCGACGCCGAGCAGATCGGCCAGCCTGTCGGCCGTGGTGGCCGTGTCGGCCATCCCCTCCTCACCAGTGCAGGCATTGGCGCCTCCCGAGTTGAGGACGACGGCTCTCAGCGCGCCGTCGGCCACGGCCTCACGAGACCAGATGACAGGTGCCGCGCAGACCCGGTTCGAGGTGAAGACGCCGGCGGCGACATCGGCCGGGCCATCGTTGACGACGACCGCCAGGTCGAGACTGCCGCCGTCCTTGATGCCGGCGGCGACCCCGGCGGCGCGGAAGCCCTTGGGTGCGGTGACGCTCACGGTGCGACTCCAATCGTGGACAGGCCGATCGTCTCGTCCAGGCCCAGCGCGAGATTCATGGACTGCACGGCGCTGCCGGCAGTGCCCTTGGTGAGGTTGTCGAGGACGGCCACGGCGACGAGCCGCCCGGCCGCCCGGTCGACGGTCGCGTTGACGACGACCGCGTTCGAGCCGAGCACCGACTGGCTGGCCGGCCACACGCCCTCGGGAAGCACGTGGACGAAGGGTTCGTCCGCATAGGCCGCCAGGTAGGCCTGCCGCACTCGTTCCGGCGGGATCGCCGGGTCGATCGGAGCGGTGATGACGGCCAGGATGCCGCGCTGCATCGGGGCGAGCAGCGGGGTGAAACTGATCGACGGGGACTCGGCGCCCAGTGCCTCGAGGTTCTGCAGGATCTCGGGGACGTGCCGGTGCGTGCCGCCCACCCCGTAGGCGCTGACCGAGCCGGCCGTCTCGGAGCCGAGCAGGTTCGGTTTGGGGCTGCGCCCGCCACCACTGGTGCCGGAGGCCGCGGTGATGGTGATGTCGTGACCATCGATGAGCCCGCCGGTGATCGCCGGCAGCAGGCCGAGTGTGCTGGTGGCGACGTAGCACCCGCAGACGGCGACGCGTTTCGTGCTGCGCAACCGTTCACGCTGCCCCGGCATCTCGGGCAGCCCGTAGGGCCAGGACCCGGCATAGGGGGTTCCGTAGAAGGCGTCCCACCGTTCGGCGCTCGTGAGGCGGTGGTCGGCGCCGCAGTCGATGACGAGGGTGTCGGGGGGCAGCTGGGCGGCGATGGCCGTCGAGGCGCCGTGCGGCAGGGCCAGGAAGACGACGTCATGGCCCGCCAGGTTCTCCGCGGTGGTCTCGACCACTCGCCGGTCGTACAGGCTGATCAGGTTGGGGTGGTGCTCGCCCAGGACGGTTCCCGCACTGGAACCGGCGGTGAGCGCGCCGATCTCGATCCGCGGGTGCCCGGCCAGGAGCCGAAGGATCTCGCCTCCTGCGTAACCGGTGCACCCGGCGACTGCTGCTGTGTACGACATGAGCATAAGTATGCCATGGAGAAAATAAATATGTTATTTGCTCGCATTCGAGCGGGCTAGTGTTGTGCACGATGCGTGATGACTATTCGAGAGGTGCTCCGATGACAAGCTACACACAGTCCTCCAGGCTGCGGGGCGTGCGTTACGACGTGCGAGGCAAGAACATGGTCGAGGCCCAGCGCATGGAGGCGGCGGGGCAGCGCATCCTCAAGCTCAACATCGGCAACCTCGCCCCGTTCGGTTTCGAGACACCGGACTCGGTGGTCCGCTCCATGGTCGCCCACCTCCCCGAGTCCGAGGGCTACTCCGACGCCCACGGCGTCTACTCGGCGCGGACCGCCGTGGCGAACTACTACCAGTCCAAGGGCCTGGACGTCGACGTCGACCAGGTGATGCTCGGCAACGGCGTCAGCGAGTTGATCTCGATCGTCCTGCAATCCCTGCTGAACGCCGACGACGAGGTGCTCATCCCCAGCCCCGACTACCCGCTGTGGACTGCCCAGACGACCCTGTGCGGCGGCCGCGCCGTGCACTATCTCGCCGACGAGAGCAACGGCTGGAACCCGGACCTGGAGGACATCGCCTCGCGGATCACGCCCAGGACCAAGGCGATCGTCATCATCAACCCGAACAACCCGACCGGCGCCGTGTACAGCGCCGAGATCATTCGCGGCATCATCGACCTGGCCCGCGAGCACGGGCTCATCGTCCTGGCGGACGAGATCTACGAGAAGATCATCTACTCAGGCAACCACGTCTACGCGGCGAACCTGGCCGGCGATGACGTGCTGTGCCTCACCTTCTCCGGCCTGTCGAAGGCCTACCGGGCCTGCGGGTTCCGGGCCGGCTGGCTGGTCATCACCGGCCCGCTGGCAGCTGCCGAGGACCTGCGTGAGGGACTCGATCTGCTCGCCAACATGCGCATGTGCGCGAACGTGCCGGGCCAGCACGCCATCCAGACCTGCCTCGGCGGTCACCAGTCGATCGACGAGCTGGTGACCCCCGGGGGCCGGTTCCACGACCAGATCATGTTGTCGTCCCGGCTGCTCAACGAGATCGAGGGAGTCAGCTGCGTGCCGGCGAGCGGCGCGCTGTACCTGTTCCCGCGCCTCGACCCGGAGCGCTTCCCCATCGAGGACGACGAGGAGTGGGCGCTCGGCCTGCTGCGGCACAAGAAGATCCTGGTCAGCCACGGGCGCGGCTTCAACTGGCCGAACCCCGACCACTTCCGCCTTGTCGCCCTGCCCGAGGAGAAGGTGCTGCGCGAGGCCCTCGCCCGCCTGGCCGAGTACTGCGAGGAGACGCGCCGGGACTGACCGCCCTCGATCTCAGTCCCGCGGCTCGCCCCACAGCACGGCCCTGCGGATCAGCAGATAGGCGAGCAGCAGCGCATTGGTCACCACCCACGACAGGGGGTACAGCATCGCCACGCGGGTGACGGCCCCGAAGACCTGCGGCAGCGCCGCAAGGAGTACCACGCGCAGGCCGCACAGGGCGCTGACGATGATGATCATCGGGGGCAGGGCGTGGCCCGCACCGCGGATCGAGGACGAGAGGACCTCCATCAGGGCGAAGAGCAGGTAGCAGGGACCGATGATGCGCGCGATGCTCGTGGTCAGCGCGATGACCTGTGGGTCGGCGGTGAACATGCCGAGGATCGGGCCCGAGGCCACGAGCAGGGCGACGGCCAGGACCGACGTGACGGCCACGCCGATGAGGCAGCAGACGCGGACGGCTCGGCGGGTTCGCGCCCGGTCCTCGGCGCCGAGGTTCTGGGCCACACTGGTCGAGGCGGCCTGGCCGAGGGCCATGACCGGCATGTACAGGAAGTTCTCGACCCGGAACCACACGGTGAAGGCCGCGATGTCGGGGATACCCAGCCCGTTGATGCGGTACTGGACCGCCACATTGCTCAGCGTGATGACGAGGGCCTGGACGCCGGCCGGCAGGCCGATGGCGAGGATCTCGCGGAGGGTGACCCGGTGCAGGTGGAAGCGCGTCAGACGCAGCCGGTAGCGCTCGTCGAGGCGGCGCAGGGCGAGCAGCACCAGCACCGCGCAGAGCGTCTGCGAGGTGAGGGTCGCCGCCGCCGCGCCGACGATCCCCCACCGGAAGACGACGATGAACAGCGCGTCGACCAGGACGTTCACCACCCCGCCCAGCAGCTGGCAGAGCATCGGCGTGAGCGAGTCGCCCACCGCGCGCAGGACCCCGGCCCCCATGTTGAACAGGACGACGCTCACCAGCCCGAGCAGGTAGATGCGCACGTAGACGACGGCCATGGCCAGGATCTCGTCCGGGGTGTTGAGCCAGGCGAGCAGGGTGGGGGCGATGAGGATCATCGCGGGGATGAGCAGCGTTCCACCGGCCAGTCCGAAGGCGAGGGCGGTGTGCATGACCCGATCGACCTGACTGTGCCGCCCGGCCCCGAAATGTCGGGCGACGAGCACGCCGGTGCCGGTACCGAGCCCGGTGAACATGCCGATGAGGCAGGTGACGATGAGTCCGCTGGCACCGACCGCGGCGGCCGCCTCGGTGCCCAGGGCGTGGCCGACGAACATGAGGTCGACCGTGCTGTAGAGCAGCTGGACGAGGGCGGCCCCGAGCAGCGGCAGGGCGAAGACGATGATCCCGCGGCCCAGGGGGCCGGTGGTCAGGTCGGTGGTACGGCTGCGTCCGCGGCGTGCGGCGGTGCCCGGGGCGGCTGTCATCAGCTCACCTTGGCGCCCTGTTCCACACCGGCCCGGGCCACGAGATGTCCCGGGGAGAGTTCGACGAGCGGGGCCGTCTCGTCCTCACCGGCCCAGCCGCCGTCCTGGAGACCGGCGGCCCCGGCAGGAGCCGGCCGGTCGAGCCTGCCGTCCCGGTTGCGGGGGTCGAGTACGGAGTCCAGCAGCATCCGGGTGTAGGGGTGCCGGGCCTGCGCGACGAGTTCGTCGGCGGGCAGCTGCTCGACGACCCGCCCGTGGTACATGACGACGATCGTCTGCGCGAAGTGCGTGACCAGCGCCAGGTCGTGGCAGACGAATCCGATGGTGATGCCGCGTTCGGCCTGCAGGCGGGCGAGCAGGGCGATGATCTCGGCCTGGGCGCTGACGTCCAGGGCGCTGGTTGCCTCGTCGCACAGGAGCACCTGCGGGTCGAGGGTGAGTGCCCGGGCGATGGCGCAGCGCTGGAGCTGGCCGCCGGACAGCTGGTGGGGGTAGCGCACCACGAAGTGACCGGGCAGTCCGACCATGCGGAGCATCTCGCGGGCCCGGGGGATCACCTCGTCGCGTCCGATGAGCCCGTAGCCGATGAGCGGCGCGCAGATCGCCTCGGCCATGCGCATGCGTGGGGCGAAGGAGCCCAGCGGGTCCTGGAAGACCATCTGCACCTGACGCCGTACCTCGCGCAGGCGCGCGCCCCTGAGCCCCTGGATCGGCCGGTCGCCGAGGAGCACCCGCCCGCTGGTCGGCTCCTCGAGGCCGATGAGCATGCGCAGCAGGGTGCTCTTGCCCGAACCGGACTCGCCGACGACGGCGACCGTCTGTCCCCTGGGCAGGGTGACGGTGACGTTGCTGCACGCCGTCAATCGACTGCCGTCGGGCAGCCGGAAGATCTTGGTGAGCCCCTCGGCCCTCATCACCGGTTCGGTCATGTTCGGCTCCTCACAGCGAAGGCATGCTGGCCAGCAGCGATGCCGTGTACTCGTGGGTCGGGTGGTCGATGATCTGGTCGGTGGGGCCGAGTTCGAGGACGTGTCCTGCGCGCATGACCATGATCGTGTCGGCCATGTGGGCCGCCACACCGAGGTTGTGGGTGACGATCATGATCGCCGTGCCCTCCTGGCGGCGCAGCGCGAGCATCTGGCGAACGATCTGGGCCTGCATGGTCACGTCCAGGGCGCTGGTCGGCTCATCGGCGAGCAGCAGGGCCGGTTGGAAGGTCATCGCCATGGCGATGCCGACTCTCTGACGCATGCCGCCCGACAGTTCGAAGGCGTAGGAGTCCATGACGCGGCGCGGATCCGGCAGCGCCATGCGTTCGAGCATGGCCTCGGCTCGTTCGCGGGCCTGTGCCCTGGTGACGTCCGGTTCGGCGGTGCGGATGTATTCGACGAACTGGGCGCCGATGCGCCGCACGGGGTTGAGCATGGCGCCGGTGTCCTGGAAGACCATCGACATGCGGTGGCGGCGCAGGTCGAGCCATTGCGCCTGGTCCAGGTCGAGCAGCGAACGCCCCTCGTAGCGGATGTCGCCGCTGCTGACCTGCCCGCTCGACGGCAGCAGACCGAGGACGGCGCGGATCACCGTGGTCTTACCCGAACCGGACTCCCCCACGATCGCCACGATCTCGCCCGGGGTCACGTCCAGGCTGACGTCGCTGACGGCGGGGGTGCCGTCGTAGCTGACGGTCATCCGCTGGACGCTGAGCAGGGGCGTGCCGTCCACCTGGTTCTTCTCAGGGGGGTCCTCCCGCCCCGGTCTGCTGCCCGTCATCCTCGTCCTCAGTTCACTGCACCGGCTTGAAGGCGTTCGTGATCCAGTAGTAGTCCGCGGTGGCAACGGTTGCGCCGCTCACGGTCTTCGCATTGGAGCACATGTTGCTGTTGTAGTAACCATGGACGAGGACCGCCGCGTCGTCGATGAGGATCTGCTGCAGGCGGACGAAGATCTTCTTGCGCTCCTCGGTGTCCAGTTCCGTCTCCAACTGCTCGTAGAGGGAGTCGTACTCGTCATTCCTGTAACCGCAGTAGTTGGCGTCGCTCTTGGAGTACCAGTTGGCGAGGTAGCTGTAGGGGTCGCCCTCCTGGGCGGTCATCCAGTTGCTGGAGTTCATGTCGTACTCGCCGGCCACGAGCCGGTCCCACTCGGTGTCGGCGTCGAGCTTGGTGACCGTCGCCTGGATGCCGATCTCGGCGAGCTGGGTGGACACGGCCTCGGCCATGACCGACAGGTTCCGCGAGTCGTAGGTGACGTAGTCCAGGTCGATCTTCGTGCCGTCCAGCTCACGGAAGCCGTCGCCGTCGGAATCGACGATGCCGGCGTCGTCGAGGATCTTCTTGGCCCTCTCCACGTCGTGGGGGGTGGCGTCGGTCAGCTGGTCGTAGCCGAAGTCGAGCGAGGAGGGCACGACCGAGCAGCCCTCGCTGTAGAGGCCGCCGGTCGTGGTCCCGGTGATCGTGGCGTCGTCGACCGCCATGCAGATGGCGGTGCGCAGGTCCTTGTTCGCCAGCGGGCGGCCCTCGGCGGCATTGAGGTAGGAGAAGCCCGTGCGCATGCTGATGGTCTGCGAGACCGAGTAGTCCGGATCGTCCTTGAGCTTCTCGAGGTCGGACATGGCCGTGATGTTCTCGGTGACGTCGACGTCGCCGGACTGCAGGGCCATGGACTTGGTCAGGCTCGAGGCGTCGTCGATGAAGATGACGTCCACACTCTCGTAGGGCACCTCGCCGTTCCAGTAGTGCTCGTTGCGGGTGAGTTTGACGTCCTGGCCGCTGTTGAACTCGCTCACCGCGTAGGGGCCGGTGCCGATCGGCTTCTCGGCGAGGTTCTCGCTGCCGGCGATGTCGAGGATCTCGAACAGCGGGTTGGCCAGGACGGCCGGCAGGTCGGCGTAAGGGGTCTGGGTCACGATCGTGACGGTGCGGGCCTCATCGTCGGGCGTGATCGAGGCCGGTTTCATGAAGTTCGACGGTGAGGACGACCCCTCGACGCCCTCCTTGTCGTACATGTGCTGGAGGGACTCGGCGACCTTGGTGGCGGTGACCTCGGTGCCGGTGGAGAACATCAGGCCCTCCCTGATGTGGAACTGCCAGTTCGTGTGCTCGTCGTCGACCGTGTAGGTGTCGGACAGTTGGGGCTGAGCGACCATGTGTTCGTCGAACTTGAACAACGACTCGCCCACCCCGTAACGCATGCAGGCCCAGGCCGCGTTCGGCTGGTTCGACGGGTCGAGGGACTCCTTGGAGAAGTTCGTGCAACCGAACTTCAGCTCCGTGCTGGAACCGCCCGAGCCCGAGCCCGAGGAACAGCCGGCCAGGCCGAGGCCGGCGACAGCGGCACCGGCGGCGGAGGCGGTCAGCAGACCGCGGCGGGTGACGATGATTCCCTGCATTGTTGTTACTCGCTTTCCTCGTGGTTGGAGTGCGTGGGATGGGAGGGGTTCAGGACAGCGGGGCCGGGACGAGCTCGACGACGTCCTCGTCCTGGCCGGCGTGGCGGGGGTCGAGGATGTCGCGCAGGGCGTCGCCCAGCAGATTGAAGACGATGACGGTGACGCTGATCGCCGCGCCGGGGAAGATCATGAGCCACGGCGAGTCGAGCAGGTAGGCGCGGCCCTCGTTGAGCATGAGGCCCCACTCGGCCTGCGGCGGCTGGGCGCCGAAGCCGAGGAAGGACAGGCCGGCAAGTTCGAGCATCATCGTGCCGATGTCGGTGGCTGCCGTGATGACCAGTGTCGGAAGGGCGCTCGGCAGCAGGTAGCGGCGCATGAGACGGCCGGGCCGGGTGCCGCTGAGTTCGGCGGCCGTCACGAAGTCCGAGTGCCGGATCTTGAGCACCAGGCTGCGCGCCAGGCGGGCGTACTTCGTCCAGCTGACGACGGCCAGGGCGATGATCGCGTTGCGAATGCTCGCCCCGAGCAGACCGGCCACGGCGATGGCCAGGACGATGCCGGGAAAGGAGATCATCATGTCACTGATGCGCATGATGACCGCGTCGACGAGCCCGCCGAAGTGTCCGGCGATGACACCCAGGAACGAGCCGACGACGGAGATCGTGAGGACGAGGATGATCGCCGAGGTGAGCGAGATGCGGGTGCCGTAGACGATCCGCGAGGCGATGTCGCGGCCGAGCTTGTCGGTACCGAACCAGTGCTCGGCGCTCGGCGGCTGGAAGGCGTCCGAAAGGTTCGCCGCATAGGGGTCCATCGGCGCGATCTGCTTGGCGAAGACCGCGACGAGGATGATCACGACGACCAGCGCCACGTAGACGCCGAAGATCCTGCGCCCGCCGATGGCGCGGCGGGTGTTCCTCCAGATGCTGCGCAGTGCGCTCATGAGCGGGCTCCTCGTCGTACGCGCGGGTCGAGCCGGGCGTAGGAGATGTCGACCAGCAGGTTGATGACCATGTAGATGAGTGCGATCCACAGCACGTAGGTCTGCACCAGCGGGTAGTCGTACGAGGTGACCGCCGAGACAGCCATGTTGCCCAGACCCGGGTAGGAGAAGACGACCTCGACGACGGCCGTGCCGCCCAGCAGCGAGCCGAGGGACAGGCCGAGCAGGGTGAGCAGGGGGAGCTGCGCGTTCGGCAGGACGTGCCGCCACAAGATGGTGCGCTCCGACATGCCGCGGGCCCGGGCACCGATGACGTAGTCCTGGTTGAGTTCCTCGAGGACGGCGGTGCGGACCTGGCGGGTGTACCTGCCGATCATGGCGAAGGCCAGCGTGACGGCCGGCATGATGAGCTGGTCGAGGCCCTTCCCCGTCGAGACCACCGGCAGCAGCCCGAGCTTGAGGGCGACGGCCCAGATGAGCAGCAGACCGAACCAGAAGTTCGGCATTGAGACGCCGAGGAAGCTGAAGCCGCGTGCGAGGTGGTCGATGACGCTGCCCTGGCGCACCGCGGCCGCCATGCCCAGGGGGACGGCGACGAGGAGCATGAGGACCAGGGACGCCAGCGCGAGCTTGATGGTCGGCCACAGGCGGGCCAGCATCAGGTCTGTGACGGGCTTGTTCAGGGAATAGGACGTGCCGAAGTTCCCGTGCAGGCAGTTGCCGAGCCAGGTGACGTACTGGGTGAGGAAGGGCTTGTCGAGGCCGAGCCGGGCGCGCATCTCCTCGACCATCTCGGGTGTCGGCGTGATGCCCTGGCTGGTGTACATGGCCTGCGCCGGGTCGCCCGGGGCGAGCCAGACGAGCACGAAGGTGATGAAGCTGATGCCCACCAGCACGACAAGAATCTGACCCAGCCTCCGGGCCAGCCATCGAGCGTCCACGAGCCGCAACCACCTCACGATCATGACGGATGTCGTTCGTCACAACCGGATTCTTGCGACTCTCCGCTCGGGCCCCGTGATCACCAAGTACCGCAGTGACGAGGAGGTTCCCAGGCAGGTCTTCTGACTCGCGTCCCGGGGCGGTTGCCCCGACGGACCCTCTGCCTTCCCGGTTGCCCAGTGGCCGGCTCACGCCGATGAGGGTCCGGGACGCTCACAGCGGCGGTCCCGTCCGCGATTCGCACGCGGTTCCCTGTTGCTCCGACCAGCCCGACGGGGTTGATCGGACACCTGGGGATGCTGCGCGCTCAGCACGCGCAGCGCCCTTGCTTCGCTGGGAGCATAGCAGTACCTAACTGATGCGACGCAATCTCATCTGGCAACTTACGCAGCAAAGGCTCGCCTTCTTGCGTTTCCGTCGGCCGGTGGGCCGGCACGGCAGCGCCGCGGCCCCGAGAGACCGCGGCGCAGACCGGTCGCGTCGGATGCTGGTTGTTCAGGCCTCGCGCCAGACTGCGTCGAACCGCTCAACGACGAGGCCAATTGCGTTGTCACGGGCGACCGCGACATCGGAGTGGGTGAGTGTGCGACCATCGCCGCGGAACCTCAGGTTGTAGGCGAGCGACTTGCGGCCCTCGCCGATCTGCGGACCGCGGAAGACGTCGAACAACGCGATCGACTCGAGCAGCTCGCCGGCCCCCTCGACCAGGGCGGCCTCGACATCGGATGCCGCGACCTTCTCACTGACGATGAGGGCGACGTCCTCCTTGGCGAGGGGGAAGCCGCTCAACGCCGCGATCTGCCCGCCGTCGGGGGCGCAGGACACGAGCCGGTCGAGGTTGATCTCGACGGCGCAAGTGCGGGCCGGCAGACCATAGGTCCTGATGACGTCCGGGTGCAGCTCGCCGGCGGCACCGATGACGACCGGCTCGCCGGCGGCGTCGCGTACCGCCAGCTCGGCGCAGCGGCCGGGATGCCATGGCGCGATCGCCGCGGCGCGACGCTCCAGGCGAAGACCGAGCGCGTGCGCCGCGGTCTGGGCGAAGTGCACGGCATGGGTCCAGTCGGCCTGGACGGCGGCCCGGTTCCAGGTGGCGGGCAGCCACTGGCCGGTGAGGACGGCGGCGATCATACGGGGCTGTGCGGGCAGGGACTCCTCGATCGCGGCGATCTCGGCGTCGCTGGGACGATGGGTGACCTCGGGCATCGGGGCGGTGGCGTCCGAGCCGGCCCAGAAGACCGAGCCGGCCTCGAAGAGGGCCAGGTCGTCGTGTCCGCGCGACGTGTTGCGCACGACGGCCGAGAACAGGCCGGGCAGCAGCCCGGTGCGCAGATTCGGGGCGGTGTCGGCCAGTGGGTTGGCGAGCCGCACCAGACGGCGCTGGTCGCTGTCGGCGGGCAGTCCGAGCCGGTCGGGCTCGTCGTCGGCGACGAACGGCAGCGTGATGACCTCGACGAAACCGGCCTGGGCCACCGCGGCGTTGACCGCACGGCGGGCGCGCTGGGCCGGGCTGAGGCCGCGGCCGGCGGCGGCGCGCGGCACCCTGGGTTCGATGATGTCCAGACCGAGCTTGCGGCCGATCTCCTCGACGTAGTCGTAGGGGTCGCGCAGATCCGTGCGCCACGTGGGCGGGGTCAGTTCCAGCATCTCGTTCTTCTTGCGCCTGACCGTGATGCCGGCCTTCTCGAAGACCTCGACGACGCGGTCCGGGTCGATGCGGGCGCCCAGGATGCGGGCGGGCAGGTTGACGTCGATCGTCTGGGTCGGCGTGGCCGGCACCTGCCCGGCCACGGTGGTGCCCTCGGCGATCGTGCCGCCGGCGAGTTCGGCGAACAGACGGGCCGCCATGCGGGCCGCGGCGCAGGCCACACCGGGGTCCACTGTGCGCTCGAAGCGCCTGGAGGCCTCCGAGGGCAGCTTGTGGAGGCGGTAGGTGCGTCCGATCGTGCCCGGCGAGAAGTGAGCCGCCTCGATGACCACATTCGTCGTCGTGTCGCTCAGCTCGGTGGTCTGTCCTCCCATGACGCCGGCCAGGCCGATGGGGCCCGAGTCGTCGGTGATGAGCAGGTCGTCGGTGGACAGGGCGCGCTCGACGTCGTCGAGGGTCGTGAGCCTCTCACCGTCATGGGCCTTGCGCACGACGATCGGGCCGAGCAGGGCGTCGGCGTCGTATCCGTGCAGCGGCTGACCGGACTCGAGCATCACGTAGTTGGTGATGTCGACCGGCAGGCTGATCGACCGCATGCCGCTGGCCTCCAGCCGGTGCCGCATCCACATCGGGGTGGGGGCGTGGGAGTCGATGCCGTTGACGCACAGGGTGACGAACAGCTGGCAGTCCTGCGAGTCGATGCGCACCGGGTAGGCGCCCTGGGCCTGCTCCGGAACACGGCGCGAGTACAGGTCGTTGTAGGGCACGTCGAAGGCCTGCGCGGCCTCACGGGCCAGGCCGCGCATCGACAGGGCGTAACCGAGGTCGGGGGTCACGTCGATGTCGAGGACGTCGTCGGGCAGCCCGAGCAGCGGCAGCGCATCCGAGCCGAGACCGGCCCTGGCGGCCTCGGCGGGCGGCAGCACGATGATGCCGGCGTGGTCCTCCCCCGTGCCGAGTTCATCGGCGGCGCAGATCATGCCGTCACTCATGTGACCGTAGGTCTTTCGGGCGCTGATCGTGAAGCCGCCCGCCAGCACGGCGCCGGGCAGGGAGACCACCACGTAGTCGCCCTTGGCGAAGTTCAGGGCGCCGCAGACGATGCCGCGCGCGCCGGTGATCTCGGGATTGGCGTCGGACTCGTTCAGCGGGCCCACGTCGACGCGGCACCAGCGGATGGTCTTGCCGTTCTTCTGGGGCTCCTCGACGAAGTCCAGGACCCGGCCGATGACGATCGGGCCGGCGAGGTCGACGCCGACGGTCTCGACGTGCTCGACCTGCAGGCCCAGGCGCGTGAAGACATCCGCCACCTGGGACGTGGTCACGCCGTGCGGGAACTCCACGAGGTCGCGGAGCCAGCTCATCGGCACCCTCATCGTGCACCTCCCAGCAGCGAACGGCTGAATCTGACGTCGCCCTCGACGAAGTCGCGAAGATCGGGGGCGTTGTTGCGGAACATGACGGTACGGTCGACGCCTATCCCGAAGGCGAAGCCGGAGTAGACGTTCGTATTGATGCCGGCGGCCGCCAGCACGCGCGGGTTGACGACGCCGCAGCCGACCCATTCGATCCAGCCCTCGCTGCGGCAGGTCCGGCAGGGGCGGTCGGGGTTGCCGACCGAGTCGCCGTGGCAGACGTAGCACTCCAGGTCGACCTCGGCGCTGGGTTCGGTGAATGGGAAGTAGTGGGGGCGCAGCCGAGTCCGGGTGTCGCCGAACATGGCCTTGGCGAGGTGGTCGAGGGTGCCCTTGAGATCGCCCATCGTGAGGCCCTTGTCGACGGCCAGGCCCTCCAACTGGTGGAAGACCGGCAGGTGGGTCGCGTCGTACTCGTCGGCGCGGAAGACCTTGCCCGGGCTGACGACGTAGACCGGCAACTCGCGTTCGAGCAGGGCCCGTACCTGGACCGGCGAGGTCTGGGTGCGCAGGATCTTGTGGGCGGACGGCGGGTCGACGAAGAGGGTGTCGCTCTGGAACCGTGCCGGGTGGTCGGGGGTGAAGTTCAGCGCGTCGAAGTTGAGCCACTCGGCCTCGAGCTCGGGTCCTTCGGCCACCTCCCAGCCCATGGCGACGAAGACATCGCACATGCGGTTGATGAGGGCGGTCAGCGGGTGCTCGGCACCCACCGGGTGCTCCGCCACCGGGAGGGTCACGTCGACGCGCTCGGCCTCGAGACGCGCGGCGAGTTCGGCGGCCTCGAGTTCGGCCGCGCGGGCGGCGAGGGCCTGGTTGACACGGCCTCGGGCCTGGCCGATGAGTTTCCCGGCGTCCCTGCGCTGGTCCTTCGGCATGGTGCCGATGCGGCGGTTGGCGAGCGCCAGCGGCGACTTGTCCGCGGCGTGCGCCAGGCGCACCGTTTTGAGTTCGGCCGAATCGGCTGCGGCGGCGATGGCCTCGAGGGCATCGCTCACCATCTGCTCGACCTGGCTCTGGTCCAGCGGCTCACTGGCGCTGTCTGGCCCTGACATGGACTTCCCCTCTTTCACTCTGCGGGGTCGGCCCGCGGCCGGCCTCACCCGACAAGTCTAGGGGCCGGTCGGCCCGTCCCCGCCCTCACGTCAGAGGGCGGGACTCGGCCGACGGGCCTGGCCCGGCCCTTCGCGGACGTCACGTCCCGTCGCCGCCCCGGCCTCGATGCGACTGCCGGCGCCCGAGCCAGAACAGTCCTCCCGCTGCGACGGCAGCGGCACTCATGAGAACGATCATGAGCACGTCGACGAGGGTGGTCACCGGGACGGCTCCCTCCGCTGGGCGCTGGCCGTGGCGTACAGGCAGATCGCCGCCGCGGTCGACACGTTGAGGCTCTCGGCCTGGCCCCACATCGGCACGGCCGCCACCTGGTCGGCGACGGCGAGCTGCTCATCGGGCAGCCCCCAGGCCTCGTTCCCCATCAGCCACGCGACCGGACGGGCCAGGTCGCCCCGGGCGTCGAGCTCGTCGAGGGCGGTCCCGCCGCCGTCGGCGGCCAGCACCGTCATGGCCTGGGCATGGGCCCATTCGATCGTCTCGCCGAGGTCCGCGTCGGTGATGACGGGCAGGTGGAAGAGGCTGCCGACCGAGGCGCGCACCGTCTTGGGGTTGGTGACGTCGACCGACCCGCGGGTGCAGATCACGGCGTCCGCGCCGAAGGCGTCGGCGCACCGCACGATGGTGCCGGCGTTACCGGGATCACGCACTTGGGCGCAGATGACGACGAGGCGGGGGCGCTGCACCTGCTCCAGGCGCGCCCGGGGCCAGCGGCAGACCGCCACGACGCCCTGCGGCGTGACCGTGTCGCACAGGGTGCGCAGATCCTCGGGGGCTGCGCGCACCACCTCGACGCCGCCGGCCATCTGGATGAGTTCACCGTGATGCTCCGGGTCGTCGACGACGAGCGTGACGACCACGCCGGGGCGCTTCAGCGCCTCACGCACGACCTGGGCGCCCTCGGCGAGGAACAGGCCCGTCTCGGCGCGGGTCTTCCGTCGCAGCAGACGACGAGCCGAACCCAGCGCCCTTCTCGAGATGAGGGGGACGTCCGGGTCCGACTCGACCTTCATGGTTTCGTCCGCAGCCGGATCAGGCTGCGCCGGCGGCGGGCTGGTTCTCCTTGGCGACCTTCACCAGGGCCGAGAACGCGTTCGGATCACTGACGGCGAGATCGGCCAGGATCTTGCGGTCGACCTCGACCCCGGCGTTCTTCAGACCGTTGATGAAACGGTTGTAGGTCATGCCCTCGGCCCGTGACGCGGCGTTGATGCGCTGGATCCACAGCGAACGGAAATCGCCCTTCCTGGCCTTGCGGTCACGGAACGAGTAGGTGCCAGAGTGAAGCACCTGCTCCTTGGCCTTGCGGTAGAGGCGGGACCGCTGGCCGCGGTATCCCGATGCCTGCTCAAGGATCTCGCGGCGCTTCTTCTTCGCATTCACTGCGCGCTTGACGCGTGCCATGGTTGTACTCCTTGGATTGAACGAACGGTGAGGGAGCCCGTCGGCTCAGATGCCGAGCATCCTGCGGGCCTTCTTGGCGTCGGCCTTGCCGAGCGGTGCGTCCACCGAGAGACGCCGGGTGCGCCTGGTGGGCTTGTGCTCGTTCAGGTGGGCCTTGCCGGCGCGGGCGTGCATGAGCTTGCCGCTACCGGTCACCTTGAAACGCTTCTTGGCACCGGAGTGCGTCTTCATCTTGGGCATCTGTCGCTCCATTCACTATCGTCCGACGTCCACCGACGTCAGCTGGTTTTCGAGGTCTCGGCGATCTGCGGGTCACAGATCGACATCGGGGTCCATGTTGTCGGCCGGGCCCCGCTTCTTCTTCTTGGGCTGCTTCCTGGCCTCGGCGCGCAGCCGGGCCTCCTCGGCCTTCTCGGCGGCCGCCTCGTCGGCGCGCCGGGCCTGTTTGCGGGCCTTCTCCGCCTCCTGCTCGGTACGGGCCTCGCTCTTCTTGCGCGTGGGGGTCAGCACCATGTGCATGTTGCGCCCCTCCTGCCTCGGGCTCTGCTCGACGACACCGTCCTCGACGACGTCATCGGCCAGGCGCTTGAGCAGGGTGAGACCGAGTTCTGGGCGCGACTGCTCGCGGCCCCTGAACATGATGGTGATCTTGACCTTGTCGCCGCCGCGGAGGAAGCGGACGACGTGGCCCTTCTTGGTCTCGTAGTCGTGCTCGTCGATCTTGGGACGGAGCTTCATCTCCTTGACGACGGTGTTGGACTGGTTGCGGCGGGACTCGCGGGCCTTCTGAGCGTTCTCGTACTTGAACTTGCCGTAGTCCATGAGTTTGCAGACGGGCGGGCGCGCATTCGCCGCGACCTCCACGAGGTCGAGGTCCTGTTCGCGGGCAAGCTGCATCGCCTGCTCGACGCGGACGATGCCGATCTGCTCGCCATTGGGTCCGACGAGGCGAACCTCGGGAACACGGATGCGCTCGTTGATGCGCAGTTCGTTGCTGATTATGTCCTCCAATGATGTGACCGTCGTGACCGGTGGACGAAGAAGGCCTTCACCCGCGGGTGAAGGCCTGGACGTGTCCGGACCGGACGCCGTCGGGGGAAGGGCCCCGGCCGGGCTGCTCGGGCAGCCGCGCGTCCTGCACTGGAACTGACCCGCCACGCACCGCGCGGCAAGGTGGGAGATCAGGCCTCCACTTGCGTACTGATGGTGTCCTCGGACACCGGTCAACTCCTCAAGTCTAGATGACACCGACCCGGGAACGAAATCGACCGGCCACCGCACGGGCTCGGGCCACGGGAACGTTCGTGTGACAGTCTTGAGTCATGAATGCCCAGACCCTTGCTCTCGTCGTCTCGGCCGCGCTGGTCGTCCTCGGCCTGTTGTACGCCGTCCTCGGATGGCGGAGCCGCCGCAGCGGCCGTGCCCTGCTGCGCGGTCTCGCCGTCTCGGTCTTCTTCGTCGGCGCCTGGCTGACCGGCGTGATGGAACTCCTGGCCGATGCCGCCCGCGGCCTCGTGGACTGGGCGCGCGGACAGGACCTGGACACCATGATGTGGGCCGGCATCATCTGCGCAGGCCTGGGTGTGCTCCTCTACGTCATCGCCTCGTTCATGAGCGGCGTCAGCCGCGCCGAGGGAAAACGACGCCGTGAGGCCGCCATGCAGAAGCGCCTGGGTGTCACCACGGGCGCTTCGGCCACGACCCCCGCCGTCCCGTCGGGCTCGACCCCGGGCAGTGAGCCGGCTCCGAGCGACCTGGACGAGGACGAGATCACCACGATCCTGGAGCGCCGCGGCATCACGTGAGGGCGGTCCCGTCCTCGATCGACCCGTCCGGGTTCGACCGCCCATTCAGAGCCGGCAGGCCCCGAGTTCGGTCACGAGGATCGCGCGGGCGCCGAGGTCCCACAGCTCGTCCATGAGCCGCTGAGCATCACCGCGGCGCACCATGGCACGCACCGCGACCCAATGGGGGCGCGCCAGTTCGGTGATGGTCGGGGCGGCGTAGCCGGGTGTCAGTTCGGTGGCCCTGTCGAGCACCCCGGTCGGGCAGTCATAATCCATGAGGACGTAGTCACGGGCCACGAGGACGCTCGACAGCCGACGGGTGAAGTGGTCGAGGGCCGTGGCGTCGATCTCACCGGAGTTGCGGCGGATGAGGATGCCCTCGCTCTTGAGGATCGGTTCGCCGAAGAGTTCCAGCCCCGCCTTGCGCAGCGTCGTGCCCGTCTCGACGACGTCGGCGATCGCGTCGGCGACGCCGAGCGCGATGCTCGACTCGACCGCACCATCCAGGTGGACGAGACGGGCCTCGATGCCGTGCTCGGCGAGGTAGCGGCTGAGCAGACCCGGGTAGCTGGTGGCGATGCGTTTGCCCTGCAGATCGGTCAGCCGGTAGCCGGCCTCCTTCGGGGCGGCGAAGCGGAAACGGCTGACACCGAAACCGAGCGAGAGGATCTCGCTGGCGGCGGCCCCGGAGTCGACGAGCATGTCACGGCCGGTGATGCCCAGGTCGAGGGTGCCCTCCCCCACGTAGACGGCGATGTCGCGCGGGCGCAGGTAGTAGAACTCGACGCCGTTCTCCTCATCGGCCAGGACGAGTTCCTTGGAGTCGCTGCGCTGCACGTACCCGGCCTCGTGGAGCATCTGCGCCGCAGCGGCTGCCAGGGCGCCCTTGTTGGGCACGGCGATGCGCATCAGTGTGTCTTCACTCACAACGGGATCCTTCATCGGTGGTCGCGGCCCCGCGGCCGCGGGGAGAGGTCTTCGAGCAGGCCTGTCACAGGTAACGGTAGACGTCGTCCAGGGCGAGTCCCTTGTCGATCATCATGACCTGCGCCCAGTACAGGAGCTGGCTGATCTCCTCGGCCAGCTGCTCACGTGACTGGTACTCGGCGGCCATCCAGACCTCGGACGCCTCCTCGACCACCTTCTTGCCGATGGCGTGGGTGCCCTCGTCCAGCTTGGCGACGGTACCGGAGCCCGCCGGGCGCTGGGCAGCCGTCCGTGTCAGTTCGGCGAACAGCTGATCAAAACTCTTGCTCACCGCGCCAGCCTAGCCCAGCCCCAGACGAGGCCCGGACGAGGCCGCTGTGCGGCGGCGACGGGATTTTGTCGGCCGACGCACCTACTATCGATATGCATTGACAGGAGGTGTTCATGGCACGAGAGTCGTCGCCCTCCCCTGAACGCGTGGGCCGAGGCGGGCAGAACGGTCTGTCCGCTCAGGATCCTCCGCGCGACAAGGACACGTCCCGGAAGAAATGGCGGAGCGAGGCGCCTTCCGGCCCCCCGCCGCTCGACTCGCCCAAGCCGTGGCACACCGAGGGTCTGCCCGGCGATGACGGTGAGCGGCCCAAGCGACCGCTGTGGGTCCGCATCGCGCCGTGGCTCGTGCTGCTCGCCATCATGCTGGCCGCCGTCAGCTGGTACAACGAGTCGCGCAAGCCGCCGCAGATCAGCTACAACGAGTTCGTCACCCAGGTCAAAGAGGGCAACGTCGAGATCGTCCACGCCACCGGTGACACGATCGACGGCAAGCTGAAGGAGTCCCGCACCGTTCCGGAGGACTCCGAGGCCAAGGCCGGCCAGCAGTACACGCAGTTCACCACCGAACGCCCGACCTGGGCCGAGGACAACCTGCTCGCCCTGCTCAACGCGTACGGAGTCACCGTCTCGGCGAGTTCCACGGTCGAGAGCATGAGCCCACTGGCGAGCATCCTCATGGCCTTCGGCCCATGGCTACTGCTCATCGGCATCTACCTGTGGTTCATGAATCGCATGTCCAAGGGCGGTGGCCTGGGCGGGCTCGGCGGCATGGGCCGTGACGTGAAGCCGGTCCGCAAGGACGTCGTCAGGGTGAACTTCTCCGACGTCGCAGGCATCGACGAGGTCCAGGAAGAGGTCAGCCAGATCGTCGACTTCCTGCGCAATCCCGAGAAGTACCGCCGGGTCGGTGCCCGGGCCCCCAAGGGCGTCCTGCTCGAGGGCGAGCCGGGCACGGGCAAGACGCTGCTGGCCCGCGCCACCGCCGGTGAGGCCGATGTGCCCTTCTACTCGGCCTCGGCCTCGGAGTTCATCGAGATGATCGTCGGCGTGGGCGCCCAGCGCGTGCGGCAGTTGTTCGACGAGGCGCGCAAGACGGCGCCCTCGATCATCTTCATCGACGAGATCGATGCGATCGGCCGGTCGCGCGCCTCCAACCGCGCGATGGGCGGTAACGACGAACGCGAGCAGACGCTGAACCAGATCCTCACCGAGATGGACGGCTTCGACGGCACCGAGGGCGTCATCGTCATGGGGGCGACCAACCGCGCCGACGTGCTCGATCCCGCGCTCACCCGTCCGGGCCGCTTCGACCGTGTCATCACGGTCAGCGCCCCCGACCAGAAGGGCCGCGAGTCGATCCTCAAGGTGCACACTCGCGAGATCCCGATGGCCCCCGACGTCGACCTGTCACGGATCGCCGCCTCGACACCCGGCATGACCGGCGCAGACCTGGCCAACCTCGCCAACGAGGCCGCCCTCCAGGCCGCTCGCCGCTCGGACCAGGCCGTCTACCAGCGCGACTTCACCAATGCGCTCGAGCAGATCCAGCTCGGCGTCGCCCGTTCGGTGGTCATCCCCGATGACGAGAAGCGCCGGACGGCCTACCACGAGGGCGGGCACGCCCTGCTCGGCATGCTCCAGAAGGGCGCGGACCCGGTGCGCAAGGTCTCGATCATCCCGCGCGGCCAGGCCCTCGGCGTCACGCTGTCGACGCCCGACACCGACAAGTACGGCTACGACGAGGAGTACCTGCGCGGCCGCATCGTCGGCGCGCTGGGCGGCATGGCGGCCGAGGACGCGGTCTTCGGCGTCACCACCACCGGAGCCGAGTCCGACCTCACCCAGGCCACCAACATCGCCCGGCAGATGGTCGGTCGCTGGGGTATGAGCGAGAAGGTCGGCCCGGTGACGGTGCTCCCGCAGGACGCCGACCCG
This sequence comes from Propionibacterium ruminifibrarum, assembly GCF_900289195.1. GTDB lineage: Bacteria > Actinomycetota > Actinomycetes > Propionibacteriales > Propionibacteriaceae > Propionibacterium > Propionibacterium ruminifibrarum. The sequence continues at coordinate 26,737 of NZ_OMOH01000010.1, forward strand.
CACCAGCTCGGCATCTCCGATGCGACACTCGCGACGGTCGACGAGGAGGTTCGTCGCATCATCGAGGAGTGCCACGAGCAGGCCGTCACGCTTCTGCGTGAGCACCGCTCGCAGCTCGACGCGATCGCCGGCCAGCTGCTCCTGAGGGAGACCCTTGACGAGGCCGAGGTCTACGCGGCCGCCGGTATCGAGCACCCGACCAAGGACGCACCGGCGGACAAGGCGGCCGCTCGTCCCAGCGACGATGAGCTGGCCACGCTGCCCCCGCCGCAGCCGTCGGACGGACCGTCCGGGTTCGGCGGCGATGACTCCGGCCGGGGTCCGCTACCGCCGATCGGTTGACGCACGCGCCCCGACCCATGAGTGGGCCCGGCCCTTCTGGGCCGGGCCCACTTCGGCAAGTGCCCCGGTGTCGCACCGGCCCGGCGGGCACCCACCGCGGTGGGTTCGCCAGGCGGTCGGCCTGTCAGCGGATCAGTTCCACGCCCAGCAGGGCATCGACGGCCGCCGCCACCTGACCGGGGGCCTCCTCGTCCTGCCCGTCACCGGCGAGCACCGCCGAGCTCCACTCATCGATGACCGCCAGGGCGGTCGGGGTGTCCAGGTCATTGCGCAGCGAACGGCGCAGGTCGGCGATGACCGGCACGGCGCTCGTGCCGCGATCGGCCCGGACCGCAGCGCGCCAGGCGTCCAGGCGGCGCTGGGCAGCGCCGAGCTGCTCGGCGGTCCATTCCCAGTCGCCACGGTAGTGATGGCTGAGCAGCGCCAACCGGATGGCCATCGGATCGGCGCCGCCGGCCGTCAGGCGGCTGACGAGCTCAAGATTGCCGAGCGACTTGCTCATCTTCTCGCCATCCATGCCGACCATTCCGACGTGGGCATAGGCCTCGGCGAATGGTTTCCCGGTGGCGGCGATGGCTTCGGCCGCGCACATCTCATGGTGCGGGAAGGCCAGGTCGCGACCGCCACCCTGGACGGCGAAGGCCGCGCCGAGCCGGTTCAGCGCGATGGCCGTGCACTCGATGTGCCAGCCGGGACGGCCGCGGCCCAGGGAGGAGTCCCACGCCGGTTCCCCGGGTCGCTCGAGCCGCCAGACGAGGCAGTCGAGGGCGTCCTTCTTGCCCGGCCGCTCGGGGTCGCCGCCGTGCTCGGCGAACTCGGTGAGCATGGCGGCGCGTCCGAGATGGCTCTCGGTGCCGAACCCGGGAGCCTCGGCGGTACGGAAGTACCAGTCGGGGTGCTCGGGGTCATCGACCTGGTAGATGAGCCCGGATTCGGCGAGCCTGTCCACCAGGGTGGTGACCTCCTCGATGATGGAGGTGGCGGGCACGTACCAGTCGGGGGGCAGGACTCGCAGCGCGGTCATGTCGGAGCGGAACAGGTCGATCTGGTCGACTGCCAGTTCACGCCAGTCGACGCCGGTCGCGGCGGCGCGTTCCAGCAGTGGGTCGTCCACATCGGTGACGTTCTGGGCGTACCGGACCGTGAGCCCGGCATCGCGCCACGCACGGTTCAGCACGTCGAACATGACATAGGTGAACGCGTGCCCGAGGTGGGTCGCGTCATACGGGGTGATGCCGCACACGTACAGGCCGGCGACACCATGCTCGGGACCGACCGGGGTCAGCGCCCTGTCATTCGTGGTGACCAGACTCACCCGCTCCGGCACCCGGTAACTGCTCGGAGTGTCAGGGATCGTGGGGACCTCAACGGTTGGCCATGCGTACATGCCCTCAAAATACCTGTGCCCACTAGGCTGTCGCCTGGAGGCACACATGACGGGCATCAGCCAGGCCCGTGGGGCAGGAGATTTCGGTGAAGACGCGCACGGTGGGGGCCTCGGGGCTGGTGGTCAGCAGGCTGGGGCTCGGCACCATGACCTGGGGCGCCGACACCGACCTGCACACGGCCGAGAGCCTCGTCGAACGCTTCGTCGAGGCCGGTGGCACCCTCATCGACACGGCACCGGCCTACGGCGGCGGAGCGGCCGAGAAGATGCTCGGCCGGATCGTCCGGACCCGCGTGCGACGGGACGACCTGGTCATCGCGACCAAGGCCGGTTTCGGTTTCCGTGACGGCCGCCAGCTGGTCGACACCTCGCGCAAGGCGATGCTCGATGACCTGGCCGGTTCCCTGCGTCGTCTCCGCACCGATCACGTCGACCTGTGGCAGGTGCACGCGTGGGGGCAGACCCCGTACGAGGAGACACTGACCGCGCTCGACACCGCCGTGAGTTCTGGCATGGCGCGCTATGTCGGTGTCTGCAACTACATCGGCTGGCAGGTGGGCACAGCGGCCGCATGGCAGAAGGCCGTGCCCGGGCGCGCCCCTCTCGTGAGCGGCCAGGTCGAGTACTCGCTCCTGGCCCGGCGGGCCGAGGTCGAGGTGGTCCCGGCGCTCGTCGCACACGACATGGGCCTCTTCGCATGGTCCCCCATCGGCCGGGGCGTGCTCACGGGCAAGTACCGCAGGAGCGTTCCGCGCGACTCCCGTGGGGCCAAGGACCACTTCAGCTGGTTCGTCGAGCCCTACCTCGAGTCACGCAGCCGCATCGTCGTCGACGCAGTGGCCCGGGCCGCGGATGGCCTGGGGCTCACCCCCGCCCAGACCGCGTTGCTGTGGGTGCGCGACGCCCCAGGCGTCACCGCGCCCCTGCTCGGTGCGCGCACCGTCGACCAGCTCGAGCCGTATCTCGACCTTGAATCCGTCACCCTGCCCGAACCGATCGTCTCCGCTCTCGATGACGTGACGGGCGGACCCAATCAGGCCCGGACCCGCCAGGGGGCGGGCGACTGAACCTACCCGTCCCGTCGGCGCCCGCCGAGCCGAGGAAGCAGGCCGCCCCGGCTGGTTCACACGAAAACGGTGAGGCGGGCGCGGATGATCTTTCGTCGCAGCCAGACCTCGCGTGAACCGTCCCGGTAGCGGCGCAGCCGCCACAGCTCCCAGCCGTTGTGCTGGGCCTGCTCGGTGAGGATGCGTCGCGTCTGGTTCCGGGTCACCCAACGGGCGAGCCTGATCTGCTGCACCTCGTACTCGACCCCGCCGCGCATCTGCCGGGTCAGCTTCACCGAGGTGATGTGGTCCGTACCGCCGTCCACGAAGACCCCCTGTCCGTTCTCGAACCACGATGCTCTGATCGTATTCAGCTGGTCAACGCCCGCCGATCATGGCCGGCGTGGAGCGCAAACCCACGGACCCCTGATTCGCGTTCAACCCCGAGACTCTGGTAACATTCATTTTCGTTGCGGTCAGCCGCGACGATGTCCGGGTGGCGGAATTGGTAGACGCGCTAGCTTGAGGTGCTAGTGGCCGCTTTTAGGCCATGGAGGTTCAAGTCCTCTCTCGGACACTCGCTGGGACCCCTAGTCAGACCCAATCGACTAGGGGTTTTACTGTTCTCGGTGTACTGCCGGACCATGTCGAATCGAGCCACATCGCGCCATGTTCGACGCATGGTCGGTGCACGCCGCAGCCCACAGCCCGGCCTCACGAGTCCACACCGATCCAGACCTGAGTCACCCACACCACACCGGAGCGACAGAACCGATCATGCGGGACACCCCGGAGCGTCGCGATCACGTCGCCGGCGGACGCCCCGGCTTGCGGGTGATCCGGTCCGTCATCGTGTCGATGCCATCCATCGGGAGGATCCGGTCGAGCCGTGCCTTCACTCGCTCACGCCACTACGCCGGGGCATCATGCTGCCCTCCCTCTCCACTCGGTCCTCCGCCGAGCAGCCCTGCCAGCCCAGGACACATGCTCGTCGCCGTCCCCGATCTGCGACTGCAGTGGCGCATGCTCTCTCCCGAGAACCGCCGCCGGCCGATCCGGCCGATGCGACCTTGGCACCAACGATGCGCCGCCGGCCGCGCTGCCAGGGACACCCGCAGCCAGGGCACACCAGCCGGCCGTCACGGACCTCACCGAACACCCGCCCCGTGACGCCTTCCCGCGCCAGACCCCGGCAAAGCTGTGAAGGTACTCACAGCATTCCCCTACTGGATCACCCTGTCCCCAAGGCTGCTCACAGAAAATTTATCACGAATAATTTCGGCCTAACCCCCTTGACGCCGAATATTTTTTTGATCCAATTGGGGAACAACCCTGATTCTCGAGAGATTTACCCTTATTGAACCCTAGGACTTGCAGGATCGACTGGTTTTCACTCAGAGGATCGTCTACACTGTTTTCTGTGGTTTTCGTTAGAAAGCCGCAACCTGAAGCTGTGAACGGTGCTTGGCATTGTGCCACCCACCCCCATATCCGCCGCGCATGGGTCTGAGAGGAACCGGCGCCCGGCAGATCGTCGCAGTGCTGGTCGGTGACACCCCCGCCGTCAGCACCACCCCTCGGCGAGAGGTCGGGATCCTCCAGAGGCCCACCCCCAGCGGCGGATTGGCCAGGCCCACCCCCATGCCGAGCACTGTTCACAGCTGGGCCTCCCCGCGCACCCCCAGGCGGGTTGAGGACGTCCGGCCCGGGTCGCGCACATGGTGCGGGCCCGGGCCGACTGGCTCCAGCGGCTAGGCTGGGACGGCGCCCGGCCAGCTCCATGGCACCCCGATCGCAAAGGAATCCATGAACCTTCTTCACGCAATCCTTCTCGGCATCGTCGAGGGCATCACCGAGTTCCTGCCCGTATCCAGCACCGGTCACCTTCGCATCGTGGAGAAGCTGCTCGGCTATGACATCCAAGGTGTCGGCATCACCGCCTTCACCGCCATCATCCAGGTCGGTGCGATCCTCGCGGCGATCATCTACTTCTGGAAGGACATCGTCCGCATCATCGCCGCGTGGTTCCGTGGTCTCACCCACAAGGAGAGTCGCGAGGATCCCGATTACACGCTCGGCTGGGGCATCATCATCGGCTCCATCCCCGTCGCCGTCGTCGGGCTGCTGTTCAAGGACTTCATCGAGGGGGCCCTGAGCTCGCTGTGGGTCATCGCGGCGGCTCTGCTGCTGTGGAGCATCGCCATGGCCGCGGCCGACCGGCGCAAGGACCTGACCCGCGAGATGAAGGACGTCGGCATCAAGGATGCTCTCGTCATCGGCCTGTTCCAGGCCCTCGCACCCCTGTTCCCCGGCATCTCCCGTTCGGGGGCGACGATCTCCGCGGGCCTCTTCCGCGGATACACCCGCGAGACGGCCACCCGCCTGTCGTTCTACATGGGCATCCCGGCTCTCGTGGCCGCCGGCATCTACGAAGCCATCACCGCGGCCTCCGACATCACGACGGCCAGCCCAGGCGGCACGGCCATCGGCTGGACGCCCACCATCGTGGCAACCCTGGTCTCGCTCGTCGTGGCCTACTTCTCGATCGCCTGGCTGCTGAAGTTCGTCTCGAGCAACAAGTTCACCGGTTTCATCGTCTACCGCGTCATCCTGGCCGCGGTGATCATCGTCCTGCTCATGCTGGGCGTGGTCACGGCCTGACGCCCAAAGACCCACGCATGATGAGGCCGGCCCCCATAGCGGGGCCGGCCCCATCACGGTTCTCGTAGGAGATTCAGTCGCCCTGGGCAAGCGCCTCGACGGCGGCCACGACGGCCTGTCGTGGAGCCATGTCGGCGGGGACACCGACCACGACGGACACCCCCAGCTTGTCGAGCGTGTTCACCATGGGCTGGCCCATGTGCCCGGCGGCAACGACGTCGACACCGTTGTCGCGCATGAAACGCACGATGCGGGCATGGTGCTGCCCGTGCCCGCCTTGATCGTGGAGGACGTCCCAGTTGGTCTCCTCGACACGCCAGTCAGTGAGCCTGCCGTTCTCGACGATGGCGACGGCCATGCGTGGGGCCCGGCCGAGCCCACAGGGCGCGTCGGCGGGGTCCATGGCGAGGGCGACGACGAGGCGATCGGTGGCATTGGTCATGGTCAGAACTTACCGTCATAGGCGGCCAGGTCCAGGACGCCGTTGCCGGAGACGCCGATGACGATGACCTCGCCGTCCCTCGCCTCGCTGACCGCATAGTCCAGGGCCCCGGCGATGGCGTGCGTGGACTCCGGGGCCGGGATGATGCCCTCGGTGCGGGCGAAGGTGATGCCCGCGTCGAAGGAGCGGTCCTGCTCGACAGCGGTCGGCTCGATGAGCCCGAGGTGTACGGCATGACTGACCATGGGGCTCATGCCGTGGTAGCGTAGGCCACCGGCGTGGATGGCCGGGGGCACGAAGTCGGTGCCGAGCGTGTACATCTTGAGCTTGGGGGTCATGCCGGCGACATCACCGAAGTCGTACCGGTACTCGCCCTTGGTCATCGACGGGCAGGCGGCCGGTTCGACGGCGACGAAACGCGTCGTCGAACCCTCCCGCAGGTTCTGGCCGAGGAGGGGGAAGATGATGCCCGCAGCGTTCGAGCCGCCGCCGGCACAGGCGAAGACGACGTCGGCCTGTTCCTCACCGGCTTGGCTGAGCTGGTCGAGCAGTTCGAGACCGATGACGCTCTGGTGGATCATGACGTGGTTGAGCACGCTCCCCAGCGCATAGTGGGTGCCCGGGTCGTTGGCGGCTACCTCGACGGCCTCGGAGATCGCCATCCCGAGCGAACCGGTGGTGTCGGGGAACTGCTCACGCATCCGGCGACCGGACTCGGTCAGTTCGGAGGGCGAGGAGTAGCACTGGGAGCCATAGACCCCCATCTGGATGTGCCGGTAGGGCTTCTGCTCGTACGAGGTGCGCACCTGCCAGGTCTGTGAGGTCATGCCGAACAGGGCGCAGGCGAAGGCCAGCGAGGCGCCCCACTGGCCCGCCCCGGTCTCGGTGGTCAGGCGCTCGATGCCCTCGATCTTGTTGAAGTAGGCCTGCGGCACGGAGCTGTTGGGCTTGTGAGAGCCGCAGGGGCTCACGCCCTCGTACTTGTAGTAGATCTTCGCCCTGGTGCCCAGGGCGCGCTCCAGACGGACGGCGCGGCGCAGCGGGCTGGGGCGCCACAGGGCGTAGACCTCGCGGACCGGCTGGGGGATCTCGAGGTAGCGCTCGGTGCTGAGCTCCTGGGCGATGAGGGACCTGGCGAACAGCGGCTCAAGATCTTCGGGCACGACGGGCTCATCGGTGGCCGGGTTGAGGGCCGGCGGCAGGGGCTCTGGGAAATCGGCGTTCATGTTGTACCAGTGCGTCGGCACCTGCGCGGGAACGTCGATGCCGAGGCTGGGCACAGCTGCGTGATCGAACTCAGCTGGTCCTCCGGTGTTCTGACTCACGTGGCGCTCCTCCTTGGTCACCCGTCGACGAGACCGCAGGGCACGGACTCCGTCGTCCTGGTGCGGCTCTGCGCACCTGACGGTTCATCCTAACCAGTGGGCCGTGCCCCGCCTCATCCGCGTCCACGCGGACGTGTGGTCCGGCGCCCGGGCCCTCAGCGCTTGGCCCCTCCACGCCCCCGGGGGGGGGACGTCCGTGCTCCAGAGCACGGGGCGGCTTCAGGGGCCTCACCGGGCAGACCGGGCGGGCCTGCTGAGCCTCCACCGGCCGGGCGCCTGCTGCTCGACCAGGCCGAGCAGTTCCAGTTCGACCAGTGCCCCGGCGCACGTGCGGCTCGTGCACCGTGCCCGTGCGGCCAGTTCGTCGACGGTGAGGCTCCCCCGCCCCGGCAGCGCCTCACGGACGGCCAGAAGTCCGGGGTCGAGGCCATCGAGCAGCCTGGCCGGCGTGCTGGGGAGCGGCTCCGGCTGCTCGCCGGGGTCGCAGAGCAGCGCTCTCACGTCATCGGCTCCTGCGACGAGTTCGGCCTCGTGATCGCGGATGAGCCGGTGCGGGGTCTCACTCATACCCGACGTGACCGGCCCGGGGACGGCCATGACAATTCGCCCGAGGGCTCCCGCCCAGCGCGCCGTGTTGACCGCCCCGGAGCGGGCTGCGGCTTCGACGACGACCACGCCGGCGGCCAGGGCCGCGATGAGCCTGTTGCGGGCGAGGAAGCCCGGGCGGGTGGGGCGCATCCCGGGCGGCAACTCGGAAATGACCGCCCACTGGTCGAGGATCTGCTCGAAGATCTTGGTGTTGCCCCTCGGGTACCACTCGTCGAGACCGCCGGCCATGACGGCCAGCGTCGGCGCGTTCGCGGTGAGCGCCCCCTTGTGGGCCGCGATGTCGATGCCGTAGGCGCCGCCGCTGACGATGGGGAACCGGCCGGCCAGCTGGAAGGCGAGGTCGGTGGCGGCGACCTGCCCGTACCGCGTGCACGCCCTCGCCCCGACGACCGCCAGGGCCTTGCCGTCGGCGGGCAGGACCTCGTCGAGCCTCCGGCGACCCCTGACCCACAGGGCCAGTGGTGCTCCGCACATGCCGCCGACGGGTTCCACGCGGTCCAGCCCTGCCAGGCCCGGGGGCCACTCGTCGTCACCGGGAATGACCAGCCGCGCGCCGATGTCCTGCGCGCGGGCGATGAGGGCGTCGAGGTCGAGGGAACGGGCCCGTCGGGTCCACACCGCACCGTCGCTCGCCGAGACGAGTGCCTCGACAACGGCCGGGGCGCCCTGTTCCGCGACGAGCCGGGACAGGTCGGGTTTGCCCGGCTCGCAGATGAACGTGAGCGCGGCCCTGGCGCGCCGTTCGGGAGTCCAGGAGGTCGTCGTGGTGCCGCCGGTCATGCCGCGGCCCCCGCCCAGAGTTCACCGCTGCGCAGACCCACGGCTGCCGCGACATCGTCTCGGGTGACCCTGTCGTGCCCTGCGAGATCGGCGATGGTCCATGCGATGCGCAGGATCTTGTCGATACCGCGGGCCGAGACGATGCCCCTGGCCAGCGCGCGGTCGAGGAGTTCGCCGTCGTCGACCGGAGGCAGTTCCCGACGCAGGTGGGAGCCGGGGACGTGGGCGTTCAGGGCCCAGGGCGTGCCGGCCAGCCGCTCGGTCTGGCGGTGACGCGCCTCGATGACCCTACCGAGGACGCACGCGGAGCTCTCGCCCTGCTGCCCGCTCATCGCCAGTGTCATGGGCAGGGTGTCCTCGCCCGTGACCTGGACGTGGAGGTCGATGCGGTCGAGCACCGGCCCGCTGATCCGCTGGGCGTACCGGCGCACCGCCATGGGCGTGCACCGGCACTCGGCCCCGGGCACGCCGTGGTTGCCACACGGGCAGGGGTTGGCTGCCAGGACCAGCTGGAATCGCGCCGGATAGGTGACCGACATCACCGAACGCGCGATGGTGATACGACCGGACTCCAGCGGCGTGCGCAGGGCGTCGAGCACCTGCGGGGAGAACTCCGGCGCCTCGTCGAGGAAGAGGACCCCCTGGTGGGCCAGCGAGATGGCTCCGGGGCGTGCGACGCGTGAGCCTCCGCCGACCATGGCCGCGACGGTCGCACCGTGGTGCGGGTCCGCGAACGGGGCACGCCGGATGAGGCCCCCGGGCAGTTCCTCGCCGGCGAGCGAGTGGATGGCCGAGACCTCGAGGGCCTGTTCGTCGTCGAGGACCGGCAGGATTCCGGGCAGACGCCGGGCGAGCATCGTCTTGCCGGTGCCCGGCGGCCCGTGGAGGAAGAGATGGTGCCCGCCCGCCGCCGAGACCTCAAGGGCCCACCGGGCGTGGCCCTGGCCGAGCACATCGACTAGATCCGGCTGGGCGGCGGGTTCGTCCGGGGTCCGTTGACGCGCATCGTGGAGCACGGGGCGCCCGTGGAGCGCCTCGACCAGATCGGCCAGGTCGCGAACGCCCCAGACGGTCATGCCGCTGACGAGTTCGGCCTCGCCGATCTGATCCGCCGGGACGATGGCACGCTCGATTCCCGCCGTGCGGGCGGCCAGGAGCGCCGGCAGGACGCCTCGCACGGCCCGGACCCGACCGTCCAGACCCAGTTCCCCGAGGAGCACCGACGATGACGCGACCGTGCGGGGAACCAGCTCGGAGCAGGCCAGTACGGCCGCGACGATCGCCACGTCGTAGTGGCTGCCGGATTTGGGCAGGCTGGCGGGGGTGAGGTTGATCGTCAGGAGCCTGTCGGGCCATGGCAGTCCGGCACCGGCCACGGCCGCCCGGCAGCGGTCCCGGGCCTCGTACAGGGCCGAGTCGGGGAGCCCGACGAGCACGGTACGGGGCAGTCCGGCCCCCAGCGCCGCCTCGACCTCGACGAGGGTGCCCTGGACGCCGATGAGGGCGATGGACCATGCCGATGCGGTGCTCATGACAGCCCCCGCACATGGGTGAACTCGGCCCGGCGGCCGGGCGCCTTGACGATGCCGAGGGCGTCGACCCGCACCTGCGTGCCGGCAGCCAGCCACGGCCGGTGCTCTCGCAGCCAGGCACCGCAGACGGCCCGAAGATGCCTGCGCTTGGTGTGCGTGATGGCCTCGAGCGGGGACCCGTAGCCGGTACCGGTGCGGTACTTCACCTCGACGAGGACGACGGCGTCATCACCGGGATCGTGGGCCACCAGATCGACCTCGCCGGCGCTGCACCGCCAGTTCCGGTCGATGATGCGCCACCCGAGCCGCTCGAGGTACTCGGCGGCGAGGTCCTCGCCACGGCGCCCCACCGACCTGGTGTCCAGCGATCCAGCGCTCATCGTCACCACCTCCGGCAGGAGTGTGATCCGTCCCCGCACCCCGTATCAGTTGTCCACAGGGAACCGCGACCGACCGGCGCGAGGATGCCACGGCCATGGGGCTGGTCCTGTCCATGACGTTGCTGAGCGGCTGCAGTTCATCCGACACGTCGTCGGGCGATGATTCGGCGAACGCCTCACCGACGCCCACGTCCACGCACATGGCGCTGCCCGAGGGCTGGTCATGGGTCGAGGGCACGGACATCCCCAGCGTCACCGCCGACCCGCAGCTTCCCACGAGCGTCACCGTCACCGACGTCTCGAAGGTGATCGTGGGTGGTGAGGACATCGCCGACATCATGGCGGCCATGGGCCTCGCGGACGATGTCTACGCCGCACCGACGAACAGCGTCGCCGAGGCGGCGACCAGCGCACCGGTCCAGTACGAGTACAGCCAGAAGACCGGCACGGAGGGCCTGCTGTCCGTCGACGGTTCGCTCTTCATCGGCAACCAGCTGCAGCGCCACTCCGGTGTCGCCGGGCAGTTCCGGGACGCCGGCGTCCCAGCGGTCGTCGTGGACAACAAGTTGTCGGTGCCGGACAAGATCCGGGCCGTCGGCAGCTACATCGGGGACGCCGAGGCCGGTGAGCAGCTCGCCGACGCCGTCCAGACCCAGCTCGACGAGGCGAATGCCTCGGCGGCCGACTCGTCCGCGCAGGGCCTTCGCGTGCTCGTCGTCACGGCCACCGGGGCCGGCGGGCAGAACTCCGTGGTCGGCAGCGGCACGGCGGCGGCGGACATCGTCTCCGCGGTGGGCGCGATCGACGTGGGTGTCGAGATGGGGCTGACCGGGTACTCGGTGGAGTACAGCGATGAGGGACTGCTCCAGGCGGCGCCGGACGTCATCGTCATGGGTGACGGTGACCTCGAGGCCTGGGGCGGCATCGAAGGATTCGAGGCGGCGTTCCCGACACTGGCCACCACGCCCGCGGGCCAGTCCAACCGCTACATCGTGATGCCCAGCGAGCAGATCAAGGTGAGCGGCGCGGGCACGGGAGCCGGGGCGCAGGCGCTCGCCGAGGCATTGGCCGCCATCGAGAAGTGAACGAGCCCGCGCCGCCCCGGGGCGGGGTCCACGAAGTGCATCGTCTCTCCCTCGCCCTGGGGCTGCCGGTCGGCATCGCGGTACTCGTCATCGCGGTCGTGGCGTCCATCGGCACGGGCCCGATCTCCTTGCCACCGGCAACGGTCCTCGGGGTTCTTCGCCACGAACTGCTGCACAGCGGACCGCCGCTGCCCCAACTGGAGACCTCCGTGGTGATGGACCTGAGGATGCCCCGGGTGCTGTTCGGGGTGCTCACCGGCGCGGCACTGGCCGTCTCCGGAGCCGCGCTGCAGAGTCTCTTCCGGAACCCTCTGACCGATCCCGGGATCATCGGCGTGAGCAGCGGCGCCTCGGCGGGCGCGGTCGGAGCCATCGTGGTGCTTCCACCGCTCTCGGTGGGGGTGACCGCATGGGTGGTCCCGATCTGTGCCTTCGCCGGGGGCATCGTGGCCACGACACTCATCTACGCCCTGGCCAGACCCGCCACGCATCCGGGTACTGCCCGGCTGCTGCTGGTGGGGATCGCGATGGGTTCTGCGTTCAGCGCTCTCACCGGGTTCTTCACGTTCGTCGCCGACGATGACGAACTGCACTCTGTCGTCTTCTGGCAGATGGGGTCGTTGGGCAGCATCGACATGCTGCGTCTGGGTGTTGCCGCGCCGATGGTCCTGCTCGGGCTCGTCGCGATGTTCTGCACCGCCCCATCGCTCGACCTCATGACTCTTGGTGAACGGCAGGCCCATCACCTCGGGGTCGATGTGAACCGGACCCGCATCGTCATCGTGACGACGACCGCCCTCCTCACCGGCACCTGCGTCGCCTTCGCGGGATCCATCGGTTTCATCGGCCTGGTCGTCCCACACATCGCACGTCTGCTGTGCGGGCCGGGCCACCGAGCCCTCATCCCCATGTCGGCCGTGCTCGGAGCCATCCTCATCGTCGTGGCCGACACGCTCTCACGAACGATCGCGCCCCCGTCCGAGATCCCCATCGGGCTGTTCACCGCGGCGATGGGCGCGCCCTTCTTCCTGCTGCTCATTCTTCGTTCTCCGGAGGTGCGCGTATGAGCCGAGGCGGAGTCCGGCGTGCGCGACGTCGGCCCGGGGGAACCGGCGCCGGCCCACTAGGGGCTGAGCCGTGGGTGCGGGTCGAAACCCTGAGCTACCGGATCGGGGAGAGTCAACTCCTCAACCACGTATCGTTCACCGCCGGCAGCGGGGAACTCCTCGCCCTGGTGGGACCGAATGGGGCCGGGAAATCCACCATGCTCGCGCTCCAGTCCGGGGACCTGCACCCCACCGAGGGACGCATCACCCTGTTCGGCGCCGAACCGCAGGACTGGCGGCCGCTCCACCTGGCGCGCCTGCGCTCGGTCATGACCCAGCACAACAGCCAGGCGTTCTCCTTCACGGTGGAGGAGATGGTCCGTATGGGGCGGGCCCCCTACCCGGCCTCCGACGATGATCCGCGGATCATCCGTGCCGCGCTGGAGGCCGGGGAGATCACGCACCTGTCCGCGCGCGACATCACCACCCTGTCGGGCGGGGAGATCGCCCGCACCGTGTTCGCCCGCGTCGTGGCCCAGGACGCCAGGATCGTTCTTCTCGACGAGCCAACGGCCCCGCTGGACCTCAAGCACCAGGAGAAACTACTCGCCCACGCACGGTCCATGACAGACGCGGGCGCATGCGTGATCGTCGTCCTCCACGACCTGTCGCTGGCCGCCCGGCACTGCGATTCCATCGCCATCTTCAACCGCGGCGAGCTGGAGGCCATGGGACCTCCTCATGAGGTCCTCATGGCCGAGCGGATCGCACGCGTCTACGGTCAGGAGGTTGAGATCATCCCGCATCCCAGGAGCGGACGCCCCCTGGTCGTCCCGGTATGACCGGCCGTGGCCCCGCTGGTTCGCCCGCCCCGCCCTCCCCATGAATGCACGAGTCGGAACGGAGACGATCGAGATGCCGCCGCACACCTCGCCACCCGGCACGGCCGGGGGCCCTGCTCCTTCCCGCGTCCGGGCATGGCTGAGCGCCTCCGGCTCCCGCACCGGCGGGAGCCCGTGGCACGACGTCCGGGCCGCGGGAACACCACTCGTCACCGCGGCGCCGCATCACCCGGATCTGCGGTCGGTCACCTTCGTGTGGCGGTCCGGGGCCAAACTGGATGGCGTCCACCTTCAGCTGAACCGCGTGACGGACAAGAGCGACGCCCGCAAGGGGCTCATGACGCGGGTCGGCGAGGACGCGTGGGCCCTCACCCTGCTCCTGCCCGCCACGTACCGCGGGTCCTACACGTTCTCGGAGATCCCCCGGGGAATGCTCGCCGAGTGTCTCCCCCGGCTCGGGACGCGATGGTCAGGTCTGGAGAACCATCCCGACCCGTTCAACACGGCACCACGGCTGCACGGCAGGGGAACCCGCGAGGCCTCCGTCCTGGCCCTCGACCAGGCCCCGGCGCAGGACGAATGGGCCGGCAGCGTCGCTCGCCCGGCAGGACATCTCTTCTGCGACAGCCTCGTCGTCGCCGGGCGGGAACGCCGGGTTCGTCTCTACCTGCCCCCGGTCGACAGATCGAGGCCGCTCGGCCTGCTCGTCGTCACCGACGCCGAGGTCTGGCTGGACCGCATGGGGCTGCTGGGCGCCATCGACAGCGCGACCGAGTCTGGACGGATCCGGCCATTCGCCGTCCTGGGCATCGACAATCTCGACATCCCCGACCGCATCGCGATCCTGGGTGGGCGCAGTCGCCTTGTCGAGGAGACGGCGCGCCGCCTCATACCCCAGGTGCGCGGCGATCATCCGGGGCCGGCGTGGGCCGGGCGGGAACGTACCGTGATGGCGGGCCAGAGGCTCGGTGGGGTCACGGCCCTCATGGCGGCGATCACGGCCCCGGACGTGTTCGGCGCGGTCCTCGCGCATTCGCCCTCCATGTGGTGGACGCCCGATGCCAGGCGCCGGCCGGCCGACCTGACCGAGCACGGCGCCTCGTGGGTGACCCGACGTGTCCTGGCCGACCCGCCCGCGGACGTCCGGGTGCGGCTGGGCGTCGGATCGCTGGAGGGGCCGATGGTGTCCCACGTACGGCGGCTGCACGACGGTCTCGTCTCGGCCGGTGTCGACAGCGAACTGACGACCTACACCGGCGGGCACGACCTCGCGTGGTGGCGCGGCGCGCTCATCGACGGCCTCGCGGCGCTGTGAACCACGGCCCGGCCGACCGGGCTCACTTGGAGTCGGGGACCTCCAGGTCCGTGTGCTGGATCTCCTCGATGGAGACGTCGCGGAAGGTCAGGACCTTGGCGGATTTCACGAACCGGCTGGGACGGTACATGTCCCACACCCAGGCGTCGGCCAGGGACACCTCGTAGTAGACGTCACCGCCCTCGGTGCGCACCTTGAGATCGACGGCGTTGCACAGGTAGAAGCGCCGCTCGGTCTCGACGGCGTAGGTGAATATGTTCACCACGTCCTTGTACTCGCGGTACAGATCGAGTTCGAGCTTGCTCTCGTAGGCATCAAGATCATCGGCGCTGCTCATGATTGAACCAGCCTAGTCGCTGCCCGGACATTCGCGTAGCTGAGCCGGTGGATGGCGCATGGCCCGAGCCGCTCCAGTCGTTCGCGGTGCGCCGCGGTGGCATAGCCCTTGTGCCCGGCGAACCCGTAGCCCGGGTACTGCTCGTCATAGTCGGCCATGATGCGGTCCCTGGTGACCTTGGCGACGATCGAGGCGGCCATGATGCAGGCGCACACCTGATCGCCCTTCCACAGCCCCAGCCCCGGGACCGGCAGACCGGGAACCGGGAAGCCATCGGTGAGGGCGAAGCGGGGCGCGGGATCCAGGCGCAGCAGGGCACGGCGCAGTCCCTGGAGGTCGGCCTCTGCCATCCCGAGGCGGTCGCACTCGCCGGGTTCGACCCGCACGCACGACCAGGCCAGGGCCTTGGTCGTGATCTCGGTGTACAGACGCTCGCGGGCCATGGCGGTGAGTCTCTTGGAGTCGTCCAGGCCCTCGATGCGGCCCTCGGGAACATCGTCGAGGATGACGGCGGCGGCGACCAGCGGCCCTGCGCAGGCGCCGCGGCCCGCCTCATCGGCTCCGGCGACCGGGCCCAGCCCCGCCTCGGCCAGAGCGCGCTCGTAGCCGTAGCGGCGACCGGTCACGATGAGGTGCAGGGGCTGAGGGTGATGATCGGGTCCTCGGGCGCGGGATCGGCGTCCGGGACGGACTCGAAGGTCTCCGGGGTGTGCAGCCTGGTCGTCCGCGAGAACGGCAACGCGATGGCCACGACCGGCCCCGTCACGTCCGCCACCGGCACGAAGGCCGCGGAGCCCTCGGCCCCGCCATCGGTGGCATCGCACAGGTGGTAGCGCGAGTCGCGGGAGTCGTTGCGGTGGTCGCCCATGACGAAGATGTGGTCGGCCGGCACGACGACGTCGAAGGGGATGTCGCTCGGCGAGGACATCACCCCATTGGTCTGGTAGAGGTACGAGGTCTCGTCGAGAGCGGTGCCGTTCACCTCCACCTGGCCGTTCTGGTTGCAGCAGGTGACGTGGTCGCCGGGCATGCCGATGACCCGTTTGACCAGGTGATCGGCGGAGGAGGCCGGCATGACCCCGAGGAACTCGAAGACCTTGCGGGCCGGGCTCGTGGTGACCGTGCTGCCGGCGAGCCAGTCTCCGGGGTCCCTGAAGACGACGACGTCGCCGCGCTGGAAGTCCACTGGTTTGACGACCACCGCCCGGTCGCCGATGTCGAGAGTGTGCTCCATCGACGAGGAGGGGATGACGAACAGCTGCACGAGGAAGGTGCGCAGCAGCGCGGACAGAATCAGCGCAATGACGACGATGAGCCCGAACTCACCGAGGAAACCCAGGAAACCAGACCTGCCGGAACGGGTGTTCTTGTCGGCGGAGGCGTCCGGCGAGTCCGCGGTGTCACCCAAGCCCTTGCCCTGCGTTCTCACGCGTTGTCGCGCTTTTCCTTGATCTTGGCGGCCTTGCCGTGCAGGCCGCGCAGGTAGTACAGCTTGGCGCGCCGCACGTCGCCGCGACGCTCGACCTCGATGTGATCGATGATCGGGCTGTGCAGCGGGAAGGTGCGTTCGACGCCGCACCCGTAGGAGACCTTGCGCACCGTGAAGGACTCCTGAACGCCGGCCCCCGTGCGGGAGATGACGACACCGGCGAACACCTGGACGCGGGACTTGTTGCCCTCGACGACCTTGACGTGGACGCGGAGCGAATCGCCCACCCTGAACTCGGGGATGTCCTCGCGCAACGACGCCTGGTCGATGCTGCTGATGAGACTGTTGGTCATGCTCTCGTCCTCGCCGGCGCCACAGGTCGCCTCGCCATGAAAACCGATAGGGCACCTGGACCGGGCGATCCCCCCGTGGCAGGAGCCGGGCCAGACGCAACAGCACACAATTGTGTCACATGCACGGCCCATCAACAAAGACGCGGCCCATGGCCGTTGTCCGGCTCGGGGCGGCGGGTCAGTCGCCTCCGGCGGGTTCGTCGAGCAGGTCGGGGCGCCGCTCGCGGGTGAGTTCCGCCGACCGCTCGGCACGCCACGCCGCGACCCTGCCGTGGTCGCCGGACAGCAGGACCGGTGGCACGTCGAGCCCCCGCCAGCTGGCCGGTTTCGTGTAGACGGGGTACTCCAGCAGGCCTCCGCCGGCACTCGCGTAGGACTCCTCGCGCAGCGAGTCGGGGTTGCCGATGACGCCCGGGACGAGGCGGGCTATGGCCTCGATCATGGCGAGTGCCGCGACCTCGCCGCCATTGAGTACGTAGTCGCCCAGGCTGAGTTCGCGGACATCGAAGTGTTCGCCGGCCCAGTCGAGGACGCGGCGGTCGATTCCCTCGTAGCGGCCGCAGGCGAAGGCGAGCGTGGGACAGGTGGCGAGTTCGTCGGCGAGGCCCTGCGTGAACGGCAGCCCCGACGGGGTGGTGAAGATCAGGACCGGCCGGTCCGAACGCGGGCCGTAGCCGTCCAGCAGCGCGTCGAGGGCCTCGCCCCAGGGCTCGGGTTTCATGACCATGCCCGCTCCCCCGCCGTACGGGGTGTCGTCGACGGTGCGGTGGCGGTCGTGCGTGTAGTCGCGCAGGTCGTGGGTGCGCAGGTCGAGCAGGCCCCTCTCGATGGCCCGGCCGATGAGGCTCAGGCGGAGGGGCGCGAAGTACTCGGGGAAGATCGTGATGGCGTCGATGCGCATGACCGGCCGCGGGCCCTGGCCGGGGGCGGTCGTCATTGGTGGTTCTCCGCCTCGACGGCGGCGTCGTCGACCAGACCCGGCACCTCGGCCAGCCGGAGCCTCCCGGCCTCGAGGTCGATCTCGGGCACGAGTTCGGCGACGAAGGGGACCAGCCGCTCACCGCCGGCGGTGCGCACGGCCAGCAGGTCCTGCGCCGGCAGGTGGAGGACCTCCGTGACCTCGCCGAGAGGTTCGCCGTCGGCGCCGATGACGCTCAGGCCCACCAGCTGGCGGTCGTAGTACTCGTCCTCGCCGACCGGCCGTTCGGTGGCGGGCACGTCGGTGACGAGTTCGGCGCCGCGCAGTTCCTCGGCGGCATTGCGGTCGGGCACCTCGTCGAAGGTCACGACGAACCTGTCGCCGATCCACCGCGTGGTCCGCACCGTGAGCAGGCGTCCGTCGTCGGGCACACGACAGGACGAGCCCGGCGCCAGCCGGCGCTCGGGCTCGTCGGTGTGCAGGCGCAGGACGAGTTCGCCGCGCACACCGCGGGGCTTGCCCACGGTGGCGACGGTGATCTCGACGGTCGCCGCGGGATCGGTCATCAGTGGCGACGGAAGCCGCGTCGATCGACGTCGACGAAGTCGATGCGCACCTGCTCGGGCCCGGACAGGGCGGACATGACGGTGCGCAGCGCCGTCGCGGTGCGGCCCTGACGGCCGATCACCTTGCCGATGTCCTCGGGATTGACACGAACCTCGAGCATGCGGCCGCGCCGGAGTGTCCTGTCACGGACGTCCACGTCGTCGGGATGCGCGACGATCCCCTGAACCAGGTGCTCCAGTGCGTCGGCGAGCACGATCAGGCCTCGGCTTCGGCGTCGGTCGCCTCGTCGGCGGAGTCCGCAGCCGGCTCGTCGGCGCTCTTGGTCTTCTTGGCGGTGACCGCGCTGGCGACGGGTTCACCATCGGCCTCGGCGAGGGCGGCGTTGAACAGTTCGAGCTTGTCGGCCTTGGAGGGCTTCTCGTCGACGCCGGACGGGATCGAGGTGTCGCCGGTGAACTTCTGCCAGTCGCCGGTGTGCTTGAGCAGGGCGAGAACGGCCTCAGTGGGCTGGGCGCCCACGGACAGCCAGTACTGGGCGCGCTCGGAGTCGATGATGATGACCGACGGGTCGTCCTTCGGATGGTACTGGCCGATCTCCTCGATGGAGCGGCCGTCGCGCTTCTTGCGCGAGTCCATGACGACGACGCGATAGTGCGGTTCGCGGATCTTGCCGAGTCTCTTCAGACGAATCTTGGTGGCCACGGTGTGTGGTTTCTCCTGTACGAATACCCAGGACGTGCCTGGGACAGACGGATGAGCGCACCTCGCACGCGTGGGGACACGACGATGCCGCTCGGTGGGATCTTCGAAGCGGCGTGAGAGGGCACCGCGACGCAGACGCACCCTCCATTGTGCCAGATCGGCCGGCGGCGGTGAAAACGTGCGCTGTCCGTGACCGCCCCGGGCCGAGGTCACATGCGTGCCTGGGAGGCGATCACCTGGGCCTGCTGCACCTGCTGGGCCCAGGCGTAGACCTGCGACTGGCTGCTGACCGGCACCGTCAGATAGTAGGCGCCCTCACCACCGGTCACCGAGACGATGACCTGGCCGGTGGTCTGCTCCTCCTGGATGATGAGCAGCAGCAGCGAGAGCAGGAAGAACCAGCACAGGACGATGGCGACGACGATCGCCCACGTCGGCGTCCGCTTCGTGGTCTGGGACATGTCCTGGAAGGTGAACTGGGCCATCGACAGCGGGATCGTGCCGGTGGGCGTGATCACCTGGTCACCGCGGATGAGGATCGGGCCGAGATCGTAGTAGGGGCCCGAGGCCGCCGGCGTCGGCACGGCGGGCAGGTTCTGCGGCTGGGCCGCGTAACCCGGCTGGCCGTACGGGTAGCCCTGGGCCGTCTGGAAATCCGTCGAGACGGCCTGCTGCGGCTGCCAGTAGTTCCCCTGCGGCGCCGACGGCGCACTGTACGGGCCGGCCGCCGGCTGCGGAGCCGAGGGTGCGCTGTATGGCATCGACGGCTGCTGCCCGGGCTGGGTGGGGGTCACATAGTTGCTCGCGCCGGGGAAGGGCTGGGCCGTCCGGGGCTGCGCCGGCGGCTCCGCGTACCCGGCGCCGGGGGCCTGACGGGCCGGGGGAACCGGGGGGACGCTCGGGGCGTGGTCACCGGATGGGTCCTGGCGGGGGGCGAGGATGGTGGCGGGCATCTCGTTCTCGTCCACCGGTGGCCGGGCGCCCTGCGATGATGGGTCCTGCCCGCCCTGGGAGAAGACGGACTCCTGGGGCTGTCCGGGCCTCTGAGGGTCCGTGGAGTCGATGAAGTCGGGGCGCTCAGTCATGAACCGATCCTCTCACGGACGATCAATTCCCGGGCCGGACCCACCATGCGGACACCCTGCTCAGGGCCGGTGGGGCACGCCGCGCAGCATGATGAGCTCGGGGTCGGCGCACACGCCCACGTCGGTGCGCGGATCGGCGCCGAGGACGACGAGATCGGCGCTGGCCCCGTACTGGAGCCCGGAGCGACCCAACCAGGACCGGGCGCGCCAGCTGGCCGCCCCGACGGCGAACTCGGCGGGGCCGATGGTGGCCAGCGCCGCTATCTCGTCGCTGATGCGTCCGTGCCTGATGGTGCCGCCCGCGTCGGTGCCCGCATAGATCGGCACCCCGGCCTCGCGGGCAGTAGCGAGCACCTGACGGTGGCGGGCGCCGAGCGCACGCATGTGGGCGGCGTAGACGGGGTACTTCACCTGCCCGGCGTCCGCGATCCGGTCGAAGGTGGCCAGGTTGATCATGGTGGGCACCAGGGCGACGCCGCGGGCGGCCATCTGGTCGATGACGGTCTCGCTCATGCCGGTGCCGTGCTCGATGCCGTCGATGCCCGCCTCGACGAGCTGGGCGACGGACTCCTCGGCGAAGCAGTGGGCCGTGACGCGCGCACCGAGCTGGTGGGCGCGGGCGATGGCCGCGGCCGCCTCGTCCGGGCTCCACAGGGGCGCGAGGTCGCCGAGGGAACGATCGATCCAGTCGCCGACGATCTTCACCCAGCCGTCCCCGGCCCGCGCCTGGCGTTCGACCTCCGCGACGAGCTCGCCGGGTTCGATCTCGGCGGCGTAGCCGGCGATGTAGCGCTTGGGGCGGGCGATGTGGCGTCCGGCGCGGATGATGCGGGGCAGCTGCGGGTCGCGGTCGAACGCGTGGGTGTCGATGGGTGAGCCGGCGTCACGGATGAGCAGGGTGCCGCCGTCCCGGTCGGTGGTGGCCTGCTCACGGGCGACGTCCAGGGTGACGGCGCCGCCGTGACCCAGGCCGATGTGGCAGTGGGCGTCGACGAAGCCGGGCATGATCCAGCCGCCGGAACCGATGGTCGTGGCACCACGCAGCGGGCCGGGGACGATCATGCCGCCGGCGACCCACAGGTCGGCGGGTTCGCCGGCGGGCAGCAGCACCCCGCGCAGGTGCCAGGGGCCGCCGGTGCCCGGCGGCGCGTCATGGCCGTGGTACTCGCTCACCGGGCGTCCCTCACTCGTCGAACATGCCCCGCAGGTTCTCGGGCAGTTCGAAGCCGCCGGCTGCCGCGTCGGGCAGCTGCGGACCGGCCTTGGCGAAGGGGTTCTGCGCTCCCCCGGCCAGCTGCGTGGGCACCTGCCGGCCGGTGCCCTTCTTCTTGCCCTTGTTCTTCTTGCCCTTCTTCTTGGCGGAACGGTCCATGGCCAGCGCCGACCGTTCGACCTTGGGCGGGCGCGGCTTCCTGGCGCCCCCGCCGCCCATGCCCATCATCGGCCCCATCGACTGCATCATCGCGCGGGCGTCGACGAAGCGGTTGACCAGCGAGTTGACGTCGTGCACCTGGACCCCGGCGCCCTTGGCGATACGGGCGCGGCGCGATCCGTTGAGGATGCTCACGTCGGCGCGCTCGGCCGGGGTCATCGACAAGATGATGGCCTCGAGCCGGTCGACCTCGCGTTCGTCGAGATTGTCCAGGGCGGCCTTCATCTGGCCGCCCATGCCCGGCAGCATGCCGAAGATCTTGGTGAGCGGACCCATCGAGCGCAGCTGCTTGAGCTGGTCGAGGAAGTCCTGCAGCCCGAACTCGCCCCTGCCGGCGAGCAGTTTCTCGGCGCTCGCCCTGGCCTGCTCCTCGTCGAAGGCCTTCTCGGCCTGCTCGATGAGGGTGAGCATGTCGCCCATGCCGAGGATCCGGCTGGCCATCCGGTCGGGGTGGAACAGGTCGAAGTCGGTGAGCTGCTCGCCGTTGGAGGCGAACATGATCGGCTTGCCGAGCACGCGGGCGATGGACAGTGCGGCGCCGCCGCGCGCGTCGCCGTCGAGCTTGGACAGGACGACGGCGTCGATGTTCACGCCGTCCTCGAAGGCCCGCGCCGTGTTGACGGCGTCCTGGCCGATCATGGCGTCGACGACGAACAGGGTCTCGTCGGGGTTGACGGCCGCCTTGATGTCGCGGGCCTGGGCCATCATCTCCTCGTCGATGCCCAGCCGGCCCGCGGTGTCGACGATGACGACGTCGTAGAGCTTGCGGCGGGCCTCGTCGAGGGAGTCGCGGGCCACCTGCACGGGGTCGCCCACACCATTGCCGGGCTGAGGGGCGTAGACCGGCACGCCCGCGCGCTCGCCGACGACCTGGAGCTGCTGGACGGCGTTCGGGCGCTGGAGGTCGGCGGCGACCAGGACCGGGGAGTGGCCCTGCTCGGAGAGCCAGTGACCGAGTTTGCCCGCCAGGGTGGTCTTGCCGGCACCCTGCAGGCCGGCGAGCATGATGACCGTCGGATGGGGCGACTTGGCGAACCGGATCGGCCGTTCCTGGCCGCCGAGAATCGAGATGAGTTCCTCGTTGACGATCTTGACGATCTGCTGGGTCGGGTTGAGGACCTTCGACAGTTCGGCGTCCTTGGCGCGGTCGCGCACGTGGGAGACGAACTCCTTGACGACGGGCAGGGCGACATCGGCCTCGAGCAGCGCGATGCGGATCTCGCGTGTCGTGGCGTCGATGTCGGCGTCCGTGAGGCGGCCCTTGCCGCGCAGCGACTTGAAGGTTGCGGCAAGGCGGTCTTGCAGGGTGTCGAACACAGGCTTTCCCTCGGTCGAAGAAGGTGTGGGGTCAACAATACGTGGGCCCCGCGAGAGCTACTCGCCCAGCAGGCCGTCCACGAAGCCCTCGGGGTCGAAGGGGGCCAGGTCGTCCGCGCCCTCACCCAGGCCGATGAACTTGACCGGCACGCCCAGTTCGCGCTGGACCTGGACGACGATGCCGCCCTTGGCCGAGCCGTCGAGCTTGGTCAGGACGATCCCCGTCACGTCGACGACCTCGGCGAAGATGCGGGCCTGGGCGAGGCCGTTCTGGCCGGTCGTGGCGTCGAGGACGAGCAGCACCTCGTTGACGGGGGCCTTCTTCTCGATGACGCGCTTGACCTTGCCGAGTTCGTCCATGAGCCCGACCTTGGTGTGCAGCCGGCCGGCGGTGTCGACCAGGACGACGTCGGCTCCGGTGGCGATGCCCTCGTCGACGGCGTTGAAGGCGACCGAGGCGGGGTCGGCGCCCTCATCGCCGCGGACGGTGCGCACGCCGACACGCTCACCCCAGGTACCGAGCTGCTCGGCCGCGGCGGCGCGGAAGGTGTCGGCGGCACCGAACAGGACGCTGCGGCCCTGGGCGACGAGCATGCGGCCGAGCTTGCCGACGGTGGTGGTCTTCCCGGTGCCGTTGACGCCGACCATCATGATGACCGCGGGCCGGCCCTCGGCGTGGTCGAGGTTGAGGCCCCGGTCGAGATTCGGGTCGACGAGCCCGACGAGTTCGGTGCGCAGCAGCTGCCTGGCCCTGGCCGGTTCGCTGATGCCCTCGATCGCCAGCTCGCTGCGGAGTTTCTCGACGAGCTCCGTGGCGGGGGCGACCCCCAGGTCCGAGGTGATGAGCGTGGTCTCGAAGTCGTCCCAGACGTCCTCGTCGATGCGGTCGGCGCTCAGCAGTTCGGCGAGGGCGCGGGCCAGGTGGTTGTTGGAGCCGGCCAGCCGGCGACGCAGCCGCACCATGCGGGTGGCGGGGGCCTCGGGCACCTCGAGCGCCGGGGCGGGGGGCTCGGCCGCGGGCTCGGCGGCCTCGGCCGGCCGCTCCGGGGCGGCGGTCGGCTCGGCGGGGGTCTTGGGCGGCGCCTGGATCTGGGCGGGCTCGGCCCCGGGGGCCAGTTCGCCACGGGTCCGGCGCGCATGGACGATCCCGCCGATGACGCCGCCGACGAGCGCGCAGGCGGCGAGGACAATGATGACCCAGATGGTTGTGCTCACGCGACGAGTCTACTGACCGCAGGCCCGCCCGGGCCGGGTGCGGCGTCAGGGCTGGTCACGGGGAACATCGCCGTTCATCCGCACGGCGATCCGGTTCAGACGCCGGTAGAGCTTCTTGTTCTCCTCGCGACGGTAGCCCTGCATGCCCACGACGACGATCAGCCCGATGCACAGGGCGACGAGGAGGATCAGGACTGTGGCGATGACGAACAGGAACACGGCGGGCTCCAGGACTGGTCGGAGGATCGGGCGCGTCCCCATTATGGCGCGCCGGCCAGGCCGCCCGGCGGCACCGGGCCGGCGGGGGTTCAGTCGGCCAGGCTCTGGGAGATGACGGTGGTGACACCGTCGCCGCGCATCGTCATGCCGTAGAGCGCGTCGGCCTTCTCCATCGTGCGTTTCTGGTGGGTGATGACCAGCAGCTGGGAGTCCTTGCGCAGGCCCTCGTAGATGCCGAGCAGGCGTGACAGGTTCGTGTCGTCCAGTGCCGCCTCGACCTCGTCGAGGATGTAGAAGGGGCTGGGCCTGGCGATGAACAGGCTGAACAGGAAGGCGACGGCCACCAGTGAGCGTTCGCCGCCGGACAGCAGCGACATGCGCTTGACTTTCTTGCCGGCCGGGCGCGCCTCGATGTCGATGCCCGTGGTGAGCATGTCGTCGGGGTCGGTGAGGACGAGACGGCCCTCGCCGCCGGGGAACAGGCGCAGGAAGACCTCGCCGAAGGTGCGTTCCACGTCGGCGTAGGCCTGGGTGAAGACCTCCTGGACGCGGTCGTCGATCTCGTTGATGATGTCCTGCAGGTCCTTGCGGGTCTTCTTCAGGTCCTCGAGCTGGGTGGCGAGGAACTGGTGGCGCTCGTTGAGCGCGTCGAACTCCTCCAGCGCCAGCGGGTTGATCCTGCCCAGCTGGTCGAGGGTGCGCTGAGCCCGCCGGGCGCGCCGGGTCTGCTCCTCGCGGTCGAAGGGCACCGGGTCGGGCACCTCGTCGTCCTCGGTGAGCGCGGTGCCGTCGGGGCGGGTGAGCACCGGGACGAGTTTGTCGGGGCCGTACTCGTCCATGAGGGTCTCGGCCTCCAGACCGAGCTCGGCCATGGCCTTCTCGGTGAGCTGCTCCAGGCGCATCCGCTGCTCGATCCGGGCCATCTCGTCACGGTGGGATCCCTCGACGAGTTCGTCGAGTTCCTTGGCCCGCTCGCTCACCTCCCGGCGGGCCTGCGCCAGGGCGGTCTCGGCGGTGACGCGCTCGGCATCGGCCCGCTGGCGTTCGGCGTCGGCCGCGGCACGGGTCTCCTCGACGCGTTCGGCCAGCCACTGGGCGGCCTCGTTGACGCAGGCTGCGACGGCGGCCTCGCGTCGGGCCTTCTCGGCGCGGGCCGCGGCCTCGGCGCGACTGCGGCGCTCGCGGGCGGCGGCGCGGCTCAGGGAATCGGCCCGCCCGGCCAGGGAACGGGCTCTTTCCTCACTGGTGCGCAGCGCCAGGCGGGCGTCCATCTCGTTCTGGCGGGCGAGCCGGGCGGCCACGGCGAGTTCGTCCCGGCGAGCCGGGTCGGGGTCGGTGAGGTCCGTCTCGTCCTGGGCGCGGGCCAGGCGTTCCTCGAGTGCGGCCAGCTCGTTCTGGGCGGCCTCACGGCCGGCGCGGGTCTTCTCGATCGTCGCGGCCAGCCGTTCGGCCTCCGCGCGGGCGCCCCTGGCGTCCTGCCCGGCCTGGGAGATCTGCTCTGCGAGAGCGGCCATGGCCGCGTCGGACTCGTTGAGCCTGGCGAGCGCCTCACCGGCCGCCTGCTCGGCGTCGGCGAGCGCCTCCGAGGCGCTCGCCGCGGCGAAGCGGATCTGCTCGGCCTCGTGCTGGGCGCCGGAGAGCTCATCACGGGCCGCCTCGACGGCGGCCTGCAGTTCGATGGGGCTCTGCTGGGCGCCCGATCCCCCCGCGGCGAACCAGTTGCTCAGCAGGTCGCCCGCGCGGGTGACGGCCCGCAGCCGGGGCTGGTCCTCGATGACGGTCCTGGCCGCCGCGAGGTCCTCGACGGCCACGACATCGGACAGCAACCGGCGCAGCGAGCCGTCCACCGCGGGATCCGGGCTGACCAGTTCGTCGAGATAGCGCGCCGGCGGATCCACGGCGGGTCGTTCCCGGCCGGTGGGCTGGGAACCGGCGACGAGCAGCGCTGCGGCGCCGAGCTCCTCCTCGCCCAGCAGGACCAAGGCCCGCTGGGCGTCGTCGAGTCCGGTGACCGCCAGCGACTCGGCCGCGGCGCCGAGGGCGGCCGCCAGCGCGGCCTCCCAGCCGGGCTCGACGCGGACAAGCTGCGCCAGCGGGCCGAGGACGCCGAGCCCGTCGCGCCCGGTGAGCGCGGCGGCGCCGTCCTTGCGTTCGAGCCCCAGTTCGAGGGCCTCGATGCGGGCGCTGAGCGTGGCGACCTGCTGGTCCAGCCTGACCCGCTCGGTCTCGCAGCGTTCGATCCGGGCGCGGGCGGCATCGACCTCATCGGTCGCCTCCTCGTAGCGGGCGTCGAGGTCCGACTCCCCCTCGCCCAGGCCGGTGATCCGCGCCTCGAGGGCGACGTACTGGCGGTCGGCCTCGGCGGCCCGCGCGAGCGCCTCGTCCCGGCGGGTCTCCAGCCGATCGGTCTCCTCGCCGCCCGCCTCGAGCCGGGAGCGCAGCGAGGAGACCTGGCCGCCCAGCCGCGCCAGGCCCTCACGGCGGTCGGCGATGGCCCGCAACCGGGCGGCGTACTCCTTCTCCGCCTCGGCGTGCTCGCGTTCGAGGCGGGTGCGGTCGGCCCCGGCGGCCTCGAGCCGGGCCTGGGCCGTCTCGATCTCGGCGCGCAGCCCCTCCTCCTGCTCACGGAACTCGGCGGCCTCGGCATCCAGCTCGTCGGGGTCCCTGCCGTTCGCCCCGGGATTGTCGTCGACCCGGTGCCGCATGCGTTCGGCGCTGATCGAGACGACGGTGGAGACCCGCTCACGCAGGGCCCTGGCCGCGTACCACTGCTCCTGGGCCCTGGTCAGGGCGGGCTGGGCGGCCGCCGCGTCGCTCTCCGCCCGGGCCTGGAGGCGGCGGGCGGCGTCCAGGCGTTCCTGGGCGCGGGCCTTCTGCTCCTCGCGGGTGGCGGCCGAGGCCATCTCCGACTCGAGGGCCAGTGTGGCGGCGGTCAGGTCGTCGGCCATGAGCCGGGCCCGGGCGTCACGCAGCTCGGCCTGGACGACCGCGGCCTTGCGGGCCACCGCGGCCTGGCGGCCGAGCGGTTTGAGCTGGCGGCGGATCTCGGAGATGAGATCCCCCAGCCGGTCGAGGTTCGCCGAGGTGGAGTTGAGCTTGCGGACGGCCTTCTCCTTGCGGCGGCGGTGCTTGAGGACCCCGGCGGCCTCCTCGACGAAGCCGCGGCGCATCTCCGGGGTGGCCTGCAGGATCTGGTCGAGCTGCCCCTGCCCGACGATGACGTGCATCTCACGGCCCATGCCCGTGTCGGACAGCAGCTCCTGCACGTCGAGCAGCCGGGCCGTCTGCCCGTTGATCGCGTACTCCGAGCCGCCCGCCCGGAACAGGGTGCGCGAGATCGTCACCTCGGTGTAGTCGATGGGCAGTGTGCCGTCGGTGTTGTCGATCGTCAGGGTGACCTCCGCCCGGCCCAGGGGGGCGCGCCCCGCGGTGCCGGCGAAGATGACGTCGTCCATCCTGCTGCCGCGCAGGTGCTTGGCGCCCTGCTCGCCCATGACCCATGCCAGGGCGTCGACGACATTGGACTTGCCCGAACCGTTGGGGCCGACGATGGCGGTGATGCCCGGCTCGAAGTTGAGGGTGGTTGCCGAGGCGAAGGACTTGAAACCCTTCAGCGTGAGCGATTTCAGGTACATGCCGTCCCGATCCCCCGGGGAGGACGGAGCCCGACGCCGCCCATGGGGCCTCCGGCACCGGCCGCGTTCACGGGTGCTCCTGACGGGCCGGGTCGCCGGAGGGGGCGTCCGACGGTGCGGCGGGCTTCTTGCCGCGGAAGGTCCACAGCTTGTTGACGACGAAGTTGATCGGCATGGTGACGAGCACCGACAGGGCGTGCGCGACGTACTCGGGCGAATGGCAGGCGTCCTCGAGCTGCGCGAGGATGCTGCCGCCGTGGCGCCACGTCCAGGCGTCGAACCATTCCCCGCGCAGGGTGATGGCATTTCCCGGACTCATCATGAGGGCCTTGAGGATCATGCCGATGAGGGCCGCGACCGCGCCGATGGACAGGAACTGCCAGAAACCCTTCCACCAGCCGCGGGACGTGCCGCGAAAGGTCCAGCTGCGGTTCAGCTGGTAGTTGTAGGTGTTCGCGACGAGGAAGGCGACGACCCACACCAGCGAGCTGAACCGGAAGTTGAAGCTCGTGCCGGGGATGGGGAACAGGATCTGCGTGGCGTTGGCCGAGCCGCCGTTCAGCTTGTTCAGGACGACGGCGACGGCCATGTTGACGATGACACCCGATCCGCCGACGACGGCGAACCGGACGAACTGGCCGATCAGCCTGCCCCACCGGCCGCCACGAGCGCCCATGGTCTGCTCACTCATGGTTGACCAACCTACCCTTCCGTCGCCTCGTCCGTGCCGCGATTGCTCTTTCCTGCCCCGGGAACGTCCGAGCGGGGAGGACGCTGGCATCGGGGGCAGAGGTAACTCGAGCGGTTCATGAACCGCTCGCGGACGATGGGTGTGCCGCAGCGCGGGCAGGGCTCCCCGGCCCGCCCGTAGACGGCCAGGGCGCGGTCGAAGTAGCCGCTGTCGCCGTTGACCTGGACGTACAGCTCGTCGAAGCTCGTGCCGCCGCAGGCCAGGGCCTCGCACATCACCTGCTGGGCGGCGCGCAGCACCGCGCGGGCCCGGCGGGTGCTGAGCGCCGGGGTGGGGAGGTCGTAGTGGGAGCGGGCGCGCCACAGGGCCTCGTCGGCGTAGATGTTCCCGATGCCCGAGACGAGGGTCTGATCGAGCAGGGCGCGTTTGAGGGTGGATCGCCTGGCCCGCATGGCCCGGGCGACACCGGGCACGTCGAAGCGTTCGTCGAAGGGGTCGAGCGCGATGTGGGCGATCTCGTCGGGCAGCTCCGCGCCGCCGGGACTGAACGAGAGACCACCGAAGAGGCGCTGGTCGACGAACCGCACCTGGGTGCCGTCGTCGAGGTCGAGCAGGATGCGGGTGTGGCGCACCGGCGGATCGTCGGGCGAGCCGACACGGAACTGCCCGCTCATGCCCAGGTGCGCCACGATGGCGTCACCGCCGGTGGTGGGGAACCACAGGTACTTGCCGCGGCGCGCCGGACGGGTCAGGTCGAGGCCGGTCAGCCGCTGGGTGAAGTCGGCGGCGCCCGCCGCGTGCCGGCGCACTGCCCGCTCGTCGAGAACCCTGACACGGGTGATGCGCCGGCCGGTCAGGTAGGGTTCGAGCCCGGCCCTGACGACCTCCACCTCGGGCAGCTCGGGCATCAGCTCCGACTCGTCTCGGCCTGCTGGTCCAGGTCGTCCTGCTGGCGGTCGCGTTCCCGTTCGAGTGCCTTGAATGCGTACTCGGCGGCGCGTTGTTCGGCCTGTTTCTTGTTGTGGCCCTTGCCCGCGTTGAAACGGCGTCCGGCCGCGAGGGCCGTGGCGACGAAGTGCTTGTTGTGGTCGGGCCCGAACTCCTCGATCTCGTACTCCGGGGGGTCCACGCCCAGCCAGGCGCAGATCTCCTGCAGGGAGGTCTTCCAGTCCAGACCGGCGCCGGTGCGAATGGCCTGGTCGACGAGCGGGTCGAAGATGTGGTGCACGAAGGTGGCCGCGCCGGCCGGGTCCGTGAGGTACATGGCGCCGATGAGCGCCTCGGTCGTGTCGGCCAGGATGCTCGTCTTGTCACGTCCGCCGGTGGTCAGTTCACCGTGACCGAGCTTGACCAGCTGGCCGATGGACAGCGCCCGGGCCACCTTGGCGAGACTCACCGCGCTCACCACGGAGGCACGGACCTTCGCCAGGCGTCCCTCGGGGAAGTCCGGGAACCCCCGGTACAGGTAGTCGGTGACGTTGACACCGAGCACCGAGTCGCCGAGGAACTCGAGCCGCTCGTTGTGGGGGATCTGCCCGTTCTCGTACGCATAGGAACGATGCGTCAGGGCAAGCTCAAGGAGCTCGGCGTCCAGCGGGATGCCGAGCTCCTTGATCAGCGCGTTGAATTGGTTCGCAGGTTTACTCGAACTCACGAGTGTTCAGGCTCCCCACCACCGTGCGAGTGCTCTCGCCAGTGCCGTACTGGTGGCACTTCGGGCACGCGGTGTGGGGCAGGTGCTGGGTTCGGCACGCGGGGTTCGGGCAGGTCACCAGCGTCACTGGCGCAGCCTTCCACTGCGAGCGGCGCGACCGCGTGTTGCTGCGGGACATCTTCCGCTTCGGGACAGCCACGTTAGTTCTCCTCGATCATGGTCTCTCGGCACGCCTTGCACGGGCACGCAACGTATAAGCATACCCCCTGACCCTGCCAGCGCCTAATCCTCGTTGTCAGGGCCGCCTGGGGTCATGTCGCCGCCGAGACCGGCGAGTTTGCTCCACCGCGGGTCGATGGCGGCCTCGTGCCGGTGGTCGGGGTTCTCGTTGAGGTTGGCGCCGCAGGTGGGGCACAGGCCCCGGCAGTCGGGGCGGCACAGCGGGCTGAACGGCAGTTCGAGGACGATGGCCGCGCGGAGGGCGGGATCGAGGTCGAGCAGGTCGTCCTCGAGGAAGAGCTCGTCCTCGGCGGCCTGCCGGCCGGGGTAGTTGTACAGCTCGGTGACCCGGTACGTGCCCCGGTCGCTGAGGGGGGTGAGGCAGCGCGCGCACTCCCCCGCCAGCGGCACCTCGACCGTCCCGGTCACCAGCACGCCCTCCACGACGGACTCGAGGGTGAGATCGAGCTGCATCGGGGCGCCCTCGGGCACGCCGATGAGTTCGATGCCCAGGTCGGCCGGGGCCTCGATGGTGTCGCGGAGCCGCCTCAGCGCACCTGCCTGGCGGGCCAGCTCGTGCGTGTCGACGACGAGCGGGTCACGGGCGTCCAAGTGGGTACTCACGCCACCAGCCTATGGCCCCGCCCAACCCCCTCAACGCGGATCGGGTGCAGCACCCGGCGGGGTCGGCGCGGGTGCCACCAGCCGGGCCTATGGCCTGTTCTTCCGCTTGACCGCCTCGTGAACCGCCGGCGTCACGAACCGGCTGATGTCCCCGTTGTTGGCGGCCACCTCGCGCAGCAGCGTGCTGGAGATGGTGCCGTAGTCGTGACCGGCCGGCAGGAGAACGGTCTCGACGCCCGAGAGCATGCGGTTGAGCTGGCTCATCTGCAGTTCGTAGTCGAAGTCGGACCCGAAGCGCACGCCCTTGACGATGATGGCGGCACCGTGCTCGCGGCAGAAGTCGACGAGCAGCGCATCGATGGGCTCGACGCTCACGCCGTCCAGCCCCGAGACGGCGTCACGCACGAGCGCCAGACGCTCGTCGAGGTCGAAGAGGTAGTTCTTGGTGGTGTTGCGGCCCACGGCGACGATGACCTCGCTGAAGACGTCATGGGCCCGGGTGATGATGTCGAGGTGGCCGAGGGTGATCGGGTCGAAGGATCCGGGGACGACGGCACGGACCGGGTCGGGCATCGGGTTCACCTTCCTGCTGGCCGGCAGAAGTACAGGGCTGTCTCACCGTAGTCCCGGCGGCCGCTCAACTCGAATCCGCCGGGCCAGGTCGGCTCAGGATCGCGCCGGGACCGCTCGACGACGAGCAGGCCGTCGGGGGCGAGGAAGCCCCCGTCGACGGCGGCCCGGAGCAGGCCGGTCAGTTCGTCGTTGGGCATGCCATAGGGCGGGTCGGCGACGATGACGTCGAAGACGACCGGCGGCGGGCCGGCCAGGAAGGCTGCCGCGTCGCGCACGTGCAGGTGCGCGCCCAGGCCCGTCGAGGCGATGTTGCGTCGGATGACCTGGGCCGCCCTGCGGTCCCGCTCGACCAGGTGGACGGGGGCGGCGCCCCGGCTGGCGGCCTCCAGGCCGATGGCGCCGGAGCCGGCGAAGACGTCGAGGACGGCCAGGCCCGCGCACTGCGTCTCGACGGGTTCACCCGCCGTGCCGCTCCAAGTGGCGAGGGCGCTGAACAGGGCCTCACGGACCCGGTCGGTGGTGGGGCGAGTCGTCGTACCGGCAAGAGCGGCCAGCCTGGCGCCGCGTGCCCGGCCCGCGATGATTCTGCCCACAGCTCAAGACTAGCGATCCGGCATTTTGGGGGTGGCTTTCCACAGGCCACCGGGCGGATTGTGAGGTTAGATAGGCCCATGGCTGACACTGAAACCACGAGCCCGATTTCTGAGATCCCGGAGGAGAGCGCCTGGGGTTACCTCGCCAGCGTCGACGTGGGCCGCATCGCCGTGGCCTCCGAGGGCATTCCCGAGATCTACCCGGTGAACTTCTGCCTGGATGGCGAGAGCGTCGTCTTCCGCAGCGCCCCGGGCAGCAAGCTCGAGAAGCTGGCCCTCAACTCGCACGTCGCGTTCGAGGCAGACGCCTGGACCGATGACGGCGGCTGGAGCGTGCTGCTGCGCGGCACGGCCATGCTGATCGAGGACGCCGACGAGCTGGCGCGCCTGGCGAAGGCCCCGCTGCGCCCGTGGGTGCCCACCCTGAAGAACAACTGGGTGCGCATCGTTCCCTCCCAGCTCACCGCCCGCCACTTCGAGTTCGGCCCTGAACCCACGCAGTGAAACGGGCCCGGTAGCCGGCCCGCGCCCCACCGCCCCACTGCCAGATGCGGGCGGTGGGGCGCGGCAGGCCGGATGAGGCGGCCGGTCAGTCGCGTTCGAGCCACTCGGCCGCGCTGAGCCGCTGTCCCCGGCGCAGCATGTCGGCCGGCCCTGCGGGCAGGTTCTCAGCCGGTGTTCCGGCGAGTGTCTCGGCGATGACGCGGGCCCTGGTGATGACGTCGGCGTCATCAAGCACCCGGAGCAGCCGCAGGGAGCTGCGTGACCCCGACTGTTCCGCGCCGAGTACGTCGCCTTCCCGACGCTGTGCCAGGTCGAGTTCGGCCAGGACGAAGCCGTCCCGGGTCGCCGCGACGTCACGCAGGCGCTGGGCGGCAGGTGTCCGCGGATCGGTGGCGCTCAGCAGCAGGCAGATGCCCGGGTACCCGCCACGGCCGATGCGTCCGCGCAGCTGGTGCAGCTGACTGACCCCGAAACGGTCGGCGTCCAGGACGACCATGGCGCTGGCATTGGGCACGTCGACGCCCACCTCGATGATGGTGGTCGTCACGAGGACGTCGATCTCGCCTGCGATGAAGGACGCCATCGTCGCCGCCTTGGCCTCGTTGCCCTGCCGCCCGTGCAGGAGCCCCAGCCGCAGGCCCGCCAGTTCGTTGCCGGCGAGCCTGGCGTAGGTCTCCTCGGCGCCGGCGGTCTCCGGCGCGTCCTCAGCCCCGGCCGATGCTGGCCCGTCTGAGCCACCGATGCGCGGGCAGACGACGAAGCCCTGGCGGCCGGCCCGGACCTCCTCGCGCAGCCGCGCCCAGACCCTGCCCGTCCAGGTCGGGTGCTCCGCGGTGAGGACCGCCGTGGTCTGCACGTCGGCGCGACCGCCGGGAAGGTCCTGGAGGGTGGAGACCTCGAGGTCGCCGAAGACGGTCATGGCGACCGACCTGGGGATCGGTGTCGCGGTGAGCACGAGTTCGTGGGGGCGCAGCCTGCTGCCGGCGGTCAGCCTGGCCCGCTGTTCGACGCCGAAGCGGTGCTGCTCGTCGATGACGACGAGACCGAGCCCCGCGAAGCGGACGTCGTCTCCGAGCAGGGCGTGCGTGCCGACGACGATGCCCGCCTCGCCCGAGGCGATCCGGTCGAGGATCTCCCGGCGCCTGGCGGTGGGCACCGAGCCGGTGAGCAGTTCGACGCGGGTGGCGTGCTCGGGGGCTGCGAGGGTGCCGCCGGCGGCGAGGTCGCCCATGAGGGAGTCGACGGTGGCCGCGTGCTGGGTGGCGAGCACCTCCGTGGGGGCCAGCAGGACGGCCTGGCGCCCGGCGTCGACGGCGGCGAGCATGGCGCGCAGGGCGACGACGGTCTTCCCGGAGCCGACCTCGCCCTGCAGCAGTCGCTGCATGGGCCGTTCGGAGGCCATGTCGGCTCCGATCTCGGCGCTGACCCGCTGCTGGGCGTCGGTGAGTTCGAAGGGGAGCCGGGCGTCGAAGGCCGCCAGGAGGCCGTCTGTCCGGGGGACGACGGCGGCCGCCTCGTGCGTGGCGGCCTCACGGCGCCGGTAGGCCATGGTGAGCTGCAGGCCGAGTGCCTCGTCGAACTTGAGGCGGCGCATGCCGGACTCGACGTCCTGCCTGCTGCGGGGCTGGTGGACCATGGTGAAGGCCTCGAGCAGGCCGGGCAGCTCCTCGCCGGAGCGGATCTGCTCGGGCAGCGGGTCGTCGATGCCGGTGAGCATGTCGAGGCCCATGGCGACGCATTCGGCGATCTGCCAGGTCGGCAGGGCGGCCCGCGCCGGGTAGATGCCGATCACCTCGCCCCGGCTGACGACCTGGGCCATCTGGGTCTTCTTCTCGTCGGCGGCCCCGACGATGCGGCCGTCGCCGTCGAGCATGACGAAGTCGGGATGGCTCATCTGCAGCTCGCCCCGGAACTCGCCGATCTTGCCGACGAAGATGCCCCTGACCCCCATCGAGAGCTGGCGGCGCCAGTAGTCGACGAGGTGTTTCTTCCCGAAGAAGATGAGTTTGAGCTGCCCCCGCCCGTCCGTGAGCACCGCCTCGAGGCGCCAGCGCCGGGCGTCGCCCTTGAACGGCTGGGCGCCGACAAACTCGACCCCGGCCAGGACGGCGGCCCGCTCCCCCGGCAGGAGCGCGCTCAGGTCGCTGCGCTGGGTGCCGTAGAGGTAGTCGCGGGGCGTGTAGTGCATGAGGTCGTCGAGGGTGCGCACGCCGACCGCGGCGAGGGCCTTCGCCGTCCGCGCGCCGAACACCCCCGACAGCGGCTCGGACAGCCGCCGGTAGGCCCGGGTGCGGAACGGGCTCGCCACCTGGCCGGGACGTGCTCCCCGGCCTGCTGTTCTGGTCCCACTCACCACGTGTCCGAGACTAGCGGGGCGGGCGGACAGTTCCCGGCGCCGACCTGGCCCGCGCCGTCAGGCGACGGCGGACAGGACGAAGGGCCCGCTCATTAGAGCGGGCCCTTCGCAGAACCTGGGACTCAGCGGCTGACCTTGCCGGCCTTCAGGCAGGAAGTGCAGACGTTCAGGCGCTTCGACGTGCCGTTGACGACGGCACGGACGCGCTGGATGTTGGGATTCCAACGACGATTCGTCTTCTTCTTCGACCACGGCACGTTGTGCCCGAAGCCGGGGCCCTTGCCGCAGATCTCGCACACGGCAGCCATGGCGACTCCTTGACCTCTTCGATGACAGTGAACTGCACCCGCGGGGGCGCAACTTGGTGATCATATCCCGCCGGGAAGGCGTTCCCCAAATCCCGCCGGGCCGGGCTCAGACGGCGATGACGACCGGGACGATCATCGGACGGCGACGGTAGGTGCTGGACACCCACTGGCCGACCGTCCGGCGAACCACCTGCTGAAGGCGGTGTTCGTCGTCGACGCCCTCGGCGAGCGCCGCGTCGAGCGCCGCGGCGATCTTCGTCGTCACGTCGTCGAAGACGGTGGGGGCCTCGAGGAAGCCACGCGCCGAGACGTCCGGGCCGGCCACGACCTCGCCCTTGCGCAGGTCGACGGCGGCGACGATGGAGATGAAACCCTCCTCGCCGAGGATGCGCCGGTCGGTCAGGCTCGACTCGGAGACGTCGCCGACTGTCGAGCCGTCGACGAAGATGTACGAGGCGTCGACGCGGCCGACCGGCTTTGCGACCCCGTCGCGCAGGTCGACGACGTCGCCGTCGTGGGCGACGATGGCGCGTTCGCGCGGCACACCGGTGGCGACGGCCAGTTCGGCATTGGCGACGAGGTGGCGCTCCTCGCCGTGGATGGGCATCACGTTGCCGGGCTGGACGATGTTGTACAGGTAGAGCAGCTCCCCGGAGGCCGAGTGGCCCGAGACGTGCACGAAGGCGTTGCCGCGGTGCACGACCCTGGCCCCGAGCCGGGTCAGGCCGTTGACGACGCGGTAGACGGAGTTCTCGTTGCCGGGGATGAGGGAGCTGGCGAACAGCACGGTGTCGCCGGGGTTGATGCCGATGACCGGGTGGTCCCGGTTGGCGATCCGGCTCAGCGCCGCCAGGGGCTCGCCCTGCGAGCCCGTGCAGACCACCACGACCCTGTCGTCGGGGTAGTCGTTGAGCTGGGACAGCTCGATGAGGATGTCTCCGGGCACGTGCAGATAGCCGAGATCGCGGGCGACCGCCATGTTGCGGACCATGGAGCGCCCGACGTAGCAGACCTTCCGGCCGTGCCGGGCCGCCAGGTCGAGGATCTCCTGGACGCGGTGGACGTGGGAGGCGAAGCAGGCCACGACGAGTTTGCCGGTGGCCTCGGCGAAGACGCGTTCGAGGTTCGGCAGGATGTCGCGTTCCAGCGGCGTGAACCCCTTGACCTCGGCGTTCGTCGAGTCGGCCATGACCAGGTCGATGCCCTCGGCGCCGGCGCGGGCGAATCCGCGCAGGTCGGTGATCCGCCCGTCGAGGGGCAGCTGGTCCATCTTGAAGTCGCCGGTGTGCAGGACGGAACCGGCCGAGGTGCGGACGACCACGGCCAGGGCGTCCGGGATCGAGTGCGTGACGGCGAAGAACTCGAGCCCGAACTCGTCGACGTCGACCCGCTCGCCCTCGGCGACGGTGTGCAGCACGGCATCGCGCAGGCGGTGCTCCCGCAGCTTGGCCTCGACGAAGGCCAGGGTCAGGCGGCTCCCGTAGACGGGGATGTCCTGGCGCTGGCGCAGCAGATAGGGCACGCCGCCGATGTGGTCCTCGTGGCCGTGAGTGAGCACCAGGGCCACCACGTCGTCGAGGCGGTCGGCGAGGTAGTCCAGGCCGGGCAGGATGAGGTCGACGCCCGGCTGGCTCTCCTCGGGGAAGAGCACGCCGCAGTCGACGATGAGGATCTTCCCGTTGAGCTCGAAGCAGGTCATGTTGCGCCCCACGTCGCCCAGGCCGCCGAGCGGGATGACACGCAGGGTGTCGGGGTCCAGTGCGGGAGGAGTCTTCGAACCGTCATGTGTCACGGGCTCAGCCTAGCGGTGCCGGCCGGCTGGGGCCGCCCGCGCCGCGGCCGTAGGCTGTGAACCGTGAGCGAGCACCCGCACGACGACGCCGCCCGGCGTCACGCCCATGGCCCGGAGCCGGGTTTCGCCCGGCTCGCCATGGCGGACGAGGCCGAACGCATCGCCGAGCTTCAGGCCGGGGCCTGGGCCAGGGCCGGGCTCGCCGCGCAGCTGCCCGATCCGGCCGCCATGTCCGCCGCGTGGCTGTCGGCGATCGTCGCTCCCCCGCTGGCGACCTACCGGGTGCTCGTCGCGACGGCCCAGGACCACCGGACGGTGCTCGGCTTCGCCGCCATCGGCCCCAGCGAGGACCCGGATGCCGACCCGACCGACGCGGTCGTCGGCGAGTTCGTCATCGGGCGGACCGGACGCGGGCACGGCTCGCGTCTGCTGAACGCCGTCGTCGACACGCTGAGGGCCGACGGCTTCGAACGCGCCACCTGGTGGGTGCCCACCACCGACGACGACCTGCGCGCCTTTCTCACCGGTTCCGGATGGGCCCCGGACGGCGCGCACCGCGAGATCGGCCCCGAGGACGGTTCGACGAGCCTGCGCCAGGTGCGTCTGCACACCGCCATCTGAGGGCGACGACCGAGGACCGCGAGGTGGGCCGCGGCGCCGGTCATGGCTGTGGCCATCACCGCAACGCGGTGTTGCATTCAGTTGCGAACTGCTGCTTCTCGTGTTGCCTAATGTCCGGACATGTGTGCTAACGTCGTTCAGCGTTGTCCGAGAACACCGCACATGTGATTCACCACGGCGCGATGTCCCCGGATCGAGACCACTGGCCCGCCGAGCGGCGGGCCGTTCTCCCGAGCAGCACGTCGCCGCCGTCTGCGC
Source organism: Propionibacterium ruminifibrarum (assembly GCF_900289195.1). Lineage (GTDB taxonomy): Bacteria > Actinomycetota > Actinomycetes > Propionibacteriales > Propionibacteriaceae > Propionibacterium > Propionibacterium ruminifibrarum. The sequence continues at coordinate 64,932 of NZ_OMOH01000010.1, forward strand.
GGCCCTGGGCGAGTCGCTGTTCACCAAGCACACCGTCGCGCACCGGATCCGCACCGGGGCCATGCCCCGGGATCCGGTGCGCCCTCGCGTGTGACAAGCACGAAGAAAGAGTTGTTCGTCGAATGTCCTCCCGCAAGAGCCGCAGCGTTGGTGCGGTGATCTTCGTCGTGGCCTACACGACCTTCCTCGCCACGTTCAACGAGACCTTCCTGAACGTGGCACTGACCCCGATGATGACCGACCTGGGTGTCGGCTCGGGCACCATCCAGTGGGTCACGACCGCTTACATGCTGGCCGCAGCGATCATGGTGCCGGTCACCGGTTTCCTGTACCGCTCGGTGCGCACCCACGGCCTGCTCATGCTCGCCCTGAGCCTGCTGCTGGCCGGTACCGTCGTCGGCGCCATCGCCCCGAGCTTCGTAGTCGTCCTCGCGGCCCGCGTCGTGCAGGCGCTGGGCACCGGCATGATCGTGCCCATCGGCATGAACCTGACGCTGGCCGTCTCGCCGCGCGAGAAGCTCGGCACCAACATGGGCATCGTCTCGGCGATGACCACCCTCGGGCCGGCCTTCGGCCCGATCATCGCCGGCTCGATCCTGCAGTTCGGCAACTGGCACACGCTCTTCGTCTGCTTCGCCGCGCTCATCGCCGTGGCCTGGGCGATCGCCTTCGTCAGCGTCGGCGACGAGGCGGAGCTCACCAGGCCGAGGCTCGACACCCTGTCGACCACGCTCATCTCGCTCGCCCTCATCGGCATGCTGTACGGCATCTCGACGATCTTCGCCGGGCCCGTCGGCGTCGCCGTCGCCTGCCTGGTCGCCGGCGTCGTCGCCCTGGCCGCCTTCGTGGTCCGTCAGGGCCGGATCGCCGAGCCCCTCATCGACCTGCGCCCGTTCGGCAACAGGGGCTTCACCCTCGGCCTGTGCGTCATCTTCCTGTCGCTCATGATCGTGTTCTCGATGAACATCCTGCTGCCGATGTTCATGCAGAGCGCCCTGGGCTTCTCGGCCTTCGGCGCGGCCCTCACGCTGCTGCCCGCCTGCATCCTGTCGTGCATCCTGGCGCCGGTCGCCGGCAGGCTGTACGACCGTCATGGCCTGCGCGTCTCGCTGCCGATCGCCCTGGTGGTCGTCACCGTCTTCACCATCGCCCTGTCGATGCTCGGTGAGGGCGCGAGCTCCTGGCAGATCATGGCCTGCTACGCGCCGGTCATCGCGGGGACGGCCTTCACGATGGGCCCGGCCCAGACCTTCGCGCTGGCCAGCCTCGAGAAGCCGATGTACTCCCACGGCACGACGATCGTCTCGACCGCCTTCCAGGTGGCCGGCTGCATCGGCTCCTCGCTGTTCATGGGCGTCCTGTCCGGCGTCCAGGCCGGCCGGCTGTCTGGCGGCGCCTCGATGGCCTCGGCCACCGCTGCCGGTTTCCACGTCGCGGCTCTGGTCGCGGTGGGTGTCGCGGCCGCGGCGCTGGTGCTGTCGTTCGCGCTCGCCCGGATCGAGCACTCGCGCCGCAAGGAGCTGCTCACCCTCGTCGAGCCACAGCCCGAGCGCGAGCGCATCGACGCCGACGAGGCCGAGCACATCGTCATCGACTGACCTCGGCACCGGCCCCGCGCCATCTGGCATGACGCAGGCCCCGGTCCCCCACCAGGGGGCCGGGGCCTGCTCGCGTCCCCGGCGTCGAGGGCGCGGGGCCATGGGCGCCCGCGCCGAGCAGCCGACGAGTCCCCCGCCGGCACGAGGCGGACTCCTTGTCGAAGACCGGCGACGGCGACACGGATGGACAAGCCCTGCTGGCATGGACCGGGCACCATGTAGCAGGGCTTCCTGCCCTTGGTGCGGGGACAGGTCCCGCCGGACAGCGCGAGCCAGTTCCTCGGGTCCGTTCGGGCCGGGGTCGTAACCACACGTGCCCCCGCCGGCTGCTGCCGGGCGGGGGCACGTGGATTCGGCGAGTGGCGCGGGCCGCGCTCAGCGGATGATCAGGGCAGCAACGCCGTGACGGCGTCCACGAGCTGGTCGTGCACCGAGGTGTTGCCGGGCAGGTCGGTGCCGAAGATGTCCTCGATGCCCATGAGGTTCTCGACGATGCCCAGGGCGTCCTTCGAACCGCGGACGGCGGCCAGCCGGTCGGCCATCGGGTCGTCGATGGGCAGGGGCAGGCCGTTGGCCTCGGGGGTGGCGACGTAGGCCATCCACGCGGCGACGCCGGTGATGGCGTGGGCCGGGTTGCGTCCGGCGGCCAGGTTGTCGCGGATCGTGCTGAGCAGGCGCAGCGGGATCTTCTGCGAGCCGTCCATGGCGATCTGGGTGGTCTTGTGGGCCAGGGCCGGGTTGGAGAAGCGCTTGAGCACCTCGGCGCCGTAGGCGGGCAGGTCCTCGCCGGGCGGGCACTCCAGCACGGGGATGACGTCCTCGGTGATGAGTCCGGCGGCGAGCTCGGCGAGCTCGGGGTCGGCCATGGTGCGGGTGATCGTCGGGTAGCCGCGCAGGGCCCCGGCGTAGGCGAGCGTGGAGTGCGTGCCGTTGAGGATCCGCAGCTTCATGTTCTCGAAGGGCTCGACGTCGTCGGTGAGCTGGGCGCCGGCCTTCTCCCAGGCCGGGCGCTCGGCGACGAAGTCGTCCTCGATGACCCACTGCTTGAACAGTTCGGCGGTGACCAGGCCCTCGTCGTGCAGTCCGAGGATCTGCTCGCCCAGGGCCCAGTCGGCGTCGGTGGTTGCCGGGGCGATGCGGTCGACCATGGTGCAAGGGAAGGTGACCTTCGAGGCGATCCAGGCGGTGAGGTCGTCGTCGCCGAGCGCGGCGCAGAAGTCGTCGACGAGGCGTTTGAGGACGCGGCCGTTGCTCGCGAGGTTGTCGCAGCAGACGACGGTGATGGGTTCGGCGCCGGCGCGCTGGCGGGCCTGCAGGCCGCGGACGAGCCGGCCGACGGCGCTGACCGGTTCGCCGCCGGCCAGGTCGGCGGCGACGGCCGGGTCGGCCAGGTCGAGGCCGCCCTGGCCGTTGCGGCGGTAGCCCTTCTCGGTGACGGTCAGCGTGATGACCCGGGTGGCGGGGTCGACGATGCGGGCCATGAGCTCGGCGTTCTGCTCGGCGGGGAAGAGCACCTCGCGCACCTGGCCGACGACGCGCACCCCGGTGTGGTCGACAGCGCGTTCGAGCACGCCGTAGAGCCCGTCCTGCCCGGCAAGCTGGCGCTTGACCGTGTCGGAGCGCTGGGTGACGCCGCAGATGCCCCAGCGGTCGTCGCCGGTGGCGGCGAAGGCGTCCTGGGTGTAGACCGCCTGGTGGGCGCGGTGGAAGGCGCCGATACCCATGTGCACGATGCCGGTGCGCTGGGTGTCCCAGCCGCTCGGCGGCAGGGTGACCCCGTCGGTGTGGGCGGCTGGCAGTGTTGCCTTGGAGAGTCGTTCCATCACGTCCTCATCTTTCTGGACCGCGTCGGATCATGTGGCCGTCATCGAACCGCGCACGACCGCAGCGGCCGTGCTGCAATGTCTTCCCCGATGATGGTGCACCCACGTCCCACCGCCCCATGCGCTGCCATCGGTTGCCACGGGGCGTCCGGATGGGCCGGCCGGGGCGAGGAGATCCTCCTCCCGGCCAGGTCAGGCCCTCACCTGGCTCGCGGGTGCGCGCTCGCATAGACCTCACGCAGGTGCTGGGCGGTGACCTCGGTGTAGATCTGGGTGGTCGTCACCGAGGCGTGGCCGAGCAGTTCCTGGACGACGCGCACGTCGGCGCCGCCCTCGAGCAGGTGAGTGGCGAAGGAGTGGCGCAGGGAGTGCGGGCCGATCTGCTCGGTGATGCCGGCCGCCCGGGCCCGGGTCTGCAGGATCTCCCAGGCGCTCTGACGGCTGAGCCTGGCCCCGCGGGTGTTGAGCAGCAGCGCCGGGGTCGCCTGGCGGGCCCTGGCGGCCAGGGCGGGGCGCCCGCGCACCAGCCAGGCGTCGACGGCCTGCCGGGCGTAGCCGCCCAGCGGCACGATGCGCTGCTTGTTGCCCTTGCCGACGACCCGCAGCCCGGCGTCCGGGTCGTCGAGCACGCGGGTGAGGTCGTCGACGTCCCAGGCCAGTGCCTCGCTGATGCGCGCCCCGGTGCCGTACAGGAGTTCCAGCAGCGCGGCGTCGCGCAGGCCGACGGGGGTCTCGCGCTCGACGGCGTCGATGAGGGCGGCGACCTGCTCGGTGGTGAGGGTGCGCGGCAGCCGCCTGCCGGGCTTGGGCGGGCGGATGGCCGACGAGACGTCCTCGGCGACCAAGCCCTCGGTGGCGGCGAAGCCGTGCAGGCTGCGCACGGCCACGACGGCGCGGGCCACGCTCGACGGCGCCAGCGGCCGGTGCTCCTCGTCGCCGGCGGACAGGTGCTGCTCGTAGTCGGCGAGCACGGCGGCGCTCACCTGCGCGGGCCCGCCGATCCCGCGGGCCTGCAGGTAGTCGGTGTAGCGGCTCAGGTCGCGGCGGTAGGCGGCGATGGTGTTGGCCGACAGGCCGCGCTCCACGGTGAGGTGGTCGAGGTAGCCCTCGACCCAGTCCCGCAGCGCGTCGGCCCCGGTGGCCTCAGCCAAGTTCGTCGATCTCCGCGTCGCGGGCGGCCTGGTTGTCGCGCGCCGGCCACGGCGCGTCGGCCGGGCGCAGCGAGTCGAGACGGTCCTGGGCGATGGCGAGGGCCAGCGCGAGGGTGCCGTAGATCATCGACGGGTTGTGGACCCGGCCGGCGTAGACGTCCTCGACGAGTTCGTCGAGGGGTTTCCAGCTGATCCCCATGTCGATCTCCTCGGCCTCGACGACGAAGCCGTCGGGTCGGGGGACCCGGTGCAGGCCGCGGGCCAGGTAGATGCGGATGGACTCCTGCAGGCCGCCCGGGGACGTGAACGGGTCGACGAGCACCCGCCAGTCGTCGGCGGACAGCATGGCCTCCTCCGCCAGTTCCCGCCTGGCAGCGGCCAGCGGGTCCTCGTCGGCCACGTCGAGCAGGCCGGCAGGCGGCTCGACGAGCCGGGCCGCCACCGGGTGCCGGTACTGGTGCACGACGGCGACGCGCCGGCGCTCGTCGAGCGCCATGATGGCGACGGCGCCGGGGTGGGTGACCCACTGGCGTCGCATCGTGCTGCCGTCTGGCAGGCGCACCTCGTCCTCGACGAAGGAGCAGACCCGTCCGACGGCCTGCACCTCGTGGCTGAGGATCGGCCAGTGCTCCGCCCCGTCGACCAGCCCGCTCACTGCTGCTCCCCCGTCTCGGGGGCCGTGCGGTGGGTGGCCCGGTGGCGTTCGATGGCGGCCTGGACGAGGCCGGCGAACAGCGGGTTCGCGCTGGTCGGGCGCGAGGTGAACTCGGGGTGGGCCTGGGTGGCCACGAAGAAGGGATGCTGGTCGGCGGGCAGTTCGATGAACTCCACGAGGTTGCGGTCCGGGGACAGGCCCGAGAAGACGATGCCTGCCTTCTCCAGCTGCTCGCGGTAGGCGTTGTTCACCTCGTAGCGGTGCCGGTGGCGTTCGGAGACCTTCGTCGTGCCGTACAGCCCGGCGACGATCGAGCCCGGCTCCAGTTCGGCGGGGTAGGCGCCGAGCCGCATCGAGCCGCCCATGTCGCCCTCGCCCGAGACGATGGAGCGCTGCTCGGCCATCGTGGCGATGACCGGGTCGGGGGTGTCGGGGTCGAACTCGCTGGAGGCGGCGCCGGTGATGCCGGCGACGTCGCGGGCCACCTCGATGACCATGCACTGCAGGCCGAGGCACAGGCCGAGGATCGGGATCTTCTTCTCGCGGGCGAACCTGATGGCCCCGAGCTTGCCCTCGACGCCGCGGATGCCGAAGCCGCCGGGGATGACGACCCCGTCGACGTCGCCGAGCTTGTCGGCCGCCCCCTCGTCGGTCTCGCAGTCGTCGGAGGCGACCCAGCGGATCCGCACCCGGGCCCAGTTGGCGAAGCCGCCGGCCCGGATGGCCTCGACGACGGACAGGTAGGCGTCGGGCAGGTCGATGTACTTGCCGACCAGCGCGATGGTGACCTCCTCGCTGGGGCGGTTGACGCGGGCCAGCAGGTCGTCCCACGAGGTCCAGTCCACGTCGTGGAAGGGCAGGTTGAGGATGCGCACGACGTAGGCGTCCAGGCCCTCGTGGTGGAGCACCTTCGGGATGGCGTAGATGCTGGGGGCGTCGGGGCAGGCCACGACGCCGCCGGTGTCGACGTCGCAGCTGAAGGCGATCTTGCGCTTGATGGCCTCGGGCAGGTCCATCGCGGAGCGGCAGACGAGGGCGTCGGGCTGGATGCCGACGCTGCGCAGCGCGGCGACCGAGTGCTGGGTCGGCTTGGTCTTCAGCTCGTGGCTCGGGCCGATGTAGGGCACGAGCGAGACGTGGATGTAGAAGGTGTTCTCACGGCCGATGTCGTGGCGGACCTGGCGGGCCGCCTCGAGGAAGGGCTGGGACTCGATGTCGCCGACGGTGCCGCCGATCTCGTGGATCACGACGTCGTCGCCCGGCTGCGCGACGTCCAGCATGCGGCGCTTGATCTCGTCGGTGATGTGCGGGATGACCTGCACGCACTCGCCCAGGTAGTCGCCGCGGCGCTCCTTGGCGATGACCGCCGAGTACACCTGCCCGGTCGTCACATTGGCGCGGGCCGACAGGGAGCGCCCCAGGAAACGCTCGTAGTGGCCGATGTCGAGGTCGGTCTCGGCGCCGTCGTCGGTGACGAAGACCTCGCCGTGCTGGAACGGGTTCATCGTCCCGGGGTCGACGTTGAGGTACGGGTCGAGTTTCTGCATCGTCACGGACAGCCCGCGCGCCACGAGAAGACTGCCGAGGCTGGAGGCCGTCAGGCCCTTGCCGAGAGAGGAGGCGACGCCTCCGGTAACGAAGATGTGCTTTGTCTGCTTGGCGTTCCCCACGGGCCTCCAGCATAGGCGACGACGGGGCGGTTGCCCACGTGGGGCTCCCTCCCGGGCGGGGCGCCTCAGCCCCGGGCGGCCTGAGAGAGCAGCTCGCGGGCGTGTCGCAGCGCGGTGTCCGAGACCGTCCCGGCCATGAGCCGGGCGATCTCGGCCTCGCGGTCGGCGCCCTCGACGCGGTGCACGTCGGAGCTGGTGACCTGGCCGTCCGTCGACTTGGCGACCACCAGGTGCGTGTCGGCGAAGGCGGCCACCTGCGCGAGGTGGGTGACGACGATGACCTGCGAGTGGGCCGCCAGGCGTTTGAGCCGACGTCCGATCTCGAGGGCGACCTGGCCGCCGACGCCGGCGTCGACCTCGTCGAAGACGAAGGTGTGTCCCTGCGCGCCACCGGCCAGTACCACCTCGAGGGCCAGGCGGACGCGTGAGAGCTCACCGCCGGAGGCCACCCTGGCGAGCGGCGCCGGGGCGGTACCGGGGTTGGCGCTGAACAGCAGGCGAACCTGGTCGCCGCCGTGCGGGCCGAGTTCGGGCAGCCGCTCGATGTCGAACATCAGGCGCGCGTGCGGCATCGCCAGGGCGGCGAGTTCGGCGCCGGCGGCCTCGGCGAGGGCGGCGGCCGCCTCGGCGCGCAGCGCGTGGATCCGGTCGGCCCGGGCGGTGAGCGCGGCGTCGAGGTCGGCGCGTCGGGCGCGCAGCTGCTCGATGCGTTCGTCGTCGCCCGACAGGTCGGCCAGGCGTTCGCCGGCCTCGGCGGCCCAGGCGAGCACCTCGTCGGCGTCGGCGCCGTACTTGCGGGTGAGGGCCGCCAGGGCGGCCCGGCGCGCGGTGATGGCCTCGAGCTGTCCGGGGTCGGCGTCGAGGTCGGCCAGGTAACCGGCCAGGTCGACGGCCGCCTCCTGGACGAGGACGGCGAGCTGGTCGAGCTGGGCGGCCAGCGGTTCGGCCTGGGTGTCGGTGTCGGCCATGCGGCGCACCTGCCGGCGCGCCTCGCCGACGAGCCCGAGCGCACCGGGGTCGTCGGTGTCGCCGTCGGCGGCGCCGGCCAGGGCGTGGCCGGCGCTCTCGGCGAGCATGCGCAGGTCGTCGAGCCCCTGAAGGCGGTCGGCCTGGGCGGCGAGCCGGGCGTCCTCGCCCGGCTGGGGGTCGACGGCCGAGATCTCGTCGAGGCCGAAGGCGAGCATGTCACGTTCCTGGGCGCGCTCGCGGGCGTGCCGGACGCGCTCGTCGAGTTCGGCGATCACCCGCCGGCGTTCCTCGAAGGCCGCGCGGTAGTCCTGGAGCTGCTGGGCCAGTTCGGCGCCGCCGGCCGCGTCGAGCACCTCGCGCTGGCGTTCGGGGGTGCCGAGGCGGACCTGCTCGGACTGCCCGTGGATGGTGGCGAGCTCGCCGGTGATCTGGCCGACGACGCCGAGGGGCGCGGGGATCCCGCCCAGCCATGTCCGGGAGCGTCCGGTACCACCCGAGACCCTGCGGGCGACGATGAGTTCCCCGTCGTCGGTCTCGGCCCCGAGCTCGCCGAGCCGGTCGGCGACGGGCCCGATGCCGGTGAAGACGCCTTCGACCTGCGCGCGGTCGGCGCCGCGCCGCACGATCCCCGCCGTGGCGCGTTCGCCGAGCAGCAGGCCGAGGCCTGTGACGATCATCGTCTTGCCGGCGCCGGTCTCGCCGGTGACGGCGGTGAGGCCGGGGGCCGGCTCGATCTCGGAGGCACCGATGACGCCGAGCGATGAGATGCGCAGACTGGTGAGCACGTCAGCCCCCCTGGCGTCTGGGCGCGCGCCAGCCCTCGACGTCGAGCCCGAACTTCCTGACGAGCCGGGTGGTGAAGGGCTGCTCGGACAGGCGGGCGATCTGCAGGTCCTGCGGGTAGCGTTCGACGACGATCGAGTAGCCGGGCCGCAGCTCGAAGCTGCGTCGCCCGTCGCACCAGACGATGGCCGAGGACGTCAGGTCGCCCAGGAGCTGGAGCTCCACCTGTGAGCTCGGGGCGACGACGCAGGCCTGCGAGAACAGGGCGTGAGCGGCGATCGGGACGACCTCGAAGGCCTCGGTGTTCGGCCAGATGACCGGGCCGCCGGCGCTGAAGCCGTACGCTGTGGAACCGGACGCGGAGGCGACGAGCACGCCGTCGCAGGCCCACCGTGACAGCGGCCGCCCGTCGATGAGGACCATGAGGTCGGCCATCCTGCGCCGCGAGGCCTTCTCGGTGCTGACCTCGTTGACGGCGAAGGAGGTCCACACCGCGGTGCCCTCGGTGTCGAAGACGCGTACTCGCAACGTGAGGCGCTTCTCGATCACGTAGTCGCGGGCGGCGACCTTCTCGATGAGCTCGCCGATCTCGGAGGCCTCGAGCTCGGCGAGGAAACCGACGTGGCCGAGGTTCACGCCGAGCAGCGGGATGCCGCGCGGCAGCGCCCACTCGGAGGCTCGCAGGATGGAGCCGTCCCCGCCGAAGACGGCGATGAGTTCGACCTTCGAGTCGATGGACAGCGGGTCGATGCGCACGTCGGGCAGCTGGGCGCGCACGTCGTCGAGATGGGTGGCCTCGACCATGCATTCGATGCCGTGCCGGTGCATCCCGCCGATGAACTCGACCGCGCTGGTGACCGCCTCCTGGCGGGTCGGATGGATGACGACGGCGACACGACGAGTTTCTTCCACGCCGGCAAGCCTAGCGACCGCTGCTGTCGGCCCCGGGGTGTTTCGTCGTCCGCACCCGGGTCAGCGGGCGCGGCGCAGGCCGATGAAGAACTCGATCGTGCCGGCGGGCCCGGGCAGCCGGCTCGGCGCCTGCCAGAAGCAGTTCCAGCCCAGCCGGGTGGCCTCGTCGAGGACCTGGTGGACGGCCCATTCGCGGTCGGCCTCGCGGGTCACCACTCCCCCGGCCCCCAGCCGCTGGCGCCCCACCTCGAACTGGGGTTTGACCAGGAGCAGCGCCGTGGCCTCGGGGGTGAGGACGTTGAGGATGGGCGCGAGGACGAGGCGCAGCGAGATGAACGAGACGTCCCCGACGGCCATGTCGACGGGTCGGGCGTCGACATGGCCGAGCGTGAGTTCGCGCAGGTTGACGCCCTGCAGGTCACGGACCCGCGGATCGGTGCGCAACTGCCGGGCGAGCTGGTCGTGGCCGACGTCGACCGCGTAGACCTGCCGTGCCCCGCGGGCCAGGAGCACCTGGGTGAACCCGCCGGTGGAGGCGCCGGCGTCGAGGACCCTGTCCGGCACCTGCACGCCGGACTCGTCGAGGGCACCGAGGAGTTTGTGGGCGGCCCGGGAGACCCACGGGTCGGTCTCGACGTGGATCTGGTCGTCGGGGCCGACCGGCGTCGACGTCTTCGTGACGACGGCGCCGCCGACGCGCACGCGGCCGGACCGGATCAGCTCGGTTGCCTGTGAGCGCGACCGGGCCAGGCCGCGGGCCGGGAGCGCCTGGTCGAGCCGGCTCCGGGCGGGGCCCTCGCTCATGCCTGCCCGCCGGGTCTGGGCAGCCGGCCGCGGGTGCCGTCGAGGATCTCGGTGAGGCCCTGCTGGGCGGCGGTCAGTTTCTCCAGGCGTTCGCCGACGGGCAGGGCGTCGAGGTCGCCCAGCTCGGCGAGCACCTCGTCGACGAGCCGGTTCCCGGTCGCCGGGGGCTGCCGGTCGGCGGCGCTCCCGGGTTCGGGCGCCCCGTCGCTCTGGTCGGCGGGGGTGTTCTTCGGGAGCTCACTCATGGCGCCGAGCCTAGGCCACGCGGCGGGAGGGGCTCAAAGGCCGGTGGGGTCCGGCTGCCGGTCAGCCGAGGCCCCGGGACCGGACGAAGGCCTCGGCCCGGTCGAGGCGCTCGGCGCCGAAGACCTGGAGCAGGTCGGCGATCTCCGCGCTGAGCGGGCGGACGAGTTCGGCCGCCCGCAGGTAGTCCGAGGCCGAGGCGGTGGCGCGGAAGAGTTCCTGCACCTGGCTGGCCGTCGTCCGGTGCAGGTGGGTGGTCAGTGTCGTGGCGGAGATCTCGGTGGCGTTGTCGGCCTCCAGCTGCCCGAGTGCGGCGGCGACGGTGAGGCGCCCCTCGCGCACGTCGGAGGCCAGCGTGACCATGCGGGTCAGGCGGGCGGCGGCGACCGGGTTCGCGATCTTGATGCGGCGGGCGTTGATGAGCTGGGAGAGCATGGGGGCCGAGATGCCCAGCAGCCGGGCGAGCCCGGCCTGGTTCAGCCCCAGCGTCGCCCCGCACTGGCCGAGTACGTCGGCCAGTGGCGCCCCGTAGAGGGCGGCCTGCTGGGCGCGGACCTCCTCCTGCGTGCGGACTTCCTCGGGACCGGCCATGCGGTCATCATAGCGGCAATTTGCTGCAAAGTGCAGCGGGGCGTTCGCTCGTGGCGGCGGATCTCACAGGGCCAGGATGATGGCGGCCACGATGCACAGCACGCCGCCGGCGACCACCAGGATCGGGGCGATGCGCGCCGCACCGGATCTCGTGCCGGAAGCCGAGTGGGCGGGGACGGTTGCCGGGGTCTGTGCCGCTCCCGCCGGGGGCCCGCCCATGGGCGGCATCGCCTCGGGCGCCGGGCCCGGCGGAACGGGCGCGGGAGCAGGGGGGTAGGCGGGCGCGGGCATGGGCTCCGGCGTGGGGCCCGTGACCCACTGGGCAGGCACGCCGACCTGCCGCCCCTGGTCGGATGGCGGCTCGACCTCGGCCCTGGCCGGGGGCGGGGAGTAGAACTCGTCCAGGCCGCCAGGGCTCTGGGGGCTCGGCGGGCCCGGGTCCTGGACGCCGGCCCCGATGGGGCCCTGGGGCCCCCATCCCGCCGGCAGGGGCCCGATCTGGTCGAAGACCTCGACGGGTTCACCGGTCGAGGTCTCGGGGATGACGGCCGCGAGCTCCTGCCAGGCCTGGGCGGCGCTGGGGACCCTGGCCGGGAGCTCGGCGAGCAGGTGCGCCATGACCTCCCCCAGCGGGGTGCCGGCGAACCGGGCGGGCACCCGGGCCGCCTCTTCCTGGTCGGGACGCTCCCCGGTGAGCAGTTCGATGAGAACGGTGCCCACCGCGTAGAGGTCCTGGGCGGGTTCGGGGTCGGCGCCGTAGCGTGCCTCGGGCGACATGTAGCCGGGTGTGCCGATCACCTGCGTCACCCGGGTCAGGCGGGGTTCGGCAATGGGGGCGGCGGTGCCGAAGTCGGACAGGACGATGTCGGGCACGACGCCGGGGCGCAGCAGGATGTTGGCCGGTTTCACGTCGCGGTGCACGAGCCCGGCCGAGTGGATGACGTGGAGGGCCTCGAGCAACTGGCCGATGGCCGGCAGCACCCAGGCCTGCGGCAGCGGGCCGTAGTCGCGCAGCAGGCCCGCCGCCGAACCGCCGTGCACCAGCGGCATGGCGAAGATGATGCGGTCGTCCTCTCCCGCCCAGCCGCTCGGCGCGAGGACGTGCGGGTGCTCGAAGCGCCAGCGGGCCTCGCGCATGAATCGCAGCAGCGAGGTCGAGTCGGACTGGCGGAGCACCTTCCCGGCACGGTAGCCGCCGTCCCGGTGGTCCCAGACGCGCCAGACGTCACCCATGCCACCCGTCCCGAGCAGGTCGACGAGTTCATAGCGTCCGGCGAAGATCTCTCCCATAACCGGTTCAGTATCCCATAGCGCCGGTAGGGTTGACAGGTCCTGACCCAACATGAGAGCTTTGCAATAGCAAAGTGCTATTTGCAGTTCTCTGTTGCACCCACCCGAAGGAAGAAGAATGAACCCCAGACTGCGACATCCCCTCGTCGCACTCACCGCGCTGGCGATGATCGCCGCCCCGGCGGCCACGACGCTTCCGGTGGCGGTCGCCGACCCGGGCACGACGAGCATGATGCTCGTCCTCGACGCCTCGGGTTCGATGGCGGCCGACGACGGCACCGGCACCCCCAAGATCGACTCGGCCCGCAAGTCGCTGACCTCCCTGGTTAACTCGCTGCCCACCGAGGCGAAGGTCGGCATGCGCGTGCTCGGCGCCACGGTCGAGGGCACCGAGCCGATGCCCGACGAGGCCTGCGACGACACCCAGCGGGTCGTCGACCTCGCCCAGAACAACCAGGCCGAGCTCATCTCGGCCATCGGCCACTACTCGCCCTACGGCTGGACGCCCATCCCCAAGGCGCTCGAGGAGGCCGGTAAGGACCTGGGCAATGACGGCAAGCGCTCCATCGTCCTCGTCTCGGACGGCGAGTCCACCTGCGGCGATCCCTGCCCCACCGCCGAGTCCCTGGCCTCCTCCGGCGTCGACCTGACGATCGACGTCGTGGGCCTGTCGGTCGACGCGACGACGCGCGAGCAGCTGCAGTGCATCGCCGACAAGGGCAAGGGCAAGTACTACGACGCCGACAACACCGAGGACCTCACCAAGGCCCTGCAGCAGTCGACCACCGACCGCGACGTGCGCTCCTTCGACTACGACGGCACCGCCGTCACCGGCACCTCCAACGCCGGCAGCGCCCCCGAGCTCACCCCGGGCTACTGGAAGGACACCATCCCGGCCACCGGCAACGAGTCCGACACCCTCACCCGCTACTACGTGGTGAAGCGCAGCGCCAAGCAGACCGACATCAGCGCCTCGGTACTCGTGACGAGCACGGCCCACGAGCAGGAACTCGAGTACACGAAGATCATGAGCACACAGCTGCTCACCGGTAACAAGACGTGCACGTCGGGCGACAGCGACTACGCGGGTTCGACCTACCCCGAGCCCTACTACCTCTCCGGCGCCATGGCGACCGGCCACGACTACAGCGACGACTGCAACGACGCCGAGCAGCTGATCCTCAAGGTCGACCTGGAGAACTTCGACCTCAGCAGTGACCGCACACTCCAGCTCAAGGTCGGCGAGTGGCCGCGCGTCGGTGACGTCAACGAGCAGGCCTCGGCGGCCGAGACCGCCGACGAGGGCGACTTCCAGGACACGACGGGCAAGTTCGGCGGCAGCCCCACCCAGATCACCGGCGGCAGCTCGCTCGCCTCGGCGACGGGCATCGAGCAGAACAAGCTCTACCAGGCCACCATCGTGCCCGGCGAGGTGCAGACCTTCAGCGTCCCCGTCGGTTGGGGCCAGTCGGTCTCGAGCAGCGTCAGTGTCATGCCCACCGGCGGCGAACAGGGGAAGAAACTCGACGAGCTCGACAAGAGCAACAACGAGCCGCTCATGAGTACGAACATCATCACCGGCGCGGGCAACAAGCGGGACAAGTCGACCTGCGAGGTCAGGAGCGATGGCTGCACCGCCGAGATGTCACAGCTCACCAGACCTGCGACCTATGACATGGAAAGCTCCAGTTCGAGCTCCCAGGCCGGCGCCTACACGGTGACCGTCGCCATGTCCGACGAGGAGGCCCTGGCCGGCTCGGAGTTCTCCTACCAGCTCTACGTGCAGACGGTCGGCGAGATCCTGCCGGCGCCGAACTACCAGACCTACGAGGAGTCGCTCACCGCCTCGCCGTCGCCCTCCGGCTCGTCGGCGACGGCCTCCAGCAGCGCGTCCGGCTCGTCCGGGTCCTCGCGCCACTCCCTGCTGGCCGCGGCCCTGGGCAGCGTCGGCGTGCTGCTCCTCGCCGGCGGCGGCGTCGGCATCTGGTACACCCGCCGGCACCGCTGAGCGATGCCACGCGACAACTGAACACACCTCAGACCCGAGGCCTGGCCGGCTCCTCCTCGTCGGCCAGGCCTCGCGCATGCAGGGCCTCGCCCATCGCCAGGGCACGGCCCACGGCGCCGATGACGATCGGCGTGACGAGCCGCCAGCCGGCGCGCTCGACCCCGCGCGCACGGGCGGCGTCGCGCACCTGGCGGACGCTGAGCAGCAGGCCGGGCACCGCGTTCCACATGATGGCGATGGTCAGGGCGAACTTCTCGGGTTTGGCCCCGAGGAAGCGGAACGGGCGGGCCAGGGCGGCCATGGCGTCCATGAGCACCGAGGCCGGTGTCGTGCCGGTGAGCGTGCGCGCCAGCCACAGGCACGAGAGCATGCCGGCGCAGAAGATGACGCCGTTGCGCCAGTTGAGGAAGAGACTGTCGTAGACGAGGATGAGCGCGTTCATGACGATGACGCCCAGCATCGGGTTGAGTTCGCGCGGGGGGCGCCCGGCACCGAGCACGAGGACGAGCCCGGACACGACGGCGGCCGCCACCGAGACCGGCCAGCGGCCGGCGAAGAAGGGCACGACGCCGAGTACGACGAGCAGCAGGTACTTCACCGCCACCGGCGTCCGGTGCATGAGCGAGTGGCCGGCGCGGTAGACGCCCAGGTAGTTCTCGAGCCTCACCGCCGCCCGCCCTCCTGGGCCGGCTCGGCCGTCATCTGAGCGCGGTAGCGGGCGATGATCTCGGCCGGCGGCCCGTCGGCGACAACCCGGCCGTCGTCGACGAGCAGCGCCCGGTCCATGCCGGCCGCCAGGTCCAGGTCGTGGGTGGAGCAGACGAGCTGCTGGTCCAGGGCGTCGAAGGCCCGTTCCAGGAGGATCCTGTTGCGCAGGTCGAGCAGCGTGGTCGGCTCGTCGGCGATGACGATGGACGGCTCGACGGCCAGCACCGAGGCGAGCGCGACGAGCTGGCGCTCCCCGCCCGACAGGGTGTGGACGGAACGGTTCGCCAGGTGGGCGAGGCCGTGCTCGGCGAGCACGGCCAGCGCCCGGGTCTTCCGCTCTGCGCGGCCCTTGACGCTCGCGCGCAGGCTCAGCTCGATCTCCTCCAGGGGCGTCGCCATGACCAGCTGGGCGCCGGGATCGGTGAACACGTGCCCCACTCTGCGACGCACTGCCCTGCCGTCCTCTGCCGGGTCGATGCCTTCGACGAGTACCTGCCCGGTGGTGGCCCTCACGAGCCCGTTGACGAGCTTGAGCAGGGTGGACTTGCCCGAGCCGTTGGCCCCGATGACGGCGATCCGACGTTCGGTCAGGCTCAGCGTGACGTCGCGCAGGATCTGAGTGGCCACCGAGGCGCCGTCGATGTCGTAGCCCTCGACGGTGACGCCTACCCCGCGGTACTCGATCATCCGGCCCTCACCTGCTCGCGGGCATGAGCCGCGGGAAGGCCGAGAGCACGGCGACGGCGAGCAGGGCCGCGATGAGGGCCTTGACGACGTCGAACGGCAGGAACGGGGCAGTGGCGAGCAGGGCGGGACCGAGGCTCATGCGCAGATTGGGTGAGGCCATGAACCAGGCGACGCCGAAGGCGTGGATGATGACGACGCCGACGAGCGCGGCGACGAACAGCCACGCGGTGAACGCGGCCTTCGAGGGCCTGCGCCGGGCAGCGGCGGTGCGGATCGCGCCGGAGGCGAGGGCGGCGAAGATCCAGCCGATGAGGTAGCCGCCGGTGGCGCCGATGAGCACGGCCGGGCCGGACGATCCGCCGCTGAACACGGGAAGCCCCGCGACGCCGACGAGCAGGTAGAGCAGGATGGTCGCGGCCCCCCGCGTCGCGCCGAGCACGAGCGGGGCCAGCAGGACGATGATGAGATGCAGCGCGAAGGGCACGGCACCGACCGTGAAGAGGGCCGGGATGAGGGCGAAGACGGCGATGAGGGCGGCGAAGACCGCGATGAGGGCCAAGTCGGATGCGGCGAAGCCACTGCGCCGCGCGGTGCGATTCTCAGTCCTGGTGGTCATTGCTGATGAACTCCTGCATGGTCTGGGCGCCCCACTGTGGTGACGCGCGACCGATCGTACCCGACAACCCTGAACAGTGTTCAATCGAGTTTCAGGCCATGTCCCCGCCCCGGAGGGGAACACGCGCCGCGGACCTGGATGCGCACCGTGACGCCGTCCTCGGCCCGAATGAGGCCGTCCTCGGCGCAGGTGCAGGCCATGAGCGCCTCGCGAGGGCAGTCAGTGCAGCTGGTCGAGCGCCTCGATCACTGGGCCGGGGTCAGCGCCGGACCCGCGGTCCGCGGCGCGCCAGACCAGCTGCAGCGCGGCCCAGAGCGCGTCGAGCTGGCTCTCGCGCTCAGTGCCGTGGCCGCTGATCTGCACCCGGGCGTCGTCGATCCGGGCGACTGCCGCCCCGCAGCGCGCGGTGTCGTCGCTGATCTCGACGGTGCGGGCCGGTTTCAGCAGGGCCCTGATGTCGTAGCCCACATGGGTGGGGCGCCACGAGGGATCGGCGGCGAACAGGTCCCGCATGCCGTGGGCGCCGGTGAACACGAACAGCGAGTCCATCCCGGCGTTGAAGGCGCCCTCGATGTCGGTGTCGAGCCGGTCGCCGACGAAGATCGGGTGCTCGGCGGACAGCCGGCGGACGGTCTCGCGCAGCAGGGGCGGGAACGGTTTGCCCGCCATCTCGGGCTCGGCCCCCGGCTCCAGGCAGACCCTCAGGGTGGCGATCTGGGTGCCCAGACCCGGTTCGAGTCCGAGATCGGTCGGGCGGGTCATGTCGGGGTTGGTGGCATACCAGCGGGCACCGCCCTGCACGGCGTGCGCGGCGTCGGTGACACGCGGCCAAGTCATCTCGGGATCGTAGCCCTGGATGACGGCGACCGGCCCGTCCTGGCTGCTCCACACCGGGGTGAGCCCGACGGCTTCGATCTCGGCGGCCAGCGCCGGGGTGCCGCAGATGAGCACCTTGGCCGCTGGCGGCAGTGCCTCGGCGAGCATGCGCGCCGAGGCCTGGGCGCTCGTCACGACGTCGGCGAGCCCGCAGTCGATGCCCAGTCTCGTCAGGTGGTCGGCGACGGTCTGGGGGGTGCGCGCGGCGTTGTTGGTGACGAAACCCACGGTGACGCCCTCGGCTCGCAGCCCCTCGACCCCCTCCGGCGCGCCCTCGACGGATCGCGGGCCTAGGTAGATGACGCCGTCCAGGTCGAAAAGCGCCGCGTCGTACCGGCCGCACAGCATGTCCCTGGTCACTCGTCCTCCTCGGTCTCGTCAGTCTGGAGATCCTGCGGCTCGGGCACGGTCTCGATCTCAACGGTGGCGGGGCCGGCCTCGGGTTCGGCTGCTGCCTTGGGCTCGTCGGGGGTGCCCCCAGCGTCCCATCCTGCTACCGGGGCACCCGCACCACCCGGTGCCTCATCGGCCAACCCCGGTTCCGGCTCCACGGGGACGTCGGAGTGGAACGTGATGGCGCCCTCGGGCAGCTCATCGCCATCTGCATCTGCCTCGCCGTCCGCCGGCTCCTGCTCGGGTTCGGGCTCCTGCTCCTCGACGTAGAGGTCCTCGTCGGTCTCGTCGATCGAGGCCCGGAAGTCGTCGGGTACCTCGGCCCCCAGGCTCTCCAGGCGCTCGGCGATGTCGAGGCTGTGCGCCTTGTCGAGCCGTCCCGCCGCCATGAACCACGTGATGGCGCCGCCGGTGTCCCCGCCGGCGGCGAGCAGGTCCGCGTAGGCGTACCGGAGTCTGGCCTGCGATGCGGCCTTGCCGATCTTGCTCTCGATGGCGCTGCGGAGCACGCGGAGGGCCTCGTCGTCTTGGCCCATGTCGTGTCGCAGCCCCGCCTCGACGAGGATCAGTTCGACGCGCTGGGTGACGCCCAGACGCGCCTCGTGGCCCTGGCGGATGGTGCGCAGCGCGTGGTCATGGCGGCCGATGGCCCGCTCGCAGTCTGCGATGACGGGCAGGTACTCGTCGTTGCCGGTCATGCGGGCCACGGCACGGTATTCGGTGAGTGCGGTCGCGTAGTCCTCCGCCGCGTAGGCGGTCTCAGCCGCCGCCTCGCGGACGATGGGCAGCCTGGCGGCCCGACGCCGGGCCGCCTGGGCGTGCCGGTTGGCCAGCTCCGGGTCCTCCTCGATCAGCTCGCCGGCGGCGATGAGATGGGCCATCACCTCACGGGCGAGCTCCTTCGGCAGACCACGGAGCTCGGCGCGCACTGGCGCCGACAGCAGACGGTCGTCGAAGTCGAGGCTGACCTCCGGTTCGTCCGCGGGACGCTCCAGCCCGGGGGCAGGCACCCGGGCGTCCTGGCGCGCACGCGCATCGTCATGCCCGCTGTCACGACGGCCGTCCCACTGCCGACGGTCGGAACGAGCCCCCCGCCGGTCGGTGCGGGCATTGTCGCCCCGGTCACGGCCGGTGCCCCACTGCCTGCGGCCAGAGCGTTCACCGCGTTCGTCCCCATGCCGGTCGGTGCGGCCGTTGCCGCCCCGGTCACGACCGGTGCCCCACTGCCTGCGGCCAGAGCGCTCACCGCGTTCGTCCCCATGCCGGTCGGTGCGGCCGTTGCCGCCCCGGTCACGACCGCTGCCCCACTGCCTGCGGCCAGAGCGGCCATCACGGTCATCTGCACGACGGTCGCGTCGACCGTCGTCGTGCCAGGAACGGTCTCCCCGGCCGCGGCCGTCCGAGCTGTTGGAGAACTCTCGTTTCCCGCCCCGGTCGGCTCCGTCGCGCGGCCGGCCATCGTCGTACCAGCGACGGTCGCCCCGGTCACGGCCACCGCGCTGGCCGCTGTCCCGCTCGTCACGACGACGGTCGTCACGGCGCGAGTCATCGCGGCGGTTCCCACCACGCTGGGTCCAACCATCGCGAGTGCGCCCTCCTCGCTCCGCTCGGCGATCGTCACCGGCCCAGCGACGCTCTGTGCGCCCAGGACGGCGATCGCCCCAGGCGCTCCGTTCGCCGCGCTCCTGACGGTCGTTCCAGCCGCCGCGGTTCTCGCGGCGTTCGCCCGCATCCCAGCGGCGCCCCGTGCTCTCGCCGGCCCGGTTCTGGCTGGGGCGCCGTCCACGGTCGGACCAGGAGACGGGGCCTCGACGCTCTCGCCGGCCCTCACCCGCACCTGTCGCACGGCCTCGATCGTTGCTGTACCGGCTGTCCCAGCCGTTGGCACCCTCGCGGGCTGAACCCGTACCGCTCTCACGGCTGTCCCAGCCGGCACGCCGGGAATCGCGGCCCCCACGCGGTGCTGAGCCATCGCGGCTCCGGCCTGTGCCGGCCCCGCGGCCACGCCATGTGTCGCGTCCGTTGGAGCGCCGATCGGAGGAACGCTCCCCCCGGCCGGTCTGAGGCCGGGTGCGTCGGCCGTCTCGCCCTCGGGAGGGGCCTCGCGAGCCCGAGTGATCCGATGAATTGTCCATGATTCCGTCCTACTCCGGCTGCGATACGACGCTATTGATGAGTGAAGAGTCAATGATGATTGAGAAGGGCGGCCGTCACCGCCTCGGGCAAGCTTACCTGCTCGCCGGCCGCCCGTGAGAATGGACCGGTCAGAGACCCGCTGGTGTGCACGTGCCGGTCTTGCCCGTGTTGGTTCTCAGCAGGCCCGCCGAGACCCACCCCGGCTACTGCGCTGAGGACGCGGACACCGTCTTTCGCGTCGGCCCCATCAAGCAGTGTCCCGTGGCCGAACAGTGCCCCGTGTTAAATGGTGGTGTCCCCGGCCAGCATGTGGCCGGGGACACTCGTTGTGGAATGTGTGCGGCGGTTTCCTACTCTCCCACACGCTCCCGCGTGCAGTACCATCGGCGC
>NZ_OMOH01000008.1 GCF_900289195.1 Propionibacterium ruminifibrarum
TACCGGGTGGTGCCGGGGAGTGCCTTCAGGGCTCGGCTCCGGGCATCTGCGCCTCGGGGCTGCCACGCCCCGAGGCGCAGCGGGCGGGAAGGCACTCCCCAGCAGCACCCGGTCGTTGCAGCACCACCCGGGCACCCCGCCTCCGGCCCAGAGGCGACCGCGCGATACTGCGGGACCACAGCAGGACTTCCACCCTGGCAAGGGGGTCCGTCATGAGTGAGGTCTTCGTGGGGGCGCCGCGCATGCCCGTCAGGCGGCAGGTGCCCACCGGCCGCGCCCAGCGGCAGACCGTCGAGATGGCCTGCTCGCTGCTGCTGGACTACCCGTCCGACGAGCTCGCTGTCCAGATCGGTGCGGTCCGCGCCGAGCTGGACGGGCTGCCCGCGCCGGTCGCCGGGCACCTCGAGGCCTTCTGCGCCCGCGCCGAGGCGCTCGGGCTGCGGGCCCTGCGCGAGCACTACGTCGAGACCTTCGACCAGCGCCGCCGATGCGCGCTGTACCTGAGCTACTACGCCGAGGGCGACACCCGCGGGCGGGGCCAGGCCATCTTGGCCTTCCGCGAGATCATGCGGGCCGCCGGCTTCGAGCAGCAGCGCGAGGAGCTGACCGACTACCTGCCGGTCGTCCTCGAGTTCGCCGCTCTCGACGAGCAGGGCATGGGCGAGGAGCTGCTCCAGACCCACCGCGAGGGCCTGGAGGTCATCCGGGCCGCCCTGGTCGACGCCGGATCGCCCTACGCCGAACTGCTGGAGGCGCTCGTGGCGACCCTGCCCGAGCCCGACGCCGCGACCACCGCCGCGTACCACAAACTGATCAGTCAGGGCCCGCCGACCGAGCTCGTGGGCCTGTCCGCGGGTCCGCCGGGCGGCATCGCCGCCCCGCCCGGGCCCCGACCCGACCCGCTCGCCGCGCCTCCGGCCACCGGTGCGGGCGGCGTCCCGTCCGAGTCAGCGACGTTCCCGAAGGAGGGCTAACACCATGTCCGCCGCCTCGATCCTGGCCTGGGTCGTTCTGCCGTATCTGTCGATCATCCTGCTCGTCGTGGGGCTCGTCTGGCGTTTCCGCACCGACCAGTTCGGGTGGACGAGCAAGTCGAGCCAGTGGCAGGAGAGCGCGATCCTGCGCTGGAGCTCACCGCTGTTCCACCTGGGCATCCTGTTCGTCGCCCTCGGTCACGTCATGGGCCTGGTGGTCCCCCAGAGCCTGACCGATGCGCTGGGCGTATCGCACCACCTCTACCACCTCGTCGCGACGATCCCCGGCTCCATCGCCGGCGCCGCCACCGTCGTCGGCCTGTGCGGGCTGCTGTACCGCCGCATCGTCGTGAAGTCGGTACGCCTCAACACCTCGAGGGTCGACATCCTCACCTACGTGCTGCTGACTATCCCGATCGTGCTGGGCGCCGCGGCCACCTTCAGCACCCAGGTCTTCGGGGCTCCCGGCGGCTACAACTACCGGGAGACGATCTCGGTCTGGTTCCGTTCCATCCCGATGCTGCACCCGCAGCCCGAGCTCATGGCCGACGTGCCGATGGTCTTCAAGCTGCACGTCATCGCCGGCATGCTGCTGTTCTGCATCTGGCCGTTCACCAAGCTCGTCCACGTCGTCTCGGCGCCGGTCGGCTACGTGACACGCCCGAACGTCGTCTACCGATCCCGCGAGGGCGGCCGGGTCGCCTCGTCCCCGGCGGCACGCGGGTGGGACCGTCCCTTCGAGAGGACCGGCACCGGCAGGAAGGGGCGCTGAACCAGCCGTCCGGTAGCGGTCGGGCCGTGCGCGTGGTACATGTCATTCACGGCCCGCTCTTACCGCCCCAATCTAGAATCGGAGCAGCCGACAGCAACGAAGGGCCCCAATCCATGGCTACTGACTATCGCGCCCCCGAGGACTGCGCGTGCGGTCATGACGAACACCAGCACGAATCGAGCATGCCCGATCTGAGCAGGACCCTCAGGATGATGGCCCAGCTGACCTCCGCCCAGCAGACCCTGCTGCGCCGCATCGCCTCCCACGCCGAACCCGTCACCGTCACCCAGCTGGCGAACGAGTCGAGGCTGCACCCGAACTCCGTGCGCGAGACACTCGACGCGCTCGTCCACCTCGGCCTGGTCACCTGCGAGCAGATGCCGATCAAGGGGCGGGGCCGCCCGGCCCTGGGCTACCAGAGCTACACCCCGGCCGACCCGGCCTTCCCCGCCCGGATGCTCGCCCAGGTCAGCCATTCGATGTTCACCTGGCTCACCGACCATGTGGACGACCCCCGCCAGGCGGCCCACGAGATGGGCCGCTACTGGGCCGACGACGCACTGGCCATGATGCACGTGCCCGACCACTCGCGCATGCGGCCCCCCAAGGACTTCACCCTGTCGGGGCACCTCAACAAGATGCGGCTGTTCCTCACCTCGCTCGGCTTCGCGGCCCAGCCGCACCCGCGGATCGACACCGGGCTGGTGCTCCTCGGCTGCCCATTCGGCTGCACCGACGAGTCGTGCCCGGACTCGCTCGCCCTCGAGATGCGCACCGGCATGGTCGAGCGGATCATCGAACGCACCGCGGGCGCCATGGCGGACGCCCAGATCATGGTCGACGTCAACCATCCGCTGCGCTGCGAGATCATCTTCACCGTCAAGGGCGAACTGGCCCGGAACGAACAACAGGCCACCGACGACGCAAAGGACGCAAAGGAACCGTCCACGAGGGCCGAGGCCTCATGACCTTGGCCGGGGCGGGGACAGTGCAGGAAGAGGACCGATGATCACGGTACGTTACTTCGGCGGCGCGGCTGAGGCGGCCGGCGCCGAGACCGAGCAGTGCCCCCAGGTGCCCCGTCTCGACGAGCTGACCGGCGCCTTGGCCGACGCACACCCCGCCCTGGGCGCCGTGCTTGCCGTGTGCAGTTTCATGGTGAACGAACAGTCCGCCACGTCCGACGCGCCACTGCCCGAGGACGCGCTCGTCGACGTCCTGCCGCCCTTCGCCGGCGGATGAGGCCGGCAAGCACCACGCATCATTTCAACCCGTCCACGTACCCGGCCCGCAGGCCCGGGTGCCCGAAGGCATGACATGAGTTCTGTTCAGTCCGGCATCACCGCCGAGGTACTCGACCCGGCCGCGCTGTGCGCGCGGGTCGGCGACGACAGGGCCGGGGCGGTCGCGAGTTTCGTCGGCGTCGTCCGCAACCACGACGCGGGAAGCCCCGTGACGGCCATCGACTACTCGGCCCACCCGGCGGCAGGCCGGATCCTCGACGGCATCTGTCGGCGCATCGGCGAACGCGAGGGCGTCCACGCGGTCGCGGCCTGGCACCGCACCGGCAGGCTCGTCGTCGGCGACGCCGCGCTGGTCGTGGCCGTCGCGGCCGAGCATCGCGGGCAGGCCTTCACGGCCGCCGGCGACCTGGTCGACCTCGTCAAGGCCGAGCTGCCGGCCTGGAAGTGCCAGTGGCTGCCCGACGGCTCTCACGTCTGGTCCGGCATCGCATGAGCGCACGCGTCGAGCTGCACAACCCGGTCGAGCCGCTCGACGACGCCGCGCTGGCCCGGCACCGCCGCACCTGGCTCGTGCAGGGCATCGGCGAGCGGGGGCAGGCCCGGCTGGCGGCGGCGCGCGTGCTCGTCATCGGCGCCGGCGGCCTGGGATCCCCCGTGCTGGCCTACCTTGCCGCGGCGGGCGTCGGGACGCTCGGCGTGTGCGACTCCGACGTCGTCGAGCTCTCCAACCTGCAACGCCAGCTGCTGCACCGCGAGGCCGACGTCGGCGTCCCCAAGCCCGCCAGTGCCGCGGCCCGGCTGGGCGAGCTCAACTCCGCGGTGCGTGTCGAGCAGTACCCGCATGCGACGAGGGGTTTCCTCGACGAGCACGGCGCCGACTGGGACGTCGTCGTGGACTGCACCGACAGCTTCACCGCCAAGTACCTGGTGGCCGACTGGGCGGCCGAGGCCGGGACCCCGCTCGTCTGGGGCACCGTGGTGGGAACGTCCTTCCAGCTGGCGGTGTTCTGGTCCAGGCCGCCGGCCGGTCTGCCGGCGACGAGCCTGCGCAGCCTGCACCCGGTGATGCCCGAACCGGGCACAACACCGACGAGCAGCAGGGTGGGTGTGCTGGGACCGGTCGTCGGACAGGCCGGCACGGCGATGGCCACCGAGGTCATCAAGCTGATCACGGGCACCGGCAGCCCGCTCATCGGGCAGGTGCTCGTCGGCGACGCAGCGCAGAATCGTTACCAGACGCTTCGTTTCGCGCGCTGACGGCACGGACGGACGGATCCACGGAAGGCAGACCATGAGCGAGCCGCTGAGCATCGACGAGCACCGGGCACTCATCGAGGCACGGATACCGGCGCCGGCCACATCCACCCGGCCCCTCGACGAGTGCCTGGGGCTGGTCCTGGCCGAAGATGTGGCCGCGCGCCTGCCCGTGCCGCCGTTCACGAACTCCGCGATGGACGGCTTCGCGGTGCGCCACGCCGACGTCGCCGGCGCCTGCGCGGAGCGCCCGGTGCGGCTGCCCGTCATCGCCGACGTGCCCGCCGGCGACCCGGCCGCGACGCCGCTGCGGGCCGGTACCGCCGAGCGCATCATGACCGGCGCGCCGATGCCACCCGGGGCCGACACCGTCGTCCGCGTCGAGGACACGGACCACCGCGTCGGCACCACCCGGGCACCGGCCGCGGTCACGGTCCATGCCGCCCCGGCACCGGGCGCGAACGTGCGGCACGCCGGTGAGGACGTCGGGGTCGGCGACCCGGTGCTGAGCGCCGGCGCCGTGCTCGACGCGGCGGGTCTCGCCGCCGCGGCCTCGGTCGGCCACGCCGCGCTACCGGTGCACCCGCGCCCCCGGGTCGGCGTGCTGGCCACCGGTTCGGAGCTGAGGGGGGCCGGTGAGCCGCTCGGCCCTGGCCAGATCCCCGACTCGAACTCGCTCCTGCTGGCCGGCCTGGTCCGCGAGGCCGGCGGCGACCCCGTCGTGACCGCCCGGGTGCCCGACGACCCGGACGGGCTGGCCGGCCTGCTCGCCGGCTGGCCGCCCCTCGACCTGGTCGTCACCGCCGGCGGGATCTCCGAGGGCGCCTACGAAGTGGTGCGCCAGGCGCTCACCGGCGCCGACGCCCGCTTCCACCACGTCGCCCAGCAGCCGGGCGGCCCGCAGGGCATCGCCACGGCGCACGTGGGCGGCCGGCCCACCCCGGTGCTGTGCCTGCCGGGCAACCCGGTGAGCGTCTGGGTCAGTTTCCACGTCTACGCCGCCGGTGTGCTGCGGGTGCTCGCCGGGCGCGCCGGCACGACCGCCCCGGCGACCAGCCGCGTCGTGGCCGACGCGCCGTGGCCGGGGCCGGCGCGGAAGGTGCAGTTCATCCCGGTCGTCCGCACCGGCGACCTGGTCCGCCCGGTGCACCCGCTCGGCTCCAAATCGCACCTGGTGGCGTCCCTGCCCCGCGCGGACGGGCTCGCCGTCGTCCCCATCGGTGTCGGCGAGGTGGGCCGCGGCATGGAGCTTGACTTCATCGCCGCCCTGGCGCATGGTGACCGCTGACCGGCGGTTCCACCCGGCCGGCGGAGCGGGAGGCAGGCATGAGTGACGAACCGGTGCGGCTGCCGCACCTGCGCGGTGACGGCACCGCCTTCATGGTCGACGTGACCGGCAAGACGCCGAGTGTGCGCGAGGCCACGGCCGTCGCCGAGGTCGGCTGCTCGGAGCGGGTCATGGCGGCGCTGCGCGAGGGCACCGTGCCGAAGGGCGACGTGCTGGCCGTGGCACGGGTCGCAGGGATCATGGCGGCCAAGCGCACGCCCGACCTGCTGCCGCTGGCGCACCGCATCGGGGTGCACGGCTGCGAGCTCGACCTGTCCCTGGCCGACGACCACGTCGCCCTCAGCGCAACGGTCCGCACCGCCGACCGCACCGGCGTCGAGATGGAGGCGCTGACCGCCGTGACGGTGGCCGCGCTGGCCGTCGTCGACATGGTCAAGGGCGTCGACCGTTCGGCCGTCATCCGCCGGGCGCGGATCACCCACAAGTCCGGCGGGCGTTCCGGCGACTGGACCCGCCCCGCCGAGACCTGACCGCTCCCGCCCGTTCCCTACCGGGGTGACCCCCACCGGCCCCTGACGGATGCGGGAGCAGCGGCCGCCGGAGGGTTTCGCCGTGCGATGGTGGTGGCCGGGAGGTTCGTTATGGGTTATGGCACGGTGGTCTTCATCGCGGTCATCGCGATCCTCCTCGGCTGGGCCCTGAGCGCGGCGGCCAAGGACCGACGCGACGAGAAGGCCGCGCAGGCCGCCGACGAGACCGGCCTGCGGTTCATCGGCGACGACCCGGAGCTCGGCGCCACGGTGGCAGAGCTGATCGGCATCTGGGAGCGGGCCAACGCCGAGCAGGTCGTCGCCCTCAGCGGCGTCCGCTACGGGAACCTGACCTGGACGACCAGCGAGCGCTCCGGGGACCAGCATTACGTCCACAACCACGTCAAGAGCTTCATGGTCCATCCGGTGCTGGCCAGTTTCCCCGCGACACGCATCCGCCGCGAGGGGCTGCTGAGCCTGCCGTTCAATGACATCAACACCGAGGACGAGGCCTTCAACCGCGAGTGGGACGTCACGGGCGACGACGAGACGTTCGCCCTGGCCCTGCTCACCCCGCAGGTGCGGGCCTGGGTCACCGCGATGCCCTTCAACCAGCTGTACCTGACGACGTCCGGGCAGGTCGTCGGCTACGACGCCGGCCGCTACGACGCCCACCGCTTCGGCGCGCTGCGCGACGCGCTGGAGGAGTTCATCTCACTCATCCCCGCCGAGCTGCTGCACCGTTGAGCAGCACCCGCCCCACGGTTCCGCCGCGGGATGCCCGACGCACCGCGGGTCGGGGCCGCGGCGGTCAGCGGGCGGGGTGGTCGCCGCCGCCGAGCTGGTCGAGGACGTGCCCGACCAGGGGCGCGAGGACGGCGACGGCGTCACGCACCCCGCCGGGCGAGCCGGGCGCGTTGACCACGAGCGCGGCGCCGGGGCCGCGCGAGGTGATGCCGACGAGTCCGCGGCTGAGGGCGGCGGCCGGGGCGGCTGCCTCGCCGCGGCGCCGGATGGCCTCGGCCAGCCCGTCGAGACGGGCGGCGAGCAGGGGCTCGGTGGCCTCGGGGGTCAGGTCGCGGGGGCCGATGCCGGTGCCCCCGGTGGTCAGGACGACGCGGCAGCCGTCGTCGAGTGCCGCCGTGATGGCGGCCCGGACCGGTTCGATGCCGTCGGGCACGACGACGGCCGGGCCGGCCGCGATGCCGGCCTCGGCGAGCAGCCGGACGGCGAGGGGGCCCGACAGGTCCTCGCGTTCACCGCTCGCGCAGCGGTCGGAGACGGTGATGACCCGGGCGGCGCAACCCTCCGGCGTGGCCCGGCCGCCGGTGGAGGAGGCGATCATCAGGCCAGCGCCGTCGAGCCGAGCTCGGCCGGTACGGCGGCGCCGTGGCCGAGGTCGCGCAGCGCGGCACGCACCTTCTCGGTGGCGGCGTCGAGTTCGGCGCCGGGCACCTCGCTCCTGGCGTTTGCGAAGCTCAGCTCGGACTCCCCCCAGGCGGGCAGGACGTGCAGGTGCAGGTGGGGGATCTCGAAGCCGGCGACGAGCAGGGCGGCCCGCGGGGAGTCGAAGGCCCGTTCGACGGCCTGGCCGACCGTCTTCGCCACGCGCATGAGGTGGGCCAGCAGTTCGTCGTCGGCGCTGGTGAACTTGGCCACCTCCGCGCGCGGCACGACGAGCATGTGGCCGTCGGTGATCGGGTTGATGGAGGCGAAGACGACGCACACATCGTCCGCCCAGGCGAAACGGCCGGGGATCTCGCCCTCAATGATCTTCGTGAAGACAGTGCTCATGGCCCCATCGTGGCACGCCGGAGCCGCGCGCGGGCCGGGCGCACCCAGACCCTTGCGCTCGGGCCCGGTCGGCGTCAGGATTGCTGGCACGGTCGGCGCATCGGCGCCACCCGCAACACCACCGCAGGAGGTCAGTCATGGTGCCGAGACGAACCGGTTGGTTCACGGCGGTCGTCGCCGCCCTGCTCGGGCTGGCCCACCTGCACCGCCAGCGCGAGGAACGACACGAGGCCGAGCTGTGGGCCGAGATCGGCCGCCGCTTCGAGCCCTGACCGGGCATCCTGGTTCCTACGGCCGCGTCACGGCGGCTGGTCCTCGCAGACGGGGCGGCGTCCTTGTGCGACCACCGGCTCAGCCGTCCCCGACCGCTCTCCCAGCCCGGTTACAGCACCCCGTTGTGCTTCATACACTTCACCCATGAGCTTCGTCCCCATGCTCCACCGCGGCACACGCCGGGAGCTCACCGCCGACGCGGCACTGGCCGCGGGGCTCACCGCGGCCACCTGCTTCTGGGGCGATGTCACCTTCCCCTACCACGATTCCCATCTGGCGACGCTGCTCACGAGCCTGCCGCTGACGGTGCCGGTCGTCCTGCGCCGCAAGCAGCCGCTCATCATGCTCGCCGTCGCCACCGTCGGCGGCCTGCTGCAGTGCGTCGTTCTCGAGGCGCCGTCGCCCTCGCTCATCGCGGTGCCGATCATCACCTACTCGGTGGCCCGCTGGGTGCCGGGCCGTGACTCGCGGCTGGCGCTGCTGGCTGGTTTCATCGGCGCGATCGTCGGCCCCTACCGCTGGTCGCACACCGCCGACCCGTGGATCGCCACACCGAACCCGCACAACGTCTTCTACCTGCTGTTCCTGATCTGCGCGGCGATGGTGCTCGTGCCCTACCAGATCGGGCGTCGCACGCGGGAGAACGACGAGGCCGAGCTGGAACGCGAGCTGGCCGCCGAGGCCCAGTACGAGGCCCAGCTCGCCGCCCAGGCCGAACGCGCGCGCAGCATCGAGGCCCGCACCCGCAACGAGATCGCCCGGGAGCTGCACGACGTCGTCGCCCACTCGCTGAGCGTCATCACCGTGCAGGCCCAGGGCGGCAAGGCCCTCGCCGCGAAGAACCCCGACGCGGCCGCCCAGGTGCTCGACACGATCGCGGACACCAGCCGCGAGGCACTCGTCGAGATGCGGCGCATCGTCGGGGTGCTGCGCGAGGGCCCGGCCGAGTATCGTCCGCAGCCGACGCTGTGCGACATCCCGGCCATGACCGAGCGTGCCGGGGAGCGCGTGCACCTGGAGGTCACCGGCACGGCGCCGATCGTGCCGCCTACGCTGGGGCTGGCCGCCTACCGCATCTGCCAGGAGGCGGTGACGAACTTCCTCAAGCACGCCGGCGACCAGGCCACGTGCTGGATGCGGCTGGACTACGAACCCGACCGCATCGTCATCGACGTCACGGACGATGGCGCGGGCGCCGCCGTGGTGGACGACGGCGCGGGCAACGGGCTCCGCGGCATGTCCGAGCGCGCCGCGGCGATGGGCGGCACGGCGCGCGCCGGACCCCGCCCCGAGGGAGGGTTCGGGGTGCACGCCGAACTCCCGCTGGCCCAGGCGGACCGGTAGACCCGCCCGGCTCAGTCCCAGGAGTGGGGCCTGCCCCGCAGCCTGGAGCCCGCCGGCCCTTCGCCGTGTGCGGCCTGTGAACGGCACGGCGCTACCCGGCGCGGCGGGCGGCGGTGGCTACCGTGGGGTTACGCCGACGCGGGACGCCCGGTACGAGCCGGGCACGAGTGCAGGAGGAATCATGGCCGAGCCCATCACGGTGCTTCTCGTCGACGACCAGGAACTGGTGCGCAGCGGGTTCCGCATGCTCATCGACGCCCAGGACGACATGCATGTCGTCGGCGAGGCCGCTGACGGTGCCGAGGGGATCGCGCAACTGGACGATCTGACCCCCGACGTGGTGCTCATGGACATCCGGATGCCGGTCATGGATGGTGTCGAGGCGACCCGACGCATCGTGGAGTCCGGCGTCGACACCCGGGTCCTGGTACTCACCACCTTCGACCTGGACGAGTACGTCTTCTCGGCCCTCAAGGCCGGGGCCTCGGGCTTCATGCTCAAGGACGCCCGCCCCGAGGAGCTGCTGTCGGCCATCCGCACCGTCGCCTCCGGTGACGCCGTCGTCGCCCCGAGCGCAACGCGCCGCCTGCTCGAACACGTCGCGCCCACGCTGCCCGACCACGTCGGTGAGGAGGACAACCGGCTGTCGGTGCTCACCGAACGCGAACTCGAGGTGCTCGGCGAGGTGGCGCGCGGTGCGACGAACGCCGAGATCGCCGAGCACCTGTTCATGGCCGAGGGCACCGTCAAGACCCACATCGGGCGGCTGCTGTCAAAGCTCGAGGCGCGTGATCGCGTCGGCCTGGTCCTCATCGCCTACGAGACCGGTCTCGTCCACCCCTGAGCCGGACCCGACCCGCGAGAAGACCCCGGTGCCCTGCCCGGTCGGCCCGCGGTTGCCACTGCTTGCCCCAATTCCCCTGGCAAACAGCGAACATGGACCTCATATGTTCTGACAAGGGAAGTCGTGTCGGATGGAACGGCACGGCGCCATGCCTTTCCGGACCGGGAGCAGCCATATTTTGGGCGCGATTGGCCCCTTAGGGGCTGTCCGTGTATAAAATTCAGGGCAGTAACAGATGCTCTGCTCATGCTGATCGCATCGCCCGATGACGCAGCCGATCGCAGACATGCAGAGCCCAGGGCATCCGCCGCATTCGCGGCCCGCAGACGCCCAGGGGGCTGTTGGGGGTGACCAGCAGCCCCCTGGTGCCCTTCAACTGCGCAACGGCGCGTATGGACCGGGTGACATTCCCTTCTCTCGACACGGCGATTCACCGCCGCCCTTCCGGCGTCGCACGGCGCCGAGCACTGGCGGCGGGGCAGCACATCCGGGCCGGTTAAACTCCGGATGACCGCGGGAGGGGGATGCGCGTGGAATTCACCCGGAGACTGAGCAGCCTGTGCAGGCATCGCAACTTCCGTCGCCTCGTGCTCGTCCGCCTGTGCGGGCAGTCCGGTGACGGCACCGCCCAGGTGGGCATGGCCTCGTACCTGCTGTTCAGCCCCCAGAGCCAGACGAGCGCGTGGGCGGTGGCCGGGGTGCTCGCCCTCACGATGCTCCCCTACTCGCTGTTCGGCCCCTTCGTCTCGGTCCTGCTCGACCGCTTCCCCCGCCAGCGCATCTCGATGGTCGTCGATGTCACGCGCACCCTCTGCAGTGCCGGGCTGGCGGCGATGATCGCCTCGCACCGGACCGGCGGTGCCGCGAACCTCGTCCTCGCGGTCCTGCTGCTGGTCATGCTGAGCCTCAACCGTTTCACCCTGGCCGGGCTCCAGGCCGGGCTGGCGAGCACCGTGGACGAGGAGGAGTACCTGGAGGCGAGTTCGGTCATGCCGATGATCGGCCCGCTGGCCACGCTCTTCGGCGGCGCGGCGGCCGGCATCATCCGCCTGGCGCTCGGCGGGCCGCTCGGCACGGATGCCGCGAACGGGCTCATCTTCGTCCTGGCGGCGCTGCTGTTCACCGGCGCCGTCGCGGTGGCCCACCGCATCCCCCGCTCGGGGCTGGGCCCGGATGCGGACGTGGCGCGGACGACCGTGGGTGAGGTGGCACGCGGCCTGGTCACCGGCCTGCGCCACCTGGCGACGCGGCGGCCCGCCTGGCTGACGCTGCTGTCCGAGGCCGTCGTGCGCATCGGCTACGGCTTCCTCATGGCCTTCGTCGTCGTGATCTACCGCCACCACTTCGCCGCCGGGGACCGCCTCGGCTCGGCGATCACCGGCACCGGCGCCTGGTTCGTCGTGAGCGGCATCGGGTTCGTCCTGTCAGGGGTCGTCTCGGTGCCCGTCGCCCACCGCATCGGCGTGCGGCGGTGCATCGGCGCGATGCTGCTCGTCATGGCCCTCTCGCAGGCCACCGTCGGCGCCGTCATGACCATACCGACCCTGCTCGTCAACTCGTTCCTCATCGGCCTGGCCGGCCAGTCGCTCAAGGTGCAGGTCGACACCGTCGTGCAAGCCCACGTGGACGACGACCACCGCGGCCGTGTCTTCACGCTCTATGACGTGCTCTACAACATTTCGACGGTGCTCGGCGCCGTCATCGCCGCCTGCGTGCTACCGGCCGACGCGGTGAGCCCACCGGCCATGGTCGGCATGGGCGCCGGTTACCTGCTCGCCGGTCTCGTCTTCTGGGCCGCCTCCCGCAGCATCGGCGACGCGGTCTTCGACAGGGGAACCCGCCGCGAGGACGAGCCGCGGCCCACCACCGCCCGCAGCTGAACCGCCGGGGCTCCCGGCCGGACAGCGTACCCGCCGGCCGGGGCTCTTCCCCGGTGAAGGAGACCCGCCCTTCCGGGGCATCCCCGCTGGTTTGCCACCCCTTGCCCTGCTCGATAACATCTTTTCCCTGAACCCGGATTCACCAAAAAGAAATCCTGGTTCTTCTGCATTGAATGAGATATTTGTCTGGTCGGGTGGTGTGGCCTCGCCAGGCACCGGGAGAAGGCTCATGACCCTCGTTCTGTCCTCCGCGCTGACGCTCTTCCTCGTCCTCGACCCGCTGGGAAACATCCCGATCTTCCTCACGGCCCTGCGCGCGGTCGATCCCGGCCGCCGCCAGCTCGTCCTGGCCCGCGAACTGTGCATCGCCCTGCTCATCATGCTGGCCTTCCTCATCGCCGGCCGGCAGCTGCTCGGCGTCCTGCACGTCACCCAGCCGGCGCTGGCCAGCGCCGGGGGACTCATCCTCATGCTCATCGCCATCCGGATGATGTTCCCCACGCCCGAGAACAGCCTGACCGAACGCACCGACAGCGAACCGTTCATCGTGCCACTCGCCGTGCCCTACACGGCCGGCCCGTCGGCCCTGGCCACCGAGATCATCATGGCGAACCAGCACCCCGACCAGATGCCCCTGCTGCTCGCCGCGGCGGCGCTCGCCTGGCTGCCGTGCGCCGTCATCCTGTTCTTCTCGGGCTACCTGAACCGCTGGCTGGGTGAACGCTTCCTCACCGCCGTCGAACGGCTCATGGGCATGATCCTGGTGATCGTCTCCACCCAGATGCTGCTCGGCGGCCTGCGGGATTTCTTCGGGCTCTGAGCAGGCCCTGGGCTCAGAAGAGCTCCCCCTGGCCCTTCGGCGGTGCGTAGGCGGGGTCGACCCCGTCGAACATCTTCGAGATCGACCTGCCGTGGTGGATACGGCCGATGGCCTCGGCGAACAGCGGGGCGACGGACAGCGTCGTGAGTTCGGGCCACCCGTCCGGCGCCGGGACGGTGTCGGTGGTGACGACCTCGCTGATGAACTCCTCGGCCCGCAGCCGCTCGACGGCCCTGCCGGCGAACAGGCCGTGGGTGCAGGCCACCGAGGCCGACAGGGCGCCCTGCTCCTTGAGCCGGCGGGTCAGCTCGATGATCGAACCGCCGGTGGCGATCTCGTCGTCGAGGACGATGCAGTGCTTGCCGACGACGTCACCGACGACCATGTCGATGACGACCTTGTCGTCGGCGAGGCGCCGCTTGCTACCCGCCGCGACGGGCAGGCCGAGCAGGCGGGCGAAGTTGGAGGCGGACTTGGCGTTGCCGAAGTCCGGGCTGACGACCACCGAGTTGTCGCAGCGGTCGCGGAAGTAGGCCGCGATGACGCCGAGTGCGGTGAGCTGGTCGACGGGCACCGAGAAGAAGGCCTGCACCTGCGGCGAGTGGAGCTGCATGGTGAGCACGCGATCGGCCCCGGCCGTGACGAGCATGTCGGCGACGAGACGACCGCCGACGCTGATGCGTGAGGCGTCCTTCTTGTCCGAGCGCGCGTACGAGTAGTGCGGGATGACCGCGGTCACCTGGCCCGCCGAGGCCGACCTGGCGGCCTGCACCATGAGCAGCAGCTCCATGAGGTGCTCCTGGGTGGGTGGCACGAGCGGCTGCACGATGTAGACGTCGCGCTGGCGGACGTTCACGAGCAGCTGCGCCTGGAGGCAGTCATTGCTGAACCGGCTGATCTCGACCGGCGAGAGATCGACCTTCGCGTGCCGGCAGATGTTCGCTGCCAGCTCGGTGTGGGCCGAACCCGAGAACACGACGATGTCTTCCACGACCGTCCTTCCCGCTGCGGATCCGTGCGGCACCAGCCTAGACCGTCGACCACCGGCCTGCGCGGTCGCTCTCACCGCGCAGGCAGCAGGCCGACCCGGCGCGGGATCTCCTGGCGCTGGCCGCCGACGT
The DNA here is from genome assembly GCF_900289195.1 of Propionibacterium ruminifibrarum. Lineage (GTDB taxonomy): Bacteria > Actinomycetota > Actinomycetes > Propionibacteriales > Propionibacteriaceae > Propionibacterium > Propionibacterium ruminifibrarum. Next base: position 14,139 of record NZ_OMOH01000008.1, read on the forward strand.
GCCGGATGTGCTGGTCGGCACCGGAGCCGACGACGGTGAGCTGGGTGCGGAAGCAGCGCAGGGCCGCGATGACGCGGGCCTCCAGCTGCGGGTCGGTGACATCGAGCCAGCCCGCCGCCGCGACGTCACCGGCGTCGGAGGCGTCCTCCTGCGAGAGCACCTGGACGAAGGGCACGCCGGCCTGCTCGCAGGCCAGGGCGGCGATCCGGTGGCAGCGCACGTGGTCGGGGTGGCCGTAGCCGCCTCCGTCGTCGTAGCTGACCACCACGTCATAGTCGCGGCTGGTCAGGCCGGCGCGCAGGTCGGCGACCTCCCGGGCCAGCGGGGCCACCGTCAGGGCGTGCTCGCCGGCATCGCCGGCGGGCCCGGCGAGAGTCGGCGTCACCCAGCGCATGCCGGAGTCCTCGTAGCGATGGTCCGCCGAACCGGCCTCGCGCCAGGGGGTGGTGCCGAGGAACCAGCGGTGCCGCACGCCGAGTTGCGCGCAGGCCGCGTCCAGCTCCCGCTCCCTGACGGCCGTCAGCTCGGCGGGCGTGATGGTCTCGGGCAGGACGCCCGCCACGACCTCGCCCCGTTCGCCGCGCGTGCAGGTGACCAGGTCGACGCAGCCACCGCGACTCGACACCCACGCCGCCAGTGGCCCGGTCGAGAGGGTGTCGTCGTCGGGGTGGGCGTGGACGAGCAGGACGCGCAGGCCCGCCGGGGTGTCGATGATCCGTCCGATCATGCCGGTGTCGTCGGTGGGCACGGTGCTCCCCTCGTCATCTCGCCCGGTGCCGGTCCATGACGCGGTGGTAGGCGTCGATGAGCCCGGCCGCCGTGCGGTCCCAGCCGTGGCCCTCGGCGAAGGCCCTGGCCGCCCCGGTCATGCGTTCGCGCAGCTCGCCGTCGTTGCGGGTGGACTGGGCCGCAGCCGCCCAGGCTGCCGGGTCGCGGCCGTCGAGCAGGATCCCGGTGACGCCGTCCTGGACCGCCTCGGGGATGCCGCCGACGCGGCTGGCGATGACCGGCACGCCGCTCGCCTCGGCCTCGAGGCAGATCAGCGAGAAGGTCTCCGAATAGCTCGGCGTGACCAGGGCGCAGGCCCCCCGCAGCATGCTGGCCAGCTCGTCGCGGTTCTGCGAGCCGAGGAAGATGACGTGCTCGTCGAGTCCCAGCTCGTGCACGAGCCGGTGCAGTTCCTGTTCGTAGTGGGCGAAGTCCTGGGAGGCCTCACCGGCGATCACCAGGTGCGGGCGGTCGAACTCGGGGATCTCGGCCATCATGCGGACGACCAGGTCGGGGCCCTTGAGCGGTTGCAGGCGCGAGGCGAACAGGAAGTAGCAGCCGCCGCCGGTCTCGCTCCAGGCCCAGTGCCGTTCGCCCGGGGCGAGCGGGCGGAACCGGTCCAGGTCGACGCCGGGGTGGACCGGGACGATGGGCGTGTCGAGGGGCCCGTAGCGGTCGATGATGGTCCGCTTCTCGGCCTCGGAGACGGCGACGATGAGGTCGGACCGGGCGGCCGCCAGCGCCTCCCCCGCCGGGCGCCCGGGTGACTCGGGCGGTTCGCCATCGGTCAGCGAGTCGGTGCCGGGCGGGGCCGAGACCGAGTGGAAGCTCTGCACGTGGGGTATTCCCCAGTGCTGCGCCAGGGGCAGGGCGGCGACACCGCTGAACCAGTGGTGGGAGTGGATGATGTCGTAGGCGGGGTCGAGGCGGCCCATGGCCTCGCGGAAGGGTTCGATGAGCGCCTCGGCGCGGCTCTTGGCGACGACGCGGGCCGGCCCGACATCGAGGTTGATGAGCCGGACACCGGGCTCGATCTCGACCAGGTCGGGCGCGTCGGGGGCGTCGCGTCGGGTGACGAGGTCGACCCGGTGCCCGGCCCTGGCCAGCGCGAGTGCGGAGTTCAACTCGACGACGTTCATGCCCCCGGCGTCCGCCGACCCGGGGGACGCGACCGGGGACGTGTGCAGCGACACGAAGGCGATGCGCGCACGCTCGGCCATCGAGTCACCTCCTCGTCCCCGCTGAATTCTCTCACACGGACCCGGCCCCCCACGCAAGCCTCCGCGGATCACTACGAGTGAACGTCCACGTCACGGCGGGGAACGGCCGTCACGCCGGTCGGGCGCCCCGTCCGCGCACCGCCAGTCGCTGCCGCCTGCGGGCCGGTGACTCACCTATCGTTGGGCCCATGAACCGCCGCATCTTCCCCGCACTCGTCGCCGCCGCGACGATGATCGCCACCGGCTGCGCCCAGAACCCCTCGGACAACCCGACCGGCTACGGACCGACGAGCAGCACCCCCAGCCCGACGAACTCCGACGAGGCCAAGGCCATCGAGAACTTCGACTTCACCAGCGCCGAGTGGTACGACGCCCGCTCGCGGCAGATGCTGGACGCCAGCGCGTCCAGTTCGCGGGACTCCTGGTGGCAGGTCGACACCGGCACCAAGGGCAACCCTGTGCAGTACGGCGACCTCAATGGCGACGGCTACGAGGACGCCGTCGCCTGGATGACGGCTGGCGAGGGCAACGGGTACTGGCACTACGCGTACGTGTGGACGTGGGATCCCGAGCAGGGCACCGCGGTGCAGTCGCCCTACCCGGTCACCGACGACGCCTCGTGCGGGAACGCGACCAAGCAGCTGGACATCGACGCCGAGAGCGGCGAGATCACCGTGGCCCGGCTGATCCGCTACGGCGAACCCTGCTCCGAACTGCCGACCCATGAAGTCACCAATACGATCAAGCTGGAGAACGGTGTGCCGATCCGCACGGCGCCGGTTCGCGCGGGCGTCGACCGGTGCATGGACCCGGCATCGGACTCCCGCAAGACCACCGATGTCCTGAGCAAGCCGCTCAAGCTCGCTCCTGATGCTGACGTCCCCGAGCTCGACCTCGACCGGGTCGAGCGGGTGGTGCTCGGCGGCGGCCGCGACCAGACGGTCAATGACTACCACCAGGTGCTCTTCCACGCCGAGGGCGACTCGGTCACCTGGTATTGCGCGTTCACCGACGAGGTCGCCATCGCAGGAGGCTGAGCGGTGTCGGGAGGACGGACCCCGCCCTTCCCGGCCAGCAGGCTCGCCGCGCGTGCGACCGCGATGGTCTCAGCCGAGGCCGGACAGGCCGTTGACCAGCTGCTCGACGCCCTGGTCGAGGAGCGCCGGGGTGGTTGCCAGGTTGAACCGGACGAAGCCCTTGGCATGGGGTGAGAACCATTCCCCGTAGTCGACGGCGAGTCCGCAGGTGTCCTGCATGAAGGACTGCATCTCGTCGGGCCGGACGTAGTCGCGCAGGTCGAGCCACAGCAGATAGGTGCCCTCGAGAGGGGGCATCTGGGCGGTCGGGGCGACCTCACGGACGCGGGCGCGGAAGGTCGCGTCGTTGCGGCGGATCACCTCGGTGAGGGCCTCGAGCCACTCGGCGCCGCCGCGCCAGGCGGCCTCGGCGGCGACGACGCCCAGGACGTTCGGCCCCAGCTCGGCATGGGACCGCGTCCAGGCGTCGTACCGGGCGCGCAGCGCGTCGTCGTGGATGATGATGTGCGAGTGGGCGAGGGCGGCCAGGTTGAAGGTCTTGGAGACGGCGCTCAGCGTGATGACGCGGTCGCGGTACCGGCCGCCCGCGACCTCGGACATCGCGACGAACGGGCGGTCGCCGGGCAGGATGTCCTGGTGGATCTCGTCGGCGACGACCGTGACGTCGTGCTTGGCGCAGATGCCCAGCACGGCGTCGAGTTCGTCCTCGGACCACACGCGGCTGACCGGGTTGTGCGGGGAGCAGGCGATCCACTGCCGGACGCCGGCGTCGACGATGGTGCGTTCGAAGTCCTCGAGATCGAAGCCGTACTCGCCGTTCTCGTCGCGGACGAGTTCGCTCGTGACGAGCCTGCGGCCGGTGTCGCGGATGGCGTTGTGCATCGGGTAGTAGACGGGGGTGGTGAGCAGGACGGCATCCCCCGGCTCGGTGAAGGCGCCGATCATCCAGTAGAAGCTCGTGACGACGCCCGGGCTGAAACGCACCCACTGTCTGCTCACCCGGGCCTGCCGGCGGGCGGCGGCCCAGGCGTCGAAGGCCTCGAAGTAGGAGTCGGGCACCATGGAGTAGCCGAAGGCGCCATGGGCGACGCGCTCGGTCATCGCGTCGAGGACGGCCTCGGGGGCGCGGAACTCGGTGTCGGCCACCCACATGGGCAGCAGGTCGGGGTTGCCGAAACGTTCGCCCAGGGCGTCCCACTTGAGGGAATCTGTGTTGCGGCGCTCCACCTGATAGCGCTCCACGAAGGTATCGGCGTCCATCGGCCCTCCCGTTGGTGAGTGAACCCGTGGATTGTCTCACCCCGACCACCGGGAACGGCGAGCAGTGTCACCATGCGCACACGACGCACCCGCCCCCAACGGGGCAGGCAGCCCGCCGTGCGGGGGCCGGCGAAAAACACCGGTGAAACCCCTCCGTTCCACGCCGGGCCCGTGACAGGCTTGGCCCGTGACGAACTCAGCCGCTCCAGCCGCGCCGGAACCCGGCGGGCACGGGTTCGTCGACGCCGCCTTCACCGAGGTGCTGGCGGGCGCCCGCGTCCTCATCACCGCGCAACGCCGCGCCGAGGACCTCGCCGCCGCCCTCAAGCGCCGCGGCGCCCACACCGTCATCGCCTCAAGCATGGGCGTGGAGCACCACATCGACGAGGCGGGCCTGCTGGGCCGGACCCGGGACCTGCTCGACTCCCCGCCCGATGCCGTCGTCGTGACGACGGGCATCGGCCTGCGCGCCTGGCTGGACGCCGCCGACACGGCCGGCCTGTCCGAGGCGCTGGCCCAGATGCTCACGACCACCTGCACGATCGCCCGCGGCCCGAAGGCGCTGGGTGCGCTGCGCGGGGCGGGCGCCGAAGCGGCATGGGTCTCGCCCCTGGCCAGTTCGTACGAGATCCTCGACCACCTGCTCGACGCCGGTGTCGAGGGCAAGCACATCGTCATCCAGTGTCACGGCGCCGGCGACGACGGCCTGTCCGAGGCGCTGTGCGAGGCGGGCGCCCGCGTGACGCCGCTGACCGTCTACCGCTGGGGCCCGCCGCCGGACCCCGACGCGGTGACGAACTCGATCGACGAGTTACGGGCGGCACGCTTCGACGCGGTGGCCTTCACCTCGTCGCCGGGCTCGGCCGCGTGGGTGCGCTCACTCTCCTCGGCCAGGGCCCTCGAGGACGTGCGCGAGCAGAATCTCGCGGGCCGGCTCGTCCTCGCCGCAGTGGGCCAGGTCGCGGCGAAACCCCTCGTGGACGCCGGGTTCGATGTGGGCCATCCCGACCGCGGCCGGATGGGGGCACTCGTCCGGCACATCTCGGCCCGGGTCACCGAATCGGCGCTGACCTGCACCATCCCCGGCGGGCTGCTGCGCGTGCACGCCACCGACGCGGCCCTCGGGCAGCGGGCGCTGGGCCTGTCCCCCGGCGGGCTCGCGGTCGCGCGGCTGCTGGCGAGCCGCCCGGGGCAGACGATCAGCCGCGAGCAGATCCTCCACGTGCTGCCCGGTGATTCGACCGACCCGCACGCCGCAGAGGTCGCCATCGCCCGCCTGCGGGAGGCGCTGGCCAGCCCGGCATCCATCCGGACCGTGGTGCGAAAGGGCTACCGGCTCATCGACGCCGGCTGAGGGCCCGCACGGGGCCGGTTCACGGACGAGCCGAAGAGCAAGCACGCCCCGCGCGGGGCCATCCCCGGTACGAACGTCGACGAGACCTGCTCGCAGTGCTCGCCACGCCGCGCACCGATCACCCAAGACTCGCTGCCGGGACCTCGATGCACCGAAACCACTCCCCAACCGTTTCCGGCTGTCTTTGTAAGCTGGCAGAAGGCTCGGGGAAGAGGAGATGTGATGGGTGCTGAGGAGAACGACCGGGATTTCAGTCCGATGCTCTACGACGTGATGCGGGAGCTGGCGACCCAGCTCAGCGGGCGTTATGTCGAGTGGATGGACCAGGCCTCCTCCGCATCGGACGAGGCCCACTGGCGGGCCGAGCACTTTCGGGTGATGCGCGAGGCCCGGGCTGTCGATCCTGACAGCCGTTCCGCCATCGAGGAGCACACGGCGAAGATTCGGGCAGAACTGGCGGACATGCCGTTGCATGCCCCGGTCCTCACATGAGTGCCGAGCCGACCGAGGAGCAGCTCAGGTCAAGGTTTGAGCAACGGGTGGTCCCGTACCTCGAGAACCTGCGAGAACAAGCAGTCGGTGGCCCGTCATGGCCACCCGTTGTCGTCTATGTGGGCGGTCAGCCGGGTGCGGGCAAGAGCCGAACGAACGAGCGTGCTGCGCAGGCCCGACCGTCGCTGGTGCCGATCATTGGTGATGATCTGCGGCAGTTCCACCCCGACTATCCCCGGTTGATGCGTGAGGATCCGCTGGCGATGCCGGAAGCAACGGCGCAGGCGTCGGGGCGCTGGATCGGCATGGCCGCGGACTATCTGCGTGAGCAGCGGGCGGACGCCCTGATCGAGACGACTCTGCGTTCGCCGGATGCCATCGCGAGGACGATCGCGTCCTTCCGAGCGGCCGGCTATGTCGTCGAGCTGCGCACGGTTGCGGTACCGCATGAGGTGTCTCGGCTGTCGACCGTTGAGCGGTACACGAGACAGGTCGACGCGGTAGGCGCGGGTCGATGGACTCCTGAGTCCGCGCATGATGAGGCGTTCGAGCGTGCGCCGGGGACGGTGCGGGAGCTGATTGCGGCGGGTTCTGTGGACCGGTTCGTGATCGAAGACTGTTCGGGCCGGATCGTGTTCGACAGGAGCTACTTCGGGATTCGTGACGAGGGGCTGCTGAGTGCCGGGCGAGAGGCGGAAGCGGTGCTCGACCAGGCGCGTGGCGTCGACCGGCTGACCCCGGAAGCAGCAATCGGTTGGATCGAGTTGGCTCGGGACCAGATCGAGCGTGTGCGTGGGCTGGGACACCAGCAACAGGACCCCGACCTCCTGTCGACCATTGAACGCATCGGCACGGCAGACGCCCGCGCGGTTGCGGCTCGTGCCGCGCACAAGGACGTGGCTGGGACCGGACCGGACAGCACGAACACAGTGTGACCCTCGACTCGCGCGCCGCCCGTCGGGACGACAATGGGGTGCACAAAGGCTCGACCCGACAGGAGGACCATGAACTTCACCTCGCTCTACGACCAGGGTTTCGCGCGGGTCGCGGCATGCACGGGCGTCGTCGCGATCGCCGACCCTCAGGCGAACGCCGACCGCCTGGCCGAGCAGGCCCACCGCATGGCAGGACGGGGCGCCGCCGTCGTCGCCTTCCCCGAGCTGAGCCTGACCGGCTGCGCCCTCGACGACCTGCTGCTCAACCAGCGGCTGCTCGACGCGGCGCTGGCCGCGCTCGCCCGGTTCGCCGAGGCCACCGCAGCCCTGACGCCGCTGCTCGTCGTGGGGGCGCCCCTGCGGCGCGGGAACCGCCTCTACGACTGCGCCGTGGTCGTCCACCGCGGGCGCGTGCTGGGCGTGGCACCGAAGAGTTATCCGCAGAATCACGGCGGGGCCCACGAGAAACGCCACTTCGCCTCGGGGGCGGGCCTGCGCGGTGACATCGACCTGGGCCGGCTCGGCCGCGTGCCGTTCGGCGACGATCTGCACTTCCGGGCCGCCGACGTCGAGGGACTCGACGTGCACGTCCAGGTCGGCGAGGACCTGTGGGCGCCGGTGTCGCCGGGTACGCGCGCCGCGCTCGCCGGGGCGAGCGTGATCGTCACCATCGCCGGTTCCCCGGTCACCGTCGGGCAGGCCGACGAGCGGCACCTCATGTGCCGTTCGGCCTCGGCCCGCCAGGCGTCCGCCCACGTCTACTGCGCCGCCGGTGCGGGCGAGTCCACCACCGACCTGGCCTGGGACGGCCAGACAATGATCTACGAGAACGGCGTCCTGCTGGCCGAGGGGGAGCGCTTCGCCGACGGCCCGCGCGCCTCGGTCGCCGACATCGACCTGCGGCTGTTGGCCGCCGAGCGGCTGCGCAACGGCTCCCTCGACGACAATGCGCGCGACCTGGCCCGGGCCGGCCTGGACACGGAGGTCGAGGTCATCGACGTCGTCCTCGACCCGCCGCGCACCGATCTCGGCCTGGCCCGCGAGGTCGAACGCTTCCCCTTCGTCCCCGCCGACCCGGCACGGCTGGCCCGGGACTGCTCCGAGACCTTCGCCATCCAGGTCGCCGCCCTGCGCCAGCGGCTGGCCGCCATCGGGAACCCGCGGATCGTCCTGGGGGTCTCGGGCGGGCTCGACTCGACGCTGGCCCTGCTCGTCGCGGCCAGGGTGATGGACCTGTCCGGGCGCCCGCGCACCGACATCTGCACCGTCACGATGCCCGGTTTCGCCACGAGCGGGCACACCAGGGACAACGCCACGCGCCTGGCCCGGGCCGTCGGCGCCACCTTCGAGACCCTCGACATCCGGCCGGCGGCCACCCAGATGCTCCACGACCTGGGGCACCCCGACGACGTGTACGACGTCACCTTCGAGAACGTGCAGGCCGGTCTGCGGGCCGACTACCTGTTCCGCATCGCCAACCAGCGCGGCGGCATCGTGCTGGGCACTGGTGACATGTCGGAGCTGGCGCTCGGCTGGTGCACCTACGGCGTCGGCGATCAGATGAGCCACTACGCGGTGAACGCGGGGGTGCCGAAGACCCTCATGCAGCACATGGTCCGCTGGATCATCGCCTCCGGCCAGTTCCCCGACGAGGTCGGCACGGTCCTCCAGTCGATTCTCGACACCGAGATCAGCCCGGAACTCATCCCCGCCGACGAGGGCACCGCACCGCAGTCGACGCAGGACACGATCGGCCCCTACGCGCTGCACGACTTCACCCTCCACTACTGGCTGCGCCACGGCTTCGGCCCCAGCCGGATCGCCTTCCTCGCCCAGCACGCCTGGGGCGACGCGCAGGCCGGCGACTGGCCGGCGGGCCTGCCCGACGATGAGAGGGTCTCCTACTCGCTCGGCGAGATCACGCACTGGCTGGGCGTCTTCTGCCGCCGCTTCATGCAGTCGCAGTTCAAGCGCACCGCCTCCCCGAGCGGCCCGAGGGTGCTGCCCACCGGCTCGCTGAGTCCGCGCGGGGACTGGAACGCCCCCTCCGACGCGAATGCCCGCGCCTGGCTGGCCGATCTGGACACCATCCCGCAGGGCTGAGGCGGGTCCGGCCTGGCCGGACCCGGCACAGACCCGGTGGCCGTCCCACTCACGGCGCCGGCCTCGGCCCGCCGGCACGCGGGGCCCCGCCACGTCGACCCAGCCGAGGCGGGACGGGCCCGACCCCGCGACCGGGTCAGCCGGCGGGCCCCCGTGCCCGGCCGTCATCGCCGCCGCGGTCCTGACGCACGGTCTCCTGGCGCAGCCGCGCCAGCCGCCGGAGAGGGCCCGCCGCGGTGAGCACGGCACGGCGCTCCTCGTCCCCCAGCCCCTGGAGCAGGCCGGTGATGATCCCGGCCCAGGCCTCGTCGATGTGGCGGCGGTCGGTGACGGCCTTGTCGGTGAGTTCGAGCACCCGGCGGCGACGGTCGGCCTCGTCCTGGCGGCGCGTGAGGAGCCCGGCCGCGACGAGGCCCCGCACCGTGACGCTGACATTCGACGCCTTGAGTCCGAGCCCGTGGCTGATCTCGGCTGACGTGGTGCCGGGATGATCCATCACCCAGTGCAGCACCTCGACCTCGGCGGCGGTGAGCGGATCGAGGCCGACGCCCGTGACGGCGTCGCGGCGCAGCGAGAAGACGAGGCTGTGGATCGCCTCGGCGAACTCGTTCAGCTGCCGCTCCTCACCGTCGGCCATGCCGCTCCCCACTCCGACCGCGCCCGGCGAACCGGGACGCCGACATCGGATTTTTAGTTATATTCTCATAACTAATCATGTCGTTCGTCCGCGTCCGTCCCGTTCCCGAGGTAGCCATCCACCGTGTCCCCTGACAACACCACCATCACATCAGATGTCCCGAGTCCGGCCGCGGCAGACCGCCGGGAACGCGCCCTGAGCGGCCCGCTCCTGGCGGCTCTCGGCCTGCTCGCCGCCTTCGCTCCCGTCGCGATGGACCTCTACCTGCCGGCCTTCCCGCAGATGGTCACAGCGCTGCACACGAGCGGCAGTCTCGTCCAGCTGACGATGACGGCCTTCCTGGCCGGCGGCTGCATCGGCCAGTTCCTGTTCGGTCCCCTGTCGGATCGCCTCGGACGGCGCGGGCCCCTGCTCGCCGGCTGCGTCATCGCCGTCGTGGCCAGCGTCACGGCGGCCGCCGCCCCGAGCATCGGGCTGCTCATCGTCGCGCGGGCGGTGCAGGGCTTCATGGGTGCCGCGGGCATGGTGATCGGGCGCGCGGTGATCGCGGACCGGGCCCGTGGCGTCGAGGCCGCGCGCAGCTTCACCCTCGTCATGCTCGTGAACGGCGTCGTCCCGGTGATCGCGCCCTTCCTCGGCTCGCTGCTGCTGGCGGCGGGCAGCTGGCGCGTGCCGATGTGGTTCATCGTCGTCGTCTCGCTCGTCACGCTGGCCCTCACCGCCTGGCTGGTGCCCGAGTCGCTGCCCACCGCGCGCCGCGCCGAGATCCGGGCGGAACGGGCGGCGTCCCCCGATGCCGGACCGTGCTTCGGGTCGCGGCGCTTCGTCGCCCACGCCGTCTGCTTCGTCTTCTCGTTCTCGACGCTGATGGCCTACATCTCGGGCTCCTCGTTCCTCTACCAGTCGGTGCTGGGCTTCGGCTCGCTGCAGTACGGCCTGCTGTTCGGGCTCAACGCCATGGTCCTGACCTGCTGCTCCACCTGCTCGGCGCGCCTGGTGCGCCACTACGGCCCGGGACGGCTGCTGTCCATCGGGCTGTGCCTGACGATCATCGGCGTGGCGGGCGTGCTCGCCATCGTCCTCACCGGCGCCCCGGCACGGTGGATCCTCGTGCCACTGGCCATCGCGGTGGGCAGCTGCGGCTTCAACCTGGGCAACTCGACGAGCCTCGCCATGTCGGCCGTGCCCGGCGCGAGCGGCCGGGCCAGTGCCCTGCTGGGCGGTTTCCAGTTCGGCATGGCGGCCGTCGTCTCGTCGGCGTTGAGCGTCCTTGAAGGAAGGGGAGCCTTGCCTGTAGCGGGCATCATGGTGGTCACCGGCGTGATCGCCGCCCTGGCCCGTCTCGTGGGCGCCACCGTGCCCTTCGACGATCCGGCCGGGGCCGGCACCAGTCGCGCCTGAGACATCACATCCCGACAAGGAGTGACACATGGCAACAGCACAGGCCCGGGTAGCCACCGGGCGCCCCGGACGGTATGCCAGGCAGCTGGCGAGTCACATGAGCCGCCGCTGTGAGGCGAGCTGGGACGAGGAGGCCGGCACCGGCTCGATCGCCTTCCCGGGCACCGACGCGGTCTGCACGCTCACCGGCGAGGAAGCGGCGCTCGTGCTCGACCTGACGGCCACCGACCTGGACCGCTTCGAGGAGGTCGTGGGCCGGCACCTCGGGCGTTTCGGCGCCGCCGACCGGCTCGTCGTGGCCTGGACCCGTACCGACGGTTCGCCCGGCACGACGCAGGGCCCCTACGACCCCGACGAGAGGCACCCCGGGCAGCACGGCTGAGGCCCGTCGGGCGAGAACCGGTCCCACGGACGGGGCCCCGCCGCAGACGCGGGATCGGCGGGCGACCGGGGATGCCAGGCGTCATCCCGGCGACCGCGGTTCAGTTGTCGAGCTGCTCGAACTTGCGGGCCCAGGCGGTACGCACCGGGTTCGCGTCCGCAACGAGCTTGTCGAAACGGTTCTCGGCGATGTCAACGACCTGACCCAGCGCCACCCGGCGCTCGAACTCGGGCGAGTGCTCAACCCGACGCCAGGCGTCGGCGATCATCTGCTCCCGCGAAGCAAGATTGGCCACGCACACGACCAACGGCATACCGAAACGCTCACTGTAAGCGGCCGAGGCGGCGGCGATCTCGCTGCGCTGCACGTCGTCCATGCGGTCGAGGGCGATGGATCCGGTGTCGAGCTGGGCCTGCCGGTCGCCCTGCCCCTCGTCGATGAGCTCGGCGATGTCGTAGTAGCCGCTCACGAGGGCCTTCTGATCGGCCGGGCTCGCGGTGAGGACGGCCTCCTCGAAGGCCTCGCGCAGGGCGCCGACCGAGGCGAACGGGCGGGCCTGCCCGGCGCGCTCGACGGGCCAGGTGGAGCCGCTGAACAGCGAGCCGAAGGTCGACACGAAGTCGGCCTCGCTCATCTGGTTGACGGCCTCGAGACTGATCTTGCGGCCGTCGCTGACCGCCACGTCGGGGGTGCGGTGCGGGCCGACGTGGAAGAACAGGACGTTGAGGACGATCGCGACGATGGCGCCGAGGGTGACGCCGGAGCCGAAGAAGATCTGGAGCCAGCCGGGCACCATCTCGGCGAGCTGGGGCTGCAGGGTGACCAGCAGTGCCAGGCCGATCGAGGTGGACACGATGACGGAGTTCCGGTTGTCGTGCAGGTCGACCTTCTGCAGGGTCTGGATGCCGACGACGGCGACGGAGGCGAACATGGCCAGCGAGGCGCCGCCGATGACCGGGGCGGGGATCGAGTCGACGACGGCGCCGGCCTTGGGCAGCAGGCCCAGGACGATCATGATGCCGCCGGCCGCGGTGACGACCCACCGGGACTTCACCCGCGACAGGCGTACGAGGCCGACGTTCTGCGCGAAGCAGGTGTAGGGGAACGAGTTGAGGATGCCGCCGAGCAGCGTGGACAGGCCGTCGGCGCGCAGGGCGTTGGCGATGTGCTCGGAGGTGATGCGTCGGCCCACGACCTCGCCGGTGGCGAAGACGTCCCCGGTGGTCTCGACGGCGGTGATGGCCATGACGATGACCATGGAGATGATGCCGGCCACGGTGAACCTGGGCAGGCCGAAGTAGAAGGGCGTCGTGACCCCGATGACGGCGGAGGAGCCGACGGCCGAGAAGTCGGCGTCGCCCAGCAGGAGGGCCGCCAGGGTGCCGACGACCAAGCCGATGAGCACCGAGATGGTGGCGACGAACCCCTTGAACAGCCACTGCACGGCGACGATGACGGCGAGCGTGAAGAGGGCGTAGCACAGGCCGCGGACGGTCAGGGCGGCGACGTCCTGGCCCGCGGTGGCGTTGGTGCCCCACGAGACGATGTCGGAGGCGGCGACGTTCATCAGCGTGGTGCCCATGATCGTCAGCAGGGTGCCGGTGACCACGGGCGGGAAGAAACGCAGGAGCCTGGCGAACAGCGGCGCGGCGAGGAAGGTGAGCAGGCCCGCGGCGATGATCGAGCCGTACATCGCGCCGAGCCCTGCGACACCGCCGCCGTTGGCCAGGCCGATGGCGATGAGCGGGCTCACCGCGGTGAAGGTGACGCCCTGCAGCAGGGGCAGGCGCACACCGATCCGCGGGCCGAGGCCCGCCGACTGGATGATCGAGGCGATGCCGCAGGTGAACAGGTCGGCGTTGATGAGGTGGATCGTGGTCGCCGAGTCGAGGCCGAGGCCGCTGGCGATGACCAGGGGCACGACGACCGCGCCGGCGTAGAAGGCCAGGACGTGCTGGACCCCGAGCACGGCCAGCTTGCCCACCGGGGGCACCTGGTCGACTGGGTCCTTCACCTGTGCGGTGGTGGCGGTTTCGGACATGTGGGAGAACTCCTGATGACGGCGTGCCCCCACATTGTCCCGGAGTCGGCCCGGGGCCGGATCCCCTGCCTGCCTGGTGGGCGCGAATGGGCAGGGACGGGGCGTGCAGCAAGGCGTCCGGACGGTTCAGGCGTTCCCCGAGCCGGTGCCGAGCGCCCGGGCAGTTGTCCACATTCGGCCAGAACCCTTGTGGCCCGACGGGCGTGGCGGGTTGGCTTTCGACCACGGGATCGACGGTGATCCCCGGCGAAAGGCCCACCCCATGGCTCCAGCACATCCACGGCCCGCGTTCAGGCAGCGGACGGCAAGTCCCTCGCTGCGTGCCCGCCGCAGCCCGCGGCTGATCCTCATCGGTGTTCTCTGCGCGTGTCTCGGCGGTCTGGGCTGTGCGCTCGCCTGGCAGCAGACCACCCACGCGCAGCAGGTGGTCGTCGCCGCCCGCGCACTGACCAAGGGCGAGCCCGTCGACGCCGCCGCCCTCACCACGACGAGCATCGGCGCAGCGGCGGGGGTCTCCACCGTGCCCGCCGAGAACATCGACGCCCTCATCGGGCGCACGGCACTCGTCGACCTTCCCGCGGGATCGGTCGTCGCGGCCGATTCCATCGGCGAACCGCGGATCGACGAGGCCTTCTCGGTGGTCGGCCTCCACCTGCCCGCCGGGCGCGTGCCGGGCACCCTCACGCCCGGGGCGGGCGTGATCCTGGCCACCGCCCCGGCGCCGAACGACGACCCGGACGCCGAGTTCACCAGGGAGCAGACACCCGGCACCGTCGTCGGCACCCCGACCCAGGCCAGTGACGGCTCCTGGTCGCTCGACGTGCAGGTGGCCTCCGACATCGCACTGCACCTGGCCGCCCTGGCCGCCGTGGATCGTCTTGTCGTCGTGCAGACCGGCGGTGCCTGATGGTCCTCGTCCTGCTGTGTTCGGCGACCGGCTCGCCCGGCGTCACCACCTCGGCCCTGGCCCTGGCGCTCGGCTGGCCGCGCAGCGTGCTGCTCGTCGACTGCGACCGCGACCCCGCCCAGGCGGTGCAGGCCGGCTGGCTGCACGCGGCCCCGCTCGCCTCCCGCGGGCTCGTCGACCTCGCCCAGGCGCACCGGGAGCTGCAGCCGGTGGCGCCGCTGCTGTGGAGCCGCACCGTCGACCTCCTCGGCCCCGGCCACGACGGGCCGGACGGCACGGCCCGGGATCGCGGCCCGTCCCGGCGTTTCCTGCCCGGCTTCACCCACCCGGGTTCGGCCGTCGTCTTCGAACCGGTCTGGGCAGAGCTGGCCGAGGCCCTCGCGGCGCTGTCGGGCAGCGGTGTCGACGTGGTCGTCGATGCCGGACGCATCGGACGCACCGGCCTGCCCCGCCCGCTGCTGGCCGCAGCCGACGCGGTACTCGTCGTGGTCCGCAGCACCCTGCGCTCGCTGGCCGCCGCCCGCCTGCACCTGGACGGGCTGCGTGACGCGATCGTTGACGCCGGGGCCGGAGCGCAGCCAGGTTTCCTGGTCGTCGGCCCAGGCATGCCGTATGGCAACGCCGAGATCTCCCACCAGCTCGGCCTGGCCGTCGTGGCCGACATCGGCTGGCGGCCCGAGCAGGCGGCGGTGCTGAGCGATGGCCTGCCGGCCCCCCGGCGCTTCGAGCAGCGGGGGCTGATGCGCAGCGCCCGGGCGGCGGCCTCCGCGCTCGCCTCCGCGGCCGGCCCGGCGCGTGCGCCACGACCGGGGGCCGCCGCCGGTGACACCACCGGGAGTCGCGATGAGCGCGCGTGAGACGACCCGGCCCGGCCCCGCCGACCTGCCCGGCCTCGGACTCGGTCAGGCGTTCTCGGGGCTGCGCACCACCCCTCCCCCGGCGGGCTGGGCGGCACGAGCGCTGCGCGAGCAGAGCCTCCCCCAGGACCCCGAGCGGCCTCGGGCCGCCCGAGGTCTGCCGGGGCCGGCCGGCGCACAGTCCGGACCCGGGCGAGGCGTGGACGACGACGGCCCGGGTCGGCAGGGGCCGGTCCTCGCCGAGGACGCCAAGCCCGACTGGCAGGTCGTCATCGCCCTGCGGGCCACCGCGTCCGAACTCATCACCGAGCGCCAGGGGCAGTGGGAGCAGGAGCACCGGCGCCCGATGGCGCCAGAGGACCGGCGCCTCATGGGCCGTTCGATCATCACCCGGGTCGTCCACGAGCACGCCGACGAGCTGAACCGTTCCGGTCAGGCCCTGTGGCCGCTGGCGCTCGAGAACCGCTACGCGAAGGCGGTCGAGGACGCGGTCTTCGGCTACGGGCGCATGCAGCCGGTCTTCGACATCCCCGACGCCGAGAACATCGAGATTCACGGTTTCGACAACGTCGTCGCCCAGTTCGGTGACGGGAGCCGCCGCGAGCTGGAGCCGGTGGCCGACTCGGACGAGGAACTCGTCGCGGCAGTGCGTTTCCTCGGGGAGAACGCACACCCGCCCCGGCCGTTCGACGACGCGCACCCGACGATCACCGTGGCGATCGGCGACCGCTTCAGACTGCACGCCGTCGGGTTCGGGCTGGCGGACCGGCCCTCGGTCATCATCCGCCAGCACCTGCTCACCGACATCGGTCTCGGGCAACTGGCGGCCGGCGGACTCATGCCCCGCGAGGTCGCCGACCTGCTGCGCCGTGCGGTCCTGGCCCGCCTGTCGATCGTCATCTCGGGCGACCAGGGCGCCGGGAAGACGACCCTGCTGAGGGCGCTCGTCGACGCGATCCCGGACACCGAGCGCTTCGGCACCCTCGAAACCGACTACGAGCTGCTCACCCACCTGCAGCCACGCCGGCGCAACATGGTGGCGCTCCAGGCAACGATCGGGCTCGGCGAGGTGGTCGACGGCCGCCGCATCGGCGAGTACACGGTGGCCGACCTGATCCCCGAGGCCCTGCGCCAGAACCTCACCCGGCTGGTCGTCGGCGAGGTGCGCGGCAACGAGGCGGGCGCGATGGTGCAGGCGATGCAGTCGGGTGCGGGCGCCCTCACGACGACGCACTCCCACTCGGCTGCGGCGACGATGGACCGGCTGGCGGCAAGGGTCGCCGCCGGCGGAGTGCTGCGCCTCGACGAGGCCTACCGCCAGATCGCCCACAACATCCGCCTGCTCGTTCATGTCCAGCTGCTGGACGAGAGCTGGCGCGGCGGCGGAAGGCGCCGGTTCATCAGCGAGATCCGTGCCCTGACGGGCGCGGTCGAGAACGACCGCCCGGTGACGCACCTGGTGTACCGGACCGACCGCACCGGTGTCCCCACGGTCTTCGACCCCGGTGAGGAACTGCTCGCCGAGCTGGAACCCTTCACCGACACGAGGCCCGCCGGCGACCGGGGGCTGCCATGAGCCCGCTCGCCGCGGCCTCCGCCGCACTGCTGGTCATGGGCGTGGCCACGGCCGCCCGGGGCGCCCTCCCGGCGGCTCGTGTCGGCCCGCCCGCGCAACAGAACCGCTTGTCCACAGCATTGTCAACAGGGCTGTGGACACGGTGCGTGTCATGGTGGACAACGTCCTCGCGGGCGCGCCGGCTCCAGGTGATCGCTGCCGGTGGCTGCGGGCTCGCCGGTTTCGCACTCACCCGCCAGCCGCTGGTCCTGGCCGGCCTGCCGGCCCTCGTCATCGTGCTCCCGCCGCTGCTGTCCGCCCCGGCGAACCGGGACGTCGCCGTCCTCGAGGCACTCGACCGGTGGGTCCGCCTGCTGATCGGGTCGGTGTCGACGGGCAAGTCGACGGCCGACGCGATCCGCGCCACCCGCGCCCAGCTGCCCCCGCTGCTCCGCGCGCCGGTGGACGCGGTGATCGCCAGGCTGGATGCGCGCTGGACGCTGGACGAGGCGTTGCGCGCCATGGCCGACGACCTGGACAGCCCCGACGCCGATGCCGTGGTCGCCGCCCTCATCGTCGCCGCCCGGCGCGGCGGCGTCGGCTCGACCGATGCACTGCGCGCCCTCGGCCAGCACACCCGCCGGCGCCTGGCCGCGCTGCGCGAGATCGAGGCGGAACGGGCGAAACCGCGGGTCGTCGTGCGCCAGGTCACGGCCATCACCGTGACCGTGCTGGCCGGTGTGGCGCTGGTGAACCCGGGCTACCTGGCGCCCTACGGGAGCGGAGCCGGGCAACTCGTCGGCGCGCTGCTGCTGGCCGCCTACCTGGCCTCGCTCCTCATGCTGCGCGTGGTGGCCCGTCCCCGGCGCCGTGAACGCATCCTGCAGTCGGCGGGTGGTCGCCGTGGTCGTTGAGCCCCTCGTCGTCGCCGCCATGGCCGGTCTGTTCCTCGGGGCCGGGCTCTTCTGGGTGCTGCTCGGCTCGTGCCGGCGGACCGTGCGCATGAGCGACGCCTTCGCCATTCTCGACGGGGGCGCCGAGCAGGCACCGGCCCCGGCCGACCTCGTGCACGACGCGGACAGCTCCCTGGAACGGCTGGGGGCGCGGGCCTACACGCACCTGCACATCCCGCTGGGGGCCCGGACCATCGGCCTGCTGGGGCTGCATGACCGCTCGATCGGTGACTTCGTGGCGGAGAAGATCGTGCTCGCCCTCGCCGGCCTGGCCACCCCGGCGCTGCTCGTCGCGCTCAGCGCCCTCATGGGAGCCCCCCTGCCGGCTCCGACGGGTGGGCTCTCGGTCGTCGCGGCGGTCGCCGGCTGGTACTGGCCGGACCTGGCGCTGCGCCGGGGCGCCGACCGCATCCGCTACGACGCCGACGAGGCACTGCTCACCCTGTTCGACCTGGTGCTGCTGGAACGCATGTCGAACCGTTCGGGCGCCCAGGCCCTCGAGGCCGCCGCCGCTGTCTCGGCCACACCCCTGTTCAGGCGGGTGCGCGGCGTCCTGGCGCAGGCGACCCTGGAGCAGCGGGCCCCGTGGTCGGGGCTGCGCGCCCTGGCCGGGGAGCTGAGGCTTCCGGCGCTGGGCGACCTGGCCGACATCATGCAGCTCGACGAGCAGGGCGCCGCACTCACCGAACCCCTGGCGGCCCGCGCCGAGGAGCTGCGCGACGCCCACCTGGCCGCCGAACGCACGAGGGCCCAGGAGACCAGCGAACGCATGACCGTCTGGATGGCGCTGCCGGTCATGATCTTCGGCCTGGCCTTCATCGCACCACCCCTGCTCAGGCTCGCCGGCCTGGCCTGACCCACCCGCCCGGTCCGAGCCACGACGTCCCCGGACCGTCCCACCAGAAGGAGAGCACCATGAAACAACGACTCCCGGCATCCCTGTCACGCGCCGTGATGCTGCTCGTCGGCGTCCTCACCTGCCCGGCCCCGGCCCCCGGTCGGGACGAGCGGGGCCTGTCGCAGTCCACCGAGAACGCCGTCCTGCTGGCCGGTGCGGTGGCCGTCGCCGGTGTCGTCGTGGCCGCCGTCCGCGCCTACGTCACGGCGCACATGCCCACGTGAGGCGGGCGGCCGTGAACCGCCGGACGGACCGCCACGACGAGCGGGGGCTCAGCCAGTCGGCCCAGTGGGCCGTCCTGGCCCCCGTGGTGATGCTCACGCTGCTCGGCGTCATCGACGCGGGCATCTGGCTGCACGCCCGCAGCACCGTTCAGCAGGCGGCGATGACGGCGGCCGAGAGCCAGGCCCTGGCCGGGCAGGACCTCGGCCAGGCCGAGCGGATCGCCCGGTCGATGACCGGCGAACTGGCCGAGGTGGCCGTGACGGTCGAGACCGGCACGGGCCGGGTCACCGTGAACGTCGAGGCGCGTGTGCCGCTCGCCCTCGACCTCGGACTGGCACGTGTCGGGGCGAGTGCGACGCGGGCGACGGAGCACGGCTGAGCCCACCGCGCCCACGACGAGAGCCATCGAGGGAGGAACGATGAGCCAGCAACACGCAGCAGGGGCACCGCCCCAGCGCTCGGGCGGAGCCCGGCGGCACCGCCCGAGCCGAGCGGGCGATGAGCGGGGATCGGCGAGCCTTGAGCTGGTCGTGGTCGTGCCCGCCGCCGTCCTCGTCATCGCCCTGGTCACGGCCGGATGGCGGCTGTGGTCGGTGCGCTCGCAGGTGCGTGAGGCGGCCGCCGCCGGGGCGCGCGCCGCGAGCCTGGCGCGCAGCGCGGCCGAGGCCGAGCTGTCGGCGGCAGCGGTGGTCGACTCCGACCTGGCGACCATGCGGAGCATCTGCACGAGCCCGGTGGTCCACGTCGACGCCTCGGCCTTCTCGGCCCCGACCGGCGACGGCGACGTCACCGTCGACGTCTCGTGCCAGGTGCCGTTCACCGACCTCCTGGTCCCCATGCCCGGTGCGCTGACCGTGGAGGGGCGCGCCGGCTCCCGACTCGACAGCTACAGGGGGCGGCAGCCATGAGAAGACTCCTCGCGAGGGCCACGGCACTCATCATCCTCGTCGCGCTCGTCCCGGGCGGGGCGTGGGCGCTCGCCCGATGGGGGCGGCTCGACCTGCTCGGCCGGATCCGGTGGACCCGGCTGTTCTCGCACCCCGACGACGGATCGCTCGTCCTCGTCGCCCTCACCGTGCTCGGCTGGCTGGCCTGGCTGCTCCTGCTCGCCTCCCTCGTCTCAGAGACGATCCGGGTGATCACGCGCGGCGCGGTACGGATCGACCTGCCGGGTGCCCGGCTGTTCGCGCCGCTGGCCGCCGTACTCGTCGCCTCCATCGCCGGTCTCGTCACCCTCGCGCACCCGGCGCCGGGCCATACCGGCCCAGGCGGGCCGGTGGCGGACCCGCCCGCCGCGGCGCCGGGGAACCGGCCCGCCGAATCGGGCGGGGCCCCTGCCGCAGCCGCGCCCGCCCGGGAGGCTCTGCTGCACACGGTGGCCGACGGCGACGACCTGTGGACCCTGGCCGAGCGCTACTACGGCAACGGCGCGGACTGGCGGCGCATCGTCGAGGCGAACCAGGGCACCGTCCTCACACCCCTCGACCGGCTCCAGCCGGGCACGACGCTCGAGATCCCGGACCCGGCCGACGCCGACGACCGCGCCCGGCCCGCCGTCGGGAGGACCGCCGCCCAGCAGTTCTCCCACCGCGTCGACGACCCCGACGCGGCGACGGGGGACGGCACGTACGCCGTCGAGGTGGACGAGGGCGACAGCATGTGGGCCATCGCCCGTGAGGAACTGGGTGACGGCGCCGAATGGCCGCGCATCGCCGACCTGAACCGGGCCGACGTCCCCGACCCGTCGCTCATCCACCCGGGCCAGGTGCTCGCCGTCCCCGACGACCGGGGCGGCAGCGCCCGTCCCACCCAGGGCGACCGGGGCGGACAGCCGGACGAGGACCCGGCCCGCCGGTCCGGGCAGGCACCGCCCCCCGCCCGCGGCGGCGTCCCCGATGGCACGTCGGCAGAGGGCACCCGTCCGGGCGACGGCGCCACGCCCGTCGCCCCGGCCGGTGCGACGGGCCACCAGGACGGCGCTGCCGGCGTCGACCGGCCAGACGGCGTCCCCGAGCCAGACGACCCCGCCCGACCGCTCGCCGACGAGCAGGCGGTGTCCGACCAGCTGCTGCGGACCGTCGGCCCGATCGGGGCGACGACCGCCGCCGTGGTCCTCATGACGCTGGCCGTCCGGCGTCGCTGGCAGCTCAACGCCCGACCGGTCGGCCGGCGCTGCCCCCAGATCGGTGAGCGCGGGCGCCGCGCCGAGGCTGCCCTGGCCGCTGTCGCGTCCAGGTCCGGTCCCGCGCCGGCGCCGGCCACCGACCAGGAGGACCCGGCCGGCCCCACGAGCCATGCCGCGGCCGGCCCCGGTGGCGGCTCCGTGCCGGTGCTGCTCGGCTCGGCGGACGGCACCCCGGTGCACGTCGACCTGATGGCCCGTGGCGTGCTGACCGTCGATGCCGCGCACGCCGATCTCGCGGACGGCCTGCGGGCCGGGCTGGCCATCCAGCTGGCCGACGAGTCGGCTCCCGCGGTGCAGGTGCGGGCCGGCCCCGGCTGCGCCTGGCTCTCGTGCCTGGACAGCCCGCGGATCGTGACGGCGCAGGACCGGACGCGGCTGCGACGCGACGCGGCGCGTCTCGTCGCCGAACGCACCGCGGCACTGTCCGGCGGCGAGAACGACACCGTACCCGGACCGGTGGGCGACCCCGGTACGGGCGAGGCGTGGGAGCCGGTCGTCCTGCTGCTCGACGAGCCCTGCCCGTTCGGCGCCGACGAGCTCACCCGGATCGGGGTCTGCGCCGTCGCCCCGCCCCTCCCCGGCGAGCGGGCAGCCCTCGAGCTGGGCGAGCACCGGGCCGGTCTCGACGGCCTCGAGTTCGCCCCGGAACTCGTCATGGCTCCGGCTCGCCGCGGCATCGAGGACCTCCTCGAGACGGCCGACAGCACTGATTACACGAAGGCCTGGTGGTGGACCACCGACACCGACCTCCCCGACGACATCGTGCCCCTGCGCAACAGGGGTACCGCACCCGCGCCCAGCCAGGAGTCCACCGTGCCGCCCGCCACCAGCCCGACAGCCCACACAGCCCGTACCCCGTTCCTGCGTCTGCTCGGGCCCGTCGAGCTGTCGGGCGCGCAGGGCCGGCGCCCGGCCCGGGCCGTGCGTCAGTGCCTGGAGTACTGCGCCTGGATCCTGGCGCACCCGGCCGGCACCGCGGTCCAGATGACCCGCGAGCTCCTCGTGGCCGACACGACCCGGCGCTCCAACATGTCACGCCTGCGGGCCTGGCTGGGCTCGGACGAGGACGGCGAGCCGTACCTGCCCGACGCCTACAGCGGCCACATCAGCCTGCACCCGCAGGTGACCTCGGACTGGGAGCAGCTGCAGCTGCTCGTCACGCCGGGCGTCAACCGGGTGAGCGACACGGCGCTGGAGCAGGGGCTGGCGCTGGTGCGGGGCGCCCCGCTGGCCGACGCCGCGCCGGGCGAGTGGGCGTGGGCCGAGCAGATGCGCCTCGACATGATCTCGACGATCCGTGACATCGGCGTCGAACTGGCCGGCCGCCGGCTCGGCCGCGGCGAGTACGAGCAGGCCGGCCACGCCGCACGCACGGCCCTGGCCGCAGCGCCCGGCGACGAGCAGCTCATGGGGATGCTGCTGCGCGCCGAGCACCTGGCCGGCAACCGGCCCGAGGCCGAACGCCTCGTCCTGCAGATCACCAGGACGGCCCGGCAGACCAGCACCGACCTCACCGACGAGACCGTCGCCCTGCTGCAGGAGGTGATGGAGGGCCGCCGGAGGGCCCGCCTGGCCTGAGCGCCGCCGGAGGGTGACGGCGGGGTGTCACGCCGAGGGTTCCCTGCCCACCGCGGCGACGATCGGACGCAGCTCCATCCACCACTGCTTGCGCGGCCGGCGCTTCACGGTGTTGACGTGCTCGGTCATGTGCGCCAGCGGATAGTTCTCGATCCGGCCGCCCTTCAGGCCGATGTACCGGGGCACCGGCTCCTCCTCGTCGAACTCGTCGGCGAGCACGTCGAGAGCGGCGGCGGCCATCCGCGTGGCGAGCAGCCGGTCGGCCGGGCTGGGTTCGCCGCCCTGCTGCACGTGACCGATGATGTTCGTCCGCACGTCGTACAGGCCGTGGCTCTCGCCCTCGAACAGCCGCCCCAGGAAGTCGGTGGTGTACTCGGCCGAGGCCATCTCGGAGCGCACCGCGAGGAACAGGCGGCGGCCGCGGCCGAAGGAGTCGCGCAGCCAGCGCACGTCCTGGTTGAGCTGGTCGAGGCTGATGCCGTCCTCGTTGAGGTAGATGCGCTCGGCGCCGCCGGCCAGGCCGCCCATGAGCGCCAGGTAGCCGCAGCGCCGGCCCATCGTCTCGACGACGAACGCCCTGGTCGTGGCGGCGCCGGACTGCTTGATGCGGTCGATGTCGTCGACGATCTCGTTGAGCGCCGAGTCGGCGCCGATCGTCTCCTCGCTGCCGGGCAGGTTGTTGTCGATCGTCGCGGGCACGCAGACGATCGGGATGCGGAAGGCCGGGTAGCGGTCGGTCTCGCCCTGCATGAGATAGGCCGCCTGGTAGGCGTTCCAGCCGCCGACCACCATGAGCGCGTCGACCCGGTGGTCCTCCAGCGCGCGGCTGATCGCGTAGAACTGTTCGACACTCGGCACGTCGCGGCGCAGGCCCAGCTCGGCGCCGCCGGCACCGGCCCAGCCCTCGACGTCCTCCCACTTGAGCTCGGAGATCGCGCCGCGCAGCAGCCCGGTGAAGCCGTTCTGGACACCCAGCATCGTGTAGCCGCGGGCGATGCCCAGGCGCACGGCCGCGCGGGCCGCGGTGTTCATGCCGGGGGCCAGTCCCCCGGCATGCAGGATGGCCACGCGCGGCGAGTCCTCGGTCGCCGTGACGCGGTGCGGGTGGGTCAGCTCCTCGAAGAGCCGGGCCATGTCGGTGAAGTCCTCGTTGCGCAGACCCATCGCCGCCTCGTAGTCGCCGGCGGCGATGAGCTCGGGCACGCGCCGGGTCCTGGCAACGGCCTCGGCGAGGGGCAGCCGCACGATGCCGGAGCCGCGGATGCCCAGCACCACGCCCTCCGTCGCCGGGGTCGCGGTGAGCGCCTCGAGGGCGGCCGAGTAGCCCAGCCAGGTGCTGGCCCAGCGGTCGTAGGCGCTCGGCTTGCCGCCGCGTTGCACGTGCCCCAGGTTTGTCAGGCGGGCTTCCTCGTTGTTGATGCGACTGATCGTGGCACGCACGTACTCGCTCGTTATGGGGTCGCCGTTGCGGTCCTGCGCGCCCTCGGCCACGACGACGATCGACTCGCGGCGGCCGGCCGCACGACCGCGGCGCAGCTCCGCGCACATCTGCTCCTCCCAGCCCTCGGCGGGGGGCAGCTCGGGGATGAGCACATAGTCGGCACCACCGGCGATGGCGCTCATCAAGGCCAGGTAGCCGCAGTGCCGGCCCATCACCTCGATGACGAAGCAGCGCTGGTGGCTGGCGGCGGTGGCGGTGATGGCGTCGATCGCGTCGACGATGCGGTGCAGGGCCGAGTCGGCGCCGATCGTCGAGTCGGTGCCCACCAGGTCGTTGTCGATCGAGCCGACCAGGCCGGCGATCATGAGGGCGGGGTGCCCGGCCGCCATCTCGGCGCTGATCCGTCCCGCGTCGGCGAGCTCCTCCATGATCGTCGGCCACTCGGTGCGGAAGACGTCCAGGCCGGACAGCGAACCGTCGCCGCCGATCACGACGAGACGGTCGATGCCGCGTTCCACGAGGTTCTTCGCGGCCTCGACCCGACCCTCGTGGGTGCGGAAGTCCTTCGAGCGGAACGTTCCGATGGCCGTGCCGCCCTTGCCCAGGATGTTGCCGGCGTCGTTCCACGTGAAACGCCGGATCCCGTCGCCGCCGTCGACCAGGCCCTGGTAGCCCTCGTAGACGGCGAAGACCTCGGCACCGCGGCTCATCGCGGTGCGCGTGACACCGCGTACCGCGGCATTCATGCCAGGTGCGTCACCACCCGAGGTGAGGACGGCTATCCGGACAGGGCTGGTAGCTGCGTCGGTCATGGCTCCATCCTCGCTCATGGCCCGGAGCGCCCGGCAAGAGGGTTTCTGCTCGGATGCCGCGGAACGCGACGAACATGAGAAGCCGGCGATGCCGCTCGGGACGACTTGCAGCACCATGCTGAAGCCGAGACGCACGAGGTCACAGGAGCTGGTCGTGGCTTCCGGTTCGGCTCAAGATGAGGGTTCCATCATCAGGATCGATGGTGTAAAGCAGCAGCCAGTCGGCCGTGATGTGCAATTCGCGGTAGTTCGAGAGAGGACCCGTGAACTGGTGGCCGCGATGGCTCCTCAGCCAGTCTGTCTCCTGAGCATCGACCGCTTGGATGGCGGTCTTGAGGGCGTTCATGTCGTAGTGCTTGCGCTTGAGTCGCTTCACATCACGCAGGAAGGCAGGCCGGTAGGCGATCCTACGCATGATCAATGAGATCCATCATCTCGTCGATGCCGTTGACGTCGACGACAGGCTCGGCCTCGGCCTCACGGATCGCATCCACGTACGGGAAGAGGCTGGGCTGGAAGGGCAGCCGCTGCTCGTGGACGACCTGACGGAGAAAAATGTTGATCGCCGTGGGTACGGACATGCCCATGCTCTCGAGCGTCTCCGTGGCCTGCTCCTTCAGCTCGCGGCTGGTCCGCACCTGGATCCGAGCGTCGAGAT
Source organism: Propionibacterium ruminifibrarum (assembly GCF_900289195.1). Lineage (GTDB taxonomy): Bacteria > Actinomycetota > Actinomycetes > Propionibacteriales > Propionibacteriaceae > Propionibacterium > Propionibacterium ruminifibrarum. Next base: position 39,838 of record NZ_OMOH01000008.1, read on the forward strand.
TCATGAGAATCCTCCTTACTCTGGCTCCAAATGTACCCTGTTTGTACTCTTTCTGGAGTCGATACATCTCTTGCGTGAGTACTCCCCCGGTCTTCTCGGGATTGTTCACGGGGCCCTCACCACTGGCACACCACAGCCGGACAGGGATTCCGTCGATGACGGTCGCCCCGCCGGAGGATGCCTGGCGAATTCCTCCGCGGACCCGTATGGCGACAGGCTCCCTCGGATTGTTCCCGGTGTCCGCCGATGCGCCGGCGACATCGAGTGGTCTCCGGCCCCGACCGACGACACGGAATACGTCACGCCCGCCGTGACCGGGTAACCCCGCGCCCACCCGGCACCGACCGGGTGCGTCATACTGACCGCATGCACGCACTGGTCTGGGCCGTCGTGCTCCTGGGGGTGGCCTGCGCCGGCTCGGGCGTCCTCGCCCTGGTGCTGCGCCGCCGGCTCACCCTGCTGCGCGCCGACAACGAGCAGCTGCGCAGTGTCGTCCGGCGCCGCATGGAACGCCCGCAGATCTTCTCCCACGAGGTCCGCACCCCGCTCGCCCTCATCCGGGGCGCCACCGAACTACTCCTGGAGGGCACCCCGGGCCCGCTCACCGAACGCCAGCGCGAGTTCGTCGAGACGATCGCCGACAACACCGCGCAGATGACGCAGCTGTCCGAGACGATGCTCACCGAGGCGCGCATCGAGGCCCAGCTGCTCACCCTGCGCCGCGAGCGCGTCGAGGTGCGCTCGCTGGTGCGTCAGGCGGTCTCCGAGCTGCGCCACTTCACCCGCATCCCCATCGAGCTCGACAACACCGGCGCCCGCATCAGCCTCGACGGCGACCCCGCCCTGCTGCGCCAGGCGCTGTGGAACCTCGTCAACAATGCGGTGCGCCACGCGGGCCCGGGCGCGACCATCTCGGTGCAGGTGTCGGAGGCCGACGAGACGGCCGTCATCGCCGTCACCGACGACGGGGCCGGCATGACCGACAGCGACCGGGCGAGGCTGTTCCAGCCCTTCAGCTCACCGCCCGGCGAGAACGACAGGCACGGCACCGGCCTGGGCATGCTCGTCGCCCAGCGTGTCATCGCCGCGCACGGGGGCCGCCTGCTCATCGACACCATCGACGGACGGGGCACCTCGATCCTGTGCGCTCTGCCGCTGGGGGACCCCGCCACGTCCCTCCCCCCGCCGGCAGCGGATCAGGAGACCCCATGAGCGCACCCACCGCACTGGTCGTCGACGATCAGGCCCAGATGGTCTCGATCGTCGCCTTCGCCCTGGAGACCCAGGGCTTCGCCTGCCTCACCGCGGCGACCGCCGAGCAGGCCTGGGAGATCCTCACCCGCCGGCAGGTCGACATCGTCGTCCTCGACATCATGCTGCCCGGCGCCTCGGGCATCGAACTGTGCGAGCGGATCAGGGCGACGGGCACGACACCCGTCATCCTGCTGACGGCCAAGAGCAGCACCGATGACCGCATCGCCGGGCTGCTGGCCGGCGCGGACGACTACCTCACCAAGCCGTTCAGCCCCCGCGAGCTGGCCCTGCGCGCCCAGGCCGTCCACCGCCGCACGCAGGCCGGCGCCGAGGCCGGCCTCGTCACCAACGGCCCGCTCGTCATCGACACCAGACGGCACCGCGCCACGTGGAACGGGCGGCTGCTGCGCATCTCCGACATCGAACTGCGCCTGCTCACTGCGCTGGCCAGGCACAAGGGCGAGGTCGTCACCTGGGCGGGGCTGCTCAACGAGGTCTGGTTCACCGAGTCCGACGCCGGTGGCCGCGAGATGGTCAAGACGACCGTCTACCGGCTGCGTCAGCGCCTCGACACCGATGGGCGCCCCCTCATCGTCACCGTGCGCGGCGTGGGCTATCTCATGCCTGACCAGGACGCCCCGTGACAGGCCCGTACCGCACCCGGTGGCGGGCACGGCTCGCCCGCTCCGCCGGCGCGCTCGTGATCAGCCTCGTCGTGGCGGCCTCGGCGGTCAACGTCATCGCCCACGCGCGGGGGCCCCGCCTGTCGGTGCTGTGCTCCTCGATCGAGGACCTCTGCCAGGAGTGGGGCCGCGCCTTCCGGGAGCGCACCGGTGTCAACGTGACCGTCGCCCGCCGCTCGGCGGGCGAGGCCCTCACCCTCGTCAGCCAGCACGACAACCAGTTCGACGTGTGGATGGGCGGGCCCGCCGAGATGTACGTGCTGGGTGCCGGCCGCGGGCTGTTCGCCGCCTACGTCCCGGCCGGCGCCGAGCACGTGCCCGACGACCGCAAGGACCCGTCCGGGGCCTGGACCGGTATCTACCAGGGCGTTCTCGGTTTCTGCTCGAACACCGCCGTGCTCGCCCGGGCCGGGCTCGACGCACCCACCCGGTGGGGTGACGTGCTCGACCCGCGGCTGCGCGGCCTCGTCTCGGCGCCGAACCCGAACCTGTCGGGCACCGGTTACACGATGGTGGAGACGCAGGTGGCCAGGCTCGGCACCGATGCGGCGATGGCCTGGCTGCGTCTGCTGAACCGGAACATCCTGCAGTACACGTCCTCGGGGCTGGCGCCCTCCGGGGTCGCGGCACGCGGCGAGGTGGCCGTGGCGATCGCCTTCACCCAGCACTGCGCCAAGCAGATCGACCAGGGCCACGACGAGCTGACGATCACCTACCCCGATGACGGCACGGGCCACGAGATCGGTGGCATCGCGATCCTGGCCGGCACCGACCAGCCGGAGACGGCCCGGCGTTTCGAGGACTTCATGCTCTCGGACGAGGGCCAGTCCCTCGGCGCGGGAATCGCCTCCAGCCAGCTGCCGGCCAGGGATGACCTCGCCCGCGACGAGCGACTGGTCCTGCCGCCCGGCTCGCACTTGGCCGAGTTGCCGCTGGACGAGGCGGCGGCGCGGCAGAGGGAATTGCTCGACCGCTTCAACAGGCAGGTGCTGTCATGAGACGCATCATCCCGGCGAGCCGCGTTCCCGCGCGGCACCTGGCGCGCGGCGGTGTCCTGTGGGGGCTCGCCGATGCAGTGATCGCCGTCCTGCTGTGGCCGGTTCTGTCGGTACCGCTCACCGCCGAGGGACGTGCCGCCCTGGTCGGTGTCGTGGTCAACCAGCACCGTCTGGTCACCGGGACCTTGACGCTGGCCCTCGTCACGGGCCTGGCGGGGACGATTGGCGGCGCGCTGCTGGCCGGCGTCCACCACCGCTTCAGGTTTCGCGGCCGCCGGCTGCTGCAGCTCATGGTGCTCAGCCAGCTGCTCATGCCCCCGGTGGCCCCGGCCATCGCGCTGCTCCAGCTGTGGGGCCACAACGGGCTCGCCGCACGGCTGCTGGGCTGGCACTCGGTTCCGGTGTACGGTTTCGCCGGGCTGGCCGCCGCCGAGGTGATGACGCTGCTGCCCCTCGCCCACCTCGTGATCCTGGGCGGGCTCTCGAACCTCGACCGGGCGCTCGTGGAGCAGGCCCGCGACATGGGGGCCTCTGAGACCCACGTCCTGACCCGCATCGTGCTGCCGCGCATGCGTGGGGCCCTGGCCGGCGCCTTCCTCCTGCTCGTGGCCCGCGCGGCGGTCGACATCACCAATCCGCTGGCGCTGGGCGGCAGCTACCCGGTGCTCAGCACCCGGCTGCGTGACGCCGCCGTCGGCGAGGGCGACATGCCGGGGGCCGGGGCCTGCGGACTCGTTCTCCTCGCCATCTGCGCCGTGGCGGCACTGGCCGTCCCCGGACGCGATCACCTGCCGGTTCAGGAACGACTGCGCCACCACCGCCGGGTCCGGCCGTCGGGGGTGGGGGACTGGGCGCTCGTCACGGCCGCCTGGGTCGTCGCCTCGGTCGAGGTGCTGCCGCTGGTCGTCTGCGCGGTCGCCTCGGTGCTGACGACCACGGCGGGGTTGACCGGCGGGCACTACATCGAGCTGTTCACCAGCGACACCACGCGCTTGGCCGTCTCCGACTCACTGCTCGTGTCGGCGGTGACCGTGGTGGCGGCGACGAGCATCGCCCTGGCCGTGCTGGTCATATCCCCACGCGCCGGTCCGGCCAGCATCTCCCGCGTGCTGCTGGCCTCGACCACCCCGATCCTGCCCCTGGCGCTCGGCGCTCTCCACTGGTGGCGCAGGCCGCTGTGGGGCGCGGCCTCGGGGTGGGTGGTGCTCGGGCTGGTCGCGACGATCACGACGATCGGCTCGGCGCCGATGATGATCACCCTGCTTCGTCAGCGGCTGGCCTCGATGACTCCGGGGGCCGCGGAGTCGGCCGCCGGCCTCGCCGTACGGCCCCGACAGATCATCGGCCCCCTCGCCGTTCCGCACCTGTCGGTCGTCATGCCCATGATGCTCATCGTCACGCTCGCCGAGGCCGTCACCTCACTGGCGCCGGTCGTGTTGTTCAACGGCGCCGACACCCCCTTCCTCGCGACACGGCTCATCACCGACGTCGAGTCGGGCCAGCTGGGCCGGGCCAGCGCCCTGGCGGTGACGTCTGCCGCTCTGCTGGGGACGCTCGGCGGCTGTGCCGCGGTGCTGGCCGCCCCGCTGCGCCGGGTGACCGTCACCGGGGTCGGGGCACTGGACGAGGTGCGGGCATGAAGGCGATCGGGATCACCAAGACCTTCCCGGGGATGGCACGGCCGGCCCTGCGCGATGTGACGATCGAGGCGGGCCCGGGGGAACTGCTCGACCTGATGGGCCCCTCCGGCTCGGGGAAGTCGACGCTCGTGACGGTCATCAACGGTTTGACCAGCCCCGATGCCGGCAGGGTTCTCATCGGCGGCCGGGATGTGACATCTCTCGCGCCGGCCCGTCGTCCCACCGCGACGATGTTCCAGCAGGACAACCTGTTCCCCGAACGGACGGTGGCCGACAACGTCGCCTACCCGCTGCGACTGGCCGGGGCGTCCAGGACGCATCTGCAGGACCAGACCGAGGTGATGCTGCTGCGGCTGGGACTGGCAGGTGTCGCCGACGCGCTGCCCCGCCAGTTGTCCGGTGGTCAACGCCGTCGTGTCGCCCTGGCCAGGGCACTCGTGACACGTCCCGAGGTACTGCTGCTGGACGAGCCGCTGTCGGGTCTGGAGCAGGGGCTCAAGAGCAGCCTTCTCGACCTCATCGACCAGATGCGCAGGCGCCTGGGCATGACCGTCATCCACGTGACCCACGACACGCCGCTCGCCCTCGGCACGGCCGACCGGATCGTCGTCCTGAACCGCGGCGAGGTGGTCGACGAGGGCTCGCCACGGGACATCTACCAGCGCCCGACGAGTTCCTTCGTCGCCTCGTTCATGGGGGCCTCCAGTTTCCTGGACGTGCGGGTCCTCGGTCCGGGCGAATCGGACTCGCAGCGGCGGGTGGACGTGCTCGGCACGCCGATGACGGTGGCCTGCCCGCCGACCGTTCCGGTCACGGCCGGTTCCGAGGCGGTCCTGCTCATCCGGCCCAATGCCCTGTCCGTCGTCCCGGCGTCCGGGACGGCCACGGTGATGGGCCAGCCCGAACCCCGCGGCATGCTCGGTGTCATCCAGCGCAGGTTCTACCGCGGCGAGTGGATGGAGTACCAGATCGAGACCGAGCGCGGATCGGTGCTCGGCACCGGTGAGCTGTGGGGTCCCCTGCTGGAACGCCACGATCCGGCGCGGCTGGTCTTCCACCCCGACCGGTTGTGGCTGTTCCCCCGCTGAGCCCCCGCCCCGGCGCCGGCTTATGCCGGGGCCGGGGCGCTGCATGGGGTTCGTCCCGGTGACAGGGCTGTGACCAACTGTTACCGCGAGTGATCGACTCCGGGAACGCCCGGCGATGACGATGTGAGCGAGCAGCGCCGCTCGACCGGGCGGCACCGTCCATGGGAGTCACACATGTCCGCAACATCGACAGTCCAGCCGGGCAGGAAACGGTCGTGGCTGGCCGCACCGCCCCAGGCCCCACGTCTCGGCGATGACGAGGTGAAACGCCGTTACCCACGCCTGCGTCTTCAGGTGTTCATGGGGATCTTCATCGGCTACGCCGGCTTCTACCTGATCCGCAACAACATCTCGCTGGTCTCGAAGATCCTGCTCGACGGGGGCCAGATCAACAAGACCGGCATCGGTCTCATCGCCAATGCGGTGCTCATCGCCTACGGTTTCTCGAAGTTCTTCATGGCGATGATCTCCGACCGTTCGAACGCCCGTTACTTCATGCCGCTGGGGCTCGTCCTGTCGGCCCTGGCCAATCTGGTGGTCGCCTTCGTGCCGGCGGTGTCGAGTTCCCTGGCCGTGTTCGCGACCGTCATGTTCATCAACGGCTGGTTCCAGGGCATGGGCTGGCCTCCGGCGGGCCGCGTGCTCGTGCACTGGTTCAGCACCAATGAGCGGGGCTGGAAGACCTCGATCTGGAACTGCGCCCACAACGTCGGCGGCATGGGGGTCGGCGCCGCCGCGGCGTGGGGTCTGGCGTTGACCGGCGACGACTGGCATGCGGCCTTCTGGCTGCCCGCCGTCATGGCGATCGTCGTCGCGGCCGTCGCCTTCGCCCTCATCCGCGACACGCCAGCATCGGTCGGCCTGCCCCCGATCGAGGAGTACCGCGACGACCCGGCCAAGGTCGAGTCCGACACCAGCGAACTCGAGAAGTTGAGTTACTGGCAGATCGTCGTCCAGCACGTCTTCCGGAACAAGGCGATGCTGCTCCTGGCCTTCGCCAACGTCTTCGTCTACGCCCTGCGGTACGGCGTGCTGAGCTGGGCGCCCACCTATCTGTCGCAGGTGCACGAGGTCTCGGTGGCCAAGGGCATCGCCGGGTTCTCGCTCTTCGAACTGGCCGGCATCTTCGGCACGCTGGCCTGCGGCTGGGCCTCCGACAAGATCTTCAAGGGGAACCGCACCCGCACCGGCATCACCTTCCTCACCGGTGTGGGCGTCTTCCTCATCCTCTACTGGCTGGCCCCGGTCGGTACCCCGTACTGGCTGCTCATGGTCTACCTGTTCTTCATCGGCGCCTTCATCTACGGGCCGGTCATGCTCATCGGCCTGCAGGCCATCGACATGTCGGCGGCCCACGTGGCGGGCACCTCGGCGGGCTTCACCGGCCTGTTCGGATACGTGCTCGGCGCGACGATGGCCTCGACCGGTGTCGGCTACGTCGCCGAGCACTTCGGCTGGTACATCACCTACGGCATGCTCGTGGCGTTCGTCGCGGTCGCCGTGATCCTGCTGGCCTTCATCGGCCCCGAGGAGAGGCGCCTCATCGAGGCCCACCGGGTGAGGAGCGGGCAGTAGGTCCCCTGGCCAGGGTCCCGGATTCCGGGACTGGCATCTCCCTCACGCGCCGGCCCCCGGCTCAGGCTCTGACGGTCTGGACCGGGGGCCGGCGCGTGACGCATGGTCGTCGGAACCGGGTCCGCCGGCTTCCCGTGCGCAGGCTGTGAATGCTGCCCTGTGAGCGATCAGGCTTTGCCTCGTTACTTACCGAAGCGTAGGTTTGCTGTGGCCCTGAACTTACTCGACCGTAGGTACCGAGGGGCGCCCACCGCCTCGGCTCACGTCCACCAGCCTGGAGTAGAACCCATGACGACATCACCCATCGAGGCTCCCAACACCGACTACGACACCGCAGCCCTGCGCGAGGTCGTCGAGCGACGATTCACCTGGGCCGCCGGCTTCGAACGCAACGTTCACCGTTACGCGAACCGAACCGCCATGACGGACCTGCCCAGCGGCCGCACCTGGACCTACGCCCAACTCGGCGCGGACACCGGCCGTCTCGTGGCGGGCCTGGCCGCACACGGTGTCGGGACCGGTGACATCATCGCCCACCAGCTGCTCAACTGCCCCGAGTTCTCCCTGCTGTACGTCGCGGCCCAGGGGCTGCGCGCGGTCAGCTCCCCGATGAACTTCCGCCTGTCGCCCGGCGAGACGGCCCATGCGCTCGACCAGCTGCACCCGGCCGTCTACGTCTACGACACCAGCCAGTCGGCCCAGACCGCCGACGCCCTGAGAAGGGCCGACTTCCGTCCTCCCGTACTGGTCGCCGTCGGCGACGGCGAGCCGTTGCCCGGCGCCATCGGCTTCGACGAGCTGTACGCCGCCGAGGCCCCCGGTTTCACCGCCCCGGCCGACGGCTCCACCTGGGACGAGACGAGCCGGCTGTTCACCTCCGGCACCACCGGCATGCCGAAGGCCGTGCCGTTGACCAGCTTCAACGAGGTGCTCACCGCGCACGACGTGATCATGCACTTCCCCGTCAACCCGCACGACCGCACGCTCAACATGTCGCCCTGGTTCCACCGCGGCGGCAACTACTGCGCCGGACCGAACACCATGTTCTACGTGGGCGGCGAGGTCGTCATCATGCCGAAGTTCAGCGCGGCGGCCGTCCTTGACGCCGTCGAGCAGCACCGGCTGACCTACCTGGTCGGCGCCCCGACGAACCTGGAGCGCCTGGCCGACGTGCAGGAGGCCGAGCCCCGCGATCTGTCGAGCCTGCACGGCATCGTCACGATGGGCGCCCCCCTGGAGAAGGCCGCGGCCGTGCGCTACCAGAACGTGCTCAGCCCGCGTATCGGCAACGGCTACGGCGTCACCGAGAGCTTCTGGAACACCTTCCTGCGCCCCTACGACGTGACGAACCTGCCCGGCACGGCCGGCCAGGCCTGCATCGACGACGACGTCGCCGTCGTCCGCGTCTTCGACGACCGGGTCGCCGAGCCCGACGAGCTCGCCGCCAAGGACAACACCGAGGTCGGGGAGGTCATCATGCGGTCGGTCAAGGCCGGCTACGCCTACGCCGACAACCCGGAGGAACAGGCCGCGAAGTTCCGTGACGGCTGGGTCTACCCGGGTGACCTGGCGACCTGGGACGAGAACGAGACCATCACCATCGTCGGCCGCAAGGACGACATGATCATCTCCGGCGGCGAGAACGTCCACCCGGTGCAGGTCGAGGAGATCCTCGCGACGCACCCGGATGTCGCCGCCGTGGCCGTCACCGGCCTGCCCGACACCGAGTGGGGCCAGCTCGTGGCGGCCTACGTCGTCCCGCGCCCCGGTTCCTTCACCGACGAGCAGGCAGCCGCCACCGAACTCGACAGGTTCTGCAAGGACAGCGACGACCTGGCCAACTACAAGCGCCCCCGCCGCTACGCCTTCGTCGACGAGCTGCCGATGACCGCGACCGGGAAGAAGAAGCACTTCGTCCTGAGGAACCAGGCCTCCGCGGACGACGACCAGGGCCGTTTCCTCACGCCGTGAGCCCCCACGGCCGGTTCCAGCGGCTCGTGGCGCACGAGGCGATCGGCTCGCGGTCTGCCCCCGCGCCAGCGCAGCAGGCCTGCGTCCTGCCGCCGGGGTGTCCCCCCGATGGTCGCGCGATCAGTTGAGGTGATCCGGGCCCGCAGGCCCGTTCAGCCGGGCCCCGGAGCCGGGCCGGGCACGTGGTCCCCGCCCTCGGGCGCCCGCCGGCCCTTTCCGCCCCGGGGATGATCCGTGAGGCCGGAGCGCCACACGTAGACGCCGAGGAGCACCGTGCCGGCCGCCAGGGCGACCGCCCACCAGGGGAACCTGGGGATCTCCGGCGGGGCGCCGGCCGCCGCGACGTCCTCGGCCGGGGTCGGTTCGACGCGTTCGCCGGTGACGAGGATGCGGTGGGTGTTGATGCCCAGCGGCGTGCAGGTGACGAGGGTCACGAGGTCACGGCCGGGCTGCACGCTGAGCGTCTGCGTGTCGGTGGGCTCGACCACCTGGGTGTCGCTCACCTGGTAGGTGAGCACCTCGCCGAAGACCTCGATGACGAACCGGTCGCCGACGGTCACCTTGTTCAGGTCGGTGAACATCTCGGCCTGGGCCAGGCCGCGGTGCCCGGTGATGACGGCGTGGGTGCCCTCGCCACCGATGGGCAGTGAGGTGCCCTTGAGGTGGCCGAGGCCCTTGAGCAGGGTCTCGTCGGAGGTGCCGTGGTAGACGGGCAGGTCGAGGTCGATCGCGTCGATCTTGAGCCTGGCCATGAGGCCCTCGTCGTTGGCGGTGAGCATGGCGTCGTAGTCGAGCGAGTCGTCGGTGCTCGTGCCGTCGCCGGTCGGCACGTTGAGCCCGGCCTCGAGCTGTGCGCCCGCGTTGAGGGCCTCGTTGTAGGCCCGGGCCCGGTCCAGCTGCACGGCGGCCTCGGGCTGGACGGTCGCCACGTTGTCCGTGTAGCCGGTGACGGCCTTCGACTGGTTGTACTGGGAGATCCAGCTGGCCGCCGTCGGGTAGACGAAGACGAGCATGCCGGCGAAGGCGAGGAGCGCGGCGAGCAGCGAGAACCGCGACAGGCGCCAGCCGCGCCTGCGCCCGGGCGTCTCGTCCGTACTGTCGTTGATGTCGGCCATCACCGTTCCTGTCCTCACCTGCCCCATCATGGGGATGTGGTGGGGAGACCGGGGTCTCCCCACCACATCATTGTCGCTCCGGCCGGTCCTCAATCGGCCGGGTGCTCATCGCCTCAGGCGGTCGCCGTGGCCCTGCGGGAGCGGACGGCCACCGTGGTGGCTGCGGTGAGGATGAGGACGGCGCCGATGATCATCATGAGCACCTTGCCCTGCGCACCGGTCAGCGGCAGGCCGGGGACGGCCTGCTTGCCGTTCTCGACGGTGACGTCGTAGCCGCTCGTGGTGCCGGTCTTGACGGTCACGCCGATGTCGCCGCTCTGCTTGACGAAGCCGGCTGGGGCCTCGACCTCGACGAGCACGTAGCAGCGCTGGGTCGCGTTGGCGGGGCTGTGCACGGAGTCGGACACGTACAGACCGGTGATGTTCACCAGGCCGTTGGCGCCAGAGGTGAACTGGGTCTGGCCGCCCACCCTGATGGGATCGCCGGTCTTCGTGGCGCCTGAGCAGTCCGCGGCGTAGGGATCGGTGGCATTGTACACCTCGAAGATCGCGCCGGCCAGGCCGGTGCTGGTGCTGTCGGCGTCGACCTTCTGCACCTTGAGGTCACCCCAGTTGGTCTGCACCTCGGGGGTCGACGGCGGGTTCTCCGGGTCCGGGTTGTCCGGCGGGGTGTCCGGCACGCTGCCGTACGCGGTGTCGGTGATGAGCTGGGCGGTGTTCTTGATGGCGCCGTCACCGACCGAGGTCACCTTGCCCTGGAAGACGGCCCTGACCTGCTGACCGGCAGCACTCTTCAGCTTGGTGAGGCCCGCGCTGGTGAACTTCACCGTGACGGTGTTGCCGGTGATGTCGACGGTGTAGTCGGTGTCCGCGGTCAGGGTCTCGCTGCCGAGGGTCACCTGCGTGACGGCCAGATCGGAGAACCTGGCATCCATCTGGTCCTTGATCTGGAAGTACTGGAAGTTCGAGGTGTCCTCCAGGGCCGGCACCATGGTGGTCACCGGGAACGAGACGACCGAGCCGAGGCCGTAGCCGTACTGGGCCTGGTCCTCGACGGTCTTCTCGATGGAGACCTCGGTGTTCTTCGGGTAGACGTTCACGTCGTACAGCCACGAGCCGTTGTACGGATAGGGGATCGTCACGACGAAGGGCTTGGCCTTCTGCACGATGTTGGCCGGTGCCGCGGTCTCGCACACCAGATAGGCCCGCACGGACAGGCCGCTGATCGTGGCCTGGCCATTACCACCGGTGGTGGCGCTGCCGGCCTCGCCGCCCAGCTCCTGGCCCGCCAGGGTCGGTGCAGTCGGGTTGGCGCAGGCGCTGTCGGGCACGTTGAGCCCAGACAGGGTGTCCCAGTCGCTGGACTTCGACAGATCGAGGCTGGTGATCGGGTAGGCGGCGAAGGTGACATCGCTGACCGCGGCGCCGCTCACGTTGCCCGAGCCGTCAGGATTCGCCTCGGTTCCGTCGCCATTGAGGTGCTTGTGGATGATGATCGAGCCGGTGGCGTTCTGGTCGATGTTGCCGTAGCTGGGGTCGGCGCTGGCGACGCCGGCACCGCCGATCAGGCCGGACAGGCTCAACGCCACAACCCCCACGGCGGCGGCGAGGCGCCGCCCGGCGGGATGTCTGTTCGTCTGCATGGGTTTCTGGCTTTCTCTCTCGAACCGTCCGGGCCCTCCGGTACGGCATGGGGTGGGTTCTGGGGTGAGCGGCCGGGCCGGTCCCGTCGCCGCTCTCCGGCCCAGCTCACCGGGCCGGTCGCTGTGGGCCCGCCGCCTGGTTGCGGCCGGGCTGTGGTGGGTGCGTGTGAGGCTCATGCGGCGTCACCGCCCCGGGTGCTCCGCCGGTATCTGCGGGCCGCCGCCGTCACCGAGCCGGCGACCAGCAGGACGCCGCCGATGAGCGCGAACAGCTGAGCGCTCTGCCCGCCGGTGAGCGGGACGACCAGCGGATTGTGCATGTCGTTGGTGAAGCTGCCCAGGTCGATCGTCGTCCCCGCGTTGGCGGCCTCGATCCGCACCTCATGGGTGGCCCTGGACAGGATGTACCCGGCGGGCGCCGACTTCTCCTTGAGCTCGTAGACGCCCCAGGTGAGGCCCTCGACGCGGAAGGAGCCGACGGCGGGATCCTTGTCGGGACCGGTGCAGGCCGCCGCGTCATCGGCCGCGCAGTCCTCGACGCTCACGGCCTCACCGGCCGGGTCGGTGGGGGTGAGGGTCCACTGCGAATCGCCGAGCGGCGACCCGTCGGCGGCGACCTTCGACCACGCCACCGCAGCGGTCTTGCGCTCGTTCGTGATGGGCGAGGGCAGGGCCGCGGTGAGGTTGGCGTCGTTCACCGTGGCGGTGTACTGCTGCTCGTTGAGCTCGTAGCCCTGCGGCGCCGATTTCTCGATGACGGTGTAGGTGCCCCACTTCAGGCCGGTCACCGCGAAGGAGCCGGCGGCGGGATCCTTGTCGGGACCGGTGCAGGCGGCCGCGTCATCGGCCTCGCAGTCCTCGACGTCGATACCGCCGGGGTGGCTCGGGCCGGTGAGGGTCCAGACGGTCCCGCCCAGGGGCTCGCCGTTGGCGGCGTCGGTCTTGTCCCACTCGACACCCCCCGGGCGTGCCGTGTTCGTGAGCGTGCAGGTCACCCGGTCCGAGCCGCTCATGGCGAGTGTGGCTCCGTCGTCGGTGGCGGACGTGGCGAGGGTCTCGCCCTCGGACGTCACGCACTCGGTGCCGGTCAGCTCGTAGGCCCCGGCGCGGTCACTGGTCGTGGTCTCGGTGATCGTGTACCGCCCGGTCCGGACGACCTTCTCGTCGGTGCTGCCCTGGCCGGACAGCACGCTCTGACCGCCAGTCGACCCGTCCAGGGTCCAGGACTCGGGTGCCAGGAGCCGGTCGGAGCCCACCTGACCGCCGTCGACGGCCTTCACCAGCCGCAGGGTGGGCACGCGCACGTTCACCGCGTAGTCCTCGACCTCGCCGGTGAGGGTGTTCCCGGTGGCCAGCATCGTGCCGCTGTCGTTCGTGATGCGCACCCTCATGTACGTCGTGGCGGTCTCACCGCTCACCGAGCGGACCACGTCGTCGGGCACGGTCCAGCTCAGCGTCGCGGCGCCGGACGAGGAGCAGGACGCCTCCTGGCTCTTCTCGGTGGCCTCGTCGAAGACACCGTTGCGGTTCCAGTCGACCCAGCCGGCGACCCGGCCGGGGCCGGTGCAGGAGACCTGCTGGGTGTGGGTGGCGCCCGGTTCGGTCCGGATGCCGCCGTCCGGCAGCTGGACGCCGTCCTCGTCGTCGAAGCCGCTCGTGTCGTCGCCGTCGGCACCGACGGAGAACTTCTGGTCGGCCTCGCTGTCGATGGAGGCCCCGAGGCGGGTGTTGGCGGCGCCCATGTCGGCCAGGCCTACGCCGAAGGCATCGGTGGTGCCGGTGATCTGGCCGCCGGTCCAGGTGGGCTGGAACAGGGAGCTGGCGCGGCCGTAGGACTCGGGGGCGTCCCCGAAGTCGGTACCGATGATGAGGCCGAGGGCCACCGCGCTGTAACCGCGGCCCTGCATGGCGATGCGGGCACTCGTACTGCCCGCCATGAAGAGCACGGTGCCGGGGCCTCCAACCCCCACTGGTCGCGAGTACCTGCCACCGTTCTGGTAGACGCACTCATCGCCGGTGGGCATGAGCCGAACGGTGTTGCCGCCATCAGTGACGATTGCCTCGGCGCTGGCCGGGCAATCCGGATCCCGGTAGGTGTCCAGGACACGCCAACTCGTGCCGTCGCCCTGGGGCGTGGAGGCCTGTACCCACTCGTCCCGGTAACCGCTGACGTGGTGGGCGCTTGAGGCCTCCGCGTCGGCCAACACGAGCCCGGCCAGTGGGACATCCTCTCCGTTGAGGTCGGCCGAGCACTCCATGTCGAAGCTCATCTGGGAGCCGTAGCCGGCTCCCTCGTTGCCCAGATCAGGGAAGCCGTTGGACAGCCCGATGACCATCTGGTTGTCATTGACGTAGTCGGCCGGGTAGCGCAGGGGCTCGTGCCAGCTGAGACCGCCGTCGTTCCAGTGACCCGTGCCACCGATGTTGTACAGATTGTCGAGCGAGTCCCCGGCCCACTTGCCCGGAATGCTAGCGACGAGCGGGGCCCTTGACACCGGGTCGGCATCCCCATTGGGTTCGCCCTCGTTGTCCGTGACGAGCCCGGACAGGGTGCAGTTCGTGGTCAGTTTCAGGGTCTGTGCATCGTCGAGATAGCGGTAGTTCGTGACCGTTCGCACCGCGGGCCCGTATTCGTCGCCGTAGCCGAGCACCGCATTGTTCTCGGGCAGGGGATCCAACGGGTACTCACCCCATTGGAGCCACTGGATCGAATCCGTGAAACGACCTTCACCACCAGTGGCGTACACCGCTGCCAACTCGCCCGCCGGTGGGGCGGCAGCAACCGGTTGTGCTGTGCCCAGCAGGACGATTGTCGTCACGCAAGCTCCCACTGTTCGTACAAGGGTCTTCAGCGCTGAGCCCCTCTTACCCGTGCTCGTCATGAGCCCGAGACCCCCGTGCAGTTTTCTTGCACGACGGCAGGATCGGGCATCAGCGAGTAGATCCGTGTGTCCGTCGACAGCGAAGTCAGCCGAACCACTGGCAGCATCTGGAAGAACCACTCCGTGGCCTTCCGAGAGGGCATGATCATTGCTCAGTCCTTGGCAGGGAATTGGGGATGCAGGTCCGCATGAGCTCACCGACCCTTAGGGGTTACACGTTATATGAATCGTCAAATATCTTCAAATCAGGGTTATTCAGGGGTATTGAGCCGGCGTGTCGACTCAATACCCCCGATACATCACCCAGATGCCTGTACTCCGTGGTGAGACCTCCGGTGGCGAATGGCCAGTGCACCAGCTGTTCCGAGGAGCACGATGGCGGCCAGACCGTAGAGCAGCGCCCCGTGGCCGCCGGTCAGTGGCAGGGGCACGGCGACGGCCGTGTCGTTGACGGTGATGACGTCGACGCCCTGATCGGTCCTGGACACGGTGACCGTGCCGGCCAGGGCGTCGGGGTCGAGCAGGGTGACGCCGTCAGCGGTGAGGTGGAAGCCGATGGGCCCGGGCAGTCTCTCGTGGCCGGCGGGGGCCTGGGTCTCGACCAGCCAGTAGTCGCGGTTGAGGTCCAGGGCCGCGGTGGTGAAGACCGAGCCGTCGTCCGGGTCCACTGTGACACCCTCGTCGAGGGGCGTGGCGCCCTCGGTCGACGGGTCGACCGGGTAGATCGCGAACGTGGCCCCGCTCACGCTGCCCTGGATGCCGGTCTTGTGGATCGTCACCTGACGTCGGGCGGCGTCAGGATCGACCGGGCCGCAGGCCGTGTTGTTCTCCGGGCCGTCGACGTCCTTGCCGTCCTCGGCGATCACTTCGTTGAACAGCCCGTGCCTGGCCTCGTACCCGGACTCGGTCTGGGAGCAGACCAGGTCCTGGACGGAGTAGCCGGGGGTGGACGGGTCAAGGGTCACATTGGCCCGCACGTAGAAGACCTGGCTCTGCCCGGGTTCGAGGACGACGCCCTCGGTGATCCGGTAGCTGCCGTCGCCCGAGTCCTCGACCACGGCACCGTCCTGGCCGAGTTCTGCCGGGTCCTGGCTGATCCACACCGTGTTCAGGTTCGCCCCGGCGGCGAAGTCGGGCCGGTCGACGAGCACGCCGCTGTTCTGGGTGGTGACGCCGTCATTGGTGACGGTGATCGTGTAGTCGGCGTTGAAGGTGGGCGTGCCCGCCACCGCGTCGGAGCCGGTGAAGGCCTTCTCCACCCTCAGTTGAGGGGCCGGTTCCACGTATTCGTTGTGCCAGGTGCAGGTGATGGCCATCTCGGCCGCCGTCTGGGCGAGGCCAACGGTGCTCAGGTCGAGCGTGCCCGTCTCCAGGTCGACGGCACCGGTCTGGTCGAGGACATTGCCGTCCTCGTCGAGCAGGGGCGCGCCATCGCTCTGCGTGCACGTCACCCCGGACAGCCGCCAGCCGGGCGTCTCCTCGGTCGGGGCCGGATCGGCCTGGTTCTCCTGCACCGCGCCACCGCCGTTGGGTACGAACAGCTCGTAGGACCGTGAATCGGTCGCGGCATGATCGCTGCCCCACCCGGTGGGCTGGAGCGGGTTGGGGGTCCCCCATCTCTCGAGTTCCATGGAGTCGGCCTGCGAGACGTTGGTGTAGGTGAACTGCGGAATGGCCACGGCGTCCCCGCTGCTCCCGGTGACGTCCTTGGCGAAGGTGACCGTGCGCACCTGCTCAAGCGAACCGTAGAGGCAGCCGTAGGTGTCGGTGTTCTCCTGGGTGATGAAGGTGTCCTCCAGCCTGGACTCGACCGATGAGGCATCGGTCGAGCACACCGTGTTACGGCCGTTGTTCACGAAACCGCGCAGCACGAGCTTGTACGCGATGCCGGTCGAGGGGTCGGTCCACGTCGTCGTGGAACTGTGCGAGGTCATCGACAGGACGTCGTCCTCACACGAGCGCCCGTCACGGCCGTAGAGGGCGCCCTCGTTCGAGCCATCGGCCGAGGTGTCCCCCGGGGGGAAGGACCTGAGGGTATCGTTGCGGTCGAACGCGTAGTGGTAGTCAGAGCTCCACCCCCACCCGGACCAGGTGGCGCGCAGGCCGATGTCACCGTACCGGTTGAACGCGTACGCCCCACTGCCCGTGGCGTCATAGTTGCCCTGCGCGTCGAATGTGGACCGGCACGTGTTGACGGTCTCGTTGAGTTCGAAGGGGAACGACGCCTGGAGGGTCGAGGCGAGGTCGATGTCCATGGTCCCGTTCATGCGAGTGCCGCCACCACCGGTCCCGGTTCCGATTCCCGTGTAGATGGGGGAGTTGTGGTGTCGCATCGTCCCGACGAGGAAGACCTCACCGACATTGACCGCGCTGGTGTCGCCAGGCATGAACCCGACCGAGCTCTGGGTGGTGTAGCTGAAGCCACTCGGGCAGGAGTACGGGGATTCCGAGCCGTAGGAGAACAGCGCGTAGCTTCCCGAGGCCACCGTTGTCGTCGTCGTCGCGTTCGCCGTGGACCCACCGGGCGAGGGGTTGTAGCGCACGCAGTAATAGGTGTTGGCGTACCACGTGTCACCGGGAGCCCGTTCGGCGGTGACGTCATGGATCCTGGTCGAGGTCGAACCGAATTCAACCCAGATGTCCGAGTCGGCTGTGGCCGAGGGCGCGTTGACCACGCCCGCAAGGCACGACAGAAGCAATGCGAACGCACCGACCAGGGCCGATGCGCCATGGCGTCCATGGTGCGGATGCTTGTCGAAAAATGTCTCACAACGCATGAAAAACCACCCGGGGTGGGCATGAGCCCTTAGGGAACTGACTCATCCTCAGGGGGGGTGAAAGTGCGTGACTACCTGAGCGGACCCCTGTTTACCACACGAACTTGTGCTTCGTTAAAACTTGCACCATTGGTTGACACTGGAGCGGGTTCGACACCGGGTCAGATCATGCCCAGGGCCTGGCCCATGAGCACGGCCGAAGCCCGGTCGTGCACGCCGAGGCGCTTGTACATCTGCTTTGCAGTGGAACGGACAGTCTCCTTGCCAAGGCCGAGATCGACGGCGATCCTGCCCAGTGTCTTGCCCTCGACCAGACCCTGGAGCACGTCGATCTGGCGCGGCGTGAGACGGACCGAACCGGCCGGGACCCCATCGACCGTCTCGCGGATCCGGAGCCCGGCGAGTTCGCTGAAGGGCGAACCCACATGGTCGAGGATTGGTTTGCGTGCCGGGTCGGGCAGGAGGGCCAGCGCACCGGGGGCATCGGCCCAGTCGTACAGGTGGAGCACCATGCCGGCCACGTCCTCGGGATCGGGTCCGCCGGCCACCGCACCGAGTTTGAGGCCGTAGGCGATCATGCGCCAGCGGGTGGTCGTCGTCGGTGTGGCCAGGACCCGGTCGACGAGGGTCTCGACGGTCTCCTGGTGCCCCTCGACCAGTTTCGCCGCGGCCCGGATGACCAGTGCCATCTCGGAGGGGATCGACCCGTCCTCGAGCCGGCGCTGCGATTCGTGCAGACGGCCCTCGCGCACGTCGATCATGGCGAGTGTGGCGTGCAGGGGCCACCACTCGAACGCCATCAGGTTGCTCCAGCGGGAACGCCCGAGAAAGGCCTGCAGCCACTGGTAGGCCGGCAGGGTTCCCCGGTTGACGAGCAGCGCCCACCCCTCGGCCTCGACCTGCAGGGGCGCGAACGGGGTGTTCAGCGAGATGTCGGCGCTCGAGGGCCCGGTCATGGTCAGGTTGCTGTCGTACCGGATGGCGATGCGGATGAGCTGCTCGGGCAGCTCGTCACGGGCCCCGCTGGAGGTGACGAGACGTTCGTACTCCGTGATGTAGGAACGGGCCTGGGCGTACAGGGCCGTCTTGCCCGAGAGCATGGCACTGCGCGCGGTCAGACCGAGCACGAGCGCCGGGTGACTGGCGACGTCGATGCCGGACCTGGTGCAGACGGTGGCGGCCAGGGCCAGGCAGGCCTGGGCGTCGGACAGCAGCGCCGTGGCGATCATGCCGTCGGCCAGCCCGACCAGGCACAGCGCCAGGGTCGCGGCGTCATCAATGAACTGCACGCTTCGTCGCGACCTCGGGGTGTGCCTCTCCAGCTGTTCGGAGGTGAGATCGGTGAGCACCTGTTCGGCTGTCCTGGCGAACTCGCGCATGTCCTCGGCGGAGTCGGGTCGCAGCCGGCTCATGGCGACGAGAAGCCGCTGGTGCAGCTCCTTCAACTGCGGGTAGCTGGGTTCGGGCTCCTCGCCGGTGACGAGGTAGGCGAGCTCGCGCCAGGGCAGGGGCAGGGCCGGCGGGCCGTAACCCCAGGTGCCCTGCAGGAATTTGCGGGCGTAGGCGATGTGTGCCCATTCCGGGGGAACCTGATCGGCCCAGGCCTCGGCCAGGCCCTGCCGCTCGTTGGCGGCAAACGTCGCGAGGATGTGCATCGAGGAGGCCAGGAGGGCATCGAGGGAGGGCCAGTCCCGGATCATCGTGAGCATGCAGATGCGCACGGCGTCGGGGATGGGCAGGGCGCGATCGATCATGGCCGATCTCGTGCGGCGCCGCCAGAGCCGAGCCGGGCTCGCCGGGTCGGTCATCATCCGGTCGACGGTTTGCGCCGCGAGCAGGACCGGGAAGCCCGGTTCGCTGGCGCCGGGTCGGGTGATGACGCCGTTGAGGCGGGCCTGCCGCACCTCGGACACCGAGACCCGGCGGTCCAGGATGTACGAGGCGATGCCTGCCATCATCGGCTCGGGGATGAAATGGGTCCAGGCGTGCAGGAGCACGAGGGGATCGGTGGCCCAGGCCGGGTAGGCACGCTCGACCCAGGCGGCCGTCACGTCCGCCGAGCGTCCCGGGCTGGGTCGGGAGTCAAGACGGACCCACTGCCTGGTGAGATCCTCGCCGCCCGCGGCGTCGAGATCCTCGGCGAAGGCCTCCCAGAGCGCGGGGACGCCGCCGGTCACCCGCAACGTGCGGAAGCACCAGGCGGCATCGGCCGCCTGCTCGGGGCCGAGTTCCCTGAGCACCTGCGCGTCCAGGACGAGGGAACCCGAACCGAGTTCGGTGTCGAACAGGTCGCCGAGGCCGACGTCGGGCCTGCGGTCGATGGCTGCCGCGACGACGACCGAGCGCTGCAGGAGGGGGATGTCCTCACCGCGATCCCGGATGGTCCGGAGCAGCTCCTCAAACTGCTGGTCGAGACCGTGCCAGGCCACGAACAGCGGCCGCGACTGGTGCCGGATCTCCTGCCGGAGGCGGTCGATGTCGTCGCCGTCCCGCACGTCGATCACCGTCCGGGACCCGTGGCCCTCGATCTGCTCAAGGGCGTGGCGCACGGCCTCGATGGGGTAGAACTCCTGGGGTGCGTGGACGATCGCACGATCCACCATGGCGAGGGACATCGTGAGTCGAGGCGCCAGGGCCTTGATGATGTCGCCGTGATCCATGTCTCGCCCAGACCTTCCTGCGGACTGGCGCCGCTGTTGGGAACCTCGATGATGAATACCGCGCCGGGTGGTACGGCAACCGGGGCGCCGAAGGCCCCGGCCCCGAGGTGATGGGGTGCTCGGGTTCTGGCGAACCGATGTCCGCGAACTCTTCTTCTGTCACCCGGTCCTCGCGCGATGTCCCAGGGCAGAACAGCATCGCTTCGAACCACCGGGCGTCGTGTCAACCGATCGCAGGGGGTTGTGCGTTGGCTGTTACTCTAGCCTGACCTGAAGCGGATTGCCTTGCCCGACGCGGAATGCGGGCAATCCATGCGAAATGTTGAATCGTGAAGGGTGCGTGGGAACCGCACCTCGGCGGATGAATCCTCCACCCATGGTTCACCCCTCCGCGGCACGTCCGCCTCCTCGGGGCGCATGGCGCGAAGCGTGCCGAGCCGGGACGCCGTCGCCGATTTGAGCAGGACGCGCGTCGTGCTGTACAGTGCAACCTCGGTGCGACTCATCGCCGCGCCGGAGGGCCTATAGCTCAGTCGGTTAGAGCGCGTCCCTGATAAGGACGAGGTCACTGGTTCAAGTCCAGTTAGGCCCACCTACCGAGCCACATGGTTCCGTTAGTCAGGGCAAGTGCCTGAAGTTGGAATCCGCACCAGTGACCACTGGTACCCACCCCGGTCCGTTGATCAATAGCCACCCGACGCCTCAAAACTGAGTATGACTCAACCATGGGATTGCTCGTCCGTCGCGTGACACCGAGAGCGGCCTGCGATTGGCATTGTCACTCGTGCACGGCACGCTCGTCATTCAGCAGGATCACGGGGATGACACTTCGGGACGGTGATGGCGAACACGGCTAGCCGGAAGCTCTCAAAGTCATTGCCAGGTGCGCTGAGCCGTATTCAGGTACGGCACCGGGTTGGCGCGTCGGCACCCTTGGTCGCACAGAACGGCGTGTCCCGGCATAGTCTCAGTATGTACAAATGCACATACTGAGACTATGCTGTGACCCGTTGAGTTGAACAGGAGATCGGACGTGGACAGGGAACAACTTCAGGAGTATGCGACAGCGAGTGCAGAGGACCTGCCCGGCTCCGAGCTCACGTATCCCTTCGGCGACAACTGTGACGTGTGGAAGGTTCGCGGGAAGATCTTCATGTTGCAGACCCAGATCGCCGGGGAGCCGATCGTCGTCCTCAAGGCGACCCCGTGCGACGCCATGGCCCTTCGGCAGGAACACGCCGACATCAGTGCGGGATACCACATGAACAAGAAGCACTGGATCACCATCCACCCGGACGGCGATGTGGACGCCGACCTGCTCGACGAACTGGTCACCGACTCATATCTGCTCGTCGTCGAGCGCCTTCCCTCTGCACAGCAGGAAACACTGGCGCACGTTCCCAGGCGATCGCTGACGAAACACCAGCCCGTACGGGGACAGGAGGGATGCCGTGCGCAAGGGAATCCCCAATGATCCGGGGCGCCGCGACCGTTTGCGGGCTGTGGCCCTCGAATTCATCGCCGAGCGGGGGCTTCGGCGCTTCACCGTCCGCGGTGTGGCCGAACGGGCCGGCGTCTCGCCGGGGTCAATCACCTACTACTTCACCGACACCGACGAGCTCATCATGTCTGCCTTCGAGCTGCTGACCGAGCATGCAGAACCGAACTTCAACGTACGCCTGCGGGCAGCAGGCACCCGAGACGAGGCGATCGAGGTGCTCATCGACTACGTCATCGACCCCGATGACGCCAGCCAGCAGGAGGTCCGCGCCGTGCGCGAGCTGTACTCCCTCGGCAGCCGTGACCCGAAGGCCGCAGCGCTGGTACGTGACCGGCTCGAGGCCAATGCCCGGACCGCCCTCATGCTGCACTTCACCGAGCCCTGCGCCCATGCCCTCGATGCGCTGATCGAGGGTCTGTGGACCCAGCGCTCGTGGAACGACGAACCCCTCGACCCGGGCATGGTCCGCACTGCCATTCACGGCCTCGTCACCGCCTTCGACTCCCTGGAAGGAACATCCGCATGACCACCATGAAAGCCATTCGCCTGACCGGACCCACTGCTGCCGAAGACCTGCATCCGGTTGACGTCCCAGTTCCCGAACCACGCCCAGGCTGGGTGCGTGTCGCCGTCAAGGCATTCGGGGTCAACGAGTCCGAGGTGACCAGCCGACGCGGTCAGTCCTCGCCCGATTTCAGCTTCCCGCGGATCCTCGGCATCGAGTGCGTGGGTGTCGTGGACGCGGTCGATGTGTCCAGCACCCTGACCGTGGGTCAGCAGGTCGCCACCATGATGGGCGGCATGGGCCGTGGCTGGGATGGCAGCTATGCCGAGTACGTTCTCGTGCCCGAAGACCAGCTCATCACCTTTACCAGCGACCTGCCCTGGGAGGTGCTTGGCGCCCTGCCGGAGATGCTGCAGACGGCCCACGGCTCCCTTCACCGCGCCCTTCGCCTGGATCCCGGCCAGACACTGCTGGTGCACGGCGGCACTTCGACCGTCGGTCTCACCGCCACCTCTCTCGCCCATAACATGGGCGCCACAGTGCTGGCCACTAGCCGAAAATCGGAGAACCGCTTGCTGCTGGAGCACGTGGGGGCCGATCATGTGGTCATCGATGACGACACCCTTGCCGAGCAGGTATCCGTGATCTGTCCCAACGGACTCGACGCCGTCCTTGAGCTCGTTGGAGCCGATGCACTGCCCGCTACCCTGGCTCTGTTGAAGCCCGGCGGCATCGGCTGTTTCACCGGGGCCCTCAACGGCCACTGGACGCTTGGCGACGTCTCCCCCTTCGAGCTCGTTCCGGTCGGCGTCCGACTCACCACCTATGCCGGTGAGGCCAGCGATCTTGACGAAGCCAGCTTCGACGGCTATCTCAAGGCCATCGCCGCGGGCAGCATCACACCGGTCACGTCCGCGGTGTACCGGGGCCTGGCCCGGGTTGGCCAGGCCCACCATGACCTGGAGCATGACCGGCGTCCTGGCAAGTGCGTCGTCGTACTCTGACCAGACATACCCACCTTGCCACCAGCAGGAGAACCACATGATCGAGACCATCCACCCTGTACGCGCCTGGCTGGGGGTTCCTTATGCCACTGCCAAACGTTTCCACAGCCCCCAGCGTGCCGCATTCGATCCCGATCGGCCCTACGACCAGTACGGCCCCGCGCCCCTCCAAGCCGGTGACACCAGCTGGCTGGAGGCCACCAACGGCTTCAGTGAGGACTGCCTCAACCTAAACATCTGGGCTCCCACCGACACCGGCGACAGACCGCTCCCCGTCATCGTCTACCTCTTCGGGGGCGGATGGATGATGGGTTCCAACACCCAGACCACATCCAATGCCTCCGGGCTGGCCGCAACCGGCCGCGTCATCGGAGTCTCGATCAACTACCGACTCGGCGCCTTCGGCGCGCTGAGTCTGTCCCAGTACGGCGGTGCTCTGTCCGAGGCCACCAATCTGACTCTGCAGGACCTCATTTGCGCCCTGCAATGGGTACGCGAAAACATCGGCCGTTTCGGTGGCGACCCCGCCGACGTCACTGTCACCGGCCAGAGCGCCGGAGGCTTCACCGCACTCGGCCTGCTCGGCGTGCCCGCAGCCGACGGGCTCTACCATCACATCGCCGCGTTCTCCGGCATGCCGTCGCGCCTCGTCCCCGCCTGGGGAGCGGAGGAACGCGCTCGCACCCTCCTGGCCGACCTGGGCCTGCAGGACGACCCGCAGCAGCTCATCGACGTCGATGCGATGGACCTCGTCAATGCCATGGCGCGCACCGTTTCGCCCGATCCCGGGAGCGCCCATGGTGTCGATAATGACGTCATCGCCCTTGTTGACGACCGCGAGCAGCCCCACGGTGTCCTCGCCCACCACCCCATGCGCGCCCTGGAGACCGGACGCCGCCCCGAGGTTGACATCCTGTTCAGCAACACCACTCACGAGACCGACTGGTGGGTGCTGCACCGCACCGCCGACTTCGACCCCGGTAGCTTTGAGAATCTTGTCGACGAGTTCGCCACCCGCAACCGCATCGCCCGCAGCCGCGCAGAGAAGATCGTCGCCGTCTACGCCGAGGGTCGTACCCCCGTAGAGGCCCGCGGTGCTCTGCTCACCGACTACTCCTTCACCCTGCCCCAGACCCGCGGTGCCCTCGCCCACGCCGCCGCGGGAGGCACCGCATACCGGCTCGTCATCGGCTCGGCTGAGGGTGCGCATGCCGTCCACGGCACCGAGCTGTACGGCATCGTCGGCCAGGAGGCACCTGGGCGCAGCGAGGAACAGGCCGTCCGTGACACGGCAGTCCGCGACGCCCTACTCGCGTTGGCCACGGGTCAGACCGACCAGCTGTGGGAACCCGTCACCACCGTGCCGACGGCCAAGGGTCTGGGCACAATGCCCTACGACGCCACACAGCACTGCCAAGAGGTGTTGGAAAACTTCCGCGGCATCGCACGCCCCTGATCCCCATACCGGTGGCTCCGGAGCAGCTCCTGACAGCCGGGAGTGTCAATTATCGGTGTTGGGCGACCAGGACTGACCCGTCTTGATCAAGCAATCAGGCGCTCTTCTCGGCGTCCAGCCGGTCGAGGATCCACGAACGTACGAGGGTGGACGCCGGCAGGTGGCGGGCCCGGGCCACGGCCTCCACACGTGCCTGCTCCTCGGCACTCAGGCGGACGGAATACACCTTTGTCCGGCGGTTGGGACGGGTGACCCTGGTGTCGTTAGGGTAGGCGTCGTTCCGGGTGGTCTCGGATTCGGCGCGCAATCGCGCGGCCAGGTCACGATCCATCGTCTTGGCCATCGGTGATCTCCTCTCGATAAATCCTCAGGTCGGCGCCCGTGGCAGGCCATGCATTGATCAAGTGAAGGTCGCCGTCCTCGTCACGAAAGGCGATGACGGTCACCACTCGTCCGGCGCCGGGAGAGTATCCGATGAACCGCGAGGCGCCCATGCGTGACTTGGGATCAGGCTCCAATGCGGCCACGTCACGGTCCTGAAGTGCTTCTTGGGCCCACTCGGGCTCGAGGCTCTGCCCACCCTGGTAACGATCGCCCCTGGATCGGACATAGGCGGCGGCCTCGTCGTCCCAATGAAGCACCTCGCCCATGGTCAAGTGTACTACGAAGTAAGACGAAGATGACCGCCCATCATTCGGCCAGGCCCCGGCCGAGGGCTCAGTCCTCTGCGAGAGTGACCTCAAGGCCCCCGATGACATTGGCCGCCAGGTTGTACAGGAAGCTGAGCAACGTGCAGATCGCGGTGATGAACACGACGTTCAGCACGGCCACGATGGCGGTGAAGCCGAGCACCCGCCACTGGCTGATGTAGTTCGACAGCTCCAGACCCGAGCCCGAGGAGCTGCCGACGAGGGCGGTCAGGGCCTCCTGGGCCTGGTCGAGGGCGCCGGAGAGGGCGAAGATGCCCCAGACGATCCACACCGCGACGAACAGGATGACGCCGGCCGCGATGGAGAAGAGGAACGAGGTCTTCATCACCGACCACGGGTCGAATCGTGCGATGCGCAGCCGGGCCTTGCGGGTGGGGCGGCGGGTGCCCTTGTCGGCCCCGGCCAACGTCATACCGACACCGCCCGCGGATGCCTCCACGGGCTGGCGGCGCTGGGTGACGCGCGTCCTGTCCGGGTCGTTGACGGCTTTCGCCATGAGTCCTCCTGCGTGCCTGTTCATGCCCGGTCACCGGGCACCTGCTGCCAGCCAGCCTCTCACATCCCGGGGGGCTCCTGCGGGTCAGTCCTGGCCGGCGGCCACATCCCCCTGATCGTCCGGAGTCGGGTCCGGGGCCGGTACGGCGGCCGTGCCCCCGCCGGCGGGCTCGTCGGCGTCCTCATCCGCTGGTTCCGCGGCCTGGCCGTGCTCCGGGTTGAGGGCGATCGCGATGACCTCGTCATTGCCGCGCACACCGACGAACCTGACACCCATCGTGTCACGGCCGGTCGGGTGCACCTCGGCCACGGCCGAGCGGGTCACCTGCCCGGAGGCCTTGATGGCGATGACCTCGTCGGTCTCCCGGACGACCAGGCCGCCCACGAGGCGGCCCCGGTCGTCGTCCACGCGCATGGCCTTGATACCCAGCCCGCCCCGGTTCTGGACGCGGTAGTCCCCCACCGGGGTGCGCTTGGCGTAGCCGCCGTCGGTGACGGTGAAGACGAACAGCTCGTCGCCGGGGGTGCCCGAGGCCACGACGCCCATGAGCAGCAGTTCGTCCCCGTCGCGGAACCGCATGCCGGTCACGCCCGAGGTGGTGCGCCCCATCGGACGCAGCTGCTCATCGGTGGCGTGGAAGCGCAGGGCCTGGGCCCGGCGGGAGACGAGCACGATGTCGTCGTCCGCATTGACCAGCTCGGCGCCGATCAGCTCGTCGTCCTCGTCGCGGAAGTTCACGGCGATGAGGCCGGCCTGGCGCGGCGAGTCGTAGGCGCTCAGCGCCGTCTTCTTGATGAGGCCCTTGCGGGTGGCCAGGACGAGGTAGTCGGCATCGGCGTAGCTGCGCAGCGCCAGCACCTGGGCGATCCGCTCACCGGGCAGGAAGCTGAGCAGGCCGGCGATGTGGCCGCCCTTGGCGTCCCGGCCGCCCTCGGGCAGCTGCCAGGTCTTGATGCGGTAGACGCGGCCCATGTTCGTGAAGAACAGGATCCACTGGTGGTTCGTCGTGGCGAACAGGTGCTGCACCTCGTCGTCGCTGCGCAGGCTCGCGCCGCGCACCCCGCGCCCACCACGGCGCTGCGGGCGGTACTGATCGGTGCGGGTGCGTTTGGCGTAGCCGCCGCGGGTGATCGTGACGACCATGTCGTCGTCGGGGACGAAGTCCTCCTCACTGAAGTCGCCCTCGGCGGCGATGATCTGGGTGCGGCGCTCGTCACCGTACTTGTCGACGATCTCGCCCAGCTCGGTGGAGATGATCTCGCGCTGGCGGTCCTTGCTGGCCAGGATGGCCTTCAGGTCGGCGATGAGGGCCTCGAGCTCGGCGAGCTTGTCGAGGATCTTCTGGCGTTCCAGGGCGGCCAGGCGGCGCAGCTGCATGTTGAGGATGGCGGAGGCCTGGACCTCGTCGATCCCGAGCAGTTCCTGCAGGCCCTGGTTCGCGACCTCGGAGTTCGGCGAGCGGCGGATCAGCGCGATGACCTCGTCGAGCATGTCGAGGGCCTTCGCCAGGCCGCGGTAGATGTGCGCCTCCTTCTCGGCCTGGTTGAGCTGGTACTGGGTGCGGCGCTCGATGACCTGCAGCTGGTGGTCGACCCAGTAGCGGATGAACTGGTCGAGTCGCAGGGTGCGCGGCACGTTGTCGACGAGGGCGAGCATGTTGCACCCGAAGGTGTCCTGCAGCTGCGTGTGCTTGTACAGGTTGTTCATCACCACGCGCGGCTGGGCGTCGCGCTTGAGGATGATGACGAGGCGCTGACCGGTGCGGGTGGATGTGTCGTCGCGGATGTCGGCGATGCCGTTGATGCGTCCGGAGTTCACCAGGTCGGCGATCTTCTGGGCGAGGTTGTCCGGATTGCACATGTACGGCAGCTCGGTGATGACCAGCTGCGTGCGGCCCTTGGCGTCCTCCTCGATGGAGATGACGGCGCGCATGATGACCGAACCGCGACCGGTGCGGTAGGCGTCCTCGATGCCCTTGCGCCCCACGATGAGGGCGCCGCCCGGGAAGTCGGGGCCCTTGATGCGGGCCATCGAGGCCTCGAGCAGCTCCTCGTCCGTGGCCCCGGGGTTGGCGAGAAACCACTGCACGGCCTCGTTGACCTCGCGCAGATTGTGCGTCGGGATGTTCGTGGCCATGCCGACGGCGATGCCGGTGGAGCCGTTGACGAGCAGGTTCGGGAAGCGGGACGGCAGGACGGTGGGTTCGGTGTCGCGGTTGTCGTAGTTGGGCTGGAAGTCGACCGTGTCCTGGTCGATGTCGCGCACCATCTCCATGGCCAGCGGGGCCATCCGGCACTCGGTGTAGCGCATGGCGGCGGCGCCGTCGTTGCCGGGTGAACCGAAGTTGCCCTGGCCGTTGACGAGCGTGTACCGCATGGCCCACGGCTGGGCCAGGCGGACGAGGGTGTCGTAGATGGCCGAGTCGCCGTGCGGGTGGTACTTGCCCATGACGTCGCCGACGACGCGGGAGCACTTGTTCCAGCCGCGGTCGGGACGGTAGCCGCCGTCGTACATCGTGTAGATGACGCGGCGGTGCACGGGTTTGAGGCCGTCGCGCACGTCGGGCAGGGCGCGTTCGACGATGACGCTCATGGCGTAGTCGAGGAAGGCGTTCTGGATCTCACCCTTGAGCTCGACGCTCTCGATCGTGCCCTTCCCGGGCCCGACCAGCTCGTCCTTTC
The DNA here is from genome assembly GCF_900289195.1 of Propionibacterium ruminifibrarum. Lineage (GTDB taxonomy): Bacteria > Actinomycetota > Actinomycetes > Propionibacteriales > Propionibacteriaceae > Propionibacterium > Propionibacterium ruminifibrarum. The sequence goes on from NZ_OMOH01000008.1 coordinate 68,477, forward strand.
CTGCGTCGTTGGCGTTGTTCGGGGTCTCGCTCATCGTTCTTCCTTGCTTGCGGGGGTCGTGCGCGTCCGATGCCTACCGGCGGTCACGCATCGATGAAACGGACGTCCTTGGCGTTGCGCTGGATGAAGCGCCGGCGCTGTTCGACGTCCTCCCCCATGAGGATCTGGAACATCTGGTCGGCCTGGGCGGCGTCCTCGATGCTCACCTGGAGCAGGATGCGGTTGTCCGGGTCCATGGTGGTGGACCACAGGTCCTGGGCGTCCATCTCGCCGAGGCCCTTGTACCGCTGGATCGGGTTGACGTTGGGCAGTTTCTTGCCGGCCGCCAGGCCCGCGTCGCGCAGGGCGTCGCGCTCGGCGTCGGAGTAGGCGAGCTCGTGGGGCGAGTTCGTCCAGCGCAGGCGGAACAGCGGCGGCTGGGCCAGGTAGACGTAGCCGCCCTCGATGAGTGCCGGCATGAACCGGAACAGCAGGGTGAGCAGCAGGGTGCGGATGTGCGCGCCGTCGACGTCGGCGTCGGCCATGAGGATGATCTTGTGGTACCGCAGCTTGTTCAGGTCGAACTCCTCGTGCACGCCGGTGCCGAGGGCGTTGATGATCGCCTCGATGGTGTCCGACTGCAGGGCGCGGTCGATGCGGGCCTTCTCGACGTTGAGGATCTTGCCGCGCAACGGCAGGATCGCCTGGGTGCGCGGGTTGCGTCCGCCCTTGGCGGAGCCGCCGGCCGAGTCGCCCTCGACGATGAAGATCTCGCACTCGCTGGGCTCGTTGCTCGAGCAGTCGGCGAGCTTGCCGGGCAGTGAGCTGGAGCCGAGCAGGCCCTTGCGGTTGCGGGCCAGGTCGCGGGCCTTGCGGGCGGCGATCCGGGCGCTGGCGGCGGCCTGGGCCTTGCGGACGATCTCCTTGCCCTCGGCCGGGTTGCACTCCATCCAGTCGCCGAGGCGCTCGTTGACGGCCCGCTGGACGAAGCCGCGGGCCTCCGTGTTGCCGAGCTTGGTCTTCGTCTGGCCCTCGAACTGCGGTTCGACGAGCTTGATCGAGACGATGGCCGTCAGGCCCTCGCGGATGTCGTCGTTGGAGACGCGGTCCTCGCGTTTCTTGATGAGACCCCAGGCCTCGCCCCACTTGTTGACCGTGGTGGTCAGCGCGGTGCGGAAGCCCTCCTCGTGCGTGCCGCCCTCCTGCGTGTTGATGGCGTTGGCGAAGGTGTGCAGGCTCGTGGTGTACCCGGTGTTCCACTGCATGGCGACCTCGACGCCCATGCCGAGGTCGGCAGAGTGGGCCTCGACGTCGATGACCGGCGAGAGGGCCTCGCGGCTGCCGTTGAGGTAGTTGACGTAGTCGACCAGGCCGCGGTCGAACTGGAAGGCCTCGTGCAGCGGGGAGCCGTCCTCGTCGACGTGGCCGTCGCGCAGGTCGGTGATCTCAATGCGCAGCCCCTTGTTGAGGAAGGCCATCTCGCGGAACCGGGTGGCCAGGGTCTCGAAACTGAAGTTGGTGGTCTCGAAGATCTCGGCGCTCGGGTAGAAGGTGATCGTCGTGCCCGTGATGTCGGAGTCCTCGAGCTGGCGGACGGGGCCGGTGGGCACGCCCAGTTCGTAGCTCTGCGCCCAGTGGGAGCCCTCGCGGTGGACGTCGGCGCGCAGGCGGCCGGACAGGGCGTTGACGACCGAGGAGCCGACGCCGTGCAGGCCGCCGGAGACCTTGTAGCCGCCGCCGCCGAACTTGCCGCCGGCGTGCAGGACGGTGAGGACCAGGGTCAGTGAGCTGATGTGTTCGACCGGGTGCTCGGCCACCGGGATGCCACGGCCGTCGTCGGTGACGCGGCAGCCGCCGCCCTCCAGCAGCTCGACCTTGATGGTCGAGCAGTAGCCGGCCAGGGCCTCGTCCACCGCGTTGTCGACGATCTCGTACACGAGATGGTGCAGACCGCGCTCCCCGGTGGAACCGATGTACATGCCCGGCCGCTTGCGGACGGCCTCGAGCCCCTCGAGGACCTGGATGTCGGAAGCGCCGTACTCGCCGTCGACGAGATCATTGGTGCTCCCGGTCGCGGTGATGTCGATGTTCGCGATGTCGGCGGTATCGGCAGCCTGGAGATCGACTTCTTCGTTCAGCTTCTCGCTCACCGGATGGTGCTCCTGTCATCATGGGGTGAACGGGCGCCACCCAACGTTCGATTCTACCAGTGAGCACGGCTCTCTTCGAGAATTCACCACCGCGCGCCGACCACGGCTTCCCGCTGGAGGCCCTGGAACGGCCTTCTGCGGCGATCGACCCCGCCGCGCGTGGAGGGGTACCGAACCCGGGCGGGCCGCCCGCGATCGGCTGACGGGACGGAGCCGTTCGGCGGCTCGGGCACCAGCCCGGCGGGCGGGTCCTCACCCGTACGTGTCGCGGGGCCCTCGGCCCGGGACGGTGCGGGGGCCGTGGCGCCAGCTGGGGGCGTTCGGGCCCCGCACGTCGACGCGGGTGACGGCGCCGTCCCCGAGCCGGCGGTTGAGCCGTCCGACGAGCTGCGGGGCGATCGTGCGCAGGGCGCTGGCCCAGGTGCTCGACTCGGCGCGCACGACGAGGACGCCGTCGCGGTAGCTCTCGGGGCGCGAGTGCTGTGCGTTGGTCTGGCCCACGAGCTCGTCCCAGCGCTGGATGATCAGACGCAACCCGATCTGCCGGCGCCAGCCGCGCGCCACGATGAGGTCATCGACGGCCGAACCGAGCGGCTGCGGGTCGCGGGCATCGGGGTGGGCGCCGGACCGCTGCTCGCCCACCGTGCGGCGGCGGCGACGGTTCCTGTTCTCCGGACCCAGCCTCGCCGGTGGCAGCAGGCCGGACAGGTTGTGGGCGACCCGGCTGGCCACGTCGAAGCCCTCGGGGTCGTGTTCCTCGACCGGGTCGGCGCCGGGCGGTGGTGTGCCGTCGTCGTGGCCGGGTTCTGGTGCTGCGCTGAACTCGCCGGCGCCGAAACCCTCCGGGCGGGCCGAGCCCTGTTCCGGCTCCGGTCCGTCGTGGCTCTGACCGCGCGGATTCATCGGACGTCCTCCGAGCCCCGGCCGGGTTCCGCGTGCTCGTGGGGCGAGTCGCCGGCCCCGTCATCGCCGGTTCCGTCATCGAGGTCGACGACGCCCTCGCCAGTGATCCGCGAGACACGGCCGGTGTCGCCGTCCGGGTTCGGTTCATCGTGCATGTGCACCCTGAGGCGGCGGCCGGTGAGCTGGTCGGGCACGTCCTGGTCGACCGCTGCGGTGACGAGCACCTGTTCGGCGTCCCGGACCGCCTCGGCGAGCCGGTCCCTGCGCGTGGTGTCGAGTTCGGCGAAGACGTCGTCGAGCACCAGGACCGGCTCGATGCCCTCGGCGCGCAGCATCGTCAGGCTGCCCAGTCGCAGGGCCAGTGCCAGCGACCAGCTCTCGCCGTGACTCGCGTAACCCTTGGCGGGCAGGGCGCCGATGTGCAGGTCGATGTCGTCGCGGTGGGGGCCCACCAGCGAGACACCCCGGATGCACTCGTCATGGCGACGGACGGCCATGTGCTGGCGCAGCAGCCCGCTCAGAACGCTCGGGTCGGGCGTGCCGGGGTATTCGTCGCCCTCGGGCGCGAGCAGTTCGGCCAGGTGGGGCAGGGCCGACTTGTACCGGGCGCTCGCCACGTTGTTGACGGGGGCTATCGCGGCATAGGCGGCGCGGGTGGGGGCCGCCACGTCGGCGAGTGTGGTGATCCGCGCGGCGAGCAGTTCGGCCCCCAGGTCGGCAAGCCGCTCGTCCCAGACGTCGAGGGTGACCGCGGTCGCGTCGTCCAGGTGCCCACCGCGCTTGGCGACCTGCTTGAGCAGCGCGTTGCGCTGGCGCAGGGCACGGTCGTAGTCGGCCTTGACGGCAGCCATGCGCGGCCAGCGGGTGACCAGGAGTGCGTCGAGGAAGCCGCGGCGGTCCGCCGGGTCGCCCTTGACGATCGCCAGGTCCTCGGGGCTGAAGACGACGGCGCGCAGTGCACCGACGAGGTCACGGACGCGCCGCTGCGGGACGCGGTTGATCCGTGCCCGGTTGGCACGGCCGGCATTCAGCTCGATCTCGAGCAGCAGCTTGCGCGGATCGTCCCGGCCCGCGACGACGGCGGCGCGGATGATCGCCTGGCTGGTCCCCGCACGCAGCAGCGGGGCGTCCGAGGCGACCCGGTGCGAACTCAGCGTCGCGAGGTACTCGATGGCCTCGACGAGGTTGGTCTTGCCGTGCCCGTTGGGCCCCATGAGGACATTGACGCCCGGGCCGAGCGCCAACGAGGCGGCTCGGTAGCTTCGGAAATCAACCAGTTCCAGATGGTCGACGAACACGTTCTTCGATCAGTTGGGCAGCCTCATGAGCATGATGACGTGCCGGTAGTCGACATCGGGCTCGCCGTCGAGCTCGGCCAGTCCCTGCACCAGGCAGGGCTTGCCGGGGGCCGTGAAGGAGAATTGGACATAGGGCGTGTCGAGCGCCCCGAGGGCGTCGGACAGGTAGTGCGGGTTGAACCCGACGGCGCTGATCTCGACGTCACCGCCGTCCCGGGTGACGACGGCCTCCACCGCCTCGGTGGCCTGGGCCTGGTCGCCGGTGGCCGCGTCGAGGGCGATGCGGTCGTCGTCGATGGCCATCCGCAGTGAGGTGTTGCGCTCGGCCACGAGCGAGACGCGCTTGACCGAGTCGATGAGTTCGGCCGTGTTGCACCGCACGATGACACTGCCCTTGATGTCCATGAGGTGACGGACCTTGGGGAATTCACCGTCGAGAAGCCGAGTGGTGAGCTGGCGCGTGCCGCTCGTGCCGTCGCCCTCGAAGCCGATGAGCCCTTCGCTGGTGGTGTCCCCGGCGAGGGCGAGCTGGACGGACTCGCCGCTGCTCATCGACCGGGCGGCCTCGTTCAGCACCCGGGCGGGGACGAGGGCCGCTCCCTCGGCGCCGGGCGTCGTGAGATTCCAGGTGAGTTCCTTGAGAGCCATGCGGTAACGGTCGGTCGCCAGCAGGGACAGTCGGTCGCCGTTGATCTCCATGCGCACACCGGTGAAGACGGGCAGCAGCTCGTCGCGGCCGGCAGCGACGACGACCTGACTGACCGACCTGGCGAAGACATCGGAGTCGACCGAGCCGGTGACGGCCGGCATCTCGGGAAGGTTCGGGTACTCCTCGACGGGCAGCAGCTGCAGCGTGAAACGTGCCGACCCGCACACGAGTTCGACGCTGGAGTCACCGGCGGTGAGCCGGACGGGACGGTCGGGCAGCGACTTGGCGATGTCTGCCAGCAGCTTCCCGGAGACGAGCACCTCACCCGGCTCGTCGACCTGGGTGTTGATGGTGATCCTGGCGCTGGTCTCGTAGTCGAAGCTCGACATGACGACCTTGTCGTTCTCGGCACGCATGAGCAGCCCGGCGAGGATCGGGACGCTGGGGCGGCTGGGCAGGCTACGGGCCACCCACGCAACCGCTTCAGCCATGACACCGCGATCGACTGTGATCTTCACTGTGCTCCTCGTCCCCTGAGAACTGTTTCGGTGGGCCGCTTGGGCGTGCACGCAGCCGGCACCGCGTGCTTGTTGCATCATACCGGCTGCGCGCACTCGCCGCAGGCCTGCCGGTGCCTCGTGAACGAGGCACTCACCGCGGGGTCGGACTCAGCGCAGCTCGTCCTCGGTGGCGCGGTGCGACCACTGGGCGAAGGTCTCGCCGTCACTGCGGCCGGCCAGGTAGCGACGCACGATGCGTTCGACGTAGTCGGCCGCCTCGTCGGCGGTGATCTTCAGGCCCCGCACCGTGCGGCCGAAACCCGCTTCCGCACGGCCCATCGTGGACAGCCCGCCGCCCAGGTGCACCTGGTAGGCGAACTCGGAGCCCTCGGCGGTCTTGGCCAGCTGGCCCTTCAGACCGATGTCGGCCAACTGGATTCGGACGCAGGAATTGGGGCAGCCGTTGATGGACAGGCTGATCGGCGTGCCGATCTCGACCCCCTCGAACCGGCGGTCGAGTTCGGCCGTGAGTGCCGCGGCGGCCGCCTTGGTCTCGACGAAGGCGAACTTGCAGAACTCGATACCGGTGCAGGCCATCGTCGAGCGACGGAATGGACCGGGACGGGCGGTGAGCCCGAGCGGGGCGACCTCGGCCAGGAAGTCCTCCACGGCGTCGGGGTCGACGTCCAGGACGACGAGTTTCTGGTGGGGAGTCAGCCGCACGCGGGCGCTGCCCGCGCCCTCCATGGCATCGGCGAGCCGGATCAGCACGTCACCGGACAGGCGCCCCACCTGGGGAACCAGGCCGATGTACGCCCGACCGTCCTTCTGTTCGTGCACGCCGACGTGATCGGGGTTGCCCACCGAGCGGGCGGGAGCCGGTCCATCGGGCAGTTCGTAGCCGAGGTATTCGTCCTGGAGCACCTGCCGGAACTTCTCGACCCCCCAGTCGGCGAGCAGGAACTTCAGCCGTGCCCGGTTGCGCAGACGGCGATAGCCGTAGTCGCGGAACAGTCGGATCATCGCGTACCACACGTCGGGGCCCTGCTCGGCAGTGCAGAAGGCCCCGAGACGCTCACCCAGGCGAGGTGACGTCGACAGACCGCCGGCCACCCACAGGTCGAAGCCCGGGCCGAGCTCGGGATGGCGGACGCCGACGAAGGAGATGTCGTTGATCTCGTGCGCGATGTCGAGGCTGGGGTGGCCGGTCGCCGCGGTCTTGAACTTGCGGGGCAGGTTCGCGATCTCGGGCCGCCCCAGGTAGCGGCGGCCGATCGTCTCCAGCATCGGGGACGGATCGATGATCTCGTCGGCGTCGACGCCGGCGACGGGCGAGAGCAGGAACCCGCGCGGGGTGTCGCCGCAGGCCTCGATCGTCTGCAGGCCGGCCGACTCCAGTCGCCGCCAGATCTCGGGGACGCTCTCGATCTCGATCCAGTGGTACTGCAGGTTCTGCCGATCGGTCAGGTCGGCCGTCCCGCGGGCGAAGTCGTTCGAGATGCCGCCGAGCACGCGCAGCTGGTCCGGGCTCACGGACTTCCCGTCCAGGCGCACGCGCATCATGAAGTGCCGCCCGCTCAGCTCGTCGGGGCCGAGGGTTCCGGTGCGGTGGCCGTCGATGCCCTCGGCACGCTGGGTGTACAGACCCCACCAGCGCATGCGCCCGTGCAGGTCGTCGGAGGGGATGGAATCGAAGCCCTGCCTGGCGTAGATCGTCTCGATGCGTTCCCGCACGTCCAGCGGACTGGTGCCGGTCTGCTTGAACTCCTCGTTCGGGTTGAGTGGGGCACGGCCGTCGATGATCCACTGGCCGTTGCTGCGCCTGGGTCTTCCTGTCGTCGTGGCGGCAGATGTCTTCGTCATGATGTGTCTCCTTCGCAGGGCATGTGAACCGTTCCTGCGGTGGTCCGTGGGGCCGGGCTGTCGGGCTTGCGGTGTCGGGTTCAACCGGCGGGTGCGATCACGTGGGGCGGGTCTGCACCGTGAGAACGGCATGAGGACGGCCGGACAGCCGGTAGCGATGAAGGGTGGGTGGCGGGTGAACCCGGACCACCGTCGTGGGCTCCTGGGGTTCAGGAGCACTGGTCGGTCAACGACACAGGGCGCCGGCGACGACACACAGGTCGACGTGCTTGCGCTGCACCAAGGTGTGACCACGAACCATGGCCATGACTTTAGGGACCGAAACGGTCCGTGTCATCCGCACATCCATATCGTGGACGAGGTGTCGCCAACCGGGCCGCACCCGGTGCGAGGCGTGGTCACTCGCTGGCGATGGCCCTGAGCATGTTGAGTCGCGCCGCCTTGTGCGAGGGCCACAGGGCCGCCACGACACCGACGACGACAGCAGCCACGAGGAAGGCACCGATCCGCGGCCAGGAGATGGCGAGCACCGTCAGACCCTGGTCGATGAGGACGTGCTGCAGACCGACCCCGAAGCCCACGCCCATCATGGCGCCGAGGACGGCACCGAGCAGGGCGATGGTGACCGATTCGAGTGTGATCATCGTGCGGATCTGCTGGCGTTTCATGCCGACCGCGCGCAGCAGGCCGATCTCACGGGTGCGTTCGATGATCGACAGTGCCAGGGTGTTCACGATCCCCAGGACAGCGATGACGATGGCCAGTGCCAGCAGGGCGTAGACCATCGTGATGACCTGGTCGATCATCGCGGTGCGCTCGGCCGCGTAATCGTCCATGGACTGCACGACGGCGAGCGGATCGTCGTTGGTGACCGACTCGATCTGGGTGCGCAGCGCACCGGCGGAGACGCCATCGGCGGCATCAACGGTCATGAAGGCATCCGCGTCGCCCCCGGTGAACTGCTCGACGGTGGTCAGGTTCGTGACGATGCTCGCACCGGAGACGCCGTCGGCGACGTCGAAGATGCCGGTGATGGTCAACACGATCGGCAATGGCGCCGAGGGGTCGAGTGTGGTGATGGTGTCGCCGATGGACAGGCCATTGGCCTCGGCGAGATCACTCAGGACGATCGCCGTGTTGGGCTCGTCGTTCATCTCGCCCGAGACCATCGTCTCGGAGACGATCCGGTCGAAGTCCTTCGCTGCGAAGGCCTCGATGAACAGCGGCTGCTGGCTGGTGGTCATCGCGATCACCTGGCGTTCGACGTGCACGTCCTCGACGCCGTCGAGTGCGGCGATCCGGTCCGCCATGCCGTCGGGCAGGGGGCTCCGGTTGACCGGCTGGACGATGAAGTCGCCGCGCAGGTCTTCCTGGACGGACTTGTGGATCGACGCAGAGGCCGAGGAACTCATGATCGACAGCATGGTGACGAGTGTCAGACCGATCATGAGTGCCGAGGCGGTCGCCGCGGTGCGTCGCGGTTGACGGATCGAGTTGAGTTCGGCGAGTTTGCCGGGTTCGCGGAACAGCAGCCGCCACACCCGCCCGAGCAGCCAGATGAGGGGTCTGCCGATGACCGGGTTGAACAGGGCGACTCCGATGAGGACGGCGAAGGCGCCCGCCCCGAAGACCCACAGGTGGTGGTCGAAGTCACCGACGGCGCCGGCGACGACGCCGGCCGCGCCGAGGACGGTGAGGACGGCGCCGACGATCGTCCGCCGGCCCAGATGCTCGGCCCCGGTGGAGAACTCGCCGCTCATGGCGGCCACCGGCGGCACCTTGGAGGCGCGCCGGGCCGGCCCCCAGGCGGCCGCGACGGTGACCAGGACGGCGACGGCCAGCGAACCGATGACGTTGGCCGGGCTGGGCATCGGCACGGAACTGCCGAGGTTCATGCCCAGGGCAGCGACGACCCTGCTGATCCCCCAGGCCAGGACGGCCCCCAGCGCGATACCGACGACGCCACCGAACAGGCCCGTCACGACGGCCTCGAGAACCACCGAATTGCGCACCTGGCCGCGGGAGGCGCCCAACGCGCGGTAGAGGGCGAGTTCGCGGCTGCGCTGGGCGACGAGGATGGAGAAGGTGTTGATGATGATGAAACCGGCGACGACGAGCGCGATCGCTGCGAAGACCGCCAGGAAGACCGTGACGAAACTCATGGCCTGGTGGACGATGTCGGAGATCTGGTCGGCCGTCGTCTCACCGGTCGTTGCCTCGAGCGCATCGGGCAGGACCTCGTTGATGGCGTCGTTGACGGCATTCACGTCGGCGCCGTCGTCGACGGTGACTCCGATCGTGGTGTAGCCGTCGGCGCCGCCGAGAAGCAGCCGGGACGCGGCGGCCTCGTCGAAGAAGAGGTAGCTGGCGCCGGCCGTGGCGCCGTGGGCGTAGCTGACGGTGCCGACGACGGTCATCGGCTGCCGCGACCCGTCGGAGGTCAGAACGGTCACCTCATCGCCGATCGCATGACCGGAATCGGCAAGGGTGGCCGGATCGACGGCCACCTCGTCATCGGCGGTCGGCGGCCGACCCTCGTCGACCTGGAGGCCGGTCTTGTGACCCATGGCCGGCTCCGTGTGGTAGTTCATCGCCATGCTGGTCGTGGAGGCCCCTGCGATCCTGCCGTCCGTGTCGAGCAGATAGGCCGTGTTCGAGCCAGTGATGATGCCCGAGGCGCTCTCGACGCCGGTCACCCCCCTGATCGCCTCGAGTTCCCCGGCCATGACGGTGGACGCTCCCGCGTTGAGATCAGCGGTGACGCTGCCCAGAGCGGTGTCACCTGATTTCACGCTGACCGAGATGTCCGTGAGTGTGCCCTGGCTGATGGCGTCGAAACTGTCGGACAGCATCGCCGTGTAGGTCAGGGTGCCGGACATGAACGCGATGCCGAGGACGACCGACAGGGTGGACAGCACAAGCCTCAGCTTGTGGCCCATGAGCGATTTCCAGGCGGCCTTCCACATGTCAGGCCCGCCTCGTGGGCTGGTAGCGGGCCGGCCCGTCGTCGGGAAGGGAACGGGCGGGATGGGCCGGAGCGGGCGAGTCGTAGGCACGCTCCCCGGTGTCCGTGGCGGCCGCCCTGGGCATCAGAGGGGCGAGGAGCGGGTCATGAGCACCTGGTACGGGCCTGTTGAGGACATTGACGTCCAGGGCGTTCATGTCGAGGGCCCGTCGGGTCGCCGTCTGGGGGGACGAGGGGGCCGGGTCGTCTGCCGGGCGGGCATGCTCCACCGCGACGGCGGGCGGGTTGGCCAGTGACTGGGACAGTGCGGCCGCGCGGCGCTGCTGGGTCGGTGTGGTTGCCGGCTCGACGGCCGCGAGAGGAGGAACGGGCCGCGGGGGCTCCTCCGTCACGGGTCGCGGGGGTTTCGTCGTCGCCGGAGGCCGCTGCGGCGGGACAGGGGCGGGCGCCTTGGACGGTGTCACGGTCGGCGTCGAAGCCGATCGCGGGCTGGAGAAGGTGATGCGGGTACCCGAACCGATGACCGGTTCGATCACTGCGGGTGTCGGCGTGGGTACCGGCACGGACTGCCGAGTCGGCTCCTTCGACTCAGGAGGCCGCTTCTGCGGGCTCGACTCGGATGCCTCGGCCGTCCGCGGGCTGGAGAAGGTGATGCGGGTGCGGGCACCGAGGAGCGGTGCCGGTGTGATGGGCGCAAGGGAAGCCGGTGCCGGGGAGGGTTTCTTCGTGGTCGGCACCGACGAGGAGGGAGCGGCTTCTGCGTCTCCTGACGTCGTGGGTCTGTTCGTGGGCTGGACCAGCGGGGCATTCTGCTCCGGGGGTTCGGGTCGAGGAGTCCGCGGTGGGAACGGCATGAGCTGGGGGGTGCTCTGCTGCGGGGCGGCCGGTTGGGGTTCGGATGCCTGCACGGGCGCCGAGCCGCCGACGCCGGGCCGCGGCATCGGACCCGGCCTGGAGCCAGTGGTGCGCTGCTCGGTGGCGGCGGGGCCGATCGCCGCCGGGTCGCCCGTCGTGACCGGACGGGGCGTCTGTGCGGGCCGGCGGACCGGCGGGGGATCGGCTGGGCGGCTCGCTGCTGCTTGGCTCGGAACAGGTGTCGGCCGGCTCTGGGGCGTCGGGTTCACGCTGGGGCGAGGGGCCGCGGGCGCGGCCGGCACCGAACCCGTGTTCCGCACCGGGGACGCCGGCCGGGTGGCGGGCTCTGACGTGGGGCTCGCGGGACGCGGTGGCTGCGCCGGGCTCGGGGCGGGGGTCCGGCTCACGACCGGGGCGGGTCGTGGCGGTGCGGCGGGCTGCTCGGGAGCAGGAGCCGGCGCGGGGGAAACCGCCGGGATGTGAACCGTGGTGGCCTGGGAGGCGTGGGACGTGCCCTCGATGTCCTGCGCCGGGCGGACGTACACGGCGGGACGGGCGGCTGTCGGGGCCGGTGGCTCACCACTCAGCCGTACGATCGGCAGTTTCGTCGTGGGGCTGTCGGCGAGGTCGTCGATGGTGCCGAGTCGGGCCATGTGGTCCAGGACGCTCTCACGGGTGGGGGCGGCCAGATCATCGACGATGCGCCCGTCGGCGAGGAAGAGCGCCCGGTCGGCATGAGCCGCAGCCGTGGGGTCATGGGTGACCATGACAATGGTCTGGCCCATCTCGGTGACCGAACGGGCCAGGAACGCGAGCACCTCGGCCGAACTGTGTGAGTCCAGGTTGCCGGTGGGCTCGTCGGCGAAGATGATGTCCGGCTTGCTCACCAGGGCGCGGGCACAGGCGACGCGCTGCTGCTGACCCCCGGACAGCTGCGACGGCTTGTGGGTGAGACGGTCACCGAGTCCGACGGTCTCGATCACCTGGTCGAACCAGTCCCTGTCCGGTTTGCGGCCGGCGATGGCCAACGGCAGTTCGATGTTCTCGCGGGCCGTGAGCGTAGGCACCAGGTTGAAGGCCTGGAAGATGAATCCGATGCGGTCGCGGCGCAGAGCGGTCAGCTTGGAGTCGCGCAGCGTGCTGATGGCGGTGTCACCGATGAAGACGTCCCCACTGGTCGGTTTGTCCAGGCCGGCCACGCAGTGCATGAGCGTGGACTTGCCCGATCCGGAGGGCCCCATGACCGCCGTGAAGCGTCCCTTGGAGAAGTCGACGTTGACGTGATCGAGTGCCGTGACCTTGGCGTCACCCTGACCGTAGACCTTGGTCAGGCTGCGCGTGTGGGCAGCGACCCGCGTCAGGGTGCTCGCCGGTGCGGTCATGACGGTCCTCCATTGTCTGTGCCGACCATCACAGCCTATCCGTGATTCCCCTCGATGACCCGGCCCGGTCCACACGAACGCATCCCCGTCGGCCGGCCCCACCCGTCATCGCAGGCTGTTCTCCTCAAGCAGAAGGAAGGAACTCCCCAAGGACATCGAGTTGGGTCTTGAGGTCACCGGCGTCCACATCACATGCGGCGTACATCCTGTTCAACTCGCCGGGGATCGAAGCGGCATCGTCCTGCAGGGCACGCCCCGCGTCGGTGAGAGTGATGACCGCCCTGCGCTCGTCGGCATCGTCCCGGGAGCGCGTGATGTGGCCACTGGCCTCAAGACGCCTCAGCAGAGGTGTCAGGGTGCCACTGTCCAGCCCCAGCCGGGCACCGATCTGTTTCACGCTGAGTCCCTCGTTCTCCTGCCACAGGACGATCATCACGAGGTACTGCGGGTAGGTGAGCCCGAGTCCCTTCAGCAGGGGGCGGTAGGCGCGGATGACCGCTCTGCTCGCCCGATAGAGCGAGAAGCAGAGTTGGTGGTCCAGTCCGAGCTCCGGATGTTGCGACATGCACCAAACCTAGCAAAAAGATTGTTACCAATCTAATTGCTCACAATCTAATTGTGTGCAATGGTGCTCATGCCAGGCGGGAACACCCGCAAGCCGAATGCGAGAGGCACGAATCAACCATGACCGAGCAGAGTGTCGATCAGAACAAGAACGAGGTCATCACCACCCTCAATGAACTCCTGGGCGTCTACTGGGCGGGATCGGCTCAGCACCAGGCCCACGTGAAGCTCCTGGATTCTTGGGGTCTGGCGGGCCTGAGTGCAGACATGAAGGCTCGGACCGATGACGAACCCGAAACCATCTCGGAGCTGACCGATCGGCTGCTCGACCTGGGTGGCACGCCCGACATCACCTTCCCCCAGGTGCACGTCGGCTCCTCGCTCCGTGAGGTCCTGGAGAACGACATGGCGCTGCAGCGCAATGCCAGCGAGTCGCTCAACGAGATCGCCGAGCGGATGGGCCGGGCCCACGACGCCACGACGCGGCGCCTCATCGAAGACATCCTCGCCGACGAGGAACAGCACCTGTACTGGCTCGAGAGCGAGATCGAACTGCTCGACAAGCTCGGCGAACAGCTCTACACGGCGGCTCGTCTCACCCCGGCCACGCACTGACGTCATCGTGGCGACTGATCACTCACCAGGGAAAGGAACATCATGGAGACCCTCTACACGACTGAGGCACTGAGCACCGGTGCGGGCCGCAACGGCCATGTTCGCACCACTGACGGCCGGGTCGATCTGGACCTGGCGGCCCCGAAGGAACTCGGTGGCAGCGGCGACGGGGCCAACCCGGAACAGCTCTTCGCCTCCGGCTACTCGGCGTGCTTCCACTCGGCCCTGCTCGGCGTCGCGCGGACGAAGAAGGTCGATGTCACCGACTCGAGCGTCGGGGCCCGCGTCTCGATGGGCCGGCAGGGTGACGGATACGGCCTCGAGGTGACCCTTGAGGTCACACTTCCCGGCATCGACCACGAGCTGGCCACCGAACTGGCCGAAGCGGCGCACCAGGTGTGCCCCTACTCGAACGCCACTCGTGGGAACATTCCGGTGAACGTCATCGTCACTGACGACTGACCGGCTCGGGGCCAGAGGCGAGTAATCCACTGCCCCTGTGTTGAAGAGCGTGTCAACGTTGTTAAGTGATTCATCCTCTTAACAGCTGTGGAAACTGTGGGGAAGAGCTGTTCGGGCTTGTCATCTCCTACTCGTCCTGGGGATGACCTGGTGACGGGTCAATGCTGCCGGACCACGGTCCGGTGGATTTCCCGTCCTCATGGGGACGGGCCCGCACATGTCATCCACCGAATCCCCGAGTTGTCCACAGGGCCATCACCAGCGCGGCACGCCCGTTACCAGATTCGCGAGAAGGGTCACCGGGCGTGCCGCGCCGTGCATGGAATCGCGCTGTGCGTTGAATACTGACGGTGGGTGACAGGGACGGCCGAGGACAGCTCGTCCGCGTGACGGGCCGGTCAGCCGCGTGCCGCCGCCTGCTTGATCCTGTTGGTGAGTTCGGACACCTGGTTGAACACGCTGCGCTGCTTGCGCATGAGTTCGCGGATCTTGCGGTCGGCATGCATGACGGTGGTGTGGTCCTTGCCCCCGAACTCCTGGCCGATCTTCGGCAGCGACAGGTCGGTGAGTTCTCGGCACAGGTACATGGCGATCTGTCGGGCCAGGACGAGAGGTTGCGTCCTGCTCGAACTCGACAGCGCATCGACCGAGACGTCGAAGTACTTGGCGGTCTCGCTGATGATGAGCTGGGCACTCACCTCCGCATCCGCCCCATCGGGGATGAGATCGGCGAGCACCCGATCAGCCAGGTCGAGGGTGACCGGTTCCTTGTTGAGCGAGGCGAAGGCGGTGACACGGATGAGCGCGCCCTCGAGCTCGCGAATGTTCGTCTGGATCCGTGAGCCGATGAACTCGAGCACATCCGTCGGCATGAGCAGCTGCTCGGCGGCCGCCTTGCGCTGCAGGATCGCGATGCGCGTCTCCAGGTCCGGGGGCTGGATGTCGGTGATCAGGCCCCACTCGAACCGGCTGCGCAGCCTGGATTCGAGCTGTTCGAGCGCCTTCGGCGGGCGGTCGGAGGTGAGCACGATCTGCTTCTGGGCGTTGTGCAGCGCGTTGAAGGTGTAGAAGAACTCCTCCTGCGTCTGCGTCTTGCCCTCGAGGAACTGGATGTCGTCGATCAGCAGCACGTCGACGTCGTCGCGGTACTTGCGGCGGAACTCGACGGTGCGGTTCTCGCCGACCGCGTTGATGAACTCGTTGGTCATCTCCTCGGTGGAGACGTACTTGACCCGAACGTCCTCGTAGTAGTCGAGGACGTAGTGACCCAGCGCATGCAGCAGGTGCGTCTTCCCCAGGCCGGACTCCCCGTAGATCATCAGCGGGTTGTACGCCTTGCCAGGCGCCTCGGCCACTGCCACCGCGGCGGCGTGCGCGAAGCGATTCGAGTCGCCGATGACGAAGTTGTCGAAGGTGTACCGCGGGTTCAGGCTCTCGTCGGAGCCGTTCTGCTCCTGGGTTGCCGGCGTGCCGGGGGTCTGGCCCCGCAGCAGCGGTTGTGCACCCTTGCGCGGGACGAAGCGGACCGGGGGCTCCTCGGTGTCGTCGGGCTCGTCGTCGTGGTCGGGTGCGCGCAGATCGAGCTCGAGGTCCGGTTCGATCGTGATCGCCAGGTGCATCGAGCGGCGGTAGTAGTCGCTGAGCGCCTCCTCGAGCGCGCCCCTCATCTTCGTCTCGATGCGTTCTCTCGTGAAGTCGTTGGGAACGGCGACCATCATGGTCGACTCGTGGACGGTCAGGGGTTTCGCGTTGCGCAGGAAGGCGCCCCCGCTGGCACCGCACTCGCTGAGGACGTGCGCCCACGCCTGCTTGAAGTCAGGCTCACTGCGGGTCCCGCCAGGCTCGATCGCCACGCCGTCTCCCCTCCGTGCACCTGTCCGCCGCATTCACCGCTGGGGTGTTGCGCGTGCCGAGAGATGCTCGCTTGCACGTCGAATAATCGTTGTACACCTGTCCACAAAATTATCCACAAGCGTGGGAACATGTGGACAACTTGGGTCCACACGCCAGGAGTGGCCCTGCCGTGGTCTGTTGCAGCGACTCCGGCAACGCTAGCTGCCATGCCTTGATCGCGCAACACGTCACTGTGGAATCTACGCCCCGCTCGGCGTGTCGGCTGGACTGGGGTATGAGAATGACATCCGAGTAGTTCACGGACTCGGGTGCTGCTTTTGTGGATGCGCCCGTCGCGGCCTAAACTTGACAGGCCGCTGACGTCAGCGGACGCCGTCGTCGGTTCATCAACTGGTTCCGGGATGCTCGGAACCAGGCGGCGAGCTGATGATGGCGATGCGAAACGCCCTTCACCGACACAGTAGGGAGCCTTCCCGTGAGCAAGCGCACGTACCAGCCCAGCAATCGTCGTCGGGCCCGTACCCACGGGTTCCGTGCCCGCATGCGAACCCGCGCCGGCCGTGCCATCCTGTCGGCCCGTCGTCGCAAGGGCCGTTCCGAGCTGTCCGCATAGTCGTGTTGCCCGCCCCGGCGCGGCTTCGGCAGTCCAAGGACTTCAAGGCAACAGTGCGCCACGGTGTGCGGACCGGCCGGCCGACAGTCGTCGTCCATGCCGACCTCGCCGAACAGCCCGGCGTCCCCAGCGATGGCGTGGTCTCGGCGCGGGTCGGTTTCGTCGTGTCCAGGAAAGTCGGCAACGCCGTCACCCGCAACAGGGTCCGCAGACGGCTTCGGCACTTGGCTGCGGCACAGCTCCGTGATGGGGTCAGGGCCGATCTGCGAGTCGTCGTCCGTGCGCTCCCGGCGGCGGCGACGCAGCCAGACCGTCTCGCCGATGATTTCCGAGCGGCGTGGCGCAAGAGCATTGAGCGACTGGAGGCCAGGGCGTGAAGCATCTGCTCATCGCGTTCGTGAAGGGCTGGCGGGCCCTCATCTCACCGCTGTACGGCGATGTGTGCAAGTACTACCCGACATGCTCGGCGTACGGGCTCGAGGCTCTTCAGATCCATGGCGCCCTCAGGGGCAGCCGGCTCATCATGCGGCGCCTGGTGCGCTGCCACCCATGGTCCATGGGCGGGATCGATCCCGTACCAGGATCCCCGCTCGAAGCTCGGCTCCTCGCCGAGGCAGACAACGACACCCGGGGCACTCGCCCCGACGAGCACTCCTTGGCGAACGATGACGAGTGCATTCCGATGAGGTGAATGAGTTGAACCTTCTCATGACAGTGATGGCCCTGGGTGACATCGGTTCCGCCATCATGCAGCCGCTGTACTGGGCGGTGAGCGGCATCATCGTTGCGGCCCACTGGTTGTTCTCTCAGTTCATGAACCCTGACACGGGTCTGACCTGGCTGCTCTCCATCGTCCTGCTGACCTGCTTCATCCGGCTGCTCATGATGCCGCTGTACGCTAAGCAGCTGAACTCCTCGCGGGCGATGCAGTCGCTCCAGCCGAGGCTGGAGGCACTGCAGAAGAAGTACGGCGCCGACCGCGAACGCCTGGGCCAGGAGACGATGAAGCTGTACCAGGAGGAGGGGGTCAACCCCATGTCCTCCTGTCTCCCCCTGCTCATCCAGCTGCCCATCTTCTGGGCGTTGTTCCGGGTGCTCAACTCCGCTTCGCGGGGCACCGATGTCAAGGGCTACTGGCTGAGCCGTGACGCCGGCCTGGTCGACTCGCTGAGCAACGCCCACATCTTCGGGGCCAAGCTGTCGGGAACCTTCTGGCCCCTCAGCAGTGGTTTCGGTGCCACCCAGGTCTTCGCGATGGTTCTCGTCATCACGATGACCGCGCTCATGTTCTTCCAGCAGCTGCACATGCTCAAGCGGAACATGCCGCCGAGCGCGCAGACCGGCCCGATGGCCCAGCAGCAGAAGATGATGCTGTACATGTTCCCGCTGATGTACCTGTTCAGCGGATTCGCGATCCCGATCGGCGTGCTGCTCTACTGGCTCACGACGAACATCTGGACGATGGCGCAGCAGTACATCATCATCCGCAACTACCCCACTCCTGGCACCCCCGCCTACATCGAGTGGGAGGAGCGGATGCGCGCCAAGGGGCGCGACCCGAAGCAGATCGAGCGCACCCGTGCAGACCGCGCCCGCAAGAAGCCCCGCACCGCAGGACCCACCGAGGCCGTCAAGACCGACGACAGTGGCAGGGCCGTCGTCAATCGACAGGGCACGACGCGTCAGACCACCCGGAAGACGACGACCGGCAACGGTGCCCAGCGACAGGTCGTGCGCCGTCAGCCGGTACGAACGACCAAGTCACAGCGCAAGAAGTAGACGGCGTCCGAGCGGATATGGCGATAGACGATATCCGCCGGGCATCAGACACCGGTTTGGTCCCCAAGGTCTTCGGGGACAACGCATGTACGAGGAGAACCATGAGCGAGAGCACTGGGCACGAGGAAGAGAACCCGTCAGACCAGGTCGTCGATGACAGCGCCGCCGTCGATTCAGAGGCGAAGACCGATGCCCTAGAGGAGCAGCTGGTCGCCGAAGGCGACATCGCCGCTGACTATCTCGAGGAATTGCTCGACATCGCCGACATGGACGGTGACATCGACACCTACACCGAGGGCGACCGCGCCCATGTCTCGGTCGTCACCGACGACGAGACCCTGGTCGGTCCCGGCGGTGAGGTGCTCGAGGCGCTGCAGGAGCTGAGCCGACTGGCCGTCATGACAGAGACGGGTCACCGCAGCCGTCTCATGCTTGACATCGCCGGCCATCGGGCCAAGCGCCGCAAGGAGCTACAGCTCCTGGCCCAGGAGGCCATCAACGACGTCAACCAGTCGGGCGAAGCGGTTCGTCTGGCACCGATGAACCCGTTCGAACGCAAGATCGTTCACGACGCCGTTGCGGCGGCGGGTTTGTACAGCGAGTCCGAGGGGGTCGAACCCCAGCGCTGCGTGGTGATCCAGACGAGCAAACAGGATTGAGCCGGCCACGGCGGGAGTTCTCCCCCACCGCGCAGACTCCGGATTCCGGTTCCATTCCGCTCAGCTGGGGCGCGACCCGGTCCTGGTGGACGCCCTGGGGGGAAGGAGCCATCCCCGGCCCATCCTCTGCTGGTTGTGGTTGTTGACTCTTTCAGTTCGTCGCGCCACGGCCGAGAGGGAACAGCACAGACACATGTATTTTCATGTTCAACTTGTTCTGTGAGAGCGATTTTGAGGCACGTTGAGACGAAGAAGGATATGACGATGACCGCGACGCGATCCTCGTGAGCCGCGCCACCACGTGGCCTGTCGTGGTCCTGACCCATTGCATGATGAAGGAGGCCCCTGGATGGATGACGACACCGCTGCGCTGGCCCGTCAGGAGTATCTGGCACGGTCGCTTGCCGTCGAGGTCTTCCACGGCGATGAAACAATAAATCGTTTTGTCGATAAATTGGTTTCGGACGGAGTGACCCGCGGTTTGCTCGGACCCAAGGAACCAAAGCGCATCTGGTCCCGCCACATCCTCAACTCTGCGGCACTCTGTGAGGTCCTCCCCCAGGGTGCCGAGCTCATTGACGTCGGCAGTGGCGCAGGCCTTCCCGGCATCGTTGTCGCCATTGCGCGGCCCGATCTGCGTGTCACCCTGTTGGAACCGATGCTCCGCCGTTGGACCTTCCTCGGTGAGACCGTCGACCACCTTGGTCTTTCAGAACGAGTCAATGTCGTTCGCGGCCGCGCAGAGGATTGCGCCGATAAATTCGAGATCGTCACGGCCCGTGCCGTGGCCCGTCTGCCCAAGCTTCTCCGCTGGACCATCCCACTGTTCTATCCCGATGGGCGCCTGCTCGCCCTCAAGGGTGATTCCGCGCATGACGAGATCGACGAAGCGCAGGATCTGCTCGGGGCATCCGGATTGACCGCTCAGATCATGCATGTGCGAGCGCATCCCAAGGCTGAGATGACCAATGTCGTGTCCGTGACCGCGAGCTGAGAGACGCTGCGTTCACGATCCCACTGGAACGAGCATCACCACTGTCCAGGACTGATTGGCCCCTTGTTTCCGGTTCGCTCCGGCCAAGCTCATGGCCCACTGATTTCCATTCGACCCGGAGGATCGCCCGCTCGCGTGTGGAGTGCGTTTGCCCTATGAGCCGCGAGGCAGCCCTGAGCATGGATGGCCCGCCCGCGCGTGGGATGCGTTCTCGTGAGCTCAGTGATGTCCCTGATCGAGTCTCAACCTGGGTGCGTGAACCCAGCCAGCTAGGATTGTTCACGTTGTTGTCGTCGTGATGTCTGGCGGTGTTCCGTGACCGATATGCCCCCGGGTTGGCCTCGCACCAAGCGTCGCCTGTGGACTCGTCCCCTTGGTTACCCGAGTAGTTCGACGCTGCTGGAACGGCGCCGCGCGCATGTTTCACGTGAAACGGTACATACCGTGGTGAGCTCTCCCGTGCCGGTGAATGCTGATCGGGGAACCAGCACCGGACCGACCCCACAGGATCTCGAAGTGACCAGGCATGACAGCAGGCAGGATCCGGAAACGCCACCCGATCCCGCGACACAAGTCGCAACGGAGGTCACCACACCGTCTGGTACCGCAACGGACGTGAAGCCGGCGGATGAGCGACAGGAGAATGCCGCTCCCAAACGTGGTCAGTGGACAGAGAACGTCATGAATGTTTCACGTGAAACGCGGCGGCGTTCGACGCGGTTGCCCAAGCCGGTGACAACGCGACGAATCGTCGTGGCGAACCAGAAGGGCGGTGTGGGCAAGACGACCACATCGGTCAACCTGGCCGTGGCACTTGCCCAAGGCGGGCTCAGGGTGCTGGTCGTCGATATTGATCCCCAGGGGAACGCATCAACTGCGCTCGGAATTCCCCATGTGGAAGGAACACCGAGCACCTACGAGGTACTCCTGGACGACATGAAACTTGCCGATGCAGTCGTCGGCTCGCCCGAGGCCGACAACCTGTTCGTCCTGCCAGCGACGATCGATCTCGCGGGGGCTGAACTGGAACTCGTTTCGAGGGTCGCTCGAGAGCAGAAACTGCTCAGGGCCGTCCGTGAGTACCTGACCGACCACGAGTTCGACTACGTCTTCTATGATTGCCCGCCTTCGCTGGGACTCCTGACGGTCAACGCCCTGGTCGCTGCGACGGACATCCTCATCCCGATCCAATGCGAGTACTACGCTCTCGAAGGCGTGACGCAGCTCATGCGCACCATCCAGCTGGTCAGTGGCGAGCTCAACCCTGAACTGAGGTTGTGGGCCGTTCTTCTCACGATGTTCGATGGCAGGACGAAACTCTCGGCCCAGGTCGCCGAAGAGGTGCGTAACCACTTCAGGGATGAGACCCTCGCAACGGTCATACCGAGGTCGGTGCGGGTCAGTGAGGCGCCGAGTTATGGGCAGACGGTCATCACATACGACGATCATTCGGTGGGTGCGGACGCCTATCGAACAGTCGCGGCGGAACTGGCCGCCCGAGCAGCTGAGGAGCAGTCATGAGCGCACGTCAGGGCGGACTTGGACGAGGTCTGGGGGAACTCTTCCAGCGCACAGATCTTCCAGCAGCAGCGCCGTCGGACAACCCCTCCGCCCCCGATTCTGACACCGCCCCGGCCGTCATGCCGGACGGCTCCTACTTCTCGGAGATCCCAGTCGCCTCAATCCGACCGAACCCGCAACAGCCCCGCCAGGTGTTCAGCGAGGAGGAACTCACCGAACTCAGTGAATCGATCAAGGAAGTCGGGTTGCTGCAGCCCATCGTCGTCAGGGCCACTGACGGTGACGGTTACGAACTGGTCATGGGTGAACGGCGACTGAGGGCTCATGAGAAGGCCGGCATCGAGATGATCCCGGCGATCGTGCGCAAGACCGATGATTCGACGATGCTCACCAATGCCCTGCTCGAGAACCTGCACCGTGTGCAGTTGAACCCGTTGGAGGAGGCGGCTGCATACGAGCAGCTCATGCGGGATTTCGACATCACGCAGGAACAACTCTCGGCCCGCATCAAGAAGTCACGACCACACATCTCCAACACGATCCGACTCCTGAAACTGCCGGTCACTGTTCAGCGTCGAGTCGCAGCGGGCATTCTTTCGGCCGGTCATGCTCGGGCGCTCTTGACCCTCGAGGATCCCCTGGCCGTCGAGGAACTCGCGCAGCGCATCGTCGCCGAGGGGCTCTCCGTCAGGGCGACAGAGGAGATCGTCACGCTGGCAGCAGGGCGCACCGAGAAGAAACCCACCCGCGCACGCCGTGCCACGACCCCGCACCCGAGGGCGGAGTCGATCGCTCATGATCTGGCTGATCGATTCGACACGAGGGTCAAGGTGACCATCGGGCGCAACAAGGGCAGTATCACGATCGATTTTGCCGGTGAGGACGATCTTGAGCGCATCCTCGGAATCATCGGGGGATGAGCAGCACCTGGATCCATCACGACTGAGGGGCCCCGGAATGATCCGGAGCCCCTCAGCTATAAAGAGATTTGTCGATAAAACTATTTACCAGCTCGTGACGAGGCGACCACTGTGCCATCGACGAGGGCGTCGACCCGGGTGGGATGTTCAACCGTCCGCCCGACGGTGCAGTCTCGGTCATGGCTCGAGCGGACCAGCTCGGCGACCAGGTCAGCGGCCCGATCACCGGACTCGTCTGCGCAGAACTCCAGGTGGAAGTCCATCGCCAGGTGGTCGAGGGCCGAAGCACCGGCCTCGTCGGGTCCCCACTCGCCGGCGACGCGCACCCGGAAGTCCGTCGGCTCGCTGACGGGCGAGACGCCGGCATCGACGTCGATCGCACTGCAGGCGCCGGCAGCGGCCATGAGCAGTTCGACGGGGTTGAACAGTCCTTCGCCGCGGCCCAGCTCGATGCTGGCGCCGGCCTCGTTGGTCGCCACGTAACGATACGGACCCGTTCTCCGCAGGTGAACGCTGGCGTGTCTGCGCGAACCCATTAGAGGAATTCTTCGATGACCTTGAGCAGGCCGGACCTGTTCTTGGCCCCTTGGAACTGCTTGACGACCTGGCCGTTCTGGTAGATCTGCACGGTGGGCAGGCCGAGAACCCCCTGCTGGGTCGGCACGGCGGTGTTGGCATTGGTGTCGAGCTTGACGAAGTTGATGCGGTCGCCGTACTCCTCGCTGAGCTCATCGAGGATGGGGCTCATGCGCTTGCACGGGGCGCACCAGTCGGCCCAGAAGTCGACGAGGGTGGGCTTGTCGGAACCCAGGACGACATCGTTGAAGGTGGCATCGGTGACATCGGTCACATTGCTCATGGGGAACTACTTCCTCTTGCGTGGTGTGTGCGTGCAGGGTCAATCCTAGGCAGCGCCCGCCGGCGTGGCCGTGAGGCGATCGTCCAGCGCGGCGATGTAGCTCTCGGCGTCCAGGGCGGCACGGCAGCCGGTCCCGGCGGCCGAGATCGCCTGCTGGTACACGCGGTCGACGAGGTCGCCGCAGGCGAAGACACCGGGCAGGTTGGTGCGTGTCGACGAGCCGTCGACGATCACGTACCCCGCGTCATCGGTCCGAACCTGGTCCTTGAACAGGGCGGAGCGGGGCACCGAGCCGATGGCCTCGAACAGTCCCTCGACGGGCAGTTCGCGGGTGGACCCGTCGGTGGTGTCCTGCAGGGTCACCGACTCGATCCTGCCATCGCCGTGAATGTCCTTGACGACGGAGTTCCACGCGAACTCGATCTTGGGGTTCTCCGTGGCCCGGCGGGCCATGATGTCCGAGCCGCGCAGCTGATCGCGGCGGTGGATCAGGGTCACCTTGTCGGCGAAACGGGTCAGGAAGGTGGCCTCCTCGAGTGCGGCGTCCCCGCCGCCGACGACGGCGATGTTCTTGCCGCGGAAGAAGAAGCCATCGCAGGTGGCGCACCAGCTGAGGCCCTTGCCGGCGTAGGTCTGCTCGGCGGGAAGGCCGAGATGACGGTAGCCGGATCCGGTGGCGAGGATGACGGTCCTGCCGCGGTGGACCGTGCCTGCGGCATCCTTGACCGTCTTCACCTCACCGGTCAGATCGACCTCGACCGCATCGTCTGTGACGAACTCGGTGCCGAACCGTTCGGCCTGGTTGCGCATGTTCTCCATGAGCTCGGGGCCTTGAATGCCCTCGGGGAAGCCGGGGAAGTTCTCCACATCGGTCGTCGTCATGAGCGCGCCACCGGCGTCGAGGGAGCCTTCCAGGACGAGCGGGGCCAGGCCGGCGCGCGCGGCATAGATGGCGGCGGTATAGCCGGCGGGGCCGGAACCGATGATGATGACATCACGGAGCTGATCGTTCATGGTTGCCTTTCTGATCGGACTCCGCCTCAGGAGTCGGCTGCACCACCCGAGCCTACGCGGAAGACGGGCGGGGACCAGAGCCGATGATTCCGACCGGTTCCTGGCGGATCCGTGCACGGGCGATGTCCGGGAAACGCGCACCGGGCCCGGTTCATTCCATCCGGGTGCAGGAACCCGACCCGACGAGCTGGGACTCAACCTGCGTTGTTGGAGTCCGTGACGACGCGGGCAAGGTTTCCGATCGCCGCATCCGCCGACTGCTTGCCCTCAAGGGTGAGCCGCAACTGGCCCTCGATGACAGGACGCAGGTCGAGCCAGGCGCCGCTGCCGCCGAGCATGACCTGGGCTTCGTCGATGTTGGCCAGGCCGGCGTTGGCGATGCGGTTGGAGGCGATCTCGCTCGTCACGAGCAGACTCGTGCGGGAGGGAATCGCCGGCACCATGGCCGCGGTCGTCGTCAGCGGCTGGTCCTCGAGCGCGTGGTGCAGGAATTGGAAGGCGACGTCCTGGAACTGGCTCTGGCGCGAGACGCTCAGGACGGTGCCGCTCTTGAGCACCGAGGGGGTGCCGCTGCTCTCGCTGGGAGGCATGGGGAAGAAGGCCATGTGGGCCTCATCGCCGAGACCCTCGCGGTTCAACTCGTCCCAGATGCCGACGCCCATGGGCGCCATGACGGCCTTGCCCTGGGTGATGAGGCGGGGTTCACCGGTGGCGGGAATGGCCGACAGGTCCGCCGTTCCGTCATTGATGAGCTCTGCCATGAAGTTGAGCGCCGCCGCGCCCGTGCCGTCGTTGAAACTCAGGGTGCCGTCCTCGGTGAACAGCGTGCCGCCGTAGGCCCCGACGAGGTTCGCCCAGGTGCGCACCAGGCCCGGGCTGAACGGATCGAAACCGCTGATGCCGTCGCCCGTGAGTTCCTGCGCCATCGAGCGCAGCTCGTCGAGGGTGGCCGGGGGCTCGGTGATACCGGCCTCGGTGAGCAGGTCGACGCGGTAGCCGATGACCTGCAGGTCCATGGTGTAGGGGACGCCGTAGAGCGTGTCATCGATACGGCAGCCGCTCAGGAAGCGTTCATCGACGTTGAGGTCGTCGAGCAGGTCGGTGGGGACGGCCTCGAGCGCATTGTGGCGCTGCAACGAGTGCAGCCACCCGTACTCCGGCATGACGACATCGGCCAGGGTGCCACCGGTGAGGGCGGTGATGATCTTGTCGGGCAGTTTGTCGCTCGTCGTGTAGGTGGTGGCCATCTGGTAGCCGCTGGAGCCGAAGAAACCCGTGAGGACGTTGTTGGCGTAGCGGTCCTGCAGTTCGGTTGTGCCGAGCATGGCCGAGAGCATCGACAGGGTGCCCGATCCCGAATCCTTGGCGTTGCGCCAGTCACTGGTGGGGCTTGCGCAGTCGCTGGGGCTGCTGGTCTCGGCGGGTTCGTCCTCGCCGCTGCTGCACGCACCGAGTGCGGACGCAGCCACGGCGGCCCCGGTGATCAGCAGCAGGTCCCTGCGTTGCAGCCGCACGGCGCCTCCTCGTGTGCTGGGCGAACCTTCAGTCGGGACGCAGTCCCGCCCCGACTCTACCGTTCGAGCGCTATGAATCCTTATTGGTTTCTCTAGTAAATAATCAATATGGCTCGATAGTTACCGAGCGATGCCTGCCATGTCGCACTATCCCTCTTTCTAGTTATCGGACTAGATACACGGATACGGGGTGATCGGGGTGTCAGCGCGAGAGTTCCTCGGGACGCAGATGGTCGAAGCGGTTGATCCAGTGGATCACCGTCTCGCCGGCCCCCTCATAGGGTTCGGGTGCCGGCAGATCGGTTTCGAGATAGGTGGTGGCCGTGTTCATCATGGCGATCCACGGGTCGGGCACGCCGCGTGCACCGGCGGCACTCATCGAGGCACGCAGCAGGTACTGGATGATCCACTCGTGGCAGATGAGGCCGATGACGCGGTCGTCGTCGTAGAAACGGCGTTCGAGGTCGGCGAAGAGCGCGAAGCCGCGTCCCTGGGCCTGGGCAGGAGCCTCGACGTACTCGCCCTTGTCATACCAGCCGTCCTCCCCGATGTCACTTGGCACGATGACGCGGGGATTCACCTCACGCAGCCGAGCGGCACCGGCACCGCGCACCGCCGTCGGCGCGGCCGGCAGGCCCCCGTACAGGCCCCCGACCTCGTAGGCGTCGGTGATCAGCTCGACCGGCACGTCCAACTCCTCGCTGATCGCCACGGAGGTCTGGACGGCCCGCACCATCGGCGAGCACAACAGTACCTGCGGGCGGGGGAGCCGCCGGTCTGCGAAGGCCTCGGCCAGCCGGGCGGCCTGGACCCGGCCCAGATCCGTGAGCGAGGGGTCGGCGGTGCGTCCCTCGAAGGGGTGCCCGGCGGCGGTGAGCACATTGTTGGACGACTGGCCGTGACGGATCAGGAGGAGCTTCACACGCGAAGTTTATTCAGCCCGTGCCGGCCCGGTCAGGGCGAGCGTGCCGATGTGGATCATCGGCCCTCGGCGGCGCCCGGCGCGGGCCGTCCTCACCAGGTCACGTGGTGGCCGTGATCTCGGCGATCCCGCCCTGCCAGCCGCCATCGACCTCCGGCAGGCTCGTGAGGTAGACGAGGACGTAGCGCGTGTCCAGACCGCCGTCGAAGACGATGTCGGCCTGCGTGCCCGCCTCGTAGTCGGCGGCGACCGTCGTCCAGTCGTTGATCGTCTCCCGCGAGGCATTGTCGGGGTCCCTGGGAACCATGACCTGCACGCCGGTGGGTTCACCGACGAATGTGACGCCCAGCGAGGTCAAGCTGGTCGTCTCCCCCAGGTCGAGGAGCAGACCCGTCCCCGGCTTGAGGCCGCTGAACGCCGCTGAACCGGTGTACAGATCGGTGAGCCAGGCGGTACCGGTGTCCGAGTCCGTCACCAGGGCCGCCTCGTCGGCGTGCTCGGCGCCTTCACCGCCGTCTGCCGTCGGGTCGAACGAGGTGGCCGTGAAGGACGCGGTGGCCGGCGCTCCCGGGGCCCGCTCGGCCGACGCGTCGGCGCTCCCGCGCCCCCTGGTGTCGGCGGTCAGGGACGAATGGATCACGCCGGACAGCGCGATGACGAGCATGACCGTGACGAACAACGGCGCCAGCCAGCGCAGCAGGCGGTACAGGCGGGTGCTGGACCAGGAGTTCGCACGTTCCTGCGCCCTCGCCTCAGCAGCGGCCCGGTGCTTCATCTCGTCGCTGATGCGGGCAGCCGTCTCCGCGCGTTCGGCCAGCAGGGCCTCACGCTGCTCGGCCGCCTCACGTGTGATGCGCTGCACCTCGGCCTGTTCGACGAGGGCGTCACTGACGAGCGGTTCCTGCAGGGGTTCGGCCAGGGCGTGGACGCGCGGCGTCATGCCGGTGCCGGTCACCCCTGCACGCCCGGCGAGGGCTCGCATGCGCTGCTCCAGGTCGCCGTCGGGGTCGGCGGCGCCGATGGCGCGATTCATGGCGCGCACGATCTGATCGACACTGCGGATCTGGTTGGTTCCGGCGCGCGGGGTCAGGATCGAGACGCACACGGCGTCGAGGGAGGACGGCACCTTCGCATTGACGGTGGCCGGCGGCACCCAGCGGGGCGTGT
Source organism: Propionibacterium ruminifibrarum (assembly GCF_900289195.1). Lineage (GTDB taxonomy): Bacteria > Actinomycetota > Actinomycetes > Propionibacteriales > Propionibacteriaceae > Propionibacterium > Propionibacterium ruminifibrarum. The sequence continues at coordinate 96,478 of NZ_OMOH01000008.1, forward strand.
TCGAGACCTCGGGCGAGGTCATCGGCGCGGCGACGAGGCCGAACTCCTTGGTCTGGGGGCGCCCTGCCGGCACCGGCCAGCGCTGCGTCAGGCAGGCGTACAGGATCTTTCCGAGAGCGCGGACGTCCTCGGCCTCCTGCAGCGCAGGCTCCCTGGAGGGCCCCTCGTCCTCGCCCGACAGGGCGGCGTCGATGAGGAAGCCCACGACCTTCACATTGCCGTTGGGCGTGATGATGACGCTCTCGGGGGTCAGCCTGCGATGGAAGATGCCGCGGGTGTGCATGGGGGAGAGGGCATCGGCGATCTCGCGGACGATGAACGCCGACTCGACCCCGCTGAGCGGTCCGTAGGAGAGCAGCTCGCGCAGTCGCATGCCGGGGCTGTCCTCGCAGACGATGAAGGGCACGGGCTCGTCCAGGGCGTCGAGGACGCGCAGGAAACGGGAGTCGGTGGCCACGGATGCGCGGCGGGCCGCCGAGAGCACCCCGGGGGTCGTGGCGGCCTCCGGGTCGAGGACGTGAACGATCACCGCGCGGGAGAGCATCTCGTCGAGACCGCGCCACGTCGTGGCGAAGCCGACGGCGTCCAGCCTCTCGTCCAGGCGGTAGCGCTCGGCGAGCACGTCGCCCCTGGCGGGCCTGGGCCCCTGCGCTTGCTCCATGTCATCCCTCGCTGCCCGGTCGGCTGGACAAGGTCAAGTGTGCCCTGTGAGGGGCCGCGACCCCGATCGGCCCGCCGGGGTGGGGGTCAAGTTTCACCGTCCGTGGCGTCCTCGTCCGGTGTGGGCGTCCGTTCGCGGCGCACCTGTCTGACCCGCAGGGCCGTCGCGGCCATCAGGACGATGCCCGAGGCGATGATGATCACCCAGGCGACGCGTCCCGAACTGTTCGCCGAGACGACGAACTCGCTGCGCGGGCCGAGTTCGGTGGACCGTTCACCGGTCGTCATGACGACGGCACTCATCTGCACGTTGCCGTTGCTCGTCGCGGTCGGGTTGATCCGCACGGTGACCGACTCACCGGCGCCGATCTCGAGTTCCTCGGTGTCGGCTATCGAGATGCGTCCAGGGTTCTCGGACTCGAAATGGATACGCACCCTGACGGGCACGCTCATGGTGTTGGTGACGGATACGGGCAGTGAACTGTCGTCGTCGGGGATGACGAGGCGCTCACTGATGTGGACGCTCACCTGCCCGGAGGCAAGCGCGGAGCTGATCGGGGACAGGGCCGTCCGGACGTACTCGTCCGCTGCGGCGTCGCTGCTGAAGGCCGAGCTCCACGCGGCCAGCACCAGTTTCTCGTCGTCGACGCCGGCGCCGTGGCCGGTCAGTTCCTCGTAGACGCCGATGTCGCCGCGGACGGTGTGCTCGACCCCGCCGCGGTTGGCCGACGCGCTCGGCAGGGACTGCCTGGTCTGGGCGGTGACCGCCTGCTGCGAGGCCACGAGTTCCTTGATGGGCAGGCGGGTCCGGCCGCTGGCCGAGGCGAGCTCGGCGCGGGCGGCATCACTGGTGGTCACGACGTCGACCGCCGGTGAGCCCGACTTCGAGTAGACGAGCTGTTCGGCCTGCAGGCGGGCGGCGCGCTGGGCGTCGGAGTTCGAGGCGGCGCCAGGAATACCGGTGGCGATGGACGCGTGAGTGGCGAGCATCGTCAGGTCGTCCACCTGGTAGAGCTCACCGTCGGGGTCGAGGTCCGAGGCGAGAACGATCTGCGGGTCGGCACGTTCAAGCGTCTCGACCATCGCCTGCGAGGTGGAGGAACTGTCCGTGACGATGGCCAGGTCCAGACCCGCCAGGGGGCCATCGGTTGCGGGTTTCGCCGCCGCGGATTCGACGAGCTCGCCGCGGCCGGCCGACACGGCGGCCGTGACGTCGAGACAGCCGTACAGGGTGCGGTAGCTGCGCCCATTGGCGGCGATGCGTTTCAGCCGGTCGAGGAACGAGGCGGCCTCGGACTGACCGGTGCCGGTGGTGGTCGTTTCGGGGTCGCTGCGCACCCGGTACCCGGACGCCATGGCCGTCAGCTCGTCCCACAGGAGCGGGTCGATGAGGCTGGTAACGTCATCGGTTTCGGCCAGGTCCGCGATGAGGTCGAGCCGGCCGCCCTCGGCGATCTCGTCGGCAAGGTGGTCGTCGGTGAACACGGCCCCGTCGGATGCGGTGCCGGTCGTGGCGGGTACGAGGGAGGGGGCGCTGGACAGTTCGGCGACCGTCGTCGCCTGGTAATCGCCGCTGCCCGGGTAGCCGATGACGGCGCTCGTGAAGGTGATGAGGCCACCGTCGTCGTCGACCAGCATCACGCCGAACAGGTAGGCGCTGGAGGTGCTCGTCATGCCGAGCGACTCGGGCCCGTTGAACGGTGCCCGCAACGAGTACGACCTGGACGCCCCGGCGGCCAGGTCGGTGATCTGCGACGAGGCGTCGTCGTCCTGGACGGGCAGGGTGTTCGTCACGTCCTGGTCACCGGCCAGTGCGTTGTAGAAGGCGTCCCCGTTGGTGATGGGTGCGCGCGTGCTCCACAGCCGCAGGGTGGCTCCGGTGATCGGTGAGGAGCCCGTGTTCGTCAGCGTGCCGGTGACCGTCAGCTCGCCCGACTCCGAGACCGCCATCGGGCCGAGGCCGGTGATCGTGATGGTGGCGCTCGTCTCATCGGCCACTGCACCGGGGGCGCCGATCAGGCCCGGGACGAGGGTGAGCAGGGCCACGAGCGCGACCAGCCAGAACGGCCGGGCGCGTCGTGTCTGCGCAGCTGCGTCTCGCGGGTCGTTCACCCGCCCATCGTAGGTGGTGGACTTGTGAGGAGGCTTCGTGCACCACCGGCGCACGTGGGACAACACCCGTCCGGGGCGCCCAGGGGTCAGCGCTGCCCGGGCTTGAGGGCGCCCCGGCCGAGACTGACCCGGTCGAAGACGGCCAGGGCTGTCGAGATCGCGATGAACAGGGCGATCGCCGCGTAGGCGCTCATCAGCGCCGTCGCCCACCCGCGGGAGACCAGCGAGTAGAAGATGGCAGTCGTGATCGCATTGCCGATGGCGGTGGCGATGCGTTCGACGGTGGACTTCACGCCGCCGGCGACGCCGCCCTCGGCCGGCGGGATCTCGACCATCGACAGGGTCTGGTTGCAACCGGTCATGCAGCCGTTGCCGAAGCCGATGAGTGACAGCGGCAGGATGAGCCACCAGAAACTGATGTGGTGGCTGATGACGACGTGGGCGGTGCCGGCGGTGAGGATGACACCGGCGGTCATGCAGGACAGGCCGAGAATGACGATGTTGCGGCCCTTCGCGAGCACGACGCGTCCGGTCAGAATCGACGTGGTCGCCGAGATCACCGCGTTGGGGAAACCCAGCATGCCGGTGGCGAGGGCCGATGCGCCCATACCGTTCTGGATGAACAGGGCGACCAGCACGAACACCGAGGTGCCGCCGAGGAACTGCATTCCGCTGATGGCGGTGGCGTGGGTGAACGAACGATGGCGGAAGATCGACAGGTCGACCATTGGCTGGCGTCCGCGGGCCTTGTAGGAGCGCTCCCAGCGCAGCCACGCGGCGAGCAGGACCGCCGCCAGTGCCAGCAGCCCGAACGCCGGGCCCGTTTTGAGGATGAACGGGAGCATGATGCACAGCACTGCGGCGGCCAGTAGGACGATGGCCACGGGGTCGAGGTCGAGGCGCGTGCCCATGGACCCGCCCTCGTGCCGGGTGCGACGGCGGCGGCGCTCCGTCTCGAACGGGAACCAGCGCAGGGCCAGGGCGACACCGATCAGGCCCAGCGGGAAGTTCCAGATGAACGAGGCGCGCCACCCGGTGTCGGCACCGACCATACGGATGATGAGGCCGGTGAGCAGCGGGCCTGCCGTCACCGACGCCGAGATGACCAGGCCGAAGACGCTGAATGCCTTCGCCCGGGCCTGGCCCCTGAAGTACTGCTGGATCATGCCGATCGTCTGCGGGTTGTAGACGCCGGCGCCGAACCCCTGGACGAGGCGGGCGATGTTGAGCAGCTGCGGGCTCTCCGCCAGGCCGCAGGCGAGCGAACCCAGGCTGAAGATGGTGACGCCGATGATCCACACCGTGCCGCGGCCGAGCAGGTCACCGATGCGTCCCGCGGCGACGAGAACCATGCCGAAGACGAGGGCGTAACCCGAGAGCATCCACTGCATCGAGGCGTCCGAGGCGCCGATCGCGCTCTCGATCGTCGGCAGGGCGACATTGATCGAGGAGATCGCCATGAGCGCCATGGCGAGCGGGATCATCAAGGTGAGCAGGATCTTGACGCGGTTGAAGACCCTGGGGGACTCCTTGATGCGGATCAGATTGTTCTCAGAGCTGAGACGACTCACGTGTTCCTTCGTTCAGATGATCGGGCAGACGGCTGGTGCTGCTGGGCCCGGGCCCAGACGGCAGTGTAAGTGCCTGCACCGCGATCACGGCGCAGGCACTGCGTGATGCCATCAGTGCGGTCGGGAGTCCCACCACGCCCGGAGCTCGGCGGTGGCCCGCTCTGCGCCCAGCGGCCCCTCGTCCATGCGCAGGGCGAGTAGGTGCTTGTAGGCCATGCCCACCTCCGGGCCCGGGCCGATGCCGAGGATCTCCATGATCTGGTTGCCGTCCAGGTCGGGGCGCATCGCCTCGAGCTCCTCCTGGGCGCTCAGCTCGTCGATGCGGGCCTCCAGCTCGTCATAGGCGCGGCGCAGCGCCTCGGCCTTGCGCCGGTTCCGCGTGGTGCAGTCGCTGCGGGTGAGGATGTGCAGGTGCTCGAGCTGGTCGCCGGCATCGCGCACATAGCGGCGCACCGCCGAGTCGGTCCAGGACTGCTCCCCGTAGCCGTGGAAGCGCAGGTGCAGCTCGACGAGCCGGCTGACCGCCTCGATGACGTTCTTCGGGTAGTGCAGGGCACGCAGCCGTTTGCGCGCCAGCTTGGCGCCGACGACGTCGTGGTGGTGGAAGGTGACCTTGCCACCGTCCAGGCCGCGCGTGGCGGGCTTGCCGATGTCGTGCAGCAGCGCGGCGAGCCGGATGACCAGATCGGGCTCGTGGTCGGGATTGGGCCTGCCGTTCCTGTAGTCGCGCGCCTTCTCCAGGGCGATCGCCTGGTCGAGCACGGTCAGGGAGTGCTCGTAGACGTCCTTGTGGCGGAAGTGTTCATCACGCTCCAGCCGCATCGCGGGCAGTTCGGGCAGGATGACCTCGGCGAGCCCGGAGCTGACGAGCAGGTTCAGGCCGGGCCGGGGCGTGTCGGACAGCAGCAGCTTGCTCAGCTCGTCGCGTACGCGCTCTGCCGAGACGATCGAGATGCGTTCGTGCATGTCGGTCATCGCGTTGAAGGTGGCCGGCTCGACGCTGAAACCGAGCTGGGCGGCGAAGCGGGCGGCGCGCATCATGCGCAGCGGATCGTCGCTGAAGCTGACCTGTGGTGGGCTCGGTGTGCGAAGCACCTTGCCGGCGAGGTCCTTCAGCCCGCCGTGCGGGTCGACGAACGTCCTGCCCGCGACGTCGATCGCCATCGCGTTGACGGTGAAGTCGCGGCGCACCAGGTCGTCGGTGATGTTGTCGCCGAAGGCCACGACGGGTTTGCGGGACTCGGGCGCGTAGGCATCGGCGCGGAACGTGGTGACCTCGACGGTCCACTCGCGTCCCTGCGAGGTCATGGTGGCCCCGATGGTGCCGAACTGCTTGCCGACGGTCCAGACGGACCGGCTGACGGTGCGTAGCAGCTCCTCGCTGCGGTCGGGACCGGCCGATGTCGTGAAGTCGAGATCATGGCCCAGGCGACCGAGCAGGGCGTCGCGGACAGACCCGCCGACCAGGTAGAGCCTCTCGCCCGCCTCGTCGAAGAGTCGCCCCAACTCGCCGATCAGCGGTGTGGCGTGCAGCAGCTCGGTGACGGCGCTGGCCTGGGCCTGCGACAGGGCGGCAGTGGGATCGGACACGTCTGCTCAGTCTAGCCCGGCTCCACGATGTCGCGCGTCGAGCCGGTACCACCCGGCCGGAGGCGCGGCCCCGCTACCGGTGTCAGTCGACCTTCGGCAATTGGTGTGTCGTGTCGGCCGAGAGGACCTGGGCCGAGGAAGCGCCCTGCGCGGACGCATCCTCGGTGGCGTCAGAAGGCGCCTGGGCATCCGTGCCTGCTGCGCCGGGACGGCGGAACCGGCGACGGCGGCCACTGGGCTTCTTGGCGATGGCGGTGGAGTCCATGGCGATCGTCTCCTCCGCGGCCATGTTGTGGCCGGTGTCACTGGCCGACACCCACCGCACATTGCGTCCGGCCGAGTCCTCGAGCCACTCGCGGGCCGTGATCTGCTGGCCCGGCGCCGGAGTCTCCTCGGAGAGGGCCGGGGCCTTGTCGGCCGCTGCCGCCGCAGTGAGGTCGCCGGTGCTCCCCGGCTCGGCGTCCTGCCCCGTGCGGTGGTCACGGGCGGCCTTGCTGAGCGGGCGGCGTTTCTGGGCGAGCGCCGACGTGGGCTCCTCGGGCTTCCTGGACGGCACCGCGACGACGGCACGGCGCGGTGTGTGCATACCGGCACGACGCAGGGCGGTCAGGACGCGGCTGCGGATCTCGCGTTCGACACTCCACTGCCGGTCGGCCGGGCAGCTGATGAGGATCTGATAGATCGCCGCACTCTCGTCCAGCGAGCTCAGGCCGAGTACGTTCGGGGCCTCGAGCATCTGGTTGTGCCAGTCGGGCTCGGCGTCCATGCGTGCGCACGTGCGGCGCAGCAGCTTGATGACGGCCCCCGGGTTCTCCTCGACACTGACGGGGATGTCGATGATCGACTTCGAGAAGCCCTGCGAGATGTTGCCGACCGTCGTGATCTCCCCGTTGCGCAGGTACCAGACCTGCCCGTTGATGTCCTGCACCTCGGTGATGCGGAAGCCCACGGCCCGCACCGTGCCCTTGATGTCGTCGATCTTGACGATGTCGCCGACGCCGTACTGGTCCTCCATGATCATGCAGATGCCGTTGAAGAAGTCCTTGACCAGGCTCTGCGCGCCGAAGGCGACCGCGATGCCGACGACACCCGCCGAGGCGATGGCTGGCATCACATTGATGTTGATCGAATTGAGCACCATCAGCACGACGACGACGATGAGGATCACGTCAGTGATCGACTTCAGTACCGTGCCGAGCGTCTTGGCGCGCTGCGTGGCACGGTTCGTATTGATGCCGTCGGTCGTGATGTCGTGCCCGGCGCGCTCGGCCTGGCGCTGCCCGGCGTGCTTGATGAACTGGTTGATGAGACGGCGTACCACGAAACGCGTCACAACCGCGACAGCGATGGTGACGATGATCTCGATGAGAGTGTTCGGCCAGGCGAACTCGATGTCCATTGGCAGCACGCATGTCCTCCTGGACTTACTCGGTGGTGCAGAGGGGGCGCTCGGCCCGCTGCCATCCATTGTGACGCGCTCTGCCGCGAACCGGCTGTGGGGCCGGCAGGACGGGGGATGGCCCCGGGGTCGTCTGCGCCTCTGGCCAGTGGCCGGTGTCGTACCGGTGAGCACAGTCATCACCGGATCGCAGCGTTCAGGGGGGCGGTGACGAATCACCGGCGTGCCCCGGCCGGTCCGCTCAGGCGACGCAGCCGCCCGCGCGTGCGCCGTTCGCCTCGATCTGGCTGAGCTCGGCATCGTCGAAGTCGAGGTGATCGAGCGCGGCCAGGTTCTCCTCGAGCTGATCGATGGTGTGGATACCCATGACGGCGGTCGACACGCGTTCGTCGTAGAGCGCCCAGGCGAGGGACATCTGGGCCACCGTCTGCCCCCGTCGGCGAGCCAGTTCCTCAAGGCTGATGATGCGCAGCATGTTCTGGTGGGTCAGCCGGGCCCGTGGGAAGCTCTCGTTGGCGGCCGCCCTGGAGCCCTCGGGGATGGCACCCGTGCGGTAGGTGTGCGTGAGCAGCCCCTGGAAGAGCGGACTGCCAGCGGCGAAACCCATCTCGTGGTCCTCGCACTCGTCGATGACCGAGGCCTTGAACTCGCCGGACCGCGCGCCGCCCTCGGCGCGCCGGTCGAACAACGAGTACTCGTATTGCGCGATGGTCAGTGGGGTGCCTGCGGCCCGCGCCGCCTGGGCGATCCGTCTGGTCCGTTCCGCGGTGGCGCCCACGATGCCGGCATACCGCGCCCTGCCGGCCCGCACCGCAGTGTCGAGTGCCGCCGCCACCTGGGCCGGTGGTGTGTCACCGGGGCAGTGGGCGTAGAGGATGTCCACGTACGTGGTGCCGAGGCGCCCGAGCGAGGCGTCCAGGCCGGCGGCGAACGCGTTCCCGATGCCGCGCACCGTGGTGGCAATGGTCAGTTCGTCACGACGCCCGGCGAACTCGGCGGCCAGCAACGAGCCGACGAACGCCTCGGCAGCCCCTGCCGGGGGACCGTACTCGGGTGCCAGGTCGATGTGGGTGACGCCTGCCTCGAAGGCCGTCATGACGATCTCGCGACGCTCGTCGCGTTGCGTGGTGTCACCGAAGTTCTGCCACATGCCCAGCGCCAGGACGGGCAGCCTGGGGCCGCTCCTCCCGGCGGTGCGGTACTGCATTCGTGGGCGAGCGCCGTCAGCCATGGATGTCATTGTGGCACTGCGCCCAGTGGGCGCCGTCGGTCGCCCTGTCCACGAGAATCAACAAGTATCAATAATTATTGGAATCTAGCTAGACATATCTAGAATCTGGTAGGGCGAGTGTCCGGAAACTGCCGGACCGCCGCCGGCCGCACAGGCCCGGCCGGCCCGACCCAGGACCCGCCCCCAGTGAACAGGTGGTCATTTTCGACCGCGCGAAGCCTGCTGGCTGGAGGGCTTTCTCACGTAGAGTTGTACTCATCGACGCCACGTATGACGTCGGCTCCAACGGCGGAGCCAGATCAACCGGCATGGAGGTCGACAATGAACACGCAGCAACAAGAACGCATGGGCAAGGGCAAGGGCTTCATCGCGGCACTCGACCAGTCTGGTGGTTCCACCCCCAGGGCACTGCGGCTCTACGGCATCGACGAGGACGCCTGGAGCACCGAGGAGGAGATGTTCGACCTTGTCCACCAGATGCGTACGCGCATCATGACGAGCCCCTCGTTCACCAGTGAGCACATCCTCGCCGCGATCCTGTTCGAGCGCACCATGGAGAACTCCGTCGAGTCACTGCCGACAGCCCAGTACCTGTGGGAGCGCAAGGGCATCGTGCCGATCCTCAAGGTGGACAAGGGGTTGCTCGAGGAGGCCGACGGCGTACGGCTCATGAAGCCGATGCCGGACCTCGACGACCTGCTCGATCGGGCGGTGGCCAACGGCATCTTCGGTACGAAGATGCGCTCGGTGATCGCCGGTTGCAACGAGGCCGGCATCAAGGCCATCGTCGCCCAGCAGTACGAGATCGCCCAGCAGATCCTGGCCAAGGGGCTGGTGCCCATCATCGAACCCGAGACAGACATCCACGCAGAGGACCGCGAGGCGGCCGAGGAGATCCTGCACGCGGAGTTGAAGGTCCACCTCGATGATCTGGCCGAGGGCCAGCAGGTGATGTTCAAGCTGACCATCCCCGTCAAGGACAACCTCTACGCCGACCTCATCGCCGACCCGCGCGTCCTGCGCGTCGTGGCCCTGTCGGGTGGGTTCACCCGGCAGGAGGCCTGTGAGCGCCTGGCACGCAACACCGGGATGAGTGCCAGCTTCTCAAGGGCGCTGACCGAGGGCCTTTCGGTGAATGACACGCCGGAGGAGTTCGACGCGAAGCTCAAGGCGTCCATCGAGGAGATCGCCGCCGCCTCGGCGACGTGACCCTGGGGCACGACCGAATGGTCAAACGCATGGCGGTGAGGGGGCCGGATCAGCCCCCTCACCGCCGTTCTCCTGCCCGGGATGGTCTTTCCCCGGTACCTGGTTGCCTTGGTGCGGCAGGGTCGCCCTCGACTTCCCACGCGCCGGGGGCCATGTTCGAAGCCGGTCACTGGGACGGGGCGACGGGCCTCCTGCCTGCCATTCGATCTGTTGAGGAGCTGCCTGTGGACAACTGACGAGCAGGAGCCGTCCCGGCCACACTTCCCGGTGTGCACGGGCGGTTGGAGCAGATCCTCGCCGGCCACGGCGTGGTCGAGCATTGCGCCTGGCCCGGGCTGCGCGGGGCGATCGGCGGCGCATTGGGTCGCGGCGAGCTTGAACGTGTACTCCCCGGCTGCTATGAGGAGGCAGGCGCCTCGGCCGACTGGCGACGACGGGCCTGGTGGCCTGCGCGCACTTCGATGACGCAGTCATCAGCGGTGCGGCCGCTGCCGCTTTCCACGACCTCGGCCCGCGGCCCGGGGGACCGCTGTTCGCAGGGCGCTGCTCACCGACTCCCGAGATGAACCCTGGAGAGAGGGCGAACGGCTGCTGCACAGGTTGCTGCGGTCCGCCGGCCTCACCGGCTGGCGAACCAATGTGGCGGTGTGCGGTTTCCACCTCGACGTCGCCTGGGTCCGGTTCAGGGTCGCCGTCGAGGTGGACGGTTACGAGTTCCACTCCGGCAGTGCGACCTTCGAGTCCGACAGGCTGCGTGACCAGCAGTTGCAGGCGCAGGGCTGGGCCGTTGTGCGGGTCACCTGGTGTCAACTCGACGAGAATCCCGAGAAGGTGATCACCACGGTGCGTCGCATCCTGAGGCGCCATGGCTGGGCATGCCAAAACTGACGCAATATGGCTGATTCAGCCCATTTCGGGTCGAGAACCGCCACATCGTGTTGAGAAAGGCATGCCCGTGCCGTAGTCCTCGGGCATGCTGCCCAGCGTGCGCAGGCCCGGGTCAGGCCACCGCGCTCTGCTTCTGCCAGCTCTGCCAGTCGAAGGTCCAACAGCCGATGCCGTCGCCGGGTTCGAAGGCCAGCTGCGTACCACCGGCAGTGGTCCCGTTGTAGACGACAGGGTCGCCGATGTGGGTGACCGTCATGAGCCATGCGGCGTCATCGGGGCTGAGGTTGGTGCAGCCGTGGCTGGTGGCCGTGACGCCCTGGGAGCCGACGGACCAGCTTGCCGAGTGCAGGAACTCGCCGCTCCAGGTGATGCGCTGGCAGTTGGGAACCTCGAGTTTGTAGCCATCGGCCGACTCGGCCGGCACGCCATAGGTGGACGAGTCCATGGTGAAGGTGTCGTACTTCTGCATGATCACCTTGGTGCCGGTGTAGGTCTCGTGTCCGATCTTTCCGGTGCTCACCGGGCAGGTGCGCAGCAGCGAGCCGTCCTGGTAGACCTCCATCTGCTGGGTCTGGAGGTCACAGACCAGTTCGACCTTGGAGCCGGCGATGCTGATCGAGTAGTCGGTGTCGTCGGCGAGGTACTGCCAGTCGCTGACCTTGACACCGGCGAAGGCCAGGTGGACGTCGACGGTGGTGCCCGGGGTCCAGTACTCCTTCGGCCGCCACATGAGGATGCGGTTCTCGACCCAGCCCCATGAGCCGGGCTGCTCCGGGGTGACGGTGACACGGGCCTGCTTCTCGATGGCCGCTCGGTGCTCGGCCTCGTCGATCGTGTCCGAGAACTGGATGTAGACGGGCATCGCCACGCCGAGGTCGTCGTAGGCGTAGACGGGCTCATAGACGAGTGTGTCCACGTACGCGGTGGTGATCTGCTGGGTGAGGGTCGTCTCCTGGTTCTGCAGGTTCATGACCTGCACGGAGACCGTGTACTCGGTCTCGGGCCAGAAGGTGCGATCGGGGGTCCAGGTGTCGCCGTCCAGCGAGCCGGTGTAGGCGTCGCCGTCCGGGCCGGTGGCCTTGACCGAGATGGCGGTGCCATTGGTGACGGTGACGGTGAGCGTGTCGTCGGGCAGGACCGCATCGGTGCCGTGGGCGCTGGTGATGGTGACGCTGGGGGACTCGGTGCTCGTCGGTGAGCTGGTGGCCCCCGAACGATCATTGGAGGGGTTGTCGGGGTCGCTGGCGCAGGCCGCCAGGCCGATGGCACCTGCACTGGCAGCCGCCGCGGCGATGACTCCACGACGGGTGAGGCGCGGGTCGATGTGCTCGATGGTGGGCATCCGGACTCCGAATCGGTGACGTTTTCGCGCCCACCCGCACAGTGGTGGGGTGGGCACCATGCGCACAGGAAAGCCCAGGCGCATCGTCAGCGATGATAACCCGCTGATATGTCAAAGAAGTCGTGTCCACGCTTTGCTTATTTAATGTTCATCTACAAGGGGGGATTCACGCGGAGCGGGAAGGCCTTCCTCAGCAAAAAATCAGTACATTTAAAGGATCCGTCGAGCGCCTCAGGTCGCGGAGGGTTTCGCCGGGGCACCGGGGAGGGGACGGGACACCCAGCGTTGCCCCGCTGGTTCGAGGCGCGCCGTTCCCGAGGTGAGCCAGGCGACCCTACGGGTGGTTTCCTCGGCGCCGCCGGCCTCGCAGGCGATGCGCACGACAGGGCTCGACGGATCGGTCCAGATGGTCTCCAGCACGTCCAGGCCGTCTGCGCGCAGCACTGCCTCGAGCCGGCCCGCGTCGGATGGGGGCAGGTGGGCGTCGAGCAGGGTACGTCGCTCGTGCAGGAGCATGGGGGTCCCTCGCAGTGCCTGGGTGACGGTGCCGCCGTAGGCCCGGGTCAGTCCTCCGGCACCCAGCTTGATGCCGCCGAAATAGCGCACGACGACCGCCAGGACGTTCGACAGGTCGGCCCGCCCGGTCGCGGTGACATGGCTGGACAGCGCCTGCATGATCGGCACCCCGGCCGTACCGGCCGGCTCCCCGTCGTCGCTGGAGTGGGCACTGTCGCGCCCGGCCCCGAGAAGATAGGCGCTGCAGCAGTGGCGGGCGTCGTGGAACTCGCGGCGCAGCTCACTCAGATGGGCCCGGGCCTGTGCGTCGTCCTCCACGGGGGCGATGCACGCGATGAACCGCGAACGCTTGATCTCGACCTCGTGACGGCTGGGGCCGACGGGGGAGACGTAGCGGTCGGCAGGCATGGACCCATCCTGCCACCGGCGGGTATCGACTCATGGAGCGGTGCGTGGTTAGCGTGAGGGCATGAACGAAATGACCCCTCTTCTCACCGAGCGATGGAGCCCACGGGGTTTCGATCCGACCCACGTGGTGTCCGCAGAACAGATCGATCGCATGCTCGAGGCGGCCCGGTGGGCGCCGTCGGCCATGAACCGCCAACCCTGGGCCTTCGTCGTGGGGCGCCGGGGAGAACCCGTGTACGAACGTCTCGAGAAACTGGCCCGGGGCGCCTCGGACTGGGCCCTGGGCGCTTCGGCACTCGTCCTGGCCGCCTATCGCAGCGCGGGCAGTGACCCCGACTACGCGCTGTACGACCTGGGCGGGGCGGTGGCCCACATGAGCGTCCAGGCCGAGGCCATGGGGCTGCACGCGCGCCAGTTCGCCAGCTACGACCACGAAGGTGCACGCACCGAATTCGGCATCGGCCAGGAATGGACACCCGTCACCATGCTCGCCGTGGGTATCGCGGCACCGGGACTGCACCCCGACGGACGGGAACGCAAGAGCGTGGCAGAGCTCACGCCCTGGCAGTGACCCGGTACCGTCCGGCCAGGCGGCGCCATGCCGGTGGCGGTTCCTCGCGCGCCCGGTGCGGCACGAGGCCGGCTGGGTTTCTGCGCCCACGACACCATCCGGCGAGGCCGTGGACGACCGGGTGGCGGGCCGGCGCGCACCGGCCCGCCACCGCTGATCCGGAACCTTAGATGTTGTACTGGTACAGCCCGTAGTTCGCCATGATGTTGATCACCTTCTGCGCGTAGTTCGGATCCGTCGCGTAACCGGCCGAGGCGACCTGGCGGATGAACTCGTCCGGGTTACCGGTGTAGTTGAAGGCGTTCCGGTAACGGCTGTTGTGCGTCAGGAAGTAGCCGTGATCCAGGAACGAGTTGGTCGGCGAGCTGTAGGTGCGGAAACTGCTCGACAGGATCTGGTAGCTCGAGTTGACGTACTCGCCGCTGTTCATGTTGACGCAGCCGGCCTGGTAGGGGCTCGAGGTGCTGCACTTGATGCCGAAGTAGTTGTTGTACCGGCTCGACAGGGTGCTCCCTCCCCATCCCGACTCGAGGATCGACTGCCCCAGCGCGACCGAGACGGGTACGCCGTACTGCTGCGACTCGGCGATGGCCGCAGGGAGTGCTGACTGCAGGTAATTCCTCTGGGCCGAGGTCATGCCTGAGTTGTTCACGGTGACCACCTTCGTCGCATTGGTCGATGAGGTCCAATAAATGGCACCGCCCTCGAAGAGCTGATAGACGCCTGTCGCGGTGGCCAGTTCATCACTCGTCGGGTACCCGAGGGGCCCGTTCTCGTAGCCGGTGGCGGCCCAAGCCGAGCGGATGGCGCCGATGCTGATGTGGGCTCCGGTTTTCTGGGTCCAGAGGATGGCTCCGCCCTGGTATTTCTGGTAGCAGCCGCCGTCTTTGATGGTGCAGATCTCGTCGG
>NZ_OMOH01000022.1 GCF_900289195.1 Propionibacterium ruminifibrarum
GATCATGATGAACGCATCCACACCAATCGGCGAACCAACCGTCCACGCATGATAAGCCAACACCTGCATCATGCACACCGCACGCAAACCCTGAATATCCCCACGGCGCGGCCTGCCGTCCGCCCCCGCGGCGCCTGCGGGCGTCCTCTCATCAGGCCCTGCGTCAGAGCTCATCGTCTGGTGCACCTACTCCACTGATCGATCGGCCAGGACGCGCCGGGCACGTGGCGGGGAGGACCTGCTAGTCGGTGTGTGCCCGGCTGGTAAGTCAATCTAGCGGACGTCATGGGTAGAACCCGCATTTGGGTGATTCCGCGCATGTGCGACCGGGGTCAGCGCAGGCCCAGTACCGTGTCGACTCGATCCGCCAGCTCGGGAGCCATGGCGCGCGAGTAGGCCCCGTTGATGTGGTTGTTGTCCATGTAGACGTAGACGTTGCCGATGATCGTGTAGCACTCGCCGTCGACGCAGTACAGATCGGTGGGGTCGATCTCGATGAAACCGGGGATGGCCGTGAACTCGGCCGCGGGATCGAGTTCGGCCAGGTACTGGTACTGATCGAACACGCAGCCGCCGGTAGCGGAGTCCACCGGACGTTCACTGGAGCACTCGTACAGATCGCTGGTCGACCGCGGGTTGTCGCGCACCCCGACGACGGTGATCCCCAGGCTCGTGAGCCATTCGATGGCGGCCTGCACACCGGGGCGCTGGATCTCGCCGGCCCAGTCCTGCATCGTCTGGGTGGACTGGAGCATGACGATGTCCGGCGGGTCCTCGGTGAGCAGGTCGAGCACGACCTCGTTGCGCTTGACGCAGTCGTCGCGGTAGGCGTCCCAGATCCCGAAGGCGCACGACCCGGTGAGGTACTCGGTGACCTGCCAGCCGTGGCGGTCCGCCAGCTCGGCGGCCACCGGGGTGATCGTCTGTTGGGCGTGCGAGTCCCCCACGATGACGACCCTGGGTGAATCCTCGTCCGCCCCGGGCAGGGCCGAGCAGTTGGTCTTGGTGCCGGCGAGGAGTTCCTCGTGCTCGGGCGGGCAGGGTTCGGGCAGGTCGGGCACCCAGCTCTCGTGGACGGCGAGCGGCCCGGGGATCGGCTCGTCGGAGTAGTCCACCGGGTCGGACGTGCCCAGCACGGTCGGGCCGGGGAAGCGGGGATCGCCCGGGGCCGCCGCGACGATGGCACGCTCATCGGCCCGGCGGGCATCGAGCACGGCCCGGGTCCCGTACAGCGGGGCAAGGCCGAGGGCCAGGCTGATCACGACGACGAGGGTCTTCTTCGCAACGATCCTGTCACCCTGCGGGTGCTCCTGAGCGGGCCGGTCGACGAAACGCCGCATGAGCCAGGCCAGGCCCAAGGAGAGCGCGATCGCGCCGAATGCCTCCGCCGTGCCGAGCTGCGCCCGGCCGAGGGCCGCCATCATCAGCACGAAGACGGGCCAGTGGATCAAGTACACGCTGTACGACATGTCACCCAACGCCACCAACGGACGCCACGACAACAACCGCTGAACCGAACCCCCCACCGGAGCCGC
>NZ_OMOH01000009.1 GCF_900289195.1 Propionibacterium ruminifibrarum
CATGGACCCACCACTACAACTACCATCGACCCCACACCGCCTGCGGCGACCAGCCCCCGGCCACACGCCTCCACACCCACGTCGACAACGTCATGACCAACTACAGTTAGGGGCCCCGCCTCCAGGTACCCCCTGCGCAGCGTGGTGCTCTCGAAATCGTTCCCGTTTCGTGCATCGAAGGCAGCGGCCAGGTCGAGGGCCTGGCCCGACAGCTCGTCGTAGAGGGCCTGGTCGATGACGATCTCCTCGCCGGTGCGGGTGAGCAGACACTGGCCGGCCATGCCCTCGGCGAGACAGGCGCCGACCAGGCGGGCGGTCGCTGCCCGCAGGTTCATGCTGACGCTGGGCACGTCGAAATCACGCACCTGCTCCCAGCGGTGGGCCATCAGTTCCAGACCCCGGGACAGGGCGCCGGTGCGGGCGCACAGCAGGATGTTCCTCGCCACGTCCGAGGCGCGCCCCTCTTCGTCGCGGATCTCACGCCAGGCGCGCAGATGGTAGTCGGCGGCCTCGTCCATCCGGCCCAGCTCGGCGGAGCACACCGCGGCCAGGCTCAGCGAGGAGCCCGGCTCCTGGGCGCACGTGGCGTCGCCGCGCAGGGCGGGGGCGAGAAGCTCCAGGGCCCGCTCGTACTGGCCCTGGTCGTACCAGTAGCCGGCCTGGCCGCGGGACGAGCAGACCTGGCAGTCGCTCAGGTCGCAGCGGGGCAGGGCGGTCCAGGCGGCGAACTCGTCCGCTGCGCTGTCGTTACCGCGAGTGGACGAGGCGAGCTTGTAGGCACAGTGGGCGACCGGTTCGGGGCCGATTCCGGCCGCCGCGTAGCGCCGCCGCATATCTGCCAGCAGCGCCTCGATCTGGTCGAGCGGGATCTGCGGGTAGGCCGTGGCGTGATCGACCATCCACTTGTTGCTCCACAGAATGCGGTGGCGGTAGCGGTCGGTGAGGGCGGGCGAGTCGGCGTCGTAGCGCTGGACGAGCCAGGCGAACGGCACGAAGGCCTCCGAGACGCGACCGCCGAAGACGAGGGCCGAGACGAACGCCAGGCGCATGGCGATACCCATACCCTCATCGCCGATATCATCTGCCATTTCGACGGCCTGCCGCAGCGGCGCGATCCGCTCTGCGTAGGGGCGCCGGATCACCGCGTCGTGCAGCTGGATGATCCGGTCGCGGATGTCCTCGTCGC
The DNA here is from genome assembly GCF_900289195.1 of Propionibacterium ruminifibrarum. Classification (GTDB taxonomy): domain Bacteria; phylum Actinomycetota; class Actinomycetes; order Propionibacteriales; family Propionibacteriaceae; genus Propionibacterium; species Propionibacterium ruminifibrarum. The sequence continues at coordinate 1,187 of NZ_OMOH01000009.1, forward strand.
TCATGGGCGTCCTCCTGGGGGGTGTGTTACGACGTCTGGTCGTCGTTCCAGTAGCGTATGGCCTCCTCGTGACGGCCGTGCTCGGCGAGCCAGTCGCGGCCTGCGGCCAGCACCTGTCGGCGTGTCCGCTCGTCACCGCCGTGTTCGGCCAGCTGCAGGCAGCGGCCAAGGGCGGTGAAGGCGTCCTGCTCCATGTCGAGCTGCAGACACAGCCGGGCGCGCAGCCAGAAGCCGTCCAGGGCCAGGGCCCGGTCGCCGTGCTCGGCGGCCTGCTCCGGCAGCCCGACGAGCCAGCCGATGGCGTTCTCGTAGGCCTTGGAGGCCGCAATCAGCTTGGCCTGCTCAATCTTGACGCTCAGGACGAGCATCTCCCCATCGACCCCGCTGCTGCGGGCCAGTTCCGGGTTCGTGGCGAGGGTGTCACGCAGCTGCTCGGCGATCTTCAGGGCCCGCTCCTGCATCTGGGCGGCCTCCTTCATGCCGGTGCAGATGGCGATGGCCCAGGCCCGCCGGCGGGTCATCTCAAGGACGCGCAGGCCATCCTGGTCCTGGTGGGCCAGCCTGGCGGCCCTCTCGAAGGCCCGGTCGGACTCGGCGGCGTCAGTGGGCATGATCGCCTCGCCGACGAGCTCCCACATGACGGAGGCGCGGCCGGGATCACCGAGCTGCTCGGCGTCCTGCGCCGCCCCGCGGGCCAGGGCGCAGGCCCGGTCGGCGTGCTCGAGCTCGTAGTGGACGCGCGCCCCCATGTCGCACAGGGCCCAGTGGGCCTCGATGAGGTCCTCGCCGATGATGAGGTGGCGGGGCCCGTCGACGGTTGCGAGCAGGGCCAGTGCCTCGTCCACGACCGCGGCGCCCTCCTCGGCCCGGTCCTGGTTGAGCAGGCGCAGGGCGAGGCCCTTGAGCGCGTCCACCTCGTACTTGGTGACCCCGGAGGAGTGGGCAGCGGCGACGGCCTCACGGATCGCCTGCTCGGCGCCGACCGGATCGCCCAAGTCCTCCAGCTGGTCGGAGAGCCGGTGCATGACCCTGGTCAGCTCCACCGTCTCGCCCATCGAGCGCTGGCGGTCCGCCTCGGCGCGCAGGACGGCGACGGCCTGGGCGCCCTGGCCGGTCTGCTGGGCCAGCACCGCGCGGCGCCGCACCTGCATGGAGCGCAGCATGGGGAACTCGTCGTCGAGCAGATAGGCGTCGACGATGTCGGGCAGGTCGAGAACGCTGTCGAAGGCCGGGCCGAGGCCGAGGATCGCAAACCCCATCCGCAGGCGGGTCATCGGCTCGCTCGTCACGTCCACGGCCAGGGCGCGCAGTTCGGCGAGGCGGGCGCGCACCGCGTCGAGGTCATCGGCGGCGATCCAGCTGCGCGAGATCGAGGTGACCAGGGCGCGCGGGTCGCCGGTGGCGCGGATCCGGTCAAGCAACTCGCCGCCGCGCACCGGGTCGTTGTCCAGTTCGACAGCGAGCATGTGCTCCAGGTCGAGCGCGCGGGCGGTGTCCCCGGCGCGGGTGAACAGGTCGATCGCGGTCTCGATACGCTCCAGGTCACGGGCGTCGGTGGCCGCGTAATCGGCGATCTCGGTGTCCATCTCGAGGCAGGCCAACGCATGGAGCAGCCCGGGGTCCCCGGTGACCCTGGCCCATTCGATGGCCCCGTCGCGCAGTTCCTCCCAGCGTGCGATGACGGCCTGCTGGACATCATGGCCGCCCCAGCGGGTTGCGGTGATGAACAGTTCTGCGAGACGGCCGGCATCGGCCTGCGCCACCGCATCGAGAGGCGGGGCGAAGCGGTGCCGCGACAGGCCGCTGACCGGCCGGTGTGGGGTGTTCTCAGCCATCTCGGGCTTCCAGGGCGCTGGTGAGCAGGGCGAGGAAGGAGTGGTCGACGGCCGCCAGGTCGGCGGCGCGCAGCCGGTGTCCGGCGGCCAGCAGGGCACGGGCGTAGAGCGACTCGGCGGCGGGCGCGACGAGTTCGTCATCGCCCAGGTCGAGCACCCTGCGCACCAGTTGGTTGTCGTCGTTGAGCAGCAGCCGGGGCCGGGTCGGGGCAGGACGCATCGTCGCCAGCAGGGCCGCCCAGGTCTCGTCGGCCCCGGCGGCGACCTCGTCGGAGGCGGCCGCGGCGCGGGACCGTTCGTCGTCGAGGTAGAGCGCGGGCATCGAGGCGGGCGCGAAGGCGCGCAACTCGACGTCGACGTCGAGCCGCGTCAGCACGTGGCGGACGCGTTCCAGGCCGGGGCCGGCGGCCCGCAGCCGCTCCTCGGGGACGGCGCGGATGCTGGCGTCCAGGTCGTTCACGGACAGGGGTTTGGTCTGCAGGCCCGACATGACCTGCGGGGCGCGCAGCGCGAGCTCGGTGTCGTAGACGTAGCCGCCGTTGAGGATGTCGATGCCCTGGGCCGCGCCGACCGCGGCCACCTGGTGGTAGTCCTCGACGGTGCGGGCGACGTGGACGACGTCGGTGCGGCCGGCCAGCTCGGGCAGGGTCGCCTCGCCGGTGTTCGTCTCGAAGCGGAAGGCCGGCAGCAGGGTCTCGAAGAGCTCGTCGTCGTCCAGGGCCATCGCCTTGGCCGCCACGGCGTGCACCGACAGGAACTGGCCGATACGGGCCCGGTCGGTGGCGGCCAGGCGCAGGAGCCAGCGGCGGATCTGCTCGCCGAGCGCGGCCCGGACCGTCTCGAGCAGGTCGTCCTCGTAGAGGCCCTCGCGGCTGGCGGTGGGCGTCAGGCGGGTGGAGTCGACGACGGCGCGGGCGAAGAAGGCCCAGTCGGGCAGCAGGCCCGGCACGTTCTCGGAGGCGAGCATGCCGTGCAGGTAGACGCGGTGGCCGCCGCGCGAGCCGGCCTGCGCCTGCTGGCCGAGGATGACGACGACACCATCCAGGCCGGCCTCGGGCACGGCCACGGGGAGGGTGGCGAAGGGTTCGACGCCCAGCTGCTGGCGGGCGAGGTTCTCGCACTCGCGCCGGCGGGCGCGCCCGGCCAGGCGCCACGGCGGCGTGGTGGGTGCGACCGGCGACGTCGCACCGGCGCCCCGGGCGCTGACGATGCGGTAGGGAAGATAGGAGCCGAAGGTCTTGGCCAGTTCGGTGACGCGGGCGGCGGTGAGCCAGTGCGCGGTGCCGGTGGTGGGACGCAGGGTGACGCAGGTGCCGGGGCCCTTCGCGAGCCAGGCGGCGCGTTCGTCGTCGGCGACGGGCGGGTCGGCCATTTCGTGGGTGCCGTCCTCGTGGCCGATCCAGCGGACCAGGTGCCCGTCACCCTTGCGCGTGAGCACCTCGACCTGGTCGGTGACGACGAAGCAGCTGAGCAGGCCGATGCCGAAGCGCCCCAGCATCGTCTCGTCGTGGCCGCGCTTGGAGGAACCCCCGATGGTCGCCAGGAAGGTGCGCACGTCGTCCTCGTCGAGCCCGACGCCCGAGTCGAGGCAGTGCATGCGGCCGTCGGCCGAGACGTCCGAGCCGACGAGCATGATGCCGGGGCGCCGGTCGCCGGGCCGTGGGTCGGCGGCCGTCAGGGCATCGACGCCGTTCTGCAGGAGCTCGCGCACGAAGATGCGCGGGCTCGAGTAGAGATTGTGGCTGAGCAGGTCGACCAGACCGTGCAGATCGACCCGGAAGGCGTCGTTGCTGGACACGCGACCAAGCCTATGACCTGCCTCAGCACCCCCGCCTGGCAAACCGGAACCCCCTGAGCCCGTGGTTCAGGGACACCCGGGGAATCTCCCCGTCCCAGGGGCCTGCCGGGGGGCTCCAGGCCGTCTGGGAACCAGCCTGTGACAAGGCCAGTCCTCCACCGGCCCGGCTGGGCTTATAGCCTAGAGACGTGAGTTGGAACGAGAATGCTCACGCCGGTGGTCCCAGCGGCCAGGGTGCGGGCGCGGAGAGCATCGGGACACGTCGGCGTCGTGATGACCTTCTGAGGCGTCTGGAACCGTTGGGCGTGGCCGGCAGCTACCTCAGCGCGCGCGGCACCGTCGTCGAGGTCCCCACCGCCACGCTCGAACTCGTCAACGACCACTTCCACGAGGGCCTGCCCCCCGGTATCGGTGAACCGCTCGTCTGCACCCCGGGCCGCTACCACCCCGAACTCTTCGGCGACCTCGTCCTCGAGAGCGGGCACCACTACCAGGCGCACGGGGTCGTCGACGTGCCCGGCTACCACGTCCTCCGCACCGACACCGGTCAGCGCCGCTTCGTGATCGCGGCCCCCGAGCACCTGCGCACACCGGAGCGCAGCTGGGGCTGGCAGGTTCAGCTGTACGCAGCCCGGTCGAGGGACTCCTGGGGCATCGGCGACTTCCGAGATCTGGGCCGCATCTGCCGCATCGCCCGCGCCCAGCACGCCTACTGCGTCCAGGTCTCGCCGGTGCACGCCATCGCCCCGGTCAGCCACCCGCAGGACTCCCCGTATTCACCGGCCAGCCGCCAGTTCCTCAATCTTCTGCACATCGCGCCCGGCAACGCCCCGGGCGCCGAACGCGTCGACCTGTCCGACCTGTCGGAGGCCGGGCGGGCCCTCAACGAGGACCGTCTCATCAACCGGTCCGCGGTGTGGTCTCTCAAGAAGGAGGCCCTGCTGCGCATCTGGAACGTCGTGCGCGCCGAGGAGGACATCGAGTACCTCGACTACTGCCGGCACCGGGGCCGGGCCCTTCACGAGTTCGCGGTCTGGTGCGCCATCGCCGACGAACTCGACAACTCCAACTGGCAGCAGTGGCCCGACGAACTGCACCGCCCGAGTTCACCGGCGGTGCGCCGCTGGGCAGACGAGCACGCCGACAAGGTCGCCTTCTACTCGTGGTGCCAGTGGGTCGCCGAGGTCCAGTACGCCGAGGCCTGCACCTGCGGGGTCGACGTCGTCGCGGACCTCGCGGTGGGCTTCGACCAGGGCAGCGAGGACGCCTGGGCCTTCCAGGACTCGCTGTGCTTCGACTTCGAGATCGGCTGCCCACCCGATACCTACAACATCGAGGGCCAGCGCTGGGGCCTGCCGCCGTTCAACCCCCAAAGACTCACCCGCGCCGACTTCGGGCCGTTCATCGAGATGGTCCACGAGGGGCTGCGCCACGCCAAGGCGCTGCGCATCGACCACGTCATGCAGCTGTGGCGGCTGTACTGGATACCGAAGGACAGCACGGCCGCCGACGGCGTCTACGTCGACTACCCGGTGCACGCGCTGCTCGCCATCCTCAGGCTAGAGGCCATGCGCGCCGGCGCCTGGATCGTCGGCGAGGACATGGGGACCGTCCCGCCCGGTGTGCGCGAGTCGATGGCCGACATCGGCATGCTCGCCAACCGCTCCGCCATGCGGGCCGACACCGACGACTTCCCCGAGCTGGGCGTCGGCACCTCATCGACCCACGACCAGGTCACCATCGCAGGTCTCATCACCGGCGCCGACGTCGAGGCCCTGCGGCACATCGGCAAGAACGCCGACTGGGACCAGATCGAACACACCCGCCGCTCCCTGGCCGCCGATGCCGGTATCGACCCCGACAAGCCCTGCCAGCAGATCGACGGGCAGGAGATCCATGACGCCGTCCTGGCCCGCTATCGCCGCCTCAGCTCCGCGCCGAGCAGGGTCGTGCTGGCCGTCCTGGACGACGCGGCCATGGTGCGCGAGCGCCCGAACATGCCCGGCACCGTCGGCGTCTACCCGAACTGGCGACTGGCCCTGCCCGAACCGGTCGGCGCCACGATGCTGAGCCCGATGACACGCGACCTCGTGCAGCTGCTCGGTGAGAACCGCTGAAGCGCCACGGTCCCGTCCCGCGGCTGGCTGTCACGATCGGTGTCCGCCGGTCACGGGCTCGTGGCGGCTCCGGGGAAAGAATCTAGCGTTGTGCCGACGACAGACGGGTGTTCCCGGGCAGTTCCTGCCCGGGAACACCCGCTCATCCGGTCTGTTGGACGATCACCGAGGATTCATGGCGTGCGGACGGTGACCTCACCGGGGTGGGCAGCGATCACCCGCGCCTTGTCCGTGGCGGCCAGGAGCTCGGGCGCCAGCTGATGTTCGACGGACAGCGCGAAGCCGACCCTTCCGCCCTGCTGCCTCACCAGATCGATCAGCCGTTCGAGTACTTCCTCACGTCCACCGATCAGGTCGATCCGCTCGGGAGCCGCCGTCGTGAACAAGTCGACCTCAAGGTCTTCGTCGAAGTGGATGAGAAGACTTGCCACGAGCCGGTCGACGTCGTGGCTGCCCAGGACCAGCCAGGAATCCGGCGATATCGTCGAGGTCACCTTGGTGACGATCTCCTCATGGCCCCAGCCGAGTCGCCATTGCAGTCCCAGCTGGCCGCTTGCCGGCCCGGGATGCACCACGATCCCCTCGGGATCGTCGTCGAGGGCGGCAAACATGATCGTCACGAAATCGTCCAGATCGGTGTCGATCGTCCATGCCCCTTGGACCCGGGCGAAGTAATCATCGACGGCATCGCGTTCCATGACCATGACGAATTCGACCCGCCCGCTGAACTCGGCGAACAGTTCCGCGGCCGTCCGCCGGGGATCGGTGATCGAGGTCGGGGCATTGGGGAGGGGTTCCCCGTCGGAGAAACGCGCCTTCTGAACTCGGCCATGGTCGTGGATGATGACCAACCGGGGAGCAGCCTTCCCGGAATGCAGGATGAGGTCCTGGGCGGCGCGCCATTGATCGACGTCGATGTCAAGCATCTGCGCATTCGCGTGCAACATTGATGGTTCCTTTCAGTCCAGGGCGATGCGGAAGGCGTGGACGGTGTAGGGCGGGAGTTCGCACATGAGGGGTCCCGTGCTGGACAGCTGTTCACCCGACCACGCATCCTGGCATGCCACGATGGGGCTCTCGGCCGTGACCGTAGCGGTCTGCGGCTCGTCCGTCGGGTTCGCGATGAAGACGACGACATCCTTCGGGTTCGTCGAATTCAGATGGATCGTCGAGCGCAGCAGCGGGTTGTCGACTGTCACCGGGGTTTCCCCGAGATCGGCCAGGACCTGGCCCAGTACAGCTGCCATGTCACCGGGCGACACGACGACGTGAACGCTTCCCTCGCCGAGCCTCGCCGATCCCGCCGAATTGCCGCCCAGGGCGTCGGAAAGGATCGTGCACGGCTCCATGTCGGCGCCAAGAGTCGGGATCGTGGGGCCGAGGATCAGCGTCCCACCTTGGCGAACGTAATCGACAAGGGTCTGCTGGGTCTGCGCAGAGAGGAACTCGAAGGTGGTGAGGACAACGATCCTGCGCTGCGCGAGCTGCTCGAGATCTGCCTCCGTGTCGCTGATGACGAAGCCGGCACGTGACTGCTCCAAGTTCTCGTACCATGCCCCGAACCAGTCGCGCTTCGCCAGCTGGACGGGCTGCTGGAATCCGATGTCGCTCTCATCGACGGTGAGAATGTTCGGGTACTCGCTGAACGTGCAGGGGGTCTCCAGGAAATCGCCCGGGAACGACACGAGTACGCTGGCGGCCTCCAGCCTGTCATAGTCACGATTCGCCAGCAGGACGACCGGGGCGAGAAGATCCATGTGCTGCCAGTCGAGGCGGTCGAGCATTCTGTTGGCCTGCCCGAAGACGTGGGCCTTGTCCTCGCGCACGGTGCCGTCACGACGGATCGGGGAGTCGAGCCACCTGTCGCGTTCGACGAGCATGTACCTGCTGAACCCCTTGATGCCATGCATCAGTGCAGCCTTGGTGACGAATTCCTCATCGCGCAGGTCCCCGGGGTTCAGGTACCAGGCCCAGACACCTGCGATGAACTCCGGGATGTATGGGTACCGGCTCGACCCGGACACATAGCTCGTGACCGTTTTTACGTGCTGGAAGAGTTCCTTGCGGGAATAGACATCGAAGCCGACGAAGTCGACAACTCGCTCCAAGGCGATGAGATTGAATGGCGTCGTGAAGTTGGACGAGGCACCGCCCGGCCCAAGCGGGTGCGGGTAGTTGTGGAAGAGCGGGATCGAGGCCAGGCCACGCTCACGGAGCATGTCGGCGAGCCGGGCAATCGAGTCGACCAGATAGCTCTCCCGGTACTCCGCCCAGTCCAAGTAGACCGGCAAGTCGCCGGGCTGCCGTGCGCAGAACTTGCGCGGCGGATCCACGTCCTCCAAGGCGTCGTACCGGGTACGGTGGGCCTTGGAGATCTCGGCCAGGGAACCGTACTTCTCGGCGAGGAACGCGCGATACTTCTCGATCGAGGTCTCGGAGTAGTCCGACGAATAGTAGTTGAGTCCGAAGAAATAGGCCATCTCGTTGTCAACCTGGCAGGCGACGAGCCCGCCCTTCGGGTAGGCGTGCCGGGCGAGGATGGGGCAGATCGCGTCATACCACAACGCGGTCTCCTCGAAGAACTTGTCAGCGGCGTAGCTCAGGGCCGGGATCGGGCGGGGCGCCTGGGTGAGGACCACTCGCGTACCGCGTGCATTGCGGGCGTGCAGCGACTCATCAGCGAGGATACGCTGCGGGTACCCGAATCCGGTGAGCTCGGAATTGATTTGCGGCCCCGGCCGCACGACGATGCGAAGACCCTTCTCCTCACAAAGACTCAGGAAGGCATCAATGTCGTTCGCGGGGTTTACCTCACCGAAATCAAACCTGCCCCGTTCCAGCTCATGGACCTCCCACGGGATGTAGATGGAGATCATGCGATAACCCATGGCCACGACGGTGTCAAGAATCTCTGACCATTTCTCGGGGTCAAGCCGCCAGTAGTGGACGGCACCGCCGTAGAGCGCCCCGGGCTCACCCTCGATCCAGAATCTCTGGTTCGCCACCCCGAGCTGAGGCGTCTTTTCCAATGGAACGGTTCCCATGTTATTTCCTTTCACTTCTCTTATTTCTTGCTGCCCAGCGCCACGGCAAGGATGATGATGATCCCCCGGACGACCTGCTGCTGCGGGGAACTGAGACCCGCCAGAATCAGCCCATTGTTGATGAGGCCCATGAAGAGTGCACCGAACACGGTCCCGAGGACTGAGCCACGACCGCCTGCCAGGGCCGTGCCGCCAAGGATGACGGCCGCGATGGCATTCATCTCGTCACCCTGACCCCACTGATACCGCCCGGATTGCAGCCGCCCGGCGTACAGCATTCCGCCGAGCGCAGCGACGACCGAGGAGATCAGCATGACCAAGAATTTTGTTCGGACAACACTGATCCCGGTGTAAATCGAAGCAGTCGGATTGGCACCGACCGAGATGACATGACGTCCGAAGCGGGTCTTCTTGAGAACAAATGCACCGCAGCCCGCTATGATGAGGAACCAGATCACCAGACCCGGCACCGGGCCGATGTCACCGGAGCCGAAAGCCATGTTGTAGCCCTGCTTCAGGATGGGCTGGGGCGCAGAATCAGTGACCCATTGGGCCAGGCCGAACGCGATCCCCATCATTGCCAGAGTCACCAGGAATGACGGGATCTTCACGAAGGCCACCAGACTTCCGTTGACGAGACCGATGAGCATCCCGACCATGAGCCCCGCGACGATTCCGGCAAGAATGCCCCAGTGGGAAATCGCCATGGCAGTGACCACGGAAACGAGTCCGGCAACCGAGCCGACCGACAAATCGATTTCGGCATCGGCGATGACGAAAGTCATCCCCACCGCGATCACGCCGACGATGGCGCTCTGCCGGAGGATGTTCATGAGGTTTCCACTGGTGAGAAAACCTCGGTCGTCAAGCGCGACAGCGAACAGGATGAAGGTGACGGCGAACGCCAGGTATATGATGTACTGCCCAAGGTTCACCCGGCTCAACAGGCCCTTGGCCCGGGAATGCGTTCCCTCGATTCGTAATTCGGTCATTGCTCAACTCCTTGCACCCACATCTCCAATGTGGTTTCGTCCCGCACCGCATCCGCCGGAAGACTCCGGATGATGGAGCCACCTCGCATGATGAGATACCGATCACTCATGGCGATGAGTTCCTGGTATTCACTCGAAACAACAAGGACGGCACCGCCGTTTCGAGCAAACTCCCTCACCTGTTTGACAATTTCTGATTTCGTTCCGATGTCCACACCCGCGGTCGGCTCGTCCATGAGCAGCAGACGGGGACCGACCCCCAGCCACTTGCCGATCACCACTTTCTGCTGGTTGCCACCCGACAGCACCTCGACTGGCAGGTTCGGACCGGCGCCCCTGATGCCGTAGGAACCGATCAGCTGAACTGCGCGATCCCGTTCGGCGGCCGCGGAGAGCAGACCGCCGCGCAGCACCGCCGAGAGATCCGGAAGAACGAGGTTCTCCTGGACGGAGTGCTTGAGTATGAGCCCTTGACGGCGCCGGTCCTCGGGAATCAGCACAACGCCTGCTGCGATGGCATCCCTCGGACTCCTCGGCGACATGGGTTGACCGTCGAGGACGATACTGCCCCTGGTTGTCAGATTGATTCCGAACAAGGCCTCCAAGAGCTCGGTCCGGCCGGATCCCATGAGCCCTGCCACCCCGATGACCTCGCCGGCGTGCACCTCGAAGGAGACATCGTGCAGCTTGCGCTGCGCACTCACGCCGGTGGCTTTCAGCAACACGTCGCCGCATTGTCCCGAGGAACCAGCAGCGGTGAGGGCCACGGCTTTCCCTGCAATCCCCCGGACGATCTCCTCCTGGGTGATCTCGGAGATCTGCTTGGTGAGCAGATTCGATCCATTGCGAAGAATCGTTATCCGATCCGCTATCTCGTAGATCTCCTCCATGCGGTGGGATATGTAAATGATGCCGATGCCCTGCTCTCGCAGGTTCCGCAGCAGCTCAAAAAGCCGATCGGCCTCCTTCCTGGCCAATGACGCGGTGGGCTCGTCCATGATGAGCACCCGAGCTTCCCCCCGTAAGGCCTTGGCGATTTCGGTGAGCTGCCAGTAGGCCGTGCTCAGACTCGCCAGCTCGGCACGCGGGTCCAGGTCGACCTGCATCCGCCCCAATATCTCCCGGGCGCCGGAAATCATCTCGGCATCCCGGATGAGCATTGCCGAACGCGGCTCATCGTTGAGGTAGATGTTCTGCGCAACCGTCAGGGAAGGGACTAGGGAGAACTCTTGGAAGACCATCCCGATGCCCTGACGCCGCGCATCGGCGTATGTGTTCAGTTGGGCCGGCCTCCCCTGGATCTCGATCGTTCCAGCATCTTTCTGGTAGACGCCTTGGAGGATCTTCATGAGTGTTGATTTACCGGCCCCATTCCCACCCGCCAGCGCGTGTATCTCCCCTGCTCTCACCTCAAAGCCGGCATCATTGAGGACCTGCACGCCGTTGAAACTCTTGCAGATGCCTGACATCCTGATCAAGGCCGGCTCGGTGCAACCGGACACGGTCATGCTTCCAGCGCCTGCCGGACTTCTTCGGGGGGATCGGTGTGATAGACGCTCCGCCACGCATCAGCAACGTTGTCCTTGGTCACCGCCAGCGGGCTCAGCGCGATGAAGGCCGGAATTGACTGACCAAGCAGGGCCTTGGCCGCTGCATTTGCCTCAGTGACCCCGGCGTCATAGGGACGCTGTGCTCCGAGTCCGCAGACATACTGACCCTGGGCCATTGCGATGGCAACGTTCTTGCCAAGATCCTCGGAGGCCAGTCCAAGATCTGTCCGGCTTGCCGAGCGCGCCGCAGCGATGACCCCCTCAGCAGGGACGTCCCACACGGCCCAGATGCCGTTCAGATCGGCGTTCTGGTTGAGGAGGGCATCTGCTTGTTTCTGAGCCGAGCCCGCGAGATCTGAACCACTGATGCCTCGCTCCGCAATGATCTGGATGTCCGGGTAATTGCTCGTGAGCGTCTCCTTGAACCCCTGGTAACGCTGGTTCGTCACGAAGTAATCGGCTTCGTAGTAGATGGCCGCGATCTTCCCCTGCCCACCGAGGGCCTTCGCCATGAGATGCGCCGAGATCGCTCCGTTCCCGTAGTTGTCAGATGAGACGACACAGGCATAGTCCGGACCTGCGGTGAAACCGTCCGGACAGTTGTCCATGAACACGACCTTGACGCCTTGGTCCACGGCCATTCGATATGCCGACGCGGTCGCGACAGGATCGGTGGGAATGGAGATCAGAATATCCGGTTTCTGGGCCAGGATCGTCTCGACGTCGGACACCTGCTTGCTGGGGTCCATGTTCGCATCCGTGGTCGACGTGATCTTGATGCCGAGCTCGTTGAATCGTGACGTGAGGCCGGCGATCTGCGCCGCCGACCAGTCATCACCGCTCGTGTGCATCGCGATTGCAGCAGTCGCCCCCATCGCCTTCACATTGGCGATGTCGTCCTCGGTGAGGTCAACCTCCGAAGCGGCAGCGGCACTCTCGCCATGCGGCCCCGTTGCGCTCACCGCCGATTCCAGCTGACGGATCGCCTCGTCGGCCTTCGCGTTGATCTCCGCATTCGTCGCCGCTGCCGTGCTCTCACCCGAAGACGTACATCCTTGCAGGAACAACGCGCTGATCGGAATACCAGCCGCAGCAAGCAGGACAGTTCGTCGTTGCATCGTCAATCTCCTTCGATCCACGTTGACTCACGGTTGACGTTCCCGTCCCAATCCCATGGTTGTGAACGTTTCGTCATCACATAGTGTGAACGTTTCGCATACCCGTGTCAAGCGCTGCTCCCGCTCTGATCAGTGCCGCTGATGCGGGTCCAGATCGACCCCGGGCGAGGCATCGCATCCTCTCCCCTGGTGGGCAGCGGGATCGGACAAGAAGGGGCGCGGTACGTGACGTGAACCCCACCCGGCACCCGGCGCAGTGGTGTGATGCCTGGTTACCGGCGGGCACCACGCCCGCCCCGTCAACCCGGCTCGCTCAGCGGGCTTCCCGTTGCTGTACGCAGGCGGACCGTAACGCGGTGCCCCGGGTCACCGACCGGGAACTCACCCAGCGGCGCCGGACCGGGCGACAGCGACGCGAGGTCGTGTGACAGAACTCCGCACCGTCAGCACCGGCGGTATGACGACCGTGCCGGCTGGTTCGCCCTGGATGAGGCGCAGGAGCATGTGAACAGCTTCCTGTCCCAGACGGTCGAAATCCTGCCGGACGCTGTCGAGCGGGGGATGGAACTGGGCGGCGAACTCACTGTCGTCGAAGGAGACCACGCTGATGTCGTCCGGCACGCGCACCCCGGCCTCGTAGAAGGCCCTCAGCATCCCCAGGCACATGAGATCACTCGCAACGAAGATCGAGGAGGGCAGGCCCTCGTCCAGCATGCGCCTGCCCGCGGCATAGCCGCTCTCACCGGTCCAGTCGCCCTGGATGTGAGGTGGTGGCTCGATACCCGCTGCGCGCAGCTCGGACTGCCATCCGCGCAACCGCACCCGGCCATCCAGCCAGCTGAGGTCCCCCGCAAGATGAGCCACTTCACGATGTCCCTGGTCGAGCAGGTGACGTGTCGCGAGCCGCGCACCGTATTCCTGGTCCTCCGAGACGACGGCGACCCCTGGGACGCTTGACTCCCCGGCAGCGACCATGACGACCGGCACTGAGAACTTCGTCTCGCGGACTGCCTCCGCCAGAGGCAGCTTGGGGGCGATGACCACGATGCCGGCAACACCCTGATCGATGAAGTGCTGGTACGCGCGAACCGTGCCACGCGAGTCGGCCTCGGCAAGCACCAGGACATTCGCGGCGTATCCCTCGTCCCTGGCCGCGTTCTCGACAGCAGCGAGAATGCCGGCCGGCCCGTAGCGCGTCGATCCATCGGTGAGGATCCCGATGAGGCTCGACCTCTGCATGACCAGTGCCCGGGCTGCTGGGTTCGGGACGAAACCCGTCGACTGGATGATCTGCCACACGTGATCGCGGGTATGATCGCTCACCCGTGGGTCATCATTGATCACGCGTGAGACGGTCTGGTAGGACACATCTGCCAGGCGGGCAACGTCTTTGATGCTCATACGGTCCGAACGGTGGCCCCGCGCGCCTGTCGTACTGGTCTTCTTGGGGTTGCTCACCTCGAAATTGTCCCACTTCAGTCGTGAGAACTGGCCGACTCGACCCAGATCTCCTCGCCGTTGCGCGGCGCTCCTGCCCCGACGCCCGGCTCTTCAGGCGATCACCCATGCGCAACGGTCGCATGAACTGGGCCGGTGCGGTACGCGCCCCGACGACACCGGCAGCCAGCTGTTCACGCCAGGACGAACGCCCGCCTGCACGCCTGACACGGACGGGGCCGGTCACCACTGAGGTGACCGGCCCCGCTCAGCACCGGAGGCTCGTCACAGTGCGGCGTTGATGGCGTTGATCGACTCCTTCGCGTCACCGAAGCACATCACCGTGTTCTCGTTGTAGAACAGCGGGTTCTGCACGCCCGCGTAGCCGGCGCTCATGCCTCGCTTGAAGACGACGACCCTGCCGGCCTCCCAGACGTGCAGGACGGGCATGCCGGAGATCGGGGTGCCCTGCTCCATGGCGGCGGGGTTGACGGTGTCGTTGGCGCCGATGACGAGCACGACGTCGGTCGTGTCGAAGTCGTCGTTGATCTCGTCCATCTCCAGGACGATGTCGTACGGTACGTGGGCCTCGGCCAGCAGCACGTTCATGTGGCCGGGCAGGCGGCCCGCCACCGGGTGAATGCCGAACCGCACCTCGACGTCGTGGCTCTGCAGCTTGCGGATGAGTTCGGCGACCGGGGCCTGCGCCTGCGAGACCGCCATGCCGTAGCCGGGCGTGATGATGACCGACGTGGAGCCCTTGAGCAGGTCGGCGACACCGGTCGTGTCGAGCTCGGTGATCTCGCCCTCGGGCCCCTCGCCCGCCCCGGCGCTGCTCTGGCCGAAACCGCCCAGGATGACCGAGACGAAGTTGCGGTTCATCGCCTTGCACATGATGTACGACAGGATGGCACCGGATGCGCCGACCAGGGCGCCGGTGACGATGAGGACCGGCAGCTGGAGGCTGAAGCCGCTGAAGGCGGCGGCCCAACCGGAGTAGCTGTTCAGCATCGAGATGACCACCGGCATGTCGGCGCCACCGATCGCCGCGACCAGGTGGACGCCGAGCAGCAGCGACAGGATCGTCAGCATGATGAGCGGGAACCAGCCGCCGCCGTTGGCGAACCAGACGCCGAAGGCGATGATCGCGATGAGGCCGCCCAGGTTGAGCCAGTTGCGTCCGGGCAGGGTCAGCGGCGCCGACTTGATCTTGCCGGCCAGCTTGCCCCAGGCGACGATCGAGCCGGTGAAGGTGACGGCGCCGATGAAGACGCCGATCCACATCTCGTACATCTGGAAGGCCGGGGCGTCCGGTTCCTCGATGAACGCGTTGATGCCCACCAGCACGGCGGCCAGGCCGACGAAGCTGTGCAGCTGGGCGACCAGCTCGGGCATGCCGGTCATCTCGACCTTGGCGGCCTTCCACAGGCCGATCGCGGCACCGATGATCATGGCGATGACGAGGAGCACCCAGGCGATGGCCTTCGTGTCGCCGCTCGCCACCGAGACGATCGAGGCGATGAGCGCGAGGGTCATGCCGAGGATGCCGAAGATGTTGCCGCGTTTGGCCGTCTCGTGCTTACTCAGCCCGACGAGGGCGAGAATGAAAAGCAGGCCCGAGATGATGTAGGTGGCCTGTGTGAAATTGGCGACGCTCGCTTCGAGGAGAGTCATCAGCGATCACCCTTCCTGAACATGTTGAGCATCCGGCGTGTGACCGAGAAGCCGCCGAAGATGTTGATCGACGCGATGAGCACGCCCAGGGCGGCGATGATCGTGATCGCCATGTTGTCCTTGGGCAGCTGCATCAGCGCGCCGACGATGATGATGCCGCTGATGGCGTTGGTGACGCTCATCAGCGGGGTGTGCAGTGCGTGCGAGACGTTCCACACCACGTAGTAGCCCACGACGCAGGCCAGGGCGAAGGTGCCGAACAGGCTGACGAAGCTGCCGGGGGCGAAGGTCAGCAGGGCGATGAGCGCCACCGACAGCAGGCCGACGACGAGCAGCAGGAACCACCAGGGCCGTTCCTTCTTGGGTTTCTCGGGTTCGGGTGCCGCAGCGGCCTTCGCGGCGGGTGCGGTCGGGGCGGCGGAGACCTGGATCGGGGGCGGTGGGAAGGTGATCTCGCCGTCGCGGGTCACCGTCATATTGCGCAGCACCTCGTCGTCGAAGTCGATGACGAACTGGCCGTCCTTGCCCGGGGTGGCCAGCTTGGCCAGGTTCACCATGTTCATGGCGTACATCTGGCTGGACTGGGTGGGCAGCCGGCTGGCCATGTCGGTGTAACCGATGATGTGGATGCCGTCGTCGGTGGTGTACTCCTCGCCCGGGTGGGTGAGCACGCAGTTGCCGCCACCGAGAGCGGCCATGTCGACGATGACAGAGCCGGGCTTCATCGAGGCGACCATGTCGGCCGTGATGAGTTTCGGGCTGGGTTTGCCGGGGATGGCGGCCGTCAGGATGATGATGTCGACCTTCTGGCACTGTTCGGCGTAGAGCTCGGCGGCCCGCTTGTTGTAGTCATCGGAGGTCTCCTTGGCGTAGCCGTCGGCGCTGACGCCCTGGTCGCCGGCCGCCGAGCGGACGTGCAGGAAGGTGCCGCCCATCGACTCGACCTGCTCGGCCGTCTCGGGCCGGACGTCGGTGGCGAAGACCTCGGCGCCCATGGACTTGGCCGCGCCGACCGCCGCCAGGCCGGCGACGCCGGTGCCGACGACGAGGACCTTGGCCGGCGCCGTCTTGCCCGCCGCGGTGACCTGGCCGGCGAAGGTCTTGCCGTACGCGTAGGCGGCCTCGACGACGGCCCGGTAACCGCCGATGCTGGCGGTGGAACTCAGGGCGTCCATGGCCTGGGCGCGCGAGATGCGTGGCACCATGTCCATGCTCATGCCGGTGACACCGGCCTTCTGGAGGGCCTCGACCAGGCCGGGATTGGCGCGCGGGTGGAGGAAGGTGATGAGTATCGAGCCAGGGCGCATCATGCCCAGTTCCTCAACGCTCGGCTCGTTGACCGCCATGACGATGTCACTGCCCCACACCGTGCTGGTGTCGGCGAGGTCGGCGCCCGCCGCCGCGTAGTCATCGTCCGGGTAGGAGGCGCGCTCGCCCGCGCCCTGCTCGACTACGACGCTGTAACCCAGCTTGATGAGCTGTGGAACCGTCCTGGGTGTTGCCGCGACTCGTTGTTCACCGGGCAGCGACTCCCTTGGTATACCAATTCTCATGGCCTTGACCATAGCCTGTGCGCATTGTCCTCGCGGCAGGGGGTCGCGTCCAATCGGGGAATGGTTTCCGACCAGTCAACGCCGGTTTTGGTCAAGGAGGCGCGGCGGTCAGCTCTCGTCGGCGGGCTGCTCGATCATGCCCACCCGGCGGGCGTGGCGGCCCCCCTCGAACGGTGTCTGGAGGAATTCGTCGACGATCATCTCGGCCAGGCCCGGGCCGAGGACGCGCGCGCCGAGGGCCAGCGCATTGGCGTCGTTGTGCTGGCGTGCCAGGTGCGCGGAGTAGGGCTCGGAGACCATCGCGCACCGGATGCCCGGCATCTTGCCGGCGCTCATCCCGATGCCGATGCCGGTGCCGCACACGAGGACGGCGAGGTCGGCCTCGCCGTCGAGGACACGCTGGGCCGCCGCCTTACCGAACGACGGGTAGTCGACGCTGTCCAGGCTGTGGGTGCCCACGTCGATGGTCTCGTGACCCCTGGAGCGCACGTACTCGACGAGACGCTCCTTCAGCTCGTAGCCGGCATGATCGGCGCCGAAGGCGATGCGCATGAGAACTCCTGATGGTCGTCGAGGACTCTACGGTGAACCCATTGTGACACCGCTGGTGTCGCCGCCCCGCCAACGGGTTCTCGTGGCATGCTGAGCAGCACCGGCACTTCTCCAGGAGCACACCCATGGCGACGACGATCCGAACAGCACGGCAGCTCGGCACCGACGCGCCCGAGCGGGTGCGACGGACACGGGTCGTGGTCGTCGGCGCCGGCGCCGCCGGGCTGACCGCCGCCATGCAACTGGCCGCCGCCGGCGTCGACACGATCCTGCTGACCGCGGGAACACTGCTCGACTCGGCCACCGCGATCTCCACCGGCCGCATCGCCGCGTGGTCCGGGCCCAGGGACCACGAGGAGGCGCTGGCCAGGGGCTTCGGGGTGGCGGACGAGGAAGCGCTGCGGCACCTGCTGGCTGCCGCACCACTCGTCCACGACAAGGTCATGGAGTTCATCGAGCGCGCCGACGCGCTGCACGCCGGGCGCTACGAGACCAACGGGTACCGGGTGCAGCGCAGCCTCGCGTCGGTGGTGCGCACCATGGCGGGGCGCCTGGGCTCGAGCCTGCGGGTCGAGACCGGCGCTCGCGGCATCGACGTCCTGACCGACGACTCCGGCCGTGTCGCCGGCCTTCGCACGGTGTGCCTCGACGGTTCGATCGTCGACATCTCTGCCCCCGCCGTCGTTCTGGCCGGCGGCGGCGCTGAACGGTTCTGGGCGCGCACGACGGCCCCGGCGACCGCCACCGGCGATGCCGTGGCGATGGCGTTGCGCGCCGGCGCCGAGCTGCGTGACATGGAGTTCACCGCCTTCGCCCCGGCCGCCGTCGACCTCCCGGCCGAGCTGACCCTCCCCCTCGATCCTGCGGTCACGCTGGGCCGTGAGCTGCGGCAGGCGGGCGCCAGGATCATCGACCAGCAGGGCCGCCCCGCCCTGGCCGGGCTCGGCGAGGACGAGACGAAGCCCTCGGACGAACTGGCGATGGCGATCCACGACTGGCTGACCGGGCACGTCGGCCAGCAGCTCTTCCTGGACGGCACCCTCATCGGGGAGACGAGCTGGGCGGCCCCGCCCCTGTCCGCCACGCTGGCCGCCTGCCGTGCCCGCGGGATCGACCCGACACGTGCGCCGGTGCCGATCCGCCCCGCCCCGCAGACGATGATCGGCGGCATCAGCGTCACCCCGAACGGCGCGAGCACCGTCCCGGGCCTGTACGCGGCCGGTGAGGCCGCCTGCACCGGCGCCCGCGGCGCGGCGGGCCCGTCGAACACCGGCCTGGTCGAGGCCCTCGTCGGCGGCTTCACCGTCGGGGCGCACCTGGCCCGCACGGTCGGCTCGTTCGGTGAGCCCGGTGAACCGGCAGCCCGGGAGACGGGCGGTTGCGTCCCCGCCGCCGCCAGACCCCGCATCACCGGCGCCGGGCAGGCCGCCGGCCTGATGCGCGAGCACACCGAGCTGACACGGGCCGCCGAGGGACTCGTCGCCCTGCCCACCGGGGCCCCGTTCAGCGGACCCGCGCTGTCGGCGACGAATCTTCGCCTGGTCGGAGCGGCCGTCCTCGCGGCCGCCAAGGCCCGCCCCGAATCACGCGGCTGGCATCGCCGCGCCGACCACCCGGACAGCAGCGAGAAGTGGGCGCGCACCATCCGCGTCGACCTGGACGACGAGGGCCGCCTGCGTGTGCGGAGCAGCGCCGTCGGGAACCGGGCCGGCCGGTAGCGCCGGCCCGGCACCGCCGGCGCCAAGACTCCCGGGAGGTCCGGGCCCAAGGGCATGGCGTCGTGCCGGACGCACAGGCACCGCGCCGGTCCCGGCGCGGTGGAGCGACGCCGGTGCCGTCTCCCGGCCGCTCCGCCGCGCTCAGCGGGCCGGCCGGTCCGCAGCCGGGGCACCCGCCTCGTCCGCCCCCAGGCGCATCTGCTCCACGCCCCAGGAGTAGAGCTCGTTGAGCGCGGGCAGCAGCGCCTCGCCGCGGGCGGTGAGCGAGTACTCCACATGCGGCGGCACCGTGTCGCGCTGATCCCGCAGCACGAGCCCTGCGCCCTCCAGTTCGCGCAGGCTCTTGGTGAGCATGAGATTCGATATGCCCGGCACTCGGCGCTTCAGCTCGTTGAAGCGCGTGGTCGGTCTCTCGTGCAGGTACCACAACAACGGCAGCTTCCACTTCTGCCCGATGATGCTGAGCGCATAGAGGATGGGACACCCCTGCCCGCTGACATTCCCCTCGGGCGTACCCATCGGGTAGCTCACTGCCGTATCCGTCACCTCTGCCCCACCACCAATCCAGGTAAGGAAAAACTGCGTACTTTAAATTAACTTATCTTCGTCGTTGAATGCACCACAGCGAGGAACACTCCGGAAGGAACACCGTGGCACAACAGACGAAGCGATCCGGGCCGGGCGACGCACGGCCGGGGAACGCGCCGGTGGACGCGCTCGCCGGCCCGAGCGGACCCGTGCGGAACGGCGCAGCGGCGGTCGAGTCCCCGGCCCCGTACGTGGGGACGGGACGCTGAGATGGTGGACAGGGTCCAGATTCCGGTTCCGACCGAACGCGGCACCGTGCTCCCCGGGACGCTCTTCCGCGAGGGCGAGCACCGTACGGCGAGCACGTGCGTCGTGGCGATCACCGGCATCCACGGCAACTTCTGGTCGAACCCCTTCTACTTCCCCATGGGCGACACGCTTGCGACGACGGGCATCGACTTCGTCTACGCCGAGACGAGCGACGCCCGGGGCGAGGTGGAGACCGTGAACGTGCGCACGGGCAGGCGCGAGATCATGGGTTCGTTCAACGAGGACTTCGCCCACATCGATGACGACGTCGGCGCCTACGTGGAGTGGGCCCGGCGCGAGGGCTACGACCGCGTCGTACTGGCCGGGCACTCGCTCGGCGCGAACAAGGTCATCCACTACCTGTCGACCCACCGCGCACCCCTCGTCAGCCATTTCGTGCTGCTGAGCCCAGCGAACATGGATTTCCTGCTCAACCAGGTGGACGCCCGGCAGCGCGATCTCATCGACGCGATGGTCGCCGAGGGACGCGGGGGCGACATGCTCCCCTTCGCCCTCTTCGGCTGGGCACCCATGCTGGCCTCCACGGCCTACCAGTGGACGCACGACAACCCGCTCGACAGCGTGCACCTGACGGAGGAACGCGACTTCTCACAGGTCGAGAGGGTCGAGCAACCGGGGCCCTGTTCATCGGCACCTACGACGCGTTCGCGCTGGGAACCCCCACCACGCTCGTGGAGACGACGAACGCGCACTTCCCGAGGGCCGACGAGAACCGCATCATCATCATCCCGCGGACCGGGCACACCTACCAGGACAAGGAGCAGTACACCGCCGACGCGCTGCGCGACGTGGTGCTGTCGTGGCAGGACGAGCTGACCGGCGAGGAGACGACGACATGCCGTTCGTGATCGTCAGGACGAACGCGGAACTGACCTGGGCGCAGGAGTCCGAGCTCGCGGCATCCATGGGCCGGGCGATGTCGCACGTCCCCGGCAAGTCGGAGGCCGACCTGCTCCTGGCCATCGACAGCGGGCAGCGCCTGTGGCTGGCCGGACGCGACGACGTCCCGGCGGCCTATGTCGACGCGGCGCTGTTCGGCACCGAGAACCACCTGGGCTATCCGGAGTTCTCCACCGCGGTGGCAAGGGCGTTCGCCGATGTGGCGGGAATCGACGCGCGGAACGTGTTCGTGCAGCTCTCCGAGATCGGTGCGTTCAGCGCGGGCCCGGCGTTCTTCGACAGGGGGTTGTTCACATGAGCACAGCGGTGACCGTCACGACCTTCACCGACCCCATGATGGGGCTCTCCTACGAGCAGGAGCCGGTCTACCGCGCGCTGGAGACCCACTTCGGGGAGCAGCTGCAGTTCCGCTACCGCATGGGGCTGCTCGTACCGGACGTGATGCGTCTGGTCGACCCGCACGACCTGCCTCTCGGCGAGGACGAGGCGATCAGGCGGTACAACACGCGGCTCGCGCAGGTCTACCTCGACGAGGAGCCGATCGGCGGGCTCCCCATCGTGATGGACGGCTTCGCGCTCTTCTCGGCCGAGGAACGCAGCACACTCAACCTGTGCCTGGCCTACGAGGCGGCGCTCATCGTCGAGCCGGAGCGCGCGGACGCCTACCTCTACGCCCTCCGCTTCGCGACCATCGTGATGGCACGGCGCACGACACGTCTGGCCGTGGCGATGGACGTCGCCCGCGAGGAGGGCCTCGACGCAGGGGCCCTGGAGAACTGCGTCGCTGACGGGCGGGCGGGAGTCGCGCTCGCCGACGACCTGGCACGCGCCCGTGGCCTCGGCATCCGGGGCCTGCCCGCCGTGCACGTGCGGTGCGGCGAGCGCTCGGAACCGGTCCACGGGCTTGCGGACCGTGCCGCCTTCGTGGCGTCGATCGACCGGGTCTCGGACGGCGCCGTCAAACCATCAGTGCCGGACGCCACTGCCGAGGGGCTGAGTTCGCTGCTCGGCTCCCATCCCCTCATGTCGGCGCAGGAGATCACGGCCGCCTTCGACCTGGACGGCATCGACGCCGCGGAAGAACTCGCCGCCCCGCTCGTGGCGAGTGGGACGGCCGACATGGTGCACGTCAAGGACGGCTGGTTCCTTCGCCGACAACCACGACCAGCCCAGCTCTGACACGGATCGGACCGGCGCCGGGGGCGGACTCGTCCCGCCCCGCGGGCATCGCGCCGCTCCCAGAGGTGTCACCGAGCATCGGCCGGCCCCGCGTATGCCACCGGGCCGGCCGGTTCTCACTCCAGACCGCGATCGGGCGCCGTCGCCGTGCGCCCCGCGTACCGCCCGGCTCAGGCGTGGGACCTCACTGTGCCGTCGTCGACGCGGACGTCCGGGCTCGCCGGGGACGCCGCGTCGAGCGGGGAGGCCGTGTCGAAGTCGGACTGCCACTGCTTCAGGCCGACGGTCTTCTCGTTCTTGAAGGCCGTGGCGATCATCAGCTTGATGCGGTTGAGCTGGTTGACCTCGGAGGCGCCCGGATCGTAGTCGATCGAGGTGATGTTGGCCTGCGGGTACAGCTCGCGCAGCGCCTTGAACATGCCGCGCCCGACCACGTGGTTGGGCAGGCAGGCGAACGGCTGGGCGCAGATGATGTTCGGCGTGCCGTGCTCGATGAGGTGCATCATCTCGGCGACGAGCAACCAGCCCTCACCGGCCTGGGTGCCGAGCGAGATGAGCCTCTGGGCGCGCATGGCCATGTCGTGGATCCGCTCGGGCACCTCGAACTTGCCGTTCGCGCTCGCCAGGGCCTTGTTGGCCGTCTTCTGGGTCTGCTCGATGTACCACAGCATCATCTTCTTGACGTGGCGTCCGGTCTTGTCGAGCCCGAAGTTCTCGTACCGCCACTGGCCGGTCTCGAGGGACTGCAGGAAGAAGCCCATGAGGCCCGGCATGACGGCCTCGCAGCCCTCGTCCTCGATGACGCCGATGACGTTGTTGTTGGCGTCCGGCTGGAACTTCACGAGGATCTCGCCGACGACGCCCACGCGCGGCTTGCGCGGGATGTCGAGCAGCGGCAACTCGTCGAACTCCTTGACCATCTGACGGCACAGCCACTTGAACCCGACCTTGCGGCCCTCGGTGGGCGAGTACGACGGGTCGGCCATGAACTCGCGCACCAGCGTGTTCCAGCGCTCGTAGAGCCGCATCGCCGAGCCCTCCTCGCGCTCGTAGGGGCGCACGCGCAGCAGTACCTCCTGGAGCAGGTCCATGAGGACCAGCCCCTGGATGGCCGAGTGGATGAGGGTCGGGGTCAGCTTGAAGCCGGGGTTGGACTCCAGGCCCTGGGCCGAGACCGCCAGCACCGGCACCTGCTCGTAGCCGGCGGCCTTCAGACCGCGGCGGAGCATGCCGACGTAGTTCGTCGCGCGGCACATGCCGCCGGTCTGGGAGATCGCCACGACCGAGGCGTCGGGGTCGGCTCCGCCGGTGATGAACTTGTTGATGAGCTGGCCGATGACCATGATCGCCGGGAAGCAGGCGTCGTTGTTGACGTACTTCAGGCCGCACTCCATGTCCTCGCGCGAGGCGTGCTCGAGCAGTTCCATCTTGTAGCCGGCGCGCCGGAACAGCGGCTCGATGGCCTGGAAGTGGATCGGGGACATCTGCGGCAGGTAGACCGTGTGGGTCTTGCGCATCTGCTTGGTGTAGGGCGGGGTCGTGCTCGCCGGCACCGTGATGAGCTCGTCCGGTTCCTCGGGGCCCACCGTCGTGTCGACCTCGCGCGAGACCTCCTCGCGCTCGGCGGCCGCGGCGCGCAGCGAACGCAGCCGGATCCGGGCGGCGCCGAGGTTGGAGACCTCGTCGATCTTCAGGACGGTGTAGATGTCGCCGGCCTGCTCCAGGATGTCCTGGACCTGGTCGGTGGTGACGGCGTCGACGCCGCAGCCGAAGGAGTTCAGCTGCACCAGGTTGAGCTTCGGGTTGGCGCGCACCTGGGCGGCGGCCTCGTAGAGGCGGGTGTGGTACACCCACTGGTCGCGAACCCGCAGGGGGCGGTTGAAACCGGTGATGCGCATGCCGTTGGTGAGCGCGTCCTCGGAGAGGACGACCATGCCCAGCTGCGTGATCTGGTCGGGAATGCCGTGGTTGATCTCGGGGTCGACGTGGTAGGGCCGGCCGGCCAGCACGATGCCGCGCATGTCGTGCTCGATCATGTACTGCATGGCACGGTCGCCCTCGGCGCGGATGTCGGCCTTGGCCTTGTCGAGCTCCTCGAAACCGGCCGCGACGGCGGCCTTCATCTCGGGCAGGTCGATGTGCCAGTCGGACAGGATGTCGACCATGCGTTCGGCCAGCTTGTCGGGATCGTCCAGGTTGAGGAACGGGTCCATGAAGGTGACGCCGGGTTCGCGCAGCCGCTCGACGTTCTTCTCGATGACCTGCGGGTAGAAGGCGACGATCGGGCAGTTGAAGTTGTTGTCGGCCTCGGCGATCTCCTTGCGCTCGTAGTTGACGCAGGGCATCCAGATGTTCTTGACGCCGTGGTCGAGCAGCCACTCGATGTGGCCGTGGGCCAGCTTGGCCGGGTAGCAGACGTTCTCGGAGGCGATCGACTCCATGCCCGACTCGAACAGGTCGTGGTTGGAGCGCCCCGAGATGAGCACCTTGAAGCCGAGCTGAGTGAAGATCGTGAACCACAGCGGGTAGTCCTCGTACATGCCCAGCGCGCGGGGAATGCCGATCTCGCCGCGGGTGACCTTCTTGTCGGTGAGCCTGCGGTAGGCGAACATCCGCTTGTACTTGTAGTCGTACAGGTTCGGGATCTCGCTCTTCTTCGGCTTGGCCTCGAGGCTGGCGCCGCGCTCGCAGCGGTTGCCGGAGACCTGGCGCGAACCGTCGTCGAAGGTCGTGATGGTGAGCTTGCAGTGGTTCTGGCACAGCTTGCAGATGCGCTGGCTGGACTCCACCGAGAAGCCCTCGAGGTCGCGGCTCATCATGGCCGAGACGTCGCCGGGGGCGGCGTGGGCCTTCGCGATGAGGGCGGCCCCGTAGGCGCCCATGTGGCCGGAGATGTTGGGGCGCTTGACCTTGACGCCGGTCAGCAGCTCGAAGGCGCGCAGCACGGCGTTGTTGAGGAAGGTGCCGCCCTGGGCCACGACCTTGTCGCCGAGCTCGCCGGTGTCGCGCAGCTTCATCACCTTGTAGAGGGCGTTGCGCACGACCGAGTAGGACAGGCCGGCGGAGATGTCGGCCATGCCGGCGCCCTCCTTCTGGGCCTGCTTGACCGAGGAGTTCATGAACACGGTGCAGCGGCTGCCGAGGTCGACCGGGGCCTGGGCCTGCATGCCGACCGTGGCGAAGTTCCGCACGTCGGTGCCCATCGTCTCGGCGAAGGTCTGCAGGAAGGAGCCGCAGCCGGCCGAACAGGCCTCGTTGACCGCGATGGAGTCGACGACGCCCTCGCGGATCCGGACGAACTTCATGTCCTGGCCGCCGATGTCGATGACGCTCGTCACGCCGGGGCACACGACCTGGGCGGCGCGGAAGTGAGCCATCGTCTCGATCTCGCCCTCGTCGGCGTGCAGAGCCGTCTTGACGAGGTCCTCGCCGTAGCCGGTGACACACGACCGGGCGATCGTGGAGCCCTCGGGCAGGGCCGCGATGACGTCCTTGGCGATACCGACGGCCGCCTTCACCGGGTCGCCCTGGTTGGAGTCGTAGCTGGAGTGGACGATCTTGCCGTCGTCGTCGATGAGGACCGACTTGATGGTCGTCGAACCGGCGTCGATGCCCAGGTAGAGGTCGCCGACGGCCTGGCTCATGTCGGCCTGCTCGACGTCGATCACCGAGTGCCGCTCGTCGAACTCGGCGCGCTCGGCCTCGTCGAGGAACAGCGGGCGCATCGTCTTGGACGCCACGGAGGCGTCGCCCGCACCGTCGAGCATCTCGGCGAGGTGCCGCAGCGAGAGCGCCGGGCCGTCGGCGAGGAAGGCGGCGCCGACGGCGACGTACAGCTGGCCGTCGTCGGGGGTGACGTAGTCCTGGACATGGTCACCCAGGACCCGCCGGAAGGCCTCGCGGAGCTCGGGCAGGAAGTGCAGCGGGCCGCCGAGGAAGATGACCTTGCCGCGGATCGGCCTCCCGCAGGCCAGGCCGGCGACGGTCTGGGTGGCGACGGCCTGGAAGACCGAGGCGGAGATGTCCTCGTGGCGGGCGCCCTGGTTGATGAGCGGCTGCACGTCGGTCTTGGCGAACACGCCGCACCGGGAGGCGATCGGGTAGATGTTCTCGTACCGGCTGGCGAGCTCGTTGAGGCCCCCCGCGTCGGTGCGCAGCAACGAGGCCATCTGGTCGATGAAGGCGCCGGTGCCGCCGGCGCAGGAGCCGTTCATGCGCTGCTCGGGGGTCGGGTGGAGGTAGGTGATCTTGGCGTCCTCACCGCCGAGCTCGATGACGACGTCGACGTCCGGGTTGAGCTGCTCGATCGCCTCGGTGGCGGCGATGACCTCCTGGATGAAGCTGACGTTCATCATGCGGGCGACGCCCAGACCGCCCGAACCGGTCATGGCGACCTTGAGGGTGTCCTCCGGGAACTGCTCGCCGATGTCGAGCAGCAGCCGTTTCATCTCTCCGCGAACATCGGCATTGTGACGGCGGTAGTCGCTGAAGAGCATCTCGTGGCCACGCATGACGGCGGCCTTCACCGTCGTCGAGCCGACGTCGAGGCCGAGGCGCAGGACTTCGTCAGTCATCCGTCTGTTCTCCTTCGGGTTCGGGCGAGCACCATCCAAAAACAGAACGTTCGCTCTGTTTCATAGTAGGTCAATTTCCGGCCCTGCCACACCCCGATCCGGCACCGGAGCGGCCGGCCCCCGCGCCACGACCGGACGAGGTGTCGCGGATTCGCCGGGCCGTGGCGCACCGAGAACCGGTCCGGTTCTCGGTGGATAATGTGGGGCGCTGCCCCGTGAAGACCAACTTCGGGAGATCCCCCATGTCACCTCATCTGCCCAGCCGTGTCCGCTCGGTCGTCACGACGCTCGCGGCCGCCCTCAGCTGTTCCCTCGTGCTCAGTGGATGCGGCGCAGCCGACCCCTCGGCCGAGTCCTCCGACGGAACGGTGCGGGGCATCCTCGAGGAGCTCGTGGCGGCCTTCCCCGATGACGCCCAGGTGTCCGTCATGGCCGCCGACGGCGACATCATCACGGTCGGCGAGGTGCCCGAGAGCATCGCGTGGTCGACGATCAAGGTGCCGATCGTCATCGAGGCCCTGCGCGAGGGCGAGGACGATCTCGGCGAGCAGGCGAAACTGGCGATCACCGAGTCGGACAACGATGCGGCGAGTGCGTTGTTCGACACGCTCGGCGGCGGCTACCAGGCCAGCACGAAGGTCGACAACCTGCTGCGCGAGGCGGACGACACGACGACGCTGACCCTGCCCAATGCCGCGCTCGGCGGCGACACCGGCTTCGGCATGACCCAGTGGTCGAGCGCGGACCAGGCCAGGTTCGCCGCCTGGATGGCCTGCTCCGACGAGGACGCCGTGCAACACGTCTACCGGCTCATGTCCGACCTGGTCGACTCGCAGGCGGTCGGCATCGAGACGACCGACGGCGGTCACGCCAAATCCGGCTGGGGCACCAACGAACACACCGGCGTCTCGACGATGCGTCAGATGGGCACCATCGACACGGACGCGGGCCTGGTCGCGATGAGCATCGTCATCACCGGCGACCGGCTCGATGACGTCACCGAGGAGATCGACGTGCTGGATGACTGGCTGGCCGACCATGCCGGCGAGCTGCCCCGCACCCAGTGCGACGCCGAGGGGCAGTGACGCCGATCACGTCAGGGCCCGCCGCACGATGCGATGCGGGCACGGGAGGGAACCGGTGTTCAGGCGTCCTGCCTGCTGAAGCCGAGCAGCCACAGCAGGTAGAGACCACCGATCGCCGAGCTCACCAGGCCGACGGGGATCTGGAAGGGGGCGAGCAGGCGCTGGGCCAGCAGGTCCGCGGCGCCGAGCAGGGCCCCGCCCATCGCGACGGCGGGCCAGAAGGCGATACCGGGCGTGCCGGCCAGGCGGCGGGCCAACTGGGGGGCGGCCAGGGCGAGGAAACCGATCGGGCCGGTGACGGCCACGACGACCGCGACGAGCAGGACGCCGTAGACGAGCATGGCCAGGCGTTGGCGTCCGGGACGCACCCCGAGCCCGGCGGCCGTGTCGTCGCCGAGTTCGAGGATGCGCGAGGGACGAGCCAGCCAGACCAGCTGCGGCAGCAGGGCGGCGAGCCCGGCAGCCAGCACGCCGGTCTGGGCCCACCCGATCGTGTTGAGGCTGCCGAACTGCCAGGCCTTCGCCGCCTCGGCCGACTCCAGCGGGGCCCGGCTGATGAGGTACTCGTTGACCGCCGAGATCATGGCGGCGATGGCGATGCCGGCCAGGACGAGGTTCTCGCCGGCCATGCCGCGGCGGACCGTCGCCGTGATGACGAGGGCCGCGGTGAGGAAGCCGCCGGCCGCCGTGCCGAGAGCCAGCGAGGCGACACCGGGGGCGCCCATGCAGATGATGAGGATCAGACCGCCCGCGCTGGCGCCCGTGGTGAACCCGACGATGTCGGGGCTGCCCAGCGGGTTGCGCGAGAGCGACTGGAAGACGGCGCCCGACAGGCCCAGGCCGGCTCCGGCCAGCCATGCCGCGATGGCGCGGGGCAGCCGCTGGTCCAGCACGATGAACCGGTCGGTCTCGGAGCCGCCGCCGCGCAGGACCTCGATGACGCCGGCGAGGTCGAGGTCGTAGGAGCCGGTCGCGACGGCCAGCACGGCGATGAGTCCCGCGACGACGACCAGGGCCGCGGTGACGGCGGCGGCTCGCGGCCGCACCGGCAGGCGGGCGCCGCCCGGCAGGGGCAGTGACGCCGTCGACGATTCGTCGTGCCAGAGGCCCGCCTGCGTGCGGGAAGCCGATGGCGTGCTCATCGTCCCCTCCTGAGAATGACCAGGGCGAGCAGCACCGGCGCGCCGACGAAGGCCGTGACGACGCCCGCCTCGATCTCGTCGGGCCGGGTCAGGACGCGCCCGACGATGTCGGCGGCGAGCACCAGGATCGGACCGCCGACGATCGACAGGGGCAGCAGACGGCGCTGGTCGGGGCCGACGACGAGCCTGAGGACGTGGGGCACGACGAGGCCGACGAAGCTGATCGGCCCGGCCGCCGCGGTCGCCGCGCCGCACAGCAGGGTGATGGCGGCCAGCGAGGCGACCCGCACGACACCAAGACGCGCGCCGAGGGCGGTGGCCTGCTCGTCGCCGAGGGCCAGGACGTTGAGACTGCGCCCGCAGGCCAGCGCGAGGAGCAGACCGGACACCACGAACGGCGTGGTCCAGGCGACCGTGGCCATGTCGCGGTCGGCGAAGGACCCGAGGGTCCAGAACCGGTACGAGTCGAAGGCCGCGGTGTCGTACATGGTGACGGTGCCGGTCACCGAGTTGAGGGCCGCGGCGAGCGCGACGCCCGCGAGAACCAGGCGCGCGTGCCCCGCGCCGGGGCGGCGCCTGGCCATGGTCTGTACGAGGACGGCTGCCGCCGCCGACCCGATGAACGAGAACCAGACGTAGCCGGAGACCGCGCTCACGTGTCCGACGGAGATGGCCAGGACGACGGCGAAGGAGGCTCCCGCGTTGACGCCCAGGATGCCGGGCTCGGCGAGCGGGTTGCGGGTGAGTGCCTGCATGACGACGCCCGCCGCGCCGAGCGCGGCGCCGACGACGACGGCCACCACCGTGCGGGGCAGGCGCAGCTGCCAGACGATGATCGACGCGGCGCTCCGATCGCGCGCGACGAGCCCCTCCCACGCCTGGACGAGCGTGAGCTGACGCGACCCGATGGACATGCTGACGAGTGCCAGAAAGATGATGACGATGAGCCCGAGCAGCACGCCGAAAGCCGTTTGGCAACGTTTTTCAGCTGACGGCGCAAGGAACTGAGACACGCAATGAGGCTATCCGATCCAACCTTAGGCTTACCTTATGAACACGCACATTCAGCGCCGCACGTTCGGTCTCGGCGCCCTCGCCGCGATCGCCGCCCTCGCCGGCTGCTCCTCCGATAACTCCGACGGCTCCGCGTCGTCCGGCTCGGGATCGTCCGCGTCCTCGGCCGCCGCGCAGGCCAGTTACCTCGTGCCCCGCGGTATGGCCGAGGGCATGGGCAGTGGCGTCGCCGACGGCGTCTGGCCGCGCACCGTCACCCACCACAAGGGGGAGACGACGATCGAGGCCGAGCCGCAGCGGATCGTCGTCATCTCGACCGGCCAGCTCGACGTCGCCCTCACGATGGGGGTCGTGCCCGTCGGTTCCACCGGCGTCGACGGCTCCAGTGTGGTGCCGCAGTACCTCTACGACGCCTTCCCCGACGAGGCGTCCGGCCTGGACGCCATCACCTACGTCGGAAGCCGCACCGAGCCGAGCGTCGAGTCGATCGCGAACCTCGACGCCGATCTCATTCTCGTCAATTCCGCCGGCAAGAACATCGACACCCTCTACGAGAGCCTCACGGCCCTGGCACCGACCATCGTCACGCAGGGCACCGGCCTGTACTGGAAGCAGGACTTCCAGCTCATCGCCGACGCCCTCGGCAAGCTCGGCCAGGCGCAGGACTGGCTCACGACCTACCAGGACGATGCCGCCGACTGGGGCGCCGGCTTGTCGAGCACGCCGACCGTCTCGTTCCTCTACAAGACCTCGGACCGGACCCGCGTCTACGGCCTCGCCTCGTTCCCCGGCTCACTGGCCGAGGACGCCGGCCTGGCCCGCCCCGACAGCCAGAACTTCGAGGACACCTCCCAGGACATCGACGACGAGAGTCTCGACCAGGCCGACGCGGACTGGATCTTCTACGGCGTCCAGTCCGGCGACGGCGGTGAGGTCACCTCCTTGGCGCTGTGGAACACTCTCGGCGCGGTGTCGAACGACCAGGCGGTGCAGGTCGACAACGAGCCCTTCTACCTGAATGCCGGACCCACCGCGGCGGCCACCGCGCTGGCCGCACTGAAGGAGCACATCGGATGAGCCAGGTCCTGCGGGGCGACAGGCCCGCCGGTGGTCCGGCCCCGCAGGACGGGCCGCCGGCCGCCCCCGAGCTGGGCGCGCGGGAGCTGGTCATGAGCTACCCGCGCGGCGCCCCGGTGATCGAGCAGCTCACCGTGGACATCACGCCCGATGCGTTCACCGTGATCCTCGGCCCGAACGCCTGTGGCAAGTCGACCCTGCTGCGTGCCCTGAGCAGGGTGCTCGCCCCTGCCGGCGGTCAGGTGCTGCTGGACGGGCGCGACGTGTTCTCGTACTCGCCGAAGGCGTTGGCCCGCCGGGTCGGTTTCCTGGCCCAGTCCTCGCTGGCCCCGGACGGCATCACCGTGCGCGAACTGGTGGCGCGCGGCCGCTACCCCCATCAGGGCCTGCTGCGGCCCTGGTCGGTCGAGGACGAGAAGCAGGTGCGCACCGCAATGGAGCGCACCCATGTGGCCGCCCTGGCGAAACGGCCGGTGACGACCCTGTCGGGCGGTCAGCGCCAGCGGGTGTGGATCGCCATGGCCCTCGCCCAGCAGACGGACGTCCTGCTGCTCGACGAGCCGACCACCTACCTCGATCTCGCCCACCAGGTGGACGTCCTCGACCTGTGCCGCGAGCTCAACCAGGAGCTCGGCACGACGATCGTCGCCGTGCTGCACGACCTCAACCAGGCCTGCCGATACGCCGACGAGCTCATCGTCATGCGCGACGGCGCGATCCTGGCGAGTGGCGCCCCGGCCGAGGTCGTCACACCCGATCTGGTGGAGCAGGCCTACGGGCTTCCGGTCAGCGTCTTCACCGACCCGATCACCGGCACTCCCCTGGTTCTGCCGCAGGCACCGGGACGGAGCTGAGCGGGCGGCCGGGCAACACGCCGACCCGGGCGGCTCGGCAGGCGGGCAGCTCCCGGGACCGCAGCGGGTCCGGGCATCGACTCGCCCACGTGGCCGGGAATGACGCCGCAGCCGCCCTCGCAGCGCAGCGTTCCCGACCTGCACGCCGCGTGGCCTGGGACCCCACCCCTCGTGGGCGCCCTCATCGGCGAGGACGCAGTGCTCGTCCACGTGGTCGAGGATTACACTGCACAGTGTTGAACAACGTTCAACCCTGTGGAATCGGTTTCCGGGACGAGGTGAACCAGGTGAGGACGGCACGACCGCTCGACGGCCCCGAGCCGACGGCCGCATTCTGGCGCGCCCACCGCGAGGGGGCGCCGATCGCGCTGCGCACCTCGGGCACCACCGGCGGGGCGCGCACCATCGTGCGCAGCACGTCCTCGTGGACCGGCTCCTTCGGGCCGCTGATCGAGCACCTGGGCCTGCATGCCGACGACAGGATGTGGGTGCCGGGGCCGCTCGACTCGACCATGAACCTCTTCTCGGCCTGCCTGAGCGAGGCCGCCGGGGCCGCCTGGAGCCCTCGCCCCGAAGAAGCGAGCTGGGCGACGCTGACCCCGTCCGCGCTGGCGAGGGCGCTGGGCACCCGTCCGCCGATGAAGGTCCTCGTCGCCGGGGACGGGCTGCCCCCGGCGCTCTGGGAACGGGCCACCGGCCTGGGCTGGAGCGTGGTGCACTACTACGGCGCCGCCGAACTCTCGCTCGTCGCGCTGGGCCGACACGGGCAGGACCTGCGCCCCTTCGAGTCCGTGGAGATCGACACCGTCGACGACCGCATCTGGGTGCGCTCGCCCTGGCTGGCCGACGGTTACCTCGACGCGGACGGACCGGGCGCGCTCCGGCGGCGCGAGGACGGCTTCGCCACCGTGGGCGACCGCGGCCGGCTCGACGCCGGGCTGCTGCGCGTGTGGGGCAGGGCCGGGGCGATCACCACCGCCGGTGCAACCGTCGAGCTGGCGCCACTGCAGGCCGCGCTCGCCGCGCACGCGCGCGGCGAAGTGGTGCTGCTCGGCCTCCCGCACCCCGAGCTGGGCCAGGTACTGGCCGCTGCCACGACCAGCCGAGATGACCTGGTCACTGTCAGGGGCTGGGCCCGCCGGAATCTGTCCGGCCCCCGGCGGCCCCGCGTCTGGCGCGTCGTCCCCCGCCTGCCCAGAACGGCAGCCGGGAAGGTCGACCTGCACCGGCTGGCCGAGGAGCTGGCCCGGTGACCGTGTACATCGTCGACGCCCGGCGCACCGCGATCGGCTCGGCCCGCGGCATGTGGCGCAGCGTGGACACCACCGGCCTGGCCGCCCCGGTGCTCGCCGAGCTGGCGCGGACCTGCCCCGCGCCGGAGCTGATCCGGCAGATCGTCATGGGCACCGTACGGGGCCCCGGCGGCAACATCGCCCGGGTCGCCGCCCTCGCCGCCGGGCTGGACGGGGTGCCCGCGCTGAGCGTCGACCGCCAGTGCGGCTCGGGGCTGGCCGCCGTCGAGGTGGGCCATCACTGGCTGGCGGCCGAGCCCGGATACGTCATCGCCGGGGGCGTCCAGTCCGTCTCGACCGAGCCGCTGACCTACTGGCCGCCGACCGCCGGGGAGCCGGCCCGGCGCTACGAGCGGGCTCCCTTCGCCCCGCCGGGATGGGCGGACCCCGAGATGGGTGAGGCGGCCGATGCGCTGGCCGCCGAGCGCGGTGTGGGGCGGGAGCGTCAGGACGCCTACGCGGCGGGCTCCCACCGGCGGGCCGTCGCCGCGCAGGAGGCCGGGCTGTTCACCGCCGAGATCGTTCCCGTCCACGGCAGGAGCCGCGACGAGCGGCCCCGGTCCGGTTTCACCCCTGAACGGCTGGCCCGTTTCCGGCCCGCCTTCCGCGCCGGCGGCACGGTCACCGCGGCGAACTCGTGCGGCATCAACGACGGCGCGGCCGCCGTGCTCATGGCCGACGAGGACACCTGGCGCCGTCACCGGGGCCCGGGGCTGCGCGTCCTGGCGCTCTGCTCGGCCACCTGCGACCCGGCCCGCCCGGGCTGGGGAATCGTCCCGGCCTGCCGGCTGGCCCTTGAGCGCGGCGGCGTCAGCGCAGACCAGCTCGACGTCGTCGAGTTCAACGAGGCGTTCGCCGGGCAGGTGCTCGCCTGCCTGGACGCCCTGGGCATCGACCAGGGGCGCAACTGCCGGCAGGGCGGCGCCATCGCGCTGGGGCACCCGTGGGCCGCGTCCGGGGCGATCCTGTTGACCCGGCTGTTCAGCCAGCTGGTCCGCCAGGGCCGGGGACGATACGGCCTGGCGGCCATCGCCATCGGGGGCGGCCAGGGCACGGCCGCGGTCGTCGAGGCGGTGCGCTGAGCAGACGCCCGGCAGCGCCCCGACGATCGGCTCGTGGTGACGCGGGCCCTGCCGGGTGCCCCCGACAGATCGGATGGCACCCGGTATGAACCATCGGCGGGTTCGCGCCCCCTGACGTCAGCGTGGGTGGACGAGTCACCGCGCTCTCGGCCCGGCGCCGCCTGGACCGGTAGGCGTGAGGCCCGGACCCCTCCCATCGCTCAGGGGCCGGGCCTCACTGCGCCCCGGGTCAGGCCGGGGCGCCCTCGGGTGCGGCCGAGGCCGCCCGGAGCTCCTTGTTGGCCTTCTCGACGTCGAGCCGCCACAGCAGGAACAGGATGATCGCATTGGCGGCGGCCGGGATCCACAGGTACATGACGTAGAGCATGGTGATCACCGACTGCGCCTGTTCCGCGGCGTTGGCGATGTAGCCGCTGGCCGACAGCAGCCACCCTGCCAGCGCCGTGCCGAGGCCGCCGCCGATCTTCACGCCGAGTGAGGTGCACGAGAACATGAGGCCGTCGATGCGCTTGCCGGAGCGCAGGAAGGTGTTCTCGGAGGCCTCGGCGATGAGGGCGTTGAGGGTGCCCTGCAGCGGGCTCATGCCGAGCGAGGCGACGCCCGAGAAGAACATCATGAGCGGGACGTTGCCGAGGTAGGCGGCGCCCGCCACGCCAAGCCGCCCGAGCACGGCGATGATGTAGCCGATGATGTTCACCTTGTACATGCCGCCGAACTTGGCGACGACCGCGGGCGCGAAGAGCAGCCCGACGATGAGCGGAATGTTGATGGCCCAGGCGAAGGGGCCCAGCAGGTTGGCATTGCCCAGGATGTACGTCATGAAGTAGATGCCCATGTTGAGGGTCGCGGTGAACATCTGGGTCATGATGAAGACGACGAGGATGACCAGGTAGTACTTGTTGTGCGCCAGGAGCTTGAAGGACTCGGCGACCGAGACCTTCTCGGCCTCCCGGGCGGCCTCGGCGTCGTCGATCTCGGTGAGTTCCTCGGGCGAGAGCTCCTTGACCGACAGCACGGAGATCGTGTTCACCGCCAGGCCGACGAGGGCGTAGATGATGGCGATGGTCCGCCAGCCCTCCGCGCCGCCGCCGAGCATCTTGACGCCCTCGACGGTGATCGTCTGGATCGTCAGGCTGGTGCCGAAGGCGAACATGAACCTGATGGACCCCATCTGGACGCGCTCGGCGCTGTTCTTGGTGATGAGCGCGGTCAGCGAGGAGTAGGCGATGTTGTTCGCGGTGTAGAAGACGGCGTTGAGCAGCGTGTAGGCGATGAAGAACCAGGCGTACTTGGCGGTCTCGCCCAGGCCCACCGGGATCGCGAAGATGGCGATGATCATCGCGGCGCAGCCGAAGAAGGCCCACAGCATCCACGGGCGGGCCTTGCCCATCCTGGTCTGGGTCTTGTCGAGGAGGGTGCCGAAGACGAAGTCGGAGAAGCCGTCGAACAGTTTCGAGACCATCATCAGGGTGCCGACGATGCCCGCGTTGAGACCGACGGTGTCGGTCAGGAAGATCATGACGAACGCCGACAGCAGGGCGTACACGACGTTCCCGGCGACGTCGCCGGATCCGTAGCCGACCTTGTTGTACCACCTCAGGTACTTCTTCTCTGGCATGAGTTCACCTTTCTCCAGGGAACGAGTGGTTGGCGGATGGTCAGTTGGTGTGAGCGGGGATGAGCAGCAGGTTGAGGTTCAGTTCCGTGTCGTCGGCGCGGTAACGCTCCAGCAGCGCCGGGCCGCAGCTGTTGGAGCCGATGCCCGACATCGCCGCGTCGAGGCACAGAACGGTGGAGCCGCAGGGCTCCAGTTCGGTGTCGTGCCGGGCCCGGGTCAGGTCCTCCTGCGTCCAGGTCGAGGCGTTGAACGAGAACCGGTGCGCGCCGACGGCGGTCAGGGCGAGACCGGGCCCGGACAGTTCGACCAGATCGCAGTCGGCGCGGCTGCCGTTCTCCTGGGGGCGGATGTAGTCGTGGCCCAGGCCCGCGACCGGGCTGGTGAACATGCCGTGGTGGCATGCGCGGTGCTTGTCGATGTAGCTCTCCTGGGGGCCGAGACCGAAGTAGCGCACGGCGTCCATCCGCCGGGGCAGGAACAGGCGCAGGCCGAAGCGGGGCAGGAAGGGGAACTCGGGGTCGCGCCGCGCGGTCAGGTCGAGGGCCAGTGAGCCGTCGGGGCCGATCGTCCACCGCGCGTCCATCCGGGCGATGGGCTGGACGGTGGGGGCGACGAGGGCCATCGTGGCGTCGACGACCACTCGCCCGGCGGGGTCGGCCGACACGGCGGTGGTGTAGGCGCGGGTGCTCGTCTGGTCGTAGCGGGCCCGCAGCCAGTCCAGCCGGACGGAGCGGTCGTTGTCGGTGGGGGCGCGCCAGATGTTGACCTCGGCCGGGCGGTCGAGCAGCCGCTCGCCGCCGACCGTCATGGCGCACGGCAGGCCGGTGCGCCGGTCGAAGCGGTACTCGAAGCCCTCGCCGCGCACGACGATGGACTCGTCGTCCTGCTCGGTGCGCGGCGCCGGCCCCTCGGCGGTGCGGTCGAGCAGCGCCGCGGCCTCACGCAGCCGGGGTTCGGCGGTGGGCACCTCGATCTCGTCGAAGCCCAGCTCGTGTCCGACCGCCAGCAGGGGCCTCGGCGCGGCCAGCCGGTAGCGCACCACGAGGAAGCAGCGGCCGTCGGCCGGGGCCGTGACGCGCAGCGGCACCGTCGCGGTCGCATGGGGCGGCACCGAGGCGGGAAGCTCGACGGGTCCCTCGTCGATGACCTCGCCGTCGCGGGTCAGCGTGTACGAGACCACGACGTGGCCGACCAGGTCGGTGAAGTCCAGGTCGTTGCGCAGGGTGATCGTGCCGTGCGCGAGGTCGGCGTCGACGACCCGCACCGGGCGCTGGACGTTGGCGAGCTCCAGCAGCCCCGGGTGGGGCGTCCGGTCGGGGGCGACGAGCCCGTCGACGCAGAAGTTGCCGTCGTGGACCCGTTCGCCGTGGTCGCCGCCGTAGAGATAGCGCGGCCGCCCGTCGGCGGTGGTTCCGGCGCGCACCGCGTGGTCGCACCACTCCCAGACGAATCCGCCGCACAGGCGCTCGTCGGAGTTAATGAGCCGCCAGTAGTCCTCCAGGTCGCCGGGGCCGTTGCCCATGGAGTGGCAGTACTCGACGAGGATCAGCGGCTTGTCGGGGTCGGCGTCCAGGTAGGCGCGGATCTCGTCCAGGCCCGGGTACATGCGGCTGTACAGGTCGATGCTCGAGTAGTCGTAGCGCCGGTCGCCCGAGCGGTAGTAGGCGCTCTCGTAGTGGGTGACGCGGCCGGGGTCGAACTGTTTGATCCACAGCAGCGCGGCCTCGAAGGTCCAGCCGTAGGCGCACTCGTTGCCGGCCGACCAGGAGATGATGCACGGGCGGTTCTTCTCGCGTTCGACGCACAGCCGGACGCGGTCGAGGGTGGGTTCGATCCAGGCGGGGTTGTTGGCGATCCGCCGGTTCCAGTGCTCGACGACGTTGGGCCAGGAGTCGTCGGCCAGGAACTGCGTCTGGGTGCCGTGACTCTCGTTGTCGGCCTCCGACATGACGTAGAAGCCGTACTCGTCGCACAGCTGGTAGAACTGCGGGCAATTGGGGTAGTGCGAGGAGCGGATCGCATTGACGTTGTGCTCCTTCATGAGCCGCAGATCGCGGCGGATGTGGTCCAAATCAACGGTGGGGCCGGTGACCGGGTCGCTGTCGTGCCGGTTGACGCCGCGCAGCGTGACCGGTGCCCCGTTGACGCGCAGGACGGGGCCGTCGGTGCACACCTCGCGCAGGCCGACCCGATCCCGGATGACCTCGTCGGGGCAGCCGAGGGTGAGCGTGTAGAGATAGGGGTCCTCGGCGCTCCACGGGTGCGGGGCGGGCACGGTCATGACGGCCCGGTGCGTGAACCGGGGGTCGGCGCCGCTGGGTTCGAGGATCGCATCGGCGACAGGGGCGCCGCCGGCGTCGGCCAGCTCGAGCCGGACGGGAACCTCGCCGCCGCGGAAGGATGCCCGCACGGTGACGGTCGCCTCCTCGTCGCCCAGCCGGGTGGTCGTGAAGTAGTCGAAGAGTACGGCCGACGGACGCCTGAGCAGGTAGACGTCGCGGAAGATGCCGCTGGTGCGGAACTTGTCCTGGTCCTCCAGGTAGGTGCCGTCGCACCACTTCAGGACGAGGACGGCCAGCCGGTTGCGGCCGGGGACGATCTGCTCGGTGACGTCGAACTCGGCGGTGGCGTGCGAGACCTGGCTGTAGCCGATGTAGGCGCCGTTGAGCCAGACGTAGAAGCACGAGTCCACGCCCTCGAAGACGAGGCTCACCGCCGGGGCGGTCTCGTCGGGCACGTGGTCGAAGTCAGTCAGGTAGGCGCCGGCCGGGTTGTCCTGGGGAACGTACGGCGGGTCAAGCGGGATCGGGTAGCGCACGTTCGTGTACTG
This sequence comes from Propionibacterium ruminifibrarum, assembly GCF_900289195.1. Classification (GTDB taxonomy): domain Bacteria; phylum Actinomycetota; class Actinomycetes; order Propionibacteriales; family Propionibacteriaceae; genus Propionibacterium; species Propionibacterium ruminifibrarum. The sequence goes on from NZ_OMOH01000009.1 coordinate 40,080, forward strand.
GTGCCGGTCATGGCCCTGGTGCTGCCAGCTGCCCGGCACCCGGATCGACCCGAAGCCCTGCGGCTCGTGGTCCGTGGCGTAGAAGGCGTCGGTGAGCTCGTGGACGCTGCCGTAGTAGCGGAAGTCCCAGTCGCCGTTGAGCAGCTGGAAGCGGTCGGAGGACTCCCGGTCGAGCGGGTCGTGGCCGCTGCGGGGCGAGCCGGGGACGTAGTAGGCGCGGGTGGGCAGGGTGTTCTCGTGCAGCACCGAGAGGTCCTCGTAGTGCCTGGGAACGATCATCGTCGGCGTTCCTTCCCGTGAGGGGTCTGCCCCGGCGGTCTCAGCTCCGAGACGGGCGCCAGGGTTTTCCGAGGGGATACGACCCACTGGGGCCGTACCTTTGAATGATAACGTTAACATCATGCAATATGGAGCGTGATACGTCAAGTTAACGCTGAACTGATCGTCGAAATCCCTGACTGATGTCCTATAAATGTCGACGTCGACATAGTCCCGGGGCGGTCTTCGCGCCCTGATAGGGTCCGGTTCATGAGGAACCCCCGGTCAGCCACGGCGGGCTCGCCGTCGATCAACGACGTCGCGCGGCTCGCGGGCGTCTCCTCCCAGACGGTGTCGAGGGTCTCCCGCGGCGCGCCGAACGTGAGCGCCGGGACCAGGCAGCGGGTCCTGCAGGCGATGGACAAGCTCGGTTACTCACCGAACCGGGCCGCCCAGGTGCTGCGCAGTGGCGCCTTCCGCACGATCGGCGTGCTCACCCAGCAGATCCAGCGCACCGGCGAGGCCTGGACGACCAGCGGCGTCCTGGAGGCCGCGGCACGGGCCGGGTACACGGTGGTCATGGCGCAGGTCGCCCAGCCCGGCGCCGAGGAGATGGGCCGGGCGGTGCACCGGCTCGCCCAGCAGGCGATCGACGGCCTGGTGATCGTCCAGGCCGGGACGGCCACGGCCGAGCACCTGGCGCTGCCGGCCGGCATGCCGGTGGCCTCCTCCGACTCGGCGCTCGTCGAGCGCTACCCGTCGGCGTCGGCCGATCAGGTGCAGGGCGTGCGCGACGCGGTGAGTCATCTTCTGGGTCTGGGGCACCGCACGGTGCACCACATCGCGGGCCCCGCGGACTCCCGCTCCGCGCACGTCCGGTCGGCTGCGTGGGCGCACTGCCTGGCCGAGGCGGGGATCGCGGCGCCCGATCCGATCCCGGGCGGCTGGGAGGCCGGTGACGGCTACGCGGCCGGGCTCGAGCTGGCCCGGGACCCGGAGGTCACCGCGGTGCTGTGCGCCAACGACGAGGTGGCGCTCGGCCTGGTGCGGGCCCTGCACGAGTCTGGCAGGCGGGTGCCCGAGGACGTCTCCGTCGTGGGCTTCGACGGGCTGCCGCTGGGCGAGTACGCCTTTCCCCCGCTGACGACCGTCCAGCAGGACTTCCGCCGGGCCGGCGCCGAGATGGTCCGGCTGGTACTCGCCCAGGCCCAGGGGCAGCCGCTGGAGGAGAGCCATGTCATCATCCCGACCAGGCTCGTCGTGCGGGCCAGTACGGCGGCGCCGGCGGCGTGACACGCCGGCCCTCCACGGGCCCGAACGGCGCCATGACGGCGAGTGGGCCGACGGTCAGATGTCGGTGTCGACCCTCGTGGCGCCCAGGGTGTGAAGGGTGGCCTCCAGAACCCCGACCGGGCAGGGCCGTTCGGACAGGACGATGCTCACCCAGCCGCGGTCCTCGTCCAGGACGTCGGCGTCCCACCAGCGCCAGGGGCGCTCGTCGGGGTCGGCCCAGGAAAGCCAGGCGTCGACGTCCCAGATCCGGTCGGAACCGGCCGGGCGGCGCCGGCAGGCCCTGCGGAACCAGCCGGGCAGGGTTGCCCGCGCCCGCCCGTCGGTGAAGGCCTCGTGGTCGAGGCCGACCACCGTCAGCCAGACCTGCCGGGAGCCGTCGATGACGTCCTTGGCCAGGCCCGGCACGACGAAGTCGATGCGGCCGAGACCGAGCCCGCCGGGCCGCTCTCCGGCGTCGGGTCCGGATCTGAGCCGTGACACCTCAGTTGACATGGCAGACCTCCTGCGAAATGGGATTGCGGTAGGCCCATCATCGCGTACCGGCCAGCATCCCAGCGCTCCGGGGAGACCGTACGGGGAGACGAGCCGGCCCCGCGCAGCTGTCGTAACGATCACCCGGGAGGGCCCATCGGATCCCGCGATGGCTTGCACAGTCCTGCCCCGTCATGGGCCGGGGAACACGGGGTCATCGTGGTCACACGAAGACGCGGCGCATTGGACAGCAACTGTCTGGCGAGGCATCGCACCGGCCTTCGCGAGCCATGGATGAGTCGGGCGGCGCGGGGAGCCTCCGCTGTGATGAGCCGCGACTCCAATCGTTGCCACACTGGATCATCTAAGCTTGTCGCATGGTGGTTCGTCTGGGCCGTCTCGTCGTCGAGGGGCTGGGGTCGATACGTCATCTCGAGCTGGACCTGACCTCGGACGTCACTGTGCTCATCGGCGCCAATGGTTCCGGCAAATCGAACCTCGTCAGTGCCTTGGAGCTCGTCTCCCGCATTTGGGACGACTCCTTCCAGGAGTACCTGAGGCAACGCGGTGGGGTGGGCAGCCTGCTCTACGCCGGCGATGACGGCCGTGCCGAGCAGATCCTCATCGAGCTGCTGTCCGAGGTGGGCACAGCGGATTCGGACAGTGTGGCCATGCGCAATGGCTACCGAGTGACACTCCGGCCAGACGAGGTGGGCGACACGGAGCGGGTCGAGATCCGTGAGTGGCTGCTCTTCTGCGATATGGAAAATGACAAAGAGCCCTACGCGGAAGACATGGGTTCTGGGATTCACAGCATTATCCGCGACGTCACCGACCCCGGGCCTGCTGGCAAGTTCCGGAACTTCGCCGGCAACGTCCGCCCCATCGGAGCCGACTGCCGGGTCTTCCACTTCGATGACGTCTCAGCCAACGCCCCTGTCCAGGGCTGGTCAACGATCGGGGACGACGCGGCCCTCCATTCTGACGCAGAGAATATAGCCGCCTATCTGTACCGGCTCCGCGAAGAGCACCCGAAGAACTACCAGAGAATTGTATCCGTAGTACGTCATGTCACGCCCTTCTTCGATGACTTCGTCCTCAAACCCGACTCTGCGGAACGAATTCGCCTGCAGTGGAAGCAACGAGGCTTGGACCGCACCTTCCGGGCATCCGAGGCCAGCGATGGCACCCTGCGCTTCATCTGCCTGACCACCTTGCTGCTGAGCCCAGACCTGCCGGCTACTGTCATCCTCGACGAACCCGAACTCGGACTCCACCCAGCAGCTATCGGACTCCTCGCGGAGCTGACCCGCATCGCGGGAAGAACCGGCCACAAGGTCATTCTGGCCACTCAGTCGGTACCATTGGTCTCTCATTTCGAGCTGGGTGAGATCGCGGTCCTCGACAGAGTCAATGGCACCACTCAGGCGACCCGCCCCAACGAGGAATTCCTGAAACCCTTCTTGGACGACTATTCCACCGGAAACCTCTGGGAGATGAATCTTCTCGGTGGACATCCCTCCGCGGGAGAGGCACCTAATGAAGGAGAGCATCGTTTTCGCTGAAGGATAAACAGAGGAGACCATCGGCACGAATGCTCTCGCACCAGCAGCACTGGGGCGCGGTCTCCTCCTCCAGCCATCCGAGGCAAAAACCTCACCAAACCCATCTGGAGCACGTCGCAGAATGTCACCCCAGCAAGACTCGGAGCTATTCTTGAACGCCCCCTCACTTTCGCTTCGTGGGCATTCCGCCCTAATCGAGTAACCACAGGACGCACACGACTTGCCCTATATTATGCTCATTTCCGACATGACCAGGCCAGAACAACGGCAGCCGCACCAGCCAAAAAGACAAATCGGACTCGAACCATCGATTCATCATTGACGTTGCTGATGCGATGAGCCTCGTAACGATCAGCGATCCGGGCTGAGAACTGTCACGGCCCTCATGACATGGGTGAAACAAGGTCGGCGAGCAGTCGAGTCCACCCGCCCCGAACGGGAGCGTTCTGCACACGAGAGGCGCCGCAACGGATCGTTGCGCCCATTCCTGTGAGGGTTGGCGGCCGATCCGTGGCCCGCTGGCTACTGTTGCCCCAGACCCGTGGAACAGGAGGCGAGCGGCATGACCCCCGGTGAGAAGATACAGCGACTACGAAAACAGCAGGGGCTCTCCCAGGAGGCCCTGGCCGAGCGGATCACAGTCACCAGGCAGACCATCTCGAAATGGGAATTGAACCAGTCATCACCGGACCTGTTCTTCATCGCCCAGCTCAGCGACATCTTCAACGTGTCCTCCGATTATCTGATCAAGGATGACATGGTCGAACCCGATGAGCTGCCCGTCATGAAGCGGAGCTACAGGCTGTCCGAGCGGAGCAGGCGCATTCTGCTGGTGAGTTTTTCGGCCGCGGCGTTGACCGCCATGTGCGTATGCCTGATCTGTGATTACTTCACTGCGGACGGGCTGTCCTGGTCCCTGACCGCCGCCGTCTCCATCGTCGCGGGGTGGCTCGTGCTGCTCCCGAGCCTGACGGCCAGGTCACGACCGGTCGTGAAGACCCTGCTCATGGCCAGTATCATTCCCATTCCCCTGCTCGCACTGCTGTCGCTCCTCCTGGCTGAACCCGTCGTCCTCACCCTGGGCGCCTGCGTCTCGCTGGTCTCTATCGCGGCCCTGTGGGCGGTGTACGGGATCTTCCGCAGGTTCTGGCCGAACTGGTATCGGGCGGCCGGCTTCTCCCTCCTCGTCATGATCCCCGTTCCGGTGGCAATCACTCACCTGGCGGCCGCGTTCCTGCAACAGGGCACCCGGGATCTCTCATCAGATGTCTTCAACAGCGCCATCACCCTCGTCCTCGCCCTTTCCTGCTTCGGGCTGGACTTCGTCCGCCACCGCGGGAAAGACGATGCGGTGGACCCGGCATGAGAACCGTTCTGCTGCACGGACTGGGCCAGACCGCCAAGGACTGGGAGGATGTGGTCTCGCGGATTCCTGCCGGTGAGGTGGACTGCCCGGAATTGTTCGCCGAGATGACCGGCGAGGTCAGCTATTCCCGGCTGCTGGCCGACTTGGAGCACCGATATGCGGGCACGGCGGAGCCGCTTCGCCTCTGCGGTCTCTCACTGGGGGCACTGCTCGCCATGGACTACACGATCCGGCATCCGGACGAAGTGGCTTCGCTGGTCCTCATCGCGACGCAGTACAAGGCGCCCCGCCTACTCATCGATTGCCAGAACCTCCTGTTCCGGTGCATGCCGGGCCGGTCGTTCAGTGGCATGGGGATCTCCAAGAGCGATGCGATCGCACTGGCCCGGTCCATGCGGTCCCTGGATTTCACGGCACGGTTGGGCGAGATCGTGTGTCCGGTGGTGATCCTGTGTGGCGAACGCGACCGAGTGAATCTGAGAGCGTCGCGCAGGCTGCAAGAGCTCCTACCGGATGCGACGCTCCATGTCGTGCCCGGGGCGGGCCACGAGCTCAACCGGGCCGCGCCGGATGCCATCGCTGACGCTCTCGACCCTGGAACGCCCGGGGCGCCGACGGGTCTCCTCGGGTGAGCATGGACCGGCACCAGCAGCCGGCCGGCGCCCTGCGGCGCGTGGCCACTCGGTGTGCCAGAGTGGAAACTGGCAGAACGGGGAGGGACCATGGCGACCGATGACCTCGGCCACACCATCGGGCCGGCCGCGCCCCCTCGGCGTGTGGTCAGCCTCGTGCCCTCGCTCACCGAGGCCCTCGCGCTGAGCTGCCCCGAACGCATCGTCGGGGCCACCGATTTCTGCGTCCGCCCGGCCGACCTGGCCGAACGGGCCGGGCACCCCGTCATCCGGGTGCGCGGCCCGAAGAACCCCGACCTGGCGGCCATCACCGCCCTGGCGCCCGACCTGGTCGTCGCGGCGAAGGAGGAGAACCGCCGAGCCGACGTCGAGGCCCTGCGGGCGGCCGGCGTGGACGTGTGGGTCACCGACGTGGACAGTGTCGACGGCGCCCTGGCGCGCATGCGCCGGCTCCTCACCGAGGCGCTCGGTCTCGCCCCGGAGCCCACGTGGCTCGCGGCGGCCGGCCGAGCCTGGAGCGCACCGGACGAGGAGCCCGGCGCGCACGTCGTCGTGTGCATCTGGCGCGACCCGTGGATGGTCATCGGCCCCCGCACCTACGCCGCCGACCTGCTGCGCCGCGCCGGTTTCCCGCTGGCCCCGCTCGACGTCGAGGACTGGCGGTCGGCGCGCTACCCGGCCGTCACCGTCGAGACGATCACGAGGGCCGTGGCCGACGTCATCGTGCTGCTCGACGCGCCCTACCCCTTCACCCCCGGCGACGGGCCCGAGTGCTTCCCCGGCCGCGACGTGCGGGTCCTTCCCGAACGGCCGGTGGTCTGGTACGGCCCGGCCATGGTCGACGCCCGTGCACGGATCCGCCGGCTGATGGGCGGCGAATGAGAGGGCCGGGCCTCGCCCGGCGTCTGGAGCCCGGTCAGCCGGCGACCGCGGCCATGAGCATCGCGCGGCCCTGGGCCTCGTAGGCGGCCTCGTCGAAGTCGTCGACGAGGGCCCGCTGGGTGGCGAAGCCGAGGATCAGCCCGACGAGCATCTGCGCCAGGCCCCGCACCCGCTCCTGGGGCAGGTTCTGGTTGCGCGCCCACGAGCCGAGCGTCAGGTCGAGCCCGTCACGCAGCTGGCTGAACTCGGCGCGCAGCGCCCTGCCCAGTTCGTCGTCGCTGAGGCCGCCCGCGCCGAGCTGGACGAGCAGTTCACCCAGCTCCGGGCCGAAGCGCAGGGCCTCGACCGCGTAGCCGAACAGGTCCGCCGGGGACGCGGGGTTGTCGAAGTACTCGGCGATGGCGGTCATCGGCCAGTGGAGCGCCTGCCTGGCGGTCTCGACGATGATCTCCTGCTTGCTGCCGAAGTGGTGGTAGATCGCCCCGGTCGAGGTGCCCGAGGCCTTGATGATGTCCGACACCGAGGTGCCGCTGACGCCTTGCCTGCCGATGAGGTCGGCGGTCGCCTCGATGATCGCCTGGCGGCTGCGGATACTTCGAGGTTGTTCGGGCACGCCGCCAGTTTACGCAGCAGGCCCCGGGCCGGCCTCGGCCGCGACGCGGCCCTGGGCGGCCCCGGAAACCTTGTCTCGCCGCTCGGAGAAGCGGGCGTACATCTGGTCGATGACGTCGGCGAACCGGCGCTCGACCTCCCGGCGTTTCACCTTCAACGTCGGCGTGAGAAGGCCGTTCGCGATGGAGAACTCCTCGGGGGACAGGTGCATCTCCCTGAACTGCTCGTGCTTGGGCAGCGACCCGGTGAGCCGTGCCGCTCGGGCCTTGACCTCTTCGACGACGCGGGGGTTGGTGAAGAGCTCGTTGACGTGGCCGTACTGGATCTGCAGTTTCTCGGCGATCTCGCTCATCGTGGGAAGCGAGGGCTTCACCAGGAGTGTCAGGAACGGCCTGTCGTTGCCGAGCAGGACCGCCTGCTCGAACAGGGGGTCGGCCTGCAGCAGCGCCTCGATGGGTTGAGGCGCGATGTTCTTGCCGCCCTTGGTGACGATGATGTCCTTCAACCGGTCGGTGATGAACAGGTAGCCCTTGTGGTTGATCCTGCCGGCGTCGCCGGTGCGCAGCCAGCGGGTGCCGTCCTCGTCGGTCCAGAAGGCCTCGTCGGTGGCCTCCTGGTCGCCCCAGTAGCCGTCCATGAGGTTGGGCCCGGTGTAGAGGATCTCGTTCTCGGGCCCGATGCGCAGCCGCCCGCCGGTCATGACCCGGCCGACGCTGCCGCGCTGCCAGTGGGAGTGGGAGTTGAAGGAGATGAGCGGGGCCGCCTCGGTCATGCCGTAGCCGTTGAGGATCTGCAGCCCGGCCGCGCCGAAGAACAGTGCGGCCTCGCGCGACAGGGGCGCGCCGCCGCTCACGAGCATCTTCTTCTGGCCGCCGATGGCTCCCCGGATCTTGCTCAGGACGAGCCGGTCGGCCGCGAGCAGCATCACGCGGTCGCCCGGCGAGGGGCGCTCGCCGTTGTTGTACGCGGCCTGCACCCTGGCGCCGACCCCGATCGACCAGTCGAAGATGCGTTTGCGCAGCCGTGAATCGGCGGCCTGGGCGCGGGCCATCGTCATGATCGTCTCGTAGAGCTTGGGGACGGCGACCACCATGGTCGGGCGCGCCAGGGGCATCAGCTCGGCGATGCTGCGGGTGTCGGTGACGTAGGTGTTCATGCAGCCGAGCGACCACAGATAGGCCGTCCAGGCGCGTTCGAGGGCGTGCGACAGGGGCAGGAAGCACAGCGAGTGCTCGGCCGGGCCGATGTCGAACATCTCGTCGAGGGCCCGGAACTCGGCGATCATCGCGCGGTGGGCGAGCATGACGCCCTTCGGCTCGCCGGTGGTGCCCGAGGTGTAGATGATGCTGTACAGGTCGTCGCCGGTGGCCGAGGCCAGGCGCGCGTCGACCTCGGCGGCCAGGGCCGGGTCGGCCGCCTCGTCGGCGGGTGCGAAATCGGCGAGGTGGCGCAGCTCGCCGCCCCAGGTGGGGCCGGCCGGCAGGTCGTCGCCGCAGGGGTCCATCGAGACGACCAGGCGCAGGCTCGGCGCAGCGGCGGCAGCCTCGATCATGGTGGCGGTCTCGGTCGGGCCGCCGGTGAAGGCGGCGACCATCTGGCAGTCGTTGGCGATGTGCGCGGTCTGTTCGGCGGTGTTCGTCGCGTAGACCGGCACCGGGACGGCGCCGAGGTACTGGCAGGCCAGGTCGGCCTGGGTCCACTCGGGGCGGTTGCGTGCGTAGATGCCGACGCGGTCCCCCGTGGCGATGCCCGCCCCGAGGAGGGCGCAGGCGATCTGGGTGGCGCGTTCGTCCAGCTCGCGGTAGGTGGCGATGTCCCAGACCGCGCCCTCGTCGCCGACGCGCACCCGGGTGGCCGGGCGGTGGCTGTAGCGGGCGGCGGCGGCCTTGAACATGAGGGCGACGTTGTCCTGCGCGTAGTGCAGCGGGCGGTGGTGGGACATGTCAGCTCCTCGCTCTCAGCCAGGCGATGTCGGCGGCCTGGGCCTCTGCACCGCCGGGGGTCTCGACGACGGCGGGTGCTCCGGCCGTGGCGACGATGTGGGCGATGGCCTCGGCGTCGGCCCGCCCCTGGCCGAGATTGGCGTGCCGGTCGGCTCCGGTGCCCGGTTCGTCGCGGGAGTCGTTGGCGTGCACCAGGTCGATGCGTCCGGTGATCGCCATGACCCGTTCGACGAGGCCGTCGAGCCCCAGCCCGGCGCCGTGGGCGTGGCAGGTGTCGAGGCAGAAACCGACCTTGCCGTCGGCGTCGACCTCGCTGATCGCCGTCCACAGCCGGTCGAGCGACTCCAGCCGGCGGGCCATGGCGTGCTGCCCGCCCGCCGTGTTCTCGATGAGGACCGGCACCGCGGCATCCAGCCCGTCCACGGCCTTGGCCCAGTTCGTGTAGCCGGCCTCGGGATCGTCCTTCGCCGTGACGTGCCCGCCGTGGACGACGACACCGATCGCGCCGAGTTCGGCGGCCATGTCGACGTGCTTCTGCAGCAGGCGGCGGCTCGGCACCCGGATGCGGTTGTTGGTGCTGGCCACGTTGATGACGAAGGGGGCGTGGACGACGAGTGCCAGACCCGCGGCCTCGGCCGCGGCGCGCAGGGCCTGCGGACCGCCCTCGTAGGCGAGGGCCGGCCCCTTCCAGCTCTGCGGATCGCCCAGGCTGATCTGGGCGATCTCGGCGCCGCGCGCGGCAGCCTCACCAACGGGGTCTTTCTCGTCGACGTGAGAACCGATCAGGACTGACATACCGAGAGCCTAGTTGGATGCGGCGCGATTCCCCCCACTGCACGGGCCGCGCCCCTCCGATGAGGGGAACAGGCCGGGGCCGGTGTCTGCGCCAGGAACGACTCCACGTCGCCGCCCGCCGGAGCCGGGTCGCAGGGCATCGGGCCACGAGTCGTCCCGCGGTGGCCCCTGCCGTCCGCCATGGCGCTGCCCGCGCCCTGCCCGGTGTCCACTGCCGTCTGGCGACCCTGTTCCTGTTCGCCCCGTCCGGCGGCGGCGCCTAAGATTGCCCGGATGAATGCGCACCTCGACTACGATCCCGCGGCCTCGGTCCAGCTGCGCTGGCTGGCGCGGTTGAGCGATGAGATCCTGCTCAACCACTACCCGCAGCGTTCGTTCGAGCGGGGTGCCGCCTACGCCGCCCGGGCCGGTGTCGTCACCGACGTCCGGCTGGACACCGAGACGCTGTCGGGGCATGTGCAGGGCACCCTGTCGTCCCCGTACGACACCTCGATCCGGTTCATCAGCGCGGGCCGGCGGGTCGTCACCTGGTCGGACGCGTGCACGTGCCCGAAGGGCAAGGACTGCAAGCACGCCGCCGCGCTGCTCATGAGCACCCGCTCGGCCGCGCAGCTCGTCCTCGAGGGCAGGGCCGCCGACGCGACACCGGCGCCGACCAGCTCGTGGGAGCGGGCCATGGCACGGCTGGCACCCGAGCAGGGCGGCTCGCGCAAACTGGCCGTCGTCTTCGAGAGCGCCGGCATGGCCGGCTACGACTACTCCTCGTCGGGGCGCTGGCACATGCACCTGCTGCGCACCGGCGTGGACGGCGACTGGGTGAGCAAGCGCGTGCGCTGGCGCGACCTCATCGACTCCCCCGCCGCGGTGCAGGCCCGTTCGGACCAGCGCGCCGCCGCCCTGGGCCTGGCGCAGTTGCTGAGCGCCGGAGACACCTACGCGATGAACCGGATGACGCTCGAGTCGCTGCCGGCCGAGGTCTGGGCGCAGCTGCGCAGGGCCGTCGGCGCGGGCGTCGAGCTGCTGCACGACCTGGGTGATCGCCGCCACGCCCGCGTGCACCTCGACCAGGCGAAGGCCTCGCTCGGTCTCGACCTCACCGCGTCCGGCGACGACTACGAGCTTCAGGTGCAGCTGCAGCACGACGGGCGCGCCGAGCCCTTCCGCCCCGGCTGGACCCTGCTCGGCGACCCGGCCCACGGCATCCTGCGCACCGAGCCGCGCGGTGAGCTGCGCCTGACCGAGCTCGACCACTCCGTCGACCAGGCGGTCCGTCCGCTGCTCGACGCGGCCCCCTCACTGACGCTGCCGGCCGCCGACCTGCCTCGTTTCCTGAGCCTGTACGCCCCGCAGCTGCGCGGGCACATGCGGTTGACGAGCAGTGACGAGGCGGTTGACATCAGCGAGCCGCCGGTCAGCGGCGTGTGGGTGCAGATCGACTTCAGCCAGATCGGCCGGGCTTCGCTGCGCAGCGGGGTCACGCTCGCCTCGGCCGGGCACAGCACCCGTCTCGAGCTGGAGCGCTGCCCCGCCGGCCTCATCAGCGACGAGACGCGCGAGCTGCTCGACCGGGTGCACGGCCTCGTCGGGGGCTCGTCCGCCGAGCTGTCCGGGCGGGCCCTGCTCGACTTCGTCGCCCACGGGCTGCCGGTGCTGGAGGCCGACCCCGGCGTGCTCGTCGAGTCCATCGGCGCACGGCCCGGCTACACCGAACTCACCGCGGCCCCGCAGTTGAGCATCGAGATCTTCGACGACGACCCCGACGGCCCCCTCGAGGCCACCTCGGCCATCGAGGACGCCACGCTGGCCCACTCGACGGACTGGTTCGGCCTGTCGGTCAGTGTCCGCGTCGGTGACCGGGAGGTGCCGGTGACGTTGCTGCTGACGGCCATGGCGGCCGGTGACGACCACGTCATGCTCGATGACGGGGCCTGGATCGACCTCGAACGGCCCGAGCTGGACCCGCTGCGCCACCTCGCCGACGAGGCGTCCCGGCTCGTCGACCCCGACACCGGCCGGATGCGGCTGAGTCGCTGGGACCTGGGCGTGTGGCAGGACCTGCAGGCCTCCGGCGTCATCGCCGCGTCCTCGGCGCGCTGGCAGCGTTCGGTGGCCGCGCTCCTGAGCCTCGACGAGGCCGCCCCGCCGGCCGTGCCGGACACGATCGGGGCCGAGCTGCGCCCCTACCAGGTCGAGGGCTACCAGTGGCTGAGCGCCCTGTGGACTGCCGGGCTCGGCGGCATCCTCGCCGACGACATGGGCCTGGGCAAGACGCTGCAGACCCTGGCGCTCATCGCGCGGGCCAGGCAGGACGGCGAGCTGACGCACCCGGCGCTGGTCATCGCCCCCACCTCGGTCATGGCCGCGTGGACGGGCGAGGCCCGCAAGTTCGCGCCATCGCTGCGGATCGTCGTCATCGACCAGACGGCCAGCAAGTCCGGTGTCCCCCTCGCCCGGGCGGTCGAGGGCGCCGACGTCGTCGTGGCCTCGTACACGCTCGTGCGGCTGGACGAGGCGAGCTTCACCTCGCTGGAGTGGGGCCTGCTCGTGCTCGACGAGGCGCAGTTCGTCAAGAACCACACCGCCAAGACCTACTCCATCGTGCGGCGCCTGCTGGCGCGCATGCGGCTGGTCATCACCGGCACCCCGCTCGAGAACTCCCTCATGGACCTGTGGAGCCTGCTGTCGATCGCCGCGCCGGGCCTGTTCCCCGAGCCGAAGCGCTTCCAGACCGGTTTCGCCCGCCCGATCGAGTCGGGCGAGCAGCCCGACCGGCTCGACGTGCTGCACCGCCGCACCCGCCCGCTCATGCTGCGCCGCACCAAGGAGCAGGTGGCGGCCGAGCTGCCGCCCAAGCAGGAGTTCGTCGTGCCGATCGCGCTCAGCCGCGCCCACCGCCGCATCTACGACCGCGAGCTGGCCGCCACGAGGATGCGCGTCCTGGGCCTGCTCGACGACAACTCGCGCACGCACCGCATCGAGATCCTCGCCGCCCTCACCCGGCTGCGCCAGCTGAGCCTGCACCCGGGTCTGCTGGACACCGACGACCTGGCGGTCGGCTCGGAGAAGATCGACTCGCTGGTCGAGCAGCTGCACTCGCTCGCCCAGGCCGGGCACCGGGCCCTCGTGTTCAGCCAGTTCACCAGCTTCCTGCGGCTGGTCCGCGACCGGCTCAGTGAGGAGCAGATCGGCTGGGAGTACCTGGACGGGCGCACCCGACGCCGCGAGGAGCGGGTGCGGGCCTTCAAGGAGGGCGACGCGACGGCCTTCCTCATCTCGCTGAAGGCCGGCGGCTTCGGCCTGACCCTCACCGAGGCCGACTACGTCTTCGTCCTCGACCCGTGGTGGAACCCGGCGGCCGAACGCCAGGCCATCGACCGCACCCACCGCATCGGCCAGGACAAGCAGGTGATGGTCTATCGTCTCGTGTCGGCCGACACCGTCGAGGAGAAGGTCGTGGAGCTGCAGCAGCGCAAACGCGACCTGTTCGACCAGGTGGTGGGCGACGAGGCACTGAGCAGCGGCGCCCTCACCCTCGACGACATCCGCGGGCTGCTGGCCTGAGACTGGCCCGGCTCAGAGCCGGTGGTCGTGGGCCCAGATGGCGACCTGCACTCGGTTCGTCATGTCCAGGCGGGTGAGGATCGAGCCGATGTGGGCCTTCACCGTGGTCACCTCGAGCCCCAGGCGGCGGGCGATCTGCTGGTTGCTCAGCCCCTCGGCCACCAGGGCGGCCACCTGACGCTCCCGGGGCGTGAGGGTCCGGGGGTCGGCACCACCCGAGGCGCGGGCCGGCCGGCGCCGGGCGAACTCGCCGGCGAGCCGGGCAGCGACCCCCGGTGACAGCCAGCAGCCGCCGCCGGCGACGGTGCGTACCGCCTCGGCCAGCTCGTCCAGGTCGAGGTCCTTGTTCGCGAAGCCGGCCGCGCCCAGGTCCATGGCCGCGAACAGGTACTCGTCGAGGTCGAAGGTGGTCAGGACGAGGATTCTCGCCGGGTCGGGTGACGCCAGGATCTGCTCGCCGGCCCACAGCCCATCGCCGTCCGGCATGCGCAGGTCCATGAGAACGACGTCGGGTCCGAGACGCGCGGCGAGTCGCACCGCTTCACGACCCGTACCGGCCTGACCGATCACCCGGAGCCCGGGGGCATCGGACAGGAAATCGCTCAGCCCTCGCCTGACGATCTCCTGGTCGTCCGCGATGAGCACGGTGATCGGCTCTGTGGCGTCGGGATCCGACTGGTCGTTGGCCGGGTCGCGCAGCATCGTCCCTCCCGTCCGTGCGACATGCCCTTGGCCCGCCCCGGTGCAGGGGCGGTGATCAGGTCCACGATAGGGCCGACCGGCCCGGTCCGGGAGGTGGGTTCACCGGCCAGGGGGCTCCCGGCCACGAACGACGGCACCCGTCACCGGCCACGATTCGACACCGATCCTGCGTATGGTTCCGGTTGTAGGGTCCGCAGGGCTGCCAGCGGACCCGGACACGCGATCACGACGAGGGGTGGGGCGCATGGTCATGACCCGGGCGTGCCACGCCGACCCGGCCGCGCGCCACGTCGCGCTGGCGACGATGCTCGCCGGCGCGCTCACCGCACTCGCCGTGGTCGGCGGGTCGACCGGCCAGATCCTGGCCTGCGGCGGCGCGGCGCTCCTCGGCGTCATCTGCGCCCTGGCGCTGCCGGCCCACCCTCTGCTGGCACTCACCGTCTGCCATGCGACCTGCCTGACGATGGCATTCGTGCAACACAACCCCTTTGCGACGCAGGCCCTGATCTACCTGCCAGTGGCCTACTGGGCAGGGCGCCGCGCACCGGCCCGGGTCGCCTGGGGCGTCGCGGGCCTGTTCACCGCGACCACGGTCCTCGTCTTCGTCCTCACCCTGCGGGGCAGCGACTCCACGTCGGTCGGTGTGCGCGCGGTGATGGGGCTCGGCTCGGGAACCCTCTTCATCGCGGCGCCCCTCCTCGCTGGGGCGTGGCTGCGCGTCGCGGACGAGCGGGCATCCGGGGCGCAGGCGCTGTTGCGGGCCGAACGCGCCGAACGCGAGGCGCGGATCGCCAAGGCCCTCGAGACCGAGCGCGGCCTCATGGCCGGCGAGTTGCACGACGTGGCATCCCACCACATGACCGCCGTGCTGCTCGACGCCCGGCTCGCCCGGCGCAAGTTGGCCGAGGACCCCGAGCGGGCAGGTGAGCTGCTCGACGAGCTGACCCGTGAGGCGACGGTCGCCAGCGAGAACCTGCACGAGGTGGTCGGCATCCTCCGGGCCGGCGCGCTGGCAGCCGTGACGCCCCAGCCGACACTCACCGATCTGCCCGAGCTGTTGCACACGGCCAGGACCATCAACCCGGACATCAGCCTCGACATCCCCGCCGTCCCGGACGTCTCGCCCGCCGTGGGGCTGGCCCTGTACCGGGTCATCCAGGAATCACTGACCAACGCCCACCGCCACGCCCCCGGGGCGCGCATCGACGTGCGTCTCACCGAGGCGGACGGCTGGGTGAGCCTGTCGATCACCAACACCCGTGCCACCAGGCCCGCCCCGGGCCTGGGCGGGTCGGGGCTGGGCGTCGAGGGCATGCGCATGCGCTGCGAGCTGCTCGGCGGGCAGCTGACGGCGGGCCCGAACCAGGACGGCTGGCAGGTCCTGGCCCGGCTGCCGCAGCGCTCCGGGCAGGACGGTCACCGCCCGGGTGGGACTTAAGGAGGAGGTCCTCGGTGCCCTGATGGACGATGACACGCCGACGTGCCGCCGGGCATCGTGGGAGCAGTCCCACGAAGGAGCCCGTGATGAACACCCGGCACCGCACCGTCCACCCCGCCGTCGGCTACGCCGTCACCGCGATCAGCCTGGCCGCGATGGTCTGCTACAGCCTGTGGTCCTGGGATGACATGCCCGCGCAGATCCTCACCCGGCAGGCCGCGGGACGCCACGGCGCCTCGGTGGTCTCGCGCGCCGTGGCGGCCGCGGCGATGCCCGTCGCGCTCGCGGCCAGTGCCCTGCTGCTCCTGCTCATGCCCGTGTGGAACCGCCTCACCCGGCCCCTGGCGCCGCGCACCGTAGCGGGCCGGCGACACGAACGGCTGGTCTGGACCGTCGTCTTGGTGATGCTCTCGGTGCTCATGCTCGCCCTGCACATCGGAATCATCGACATGTTCACCGGCAAGGGCCCGCAGCTGCCCCAGCTGGCCGCCTGGGCCATGGCCGCCCTGCTCATCGGCCTGGCGGTCATCTACCAAGTGCAGCGGGTGAGGGCCCGCCGGGCGATCACCGGCGTCCTCGTGACCGGCGGGGCGCTCGTGGCGGCGCTGGCCCACCCGCTGCCCGTGGCGGCCCTGATCGTGGGAGCAGTAGTCATGCTGGGCGCGATCGTGGCCGTCGCCGCGGCCCAGGTGCGCGACAGCGGCCTGCTGGGCTGACGCCGCCGGGCCGGGCAACCAGCACACATCCTTGTTGACTGTCAACCTTTTCTCGCCCGGTTCGGCCGGAACCGCCCTTGTGGCGTAACTTTGTTCCGTGAGCACACGTGTATATGTTGCGTCCCCCGATGCCCAGGCCGATCTGAGCGCCGTTGCTCAGGCCATCGCCGAGGCCGCGGGCCGCCAGTCCGATCCCGTCGCAGTTTTCCACCCGCTGTCCACGCAGGCCGCCTCCGACGGTCTCGTCGGCGCCTCCTTCGAGGAATTCGCCAAGAATCCCGATGAGGCCAGCGCCGGCATCATCGAACGTTTCGAGGCCCTCGCCGCGAAGGGCCACGTCGTCGCCGTGGGCACCGACTACACCGGCGTCACCGCCCCCACCGAGCTGGCCCTCAACGGCCGGCTGGCCGCCGACCTGGCCGCCCCTGTGGTGCTGGCCATCGACGCATCCAAGGGGCCCGATCACACGCTCGGCGCGGCCCGCGTCGCACTCGACGGGCTGGCCGGCGAGTGCGCCACCGTTGCGGCGATCGTCGCCACCAACCCCTCGCACACCGACGCCACCCGCACACTGCTGGCCTCGCTCGGCGTGCCGGCCGCCGTGCTCGGCGACGACCTCGCCGCCGTGCTCGCTGCCGCCTCGGAGCCGGTCGCCACCCGCACCCCGGCCCGCTTCAGCTACGAACTCATGGCCCAGGCCAGGTCCGACCTGAAGACCATCGTGCTGCCCGAGAGCGAGGACCCCCGCATTCTCGAGGCCGCCTCGATCGTCGCGGCCCGCGGTGTCGCCAAGGTCGTGCTGCTCGGCGAGGCCGACGAGGTGCGGGCCGAGGCCGCCAGGCTTGGCTTCAACCTTGACGGCGTCGAGATCGTCTCGATGAACGACCCGGAGCGGATCGAGACCTACGCCGCCAAGTTCGCCGAACTGCGCGCCAAGAAGGGCGTCACCATCGAACAGGCCCGCGAGACCATGACCGACGGCGCCTACTTCGGCACGATGATGGTCTACATGGGCGGAGCCGACGGCCTCGTGTCGGGCGCCAACCACACCACGGCCAACACCATCCGCCCGGCCCTGCAGCTCATCAAGACCAACCCGGGCATGAAGACCGTCTCGGGCGCCTTCCTCATGAGCCTCAAGGATCGTGTGCTGCTGTTCGCCGACTGCGCCGTCACCCCGAACCCGGAACCGGCCCAGCTCGCCGACATCGCCGTGGCCAGCGCCGAGACGGCCCGCATGTTCAACATCGACCCGAAGGTCGCCATGCTGACCTACTCCACGGGCACCTCCGGCAGCGGCCCGGACGTCGACCGGGTCCGCGCCGGCTACGAGGACGCCATCTCGCGCGTCCCGGACGAGAAGATCGCCGGCCCGATCCAGTTCGACGCCGCCATCGACCCGGTCGTCGGCAAGAAGAAGATGCCCGACTCCGAGGTGGCCGGCAATGCGACCGTGTTCGTGTTCCCCGATCTCGAAGCCGGCAACATCGGCTACAAGATCTGCCAGCGCACCGCCGGCGCGGTGGCCATCGGCCCGCTGCTGCAGGGCCTGCGCCGCCCCGTCAACGACCTGTCGCGCGGCGCCCTCGTCGATGACATCGTCAACACCATCATCATGACCGCCATCCAGGCCCAGGGCACGAGCGGCCCGCTCGCCTGAGACCCGGACCTGACAAGGAGAGAAATGGCCAAGCCAATCCTGGTGCTGAACTGCGGTTCCAGCTCCCTGAAGTACCAGCTGATCGACCCCGAGTCCGAGGCCGTGCTGGCCAAGGGGCTGGTGGAGCGCATCGGCGACGCGAACGACGGCATCGTCACCCACGAGGTCGGCGACGACGAGTTCTCCGTCACCCCGAAACTGCCCGACCACACGGTGGCCCTCGAGGCCGTCTTCTCGATGTTCGCCGACCACGGCCCGTCCCTCGACGACGTCGCGGCCGTCGCCCACCGCACGGTGCACGGCGGTGACCGCTTCGCGGCCCCGACGGTGATCGACGACGAGGTGCTGGCGACCCTCGAGGAGCTCGTCCCGCTGGCCCCGCTGCACAACCCCGCGGGCATCAAGGGCATCCGCGCCGCCCTCGAGCTGCTGCCGGGCGTGCCGCACGTCGGCATCTTCGACACCGCGTTCTTCGTCAACCTCCCGGACGAGGCGTACACCTACGCCATCAACCGCGAGCTGGCGAAGAAGCACTCGATCCGCAAGTACGGCTTCCACGGCACCAGCCACCAGTACATCGCCGGCCTGGTGCCGGGCGTGCTGGGCGCCGACGCGGGTTCGCTGCGCCAGATCGTCTGCCACCTCGGCAACGGCGCCTCCATCTCGGCCGTCAAGGGCGGCCGGGCCATCGAGACCTCGATGGGGCTGACGCCGCTCGCCGGACTGGTCATGGGCACCCGCTCGGGTGACATCGACCCGGGCATCTTCGCCTACCTGCACCGCGCCGAGGGCTGGGACGTCGACCGGATCGACGCCGAGCTCAACAAGAACTCGGGCATGCTCGGCATGTCGGGCGTCACCGACATGCGGGACGCCGAGGCCCAGTTCGAGGCGGGCGACGCGGACACGATCAACGCCATGAACGTGTACACGCACCGGCTGGCCTTCTACATCGGCGGCTACGCCGCCCTGCTCGGCGGCCTCGACGCGATCACCTTCACCGCGGGCATCGGCGAGAACTCGTCGTTCGTTCGCAAGCTGGTCTGCGACAAGCTGGCCGGTATCGGCGTCGTCCTCGACGAGGAGTTGAACAGCAAGCGCGACAAGGCCCCGCACCTCATCTCGGCCCCCGACTCGGCGGTCAAGGTGCTGGTCATCAGCACCAACGAGGAACTGGCCATGGCGCAGCAGGCCGCGAGCCTGCTGGCCGGCTGATCGCCTCCCTCCTCCTCGTGCAGGGGCCGGCGGGTGCCATCCCCACCGGCCCCTGCACGTGTGTCACCAACCCCACTCCCCGGCCCGGCGGCGCATCGCCCCCTGCCCCGGCCGCCCCACGCGGACTCGCCCGCATGGTGCGTACTGGTGGAGCCGATGCTGGGGACCGACTAGATTGGCTGCCATGTCTACCGCACTCGTCACCGGGGGAAGTAGTGGCATCGGGCTGGCGTTCGCCCACGCCCTCGCGGCCCGCGGTGACGATCTGGTGCTCGTGGCGCGCGACGCCGCGCGGCTGGAGGAGGCGGCGCAGCAGCTGCGGGCCCGGCACCGGGTGGGAGTCGAGACCCTGTCGGCCGACCTGACCGCGGAGGAGGGCATCCGCGCGGTCGAGGCCTTCATCGACGCCCACGAGATCGACACCCTCGTGAACAACGCCGGTTTCGCGGCGCACACCGACCTGCTCGAGGCCGACTGGACCGCCCAGGCGGCGGCGCTCAACGCGATGGCGCTGGCCGTCCTCGTCCTGTCGGGCGCCGCCGCGCGCCAGATGGCCGGACGCGGGGCCGGCGAGATCATCAACGTCTCCTCGATCAACGCCCTCATCGACGCCGACGTCTACTCGGCGACCAAGCGCTGGGTGATCGGCTACACCGAGGCCCTGGCCGGCCGGCTCACCGGCACGGGGGTGCACGCCACCGTCGTCCTGCCCGGCTGGGTGCGGACGAACTACCACGCGGCGGCCGGCATGCGCCGCCCCCACCTACCCGGCTGGGCGTGGACCAGCCCCGAGCAGGTGGCCTCCGAAGCGCTCGCGGCGGCCGCGGCGGGCAGGGTCCAGGTGACCCCGAAGACCATCTGGAAGGTGGCGGGCTGGATGCTGCGTCACGGTCCGGCCTGGCTTCCCCGCCGCGTGGCAGCAGGGGTGCGTCGCGGCCATGACAGGCAGGGGGCCCGCTGATGGATTTCGGACGCAACCCACGCCTGTACAAGTCGACGGTGGCGGCCATCGCCCGCGACTCGGTGCGTTTCGGTCTCATCAAGCCCGTGCTCAACCGCGCCGTCAAGGTGCACGTGCACGGCCTGGAGCACCTCGACGGGCTGCGGGCGCCGTTCCTCGTCACGCCCAACCACTCCGGTCACCTGGACGGCCCGCTCATCATGCTGACGATGCCGAACCGGCTCACCAAGGAACTGGCCACCGGCGCCGCGGCCGACTACTTCTTCGACAAGTGGTACACCGCCATGGGCACCCACCTGCTCATGAACGCGTTCCCCGTCGACCGCACCCGCAGCAAGGGCAAGAACCACCGGGGCATGGCCGGTGAACTGCTCGACGCCGGCGTCTCGCTGCTCATCTTCCCCGAGGGCACCCGTTCACGAACCGGCGGCATGGGCCGCTTCAAGCCGGGCACCGCGGCCCTGGCGATCGCCCACAACGTGCCGATCGTGCCGGTCGCGCTCGTGGGCTCGTGGGCGGCGTGGCCGCCCACCGAGAAGCGGTGGCTGCCGGGCCGTCCCGACGTGCACGTCGTCTACGGCGCCCCGATGACCGCCGAACCGGGTGAGATCGCCCACGAGTTCTCCGAGCGGGTGCGCCGCAAGATCATCGAGATGCACGACGGCGTGGCCCGGGCCTACGGCATGCCCACCCAGGCCGAGATGATGCACCTGGCGGCCATCGAGCGGGCCCGTACCACGCAGGAGAAGGACAAGAAGAGGGACGCCTGACCGCGGCACCGGGTCATGTTCGCCTGGCACCGCGGCCGGGGCGTCCCCTCCCGGTCAGCGGCCCCGGGGTTCAGGGCTTCACGGTGCCATCGGCGTAGCGCGTGATGGTTCCGTGCTCGAATTCCTGCGTGCAGGTGCCGTCCTCATCGCAGCTCGCGTCGCCCACCGGGGCACCGTACTGGCTCGACAGGCCACCTGCCGCGTACCAGGTCTCGTAAGTGGCGCCCTCCACGACGGATCTGCGGCCGTTGGAGTCGAAGTAGACGAAGCCGCCCTGGAAGTACTGGAACACCGTACCGTTGTCGAAGCCCGTGTCATCGAGCGGGTAGCCGAGGGGGCCGTCCCACCAGCCGTGGTCCTCCCAGTAGTTCGCGATATCGCGGAGGACGCCATGGGCACCGGTGCTGGGGCTCCAGGCGATCTGCCCGAACTGGAAGAGCTGGATGCAGCCCCCCTCCGGGGGGAGGCCGCAGACCTGATCGCTCACCGGGTACTCGAGGATGAGACTCAGGTCCTTCCCGTACCACGCATCCTTGATGGCACCGGCCATGATGTAGGCGAAAAACCCGTCCCTGTTCTGGCGGACGATCTGCCCGTACTGGAAGTCCTGGATGCAGCCGTATCCATCGACCTCGCAGTCCTCATCACCGGTGGGATAGCCGAGGGAACCCTCCTCCTTGCCGGCGAGTTCCCATGCCTGGGCGATCCTGCCGGAGGTGGGGTGGGAGCCGGTAGCCGGAGACCAGTGGATCTGCCCGCCCTCGAAGCTCTGGTAGCAGCCGCCGCCCTTGAGCCCGCAGACCTCGTCACTGGTGGGGTAGCCGAGGAAACCCCGGTGGGAATCCAACGAGACCCACTTGCCCCGGATGGACCCGACGCTGACGTGGGCGCCGGTCGCCTCGGACCAGTAGATGGCCCCGCCCTGGAAGTTCTGGTAGCAGCCGCCCCTCCTCAGCCCGCAGACCTCCTTGCTGGTGGGCTGGCCCAGACGACTGGAGGCGCCGCCATAGGATTCGTACTTCGCGCTGATCTCAGAGGCGGCAACGGCCTGGCCGGTGGGGACCAGCTGGATCAGGCCGACCAGCATCAGGAGCGCCGCGGTGAGCGCGGCCACGCGCCGGGCCGATGGCGCATGGACCAGTGTGCGGTGGTTCGTCATGGGGGTTCGTGTCCTCTCTCGTGGGCTCGGGTTGATGACCATCCACGGTCATCCCCCATCGGACGACCCGATGGGGCGGTGGGACGCCCATCCCGAACGCCCCAGCAAGGCCGGCGTCACGAACAGCTCGAGCAATGACGTGCCTGCCGGTCGGCGCCTTTGGCAGCGGTGGGGTCGCTGCATGATAGGCCAGCAAGTTGAGAACCACCTGAGGGATTAACCCGCCTGTTGTCCGGGAATCCTGAGAATCACCTGAGTCATCGCTCGTCGGCACGCCCTGAGCACAGGACCGCTGCCGCCAGATAACCTTGTGCCATGACCGATCCCCACGCCCCAGGCGGTGCTGCCGCACCCCGCGTCGTCGCGGTCGTCGTGGCGTGGAATCGCGCCGAACTGCTCGGCCGCTGTCTCGACGGGCTGGGAGCGCAGACGCGCCGGCCCGACGCGCTGGTCGTCATCGACAATGCCTCGACCGACGAGTCGCCGCACGTGGCGGCCGAGCACCCGGCGGTCACCGAGGTCGTCACCATGGCGACGAACACTGGTGGCGCCGGCGGCTTCGCCTCGGGTATCGCGGTGGCCTGCAACCGCTACGACGCCGACCTGGTGTGGATCATGGACGACGACACGGTCCCCGGCCCCGGGGCGCTGCAGGCCCTCCTGGAGGTCCGTGACCGCTACCCGCGCCCTCCGGCGGTGCTGGCCAGCCGCGCCGACTGGCACGACGGCCGTGAGCACCCGATGAACACGCCGCGGGCCCGGGTCGGCGCGAGCCGCGAACGCAGACGCGACGCCGCGCGCGTGGGGTGCCGCCAGATCCGTTCGGCATCGTTCGTCTCGATCCTGATCGACGCCCAGGCGATCCGCGCCGAGGGCCTGCCGATCAGCGACTACTTCCTGTGGAACGACGACTTCGAGTACACGACGCGCCTGCTGCGCTTCCGCGAGGGCCTGTACGTCCCGGCCAGCCGCGTCCAGCACCTGACGAAGACGTTCGGGGACACGAGCGCGGATCCGGGGCCGCGGTTCTACCAGGAGGTGCGCAACAAGGTGTGGATGTTCACCCGCTCGCCCGCCCTGGCGGCCTGGGAGCGCCTGCTCTACGGGGGCTCGACCCTGCGCCGCTGGGCTGCGACCGTCAAGGCCTCATCCGACCGCCGCATCCTGCGCAAGGGTCTGCGGGCCGGGCTGCGTGACGGCCTGCGCCACGGCCCGCGCAGCAATGCCCGGGTGCTGGCCGGCACGCCGGTCGAGGCCGACGTCCTCGCCATCGAGGGGGACAGATGACCGCCTTCAGCGTTCTGCTGCCCGTCTACGCCGGCGACGACCCGGCGTTCTTCACCCGCGCCCTGCGGTCGGTGAGCATCGACCAGAGCCTCAAGCCGGACGAGATCGTCATCGTCCGCGACGGCGAGGTGAGCGACGAGATCGAGGCGATCCTCGACGCCGCCATCGACGGCTCGGCGGTCGGCGGGGTGCCCGTCACCGTCGTGCGCATCGGCCACAACCGTGGCCTGGCGGACGCTCTCGTCGAAGGCCTCAAGGCCTGCCGCTACGAGATCGTCGCCCGCGCCGACGCCGATGACATCTCGCTGCCCCACCGGTTCGCCACACAGATCCCCGTCATCGTGGGCGACGGAGGTGAGCCACTGGACCTGTTGGGCGCGGCGATCCAGGAGTTCGAGACGGAAGCGGGCCCGCGGGGTGTGGTGCGGGTACTGCCCACCACCCCGGAGAAGATCACCGAGATGGCGCGTTTCCGCGACCCCTTCAACCATCCGACGGTCGTCTACCGCAAGGCCGCTGTGGCCCGTGCCGGGGGCTACCGCAGGCTCGCCAAGATGGAGGACTACTGGCTGTTCGTCCGCATGCTGCAAACGGGGTCCAGGGTGGCCAATCTGGCCGAGCCCCTGGTGCTCTACCGGGTCGGCGCCGGCGCCTACCAGCGCCGCGGCGGCGAGGAGATGCTGCGCAGCGAGATCGAACTGCAGCGGGCCTTCATGACATCGGGTTTCGTCACCCGGCGGCAGGGGCTGCGCAACATCGTCGTGCGCGGCGGCTACCGTCTCGTGCCCACATGGGCCCGCAAACCGGCGTACCGGATCATGGTGCGACACGGCAGGGGCAGGGTGCAGACCAAGGGGCGGCCCGCATCCTGCTGACGTGCTCTGTGAAGCACTGCATCGGGGAAGCTGACAGCTTTTGCAGCTGCGGGCAGGCATGGGAGCTGGTCCTGTCCATTCTTCGTGCCATCGGGGCACTGGCCTACCCGAGCGGAGTCTCCGGGCATCCCCAGACCATCTAGGTCACTCATTGCTACGTAGTAGAGACGTACCTACCTCGGGCCCGAGGGTACCGATTGGATACCTCCAAGCCTCTGGATTCGAACGCGGTCTGAGAACAGGAGGACTTGCGCAAAACTTATGTATCGTGTACCTTGTACTGCATACAGAAAAGGAGGTGCACCGCCAACTACTAAACACAACAACTACTTGACGACTCCCAATGTGCTAAGCACCGCAGGAAGCAGACAGCACCGATGCAAGCGGCTTCGGCGCGGATCGCACGCGACCCAGTACCCGCCAAGTCATTTAAAAGCGCTCAGGGTAAAAAGACTCGCTGAATGGATCGCCACGCAGGGGATCAAATTAGCACAGTGCGCACGCACTACTACCCACTCGACTCCTTGGGTTTGGGTCGAAGGCGGATTAATCAGTGTCTCCACCCACTGGTCAGGGAGGAACGTAAAAAAAAACCGCTCGTTAGAAACAGACAAACTCATTAAACAAAGGAGGTTAGAATGACAGACAGTACCCTAGCTGCCGCAATTAAAGCGGCAGTCGAGGTGCAAGGCATAGCCTGGGGAGGTCGAACCCGCGTCGGCACTCCAGAACAGCTCGCCGATGGCTTATCCAATGCCCTGCAACACGCGGACGGCATGACCAGCCGCGAAGCCGTTGCCGCTATGATCGGTGAATCCGCCCAAGAAACCGACTGGTACTGCAGCCTTGTCGAATATGGCGGCGCTAATGCATGGTATGCACCATACTATGGCCGAGGCTGCATTCAGCTCACGCATCAGAGCAACTACAGCGCCTTCGGGGCATGGGCACAGAAACTCGGCTATGCCACAAGTTCCGCCGATATGGTATCCAACCCGAACAAGGTTGCCACGATGCCTTGGGCATGGCTTGCCTGCATCTGGTACTTTGCCGCGAACATCCCAGCCAGTTATTGGACAAACCGTAATTGGAACGCCATCAGCGGTCTTATTAACGCCGGTGACGCTAGCTACTACGTGCCAGCATTCGAACTGCGCACTCGATCAATCATCGCCGCACTCAACATTCTTAACCGAAACAATTGGACTTATGAAGGAGACGGACTCATGGCAGTAACCCAGGATGACCTCAGGAAGATCCACGACGCAGTTTGGCACGGTGTGTCAGGTGCGAAACTCATCACTAATCGCCGCCTTGGTCGCGGTGAATGGGCAGAGACCCTGCTCGGCTCCAATGAGCAGCGTCTAGAATCTCTTATCCCGAATTCGGTATGGGGTAAAACCGTCAAACGTGCTGGTTTGCCTTCAGATGACCCTCGTGCTGATAAAGAAGTCTCAGTCGGCACCATCATGGCATATATGGACTCGTTCGTTCTTGACGTGAAGAACTCGATCGTTGCCGCAGTATCCTCCATTGCGACTGAAACTGATACTGAACAGATCATTAAAGCTGTCGACAACGCCATTAACGAATCTGTGGATCAATATGCCCAACTGCACGAACAGAAGCCCAGATCAGACGGATCCGCTCTACTCGACTCCGCCGTTCACGTCGTCTCATCCGGAGAAACACTGGATACTATTGCCGTAGAGCATAACACGACAACTGCCGAGATCATCGCTGCAAACCCAGACTTGGATTCCAATCTCCTCGAAGTTGGCCGAAAGATTGTTGTCCCTGTCACAGCCACCAAACAGAAAGATTGATATGAGCTGTACCAGTGACATCCTCACAAGAGCTTTCTGGAAGGGGACTCTCGAGAGAGCTATTAAAACTGTTATTCAGACATTCGCCGCTCTCAGTTTGTCAGCCCTTGGTCTTTACCAGACGCCAAGTGGCTCTGAACTTGTCGCTGCTGCCAGAGCCGTGTCCGGTAACGCCATCCTGACTGTCATCGTCGCCGCGCTCCTCGCTGGTGCTGTCTCAGTCTGCACAAGTCTCCTCAATCCGTCCTTTGTCGCTGGGGACACCCTGTTGCCCGCAACCGACATGATGGCAGAGGTCGCTGCTGACCTTCAGCACTCCGCGTCCGAACAGGACGAGTCTGAACCTGGCACAGTCCCGGCGGTCTGATCCTCCACACGGGCCCCGCCCCTCACAGGGGGCGGGGCCCTTCCCTTTGATTGCTTAGAGGCACTTCCACCTCGGCTCAGACCCACTCATCGTGGGATACCCTTATTATTGGATTGAGCTGAGATTACTCGCTTGCAGTTTGTACGTAAGTTAAGCACGGAGAGTGACCAACCTGCTACCGAAAGGCATCATCGTGGTCGTGAACGAAGCGTTGCGAGACCTGCTCACCGAAGCACAGCCCGGCATGGCTCTCGACGGACTCGTAACCAAGGCAAAACAGTCGGGCATCAGGATCAGCCGCAACACTATAGCCCGAGCTCGTCGCGGCGATCTGGTCAATCCGACGGAGACCACCTTGCAGGCATTAGCACAGCTATTCGGTATCGACGTCCGGCGGCTGCGCGAAGTAATCGGACGCAGGCCTGGCGAACGTGGTCTTGGCCCGTGGACACCTGACCCCCGATCAGCATCACTTACTCAAGCTCAGCGTGAAGCGCTGGACCGGTTGATCGTGACGATCGTTGAGCAACAGCAAGACGATGTCACACCGAAGGGCGAGGTGCCACTGCACGCTGTACCCGACTGGGCAGACCCAATCGCTGCTAGAACAGCAGACCGGACTACTGATCGCGTGGAACTCGATGAGGAAGACACGAGTCAAGATCCTGATGATTGGGAACATAAGCAATAAGGCACATAACCTAATGATAATGATTGTCTTCTCGATTGCATGGCGCTGGCACAATCTTGACACGGTCAGAACTAGTATTCAGTGGCCCCGTACTTGCTCTCATGAGATTGTCAGCGGCTGGCTCTAATATTTAGGGTATGTACCACCCTTGGCAGCGCTTTAATGCTGAAGCGCAGTGGACTCTCCAAACTGCACACCTCCCACGCGGACACATGGGTCAAATTGACTGGCAAACACACACCGTCATCATCGACCGAAACCTCCTCCAAAGTGAACGGCGATGCACCATCACTCACGAACTGGTCCACATCGAACGAGGTCCCGTGCCCTCCGATCCATGGCTGAAACAGCGAGAGGAACAAGCCGTTGAGGCAGAAGCCGCTCGCCGTCTCATCACCCTTGAAGCTCTCGCCGATGCTCTCGCGTGGTCGTCCCAGCCAGCTGAGGTCGCCGAAGAATTATGGGTGGACATGCAAACCCTTGACGTAAGGATTTCCGGCCTCAGCGATACCGAACGGACATGGCTCGATCGTAGATTGGAAATCGATCAGTGAGTACACGACCCCCTGCGACACAGAATGACAATCCGAGCCACCAGAGATGAATCCAAGCAAACTTGCATGTCGGGTTGCTGTCAGCTGGGTCATCGCGCGACTGACTCACACCAAACACAAACAACCATGTCGGCCACGCATGCGAAATCATTCAAGAAGTACTTACAACATGCTGGTCATCGAGATCATTTGACACTTACCTAAAGTTTAAAGAAGACGATCGAGCAAGCCAACGACAATTCTCATTCGGAGTCAGAGGCCTAAGGCTTTGCAATCGTCAGAGCTTCACTAAACTGTGTCGCGGAGTTGAACCCAACTCTCGTGACACTATCAATCGCATACTGTTATGCGGTGAAATACGTCATCATCCACCAGAAGAACAGAAAGCCTAGCGCAGAGTCAAGATTCAGCAGCCCGAATAATTCTCGCTGAATAACGACCAGTGCATCGGTACCGTTAATCCAGCGCAGACCGAGGTCTGGCACATAGGAGACATTTTCACCGCCAATTCCTGACATACCTTTGGAGATGAGGCAGCTTCATCGAGATGTTTGTTAATGAATCTCACATTATCAGACAACTTATCTGTCATATAGAAATGGCTCAGGTTGTACTGGGCAATCAAGTAAACCAAGTTTACCCTGCAAGAGTTGACTATCACCGTTGCACCGAGATCCCCGTTGCCATTAATCATGCTCCATGAGTGAGATCTAGTCTGAACTAAGAATGGTTGCGTTCTTCTGCATCAGGTATTGCTCACTTACCTCACCATCCAACCCAAGAACACGAGACTAGATAGTGTATACCAAACCCCCAGTCAAGCTGCACATACGGGAAAATGAACACCAGCGCGAATAGCCCGAGCACAAATCTACTAATTACCGTTGCCCCGATGAATATCTTCAACAAAATCAGAAGTGGAAGCGGCTACATTGTAAGAACCGCAACCATCGTCACCGCATGGGTAGCCGTAATGACATCAAGACGCGAAAGAGAGGCAAGAGGGCGATACAGTCGTGAAAGATTACCGTGTAGAACATTGATCCGACCAGCAAGCCGAGATCCATGTCTGTGGCATTACCAGTGGGCAGAGCATAAACCGAGGCGCTCAAATGAAAAGCGATGTCTCACCGCTGGGAATGACGAGTGGATTCCCTATCGCTCATAGGATCCTTCGCCCAATACCCCTGCGACCAACACGATTCCGACCAGATAACAAAGAACGACAAGTTGTTCCCTGCTGGGCGCCCCTTCGGCAGGCAAGGGCGAAGCCATCTGAAAGTTCCAAGGGCTACAAACAACATTGCATAATCAAATATCCACCATGCCTCCACCACTTCCGAACACACTTGCTGGAAACGCTGATCGCTGTGAGGCTCAGAAGCGGGGCTAGCAGCAGCGCCAAGAAAGGCTTCTGGCACCACCCGGTAGCCACGATCACTTGGGCAAACAAAACAAGCAGAGCTGTGGCGAACCCGGGTATGAGATCTCACCACGTCATTGTGTTCTCAATTCAAGTTCTGGTTCGAACATTCTCAGCGCAGCCTCTGACATCATCATGGACTCCGAGCAACCATGAGGTGCGCAAACAGTCATCATGCTCAGACCCGTTCTGCTGCGGTCAACGGCGGACCGCCGATACGCACCCGCACCGGAACCGCGGCCCGCTCCTCATCGGTGAACAGCCGCTTGGCCTTCTCCGCCTCGCTGAGCGGGGGCCGCTCCGGGTCCTCACTGCCGTCCAGGGCCCGGCCACGCAGGAACCGCACCGCCTGGTCACACGGGCCGTCGAAGACCAGCCTGCCGCGCTCCATGACCAGACCGCGCTTGCAGAACTTCTCGACCATGTCGAGATCGTGACTGACGATGACGATCGTCTTGCCATCGCGCACCATCGAGCGGATGAGCGCCTTGCACTTCTCCTGGAAGGGCTCGTCGCCGACTGCGAGGATCTCATCGACGAGGAAGACGTCGGGGTTGGTGTGCACCGCGACGGAGAAGGCAAGACGCAGGTACATGCCCGAGGAGTAGAACTTCACCTCGGTGTTGATGAAATCGCCGATGTCGGCGAACTCCAGGATGTCGTCGTAGGCGGCGTCGATCTCCTCCTTGGTCATGCCGAGGATCGCGCCGTTGAGGTAGACGTTGTCGTGGCCGGTCAGGTCGGGGTGGAAGCCGGCGCCCACCTCGATGAGGCCTGCCACCTTGCCCTTGATGCCGACGGCCCCGCCGTCGGGGTGCATGACGCCGCTGATGAGTTTCAGGGTCGTGGACTTGCCCGAACCGTTGAAGCCCATGAGGGCGACCGACTCGCCGTCGGCGATGTCGAAACTGACGTCGTCCATGGCCTGGAACTCGTTGGTGATGTCCTTCTTGCGGCCCTTGAACAGCCAGACGACGGCTTCCTTGATGGACCGGGTGTGCCGCAGCAGGAAGGTCTTGGTGACGTGCTGGGCGGTGACGACAACTCGTTCGTCACGAGGTTCGAGTGCGATCTTCCTGGCCATCACAGCTCCTGGGCGAACTTGCCCTCGAAGTGGCGGAACAGCAGGTCGCCCGCGAGCAGCAGGCCGAAGCTGACCACCAGCGCGATGGGCGTCCAGTACGAGAACAGGTGGGGCATCACGTGCCAGGTCTCATAAGGGACTTGGCTGGTGACGGTGGGCGCCCAGAAGGCGTCGTGGAAGAGCTCGACGGCGGTCGTCAGCGGGTTGAGCTTGTAGATCACCACCGCCCAGTGCGGCAGCGTGTTGGCCACCAGCACCCACATGTAGAGCACCGGGCTCAGCCAGGTGACCACCATGTTGATGAGGTCGACGAAGTTCTCCGAGTCGCGGAAGAAGACGTTGGCCGTGCCGAAGACCAGCCCGAGGGCCAGCGCGAACACCGAGACGATGACGAAACCGACGAGGAACGCCAGGATCTGCATGAGCGTGGGGTGCCAGCCCACGAGAAGGTCGACGACCAGCAGGATCGCCACCTGCGGGAAGAAGTGGATCCACGCCACCCACAGGCTCGAGACCGGGAACAACTCGCGCGGCAGGTAGATCTTCTTGATGAGATCGCCGTTGCCCACGATGATGCGTGCCGAGTTGCCGAAGACCTCGGTGAACAGGTTCATCACGACGATGCCGCTGAACATGTAGATCGCGTAGTTCGGCAGGCCCCGGTTGAGGCCGAGGAAGATGCCCATCGCCACGAAGAAGACGGCGAACTGGATGGCCGGCTTGATGTAGCTCCACACCAGACCGAGCACCGAGGCCCGGTAGCGAACCTGGATCTCCTTGTTGACGATGCGCTTGAGCAGGAAACGGTTGGTGAAGACCTCACGGAGCCCACGCCCCTGTCCGGGGGCGTGGAACTCGAGCCGTGTCGTTGGGCTCTGCGACGAAGAACTCACGGATTCAGTTTTCCCCCTGATCAGCGATGCCGAAGGTCTTGGCCCACGTATCGAACGAGGTGAAGTCGGAGGCCGCCGCCCGGTACTGGGCGGAGAGCGTGTTCCACTTGCTCACGAGTTGCGCGCGGAGTACGGCCTCGCGGGCGACCTGGTCGCGGAAGAGTTTCGGGTCGCGCTTGTACCAAGCGGTGCCCGTGCCATCGGCCTTGCTGACGAGCACGGAATCGAAATTCGCCAGCATCCAGAAGGACGCCTTCGAGTGCGGCAGGGCCGCTTGTGGACGCTTCTGGGCGTCCTCGGAGACCGGCAGCAGGTGCTTGAGAGCCGTCTTGAGGGTCCACGGCAGCAGCGTGACGGCGGAGGGCCGTTTGGGCAGGCGACCGCGGTGCCATGGCTTGTTGCGGTCCACCTCCGGGAAGGCGGCCGGGTCGGACTCGTAACGCGACTGCGTGTACTCCTTGGCGGCTGCACGCAACTCCGGCAGGCGTGTCGTGATCGTCTCGTGCAGGTGGTCGGGCCCCGAGAGAATGTCCTTCAGAGCGAGAATGCGCATCTCCTGCGCGTAGTACTCGGAGCTGACCGCATGTTTCATGTCTCGGGCGACAAGATTCCAGGGCAGGCGACCGCCCAGGGGGTACGGCGAGTAGAGCAGTGCGGTGAGGATCCGGTTGCGCTCGTGGAAGTAGGCCTGCCAGTCAATCGTGTCGTCCTTGTCGGTCCACGACATGTGCCATACGGCGGCCCCGGGGAGCGTGACGGTGGGTACGCCGGCACGCTGGGCGCGCAGACCGTACTCGGCGTCGTCCCACTTGATGAAGACGGGGATCGACAAGCCGAGCTGGCGCAGGGTCTCGACGGGGATGAGACACATCCACCAGCCGTTGTAGTCGACGTCGAGACGCTGGTGCATCCACGGGGTGGCGCGCAGCTGGTTCGTCGTGACGTCGACACCCTGGGGGTAGCCATCGGCGGGTCCCCAGAACCACTGGTAGCGGTCCAGCCGCTCACCCCAGGTGTGCAGCACCGACTTGTTGAGCAGGTCGAACATCATGCCGCCCACGATGGTGGGTTTGCGGCAGAAGGTGGCGAAGATCAGGGCGCGTTCTATCCCCTCGGGTTCGATCTGGACGTCGTCGTCGAGCACGAGGTGGTAGGTGCTCTCGGCGGCCATCACGGACTCGTACATGCCGCGGGAGAACCCGCCCGAGCCACCCATGTTGCCCTGGTAGATCATGCGAAGCTTGTCACCGAGGAGTTCCTGGGCCCTGGGGAAGCCCTGGTCGTCCTTGACGTTCTTGTTCCCCTGGTCGACCACGTACACCCGGTCGACGTGGCTGATGAGATCGTTGGCGCTGCCGAGTGCCTGCAGGGTCTCGGCGCAGTAGTCGGGCCGGTTGAACGTGGTGATGCCGATGGACAGCGACCCGGGGCGGACGGGTTCACCCGCGACCAGCCACTCCCCCTCGATGAGCTGCGCGTCATCGGAATCGGCGATCAGGTCGAACCAGTACCAGCCGCCGTCGGCGAAGGTTGACAGCTTGAGGTCGTAGGTGATCTCTTCCTGTCCGCCGTTCTCGACCTTGAGGGTGTCGACGCGCTGAGCGCGGCCCTGCGAGTTCGAACGGTAGATCATCACCGAGACGGCACCGGTGAGCACCAGACGCAACCGAACCTGCTGTACGTCGGTCCACTGTCGCCAGTAGCTGGCGGGGAAACCGTTGAGGATGGTGGCGAATGAGACGCGAAGGCCCCTCGGAAGGGCGATCTGGCGCCTGGACTGCACGAGCTCACTGTGGCTCTCACCGAGGTCCTGGGTGACGGTCTGACTGGTTGTCGTCTTGGAGCCCTTGGAGTCCTTGGACGCCTCGAGGGTCTCGGTCGGGCCGCGGCGCCCGAAGTCGACGTACAGCGGCAGCTTGTCCTCGTCGTTGCTCTCGGGCAGGACGACCCTGACGGCGGTGGTCCAGGCCTGGGCGCTGTTCATGGTTTGCGTACTCACTCGTCGACTCCTCCGGAGACCAGCGCCTCGCCGGCGGCGAAGTGCGGCTTGAGCTTGTTCTCGTACATGCTCAGGGCCGATCCGATGGCCATGTGCATGTCGAAGTACTTGTAACTGCCGAGACGCCCGCCGAACAGGATCTGCTTCTCGGCCTTGACGCGCTCACGGTACTTGAGGATCTTGGCGCGGTCGTCGGCGGTGTTCACCGGGTAGTAGGGCTCGTCGTCGCGGCCGGCGAAACGCGAGTACTCGCGCATGATGACGGTGGCGTCCTTGGTGTAGTCGCGCTCGGGGTGGAAGTGGCGGAACTCGTGGATGCGGGTGAACTTCACGTCGGGGTCGGGGTAGTTCATGACGGCGCAGCCCTGGAAGTCCTCGATCGGCAGCACCTCCTCCTCCAGGTCGATGGTGCGCCAGCCCAGCTCGCCCTCGGCGTAGTCGAAGTAGCGGTCGACCGGTCCGGTGTAGACAACCGGCACCGAACCCACCGTGGCGGCCTTGCCGAACTCGCCGTTGTCGAAGAAGTCGGTGTTCAGGTGCACCTCGATGTTCGGGTTGTCGACCATGCGTTCGAACCAGGCGGTGTAGCCGTCGACGGGAAGGCCCTCGTGGGTGTCGTTGAAGTAGCGGTTGTCGTAGGTGTACCGCACCGGCAGGCGGTTGATGATCGAGGCGGACAGGTCCTTGGGATCGGTCTGCCACTGCTTGCCCGTGTAGTACTTGATGAAGGCCTCGTAGAGGGGCCTGCCGATGAGCTGGATGCCCTTGTCGTTGAGGTTCTCGGGGTCGGTCCCGGCGAGCTCGCCGGCCTGCTCGCGCACCCAGTCGCGGGCCTGCTGCGGGGTCAGCGCGGCGTGCAGGAACTGGTTGATGGTGCCCAGGTTGATGGGCATCGGGAAGACCTCGCCGTTGTGGGTGGTGTAGACGTGGTGCACGTAGCCGGTGAAGCCGGTGAACTGGTTGACGTAGGCCCACACCTTCTCGTTGGAGGTGTGGAACAGGTGGGCGCCGTAGCGGTGCACCTCGATCCCGGTCCGGGCCTCGCGTTCGGTGTAGGCGTTGCCGCCGATGTGGCCGCGCCGGTCGACGATGGCCACCTTCAGGCCCAGTTCGTTCGCGGCGCGTTCCGCGATGGTCAGGCCGTACAGGCCCGCGCCGACGATCACCAAATCTGCTTGCATTGGCTCTGCACTCCGTTCCTGCAGCCCCGGGGGCACCGACAACTGACTGAACCCGCCTCGAGGGCCGAGACGTGGAGACGACAGCGCCCACCAGACGAATTGCTCCTCCCAAAGATAGCTGAGCGATCATCCGGACGTGCGCCAGCACACGGAGTTGGGCCGAAGAGCCCGGAGGGCGAAGGCCCTGCACCGGTGACGAGGAGCACCCATGGATGACCCGCAACACCTAGACTCCCTCACGTGAGTGATGAATCCAGTGCCTTGTCCGACGATGGCCCCGGGGCCCGGACAGCCTCCCCGGGACAGACCTCGGCCATCCTGGCGGCCTCGGTGGTCTCGGCGGCCGCCAGCCTGATCATCACCGTTCTCACCGCACGAGTCCTGTCGGTCGACGACAACGCGGAGTTCCTCGTCTTCTGGTCGCTGTACTTCGGGATCGTCGGCATCATCGCCGGGGTGCAGACCGAGAGCACCCGAGCGGTCACCGCCTCGCAGCTGCCCACCGGCCGGCCCGCAGGCGCTCACGTGCAGACGGCAGCGCTCATCCTGGGGCTGTCGGTGGGTGCGGTCATCGCCGCCACCTCACCACTGTGGCTCGAGGTCTTCCTGCACCGCAGTTCACCGTGGGTCGTGCTGGCAGTCGTCGCCGGTGTGGTGCTCAGCGCGGGTCACTTCACCACCCTGGGGGCGCTGTCCGGCCAGAAATCCTGGTACACCTTCGCCTGGTTGATCGGCGTGGAGGCCATCGTGCGGCCCGTCGGAGCCCTCGTCGCCGGGCTGGTGCTGGCCCGGGCCCTGCTGCCGGTCCAGGTCAGCGTGGTGCTGCCCGCCGCAGTGTGGATCCTGTTCTGCCTGATCACCCCCTCCGGTCGACGCTCCTTCGCCGCCCGGGCCGACGTCCCGCTCGGACAACTGCTGCGCAACAACATCATGACGATGCTGTCGTCGGCCTCCTGGGCGCTGCTGGTCACCGGTTTCCCCGCCCTGTTGCGGGCCACCGGTGGCGACGTCGACTCGGGCGTCCTGGCCGGGACGATCCTCGCCATCACCCTCACCAGAGCACCGATCATGATCCCGCTCCAGGCCGTCCAGGGGGTGGCGATCAACAAGTTCACCCAGGACCAGGGCCGCAACCTCGGGGTGATCTTCACATTCATGGCAGGCGTGCTGGGCATCGGTGTTCTCGGCGGAATCCTGGCAAGCCTCATCGGCCCATGGATCATCCGGGTCGTCTACGGGCCGGCCTACCAGGTGGCCCCGCTCACCGTCGGCGTGCTCACCGTCGCGGCCGCCGGGATGGGCTGGCTGGTGCTCACCGGCGCCGCAACCCTGGGCATCAGCGCCCACCGGGCCTACACCGGGGGATGGTTCCTCGCTGCCGTCTGCGCCTTCGGCATCGCCTCCCTTCCCCTGGATCTGGTGACCCGGGCAACCCTGGCCCTGGGTATCGGCCCGCTCCTGGGAGTCGCCGTGCACGTCATCACTCTGGTGCGGCACAGTCGTAGCTTGTCCGAGGAGGAAACGGCGTCGGTGCCGGGCTGAGTGTCACCGACGCCGGGCCGCACTCGGCGCCGAGACCCGCTCGCACTCGACTCATCGAATCGAGCCATGATCGCCTTGGGGCGGCTCGGGTCGGGGCCGTATCCGATCGAGCGGCCAGGCCCGGCCGCAATCAGCGAGGGTCAGGCCTCCACCCCGTAGACCCGTGAGGCGTAGGCACCATAAAGCGTCGCATAGGGGCCGGGCAGCAGTTTCATCACCCCCGCCGCGACACCCAGCAGCGGGTGGGTGCGCAGCGCGTCAACGATCTCACCCCAGCTCAGTTCTCGGGTGCATCCGCGGACGTGGTCGATGCGCTCTGCGGCCGGTTTCGCGGTGATCCCCTGGTGGGCCACCGAGAGCCACGCGGCGGTCTTCGAGGTGGCCAGGGCGCGTTCGGTGACGGCATCGGTGTGCTCGGCCACTGCCTGGCGCAGCAGATCGACCAGGGTCGCGGTCTCCTGTCGGGTGGCGACGCGCCCCCAGGTCAGCGACGTGGGTGAGACGTGGTAGCGGATGCCCGGCTCGGACAGGTAGCGCACAGTGCGGGCCCGGGACAGCGCCGAGACGGTGAAGACGTTGTCCTCGGCCCGTCGGATGGGCGGGAATCGCAGATCGGTGATCGCCCTGGCGCGGAACAGCTTGTCCCACACGTAATTGGTTTGTTCTTCGGCGAGGGTCGCCGCTGCCGCCTCGGTCCCGGACAGGTCCCCGGTGCGCCGGGGGGTCCGTAGCCGTTCGGAGCCGTCGGTGGACACGATGAGGTGGGCGCAGGCCACGACGTCGGTGCGTTCGTCGGTGGCGGCGAGCATCATCTCCAGCCGATCGGGCAGGTATTCGTCGTCGGAGTCCAGGAATCCGATCCATTCCCCGGATGCCGCCTCCAAACCGATGTTGCGCGCCATCGCCGGGCCCTGGTTGGTGCTGGTGGACAACACCTTCAGTCGGCCGCCGAGCCTTGTGGCAAGGGATTCCAGGATGGCGACGGTGCCGTCGGTGGAGCAGTCGTCAACGACGAGCAGCTCCCAGTCGTCCATGGTCTGGGCGACCACCGATTTAACGGCCCTGGTGATCGTGGCCTGGGCATTGTGGGCGGCCACGATGACACTCACGCGTGGCATCTCGACTCCTCTCGACCCACCGCAGGACGGGGGCAGCTGCGGGGCGGACCGCTCATCCGCCCACCGTCACGGTCGCCGGACGACGTGGCGGGCCAGATCGCACACGGCATCCCCAGTGCCCCTGGGCACCGCCTTCGGCGGCAGGATGTCGGCACGCAACCTGGAGGACGGGTGATTGCGTGCGACGGCCGGCGCCTTCGCCCGGGCCACGGTTGCCGTTGGCGCCCGGACTGGTCTCGTTGAACTCGTAGCCGACCCGCTCGACGCCCAGGGACCCGAACCATCCGGGGACCGAGTCGCCGGGACAGCCGTCGACGACGATCGACCGGAAGTCCGTGTAGGTCCGGGCGAGGACGCTGCGGCCGACGATTCTCATCGGATCGACGTCCCCGCAATGGAGAACAGGACGTCAACGGTCATGGCAGTTCCTTCGCATTGGGTAGCTCACACTCTAGATGCTGGAGAGCGCGTCCGTTTGGGTTCGTGGTCGCAGGCGGTCGGTGAGCGTTCGAGGAGGGCCTGGGCGACCTCCCGTTCACCGAGCCTGGGATCGGCGGGTCCCCGGATGATCGGCATGCCCTCTGCGGTACAGATGGCAGGGCCTGAATCCCCGGAAGAACAGGGAGCGTGAGGCGCAGCAGCAGTGGCCGACATGCACGGTCAGGAGGCTCTCCAGGTCATTGCCCACACACTGGTTCTTGAGGCCCTTCTTCCCCTGTCCCGGCACCGCCACACCAGCCCGACCAATTCGGACTCACTCCTCTAGAGTGGTTTCATGGCTCACCTGCTCGTCACTGGCGGTGCGGGTTTCATCGGGTCGAACTTCGTCCACCTGGTATTGACCAATACCGACCACGCGGTCACCGTGCTGGACAAGCTCACCCATGCGGGCAACACCGCCTCGCTCGCCGGCCTCCCCGATGACCGTTTCGAACTGGTCATCGGGGACGTCTGCGACCGCGAGCTGGTCGACGGCCTCGTGTCGCGGGCCGACGCGGTGGTGCACTTCGCCGCCGAGTCGCACAACGACAACTCCCTGATCGACCCCGAGCCGTTCATCCGGACGAACCTGGTGGGTACCTTCAGCCTGCTCGAGGCGGTGCGTGCCCACGACGTGCGCTATCACCACATCTCCACCGACGAGGTCTACGGCGACCTGGAACTGGACGATCTGGCGCGGTTCGCCCCGGACAGCCCCTACAACCCGTCGAGTCCCTACTCGGCGAGCAAGGCCGGCTCCGACCTGCTCGTACGCGCCTGGGTGCGCAGCTTCGGGGTGCGGGCCACCACCAGCAACTGCTCGAACAACTACGGTCCTCGCCAGCACGTCGAGAAGTTCATCCCCCGCCAGATCACGAACATCATCGACGGCGCCCGCCCCAAGCTGTACGGCGCCGGACGCAATGTGCGCGACTGGATCCACGTGGACGATCACAACGCGGCGGTGCTGCGCATTCTCGAGGCGGGACGGATCGGCGAGACCTATCTGATCGGCGCCGACGGCGAGCTGGACAACAAGACGGTGATCGAGAAGATCCTGACCGCCATGGGCCGTGACCCGGGCGACTACGAGCACGTCACCGACCGGCCCGGCCACGACGTGCGCTATGCGATCGACGCGAGCAAACTGCGCGCCGAGCTGGGCTGGGAACCGGCCCACCAGGACTTCGACGCTGGCCTGGCCGCCACCATCGACTGGTACCGCGCCAACGAGGACTGGTGGCGTCCGCAGAAAGCGGCAGTCGAGGCCAGGTACGCAGCGCGGGGACAGTGACCTCAGCAGCCCTCGGGCGCCAAGTCGACCGTCCTGAGCGCCGGGTCCCGTAGGATGGCTCAGCTCACTTGACGATGTGCCGGACGAAATTACGAGTACCGGTCATGTTGCCCTTCACCACGGCCCTTGGCAGCAGACTGCCCGCGTGCAGCCTCGAGGAAAGATGCAGACGAGCCGTGCGAGCAGCTCGCGCCCAGCCGAGTGCCTCCATCTCGTCAGCCATCGTGGTGAAGAAACGGCGTTCCTCGTCGAAACGGGTCCCGGACAAGGCCCGCACGGAGGAGTCCGAGCCGGAGAAACGCCGGTACATGAATGCGAGCTCATCATCGAGCAGCAGACTGCCGCCCTGCATGGCGACGTCGAGTGCCAGACACAGATCCTGAACGACGTCGTAGCCCTGGCGGAAACCAGTCCTCTTGACCATCTCGGTACGCCACCCGAGCGAGGGGAAGTACATCCAGTTGCCCCGGAGCAGTGAGATGGCCAGGGTCTCTCCCGACAACACGCGTGCCCCCGAACCCCTCGGCCGGTAGATGTCCTTCAGATTGTCGACGAGGCCGTGCCCGGAGGCGCCGTTCTGATCGATGACAACGACCCCGGGCTGGAAGATCACGGCCTCGGGGTGCGCCTCGGCCCGCGTGACGAGCCACTCGAGATAGTTGGGCAGCATGATGTCATCAGCGCCCATCATCACCATGAGATCGTTGGTGGCCTTGTCAACGCACTTGCGGTAGTTCGCGTTGGCCCCCAGGTTGTGCTCGTTGCGTTCATAGCTCACCCGTGCGTCGTTGAGCGAGGCGAACCAGCCAGGAATCGAATCATCCGGGTAGCCGTCATCGACGACGATCAGGTTGAAGTCCGAGTAGCTCTGGCGAAGGACGCTGTGCACAGCGAGTTTCATGAGCTCGACGTCGCCGTAGTAGGGGAACAGAACATCAACGGTCATGCGAAGAACCTTTCACGGTGGGACCAGGCCTCCACCAACCTACAAGAACCGGTATCACCGGGAAGCCCACGGGCGGTGCACGACGATGCCAGCCGTGCCCGCTGATGCCGGAGCACGCCTTCGCGAAGGCATTGGCCGGCGCAGCGGTGCACCTGGTCGGACTCCATCGGACGGCCTGAGGCCCGGGCAACCGGCTCAGTAGCCGAGCATCTCCCTGCGCTTGGGCAGCCATGCCAGGGCGTCGCGGATGCCGTCGGCGACGCTCAGCCGGGCGTGCCAGCCGAGCAGTTCCGCGGCCTTGTCGGTTCTGGCGTAGGCGCCGATGACGTCACCGGGGCGGGCCGGGCCCTCGGTGATCCGCAGCGGGGCGCCGGTGGCCTGCTGGAAGGCGTCGGTGAGTTCGCGCACACTCATCGGCCGGCCGGTGCCGACGTTGATCACCTGATAGGACTGCTCGTCGGTGACGAGTTCACGCAGGTGTTCCAGGGCGGCCACATGCGCCTGGGCCAGGTCCCATACGTGGATGTAGTCGCGGATACCCGTGCCATCGGGGGTGTCCCAGTCGCAGCCGGTGATGGTGAAGGTGCTGCCCTCGGACCAGGCGTCGAGCATCTTGCCCAGCACGTTCGTGGGGTGGGGGCGCTGCTGGCCGCTGCGCAGCGCCGGGTCGGCGCCCAGCGGATTGAAGTAGCGCAGCGCGACGGCCCGCAGCCGCGTGGCCCCGGCCGTGTCGGCGAGCACCTGCTCCATCATGAGCTTGGTCCGCGCGTAGGGGCTGTCCGCTGCCGTCGAAT
This sequence comes from Propionibacterium ruminifibrarum, assembly GCF_900289195.1. Taxonomy (GTDB): domain Bacteria; phylum Actinomycetota; class Actinomycetes; order Propionibacteriales; family Propionibacteriaceae; genus Propionibacterium; species Propionibacterium ruminifibrarum. Next base: position 80,433 of record NZ_OMOH01000009.1, read on the forward strand.
GGCCCTCGTCCACGGCGAAGCCGTCGGTGGGGTCGGCGTAGACCGAGGCGGACGAACTGAAGACGATGTCGTGCACGCCGTTGCGCAGCATGCCGTCCAACAGGTCGAGGGTCTTGCCGACGTTGTTCTCGTAGTAACGCAGCGGCTGAGCGACCGACTCCGGCACCACGATGTGCGCGGCGCAGTGCACGACGGCGTCGACACGGTTCTCGCTGAAGACCTTGTCGAGCAGCTCCGCATCGCCGATGTCCCCCTGGTAGAAGGTGCGGCCGGCGCAGAACTCGGCACGTCCCTCGGACAGGTCGTCGATGACCACGACATCGTGACCGGCGTCGAGTGCCGCCGAGCCGATCGTGCTGCCGATGTAGCCGGCGCCGCCGGTGATGAGAATCCGCATGGGTCAAGTATCGCAGCAGGCCATTCGGAGCGTCCGCGTGCCGCGCAGCGACGCGGACACCGGCTGGTAGGATCCCGCCGTACGCGCGTAGCACTTATTTGGGGGAATCGTGCTCACTGACGCCTGGCTGGTGGTGCCTCTGTTCAACGAGGGCCCCGTTGTCGGCGACGTGATCCGGGACGCCCTTGGAACCTTCCCGAAGATCGTCTGCGTCGATGACGGCTCCTCGGACGACTCTGCCAACATCGCCCGCAAGGCGGGTGCCGTCGTCGTCTCGCACCCCATCAACCTCGGTCAGGGCGCCGCGCTGCAGACGGGGCTGAGTTACGCGCTGCAGGACAGGGCGGCGAACTACTTCGTGACCTTCGACTCGGACGGCCAGCACCAGGTCAGCGATGCTGCGGCGATGGTCGAACGGCTTCGCGCCGAACCCGATGTCGACATCATCCTGGGCTCGCGGTTCCTGGACGACGAGGTGGAGGCGGGCGCGCTCAAACGGCTCGTGCTCAAGACGGCAGTGCGTTTCGAGCGCTTCAGTACGAAACTCGACGTCACCGACACCCACAACGGTCTTCGCGCGTTGAACCGCCACGCGGCGAGCACGATCCACATCCACCAGAACCGCATGGCCCACGGCTCTGAGTTCCTGCGCGAGATCGCCACCCACAAGCTCTCCTACCGCGAGCACCCGGTGCACGTCGTGTACACCGACTACTCGCGCGCCAAGGGCCAGTCCCTGTGGAATTCGGTGAACATCCTCTTCGACCTCATGTTCGGGTGAGCATCATGGCCAGTCAGATCGTCATCAAAATCATCCTGCTGCTCGCCTTCGGGCTGCTCGCGGTGCTGCTGCTGGTGCCCCGCCCCAACACCCGCGGGCGTGCGGTACGACGGATCATGCTCGTGCTGCTACTGCTCGCGGCCGTGGTGTTCGTGATCATGCCCCAATGGCTCACCTCCATCGCCCATCTCGTGGGGATCGGCCGCGGCACCGACCTCGTGCTCTACGCACTCGCCGTACTCGTCGTGGGGAACATGGTCGCGGCGCGACGCACCGCGATCAGTCAGAACCGTGACATCACGCAGCTCGCCCGGACCCTGGCAATCACCCAGGCGCCTGATCCCAATGAGCTCTTCGATCCGGGCCCGAGTGAGTCCTGACCCGGGTTCGACCTGTGAGTCGTGTCACCGCGAACCACCATGAGGCGAGAAATAATTCTCGTCTCATCTTGATGACGCAAAAAACCAATGAACTACAAACCCAGAACCATGCGGTCGTCCTGACCGTATCGCTACGTATCGAGCAAGGAAACCGGGGCCACAGATGAAATGGATCGGTTTGATACCGCTCACTGCCGTGATGGTTTTATGGCTGATCGCACCTGGCTACATCATTGGTCGGTGTGCACGGCTGAGCCGGGTCCACGCACTCGGTGCGGCAGCACCGGTATCCGTTTTCACCATCAGCGTGGCGGCAATCCTCGCTGACCGGGTTGGCCTCGCGTGGGGGCCGATCCCAGTCCTCATCCTCACTGCGACCCTGGCCGTCATCCTCCTGCTCGTGTTCGGGGGCCATGATTATGTGAAAAAACACCGCCCCCAGTCGCCGAGCGACTGCACAACAAACCAAACCACAGCATCTCACACACCGAGCAGAGCCGCTCTGACAGATTCTTCCTCCCGCGAGAAGGTGCTTCCTCGTCCGCTTCTGTGGGTTCTCACGTTCACTGGGGCCACAGCGTTGACCCTGATCAACCTGATGATTCTCCTCGGCCAGCCACGGAACTTCTCGCAAACATTCGACAATGTTTTCCATCTGAATGCCGTTCGATGGATTCTGGATCATCTCAATGGTTCAGCGCTGACGGTCTCAATGACATCCGGGGATCAAGCGCCCTCGTTCTACCCAATGGCTTGGCATGACACGATTTCCCTGGGTCTGCTCACATTGCATTCCTCAGATGTGACAGCCGGCACGAACGCCGCAATCCTATCGATTGGAGCAGTCGTGTGGATTCTCGGTTGTCTGTGTCTCGTCAATGCTGCGTTCCGTTGCTCCTCGCTCGGGATAGTCGCCGCTGGATTCATCAGCGCTGGATTCCCCAGTTTCCCATTCGACCCGATCAGCTTCGGCGTCCTCTACCCCAACTTCCTTGGAATAGCATTGTTGCCCGGGACCATGGTGATCACGCTCCAGACCTTGGGGCTGGGAACGAGAAGAGTCCCGTCAGTACGCGGGATAGTTCTGTGCATATTCGCCATCGGGGGCGTCGCCCTGGCACACCCGAATTCTTTCTTGTCCTATTGTCTTGTGCTTCTTCCCATCATGCTGATTTGGGCTCTGAAACTGGCGACACAGGGCTGGAACGAGAAATCGAGGCCAACTACTTGGGCTCCTTCCGTGTTGTTTCTTGTGACCTTGGTCGGAGTCGTGAAATTGTGGCCCGTGCTGCAACCCACAGCTTATCAAGACGCCTGGCCCCCTGTTCAGTCAACGGCTCAAGCAATAGGCGAAGCGCTCCTTGCCGCTCCCCTGGGCGCTGCTCCGGCGTGGATCATCGGGGTGCTGGCCATGGTGGGCTCCGTCAGGGTGATCGTGACAAGACAGCACGTCTGGATGATCGCCTGCCATGTGGTCATGATTTTCTTCTGGATCGTCATTTCATCCTGGGAACTGAACCCACAACGAACGAGTCTCGTCGGAGGCTTCTACAGCGACCCGCACCGCATCGCTGACACATTGCCGGTCACCACCCTGCCCCTGGCCGCCCTTGGCGCCTCATGGCTGGGCGCCGGCCTGTCGGCCTGGGTCAAGAAGATGTGGCTCGCGCGGAAGCACCAGAACACGACTTGGATTGACCCGGTCCTGATCATCATCGAAGTACTGGCGTTGCTTTATTTCACGCAGTACTCGGGCACTGTGAGACAGGCCGTTGGGCGGGGAATAATCACCTACCAGGCGACGAGCAATGCGCCGCTTGTGGATTCTGACGAGCTCGCACTCATCGAGAAACTGCCTGATCTGGTTCCAGCTGGATCGGTGATTGCCGTGACGCCATACAATGGCGCTTCAATGACCTATGCATTACAGGGCCTGGCAACCACGACGACGCATATCTCTTACGATTGGACCCACGATCAAACAATCATCAATGAGCACTTGGACGAGGCCGCCACGGATTCTGAGGTCTGCACTGCCCTCAAGGATCTGAACGTCAACTATGCTCTTGATTTCGGGCCCGTTGAAATCAATGGCGGTACCCGTTCCACTGAGTATCCCGGGTTCGACTCGCTCGCCACCAGCCCCGGTTTCGAGATCGTGGACCGTGAGGGCCATGCCGTGCTTTACCGCATCACTGCCTGCGACTGACCGACGGCGCCACCTCAGCCCAAGCTCAACCCTCACCTGAGGGTCGAGACTCGGTCTTGCGACAGGTTGAAATGTTGACTGAAACTATCGTGGCTTGGTTCCGCCCCCAGCCAGGCGTACTTCTCATGAAGCACGGACTAGGAGTTCCATGTCGGGCAGGACAACTCTTCGGCACGGGTGGGCAGTGTCGCTCGCGGTGCTCGCGACCATCACGCTGACGATCTCGCCGTTGGCACAGGCCGATCCCACACCATCCCCCTCGGACCAGAACAGCGCACAGAGCCAACACCAGGACCAGACCGAGACAGCCGAGGACGTCTCCGGCCAGGCAGACGAAACCCCAGCTGAGGGCTCGGAGCCTCTCGAGAACATCGAGACCGCCGAGGCCGTCGTCACCGAGACGGACAGCGCGGGACTCGTCACCTCGACGACCGTTGAGAACCCCTCCGACGAGTTCACCGTCAAGGATGCGGACAGCGATCCGGGCACCGAAGCCAATGCGCCGGATGAGACCACCGCAGGGAGCGACCCTGTTCCGACAAGCCCTGAAGCGGAGCAACCCACCCCGGCTCAGAGCACCAGCAGTTCTGCAGAGCCATCCCAGGCCACTTCTGCGTCGCCAACGCCGACCAGCGCGCCCACTGCGGATGACGGCACAACCGTCCTGGAGGACATCCAGACCGACAGTGTCGGCGGGTTCTCGATGGTCGGCGTGACCTGGGACACCCTGACCGGCGACAATCTCGGTCTGCACATCCGGACCCAGACGGCCGGCGGCTGGAGCGAGTGGTACGAGGTCACTCCGGACCAGGAGGAGACCGAGCAGAGGGCCACCGGCGTCATCTACGTCGAGGACTCCACCGCGGTCGAGGTGCAGGCGACCGGTGCCGCAGGAGCCAGGGCCGAGGGCATGCGGGCGGTGCTCATCGACACGCCAACCCAGAGCCATGACCCGAGCACGGGTTCGGCCGCCGCTGCAGTGACCGGCGAGGCCACGGTGGGAACCGTGCTGGCGACGAACAGCTCCGTGTCGCAGCCGAACATGATCACCCGTAGTCGGTGGGGTGCCATGGCCCAAGACGGCTGCGAGGCGAACTCCGACACGATCAAGGCCGTCGCGGTGCACCACACCGCGGGCAGCAACAACTACTCGTCGGGCCAGTCGGCGTCAATCGTGCGCGGTATTCAGTACTACCACGAGGTGACGCTGGGCTGGTGCGACATCGGCTACAACTTCCTCGTCGACCAGTACGGCCAGATCTTCGAAGGAAAGGGCGGCGGCCCAACCTTCCCCGTGCACGGCGCCCACGCCAGCACCTGGAACTGGGAGACCGTCGGGGTCAGCCTGATGATGAACTCCAACACGGCGCAGCCCTCCAATGCCATGCTGAACTCCCTGGAGGACCTCATCGCCTGGAAGATCGCCAACAACTACCTCAACCCGCTCGGCACCGTCACGCTCGGCGGCAAGAGGATCAACGTCATCTTCCGCCATGGCGACGTCATGAGTACCGAGTGCCCGGGCACGAACGTGACCAACCGCATGTCACAGATCCGCAGCGCGGTCGCATCACGGGTGCAGGGCAAGACCTACTCCAACATCTACGACACCTGGCAGGCCAACGGCGGTGCCGGCGGCAGGTACGGGGTCGTCTACGAGATGGAGCACGGTGTCTCGGGCGGGCGTCAGACCAACTTCGCGCACGGTTCGATCTACGCGGCGTCCAACGGCACGATCTATGCCGTGCACAACGCGATCGGGAACAAATATGCCGCGCTCGGCTACGAGCACAGTGTCCTCGGGGTCCCCACCGGGCCTGAGATCTGCGGCATCAAGGACGGCGGCTGCTACCAACTCTTCCAAGGCGG
>NZ_OMOH01000002.1 GCF_900289195.1 Propionibacterium ruminifibrarum
CAGGTTCGGGTTGGGTCTTCCCGATGTGGCCGGGCCGGTGTGACGATGGGGACATCACGGGCCCTGGGGGTGATTGTCATGATCCGGTGGCGGATCGGTCTCGCGGTGGCTGGCCTGTGCGCGGCCCTGGTGCTGGCCGGGTGTGGTTCGGGTGACTCGCCCGGGCCGGATGGTTCGTCCGTCAGCTCCTCGCCGGTGTCGTCGGGGCCGGTGTCGTCGGGGCCGGTGTCGTCTTCGCCGGTGTCTTCGGCGTCGTTGTCCGAGGATGAGTTGTATGCGGAGGCCGAGCGGGTCTACCGGGCGTATTTCGAGCTGGAACAGGACACCTTTGCGGCGGGCGGGGCCGAGACCCTGCCCGAGGGAATGGACGAGTACGTCATGGACCCCTTCGCCAATATCTTGGTACAAGGGTTCTCCCAAGTATTCGACAGGGGCTGGCGGATGCAGCCCGGGACGAGGGCCCGGATCGTATACGTGAAGAGAACTCCCGAGATCGCCCGTGAGGACTCCCTGGCCACCCTCCAGGTCTGTGTCGACTCCTCCCAGAGCCCGCTCGTGGATTCCAGCGACAACATCATTGGCGGCGGCTACGACACGAACAGGCTTTTCTTCCGGTACGACAATGATGGGCTGCTCAAGATCTACGGATCCAACAAGATGGAGGATGACTCATGCGAGGGCTGAGAATCGCGACGGGAATCGTCGTGCTGATCGCCGCATCAGGCCTTCACGCGCCAGCAGCACACGCCTGCGACGGATCAGGATGCACCGAGGACGATGGCTATCGAACCTATGAAGACAACGTCGATTTTGGTGATTCTGGTTCTGATTATTCGGTGTCGGTGTCTGAGTCGTATGAGGTTGCCGGGACAGGGCCCGTGGATGGTGGCGGGTACGGGCCGATGAGCCAGACGCCAGCACAGGCCCCTACCGGGCCCGGCCCCACGCCCGGGGAGGATGATGCCGATCCCGGCCCCATCACCCGCCCCGACGGCGATTTCGTGGTCTTCAACCCGGCCACCACCGGCCAACAACCACACACCAGCCCCGGAGTCGACCCGGTCGTGGTGGCCCGCCGGGCGATCGCCGCCCTCACCCTCGACGAGCCGGGCATCCTGCTCGACCCCGACCCCGCCACCAACGAGTGGGCCGCCACGGCAGTCGGGTTCAACACCTGGTTCCACGCCCCCGACCCCGGGGTTCGNTGCCCTACCAGAACCCGACAGGGGTGGACGCCCCGTCCCCGTACTGCGGACACGCCTGGGACACCCCCGGCGAGTACACCGTGACCGCGACCCGCACCTGGAACATCACCTGGACCGCCGCCGCACACACCGGCACCGACACCACCACCCGACCCGCAGGCACCCGCCACGTCACCGTCATCGAACTATCCTCACTCCTCACCAACCCCAACCGGTAACCAGGAGGCTCAAGCAGGACCATTTCATGGCTTCTCCGATAAGGACTGTCACATGGCAGTGTCACGCTCGGGATCCCATTGAACACGCACCGGCGACGCACTCCTGCGCGCCTCCCACTCCTCGCGGCTGCCGTGCGGCGGGTTCTGGTAATGCGACAGGCACGAGTGGGCGAGAGCCCACTCGAAACCGGCACGGGTGACCCGAATGGCCAGTACGCGCTCCTGGCCCGGTTTGGTCGCCCAACCGCAGCGATACATCATCCAACAGAACGATGGCTTGATCCAGGTCATCCGCCCCATGCGGAACGGCGGGACGAATCTTCAGGACGCCACGGCAGGCCCCGCGATCTGGGCGCCGTAGGCTTGATGGATGGTGATCGTTTCCTTATCAAAACACGCCCTGATCTGACGCAACGGAGTCACGGATCGCCTCCCCTCCCCACCGATACCATTCCTGACAGCTGCAGCCCCTTGTTGAAGGCGCTCGCGTCAACTTCGCCGCAGCTCCGCCTCGGCCAGCCCGGTGACGGTGAACCCGTTGATGCCGATGAGTCCGAGGAAGACGGTGTCGCAGTCGGCGGTGGTACGCACCCGCACCCGCCGGTCGGGGCCGATGGAAACGCTGACATCGACGATGTCATACTCACGCGCCACTGCATCGGCGGCTGCGATCGCCTGGGCATCACCGGCTGCGCCCTGCAGACGCGCGGCCGCGGCGCTGTCGGTCGCGGCCCGCGCCGCCGCTGCGGCGGCCGCCTGGGCCTCCCGCTGGGCGGTCAGGCGGGCGGCTCCGTCGACGGCCAGACCGGCCGCGAGGATGAAGGCGGGCATGACGGCCGCGAAGAGCGTGCTGACGCTCATTCCGCGCTCGTCCCCAGCCGGGCGGGGCAGGGCCGGCACGGGGACGGCTGGTGAACCGTGCCGGGGGTACCCGGCGTGAAGATCTGGCCTCATCACGTGCTCCCAGGGGTGGGGTGCGTCCAGTGTGGCATGCACAATCATCCGGGGAACAGGGCTGTGGACATCCCCCGAAGACGGGTCCCCTTTCGTCGCCCTCGTGGCCTAGGCTTGGGGCAATGGACCCGCACAAGGGCGGGCCCTGCTCAATGGAAAGGCTTCCACATGGTGAAGAAGGTAGCCCTGCTCACTGCCGGCGGTTTCGCCCCGTGCCTGTCCTCGGCCATCGCCGGTCTGGTGCGCCGCTACACCGAGGTCTCCCCCGATACCACGATCATCGGTTACCGCTACGGTTACGAAGGCCTGCTCAAGGGCGACTCGATCGAGTTCTCCCCCGAGGTCCGCGCCCACTACGACCGTCTCTTCGCCTTCGGCGGCTCGCCCATCGGCAACTCGCGCGTCAAGCTGACCAACGTCGCCGACCTGGTCAAGCGGGGGCTGGTGCCCGAGGGTTCCGACCCGCTGAAGATCGCAGCCGACCAGCTGGTCGCAGACGGTGTCGACGTCCTGCACACCATCGGCGGTGACGACACCAACACCACCGCTGCCGATCTCGCCGCCTTCCTCGCGCAGAACGGGTACCCGCTCACCGTCGTCGGGCTGCCCAAGACCATCGACAACGACATCGTCCCGGTGCGTCAGTCGCTCGGCGCCTGGACCGCTGCGGAACAGGGCGCCAGGTATGCGGCCAACATCATCGGAGAGCACAACGCGGCCCCGCGCGAGTTGATCATCCACGAAGTCATGGGCCGTAACTGCGGCTACCTCACCGCCGAGACGGCGCGCCGCTACCGCGCCTGGCTCGACGAGCAGGAGTGGCTGCCCGAGGCCGGCCTGAAGCGCGAGGCCTGGGACATCCACGCCGTGTACGTGCCCGAAGCCCAGATCGACATCGACGCCGAGGCCGAGCGCCTGTCGAAGATCATGGACGAGGTCGGCAATGTGAACATCTTCCTGTCCGAGGGAGCCGGCGTGAACGACATCGTCGCCCAGATGCAGGCCGCCGGCCAGGAGGTCCCGTTGGACGCCTTCGGCCACATTCAGCTCGACAAGGTGAACCCGGGCGAGTGGTTCGCCAAGCAGTTCGCCCCGCGCATCAGGGCGGCCAAGACCATGGTCCAGAAGTCGGGTTACTTCAGCCGATCCGCCAGGTCGAACGACGAGGATCTCGAACTCATCGCGGCCACCTGCGACATGGCCGTCGACGCCGCGCTCGCCGGCAACTCCGGTGTCGTCGGCCAGGACGAGGAGGCCGGTGACGAGCTGTCGGTCATCGCCTTCCCGCGGATCGCCGGACACAAGCCCTTCGACATCGGCCAGGACTGGTACAAGCAGATGCTGTCCGAGATCGGTCAGCCCGCCCCGGTCAAGGCCGAGTGATCCCCTGATCATCTGGTGGGGCGCCCTCAGGGGCGCCCCACCAGCGTTCCATCCACCCGAGGTTCCTGCCCGGTGAGCACCTTGCCCCAGCACATCCAGTGGCGCAGCCGGTGGGCTGCCTGCTGGGGGCACTCGCTGCTGCGCGCGCTGGCAACACCCATGCCCTGGGCCCCGTCCTCCGGACCGTCCACGGTGAGCAGGTCCAGCCCCGATGCCGGAAGCCTTCGCCCGCGCACGCCCGACGACTGGCACTCCTCCGCGCACATGCTGTGGGCGGCGCTCGTGCTGCTGCGGACCGCTCCCGCCGAGCTCGGCGGGCAGCTGTGCCAGGCCCTGACCGAGGCGCTGCGGCGTCGCTGGCGAGGCGGAGCCATCGGCGTGGAGGCGGATCATCTGCGCACCGAGCCCGGGGCCGGACGGCCCTTCGGCTGGGCGTGGACGGTCATGCTCGCAGCCGAGGCCCGCCGTCACCAGATCGCCGCCGAGCAGGGCTGGGCCACCCAACTGGGCGAGCTGGCCGATGCGGTTCGGGTCAACCTGCTGAATGCGCTGCCGCGGATGGGCTCCCCCGTACGGCTGGGCACGGAGCAGAACACTGCGTTCAGCATGGGACTGCTGCTGGACGCCTTCTGGACGCTCGGGGACTCCCGGACGGCCAATGCCCTGAGCGACCGGGCCCGCTCATTGTTCGGTGGCCAGGAGCGTTCCTCCTCCGCGGTCGATCCCGGCACCGCCGACATCTGCTCCCCCGCCCTGGCACAGGCCGACCTGGTCCGTCGGGTACTGCCGCCCAGTGTCTTCAGCCAGTGGCTCGCAGGTTTCCTCCCACGGCTGGGATCACCCAGGGACGCCACCCTGCAGGTCCCCGTTCTGCGCAGGGGCGCGGGCGGCGGGACCAGCCCGCTGCCCGCCCTGTCCCTCACCCGCGCCCTGCACCTGCGGCGGCTCGCACCGCACCTGCAACGGGCCCGTACAGAGTTGATGATCCGGTCGGCGGACCGGCTTCTCGAAGACTCCGCACCGCTCATCGCCACCGCACCGGTGACGGCCGCGCACCTGCTGGTGCCGTTGGCGGTGCTGACGGTGACCGATTGCTGATCAACGGGCACCTGGTGATCCGGGAGGGCCGCATGATCGTCTCCGATCGCCCCGGATCCGGCGTGACATTGCCGGACCAGTTGCGCGCCTGGACCGTCGACAGCTTTGAACTCGGCTCGCACCAGTGACGACCGGAAGCCGAGTCGTGCAGTGACTTCACCGTGTCGCGGACAGTCGTCAGGGAGGCGATCGGCCTCCTGCAAGCCGAGGGACTGGTGGAGAACCTCCAGGGGCGCGGCACCTTCGTCACCAAGCCCGGAGGCCACCCAAGAACCCGCCGTGGCCACAAGGGCCGCGATGCGAACACACCTCTCCCGGTCGCTCGCCGCCCTCGACGCTGCGGCAGTGCCGCACCGCGGCAGCAGGTAGCCAGGAGAACGCTACTTCTCGCGTCCGCGGCCGGCCATGATGAGACGGACGGCTCGCTCAGCGGCATCGGCAAGGGCCTGCCGGCCGTTGCGCAGGGAGTCCCCGAGGGTCGTGATGGAGGCGACGATCGGGACGAGACCGACGAAACCGTGGTCGTACAGTTCCTCGACGCCCTCACCGAACTTCCCGGCGAAGGCGACGATGGGCACACCGGCGGGCCGGGCGACGCGGGCGATCCCCGAGAGTGTCTTGCCCATGAGCGTCTGACGGTCCATGGCGCCCTCGCCGGTGAAGACGAAATCGGCGCCCTCGATGATCCGGGCGAGACCGACGGCCTCGACGACCAGGTCGACACCGGACTGGAGCCTGCCATCGAGGAAGGCGCGGAAGGCATAGCCCAGACCGCCGGCGGCGCCGACCCCTTCCTCGGTTGCGACGGAGTCCAGATGCCCGGACACCGTTGCGAGGCGTCGCAGGGCGTCGTCGAGGAATCTGACGTCCTCGGGGGAGGCACCTTTCTGCGGGCCGTAGACGGCGGAGGCGCCGCGGTCGCCGAGCAGGGGGTTGTCGACGTCGCAGGCGATCCTGAAGACCGCGTCCCGGGCCCGCGGATCGAGGCCGGAGACGTCCACTTCGGCGAGCCGGGTGAGGGAGGCCGGGCCGCCGTCCAGCTCAGCGCCATGCTCGTCGGTGAACCGCACGCCGAGGGCACGCAGCATGCCCGCGCCGCCGTCGTTCGTGGCCGAGCCCCCGATGCCGATGAGGAACTCGTGGGCGCCCCGGTCGAGCGCGGCGAGGATCATCTGCCCGACACCGGCGGTGGTCGCCTCGCGGATGCGGCGGCGTTCAGGGGGGATCATGCCAAGCCCGATCGCCTGCGCGCACTCCATGACGGCCACGCCGTCGGCGAGCGCGAACCGCGCCGATGCGGGCCCGCCGTACGCATCGGTGACGGGCACCTCGATCATCTCCAGGCCCAGCGCGTCGGCGAGGGACTCGGTGAAACCCTCACCCCCATCGGCCATGGGGACCTGGGGGCAATCGGCGTCGGGGAGCACCCGACGCACGCCCTCAGCAAGTGCCGCCGCGGCCTCGGCCGCACTCATGGATTCCTTGAAACTGTCGGGCGCGCAGACGATCTTCATGACGGCTCCTCCTTCACCGGGTACACCCTGTCTTAATAGACAACATCATGTGCCCAGCGCGAATCAATCCTGCGTGGCACCGGGCCTCAGCTCGATGCCGGCCAGTTTCTCGTACACCTTGACCAGCGAGGAGTGGTCCTCGGAGGCGAACCCGTCGCCGGCCAGGACGCTCATCATCTCGCGCACCAGTGACGTCAGCGGAAGGGGCGCTTCGACGCCGTGCCCGGTGTCCAAGACGTTCGCCAGATCCTTGATGTGAAGATTGGGGGCGAAACCTACACCGAGCACGTGACCGATGCGATCTCGTGCTCGATCCCCGCATCACGCTGGACCCAGCAGAAGGAGGACGAGATCGTCGCTGCGCTGCGGCTCGCCGTCGAGCGGGCGGTCATCCAGGCTCCCCTGCGTTCCTGACCCTCCGCGCAAACCTTCCCGCCCTGCTGCACCGTCTTCTTCTCCAAGACGACGACGGGCGCGGTCAATCGCGGGCAGGGTGGTGAACAGAACTGAAAAGCCCCCGTCAACAACGAGGGCCTTGATCTGCTCCCCCGACTGGACTCGAACCAGTAACCCTCTGATTAACAGTCAGATGCTCTGCCAATTGAGCTACAGGGGATCGTAGCCGCCTCGCACCGTTGTGCTCAGCGCGTGAAGGAACGTTACCAGCCTCCACCCGGAAACAAAAATCGGGGTTGCCGCCAGGCCCCGGGCCCTCACAGACCGTACTCGTCGGCCAGCCGCTCGCTCTGGTTGACGATGAACTCCTGCACCACCGGGTCGTCCATGGTCGCCCTGCCCGACGGCTGGGCCATCCAGGTGACATCGCCCTGCCCGGCCGGGTTCCGCCGCCCGCTGAGCACCACCGATCCCCCGCCGGGCACCTGGAGTTTCTCCTGAACGAGGATTGACGCCTGCACGCGCTCCTGGAAGGCCCCGGGCACCTGACCGGCCTCGGTCAGGACCGCCGAGTGCTCGGTGCCGTCGATGAGTGTCCAGGTCAGGAGGTCGTTGTCACGGTCCCAGGTGCCGTGCTGGATCTCCTGCCAGCCGACCTGACTCCACAGTCCCTCGTGTCGGACGGCGAGGCCGTCACTGAGGACGGCGACGAGAACGCCGTCGCCCCGGCCGGCCGCGATGACCTGCGGGGCGCTGCCCCGTAACGCGCGCAGTTCCCTCAGCTCATCGCGGCCGGTCGAGCGGGTGCGTCGTGTCGTTCGCATGTCTCCATTGTCGCCTCCGCCTGTGGCCGGTCGTCACCGGCAGGTCATGCGATCATCGCCTGCGCGGCCAAGTGGCGTCCCCGCTCCAGGGCTCGTCGCTTGGTGCGGGCCACGCTGGCCACGCTGACGCCCAGGCAACAGCTCATCTGGGCGAGCGTCATGGGTGCGCGTCCATCGAGGCCGAAGGCCATGGTGAGGACCCGCCGCTCGTCGCCGGGCAGCGACCAGACCCATTCGATGTCGATGTCCTGCTCGTCGTGGCGGCCCGTACCGAGCGTCTCGCCGAGGTCTGGTCTGCTGGTCCACAGGGAACTCAACCGCACCGGCTCGTCGCCCCCGTCCTCGTGCGCGGCGCTGGTCAGTCTTCTCATGAGCGAACGGCCGCACATGCCGGCGCTGTGCTGCTGGGCGCCGATGGCGCCGATCCGCTGGGAGATGATGAGCCAGGCCAGCGTGCTGAATCGGGTGCCTCGTCGCCAGTCCCACCGGTGGATGGCCTCGACCAGGGCGGCGGTGCCCTCCGCGATGAGCTCGTCGAGTTCCGCCACTCCCGGCTTGTCCCACTTGCGGGCGATGCGCCGCACCATGGCCGCGTTGGCCCGGCAGAAGACGAGGAAGGCCTGCTCGCCCTGCTCGGCGACCAGCCTCAGCTCGGTGGCGTCGGCACCGGCGGCCCACAGGCCCCGGTCCAGGCAGTGGCGGGCGTACTGGCCGGCCTCGATGGCCTTCGCCAGGGCGACTTCCTGCTCCGCGCTGAGCCGGTTCGGTTCGTTCCTGATGACGTCGATGGCATCCATGCCCACAGCCTCACGGCTGCACGGGGCCGGCGCCAGCGCTGTGGATGCCGAACAACGGACAACACGAGTTTCTGTGGAGAACCCGCCGAACCCCTGGTGTGCTGTCCCGAACCCCGCTGGAAGGTCACTCCAGGAAGCCGATGCTTTCCTGGGCGAGCTGCTTGCGCTCGACCTCAAGAGCCAGCAGCGTGGTGAACATCTCGGCGTGGTCGGCCTGGTCGGTCACCGGGTTGGTGCGCTGCAGACGTGACTTCAGGTCGTCGATGCGCCGCATCACCGTGAGCATGCGAAGCTTCGCGGTGTAGGCGGCGGCGTAGCGCTCGGTCGGTTCCTCGCTGAGCAGCGGTTCCACGAGCAGGGCCACCTCGAGCTGGCGGGCCGTGGGGTCGGCCGTGGTGGTCTGGAGCTGCTCCGCCCAGCCCTGCGGCTGGTAGCCGGTCTCGGCGATGGCCTCGAAGACGGCGCGGAACGCCGGGTGGGTGAAGTCGTCGGCACTCACACCGTTCCAGGCGGTGTCGAACAGGGTCGGCCGCTGCAGCATGAGCTTCAGGGTGCCGCGCTCGACGTCCAGCCGATGGTCCCGCGAGTCCGGCCAGGGCAGGCCGACCCGCTGGTGCGACGGGGCCGGTCCCGGCTCGACGATGTGGTCCGGCGCCCGTTCGGGTTCGGGGCGGCGGGGCCTGCGGCGGCGTTCGTCGCTGATGATTCTGCGCACCTCGCCCGGGTCCATGCCGACCAGGCGGGCCAGTTCGCGGACGTACTCGTTGACCAGCGAGGAATCCCGGATCGAGGCGATCATGCCGGAGGCGGCGCGCACCGCCTCGACCCGGCCGTCGGCCCGGTCGAGATCGTAGCCCGCGACCGTGTGGCCCATGACGTACAGGTACAGGGGTTCACGGCGGCCGATGAGTTCGCGGACGGCGGCGTCGCCCTGGGCCATGCGAAGATCGCAGGGATCCAGTCCGCTCGGCTCGACTGCCACGTAGGTCTGTGAGGTGAAGGAACGGTCGAGCTTGTAGACCTTCAGCGCAGCGGCCTGGCCGGCCCGGTCGCCGTCGAAGGTGAAGACGATCTCGCCGCGGGTCGCATCCGAACTGCCCATGAGCCGCTGCAGCAGGCGGGCGTGGTCCTCCCCGAACGCCGTGCCGCAGACGGCCACCGCCGTGTCGACGCCGGCCAGGTGAGCGCTCATGACGTCGGTGTAGCCCTCCATGACGACGGCCTGCTGCTTCTTGCCGATGTTCTGGCGTGCCAGGTCGAGCCCGTACAGGACGTGCGACTTCTTGTAGACGGGTGTCTCGGGCGTGTTGATGTACTTGGCGGGCAGGCGGTCATCGTCGTAGAGGCGACGGGCGCCGAAACCGAGTACGGACCGTCCCGAGTCCTTGATGGGCCAGATGACCCGGCCCTGGAAGTAGTCCCAGCCGCCGCGCTCTCGGATGAGGCCGGCGCGGACGAGTTCGTCGTCGCTGAAACCCGCCTTGTTCAGGTGGCGGTGCAGGGCCCGCCCGTCCTTGGGCGCGTAGCCGACCCCGAAGCGCTCGGCCGCGGCCCGGTCGAAGCCGCGGCCGTCGAGCATGCGCCGGGCCTCGATGGCCTCGGGGCCGGCCAGCTGGTTGGCGTAGAAGTCGGCGGCGAGCTTGTTGGCCTCCATGATGCGCACGCGCTGCCCGGGAGGCATCGAGGGGCGGCCGTCGTCGACGATGCGCAGCTGCACCCCGGTCCTGTCCGCCAGGGCCTGGACGGCCTCGGTGAAGGAGAGATTGTCGATCTTCTGCATGAAGGTGATGACGTCGCCGCCCTCGCCGCACCCGAAGCAGTAGAACAGGCCACGGGCCGGCGTCACCTGGAAGCTCGGGGTCTTCTCGTCGTGGAAGGGGCACAGGCCCTTGAGCGAGCCCCCGCCGGCGTTGCGCAACGTCACATAGGATCCGACGACGTCATCGATCCGGACGCGCTCCCTGACCAGGGCGATGTCCTCGTCGTTGATGCGTCCGGCCATGCCCGAATTCTATGCGCCCGGAGGGCGGCCCGGCTCAGCCACGGCCGTCGGTGACGGCCACCATGCGCAGGGCTGCGACGGTCGCCTCATAGCCGTGGTCCTTCGCCGACCCGGGAAGCCCCGCGCGGTCTCGCGCCTGCTCGATGTTCTCGCAGGTCAGCAGGCCGAAGCCGATGGGCTTGCCGCTGTCCAGGCTGACCCTGGTGAGTCCCGCCGTGGCGGCGTCGCAGACGTAGTCGAAGTGGGGTGTGCCGCCGCGCACGACGACACCGAGGGCGATGACGGCGTCATGGTCGCGTAGGGCGGTCTGCGCGCCGAGCGGCAGCTCGAAGCTGCCGGGAACCCGGATGATGTCGGGGATGATGGCGGCGTCGGCGCAGGCATGGTTCGCACCCGCCATGAGCCCCTCCATGATCTCGGGGTACCAGCTGGCGGCGACGACGGCGACGCTCACCGGGCTGCCGTCGCCGTGGCGGCCCGCGTCCGGGGTGAGAACAGGCAGTTCGATGGCGTTGGCGGGGCTCTCGTTGGTCTCGGCCATGGTCCTCTCCTTCAGTCCAGGTCCAGCAGATGGTTCATGCGGTCGCGTTTGGTCCGCAGGTAGGTGATGTTCTCGGGCCGGGCGCGCACCTGGTCCGGTTCTAGGCCTGCCACCTCGACGCCGGCGGCGCGCAGGCCGACGGCCTTGAGCGGGTTGTTGGTGAGAAGGCGGATGCGTGTCATGCCGATCTCCCGCAGGATCAGGGCGGCGGACGCGTAGCTGCGGGCCTCGACGGGCAGCCCGAGCTTCTCGTTGGCCGCCACGGTGTCGAGACCCTGCTCCTGCAGGTGGTAGGCGCGGAGTTTGTTGAACAGGCCGATGCCCCGCCCCTCCTGGTCACGCAGGTAGACGATGGCGCCCCCGGACTCGGCGACCATGGCCATGGCGGCGTGGAGCTGTTCGCCGCAGTCGCAGCGGTGCGAGCCGAGTACGTCACCGGTGAGGCATTCCGAGTGCACCCGCACGAGCGGGATGGTCTCCTCGGGTACCGGGACGACCAGGCTCATGTGCTCGATACCGTCGATGCGCCAGCACTGGGCGGTGAAGAGCCCCCACTCGGTCGGCAGGGCGACGGGGTCGGTGCGTTCCACGTCCGGCGCGGACCCGCCGGGGGCCCGCCCTGCAGGATGGACGCTCACTCGCGGGCCTCGGCCGGGGCGAAGGCCATGAACCGGCTCAGGTACTTGGCGAGGACATCGGTCTCGATGTTCACCATGTCACCCGCGGCGAGGCGGCCGAGGCGGGTTCCGGTGAGTGTGGCGGGGATGAGGCCGACCTCGAACCAGCTGTCCACGGCGTCGGGGTCGCTGACCGCGGTGACGGTGAGCGAGACGCCGTCGACGGCGATGGCGCCCTTCTCGGCGATCTGCGGAGCCAGCCGGTTCGGCACGCCGACCCGCAGCGTCGTCCAGCTGCCCTGCTCGGTGATCGACAGGACCCGCCCGGCGCCGTCCACGTGTCCCTGCACGATGTGGCCGTCGAGGCGTCCGTCGGCGGGCACGCAGCGTTCGAGGTTGACGACGTCCCCCGGCGCGACCTGCCCGAGGCTGGTGCGGTCCATGGTCTCGCCCATGAGTTCGGCGACGAACACGCCCTGGCGCTCGGGATCGGCGACCGATGTCAGGCAGACGCCGTTGACGGCCAGCGATCCCCCGACGGGGAGGTCGTCTGCGACGCCGTGGGTGTCGACGACCAGACGTGTGATGCCCGGGGCCGCTCCGGGCAGGAGTTCGACGACGGTTCCCAGCCCATCAACGATTCCGGTGAACATGCTTCTCCTCACGGGTAGGTGTCTTCTCAGGCCGGCGCGGGGACGGCCGGAGGATGATCTCGAGGTTGTCGTCGAGGGTGCGAACGGGTTCATCCAGTCGCCATTGGATGGCTCGGCCGAGCGTGTCGACGTTCAGCGCCCCGGTCGAGCGGATGCCGGGTCCGAGCATGAGCGGTGCCTGCTGGACGACGAGGGTGTCCACCAGGTCGGCGTCGATGAACGCACCGGTGATGGTGGGGCCGCCCTCGACGAGGACGTGCCCGACGCCGGCGGCCGCCAGTTCGGCGAGTACCTGCACCGGATCGTGGCTGGCGATCTGCAGCCACGGGCCATCGCGCAGCGCCGCGCCGTCGGGCACCGGACGCAGCCCCATCGCGACGTGCAGGGGCTGGTTGCCGAGCGGTTCCCCGTTCCTGTCACGGGCGGTGAGCCTGGGGTCGTCGGCGAGGACCGTTCCGGTGCCGACGAGGACGGCGTCCGCCCGGGCGCGGAGGGCGTGCGCCGACCGGCGCGCCCGGTCGCCGGTGATCCACTGGCTCGTGCCATCGGCTGCCGCGACGCACCCGTCGAGGCTCTGCGCGATCTTGGCCGTCACGTATGGCCGGCCCTGCCTGGCGGCGAGCAGCCAGCGGTCGTTCAGTTCACGGGCCTGCTCCGCCATGAGCCCCTCGACGGTCTCCACCCCGGCGGCACGAAGCCTGGCTGCGCCTCCCGAGGCGATGGTGTGCGGGTCGGCCGTGGCGTAGACGACCCGGGAGATCCCGGCGTCGATGAGCGCCCGCGAACAGGGACCGGTGCGGCCGGTGTGGTCACAGGGTTCGAGGGTGACGACCATGGTGGCGCCGCGCACGTCCTGTCCGCTCTCGCTGGCCGCGCGCAGGGCGTCGACCTCGGCGTGAGGGGTGCCCGCGCCCCTGTGATGGCCGACGGCGATGATGCGGTTCTGATCAACGATGGTGGCCCCGACGAGCGGGTTCGCGCCCCGGGCGCCCTGCCTGGCGACGTCGAGCGCCACGGCCATGGCCTGCGCCTCGAGTGGCGTGGTGGGCGCGTGCGGCTGTCCGTCGCCCCGACCCGACTGTGAACTCATCGGCCCCCTCCGGCATCCTCGCCCGGGGCCCATGAGTGAACGGTCCGGGATGGCCGGCCGGTTCCACGGTCGGCCCCGTCCGGCGATCGTGCGCCGCGACGGGTGGCCGTCCACTCATGCCATGCGCCTCCCATCCAGACTGTGACTGTCGGTTCTGGAATTCCACCAGATCAGCCGGCCGTTGGCCGGGTCGCGGACTCTCACCGCCGGTACGGATTTTCACCGTCCCCGGGACATGACAGGGTCAGTATGCCACGCCCGGGTCCATCCCGGTGGTTCTTTCACCCGGGTTGTACCGGCCGGGCGGCGGTTCAGGCGGCGGGGCGATCCTGGTGGACGCGGTGACCGGCCCGGAACATCGCCTTCATGTTGACTCCGCCGAGTGCCCGGTCGAGCAGCTGCGGGTCGGTGGCGACGAAGCCGGTGACGGTGTCGGCCCCGTAGTCGAAGAGCATCGGGTGCAGCGGGGTGGAGGGTCCGACGAGCACGGTGTGGGCGTCCCGGGACAGCTCCAGCAGGCGCGGCGCCGTCTTGTTGACGAAACTCGACCCGGAGATGAACACGTAATCGCACTCGGGCAGGATGTACTCGCAGGCGGTGTCCGGGTAGTCGCCGGGCTGCGGGTGGCGTTCCAGGCAGTAGAACTCGCCGGCCCGGTCCAGGGCGTCCCGGGCGAACCCGAAGTGCCCGATGACGGCGACCCGCTTGCCCTCAACCGCCCGGGCGTAGGGATCGAAGACCTGCTGCCAGGTCGTGCCCTCGCCGGTCGCCACGAAGCCCTTCTCGGCGGCCGAGTCCGGACGGGCGTACCAGGAGTTGATGGCCGCCTGGCCGATGGAGGCCTCGGCGAGATTCCAGCTGTGGATCAGGTCGGCGGCGGTACGCAGCGCCAGTCCTTCGAGCAGGACGCCCTCGAAGCTGTCCGGGCGCGACTTCACGTTCATGGTCCAGGCCATCCCGGCTCCCCCGGCCGAGTTGAGCACGCGGGTCCACTGCGCACCCACGTTCACTGCGTGAACCGTCACGTCCTCGGGTATCTCGGCGAGGAGATCCTCGTAGATCTGCCATGCCCCTGCCATCATCACCTCACGTTCCCCTAGGACAACGATTTACTTAGGTTAGCCTGTGAATAATGGCGAGTCCAGGACTCAGGTCGTGCCCCGGCACGACGAAGCACCCCGTCCTGGGGAAGAATGCTGGCGTGTCCATCGATCCGAGCCTGCGGCTGGCCGGTGCGCTGGCGCTGCTCGTCGCACTGGCGATGCTCGCCGCGTGGGCCGGCCGCTTCGCCTTCCTGAGATCGGTTCCGTGGGCGGCGGCGCGAGCCGTCGTCCAGTTGTTCGCCGTCTCGTTCATCGTCGTGGCGGCCGTCACGAGGCTCTGGGCCGCCGCGCTGTTCGTCGCCGCCATGTTCGCGGTCGCCGTGTGGACGACGACGGGACGGATCGGCGCCCGCCGGGCCTGGGCGTGGTCGGCGCTGGCGGTCGCCGCCGGCGTACTGCCGGTCCTGACGATCATCTTCGCAACCGGTGCGGCGCCGCTCAACGGCGCCTCGCTCGTACCGATCGGCTCGATCATCGTCGGCAACGCGATGAGCGCCCACACCTTGAACGGGCGGCGGCTCTTCGCGGCCCTGCGTGAGGGACGGGATGTCTTCGAGGCGGCGTTGTCCCTCGGGTTCGCGCGGCCCGATGCGATCGGGATCATCGTGCGCCCCATCGCCGGCGAGTCCCTCATCCCGACGCTCGACAGGACACGGACCGTGGGGCTCGTGACGTTGCCGGGCGCCTTCATCGGTGTTCTGCTCGGCGGCGGTACGCCGCTCCAGGCGGGGGCCGCCCAGGTACTCGTCATCATCGGGATTCTCGCGGCAGAATCGGTGACGGTGCTCGTCATGACCCTGCTGATCACCGGCGCACGGCTACTGCCCGCCGACGACCGCCGCCGCATCCGCCAGGGTTCCCCACGCCCGGGGCGGGGCCGGCCCCGGCGGGTGGCCCGGCACAGAGCCCGGTCCGGATCCTGGGCCCGCGCCGGGCGGGGCCGGGCGAAGTTTCGGGGCCGAATGGGCCGCGGACGTCGTCAGGCCCCGTGCCCCACGCCCCGCGGCAGCCGCGCCGGATCCCAGCCGAGCAGGCGCTCGGCACAGTCGAAGGCGAAACGGTCGGTCATGCCCGCGACATAGGTGACGGCGCTGCGCGTCAGGTCGTCGAGGTCGCGGTACTCGGACGGCAGGTCACCCGGATGGCCGATGTAGTACGAGACGAGCTGCTGCAGCACCTCGATCATCGCGTGCGACTGCGCCAGCGACTCCGGGCGGGTGTAGATGCGTTCGTAGTTGAACCGGCGCAGGGCGGCCAGTGCGCCAGCCGTGCGGGCGTCCATGCCGACGGCACCGGTGCGGGTGGTGGTGGTGACGACGGCCCCGATGAGCGTCGCCAGCTGCTCCCGCAGGGACAGGCCGATGACGTCGACGACCCCGCCCGGCACGTCGCCGGGCTCGACGATGCCGGCGCGGATGGCGTCCTCGAGGTCGTGGGCGCAGTACCCGATGCGATCGGCCCAGCTGACGATCTCACCCTCGATGGTGCACGGCGCCGGGCTCGACCACGAGTGGTTTGCGATGCCGTCACGCGTCTCGGCGCACAGGTTCAGGCCGGCCAGGGCGACCTCGGCCCCCCAGGGTCCGTGGTCGAAACCCTCGGGCAGGAACGCGTCGAAGGCCTCCTCGGAGGCGTGGCCGCCGGGCCCGTGCCCGCAGTCGTGGCCGAGCGCGATGGCCTCGGTCAGCGCCACGTTGGCGCCGATGCCGCGGGCGATGGAGGTGGCCACCTGGTAGACCTCGATGGCGTGGGTCAGGCGGGTGCGCTGGTGGTCGGTCGGGTAGACGACGACCTGGGTCTTTCCGGCCAGGCGCCGAAAACTCGTGGAGTGGACGATGCGGTCGTGGTCGCGTTCGAAGCAGGTGCGTTCGGTGTCGGGCTCCTCCTCGCGCATCCTGGAGCCGGCCCCGTGGGATCGCGCGGCGCCCTCGCGGAGGGTGAGGGCCTCGAGTTCCTCCCGGGCCAGGCGCCCGACGGGCTCCCCCCTGCCGATGAGCAGGTGCGAGTCCCGGTGCGGGCGCACGATGTCGTCGCCGTCCACCTCGTGCTCGTGGCCGCTCATGGTGCGCGCCCAGGCCCTGGAACGCGCGGTGGCAACCAACCCGTGGCCCGCATCCCGCCGGCCGCCACCACTGCTGCTCGTCATGGTCACCAGTATGGCCGGGAGCGCCGACACCGGGGCCGGCCGGTTCAGGCGACCTTCCCGGAGTAGCCCAGTTCCGCGTCGGACAGGTCCAGGTCGCGTCCGTCGCGGTCGTCCAGCCAGCCGGTCGGCATGACCACCCTGCGGCGCAGCGCGCCCTGACGGCCGCGCGGCCTGCCCAGGACGCCGGCGGGGTAGGGGCAGTCGGCTCCGGCCTTGGCGACGAGGACGGCGAGCAGTTCGTCGAGACGTTCGAAGGAGTCGATCATGCCGAGCGCCTGGCGCAGCTCGCCGCCGACCGGGAAACCCTTGAAGTACCAAGCCATGTGCTTGCGCAGGTCCGTCAGGCCGTGCCGCTCGCCCATCTGGCGGGCCAGCAGTTCGCCGTGACGGCGCACGGTCCGGCATATCTCGCCGAGCGTGGGCAGGGTCAGGCGCTCGCCGCCGGACATCGCCGCCGCCAGGTCGGCGAACAGCCAGGGGCGGCCCAGGCAGCCGCGACCGACCTCGACACCGGCGCAGCCGGTGCGCTCCATCATGGCCAGTGCATCGCCTGCCTCCCAGATGTCGCCGTTGCCGAGCACCGGGATGTCGACCTCGCTCACGAGGTCGGCGATGACATCCCAGTGGGCATGGCCGGAGTAGGCCTCCTCGACGGTGCGGGCGTGCAGGCAGATCGCCGCCGCCCCCGCCTCCTGGGCTATCCGGGCGACGTCGCGCCATGTGGTGTGGTCGTCGTCGATGCCGATCCGGGTCTTGACGGTCACGGGCACGCCGTGACGGTCCCCGGCCCGGACCGCCGCGGTGATGATCTCGCGCACGAGCCCGGTCTTCCAGGGCAGGACTCCCCCACCGCCCTTGCGCGTGACCTTGGGCACCGGGCACCCGAAGTTCAGGTCGACGTGGTCTGCGCCGTGCCGGGTGCACAGCAGTTCGACGGCCCTGGCCACGACGGGAGGGTTCGTGCCATAGGTCTGGACACTGCGGATGCGTTCGTCGTCGAAGAAGGTGAGCATGGCCCCCGCGCGCCGGTCCGCGCAGACCAGGCCGCGGCTGGTGACCATCTCGCAGATGCACAGCCCGGCCCCCTGTTCCTGGCAGAGCGTGCGGAAGGCGGCGTTGGTGACCCCGGCCATCGGGGCCAGGACGACCGGGGTCTCGATCTCGACGCGACCGCCCGAGGGCGAGGTGAGAACGAGGGGTTCGACGCGTGGCACCCGTCAAGCTTAGGCGGTGGGGAACGCCACGGGTTCGGCGCGGAACGCCCGATGACCGGTACCGCGGCCGGAATCCGCCCAGACCACTGCGGGCACCCCGGTCCGGCGGTCGTCGCGCAGGGCGAACACGCGCGGCACGGACCACTGGTGAACCGTGCCGGGCGGGGGCGGTTCCGGCTCGGCGGCCGCCCCGCCCGTCTCCGCGAGCGGGGCGGCCGCCGGCACGGTTCAGACGGTGATGACCGGTTTGATCAGGTCCCGCGGCTTCTGCCGCATCAGTTCGACCCCGTCCTCGACATGCTCCAGACCCGTGAACCGGTGGGTGATCATCTTCTCCGGGTGGATCCGGCCGGCCAGCACCAGCTCGGTCATGCGCTCCATCCGGCGCCTGCCACCAGGGGTCAGGCCACCGACGAGGTGCTTGTGGCCCATGCCCACCAGGAACGACTCGCGGCTGATCCGCAGCGCATCGCCCTCACCCAGGTAGTTGACGTTGCCGATCCGCCCGCCTGGCTTCAGGACGTCGAAGGCCTGCTGGAAGGTCCCGAGGTCGCCGCCGGCGACGACGACCCGGTCGACGCCCCGGCCCCCGGTCGCCTCCATGATCTGCTCGACGATGTCGCCCTCGCGATAGTTGACGATGTCGGTGGCGCCGAACTGCTTCGCCACCTCGATGCACGTGGGACGCGAGCCCACTGCGAACAACCTGCCCGCACCGAGGATCGCCGCCCCGGCGACCGACATGAGCCCCACCGGCCCGATGCCGATCACCACCGTCGTATCGCCCGGCCGGATCTGGGCCAGCTCGGCTCCGTGCAGACCCGTCGTCGCCATGTCCGACAGCATCGCACCGGTCTCGGCGGGAATGCCCTCGGGCAGCACGGCGAGATTGGCGTCCGCGTCATTGACATGAATGAACTCTGCGAACACGCCGTCCTTGGTGTTCGAGAACTTCCAGCCGCCCAGCGCGCCGCCCGAGTGCATCGGGTAGCCGTCCTGCGCAGCGATCGAGGACCAGTCCGGGGTGATCGCCGGGATGATCACCCGGTCACCCACCTTGATGTCGCGCACCGACGTGCCGACCTCGACGACTTCGCCGACCGCCTCGTGGCCGAGCACCATGTCATGGCGCTCACCGACCCCGCCCTCGTACACGGTGTGAATGTCGGACGAGCACGGCGCCAACGCCACCGGACGGCACACCGCGTCCAATGGCCCGCACACCGGCTCGGCCTTCTCGATCCAACCGGCCTCACCGATCCTCAACATGGCGTAACCCTTCACGATGCCTCCTCACGCAACAGAACTCGAAGGGGTTGGGTGTTGACCCGTGTCAGAGCCGGCGGTGTTCGTAACCCGCGGGCTCCGCCGCGGTCGGTACGGCGGCAACGTCGCCACCGGACATGAGCTGAGCCTAATGGATCAACCCCGGCCAGAGCCATGGGCGGCTGCGGGTCGTCGCCTGCCCCGCCGCGCCGAAACCCCCTTGCCGGGGCACGAACGGCGGGCACCGAGGGGGCTGGGGCTCAGACAGCCGATGCCGTGCCGAAGGAGGAACCGATCAGGCAGGGTTTGTCGCCTGCCCGGTGGCGTGCGACGGCCGGCAGGGTACGGCCCCGACCGGCCTCCTCACTGTTCCTCGCGGTACATCTGCATGCGCAGCTCAAGGCTCGTCTGGTCGGCGTCGAGCAGACGCAGCATGGCGGTGAGTCCGGCCGGGCTGTACTTGCCCGTCTGGTTCACCCTCAGCAGGGTCTCGCGCTGGGCCTTCACGGCCCGCAGGGCGTGTTCGCCGGCCACGCCGGCCAGGTGCCTGTCCTGGGAGCTCAGCCGGCCCGTACGGGCCCTGCCGAGCAGGTTCTCCGCCCGAGTCACGAGCGCGGACTCGTCGTTCTCGTCGGCGTCGAGGATCGTCGCGCCCCGGCCAGCACCGGCCTCGCGCAGTTCGGCGGGCGGGGGCACGCGGGCCGCCGCCTCGTGCATGATCTCCCGCAGCTCGGCCCTCTCCTGGGCCGATGCCCGCGCGGCCTGCGCAGGACGCACGAGCCGAACGAAGGCGCCCAGCGAACCGCCCTGCGCGACCAGTGAGATCGAGGCGACGAAGAAGGCGATGAGGATCATCACCGGCCGCCCGGGCAGATCAGTCGGCAGGGTCTGGGCCGCGGCGACGGTCACGGCACCGCGCATGCCGGCCCAGACGATGGTCGCCCCCTCGCGGGCGCCTAGACGTTCCTGGGTGTAGTAGTCGATGTCTGCCAGCGCCCGTTCCATGCGCAGGGCGAGCCACGCCGCCCTGCGCCGCTGCCGCCGCGTGACCGGGCGTTCGGGCCGGTCACGGTGGTGGGCGCCCATCAGGGTCCTGACGGTCGACGTGCGCCGGGCACGCCGGGCCGCGTGGCGGCGGGCCACGACGAGCATGAGGGCGACGACGCAGGCCCGGGCGGCCAGGACCACCGCGATGACGATCACCGACAGCACGAGAATCCTCCCCAGTGGCGCCTGCTCGTCATCGGCCAGTGCGGCCGGCAGCTGGAGCCCCATGAGCAGGAAGACGCTCGATTCGAGCACGAGCGAGATCTCGGCCCAGGTCGTCCGGTTCGCCGACCGCTGGGATGGTGTCAGCAGCGAGGTCGAGCGGTATCCCTCGACGAGTCCGCAGACGACAGCCGCGATGAGGCCTGATCCCCCGATGTGCTCGACCAGGAGAAAGGCCGCGTACGGCGTGGCCAGTGACATGAGCATGTCGGTCGTCACCGACGAGCTGCGGGCCCGGAGCCAGAGCACCTCGTTGCCGACGATCAGGCCGACCACGACGGCGGATATCACTGCCCAGAAGAACGAGCCCACCACCTGCCCGGCCGTGACCTGCCCCGTCGTGGCCACGAGGGCGGAGGACATCACGACGAGCGCCGAGGCGTCATTGACCAGGCCCTCGCCCTCGAGAACAGAGATGACGCGCTGGCTGACGCCGGCCTTGCGGGTGATCGACGTGGCCACGGCATCGGTCGGGCTGACGATGGCTCCCAGGGCGATGGCCGCCGCCAGCCCCAGGCCGGGCACGATCGCGTGCAGAACCAGCCCGACGGCGACTGCCGTAGCGATGACGAGCAGCACCGACAATGCCGCGATGGGACCGAGATTGCGCCGGAACTCCAGCAGCGGCATCCTCACCGCCGAGGCGTACAGGAATCCCGGCAGGATCAGTTGAAGGATGATGTCGGGGTCGGCGTGCAGAGCCGGCACGGCGGGGATCGTCGCAACCCCCGTGCCCAGAACGAGCAGCACCACGGGGGCGACCAGCCCGGCCCACTCGGCCAGCCGGTCGCTCAGCGCGATGACGAACAGTGCGGCGACACCGATGAGCAGGACGACATCCACGCCGAACGATTATCCACTCCGCGGCAAGGGCAGCGGCGCACCGAGCCGGGGACGCTCGTGGGGCCCGGCGCCGAAGCACCGAGCCCCACGAGTCTCAATCGATCGGACAGACGGATCAGGTCTCACGCGAGTGACGGCCGCGCAGCACCGAGCGCCAGCGCTCCTTGTTCACCGTGGCAATGGCGGTCAGCGAGATGCCTGCCGGGCAGGACACCGCGCACTCGCCGTACAGCGAGCACGGGCCGAAGTTCTCGTCGAGCATGGAGACCATCTTGCGGGCCCGGCGGCTGCGCTCCTGCTTGCCCTGCGGCATCTTGGCCAGGTGGGCGAGCTTGGCGCCGGCGAACAGCATGGCCGCGCCGTTCGGGCAGGCCGCGACGCAGGCGCCGCAGCCGATGCAGATGGCGTAGTCCATGGCCTGCTCGGCCGTCAGGTGATCCTGCGGCACGGTGTCGGCGTCCGGGGCGGTACCGGTCATGACGTTGACGTGACCGGCGGCCTCGACGAGCTCGTCGAGAGCCGCCCGGTCGATCGCGAGGTCGCGGATGACCGGGAAGGCCGCCGAGCGGAAGGGCTCGATCGTGAAGTGCGTGACCTCGGGGAACGAGCGCAGGTGCTGGCGACAGGCCGGCGTGTTGGCCAGCGGGCCGTGCGGTTTGCCGTTGACGAGGAAACCGCAGCAGCCACAGACGCCCTCGCGGCAGTCCGACTCGAAGACGATCGGCTCACCGCCGGCCTCAACGATCTCGTCGTTGAGCTGGTCGAGCATCTCGAGGAGGCTGAGCTCGGGCTCGACGTCCTCCATGACGTGGGTCTCGAAGTAACCCTCGGCGTCGGGTCCGTCCTGGCGCCAGATATCGAGTGTGACCTTCATCGGTAATCCCTCACCTGCAGATCGATCAGCGAGAAGTTGAGCGGCTCGCTGTGGCGGACATGGGTGCCATCGGGACGAGTCTCCCATGCGGAGACGGCGCACCAGTCGTCGTCGTTCCGCTTGGCCTCGCCTTCGGGGGTGGCGTACTCGGTGCGGAAGTGCGCACCGGAGGACTCGCGGCGGTCCAGGGCGTCGAGGACCATGACCTCTGCCAGCTCCAGGAAGTCGGCCACCCGGCCGGCCTTCTCGAGCTCCTGGTTGAGACGGTTGTCGGAGCCGACGACCTTCACGTCGCGCCAGAACTCCTCACGCAGCTCGCGGATCTCGCCGAGGGCCTTGACGAGGCCCGCCTCGTCACGGCTCACGCCACAGCCCTCGTAGAGGATGTCACCCAGGCGGCGGTGGAACCACTCGGGACGGCGGGTGCCGTTGTTGTTCGTCAGCTTGTTGATGCGTTCCTCGACGTAGGCGATCGACTCGCGCACCTCGGGGGCCTCGGTGGACAGGACGGGCTTGCCGACGAAACCGGCGAGGTAGTTCGGCACCGAGAGCGGCAGGGTGAACCAGCCGTCGACGCTGGCCGACAGGAGCGAGTTGGCGCCCAGACGGTTCGCGCCGTGGTAGTTGTTCGACGCCTCACCGCCGACGAACAGGCCGGGGATGTTGCTCATCTGGTCGAAGTCGACCCACAGGCCACCCATGGCGAAGTGGGCGCCGGGGGCGATGCGCATCGGCACCTCGTACGGGTCCTCGCCCGTGCAGTCGAGGTACATGTCGAACAGGTTGCCGTAGCGCTCCTTGATCGTCGCCTTGCCCAGTCGGTTGATGGCGTCCTTGAAGTCCAGGTACACCGAGTTGTGCAGCGGGCCGACACCGTGACCGGACTCGATCTGGGTGCGGGCGTTGCGGGAGGCCACGTCACGCGGGGTGAGGTTGCCGAACGAGGGGTACTTGCGCTCCAGGTAGTAGTCGCGCTCGTCCTCGGGGATCTCATTGGCGGGCCGGTCGTCGCCGGCCTTCTTCGGCACCCAGATGCGCCCGTCGTTGCGCAGCGACTCCGACATCAGCGTCGTCTTGGACTGCCAGTGCTGGCTGACCGGGAGAGCTGTCGGGTGGAACTGCAGGAAGCAGGGGCTGGCGAAGTAGGCGCCGTGACGATGCGCCCGCCACGTCGCCGTGGCGTTCGATCCCTTGGCCAGCGTCGACCAGTGGTAGACCGAGCCGTAGCCGCCGGTGCAGAGCACGACCACGTGCGCCGTCCAGCCACGGATCTCACCGGTGAGCAGGTCACGGGTGATGATGCCCTGCGCACGACCGTCGGCCACGACCAGGTCGAGCATCTCCATGCGGTTGTGCATCTTCACGGTGCCGGCGTCGATCTGCTCCTCGAGCGCCTGGTAACAGGCGACCTCGAGCTGCTGACCGGTCTCGCCACGGGTGTAGTAGGTGCGCGAGACCTGCACGCCGCCGAACGAGCGGGTGGCCAGCTGGCCGCCGTACTCGCGGGCGAACGGGGCACCGATGGCGTACATGTGGTCGATGACCTTGACCGACTCGATACCCAGGCGGACGGCGTCGGCCTCGCGGCCGCGGTAGTCGCCGCCCTTGACGGTGTCCTTGACGAAGCGCTTGAGCGAGTCGCCGTCGATCTTTCGGGCGCGGGCCGAGTTGATGCCGCCCTGGGCGGCCACCGAGTGGGCGCGGCGCGGCGAGTCGTGGAAGGAGAAGCAGTCGACGTCGTAGCCGAGCTGGCCGAGCGTCGCCGCGGCGCCGGAGCCGGACAGGCCGGTGCCGACGACGATGACCTTCATCTTGCGGCGGTTGGCCGGGTTGACCAGCTTGTACTCGTCCTGGCGGCGCGCCCAGGCGGTCAGCGGATCGCCCTCGGGGACGTTGGCGTCGAGCTCGGGCCCGACCTCGTAACCGGCGGCCTTCTGTGCCGGGCCGAGGATGTCACGGTTGCGCGGGGCGTCATTGGGGCGGACGAAGGGACGTCCGGAACCGTGATCGCCGGAGGCGGCTGCTGGCGGGGCCGCCGGGGCCGCAGCTGGCGTCGTGACGTCGAGCTTGTCCGCCACGGCACCGATGACGTTCTTGATGATGTTGGTCATGAGATCACCCCAAACAGGACGAGCATGGGCAGGGCCCCGTTGCAAACCATGATGATCAGAGCAATGAGCAGGAAGGCGATCAGCCAGATCTTGCGCAGGCGCGGCCCGGTGCCGCCGAAGTCATTGATGGCGTTCCAGCCGCCCTGACCGATGTGCAGGGCGACGACGACCATGAGAAGCGTGTAGAAGGCGGCCATCCACGGACGGGAGAAGCTCGCGACGAGGTTCTCGTACGCGTGGGCATGGACGACCATCTGGTTGCCCACCATCTCGTACGTGGCCTCCTCGAACTCCGAACTGGCGACGCCGCGGCCGATCGTGAGGTCGAGCAGGTGGACGATGATGAACACGAAGAGCAGGACGCCCTCGACGACCATGTACTTGGCGAACCACGCCTTCTTCTTCATGCCCTTGCGGGAGAACTTGCCGCGCGCCTTGCGTCCACGGGCGTGGATCGTCAGGCCGGCCCACACGTGCAGGATGAGGCTGACACCCAGCGCCAGGCGCATGACCCACAGCAGGCCCTCGTAGGGCAGGAACGGGAAGAGGAAGGTGCGCAGGAAGGCCGCGTACGCGTTGTAGTCCTCAGCGCCAAGGAACAGCTTGAGGTTACCGACCATGTGGACAAAGACGAAGAGAACGAAGATCGTGCCCGTGGCGGCCATGATCAGCTTCAGGGTCACGTTCGACGGATGCTGGTTCAGCTTCGGCCGGACGACCGTGTCCCCCTGTCCCCGCGCCTTCTCGATGACGCTCATGAGTTACTCCAATCGGGTGATGAATTGGTCATACCATATGCCCTTCACCGGGGGCTCGCAGCACTGGGGCGCACCTTTTGGGACGATTTGCAGACCTATTTTGTCGAGTTGGCCGGGTTAACGGGTCTGAGAACCGCAAACGGGTCCGTCACGCAGTACCTCGATGACCTAAATCTATAGGTCCGCGCGGGACGTCCACCACCGACCCCCGGCGTGGTGAGACGGCCTGTCGCGATGATCTGTCCGCGCCGGCTCAGGACGCGCCCCAGGTTGGTCGCGTCGACCTCGTAGCCGAGCACGTCGATGTACAGGTCGCGCAGCTGGGCGAGGGTGAACTCGACAGGGGCCAGGGCATAGGCGATGTTGGTGTACGACATCTTCGCCCGCACCCGGTCGAGCGCCTCGTCGACGATCCGGCGGTGGTCGAAGGCCATCTGGCCGAGCCGGGCCAGCGGCACCCACTGCCCCGCCGAGCCGGCGCCCGGCTCCACGTCGGGACCGACCAGCCCCACATAGGCCGTGGCGATGGTGCGCTCGAAGGGATCGCGCTCGGGGTCGGACAGTGTCACGAGCTGCTCGCAGTGACCGAGATCGGTCAGGTCGAGCTTGGTCGCCAGATGCCGCTCCAAGGCCGCGTCCATCGTCTCGCCGGCGTCGACCGGCCCGCTGGGCAACGCCAACTCGCCCGTGAAGGGCTCCCTGGTGCGGCGCCAGGTCAGCACCTGCAGCCGCTCCCGGCCCGGCGCCACGCGCAGGACCGCGGCGATGACCTCGTGGCGGAACTTGGCCACGCCACGACCATCCCGGAACGGCTCACTCGACACAGCACGATGCTATCGCCCGCGCCGCCCGCTTCCACAGGGCCGCGTCGGCGCGGGCGAACGGCACCGAACCGCAGATCCCGACCGGAGGGACCGGGCGGCGGAGCCGGACTCAGCAGCCGACCAGGCGGGTGGCCAGGTAGTCCCTCACCTGGGAGATCGCGATGCGCTCCTGCGTCATGCCGTCCCGTTCGCGCACCGTCACGGCGTCATCGTCGAGGCTGTCGAAGTCGACGGTCACGCAGTAGGGCGTGCCGATCTCGTCCTGGCGGCGGTAGCGCTTGCCGATGGCCTGGGCGTCGTCGAAGTCGATGTTCCAGTACCCACGCAGCTCATCGGCCAGCGAGCGGGCCTTGGGCGAGAGCCGCTCGTTGCGGCTCAGCGGAAGCACGGCCGCCTTGACCGGTGCCAGGCGCGGATCGAGCCGCAGGACGGTGCGCTTGTCGACCCCGCCCTTCGTGTTCGGCGCCTCGTCCTCCGTGTAGGCGTCGACGAGGAATGCCATGAGGGAGCGGGTCAGGCCGGCCGAGGGCTCGATGACATAGGGCAGGTAGTGCTCGTTCCTGGCCTGGTCGAAGTAGGTCAGGTCGGCGCCCGAGTGCTTGGCGTGCGTCCCCAGGTCGAAATCGGTGCGGTTGGCGATGCCCTCGAGCTCGCCCCAGTCACCGCCTGCGAAGCCGAACCTGTACTCGATGTCGACGGTCCGCTTGGAGTAGTGCGAGAGCTTCTCGGCGGGGTGCTCGTAGAACCGCAGGTTCTCGTCGGCGATCCCCAGGCCGGTGTACCACGCCCTGCGATGATCGATCCAGTACTGGTGCCACTCCTCGTCGGTGCCCGGCTCGACGAAGAACTCCAGCTCCATCTGCTCGAACTCGCGGGTGCGGAAGATGAAGTTCCCGGGCGTGATCTCGTTGCGGAAGCTCTTCCCGGTCTGCGCGACACCGAACGGGGGCTTCATGCGCGTGGTGTTGAGGATGTTCTTGAAGTTGATGAAGATGCCCTGGGCCGTCTCCGGGCGAAGGTAGTGCAGCCCGGACTCGTCCTGGACCGGCCCCAGATAGGTCTTGAGCATCATGTTGAAGTCACGCGGCTCGGTGTACTGGCCCCTCGTCCCGCAGTTGGGGCAGGGCACCTCGGCGAGATCGACCGAGTCCGGGTCGGCGATGTCCTTGCGGTTCGCGTACTCCTCCTGAAGCTGGTCCGCGCGGAACCGCTTGTGACAGCTGAGACACTCGACGAGGGGATCGTTGAAGACGGCGACATGACCAGAGGCGACCCACGCCTGCGAGGGCAGGATGACGGAGGAGTCCAGACCCACCACGTCGCCGCGGCTGGTGACCGTGGAGCGCCACCACTGACGCTTGATGTTCTCCTTGAGCTCGACGCCCAGGGGGCCGTAGTCCCATGCCGCGCGGGTACCGCCGTAGATCTCACCGCACGGGAAGACGAATCCACGCCGCTTGCACAGGCCGATGACCTTGTCGAGTTTGCTCTCTGCCACTGATGGCTCCTTCGTCACGCCGGATGTCCCGGCTACGGGCCGATACCTGGCTGGCACCGGCTGCGGGCCCACGGGCCCCGACCCATCATGCCCGAAGCATGCCCGCCACCATGTCGGCGCGCCGCTGCGCGGACATCCGAGTCACGGGCCGCGGGCGGTGCGAGGCGCGAAGCTGAGGACAACCTCAGTTTTTGCGAATCATTTGCATTTCTGTGACCATCGTCTCAGAATGGTTCTCATGAAAGACCGACTCCTGCGTGCTCCCCGCCATGCCGTCGCCGCCGCCCTGGCCTGTGCCCTTGCCCTGACCGGCTGTTCCTCGGGCTCGTCGGGGGCGGACACCGACACGGTGGACGTGGTCGCGGCCTTCTACCCGTTCCAGTTCGTCGCAGAGCGGGTCGGCGGCGAGCACGTGCACGTCTCCAACCTGACCCAGCCCGGCGCCGAGCCGCACGAGCTGGAACTCACCGCCCAGCAGATCGCCTCGATCGGCCAGGCCGACCTCGTGCTCTACCAGACCGGGTTCCAGGCCGCGGTCGACGAGGCCATTGCGCAGAACACGCCGAGGGGCGCGATCGACGTGGCGTCGATCGTCACCCTCCAGGACCCGGCCGGGTCCATCGACCTGACCGACGGCGAGGAGGACTCCGAGGGTGAGCACGACGAGGACGGGGACGAGTTCACCAAGGATCCCCATGAGTGGCTCGACCCGCAGAACATGATCACGATCACGAACGCGGTGCGTGACAGGCTCAGCGAGCTGGACGCCGACCATGCCGACCAGTACGCGTCGAACGCCGAGACGCTCGTCGAGCAGCTCCAGCAGCTCGACTCCGACTACTCGACGCTCAGCAGCTGCCAGCAGAAGAGCTTCGTGACGACGCATGCGGCCTTCGGCTACCTCGCCACTCGCTACGGCCTCAACCAGATCAGCATCGCCGGGCTGTCCCCCGACGAGGAGCCGTCGCCCGCACGTATCGCAGCAGTGCAGCAGCTGGCCAGGGAGAACGGCGTGACGACGATCTTCTACGAGACCCTCGTCTCGGACAAGGTGGCCAGTTCCATCGCGGGTGATCTCGGATTGACCACCGACGTCCTCGACCCCCTCGAGGGCATTACCGACGAGTCGAGGGGCAGTGATTACATCGAGGTCATGCGGTCGAATCTGGCCGCCCTCGAGACGGCCAACCAGTGCGGCTGACGTTTCCCGCGTCGCCCGCTCCGTCGTGCGTTGGCGCCCGCCCCTGGCGGGCGCCAACGCACGACGCGCATCCAGCCGACCGGCCGGCACCGGACCCACGGCAACAGCAGGAAGAAGAGCACCATGACCATCGGAAGCGAGGACGTCCTGGCCTGTCGTGACCTGTGCGTCAGCCTGGGCGGGCACCAGATTCTCGTCGACATCGACATGCAGGTGCGCCGGGCCGAGGCGGTCGCCCTGCTCGGCGCCAACGGCTCGGGCAAGTCGACCCTGGTCAAGGCGTTGCTCGGGCTCGTACCCATCAGTGCCGGTACCGTCTGGCTGTTCGGCGAGCCGTTGTCCCGGTTCACTCAGTGGCAGCGCATCGGTTACGTGCCGCAACGGGGGCAGTCCTCGGTGGCGAACGCGACCGTCCGCGAGATCGTGTCCACCGGCCGCCTCGCCCATCGCCGAGCATTCCGCCGGCTGAGCGCGACTGACCGGGCAGTCATCGACGAGTCCCTGGAACGCGTCGGCCTGTCGGCGCGGGCCAAGGACCCGATCGGCATCCTCTCCGGCGGTCAGCAGCAGCGGGCGCTCCTCGCGCGAGCCCTGGCCAGCCAGGCCGAGCTCCTGGTGATGGACGAGCCCCTGGCCGCCCTCGATCTCGACACCCAGAAGAGCCTCACGGAATTGTTCGGCACCCTCACATCGGACGGCCTGTCGATCCTGGTCGTCCTGCACGGACTGGGGCCGATGGCCCAGATCATCGACCGCTGCGTCATGCTCCGCACCGGTCACAAGGTCTACGACGGCCCGCTCGAGCCGAGTGATGCCAATGGAACCGGCGGTCACCACCGCGCCGCGCCCGGGCCCGAACCCTATCTGCCCGATCCAGGGCTCGTGAGACCACTCGACACCGGAGAGGGACACTGACATGTCGATCTTCGCCCTCGCGTTCATGCAGCGGGCACTCGTCGCAGCGCTGCTCTCCGGCATCATGAGCCCGGCCGTCGGCACGTACATCGTCCAACGGCGCCTGTCACTGCTCGGTGACGGTCTCGGCCACGTCGCCATCGCCGGCGTCGGCCTGGCACTGATCACCGGCTGGGCCCCCACCCCCGTGGCCATCGTCGTCTGCGTCATCGGCGCCGTGGCGATCGAGCTGGCTCGTCAGAGCGGCCGGGCCCCAGCCGATGTGGGCCTGGCGATCCTGTTCTACGGCGGGCTCGCCGCCGGCGTCCTCATGGCCGGGATCTCGGGCAAGGGCTCCGGTGTGCTCTCGCAGTACCTCTTCGGTTCGCTGACGACGGTGAGCGCCTCGGATGTCATCGTCGTGGCTGCCATGACACTCGTCATCGTGACGCTCTGCCTCGGTCTGGCGCCTCAGCTCTTCGCCGTCTGCGCCGACGAGGAGTACGCCCGGAGCCAGGGGCTACCGGTGCGAGCGCTGGAACTGTGCATCGTCGTCATGGCGTCGGTGGCCGTCGCAGTGTCGATGCGCACCGTCGGGCTCCTCCTGGTGAGTGCCATGATGGTCGTTCCGGTCGCGGCCGCGAACAACCTGGTGACCGGCTTCAGACGCTCATTGACGGTGGCTATGGGCATCGGTCTGGCGGTCAGCGCGGTCGGCGTCATCGGCTCCTTCTACTGGAACACGGCGCCCGGCGCGACGATCGTCGTGAGCGCCATCGTCGTCTTCATGGTCAGCACGCCGATCGGGACGCTGTTGCGTCGCAGGAGGTCGCTGACGAGCGAGGATGACCCTATAGTGAGAGCTGCAGGTGGGCACGTCCGCACCGAAGGCACCACCCCCGCCACCGACCGCGGTTCCTCGGAGCAGCTGCCCGACTTCCCGATATCGCAGATGGAGAGAAAGGCCGATGAGCGCTGAGAAGTCCACGTCGCAGGACACCAAGACGCCCCCGCGCAACACGCGTCAGCGCCGGCTCATCAAGCAGACCCTCGGCGAAGGACGGGATTTCAGGACCGCCCAGCAGCTGCACGCCGAGCTGGTCATGGCAGGCGAGCACGCCTCCCTGGCCACCGTCTACCGCGTCCTGAACTCGCTGGCCGACAACGGCGAGGCCGACACATGGCGCACGCCGGAGGGCGAGATGGCCTACCGGCGCTGCCTGACGATCCGCCACCACCACCACCTGATCTGCCGCACCTGCGGGCGCACCGTCGAGATCAGCGGCGGCCCGGCCGAGAAATGGGCCGAGGCGATCGCCGCCGAGCACGGTTTCACCAGCCCCGAGCACCATGTCGAGATCTTCGGCACCTGCCCCGACTGCACCGCCCAGGATCCCGAGAACACCTGACCCGCTGACCGCCCCCGCACGGGGCAGGGAGCCCCTCGCGGTGCGGATCACCCCATGACCGAGCGCCTTCGCCGGGCCCGAGCGTTCCCGGCCCGGCGGGCAGGCGATATGATTTGCACAACAGAACACATCACCTTTGCGAGGGAAGCCGGTGAGAAACCGGCACTGACGCGCAGCCGTGAGCCAGCTCAACGCTGGCGAGTCGGAATGCTCGCTCTGGTGATCAAACCTTCTACCGCTGTCGCGAATGCACCGGTGACCGTGATGTCACCGTGCTCTGCAGCGAAAGGATGACATCATGAGCGCCACGAGCTGGCACATTGAACAGCCCCGTGGGGGCGAATCGGGTTCGACACCCCTCCTTCATCTTCTGCCCTCCACCCAGATGACCCCCCGCCTGGACACCTACCTCCACGTATGGCTCGCCACACGCGCCGGCTCCGTCGCCGACAAGACCCTCCGCACCGATCAGGACCTGCTCCGCCTCATCCCGCAGTCCTACCTGAGTCAGGACCCCCGCGCCCTCACCCAGCCGGCCGTGAGCAGGCTGCTCGCGCGGTTCCGCTCGCGGGGACTCAGTGAACTCTCGGTTCGTCGTTACCGCGCCAGCCTGTCGTCGTTCTTCAGCTGGCTGCGGGCTCAGGGAGTCATCGACGACTCCCCCATGCCCCAGCAGCCGACGCGCCAGCCGGTCAAGCAGGCCACCTCCGCGATGCCGTTCACGGCGCCCGAGTTGCACGCCGCGTTCCGGCTGTGGCAGGCAAGG
The DNA here is from genome assembly GCF_900289195.1 of Propionibacterium ruminifibrarum. Taxonomy (GTDB): domain Bacteria; phylum Actinomycetota; class Actinomycetes; order Propionibacteriales; family Propionibacteriaceae; genus Propionibacterium; species Propionibacterium ruminifibrarum. Next base: position 31,469 of record NZ_OMOH01000002.1, read on the forward strand.
GATCGCCGGCTGGCACTGGTCATGCTCGTCCTGGCCCACACCGGCCTGCGCTGGGCCGAGGCTCGCGCCCTGCTCGTCTCGGACGTGCACCTGCGCGAGGGCTGTCTGGTCGTCCGCCGGTCCATGCCCGAGGGCGTGAGCACTCGGGAGTTCGGTCCCGAGCTGATCCGCCGCGTGCCGCTGTCGAAGTGCGCGACTCGTGCGCTGGCCGAGCTCGTTGCCGGCTCCCGCCCGGACCAGCTGGCCATGACCACCGACCGCGGCTGCCAGCTGCACCGCACCTCGGTGCTTCGCGCGCTCGACTGGCCGCACACCGGGCAGGGCCGCCGCCTCGTCGACCTGCGCCACACCGCCGCACAGCTGTGGCTCGATTGCGGCCACTCCCCCGCTCAGGTCCGCACCTGGATGGGGCACAGCCTCATCACCGGGTAATCGCCTCGGCACGGGTGCCGGCGCGCCGAGCGGGTCGGCGCCCGGTCACTCGATCATGTCCTGGCTCTTGAGTTCGGGCAGGAACAGGGCGGAGACGGCCGCGATGACGAAGCTCACCGCGAAGACGGTGAAGACGAGGGCGTACCCGCCGCGCAGGATGAGCGGCACGACGAGCGGGGCGATGATACCGGCCACCCGCCCCACGGCAGAGGCCGCGCCGGTGCCCGCCCCGCGCAGGGCAGTCGGGTAGATCTCGGGTCCGATCGCGTACAACGCCCCCCACGCCCCCAGGTTGAAGAAGCTGAGCGCACAACCGGCGATCATGATGCCCGCCGCACCGGATTGCAGGCCGAACACCATTGCCGAGACCCCCGAGGCCAACAGGAAGCTCGCCAGCGTCGGACGCCTGCCCCAGCGCTCGATCAGCCAGGAGGCGACCGCATAGCCAGGAAGCTGGGCCAGGGTGATGACCAGCGTGTACCCCATGGAGTGCACCAGCGAGTGCCCCTGACGGTAGAGCAGGGTCGGCATCCAGGTGAAGGCACCGTAGTAACTCAGGTTGACGAAGAACCAGACCAGCCACAGGGCGGTCGTCGAACGGCGGTGCGCCGGGGCGAACAGGGAGCGGGTGCCCCTCCCCTTCGGCGACGCGCTCAGCGGCGTGGCGGAGACCGCCGTCGCCTCGTCGACCTCGGGTTCGACACCGGCCGATCGTTCGAAGACACGGACGGAGGCCTCCGCCTGCTCAAGACGCCCGGCCGACTCGAGGAAACGGACCGATTCGGGTAGGCCGTGCCGGACGACGAGTGCGTAGACGGTCGGGACGATGCCCACCAGCAGGGCCCACCGCCAGCCGGGCCACCCGCCAATGGTCCGGGGAACGAGGAAGTACCCGAGCAGGGCGGCGAGGATCCACCCCAGGGCCCAGAAGCTCTCCAGCCAGACGACCATGCGCCCTCTGATGCGTTGCGGTGCGAACTCGCTGACGAGCGTCGAGGCGACGGGCAGCTCGGCCCCCAACCCGAGGCCCACGATCAGCCGCAGGCAGATGAGCATGGCCACACCCGTGGAGAAGGCGGCCGCGCCAGTGGCGATGCCGTAGACGAGCAGTGTCAGGGCGAAGACGTTCCGTCGGCCCAGCCGGTCGGCGAGCAGGCCGCCGACCGATGCGCCGATCATCATGCCGACGAAACCGATCGAGCCGATCCAGCTGAGCTGCCCGTTCGAGAGCCCCCACTGGGCCGCCAGTGCCGTCATGACGTAGCTGATGAGGCCAACGTCCATGGCATCGAGCGCCCAGCCGACACCGGAACCGACGAGCAGCTTTCCGTGCTCGGACGAGAAGGGCAGTCTGTTGAGGCGCTCGGCCCGTGTTGGTAGTTCTCCGGCCGTCATGATGACTCCTCCATGTCGCAGAGTCGGATCACCGAGGTTTTCGATACTTAGACGATAACACTCCTGTCGGTCATCCGGTCATCACGATCCCAAGTTTTTGACTTGCCATCGCAAACATGGTCTCAGCGGACGCACGAAGCCCGTCCCCAGCAGCTGGGGACGGGCGATCCGCACCAGGGTCGGGGCATCAGCCCCGGCGGATGGGCGTCGTGGTCAGTCGCTAGCCCTGGCCGCGGCGGTCCCCTCCTGCTCGGCGCCCTGGTTCTTGTGCGCCGTGGGCAGGGTCTTGCCGAAGAGGAGCAGGACCAGGGCGATGGCGGTGACGCCGCCGACTGCCTTGCCGATGATGACCGGGACGATCATCGTGCGCTCGGCGCCGGCGACGAAGCCCAGGTGGTCGCCGAACATGAAGGCCGCGCTCACTGCGAAGGCCGCATTGACGACCTTGCCGCGGGGATCCATGTCCTTGAAGATCTGGAACATCGGGATGTTGTTGGCCAAGGTGGCGATGAAACCACCGGCTGCCGACTCGTTGATCCCGATGAGCCGGCCGACCCTGCCGAGCGGTTTGCCGAGCAGCCTGATGATCAGGTGCACGGCGGGGAAGGCGCCCATCAGCATCATGGCGATCGAGGCCACGATGGAGAAGCCCTCGGTGACCGGGGTGAGCTCCCAGCCCTCCGGCATGATCGCGACCCCGGTCATGAACTCGAAGACACCGATGGCCAGGCCGACGGTGATGACGATGACGAGGATCCTGCCGAAGATCTCGAATCCCCTGGTCATCTTGTCGGGGAAGCGCCACAGACCCAGGGCGATGAGGAGGGCGAAGATGATGATCGGCACCAGGTTGCGCAGGATCATGACCGGGCTGTAACCCGCCACGAGACCGCCGACGAAGACGCCGACCGGGACGGTGACGACACCGGCGAGGATGCCCTTGGACAGATAGCCGCGGTCCTCCTTCTCGATGATGCCGAGGGCGACGGGGATCGTGAAGACGATCGTCGCGCCCATCATCGAGCCGAGGATGAGACCAGACAGCTCGGCCGCCTCCGGTGTGGCGGACATCTCCTGCGCCAGCGGCCAGCCGCCCATGTCGATGGCGAGCAGCGTCCCCGCGAACATGCCGGGGTCCGCCCCGAACAGCTGGAAGACGGGGTTGATCACCGGGTTCAGGATCTTCGCCAGGTCAGGCGCCAGGCACACGATGCCGACCATCGAGATCGACAACGGGCCCATTGCATTGAGGCCCTCCTCGAACTGCTCGCCGAGGCCGAACTTGTTGCCGATCATCCGGTCGATCGCACCAAGCAGCATGCAGATCATCAAGATCCACACGATGACTTCATTGGCGTCCATGGGTCATCCACTCCTCACATCATTCTGTGTCGCGATGGGAATCAGGTCTGCCGGGTTGTGGTCCGAACGAGGCGCAGCCACGTCGGGGCTGTCCCGGCCGACAGGTCCGGGATCATTCGAATGCGTCCGCCGGCACCGGCGGACGGGGCTCACGCGGAGGCCCCCGCCCGGGCCCCTGGGCCCGGGTCGGCGCCGATCGTCACCGGCCCTCCGCCCAGTTGGAGGGGAAGGTGACGTAGACGAACTTGGCCCAGGAAGGAGTGCCGAAGGTGATGGCGGAGCCCTTGGGCACGTAGAGGACGTCACCGGCACGGCCCACCCGCACGCCAGAATCGGTCCCGATGTGCAACTCCCCCTCGAGCACGACCTGCACCTCGTCGTAGGTGAGGGTCCAGGGGAAGGTACCTGCGGTGAGAGTCAGGTAGCCCGCTGCGAGTGGACCGTCCTCACTGGTGACCACGTCGACGGCCTGGACCTGCTGGTCCGGGCCCGGGCCGGCGAACGGGAAGTCCTCGAGGACGGCCTCGGACTGCCGGCACAGCTTGACCTGCCCGGCACGCCCCTCGCCATTGGCGGTGTCGCCGCCGTCCTTCGCGAGAACGGAGGCGATGACGGACCGGACGATATTCGTCAACGCGTCACCGTCCGGGGACGGGCCCTGGACCGCCGGGGCGGGGGCGGCGGGAGGCGCCGCCCGCTGCTCGCCCGCCCGCTCGATCCTGATGCCCCTGGCGGTCGCCTCCTCGGCCGCCAGGGGCGTGACGAGGTCCCGCTCTCCGATGACGAGACGTCCGTCACGGGCGTCCTCGAGGTTCCTCACGGCAATGACGTGACGACTCATCTCAACCACTCCGATCGCTCACTGGCCGGGGACAGGGCCGTTCGTGGGACTACTGGGCGTTCGCCTCGCCGACGTGCGGGAGGATCAGCTCGACGTCGGTGTGCGGACGCGGGATCACGTGAACCGAGACGAGCTCGCCCACTCGGCCCGCCGCTGCGGCGCCGGCATCCGTGGCGGCCTTGACGGCTCCGACGTCGCCGCGGACCATGACGGTCACGTAGCCCGCACCGATCCGTTCCTTGCCGATGAGACGCACGTTCGCGGCCTTGACCATGGCGTCGGCCGCCTCAATCGCTCCGATCAGTCCCTTAGTCTCGACCATGCCGAGCGCGGTCATCTGGAAATCAGCCATTGTGGTACTCCTTCGGATGTGTTTCCCGGGACGATCCGCCGTCCCCGGGGTCTGCTCTGTTTCGGTTTCGTCCTGCGCTGCCGGCGGGCGCCCTCCGGCCGGAGGAGCGTCCGTCGTCTGGGACCCGGGGCCCTGCCCCGAGGTCTTCTCGACCGGGGCGGCTCCTGAACCGCCCGCGGTCATGTCCTCACCGGACTTCTTGCGTGTCCTGGGCCGCTTGGGCCCGTCCGTCACCTGGTCGGTGGAAGCCGCGGGCGGTGACTGGGAATCAGTGGTCATCAGTCCTGGACCTCCCCTACTGGCGTGTCAGTTCCCTGAGCACCCGGGACACGATGTCGTCGATCGAGGACGCGTCGAGCCCCACGGCCGGGTTCGGGCGAGCACCGTTGATCACACCGCCGTAGGCCCTCGCGGCGGCGGGTGCGTCGTTGAGGTGGTAGGCGATCCGTTTGATGTTGAACAGGTGCTCGACCGAGACGTTGTCGCTGATCACCGCGCCGCCGACACCCCCGGGCGCGAGGGTGAAGGAAGGAGTGAGTCCGGTGGTGAAGCCGACCGCGCCGAGCGAACCCCACGTGTTGACCATCATGCGGAAGGCGGGCTTCTGAAGGGCGAAGGCCATGACGACCTCCTCGTCCGCGGCGTGCACCGAGACGCTGTGGCCGGCACCGTACTTCAGCAGCTCGAAGGCCTTCTCGCAGCCCTCGCGCCAGCCGTCGACCGTGGTGAAGCCGAGCAGCGTGGTCAGCTTCTCCTGCGAGATCGGGTGCTGCGGGCCGATCTCGGTGAGCGGCGCCACCAGGATGCGCGCATCGGGGGGAACCTCGATCCCGACCTGGTCGGCGATCTGCTGGGGGGTGCGCCCGACGAACTTGGCGTGCATGAGGCCGTTGGGGCGGAACATGCCGGCCGTGACGGCCCTGGCCTGGTCGGCGCTCAGCCAGTGGGCGCCGGCCGCCTCCATGCAGGACTTGAGTTCCTCGGCGATCGGTGCGTCGGCCAGCACCGACTGTTCCGTTGCGCAGATCGTCGAGCAGTCGAAGGACTTCGACTCGACGATCATCTCCGCCGCCCGCTTCACGTCGGCGCTGCGGTCGACGTAGCACGGGTTGTTGCCCGGCCCCACGCCGATGGCGGGTTTGCCGCAACTGTGCGCCGCGGTGACCATGCCCGGACCGCCCGTCGCGAGGATGAGCGAGACCGTCGGGTGGCGCATGAGCTCGTTCGTGCCGGCCAGACTGACCTCGGTCATGCAGCCCACCAGGCCGTGCGGCATGCCGGCGGCCTCGCCGGCCTCGACCATGACGCGCACCGCCTCCGACGTGCTCTTGATGGCGGTGGGATGAGGCGCGATGACGACGCCGTCGCGTGCCTTCACACTGATGAGGATCTTGAAGATGGCCGTCGAGGTCGGATTCGTCGAGGGGGCGAGTGCGGCGATCACGCCCACCGGGTAGCCCACCTCGATGATCCGCTTGGCGGTGTCGTGGCGCAGGACGCCGCAGGTCTGGACGTCCTTGATGGCGTCCCAGCAGCCCTGCGCGGCGAACTCGTTCTTGAGCCGCTTGTGCTCGGCGAAACCGAATCCCGTCTCGTCGTGGGCCAGCTGTCCCAGGCGGGCGGCGTTCGCCATCGCCGCGTCGACCATGGCCTGGCAGATCCGGTCCACGTCGGCCTGCTCGGCGTACTGGAACGAGCGCATGGCCTCCTTCGAGGCCGTCACCAGGTCGCGCGCCTGCTGGATGGACACCAGGTCGGCGTCGAAGTGCCCTGTCATGTCGTCTCCCTTCTTCCGGACGCCTCAGTACTGCCTGGGGTTGGCGGCGACCTCGAGGACACCCTGCTGGAAGGCCGAGCAGGCCGCCTGGCAGGCGCTCTGGGAACCGCTGAGCAGACCACCGGAGAAGTTGGTCTCGGACGGCGGCTCGTACCAGACCCTCATCTCGACCTCGGCCGCCTTCATCGCGAGGTCGAGGGCATAGGTGGCCTCCAGCGGAGGAGCGATGAGATAGGCCAGGGACTGGCCCTGCGGGATGCCGGCCTGAGCGCTCAGATAGGAGCCGGTGCTCGAGATCAGGTGCGGGAAGAAGGTGAGGTCCCCGGCCTCGTCGGCCGTGTAGAACCAGGCCTCCTGCTCCGCGTAGGAGACGCACGCATCCAGGCCCGCGCGAGCCTCGGCCGGGTTCGGCGCCGCGAGGATACCGAGGATCTCACCGGACAGCGGTCCCGAGGGGTAGCCCGAGCCGGCGTAGAAACTCTTCGCGTAGACGACCTCGACCTCGGCGAACTTGGTCGCCTCGTCCAGCGCCGTGTACAGGGCGTCGTCGATGTCGCAGGTGACGAAGGCGATGGAACGCTGATCGGGCCGCAGGTTCAGTTTCTCGGCGAAACCACGGTCGACGCTGGCGATGACCTTCGTCGCCAGAATATTCGGTTTGACGGGATCAAGAATTGCCATGATGAGGACTCTCCTGGGGACTCATTCGCCGGAACTGTTGAGGATTTCACGCAGCTTGATGCCGCTCGCCGAGTACTTGATCATGCGCTTGACGTAATCGACGATGTAGGCGCCGGCCTCGAGGGGATTCGTCCCGCCGTGCACCGTGATCATGCAGATGAGGTCGCGGTCGGCATCGCTCTTGCCCTGCTCCGGATCGAAACCCATGTAAGCGCTCATGGCATCGGCGATACCGAGCCCCGGACGTTCCCCGAGCAGCAGCACGATGACCTTCGCATGGATGATCGAGTTGATGTCGTTCATGATGCCGACACGGCAGTTCTCGACGAAGAAGGGCGTGCCGGTGCTCAGCCCGGCAGCCGCCAGGCCCTTGGCGATGACCGGGTAGATGTTGGGCAGGTTGTTCGTCACCGCGGCGGCCGACAGGCCGTCGCCGACGACGATCTGGACGTCGGGATTCTTGACGCACATCTCGTCGACGATCCTGCGGCCCTCATCGCTGAGCCGGCGGCCGAGATCGGGACGCAGCAGGTAGACCTCGCGATCGGCGGCGGCCGACTGCACGGTGAACAGGTCGAACTGCTCCTTGGTCTCCTCGCCGACGACACCGTAGATCGCGTCCTGCGTCACACCGTGGTCCGCCTGGAAGAGCAGGAGGGTCTCGGTTCGCGGCCGTGCCCCGGCCCGTCCCACGCAGATACGGGCACTGGTCGAGGCGATCAGGTTGCGGGCGCCCTCGGGATCGGCCGGGTTCTCGATCCCGCAGCGGGTACGCATCTGCGGCGTGGTCGGGTCCGGCAGGTCGATGACGAGATCGGAGTCGGACGTCCCGGGCTGCTGCGCCAGGGCGACCCCGCCGGAGTCAGTGACATCATTCCCGGCCTCCAGGCGCCGCAGCTCCGCAACGATCCTGGCGACGATTTCTTCCACGTTGTCCATGTCGTTCACCACCCTCATTTCCCAAGAAAGATTGTCGCGTCGCCCGCCTTGGCGGTCAGTTGACCGTTCTTCCACAGGCCCATCTGCTCCATCCACGCCTCGAATTCGGGCAGCGGACGGTAACCCGTGGCCTGACGCAGCGAGGCGATGTCGTGATAGCTCGTGGTCTGGTAGCTCAACATGGCGTCATCACCCATCGGGATGCCCATGATGTAGGAGCCGCCGGCGACCGCGAACAGGACCATCAGGTTCTCGATGTCGTTCTGGTCGGCCTTCGCGTGATTCGTGTAGCACACGTCACAACCCATCGAGATGCCCGTGAGTTTGCCCATGAAATGGTCCTCTAGCCCGGCCCTGGTGATCTGCACCGAGTCGTACAGGTACTCGGGTCCGATGAACCCGACGACCGTGTTCACCTGGTAGGGGTCGTAGCGCTTCGCCAGGGCGTAGTTGCGGGCCTCCATGGTCAGCTGATCGGCGCCGAAATTGGCGTCGGCGGACAGGGCGGATCCCTGCCCGGTCTCGAAGTACATGTAGTTGGGGCCGGGCGTCCAGCAGTACTTCTTGGCCAGCTCGTAGGCCTCGTCGAGCTGCTCGACGCTGGTTCCGAAACTCTCCATGGCCTTCTGTGAACCGGCGATCGACTGGAAGATCAAACCGGCCGGGGCGCCGCGACGCAGGCATTCCATCTGCGTGGTGACATGGCCGAGGACGCAGTTCTGGGTGGGAATCTCCCAGTCGTCGATGACCTCCTTGGTCATCTCGAGCAGACGGGAGATGCTCCCCACCGAGTCGTCGGAGGGATTGATGCCGATGACGGAGTCACCGGAACCGAAGGAGAGACCGTCATAGACAGCCGCCCGAATTCCGTCGACGGAGTCGGTCGGATGATTGGGCTGCAGCCGTGATGCGATCGTGCCGCGCAGGCCCATCGTATTGTTGCAATGAGTCACGACCTCGATCTTCCGCGCCGCATAGATGAGGTCCATGTTCGACATCAGCTTGCAGACCGCGGCAACGATCTCACCGGTCATCGCATTGCTGATGCGACGGATCATCGCGCCCGTGGTCTCATTCGAGAGAATCCACTCCCTGAACTCACTGACGGTCCAGTTCTTGATCTCCCCGAAAATCGTCTCGTTGACACCGTCGTCGATCGCGCGAGTGACCGAGTCCGCATCATAGGGGACGACCGGATTGTCCCGCAGGACACCGAGCGGGACCTGAGCCAGGACCTCCTTGGCCGCGACGCGTTCAGCGGCGGAACCGGCCGCGATACCGGCCTGCTCGTCGCCGGATTTCTTCTCATTGGCCTTGGCCAGCAACTCCTTGATCGAATTGAATTCATAAGTCTGACCGAATAATTTGGTTCGGAGCAGCATCATCCCACCACCTTGGCACTGACAAAACGAATTGTTTTCCTCATGACTTCTCATCCTGTTCGGTATAGAACACCAGTGTTTTCACGGATACCGGAACGACCCTGTCGTCGAACATCGGCTCACCGATGTCGATGAAATCCCCTTCGCTCAGGTCCACCTGGTCGACAACGATCACCGGCAGGTCCGGATCGCTGATGTTGATCGTCTGTCCGATGACCTGGGCGAAGTCGTGCTCGATCACCAGAACGAGGGGCAGCCCGGGTTTGATCAGCCTGGCCGCGAAGGCCGCGCACCCCTGCGCCACCGCGGTCATCTCGGCGTAGTCCAGGCCGGCCGGCAGGTCGAGGCTCACCGCCCACGGAATGTCGGGGTCCTGGCCGGACCAGCGGTGAACGGCCGCGGTCAGGGCGTTCTCGACCTGGGACGCATCGGCCAGCGAACTCACCGAGTCCGTCAGGTGCGGCTCGATGACCGGCAGGCTCCTCAACGGCAGGATGGTGCGGTCCGTCCAGATCGTGGAGCCGGACAGGGCCACGTGCTGACTGGCCGCGCCGAGCACCGTCGCGCGCAGGGTCTGCGCCGGTTCGCGCACCGGCAGCCGTTGCAGCCGCAGGTTCTCGCGCAGGGACTTCGCCAGCAGGGGGCCGACATCGCCGTACCGGGCGATGTCGGTGAGACTCTCCGCGGGGTGATTGGCGTAGTAGAGACTGCCCACGCCGCCGGAGAGGAAGTACGCGGCGACGTGATCGGGAAGATCCATCGGGGGGCTCAGGGCCAGGCTGTTCCCCAGCGGCGTCGTGTCACCGGTCATGAGGTCGACGATGACCTCGGCCATCGTGTCGGTGAGTTTGCGCAACGAGTGGAGCGAGGGGCGAGACCCCTCGACGAGATCGTCCAGGTGCAGGGCATCGGCGATGATCCGCCCCGATGGCGCCAGGTGGACGAGGACTCCGCTCTCGGGGTCGAGCAGCACCTGCCGACCGCCCACCATGGCGGCCGAGGAACTGACATGGTTCCCGGCCGAGAAGACCGCGGCGTTGGCCGAACCGCCGCCGATGTCCACGTTGACGACGGCGCAGTAGTGCGACGCCGACCAGTCGCAGGCGCCCGAGCCGCGCCCGGCGATCTGGGATTCGAGATTGGGGCCGGCGACGGTGACGACGAAGTCGCCGGCGACATCGGCGAGACCGCGCAGAATCGCCTCGGAATTGTGCTTGCGGGCGGACTCACCGGTGATGATGACGGCACCGGTTTCGATCCGTTCGGGGGAAATTCCGGAGCGTGCTATCTCGGCGCGCACGAGCCCCAGAAGCGCGTCGACGTCGATCTCCTCAGGACTGTTGAGCGGGGTGATCACCGGTTCGCTCTGGTAGAGAACCTCGCGGGCACCGACGTCGAGCCGCGGAATCGCACCCGCCCGGCCACGCCTGGTGATGGTCAAGCGGGACAGGACCACCTGCGTCGTCGTCGTGCCGACATCGATACCGATGCTCACCAGGTCGTCAGGGTGCTGCATCGCCCCACCCCTCGAGAAGCCCGCGGCGGCCCGCCGCCGACCGGTGGAACGTGAGTTCGTGCACGGAAGAGGGAGTTCGTGACGGGTACGTGACCGGGACACCGCCATGCAGCGCCGACAGATGTCGCGACCCCCGGCATCGCAGGCCATCGGACGGCTTCGGCAGGGGCCGCCGCGCGTCACACGGAACCGGCTCTGCGAAGGAGCGAAGGAGCAGGTGGGAGACCGGCCCGGGGAGATTGTCCAGGGGTGTGCGAGCAGACCCCTGGGGTGATTCCACCCCGATTGTCGCGACTGCCTGACCGATTGCTCTGGCGATTCGCACTTGACCCCCTTTTTTACGAGGATGAAAGTGTGTTCAGCGGGCTATCGGAAATGGTCGTCTGTCAACAAATGTCGTCGCGCCCGAGTCTCTGGTTCACAAAAATTAATAACCTTCTCACTTGATTGAAGAAGCATAGCCGACAAGCCTCCCGAGGTCCAATCCGGGTCCCGGGACTTGGCCGACAGTGAAACCAAGAATTATTACCGGAGCAATGTCGCGATACCGAATACGTGACTGGTTGTCAAGGTGGCCTCGCTGCTGTTCGGCGAGGCCACCTCGGGAAAATCGACTGGCCGAGATCAGCGCACCGACAGGCTGCCCTTGAGGACGCAGCGGCGACGACGCGCGAAATTACGCGCCGAGGTCAGGCCCTCACCGGTCGGACCTGCGATGGTGAAGGTCGGGTAGCCCTCACCGCCGATGCCGATGCCGTTGTAGGACGGGCCGTTCTTCACGTAGATCGTGGTCTGGATCTTCTTGCCCATCTTGGTCAGGGCCTTGACGTCGAGGGAGTGCATGATCGCGGTGTGCCGGTTGCCGTGTTCGGCCTCGACGGCCTTGTCGATGGCCTCGTCGACGTTCTTGACACGGACGATGCCGAGAATCGGCATCATGAGCTCGGTCTGGACGAAGGTGTGCTCGAAGGGCACCTCGGCGATGAGCAGGCGGGTGCTCTCGGGCACCTCCAGGCCGGCCTCGGCGGCGAGTACGCAGGCGGGCTTGCCCACCCACTTCGCGACGGCATGGCCGTCCTTGGCGACGAAGGATGCGAGCCTGGCGATGACAGCGGGGTCCTTGATCTCGACGGCGCCGTGCTTGAGCATCTCGAACTTGAGCAGATCAGTGATCGAGTCGACCGCGATGACCTCCTTCTCGGCCGTGCAGGGCAGGTTGTTGTCGAAGCTTGCTCCGTCGACGATGTCCTTGGCGGCCTGCGGGATGTCGGCGGTGGCGTCGACGACGGCCGGGGGGTTGCCGGCACCCGCGCCAATGGCCTTCTTGCCGCTGGACAGGACCGATTTCACGATGCCGGGGCCGCCGGTGGCGACGAGCATGCGCACCTTCGGGTGGGCCATCATGGCGTTGGTGTTGTCGATCGAGGGCTTCTCGACGGTGGTGATGAGGTTGGCCGGGGCACCGACCTCGCCCAGGGCCTTGTTGATCCTGCGGATCAACCAGTGGGTGAGCCTGGTGGCACGCGGGTGGGGGCTGAACACCACGGCGTTGCCGGCGGCCAGCATGCCGATCGAGTTGTTGATGATCGTCTCGGACGGGTTGGTGGTCGGGGTGATCGCACCGATGACGCCGAAGGGCGAGAACTCGATGGTGGTCAGGCCGTCGTCGCCGCTCCAGGCCTCTGTGATGATGTCCTCGACGCCGGGGGTCTCCAGCGCCGCGTAGCGGTTCTTGAGGTACTTGTCGTGGGCGTTGCCCATGCCGGTCTCCTCCACGGCGGCCTCGGCCATGTACGTCAGGGCCTCGTCGTCGGAGCAGACGTTGCGGATCGTCTGGATGTAGCACTTGCGGTCGCGCATCGAGCAGTCCAGGTACTGGCGCCATGCCTTGTCGGCCGCCTCGACGGCGTCGTTCATGTCGGTGAAGATGCCGTCACCCGTGGCGCTGGGGGCAGCCGCGCCGCCCTGGGCGGTCAGCCCGCTCGCCTGCCGCGCCACGACCTCCTGCACGGTCTCACGAACGACCTTCGAGATGAGTTCGGGGCTGATGGTCATGAGCGGCTCTCCTTCTGTGCTGTTGCCAATGCGTACGTGATGATCGACTCGTCCTGGTCGGGCGTGCCGCCGGAGACGCCGATGCCCCCGGCGAGCTCGCCGTCGACGAAGACCGGGAGGCCTCCGCCGAAGACGACCACGCGGCCGTTGTTGAAGTTCTGGATGCCGGGAATCTCCCCGCCCGGGCCCGAGAGATCCTTGAGTTCGGCGGTGGGTCGCCCGAAGGCGGCCGCGGTGAACGCCTTGCTCTGGGCCGCCTCGATGCTCACGAGCAGCGATCCGGCCATGCGTTCCAGCAGCATCAGGTTGCCGCCCTGGTCGACCCCGGCGAAGACGCAGGGCACGCCGACCTCGGCGGCCTTCTGCTCGGCGGCCTCGGCCAAGAGCTTCAGCGTGGCCAGGTCGTAGCGGGGAAGGGCGCTGCCGCCCCGTGCGTCGGTGACCGTCGAGCCCTCCTCCGGTCCGTTCGGCGCTGCGGCGCCCGCGGGCGCCGCCAGGGTGCGCTCGACCGCCTCGCGCACCAGCTGTTCGACGTGGGCCAGGTCATGGCGGTGCTCGGCCAGGCGGGCCAGAGCGTAGAGCGCGTCGGACAGGCGGTTGAGGTACTTGATGACATCCGGACGGATCTCCTCGTACTCGCCGGCGGTCAGTACGCGACGTTCCGCGCGGCGCACGACGGTGCGGGCCCGGTGGAGGATGCCCGAGATCTGGTCACGGCCCGGCACGACGAAGTTGCGCTGGGGGCCGGTCACGGCCAGGCACTCGTCGATGAGGTGCTCGAGCTCGGTGACGTCGTCCGCGCCGATCTTGTTGTCGAGGATCTCACGCCCTGCCGCGTCACTGGCCAGTTCGGCGGCCAGCGTGAACAGGCGCTGCTGGATGTGGTGCAGCGTGGCGCGGATCGTGGGATCGGTCATCGCGGCCTTGGCCTCGCCGATCGTGGAATTCGCCTCGTCGACGGTGCCGTAGGCCTCGACGAGCGGGGACTGCTTGGGGACGCGGGAGCCTCCGAACAGGCCGGTCATGCCCTTGTCACCGCTGCGGGTGTAGACGTTGGGCATGCTCAGACTCCCCCGAGTTCGACGGTGTCGACGATGCCGACGATCGTGGAGTCGATCGGCGAGTCGGAGCGTGATGCCGCGAAACGCGCCGAGGAGCCCTTGGTGACGATGACCGTGGCGCCGATGCCGGCCCCGACTGTGTCGACGGCGATCTCGGGGCGGCCAGTGGGCTTCTCCTCGGCGTCGAGAGGCTGGACCAGGAGCAGCTTGAACCCGACCAGTCGTTCATCCTTGCTGGTCGAGACGACGGTGCCGCGTACCGTGGCGAGGAACATGTCTTCAGGCCTCCCTGACGATCGTGATGGAACGCGCGCCGGCGATGTCGGCGGCCATGGCGGTGATCTTCGCCGTGGCCGGGACCCGGAGCACAGTGCCTTCGGGCAGACGCTGGACGACGCGCTGGCTGATGAGTTGCTGCTGCACCGCGACGGCACGGGCTGCCGGGGCGGGGGCCGGTGTGGGAGCGGACCCGGCCGGTGCGGCCGGGGCGGCGGCGGGGGCCGGGCAGGCGCCCAGCCTGCGCAGCAGCTCGTGGCGGCTCATCCGCAGAGCCGTGGTGATCGGGGAGATCCTCGCGTGATCGATCCGCTCGTAGGCGGCCAGGACGGTGCGGGCCAGGGCACCGGCCCGGGCGGTGCGCACGCCGAAGCCGCGGAGCGTGCACAGGTTGTCGCGCATCATCTGGGCATAGCCCTCGGGGATCGCGCCGAACCAGCGCTGCTTGTCGGGATCGTCGGGATCGCAGGCCGAGGACGAGACGACGACGGGTTTGCCGGCCAGCAGGTAGTCGTTCATGAGATTGCTTCCCAGGCAGTCCGCCACGCCATGCGCGGTCTTGGCCGCGATGTTCTGGGTGAGGGTCGGCACGATGAGCATGTCGTGGCTCCCGGTCAGCTGCCTCGTGGCGACCGTCATACCCAGGGCGCCGATCAGGTCCTGGTCGAGGATGCGCTCTGCGCTCGGGGTCTGGACGAACTCGAGGTGGACGCCCTCGCCGATCAGCATGGCGAGTTCGGGAATGGTCTTCTCGAAGCCGATCAGTGCCCCGGTGAAGAGCACGAGGGCTCTACGGGGCGCCGGGGTCACCAGTTCGGCAAGGGTGCTGCGTATGACTGCGCGCACGTCGTCGGCATTCATCAGTGAGTCTCCTTTGCCGTCATCGGGATGCCCAGCGGGGTCACGAACAGGGGTTCGGCCGGACGCAGGACCGGGCGCCCGAGACGCGCGGCGAACACATCGGGGGCGTTGGGGAAGGAACTGGAACCGCCCACCAGGTAGACGATGGGCACGTCGACGCCCTTCAGGGAACGCTCGGCGATCGAGGCCATCTTGTCGAGGGTGGGCCGGATGATGCCCACCACGTCATCGCGGCGGGCCGGGTCCTTCTTCATGGCCTCGGCCTCCTCGTAGGGCACCTGGTAGGCGCCCGACAGGACGAGCGTCATGTGATGCCCGCCCGTGGCCTCGTCGACGGACAGCTTCACCCGGCCCTTCTCCAGGACGGAAACGCCCGTGGTGCCGTGACCGATGTCGATCACGCAGCCGTCGGCGATGCCGAGGGCACGGGCTGCGGCGACGGGCTCGTCGACGACCTCGGCGACGTCCAGGTCCGAGGCGACCACGACGTTCTCGAAGACCTTGACGTCGCCGGCCGCGATGCCCGGCGGGATCGACACGGAGGCCTTGTCGAAGTGGTGGCCCAGACGCTCCTGCACGTCGTTGGTGAGTGCGCGCACCGCGCTGGTGGCGCCGGCCCAGTCGACGACGACTCCGTCGCGGACGACCGTCGAGTGCACCCATCCCCCGGCGACGGGCCGATCGTCGGCGTCGACCACAGACACGACGATGTTGGCGGTGCCGAGGTCGATGCCGAGCCGCAGCTCGCCCTCGTACTCCTCGACATCGCCGGTGCGCACGAGATCGGCGAATCGATGGATCATCCGCTCTCGCTCGGACAGTGCCGTCGTGTCTGTGGTCATGTGCCTCACCTGATCCGTTGGACGTCGTCGCAGCCGTGTACGGTCATCGTGGCGTGCGGAACGTCCGACCGCTGCGGCTGCTCGTTCACTCTCATGCCGCCTCAGGCCTTGGACGGCAGCAGCTTCTCCACGTCGTTGTGCGGGCGCGGGATCACGTGGCGGGAGAGGACCTCCTCGCCCACGTTCGTCGCTGCGGTGTACCCGGCGTCGACGGCGGCCTTGACCGCGCCGACGTCGCCTCGCACCATCACGGTCACCAGTCCGGCGCCGACCTTCTGGTAGCCGATCAGCGTCACATTGGCGGCCTTCGTCATGGCATCGGCGGCCTCGACGGCTCCGATGTAACCCTTGGTCTCGATGAGACCGAGTGCTTCACCCATGGTTCTTCCCTCCTCTGGTTATTTCTTCTCGGCCTGCGGCTTGTCGTCGCCGACAGACGTCTTCTTCTGGCTGGACGAACGGGACGTCGTCCTCTTGGCACCCTGCGCCCCGGCAGCGGCGGGTGACTTCTTCGCCTCTGCACCCTCCCCGGCTTCCGAGGCCTGCTCAGCGGTCACCGCGTCGGCGTCGGCGGCCGTCTTGGCCTCGGCGACCGGCGTCTGCTCCTGCTCGGCGACCGCCTTGCTCTCAGTGGCCGACTGCTGCTCCTGCTCGGCGACCGCCTTGGTCTCGGCGGCCTGCTTGGCCGCCTGTTTGGCGGCCTGATCCACCGAGGTGGGCGCGCCGAGACCGACGGTTGCCGGGGACAGCACGACACCACCGAGCTGCGTGTTCGGCCGGGGAATCACCGAGACCGCGAAGACCTTCGACACCTGGGCAGCGGCGCTCCGGGCAGCTGCGATGGCGGACTGGACGGAGGAGACCTGGCCCTCGATCTTCACGGTGACCATGCCTGCGCCGTCAGTCGTCTCGTAACCGATGAGCCGGACGTCAGCCGATTTCACCGCGACGTCGGCGGCCTCGATGGCCGCTGGCAGACCGAGGACCTCGATCTCGCCCAAGGCGTTCGTGAGCATTGTGTCTCCTTCACTCATTGGTGACCTCGATCAGGGGCATGCGTTTGACGAGTCTGGCGGCATTCGCGCCCATGTCACGGGCGTGAGTCCAGTCGGCGTCGACGTCGAATGTGAGGTAGGGCCTGGCAGGGTCGAGCTTCTCCGTCGTGACGACGATCTGGCGGGTGCTGACCCCCACACCCACGCCCAGGCGGGAGGCCAGCGCGGCCTCGTGGGCGAGTGCTGCGGCGTCGAAGGATCCACCGCGCGTCACCAGGCTCGGCACGCCCTCCTCCTCCATGCCGAATCCGATCTGGTCGATCCGGTCGGCGGGCACGTCCGATCCTGCCCTGATGCCGATGGTCGGTCTTTCCTGCTCGACTGGTCTCATGGCCGGCCCTCCCACGAGAGAACGAGGCCGGTGGCGACGGCGTTGCGCGGTCCCTGCGTGCCACGGATGTTGGCTCGGCCGGCGACGACGCGGTACTCGCCGAGCGCCTTGGTGACCAGTTGCGGAATCTCGAAGTCGAGGGCGGAGCCGCCGACCAGGACGACGTGGGCGATGTCGCGCACGTTGCGGGTGGGGCTCACGGCGGCCAGGGCACGCAGGGCATTGGTCACGAAGACGCGTTCCTTGGCGCGGATGCGGACCTGGCGGATGACCTCCAGGGGCTGGCGCAGCGGCAACGGGATCATGCCCTCGGGGTGAAGGATGACCGTCCGCGCGTAGAGCTCGGGGGCGAGCGGTTCGTCGAAGAACTGGGCGGTGCCGTCCTCGTGGCGGATGTTGAAGAGGGTCTCGACGCGGGCCAGCGGATAACGTTTGATGTTCTCGGCGAAATCGGTGCCCTCCAGGCCCAGTTCGGAGGCGATGAGCAGCGTCACCATGTTGCCGGCACCGGCCAGGTGGATCGAGGCGGCCCGGTCGCCGTCGCGGAGCACCGAGGCGTCGGTCGACCCGGCCCCCATGTCGAGGATCGCGATCGGCGTCGACGTGCCGGGAGTGGTCAGCGCGCCGCGGATGGCCATGTCGGCCTCGACGCCGCCGATCTCGACGCGGATGCCGAACTGCTTGGTCATGTCGTCGGCGATGCGCTGCATCTGCAGGCGGTCCGCCTTGACCATGACGGCGATGCCGACGGCGGCCTCCAGGGAGAACTCGCCCGCCAGGCCGCCGGTGACGGACTGGGGCACCTGGGTGTCGACGGCGAGCAGGTCGGTGATCTCGACGCCGGAGGGGTCGCGGTCGGTGAGCTGGCCCATCGTGACGCGGACCTTCTCCATCATGCCGCCGATGTTCGTGCCCGGTTCGCCCTTGATGTCCTGCAGGAGCCCCGCCTGGGCGCCGACCCGCATGATCTCGTCGGCACCGGCCTCGACGTCGACGTCGGCGTTGCGCTCGCCGATGAAGTGCAGGGTGCCGGCTGGGATGTGACGTTCGGTGACGTCACCGGCCGGGGTCTTGATGACCACTGCGGACCGGTTGCCGACGAGGGCTCGGGCCATGGGGACGACCGAGGCGGTCTCGGAGGGCGAGAGTTCGAAGAGGGTGGCGATGCCGTAGGGGTTCGACAGCGTCTCGATCACGCGGCCGGCCTCGGCCACCTCGATCGCGGCCGGCATGCCGATGGGCACCTTGTCGATGAGCTTGACCTCGTCGATGATGGGGATCTTGCGCTCGAGACGGTTGGTGACGAGGACGCCGTCGTCGAGCTGCAGGATGGCGCCGGCGATCCTGACCCGTCCGGCGTACGCATTGATGAGTTCTGCCACGGCTCGGAAACCGTGGGTGCGGTCGGCGACGACGATGTAGGACTCCCCCGCCCTGGCGAGCTCGAGGTCATCGATCCTGATCGTCGTGCCGACCGCGACGCCGAGCCCCCCGGGCGTGGCCGGGTTGTGCCCGATCATGGTGGACTCGGTGATGATCGTCTCGGAGATCGTCTCCATGGCCACATCGCCGATCACCGGCGCGGCCTCGTTGATGCGGATCAGATCGAGCTCGCCGATCTCGTGACCCGCCTTCTCGAGGGCGACGGTGAGCGCCTGGAACACGCCCTGGGTGTTCTGGGGCGTGCCCTTGATCCCCGTCGTGGGGATGGTCGATGCGGACAGGAACCTCGGGGTGGCACCGTCATGGACTTCTGCCAGCGCCACCTCCGTGGTGGCGTTGCCGATGTCGACGCCGGCGATGAGAGCCATGGGACGAATCTCCTGATGATGTGAGCGGGATCAGCGGGTGAGGATCACTCGCTGTCCTTGAGGCGGCCGCGTTTCTCGTAGACGTCGGCACCCTCGCGGATGAAGGCCGCGTTGATGGTGCAGCCGTAGTCCTTCTCCAGCTTGTCGGCGATGGCGTACAGCTCGGCCTTGGTCGAGCGATACGGGCGCAGCGCGTCGTAGACCTCGAGCAGTTCGTCATCGGGGACGGCGATGAGCTCGGCGGCCCGCCGCATGTTGCGCGCCAGCGAGTCACGACCGTCGGACTCCGCCACCTGGGCCTGCAGTTCGAGGGTCTCGGGCGCGATACGGAAGTCCTCGGCCTTGAGTTCGCCGTTCTTCAGCTTCTCGAACGAGAAGTCGGTGAGCGGGCGACCGTTGGCGGCCTTGATCTTCTCGGGGGCCTTCTCGCCCAGCGGGTACTGGGACTTGTCGACCCTGTCGGCCCGTGCCGGGGACGGGGACGGCGCTGCCGCCGGTGCCGCGGTGTCTTTCTTGGCGAAGGTCACGTTGTCCTGATTGAGGTTCGCCATGACCTCGCTCATGATCTGGCGGATCAGTTCTTCCGAATCCATGGCTTCTCCTATCGGTACTCGACCCGAAGCGCCTGGGGCTTCTTGCTCAGGTCGCAGAGCCCGGCTTCCTTGAGGTGGAACAGTGCGGCGATGGCCTGGTACTTCGGACGGGCCATCTGGTCGTTGCGCACCGGGACGGGATCGGGCGACTCGCCCTTGGCGTAGCGGGCCGCGTTCTTGCCGATCGCACGGAACGTCTCCAGGTCGATCAGGGGCGCCTGGCTGAACAACTCGAGGTTGGACAGCGGAGGCAGGTCCTTCTGGTGGATGACCGTGGTGCCGCGGGACTGGATGCCGATGCCCACACCCGAACCGGAGTACTCGGCGGCGTCATGGGCGATGAAGCCCACGTCGGCCGTACGGAAGATCCGGATGAAGCGGTAGCTCAGTCCCTCCTCCTCGATACCGGCGCAGACCTCGCGGACCACGTCGGCGTGCGGCAGGTCGATGATCGTCTTGTTGATGACACCGCCGAACGCCGGCGCCAGGGCGATGACGACCTCGCGGGGATTGGTGCCGCGCTCGGCCGGACCGGCCTCGGTGACCACGAGTTCCTCACCGTCGCCGAGCGGTGCGGCCGGGGCCGCGGCCGGGGCGACGGCGGTGGCGGCGGCGGCCGGAGTGGACGTGGCTGGGGCCGGGGCGCCGGTGAACTCGCTGACGACCTGTTCGATGATGCTACGGAGCGTCTTCTCATCCATGGTGCTCACCTCAGATGCTCTCGGGGCTGATGGCCTGGCGAATGTTCGACAGCTGAGCCCACTTCTCGTCACTGATCTGGTAGCCCGTGAGCGGACCAGCGTAGGTGTTGGGGTAGTTGACGGAGCTGATCACATGGAAGTCCTCGTCCAGGATGGCCGAGGTGTGCAGGTAGTCGCCGGCGACGCGCTGGGTCAGCATGTTGTAGACGGACTCCGCGACGTCCTCGAAGCCACCGCGAACCAGGGCATGGACGATGTCCACACCGGTCAGGCCACGATTCATGAGGTCCTCGGCGGCCTTGAGGTCCTCGACCACGTTGCGAACCGGCATGTCCTCCGAACCACGGGCGTAGGTGGCGGCCTCGACCTCCTCGTCGGTGATCTCGGTCAGTCCGAGCTCACGGAAGATGGCCTGAATGGCGCGGGCGGCCTTGTTACGGACGCGGACGACCTCGTCCTCGGTGACGGGCACGAGACCGCCATCGATCTTGAGGTCGCGCTGGATGACGAGCCAGTCGTCGTAGTCGTCGGCGTCCCAGTTGGAGCCGGCGAACATGTTGTCGTAGTTCGGCGTGGCCGAGTAACCCGAGCAGATGAAGTCCGTGCCGGGCACGAACTGCATGAGCGAGCGGGCGACTCGACGCAGGTCCGAGTGCGTGAAGGTCTGGTCGTTGGACGAGGCGCACTCCAGGTCGAGGCTGACCGCGATGAGGTTCTCGGCGAGCACGGCACGGATACCGCCGGGAACGGCCGCGGGAACACCGATGCAGGAGACCGAGCCGTTCTGGATGCCCTGGGAGCCGGCTCCCTTGGTGAAGTAGAGGCAGCGGGCCTCGAGGTACAGCATCGACTTGCCCTCGGCGTAGCCCATCTGGACCTCCGAGCCGGTGCCCGAGGTGAACCGCATCTTCAGGCCGCGGGACGCGTAGCAGGAGGCCAGGAAGGCCTTCGACCACGGCGTGTCGTCGCCGTCCATGAAGACCTGTTCGGTGCCGTACACCGACACGGTCTCCGCGTACGCGGTGAAGCCGCGCATGCCGAGGGCGAGCTCGGTGGCCTCCTCGACGGAGCACTGGGTGAGGATGCCGGGACGACCCACCTGGGAACCCACCATGTTGGCGATGGCGTTGAAGGGCGCATAGCGCACGATGCCGACCGTCGTCTCCTCCTCGGCGAAGCCTCGCAGCGAGCCCTCGGCGGCGTCGGCGGCGATCTGCACCGGGTTGTCCCTGACGTTCGTCACATGGGCCTGGTTGGCCGGGAACAGACGCGACCGCATCTTGGTCACGGCCATCATCATCTCGAGCACGTTCATCGTGCCGACGACCTCGACCATCTTGGCGGGGGTCATGGCCGTCGTCAGTTTCACGACCTCGGAGCGCGGCACGCGGAAGTCGACCATCTTGCGGGCCAGCTCCAGCGAGGGGGTCGCGTTGACCTCGACCGCGTTCTCCAGTCGAATGCCGTAGTCGGCGATGAAGGTGTCGATCATGTCGAACTCTTCACGCTTCTTGCCGTCGAGCTCGACGACCACACCGTTCTCGATCTTGATCGAGGGAGTGGGATCGGCCGGCGAGTTCATGGCGATGAGGCCCATCTCGGGCCACTCTTTCACATAACCGTCCTGGCTGACCGGACGTGCGTCCAGCGCCTCGAAACGCTTGCTTCTCACGGAAGATGCCTCGTTTCTCAGATGTACGGGGTGGTGGTCGACACGGGGGTCGCGCCCATGGCACCGAGCAGTCCCAGACCGACCTCGCGGGCGGCGACGATCGCCTGGCGCACCGCACCGGAGTCGCCGGTGAAGGCCGAGATGACCTCGTTGGAGTAGCTGGTGCCGCCGTTACCGGGGCTGGAGTAGCCGATGACGTCGATCGTCGAGGCCTTGACCGCGGTATCGGCCAGGACGACGCCGATGGCGGCCGGGGCGCCGACCGTGATGCCGAAGGACTTGCCGAGCGGGGCCCCGAAGGCCTTGTTGAGGGCGTGGGAGGCCCGCGCGGTGTACTGGAACTCCAGGTGCCCGGCGTCGTTGCCATAGACATCCCCGAACGTGCGCTCGAGCTCACCGAGGGTCACCTCGACGGCACGACGGGCGTCCGAGACGTCCTCGGCGCCGAAGATGATGAGGGAGCCGTGACCTGCGCCTCCCTTGGTGTCACGCGGGAGCTCGATCGAGATGATGTCGGTGTTGGTCGCCTTGACACCCTCGTCAGCGGCGAAGATGTGCGGGCCGGCGCCGGTGCGGTCGCCGATGATGCCGATCGAACGGAACTTCGGGTCGATGCCCATCAGCTTGTGCAGCTGCGGGTCGACGTTGGGGATGACCAGACCGATGGTGTCGCCGAGCTCGGTGGCGCCCACGAACTGAGTGGCCTCGGGGATGGTGACCTGACGCTGGGCGGGCGCCGCGGGTGCGGCCTTGTCGGCGGAGATCTTGTTCATGACGGCCGACATGATCTGGTCGACGAGCTGATCGTTAGCCATTTTCGGTCAACGCCTCACTTCTGGTCGACGGACGGGAGGATCTTCTCCACGTCGGTATGGGGACGCGGGATGACATGGACCGAGACCAGCTCGCCCACGTTCTGCGCGGCAACGGCGCCCGCGTCGGTGGCAGCCTTGACGGCACCGACATCACCGCGGACGAGCACGGTCACCAGACCGGAACCGACGCGCTGGCTGCCGATGAGCACGACATTGGCCGACTTCACCATCGCGTCCGCAGCTTCAACGGCGGCGACGAAACCCTTCGTCTCCACCATGCCAAGGGCTTCTTGCATTCTGAACTCCTCCGTTGGACTTGATACGAGCCGCCATTGGCCACGCCGGCCACGGGCGGGAATACCTAAGACTCTAGGCCATGAATCAGGAGAGAAGGTCATTCAGCGCTCTACATTTTGGCCCGATGTCACTCATTGCCGCGCGACCAAAAAATCACTTGGAGAACCAAAAAGTGTAAATGCTCGGCGACACATCGGGGCTGTTGGGACAATGCGGCCACATCCATGCCCGCACCCTTGACATCGACACCCATGAAGGCGTCATACTTATTCATTGCGTGGCCCCGGAGAGAGCGGGGCCTGCAGCTCGGGAGGCCTCCGGCGCCACCGTCGCACCGCATCCTCCAGCGGGCCCCGGGGCCGCCCCAGAACATGTTCACCACGCGATCGGAACCGCTTCCGCGGAGCCGGCCTGGACGAAAGGCGATGATGGCCGAGAAGCAGCGCATCATCCAGGAGTTCGTCCCGGGCAAGCAGGTCACGCTCGCACACGTCCTGTCCAACCCGGATGACGGCCTGTACGCCAAGATCGGCCTGCCGAATGACGGCAGCGCGATCGGCATCATGACGATCACCCCGAGTGAGGCCGCGATCATCGCGGCCGACGTGGCGACCAAGGCCTCCAGCGTCGAGTTGGGTTTCGTCGACCGCTTCTCGGGCTCCCTGGTCGTCCTCGGCAGGCTCGCCGACGTCGAGGCCTCGATCACCGCAGCGACCGACACGCTGTGCAGCGAGCTCGGTTTCGCCCCCGCTCCCCTGACCCGCACATGAAGCGCCTGCTCATGATCGGCAGCGTGGGCTGCGGCAAGACGACGCTCATGCAGCGCCTGCACGGCCGGGAGATCGCCTACGAGAAGACCGAGACGATCAACACCGAGGACAACGTCGTGGACACCCCCGGCGAGTACCTCGAACTGCCCTTCTACAAGCACGCCCTACGTCTTGCGTCCTTCGACCGCGACTTGGTCGTCATGCTCGCCTCGGCGACCGTCGCCGAGGCGAAGTTCCCGCCCGGCTTCTCGACCTTCTTCACGGTCCCCTCGATCGGCGTCGTCACGAAGATCGATCTCGCCGAACAACCCGCCATCGACATGGCGGCCGCGCACCTGCGTGAGGCCGGTGCCACCGAGATCTTCTACGTCTCGGCGGTGACGGGCGAGGGCATTCCCGAACTCGAGGCACGGCTGGACTGAGGTCCTCTCGACCGGGACCACGACTCCGCCACGGTGCCCGGCCGTGAACGCGTCGGGGCCCGCCCCCGCATCGTGCAGGGCGGGCCCCGACAGTGTCCTTGTCAGGATGTCATACCAGCTTGTGCAGGATCGTCACGATGTCCTCGTGAGTGGGTTCGACGGGGTTCCCGCTGCTGCAGAAGTCGACCAGGGCGGCGCTGGCCAGGTCGGGGATCGCCTCGCAGAACTCGCGCTTGTCCACTCCAGCCTCGGTGATCGTGGCGGGCATCTCGATCGCGTCCCGCAGCCTCTCGACGCGGCGGATCAGTTTGATGACGTAGTTGCGCTCGTTCGTGGCCTGCATGCCGGCGTGGAAGGCCAGCTTGTAGTACCGCTGGGCCACCCCGGACAGCGGCGCACCGATCGACAGGTCACCGGCGTTGAAGGCCATGACGTGCGGCATGATCATCGCATTGAGCCGGCCATGGGCCACGTGGAAACTGCCGCCGATCGAGTGCGAGATGCCGTGGACGATGCCCAGGCCCGCGTTCTCGAAGGCGACACCGGCCATGGTGGCGGCATTCTGCATGTGGTCGCGCGCCTCGAGGTCCTCGCCGTCGCGGTAGCTGCGGGGCAGGTAGCGGAAGATGATGCGCACGGCCTTCTCCGCCAAGGCGTCGGACAGGTCGTTGTGGCCTCTCGCAACGACCGCCTCGATGGCGTGGCTGAGGGCATCCATACCCGAGTCGGCGGTGAGCCTCGGCGGGCAGGTGCGCACCGCCTCGGGATCGAGGATCGCCACGTCGGCGATCATGCCCGGATCGGTGAGGGGGACCTTCGTGTGGGTCACGGGGTCGGTGACGACGGAGAAGGACGTCACCTCCGAGCCCGTGCCACTGGTCGTCGGGATCACGATGAAACCTGCCGGCAGTTCCCTACCCTGTTGGCCGGCCATGTGACGCACGGCCTTGGCCGTGTCAATGGGTGAGCCCCCGCCCAGGCCGATGAGGGCCTCCGGCTCGAACTCGAGGTAGGCCTTGAAACCGGCCGCGACGGCATGGGTGTCGGGGTTCGGCTGCACGTCGGAGAAGACGCTCACCTGAGCATCGCCGAGACGCGCACGCACCTGATCCATGAGCGGCGCGGTGGCCATGAAACCATCGGTGATGATGAGGACACGACGGCCGCTCAGAGCACCCAGTGCGCTGAGCGCATCAGGCCCTGAGACGACCCTTGTTGGAACCTGGAACTGCAGCACCGGTGTGCCTTTCCTCGCGCGACAGACAATGACGCCGGTACTCGCTCGGAGACATTCCGGTACTCGCCCGGAAAACCCTGGAGAAATAATTCACCTGGCTGAAGTCGAGCTCAGCGGAAATCTTCTGAACCGGCATCTGCGTTGATGCTAACATCAGTTTCGCCCGCTCAACCCGGCGGCCGGTGACATACGACACAAAAGTGCACCCGGTGACGGATTTGAACAATTTCGACAGGTGCCCCGGCGACCAGTGCAGCGAATTGGCGGCCTCCGTGAGTGAGATGGCCTGCTCGGGATGCCGGGCGATGTCGTTGAGCAGATCACCGATCTCGCGGTGCCGACGCGGGTGCTGGCGCTGGTACTCGTCGAGAACCATGCAGATGAAACGCTCGGCGGCCAGCTGCGCCTCGTAACGGTCGACGTCTCCGCGCTGACGCTCCTGGACCATGAGCTGGCGCAGGTGGATGACGATGCGCGGTGAGCAGACCTTGGCGGCGGCGAGGATCATCTCGTCCAGGCGGGCTCGTCCCTCGCGGGTCTGGTCGAGGACACCGGGCGCGTACGCCGCGTCGAGGACCGTCACGGCCTCGAGGAAGGCAGACTGCAGGTCCTCGCGGCGGATGGCGGCGGTGATCACCTCGGTGGGGTTGTGCCGCTGCACCTCGGGAGCTCGTTCATCGGCTGCTGCGCTGCGGGCCTGCGGCACGAGGGACAGCGTCCGCTTGGCCGACTCATCGCCACGGTCGCTCTCCTCGATCGGGTCCTTGCGCGCGGCTGCAGTGTTGTGAAGAGCCAGGTCGACGATGTTGTGCAGACCGAGGAGAGTCGCGGCGGCCGCCTCGAGCCGGCGACGGCTCACCACCGGGACCTGCTCGTAGAGCTCCTCGAGATGGGGGTCCCCGTGCCAGTCGGACTGGGCGAGAAGTGGCTCGGGCATCTCGCGCTCGGACATCCTGACCTGCCCGCAGAGGATGGCACCGACGTAGGCGTCGCCATCGGTGAGCGGGATCGAGAAGTCGACCAGGCCCGCGTGACAGCGGTAGATCTGAGGGGTGCCCTCGAGGAGGGCCTGCAGCCCGCCATGGGCGTCGCAGCCGTGACAGGCCTTGGAGCGGAGGGGGTCGGAGCGCATTGCCCGGCAGAACTCCGTGAAGGCGCACAGCTGCGTCACCGGGACACCCTGGGTGTCCACCGCGACCGTTGCCAACCCGGTGGCTCCGGAGAATCCCTCGAGGACTCTCTGCAGCTCTTCAGGATTGGGGCGTCTCGGCATCCGTGGCTGGGACATCTGCGACCTCCGTGCCTCAGAGTAGCCCAAGTGAGAAGGTCAGAAAACACTGAAGGGGCCGTGCGAATGATCCCATCGCCGCCTCACCCGGACCCAAGCTCTCAGCCATGCGGGACCATCTGAAGTGCCCGCAGGCCGTGATCCATGTGCCATGTGGTGAAGGCCGAGACCAGACCGGCGGTCCGGTACTCCACGTGGGCGTCGACCCCCCTGGTCGCCGGCCAGTCGCCGGCGCTGAGCGCGCTCATCAGTTCCCAGCAGGCCCGGTCGGGGCGGGCCGACCCGGGCGGACGGCAGGAGCTGCACACCATGCCGCCCGCCGCAGGGGCGAACCACTCGTGCGGGCCGCCCAACCCGCATCGTGCGCAGGAGTCCAGCACCGGCGCATAACCGGCGGCCGCCAGTGAGCGCAGCAGGTAGGAGCTGAGGACCATGGAGGCGGGCCGGGGCCCGTCGCTCGTCCCCTGGCCCAGGACGCGCAGAGCACCCTGGAGCAGCAGGTACTGGCGCTGTGAGGGCTCGTTCTCGACGGCCATGAGCCGGTCGGCGACCTCGAGCATCGTCTCACCGCTGGTGTACAGGGCGAAGTCCGCGACGAGGGCGTCACCGTAGTGGTGCAGCGACTCGACCTGGGTGACCACGTCGAGGCTGCGCCCGACCGCCAGCTGGACGTCGACGTGGCTGAAGGGTTCGAGTCGCCCGCCGAACTTGCTGGAGGTGCGCCTCACCCCCCTGGCCACGGCACGCACCTTGCCGTGTCGTCTGCACAACAACGTGATGATGCGGTCGGCCTCACCCAGCTTGTGGGTTCTCAGCACGATGGCTTCATCACGATACGTGGGCACTGCCCCATTGTGCCGCTGCCCCCGCCCCGGTTCCGGCAACCGGGCCGGCCCGCATGTTCAGGCAGCAGCGAACGCCCCCGCCGCTAGTGTGGTGCCGTGAACGCATCGTCCCATCGTCCGGCGCGCCGGCCCGATCCGCATCCGAGCGGCGCCGAGCCGCCGCAGATTCCCGCCGAACTGGTCCCACGCCACGTGGCGATCGTCATGGACGGCAACGGACGCTGGGCGAAGGCCCGCGGCATGGCCCGGACGAAGGGCCACGAGGTGGGCGAGAAGGTGCTCATCGAGGTGTTGCAGGGCGCCATCGAGATGGGGATCGGCACGCTGTCGGTGTACGCCTTCAGCACCGAGAACTGGCGGCGCTCCCCCGAGGAGGTCCGCTTCCTCATGGGTTTCAGCCGCCGCATGATCCACACCCACCGCGACTTCATGGACGAGCTGGGCGTGCAGGTGCTCTGGGCGGGGCGCAAACCCAAGTTGTGGACGAGCGTGCTGCACGAGCTGCAGGCCGCCGAGGACCAGACCCGGGGCAACACCGTGATCAACCTCCAGCTGTGCCTCAACTATGGCGGACGCGCCGAGATCGCCGACGCCATGGCGGCCATGGGCCGCGATGTTCGCGACGGCAGGCTCAACCCGGACCGGATCAATGAGCGGACGGTGCAGCGATACCTGTACCGCCCCGAGGTGGGCGACGTGGACCTGTTCATCCGCACCTCAGGGGAGCAGCGGACGAGCAACTTCCTGCTGTGGCAGAGCGCCTACGCCGAGCTGTTTTTCAGCGACAAGCTCTGGCCCGACTGGGACCGCCGTGACCTGTGGGCCGCCGTCGAGCAGTACGCCCGTCGCGACCGCCGATTCGGCGGAGCCCAGGTCTGAGGCGCGGCCCCACGATGGCTGCGAACCTGCGCCAGATCGCCCTCGAGTGCGGTGTGGCGGTATCCACGGTCTCACGTGCCCTCAACGGGCACCCGCACATCAACGAGGAGACGCGCCAGCGGATCAGGGAGACCGCCGATCGCCTTGGATATCGCCCTTCGGTGGCCGCCAGGGCCCTGAGAGGTTCGGGCACTCGGGCCGTCGGCGTCGTACTGCCCGACATGATGAACGTCTTCTACGCCCGGACGATCTCCATGGTGCAGGATCAGCTCGAGGAGCGGGGATACAGCGTCGTCATGGCAGTGACGAATAACGAGGGCAGGCGCGAGCGGACCGGCATCGAACGCCTCGTCGCCGGCGGGGTCGACGGCATCATCATCGTCCCGACCCTGACCCGCACGCCTCCGATGCCCGAGGGAGTGCCGCTCGTCGAGGTGAACCGGCGATCGAGCAGACGTGTTGACTGGGTGGGCTACGACGAGAAAGAAGGCGCCCGCACACTGGTCTCGCACCTGATCGAGGCAGGACACCGAAGCATCGCCTTCATCGGTGGCCAGCCCTCCTTCAGCACGACCCGTCGCCGGGTGGAGGGCTATCGACAGGCCCTCGCAGCAGTCGGCGTGGAGCCCCTGCCCGAATGGTTGCAGTTGTCCACGTACTCGCCGAGCTGGGGCGCCGAGGCACTCGATCGCCTTCTGGCGCTGCCCGAACCGCCCACAGCGGTCTGCGCGTCGTCAAGCGAGCTGGTCCTGGGGCTGCTGACCGAGGCCAGACGGCGGGGACTCCGGCTACCACGGGACATGTCGTTCGTCGCCTTCGGGAACACGGACTGGTTCGCTGTGACGAGCCCCAGCGTGACCGCGTATGAACAGCCGATCGAGCAGGTGACGCACATCGCAGTGCAGCTGCTGGCCGACCGCATGGCGGGCTCGACGGCCGACCCGACCAGGGTACTGGTCGAAGGCCGAGTGATCGGACGCGACAGCGTCATGACCACGCCGACACACTCATCACGCCAGGGCTCGAACCGGTCCAGCGGCTGATCCGGGTTCCTCCCGAGACCGGGACGCCGTCCTTGTGCGCAACACATCTGCAAACGATTCCATATTTTGGTTCCCTATCCCCTTGATTCGAGCAGAAATACGCTGCTTTCATCATGCAAGCGTTTCCAATCAATGAGGAAAGGTACGCAAATGTCCCAGCTTGTTCCCTTCTCCCTCCTCTGGCAGAACGCGGCGGACCGTGTTCAAACCGACATCTTCAGCGAGGACTCCTGCATCGAGTCATGGCTGTGCGTCGAACGGGCACTGGCCACGGCACAGGCCTCGCTGGGCGTCATCGAACAGTCCGACGCCGAGGCCATCGTCCGAGCGGCCCGGATCGAGAACATTGACCGCGATCAGTTGTGGGAGGACGCCAAGAACGTCGGGTATCCCATCCTCGGGCTGGTCCGTCAGATCTCGGCCCACTGCCCCGCGGGCCCCGACGGGCGGGTGCACTACGGCGCGACAACACAGGACATCATGGACACCGGCCTGGCGCTCCAGATGTCCCGCTCTCTGGTGGCCCTGGACGCCCAGCTCCAGCGGCTGGGGGATGCTCTCGCCCGACACGTCGCTGAGCACGCCCGCACCGTCATGCCCGGCCGCACTCATGCCCAGCAGGCCGTACCGACGACCTTCGGTGCGACACTGGCCACCCTGCTCGGTCAGGTCCAGCGGCAGCGTGTCCGGCTGCAGCAGGCTCAGGAACGGATCGCTGTCGTGTCACTCTTCGGTGCGGGCGGAACCAATGCAGCCGAGGGGCCGCGGTCCGTCGAGATCCGCACCCGGATGGCCGCCGAGCTCGGCCTGGCTGACACGGCCGTGCCCTGGCACGTCGATCGCGACGTGCTCAGCGAGTACGGCTGGGTCTGCGCCGCCATCTGCGGTAGCTGCGCCAAGTTCGGACGGAACATCGTTGATCTGTCGCGCACCGAGGTCGGCGAGGTCTTCGAACCCTTCAACAGCCATCGCGGCGCCTCGTCCACCATGCCGCAGAAGGTCAACCCGATCAGCTCGGAACTCATGATCGGCATCGGCGCGGTCGCCGGATCGCTGACCTCGGGCCTGGTCAGGATCCAGGAGGCCGGTCATGAACGGGCAGCCGGTGAGTGGCAGGCCGAGTGGTTCCTCGTCCCCACCCTGGGTTGCCTGGCGGGGGCCGCTCTCGGTGAGGCCATCGTCGTTGCCGAAGGCCTGCGGGTGGACCCGCAGCGGATGTTAGACAATCTGGATCTTGATGGCGGGCTGATCATGGCCGAGGCGATGATGATCCAGCTGGCGCCCGCGATGGGCCGTGAGCACGCCCATGACTTGGTGTACGAGGCGGCCGAGCGGGCACGGGCACAAAAGCGGACGCTGCACGAGATCATGCCGGTCGTTGCGGCCGAGCAGGGCAAGTCCGAACTTCTGCCCGAGCATCTGATCAGACCGGCCGAGTACGTCGGCGAGGCCGAGCACACCGTCGCGACCGCCATCAGTCAGTGGGAGTCCACGCGTCCCCTGCCCGAACCCCCGGCGATCACGGATCTGAGCAGGTGAATGCCATGACCGCATCAGTCTCACCGCAGGCGGACCAACAACAGCAGGCCGTCGAGCAGATGGGCGGTCTGCACCCCGTGTCCCTCCTGCGCATCCTGGTCCCGCTCGTCGTCGGTGCCGTGATCTGGTTCATCCCGCCGCCCGGCGGGGTCACGGCCCAGGCCTGGCACATGCTCGCGATCTTCCTGGCCACCATCGTGGGGATCATCGCAAAACCCCTGCCCATGGGCGCGGTGACCATCATCGGCACCGTCGTGTGCGTCCTCACCGGCGTCGTTCCGCTGACTGCCGAGAACGCCGGGGACCCAACGGCCCTGATGGGCTTCGCCAACTCCACCATCTGGCTCATCGTGATGGCGTTCCTCATCTCGAGGGGCTTCATCAAGACCGGGCTCGGGCGGCGGATCGCGCTCTTCTTCGTCTCGAAGATCGGCGGCCGGATGCTGGGGGTCAGCTACGGTCTGGCCCTGGCCGACCTGGTCCTGGCCCCCGCGATCCCCTCGGCAACGGCCCGCGGTGGCGGCATCATGGCGCCGATCATGCGCTCGGTGGCGCTCACCTACGACTCCACTCCGGGGCCGACAGCCCGCCGCGCTGGAGCCTTCCTCGCGATCAACGTCGGTCAGGTGAATGCGATCACCTGTGCCATGTTCATGACGGCGATGGCCGGCAATCCCCTCATCGCCTCCCTCGCATCGTCACAGGATGTGACGCTCAGCTGGACGTCTTGGGCCCTGGGCGCCATCGTGCCCGGCTTGTGCGCGCTGCTCGTGGTGCCGTTCGTCGTCTACAAGGTCTACCCGCCCGAACTCAAGGAAACCCCTGAGGTCGTCGCCATGGCCAAACGCGAACTGGCCGGGTTGGGCCCGACCAGTGCCGCGGAGAAGGTCATGGGCGGCACCTTCGTCTTGCTCCTGCTGCTGTGGACGGTCGGCGACATCGTGCTCGGCATCAACGCCACCACGACGGGGTTCATCGGCCTGGTCGTTCTGCTGCTGAGCGGCGTCCTGACCTGGGAGGACGTCGCCCGGGAGAAGGCCGCCTGGGACACCATGGTGTGGTTCGCGGTCCTCTATATGATGGCCACGGCGCTTGGCAAGTACGGGCTCATCGGCTGGCTGGCCGACATGATCGCCGGCTCGCTCGGCGGCATGAGCTGGCAGCTCGCATTCATCACCCTGACCCTGGTCTACTTCTTCAGCCATTACCTGTTCGCCTCGGCGACGGCGCACATCTCGGCCATGTACGTCGCCTTCCTCGCGGCCGCCATCGCCGTCGGGACGCCACCACTCATGGCCGCCCTCGTGCTGGGCTACATATCCAATCTGTTCACCTCGATCACCCAGTACGCGGGAGGCGCGAGCCCGGCCCTGTTCGGCACCGGCTACAACAGTGTCGGCGCCTGGTGGCGAGTCAGCTTCATCGCGGCTCTTGCCTCGATCGCCGTCTGGATGATCATAGGCGGCGGCTGGATGAAACTGATCGGATACTGGTGAGGAACGAACGATGAGCACCCGGGACGAGGATTTCCACGGCATCTACCCCTATCTCGTGTCCCCTATGGACGAACGGGGGCGAGTGGACGAACTGGCCCTGCGCCGCCTCGTCCGGCACCTGCTGGACGAGGGGGTGCACGGGCTGTCCCCGCTGGGTTCGACCGGCGAGGTGATGTACCTGACGCCAGGACAGCAAGAAACCATCGTCAGGACAACCATCGAGGAGGCCGCCGGACGGGTGCCTGTCGTGGCCGGGGTGGCCGCCTACGCCAGTGCGGCGGCGGCCACCCAGGCTGCCGCCATGACCTCGTGGGGGGTCGACGGGGTCATCGGCATTCAACTGGTCTACGGCCCGCCCCCGCTTGACGGTGTCGTCGACTACTTCCACGCACTGGCCACGGCAACAGACCTTCCGGTCGTGCTGTACACGAATCCGCGACTGGGAGCGGACATCCCTCTGACGGCCCTGGAACGGATCGTCGCCGACGACAATGTGCGCTACCTGAAGGATGCCTCCGGGGTGACTGGCAAGTTGCTGTCCATCCAGTCCGTGCTGGGCGAGAGGCTGAAATTCTTCGCCGCTTCCGCCCATCTGCCCACCGCCGTCCTCGACCTCGGCGGGGTGGGCTGGATGGCCGGGCCGG
Source organism: Propionibacterium ruminifibrarum (assembly GCF_900289195.1). Taxonomy (GTDB): domain Bacteria; phylum Actinomycetota; class Actinomycetes; order Propionibacteriales; family Propionibacteriaceae; genus Propionibacterium; species Propionibacterium ruminifibrarum. The sequence goes on from NZ_OMOH01000002.1 coordinate 64,679, forward strand.
CCTGCGTCGTGCCGGCCGCCGCAACCGCCCTGTGGGACGCGCACCTGCGCGGCGACCTTGCCCGCCGGGCAAGACTCCAGGCTGAGATCTGGCCGTTGAACGCGCTGTTCACCCGTCATGGTCTGGCCCCGCTCATCAAGCTCGCGCTGGACGAGATCGGGTACCCCTGCGGTGATCCGGTGCGTCCCCAGCTACCGGCTCCGGACGAGGTGAGGCCAGAACTCCGAAAGGTCTTGGCTGGAATCGCGGAAGCAGTGGCGAGCTGACAGTCTGGGCCCGACGGCACATCACTGTTCCGTGCTACACCGGATGCATGGAAATCGCCATCAAGCGCGTGTACGAACGCCCTGACGCCGGTGACGGCTATCGGGTGCTCGTCGACCGGCTGTGGCCGCGTGGCGTGTCGAGGGCCCGGGCCGAACTCGACGAGTGGTGCAAGGACGTCGCCCCCAGCAGCGAGCTGCGGACCTGGTTCGGGCACCGGCCGGAACTCTTCGAGGAGTTCGGGCAGCGCTACACCACCGAGCTGGAGTCCTCGAGTGCCCCGCAGGCCCTGATCGAGCGCGCCGCCGGCGCAGACCGGCTCACGCTCGTCTACGCGGCGAAGGACCCCCAGGTCAACCATGCGCTCGTCCTCGCGGACTATCTGCGACGGTTGACCTGAGGGTCCTGCGGCGTGCTCTGCGGTCAGACGCGGTTCACGGCGCTGACAGCGGCCTTGAGGGTGGCGGTGGTGATGTCGGGGTCGATGCCGACCCCCCACAGGACGACCGTGTCCGTGCCCCGTTCGATCTCGGCCTCGACGTAGGCGGCGGCATAGGCGTCACCGCCCTCGGTGAGGGCGTGCTCGGTGTAGTCGAGCACCTTGACCGACAGGCCGACCTGACCGAGCGCGTCGATGAAGGCGGACAGCGGGCCGTTGCCCTCACCGCTGATGCGCTGTTCCTTGCCGTTGAACCCGATGGTCGCGTCGATGCTCGTCCGGCCCTTCCTGGCGCCAACGGTGAAGTCGAGGGCCTCGATCGGGCTGGTGCGCTCGAGGTACTCGTCGCTGAAGATCTGCCACAGCTCGTCGGAGCTGACCTCGCGGCCGCTGGAGTCGGCGTGGTCCTGCACGGCCCGGCTGAACTCCATCTGGAGGCGCCGCGGCAGGTCCAGGTGCCGGTCATTCTTCATGAGATAGGCCATGCCGCCCTTGCCGGACTGGCTGTTGACACGGATGACCGCCTCGTAGGTGCGACCGACGTCATGCGGATCGATGGGCAGGTACGGGGCGAGCCAGTCGATCTCGTGGATGGTCTTGCCCTGCTCCTTGCCCCTGGCCTCCAAGTCCTCCAGGCCCTTCTTGATGGCGTCCTGGTGGGAGCCCGAGAAGGCGGTGTAGACGAGATCGCCGGCGTAGGGCTGACGGGCCGGGACGGGCATACCGGTGCAGTACTCGACCGTGCGGCGGATGGTGTCCATGTCGGAGAAGTCGATCATCGGGTCGATGCCCTGGCTGTAGAGGTTCATGCCGAGGGTGACCAGGTCGACGTTGCCGGTGCGCTCGCCGTGACCGAACAGGCAGCCCTCCACGCGCTGACCGCCGGCCATCATGCCCAGTTCCGTGGCCGCGACGGCGGTGCCCCGGTCGTTGTGGCAGTGCATCGAGACGCAGACGTGCTCGCGGTGGGAGATGTTGCGGCTGAAGTACTCGATGCGATCGGCGTAGACGTTGGGCGTGGAGACCTCGACGGTGGCCGGCAGGTTGAGGATGATCTCGCGTTCGGCGTCGGGCTGCCAGACATCCATGACGGCGTCGCAGACCTCGATGGCGAAGTCGATCGGCGACTGGGTGAAGATCTCGGGGCTGTACTCGTAGCCGATGGGCGTGTCCGGCAGGTACTTCTCAATCGAGTTGACCACCCAGCCGGTGCCGCGCTGGGCCAAGTCGACCGTCTCGGCCTCCGTGTTGTGGAAGACGACGCGTCGGAACAGTTCCGAGATGGCGTTGTACATGTGGATGACGCCGTGATGCACGCCGACGAGGGACTGGGCGGTGCGCTCGATGAGGTCCTCGCGGGCCTGCGTGAGCACCGAGACGGTGACGTCCTCGGGGATGGCGTCGTCCTCGATGAGTGAGCGGACGAAATCCCATTCGGTCTGGGAGGCCGAGGGGAAACCGATCTCGATCTCCTTGTACCCCATCTGAACGAGCAGATCGAACATCTTGCGCTTACGGCTGGGAGTCATCGGATCGATGAGGGCCTGGTTGCCGTCACGCAGGTCGGTGGACAACCAGCGCGGGGCCTTGGTGATCTGCTTGTCGGGCCAGGTGCGGTCCGGCAGCGAGAGTGTCTCCGCCGCGCGGTAGCGGCTGACGTTCATTCCGCTGGGCTGCTGGATCGGTGCCGTCAGCGGGCATACGTGAGGTGTGGGGAAATCAGTGGTCATGAAGGATCCTTGTCCTGAGAGGATTCCGAGACTGGGCTCGGCGCCGGCACACGACAACACACCGCAGTGGGACTGGCCGACTACTTCGAGCGGATCCCACTGCGGCACAGAAGTAGCAGCCCATAGCGGGCGACACTGTCATCAGCCACGGCCACATGGTATCCCACGGTGCGCAACGGCGCGACAAGGTGTCCGAGAAGTCCGGACATCGCGGGCCCCGTCCGTCCTGAGGGGTTTGATGGTCATCATGAGACTTCGCAATGCGAGGATGGTCGATCTGGTGACCGGTACGGCCGGCCGGCCCCATGACATCGTGGTCAGCGGCCCCCGCATCTACCGCTCCGATGTGGCCGCGACGGGTGCCGATGACGACGGATCCGAGATCGATCTGCAGGGCAGGTGGGTCATGCCCGGTCTGTGGGACGCGCACGTTCACTTCGACCTGTGGGCCATGGCCTGCCGATGGCCCGATGCGGGCAGGGCGGACAGTGCGGCCGAGCTGTGCGCACGGCTGGGCGGCATCACCGAGCAGAGGACCGACGACGAACCGATCATCGCAATGGGCGCCCAGCCCTGGACCTGGCCCGACACACTGGCCGGTGCGATGCTCGATGCGATCAGTGCCACCCGCCCCATCGTCGTTGTGGCCGCGAACCTGCACACCGCATGGACGAATGGTGCCGCCCGGCGCCACTGGGGCATGGACCGGGAGGACCTTGCCGACGGCGTCCTCCACGAGAAGGACGCCTTCAGGCTGGAGGACAGGTTCAGCGTAGTCGACGAGACCATGCTCGACGAGTGGGTGGCCCGGGCGCAGGAACTGGCGGCCTCGCGGGGCATTGTGGGCGTGACCGACATGCAACACGGTCCCGGGCGGATCCGCACGTGGCGCCGCCGCGCCGCCCGCCCCGACCAGCTGCTGCGGGTCGTCATCGCCTGCTGGGGCGACAACCTCGACGAGGCCATCGCATCGGGGATGCGCACCGATCATCCCCTCGACGAGGCGGGGTGGCTGCGGGGAGGGCCACTCAAGATCATCAGCGATGGTTCGTTCACCGCCCAGACGGCCTGGTGCTCCCGCCCCTACGGCGATCCCGGCGACGGGCTCGATCCGCACGGCGCGCCGAGCATCACCCGCGAGAAGCTCGCCACCTTGATGGGCCGCGCGGAGTTGCACGGTCTGCAGACCGCCGTGCACGCCATCGGTGACAGGGCGATCACCATGGCGCTGGACTGTTTCACCGAGACCGGCGCCACCGGAAGCATCGAACACGCCGCCGTACCGAGCCCATCGGACATCTCCCGCATGGCCGAACTCGGTTTGCGCGCCAGCGTGCAGCCCGTGCACATGCTCGCCGATCGCGGACTCGTCGAGGAGCGCTGGCCGGCGGAGACCGACCGCTTCTTCCCCCTGCGCTCGATGCTCGAGGCAGGGGTGCCGCTCAGCTTCGGCACGGACGCCCCGGTCGCACCGGTCGATCCCTGGCTGACGATTCAGACCGCCGTGCTGCGCGCCCTGCCGGGCCAGGAGGCGTGGCACTCCCGCGAGGCGCTGAGCATCGCTCAGGCGCTGCGCGCCTCGACAGGACGTATCGGTGCGCTGGTGCCGGGCGGGTACGCCGATCTCATCGCCCTCGACGAGAACCCGTTCGCGACCGAGCCCGACCGCCTCGGACGGACCGAGGTCTTCCTGACCATGGCGAACGGAAGGATCACCTGGTGGGCGGACGCCGCTGACTAGACCGCGGCCGGGCACCATCTGGTCAACGCGAGCGGATGCGGCGGCCGGCCAGGAGTCGACGGGGTCGAGTCACCCGCTCGGGTTCGCGGACCACCGGACGAGGTTGAGGGGCCGGCCCAGGTGGGCCGGCCCCTCACCGATTTCGTCGTGTCCACGGTCAGGCGGTCCGGCCGCCCCCGGAACGGGTCCTCAGACGTCTTCGCCGTCGCCCGTGCCGGGGCGTCCGAGATAGGCCAGGGCCCCGACGACACCGCCGACGAGAACGGTGCAGACCAGCAGCTTGCGCAGGCAACGGCCGAGGAATGAACCCTTCTTGGCCTGCTTCTTCGCAGCCTTGGCGGCCTTCTTCTCGGCCTTCTTGGCAGCGCGCTTCTTACAGATCGCCATGATCGCCTCCTAGTGCATTGTGCTTTTCCATCGTCTCATGACCGGCCCGTGTCCCGCTGACTGGCCCGTTGTCCCGCCCGATTGGGGCGTCGAGGAATCGGGATCAGCGCTCGTTGGCGTCCCTCATGAAGTCGGTGACACGGTAGCGGATCCCCTGGTCTATGCCCGACAGCAGGGCATCCTCACCCGGAACGCGAACCGCCGTCAGGGCGCCTTGTTCGCTGGAGGCGATCTGCTCGTCGGCGATCGTGTACCTGCGGCGCAGTACCCCGTCGAGCGTCCAGGTGATGGTCGTGGGCTCCGTCCAGGCGAAAACCGCCTCGTGCTGCTCGCCGGTGATCTCGTCGATCATCGTGCACTCGATCGGGGCGTGCTCGGGCTTGTCTGCCAGGTAGTGCGCAATGCCGTACTCGGCCCAGACGGGCACGCAGGGGCTGGGCATGTCGGTGGTGCGTTGCAGGTCGTGGAGCCTGTCGTCGATCCGGGTCAGGGCGTGCGTCCAGGTGAAGGGGTTGGCGTTCTTGCACTCGATGCGTGAACTCACCTCGACGAGCTTCCCGTCGGCGGGCATCACCGCGAACGTCAGGATGTTCGTGGCGCCGAGGTCGTGCACGACCGCGCCCACTGTCGCCCCCTGCGCATTGGTGAGACGCTCGAAGATCCGCCGGACACCGAATGCGGTACGGCGGTCGCCTCCAGAAAGTGCCATGACGGTCCTCTCAGAATCCCAGTCGGTTCAGCTGTTTCGCGTCGCGCTGCCAGTCCTTGACCACCTTGACCCTGAGGTCAAGGTGCACGGGAGTGCCGAGCAGCGAGGAGATCTGGCGGCGCGCGCGGGTGCCGATGCGTTTGATGCGTTCACCACCCCTGCCCACCATGATGCCCTTCTGCGAGTCGCGTTCGACGATGAGGCTGGCGTAGATGTCGAGCAGCGGGTGACGCTCGTCGCGGCCATCGCGCAGGCCCATCTCGTCGATCGACACCGTGATCGAGTGCGGCAATTCGTCGCGAACCTCCTCGAGCGCTGCTTCGCGGATGAGTTCGGCGGCCAGGGTCTCGTCCGGCTCATCGGTGATCTCGCCGTCGGGGTAGAACGGCGGGCCCGGTTCCATGAGGTCGAACAGCACGTCGGCGACCTCGTTGACCTGGTCGCCGTTGAGCGCCGAGCAGGGCACGATCTGCTCGAAGGAGACACCGACCTCGGCCTGCAGGGCGTCGATGCGACTCAGGTGCTGCGCGAGTCGCTCGGGTCTCACCAGATCGGTCTTGGTGGCGATGGCCATGATCCTGGGGCCGTTGCGCAGACCGGCCAGTTGCCTGGCCAGGAAGACGTCGCCGGGGCCGATGCGTTCATTGCTGGGCAGCACCAGGGCGACGACGTCGACCTCGGACCAGGTGTCGCGGACGAGGTCGTTGAGACGGGTCTGCAGCAGCGAGCGGGGTTTGCTGACGCCGGGCGTGTCGATGATGACCAGCTGACCGTCGGGGCGGTGGACGATGCCGCGCACCGTGTGACGAGTGGTCTGCGGCTTCGAGCTGGTGATGGCGACCTTGCTCCCGACGAGGGCATTCGTCAGTGTCGACTTGCCGGCGTTGGGGCGGCCCACGAAGCACACGAAGCCACTGCGGAAGTCCTCGGGGATGCTCATGATCTCACTGCTCATCGGTGGGCTCCTGTTCGTCGCCGGCCGGTTCAGGCAGCGACGAGACGACGATGGTGTCGATCTGGTGACGTCGGCCGGTGGCTCGTTCCGCGGTGAACTCCAAACCCTGCCACTGCACGTGCGCCCCCGGGATCGGGACACGGTTGAGGAGCTTGGCCATGAGGCCGCCCGCCGTGTCGACGTCCTCGTCCGCGAGGTCGAGGCCGAACAGGTCGCCGACCTCGCCGAGGGACATGCGGGCCGAGACGCGCCAGCGGTCGGGTTCGATCCGCTCGGCCAGGTCGGGTTCGGCGTCGTACTCGTCGGTGATCTCACCGACGATCTCCTCGACGAGGTCCTCGATGGTGGCCAGACCGGCCGAGCCGCCGAACTCGTCGACGACGACGACCATGTGATTGCGGCTGGCCTGCATCTCGGTGAGCAGTTCGTCGACCGGCTTGGAGTCGGGGCAGAAGGCCACCGGGCGCATGTGCTGGTCGACCGTCTCGGCGCGCTCGGCGTCCGGGTCGTCGAAGATGCGTTGGGTGATGTCCTTGATGTACATGACGCCGCGGACGTCGTCGAGGTTCTCCCCGATGACGGGGATCCGGCTGAACCCCGACCGCAGGGCCAGGCTCATGCCCTGGCGCAGCGTCTTGCCGGACTCGATGAAGACCACGTCGGTGCGGGGCACCATGACCTCGCGGACGAGGGTGTCCCCCAGCTCGAAGACGGAGTGGATCATCTCGCGTTCGCCGTGTTCGATCGCATCGGCCTGCTCGGCGATGTCGACGAGCTGGCGCAGTTCCTCCTCGGAGGCGAAGGGCCCGTCGGCGTAACCGCGGCCGGGGGTCACGGCGTTGCCGACGAGGATGAGTGCGCTGGTCAGCCAGCCGAACAGTGCGGTGCACAGGCGCAGCGGACCGGAGGCGCGGACGGCGACGGTCTCGGCCCGCTGCCGGCCGAGGGTGCGGGGCATGACGCCCCAGAGGATGAAGGCGATGACGGTGAGGACGAGCACGGGGACGGCGAACCGCACCCAGGTACCGTCCAGGTGCTCGAAGAGCACCCAGAAGACGACGCAGGCGGTGACCATCTCGCACGCGGTACGCAGGAGCATCGCCGTGTTGATGGCCGGCGCGGGGTCCGCCTCGATCTCGGCGACACGCGCGGCGCCGCGCACGCCGTCATCGACCATGTGCTGGGCACGGGAGGGGGTGATCACCTGCAGCGCGGTCTCCCCGGCGGCGAGCAGACTGGCGAGAATCGTTGCGACGAGCGCGACGGCCAGCGCGATCCATTGGCCGCTGGTCACCTGGCCGCCCGCCACCCGGCGATGATCCGGTCGTTGAGACCGAACATGACGGCCTTCTCCTCGGGTTCGGCGTGGTCGTGGCCGAGCAGGTGGAGCAGCCCGTGAATGAGCAGGTACTCCATCTCCTCCTGGTTGGTGCGGCCATTGCCCGGGGCCTGGGCACCGGTGAAGGCCGGGCAGATGACGATGTCACCGAGCAGGCCCTGCGGCGGCTCCTCGTCGGCGGCGGGCGCACGCAGTTCATCCATGGGGAAGCTCATGACGTCGGTCGGACCCTCCAGGTCCATGAACCGCTTGTGGTAGACGGCCATGGTGTCCTCGTCGACCAGCAGGATCGACAGGTCCGACTGGGGGTGAATGCGCAGCTCCTGGAGGGCGTAGCGCGCCAGACGGACGAGCGCCTGGGTGTCCACCTGTTCACCGGATTCGTTGTTGATGTCGATCACTGCTGCTCCTGACGGCGCCCGGTCCGGGGCGGGTGCGTGATGTCGTAGCGGTCGTAGGCTGCGACGATGCGTCCCACGAGTCTGTGCCGGACGACGTCGTGGCTGGTCAGCCGGCAGAAGGCGATGTCGTCGATGCCGTCGAGGATGTCCCCGACCTGACGCAGGCCGCTGGGGATCCCACCCGGCAGGTCGACCTGGGTGATGTCGCCGGTGACGACGATCTTCGAGTTGAAGCCCAGGCGGGTCAGGAACATCTTCATCTGTTCCGAACTCGTGTTCTGGGCCTCGTCGAGGACGATGAAGGCGTCGTTGAGCGTGCGTCCCCTCATGTACGCCAGCGGAGCCACCTCGATGACGCCACTGGTGATGAGCTTCGGCACGCGGTCCGGGTCGAGCATGTCGTGCAGGGCGTCGTACAGCGGGCGCAGGTACGGGTCGATCTTGTCCGAGAGGGTGCCGGGCAGGAAACCGAGCCTCTCCCCCGCCTCGATGGCGGGACGGGTCAGGATGAGGCGGTTGACCTGCTTGGACTGCAGGGCCTGGACGGCCTTCGCCATGGCCAGGTAGGTCTTGCCGGTGCCCGCCGGGCCCACGCCGAAGGTGAGAGTGTGGCTGTCGATCGCATCGACGTAGCGCTTCTGGTTGAGGGTCTTGGGGCGGATCGTGCGGCCGCGATTCGACAGGATGTCCTGGGTGAGGATCTTCGAGGGCGGAACGTCGGAGTCGTCGGACTCCATGACGACGATGCGTTCGACGGCCTCGCTCGTCAGGCCCTGTCCGGTGCGAGCGATCGTGATCATCTCGGTGAACACCTGCCAGGCCAACTCGACCGCATCGGCCCGGCCCGTCAGGGTGATGCGGTTCCCCCTGACCATGATGCCGGCCTCAAGACGTCTCTCGAGCAGGCGCAGGAACTCATCACGGGGACCGAGCAGGTTCACCATGTCGAGTGAGACCGGCACCGTGATGGTGCGCACGCCCTGGTTGTCCACGTCGTCGGCGCTGTCGCGCCAGATATTCATGCTGCTCAGAACAAGGCCTTTCGCGGGATCGTTTCGTCTTCGACCGATGGTGTTGACTCCGATCCTACGCGCACGCCCCAGAACCCCTCCACGACTGGCACGCCCACGCCCGGACCGGTCCGGCGTGGGCGTGCCGATGATCGGGTCCTAGACCCTCACTGCCTCGACGGCCGGGGCCTCGTGGGCGCTCATGGTGTCCAGGTCGATGCCCTTGGTCTCCTTCATGGTGACCAGGGAGGCGAGCGTGCACAGAGCCATGGCGATCAGGTAGAGGCCGACCGATCCGGGGCCGAAACGGCTGGCGAGCCAGGCCGCGATGAAGGGGGCCACCGAGGCGCCGAGGATCGAGGCCACGTTGTAGCTGATGGCCGAGCCCGTGTAGCGCACGTTGGTCGGGAACAGTTCGGGCAGCAGAGCCGACTGGATCCCGAAGGTCAGCCCCATGAGGGCCATGCCGATGAGCATGAAGACAGTCATGCGCACCAGGTTGGCGTCCGTGCCGGTGCCGATCTTGTCGGGGGCGAGGAAGAAGCCGAAGCTCGCGCCGAAGACCACGATGGCGCAGGTCACGATGGTCAGGAAGCGTTTGCGGCCCCACCGGTCGCCGAGGATGCCCGAGACGGGAATGGTGAGGGCGAAGGCGCAGATCGTGATGAGCTGGACGATCAGGAAGTCGTGGTAGGGGATGCCCAGGAAGCCGGAGCTGACCTTCCCAATCGAGTAGGACAGGATCCAGGTCGTCATGAGGTAGAAGAGCGTGTAGGTGGCGACCATGAGGAAGGTGCCGCGGACCAGGGGGCCCCACGATGTCCTGAAGACCTCGATGACCGGCGCCTTCACCACATCCCCCTGCTTCTGCGCCTTCTTGAAGCTCGGGGTCTCGTCCAGCTTGAAGCGCACCCACAGGCCGAGGACGACGATGACCGCGGAGAACAGGAAGGGCAGACGCCAGCCCCACGTCAGGAAGGTGTGGTTGGTGGTGGCCGTGGTCGAGTCGTAGGCCATCACCGCGGTGAGGAGGAGGAAGAATCCGTTGGCCATGAGGAAGCCGATCGGGGCGCCCAGCTGGGGCCACATCGAGTCGAAGCCGCGTTTGCCAGGGCGGGAGTTCTCACCGGCCAGCAGCGAGGCGCCGGACCATTCGCCGCCCAGGCCCAGGCCCTGGCAGAAACGCATCAGGGCGAGGAAGGCCGGCGCGGCGATGCCGACGGCCTCGTAGGTGGGCAGCAGGCCGATGATCACGGTGGCGACGCCCATGGTGAGCAGTGAGGCGACAAGGGTGGCCTTGCGGCCGGCACGGTCGCCGAAGTGCCCGAAGAGCACGGACCCGATGGGCCGGGCGACGAACGCGACGCCGAAGGTGGCCAGTGAGGCCAGGAGCGCGCCGGTGTCGGTCGCGGTCGTGAAGAACAGCAACGGGAAGACCGAGATGGCGGCCGTCGCGTACGCGTAGAAGTCGTAGAACTCGATGGTCGTCCCGACCAGCGAGGAGACGATGATGCGCCACTTCGGGTTGGCGGCGCTGGTGCCGCCGGTGGCGGTTCGAGTGATATCGGATGAAGTTGTCACGCAGTCAGGCTAGGTTTTTCTCATGAAGCAAGACAGTCGTCTTTGGATTTGAGACGCCATGGTGCGCGAGGCTTGGAGCAGCCGGTCGCGGCCCATCTGCCGCGCGGCACTGCCGCTCCGGCCGGGACACCGGCCTCGGGTCCCGGTGTCAGCCGGGGGCCTGGCCCGCGGTGCCCGCGGGTTCGTTGTCCTCGTCGCCGTGGCGGGCGAGGTCCTCCTCGTTGATGATGTGCATCGCGGCCTCCTCGGCGCTCGCCGCGCCCCCGGAGATGCCCACGTCTGAGGCGACGGCCTGGGACTCGGTGTCGGCGCTCATGGCGTCGCCGGGTGCCACGAGGCGTCCGGCTCGCGTCGACCCGACCTGGCGCTGCTCGCCGTTGGGGTTCCAGTCCGGCTCCGGGTCACTGCTCGGTTCTGGCTCCTCCTGCGTCACGCGCTGGTCGATGGTCTCGCCCTGGGCCATCTCGGCGGGCGTGTTGCCGAAGCGCTGGGCCGCCGACCAGTGGTCGGGGGCGACGAAGCCCTCGTCCAGGGGATCGGCGACACCGCGGTCGATGAGCGAATCCGCCTGGGAGAGCTGGGCCAGGTCGCTGTTCTCCACGCCCTCATCGAGGGGCAGATCCTCGTTGATCTCACTCATGTCTCGATCCTGCCATGACTGGGGCGCCCATGGGAGGATTGCGCGGCGGAACCAGGGGGATCTGTTCTGGGCGCCGGACCGATGGGGGCCCGGGGCGGTTCACCTCGTGCTCGCGGCGGAGCGATAGCGTCCCAGCCACTCGGCGCGGAAGTCCTCGAAGCTGCCGTCCTCCATGGACCGGCGGATCTGGTCGACGAGACGAACGGTGAAGCGTTCGTTGTGGATCGTGGCGAGCACCTTGCCGTCGATCTCGCGGGCCTTGAACAGGTGGTGCAGGTAGGCGCGTGTGCAATGCGTGCAGGTGTAGCAGTCACAGCCTTCCTCCAGGGGGACGAAGGCACGGCGGTTGGCGGCCGTGGTGACGTTGTAGCGGCCGTCGGCCGTGTAGATCGCCGCGTTCCTGGCCACTCGGCTCGGGTTGACGCAGTCGAAGGTGTCGGCCCCCGCGGCGCAGGCCGCGAACAGGTCCTCCGGCTCGCTGATGCCGAGCAGGTGCCGGGGCCGGTCCTCGGGCAGTTCGTCGGCGCACCAGCCGACGATCTCCCCCAGCCTGGCCTTCTCGATGGCGCCGCCGATGCCGTAGCCGTCGAAGGGGCGGTCCCCGTCGGCCGAGCGCATCGCCGACAGGTCGCGGCAGGCCCTGCGGCGCAGGTCCTCGTACTGGGCCCCCTGGATGACGCCGAAGAGAGCCTGGTAGGGCCGGTGCCGGCGCGAGCCGGTCAGGCGCACGTGCTCGTCGAGGCAGCGCTGGGCCCAGCGCCGGGTGCGTTCGAGGGCCTCGACCTGGTACTCCCGGGTGTTGAACAGTGTCGTCAGCTCGTCGAAGGCGAACATGATGTCGGCACCCAGGCCGTGCTGGACCCGCATGCTCACCTCGGGTGTGAAACGGTGCCTCGAGCCGTCCAGGGGGCTCTTGAAGTTCACGCCGTCCTCGTCGACGTGGGCCTGCCGTTCGTGGCCCTCGGCGATGACGTCATCGTTCTGCAGCCCGGTGACGTCCATGGCGAGGGTCTTCTTGAACCCCGAGCCGAGGCTCATCACCTGGAAGCCGCCCGAGTCGGTGAAGGTGGGCCCGGTCCAGCCCATGAAGGAGCCGAGACCGCCTGCCTCGTCGACGATGTCCGCACCCGGCTGGAGATACAGGTGGAAGGCGTTGGCGAGCACGGCCTGACCGCCGACCGCGGCGACCTGGTCGGGCAGCATGGCCTTGACGGCGGCCTTCGTGCCGACGACGACGAACGCCGGGGTCCTGATCGTCCCGTGGGGCGTGGTGATCACGCCCGTCCTGCCCCGCCCGTTGGGCAGTCTCGTGCGCACGGTGAACCCGAAGTCATCGGAAAAGGCCATGGGGACGATTGTGGCAGGGGCCGGCGCCCCCAGTGCGGTCCTCAGCCTTGGGATGGAACACCAACACCGGCTCTCCACCCGGCGCAGGATCAAAGAACTGGGGCGTTCCTCGCACGGAGGGAGAGAAATGGTGGCGAAACTCCCCGTCTCGCACGATGTTTGTCGAGTCATTTGAAACGTAATCTTTCTCGACGTGAACGCAGAACCCGGTTCTCGTCCACCAGCCAATGCACTGCCGTCGTCCCTCTGCGGACGCCGCGAACTCTGAAAGGGAGCCTGCCCGCATGATGAGAACGTCCACCCCAGCACCTTCACTCACGCGCCGTTCCGTCTTGGCGGCCATGATGGGCACGGCTCTTCTGTCCCCGCTGGTCGCTTGCACCCGCGGCGGAGGTGACGGCACGAGCGGCGCCCAGAATCCCGGAGACGGCTCTGCGGGCGGTTTGCAGGATCAGCTCGGCGGGCTGGGCGGGAACGCACCCTCGCTGTCGCCCGAGGAGTACGAGGCCATTGTCGACGGTCTTGCCGAATGGGTGTCCCGCGTCTGGCCTCTCATGGGTTCGGTGTGGCCTGACGCCGACTACAACCAGCACCGGATCGTCGCCATGCAGGTGGGTGATGATTTCAAGGCGACGCGGGCCTGGGTGGTCTCCACCGACGGGCACCGAGAGCTCAGGAACGACGAATACGCCGACATCACCCCGCCCTCCTCCTATGACAAGATCACCTTCGAGGGCTATCCGTCCATCACCTTGAACCTCGGCTCGGCCGTCACCCTCAGCAAGGGGCAGGGGCAGGATGAGCAGAATGCCTCGTCCGGCACGTCCCCCGCCTCGGCCGGGGCAGCCGGCGATGCGGCCGACCTGACCGACCCGGCCACCTTCGCCTTCGCCCTCATGACCCATGAGCTGGTGCACTTCTACTACCAGGGCGAGATCAACGTGACCGCCGAGAGCAGCCGCGACACCCCGTACCCGTTCGAGGTGCGCCCGCGCACCCTGCGCCGGATGCTGCTGCACAGCCTCTACCTGGCGGCGACCGAGCAGAACAAGCAGCAGGATCACCTGGGGCATGCCCGCTACTGGCTCGACACCTGGAAGAAGGAGGCCGAGCAGGAGGCGCAGGACATCCACCACTACGACATCGCCGAGGGCGTGGCGCGGTACGTCGAGTACATGGCGTTGTCGATCGAGTCCGACCAGTCCGCCGAGCAGCTGCGCAGTCGCCAGGCGCCTCTGCTCAAGGAGGGCCTGACCGTCGACCTGTCGGTGGACGCCGAGTCCTACGCCCTGGGTTTCACCACCGGTGTCCTGCTCGACTCCCGCAAGCCGGGCTGGAAGGACGGCTTCTACGCCGGCGGCACGACCTTGACCGAACTGCTCCTGGAGGACGTGGCTCCCATTCCCGAAGACGTCGACGAGCAGGTGCAGGCGGAGGTCGACAAGCAGGCCGCGGAGTCCGAGGAGAACACGGGGCCGCAGATCAAGAAGATCGACTCCGCCGAGGCCGACACCGGCACCGCCTACCTGCGCTTCCTCACATTCGGCGAGATCGCCTACGCCGGCTCGTTCGCGTACAAGGACAAGGTGGTACTCACCACCACCATCCTGAACGTGAACAACGAGGGTCAGAGTCTTCAAATCTTCGGCACCCCGAGCTTCACCGGCACCGACCGCGAGATCCTCAACGTCCCGCTGATCGACGCGACCCACCGCTACGACAACGGGGTGCTGACGGTCACCGGCGACGCCATCAACGGGACCGTCAAGGCCGAACGCACCACCGAGAACGGAAGGGAGGTCTTCATCGTCGAGTAATCGGATGTGATGAGGTGGGCTCACACCCATGGTCCCGCCGATCACGAGTGGTCGGCGGGGCCATGCCGTCCTCGGGAGTGGGAGAACCCGGTTGGCCCGCCCGCGCGTCGACGCGGGCCGCGCATCGCTCCGACGCTGCCTCGTGGCGGCGAGCACTGGGGCATGTCGGCCAGGATGATGATCCCACTGCCAGTCCGGGGACCTGCACGATGGCGTTCGGCGCGTTCACTGCCTCCTTCGAACCCGGAACGATTCAGCCGGGCTGACATCTTCCGGGGCTCGGGGTGTCATGACTCAAGGTGCATGCTGTACGGCTACCCCGCATGCACCCCTTCACGACACGCACATCCCCTCGCCATCTCGCCGATCCCCCGGGCTTTTTCGCCCTCAATCCCCGGGAAAGATTCACTGTGTGCATCGCATTCGGCAACGGATAATTCAGATGCAGATCCACCGTGGAAACGACCCCAGGGGCACCTGCACTGACGCTGAGCCGAGGACCAGCACGGCTCAGTCGCCGTGCTCCTGCTCGCGCTTGCGCCGGTAGTTCTCACAACGACGGGCATTGCGCTCCTGCCGCTTCAACTCCGCCTCATAACCCGTGCGCAGCCAGTCCGGGATGAACTCATCATCACGCGGATAGCGCTTCAACTCATTCCAGCAATCCCCAGGGCCGGGGCGTATGTCGCCGGAAGCCTGAGTGAATACAGGCTCGCGCATCCAGTCGCACTCCTGGCGCAGCACCCCGTCAGCGGCAGCCATCCACAAACGACACCACGTCCACGCACCACGATCAGGCAACGCCTGCGCAGTGCGAAGATCCCCCTGCGGGGAACCCAGCTCCCACGGGATCCTCGACCACTCTTTGACCCCGTCGCGCATGAGCCAAGCGACATTATCCTGTACGCGTCCAATGCCGTTGACCTCTATGTGAGCGCTGTCCGCACCGGTCTCGTCCAACCACACCCGAAACTCACGTTCCACGCGCTCCAGTAGTTCGTCTGGGTCTAACTGCCTCATCGCTCACGCTCCTCACTACGACTATATTGCTACGGATTGATGTTATTGAAGTTTCGAGACCGCCCTACGCCGTTCTCATCCACCCACTTGGCTTCGAGCTGAGTTGGTACTCGATCACTCGGGTTGACGTCACTGAGGCGGTTGACGGAGCCGGCGCTGGCTGGTGGGCCGTCGTACTCGATGCGGATGTCGATGTTCCTGTAGTTGTCAGGGTTAGCGGCGATCTGGTCCTCGAACTTCTCATAGCTATCCGAGTGGGCGTCGTTCGTTCCACGGTTGAGGTCCTTGTGCATGGGGACCTCGTTGGGGTCCTCGGGCCCAGCCGTTGTTGGTGCGGGTTGTGGCGGGGGCTGAGTGGCGAACTACGCCTCCTCCTCTTCTTCCTCGAAGTAGCGGCGTTCGGCCTCGGCCGCACGGTTGGCGGCAGGCGAGTCCACGGTGGCGCTGAGGACTCGCCCGACGGCGCCGAGTTGAAGTGAGGCTCCGCTCGGCAGGGTCCACGTGGTGGACTCCTGGGGGCCGTTGCGCCCCTGGGAGTGCTTGGTGGTGCCGGCGCCGTACAAGTCAGTCAGCACTTGGACGTACTGGGTGTATGCCTGGCGCACCAGATCAGGCGCTTCCGGCGGCGTACTGGCCTTAGGAATACGCGAAGCCAATTCCATGTGAAAGGAATTTGCCTGACCTTTGAGATCTATGAAGTATGCGTCTTTTCCACCCAGATCGTGACCGGTAGTAAACATCATCTCGTCTGTTGGTGACGGCTGCCAGCCGAGACGGTCACGCAACTCCAGACCCTCCTGGACACTCATAGGCCAATCATGCTCCAACCACAGCCGGATCACCGGCACACCCACCTCGGGCGGAACCACCCGAAAGGTAGTGCCGCCCGGAAGTCCAAGCTCGTATGAAATACCGTCATTCTCCTGCTTGTCATCACTCACACGATCACTCCAGACCACTAACATCCTCCTACGAGACCGGATCGCCAGGAGCACCTACTCGTCCCCGTCCTCTTCTGCAGCCTCCCACTCCAGCAACTCCGCCTCAGCCGCAGCCGCATAATTCGCATCAGGAGAATCGATGTCGCAGCTCAGCACACTTCCGATCGTACCGACTTGAACTGATGCGTGATTCGGTAGTGTCCAAGTGGTCGAATCTACATAACCACTCCGGGTTTTACTTCGCGACACCTCACCTTCACCGTACAAGCCGGACAACCTGCTGGTGTAAGCAACGTATGCCGCATGCGTCAGCGGTGTGGTGTATACATCAAGCTCTATTGGCGCATACGACGCCAAGCTGATACGAAATGAGTTCACTCTATTCTTGATGATGGTGATTGACGCGTCCTTGGGCATACCCGAGCCGAGGTTGGTGGTGACCAGTGTTTCCTTCCTCGGCGAAGGCGTCCAGCCGAGTTCGTCGCGCAGCGCAAGCGCCTGCTGGGCGGTCATGGGCCAGTCGTGTTCAAGCCACTTGCGGATGACGGGTACCCCGACCTCTGGTGGGACCACCCGGTAGACGGTGCCATCGGGAAGCTCGCGCTCGTAGGTGGGGTCCGTGTGTTGGCTCCTGGTGCCGTCGGTCATCGCGTGCTCCTGGCCGGTGCCCGGTCGTTGGCCTGTTCACGTACATGGTAGGCGAGGTGTGTGACATCAATCTGCGCGCCGTGGGGAGTCGTCGTTCGCTCTACGGCGTGGGGCTGCGGACTCTGGGCGCGGATCTCACCGACTCTCATCACGTCCCTGAAGCATCGGCCGCGGACCCCAACCGTGGGTCCTGGGGAGTCAACACCGCTGCTCATCCAAGCATGGTCGCTCGGCCTTCGCGCACGAGAACAGCCAGACGGCTCGGCCCGTTCACCCCGGCATGGGACGCGGCATGCTCGCCCGCTCTGAGGTACTCTCGGCCCGTGCCGAAGCGCTTTCTGGCGACCGATCTCGAGGTCCTCACCGTCACCCCCACCAGCGCGGTGATCAGCTGGATCACGCGCCGCATACGCCACGGCCGGCTCGTCCCCGAGCCCTACCCCACCGACGCCCGGGTCTGGCTGGGCGCCGCAGGCAGCCATCTGAGGCTGGTCCACGAGAGCAGCAGGCAGACCGCCTTCCACAAGGTGACGATCACCGGCCTGGAGCCCGGGCGCGAGTACCACTTCCGCGCCATGTCGGGCGATCAGCAACCGACCCCGGGTATGGCGATCACGAATCGGCGCCACAGCCCGGAGCGCACTCACCGCTTCATGACGCTCACCCCTCCGCCGGGACGCTACGTGGAGACGATCGTGCTGGCGAACGACTCGCACCTGGGAGAGAAACGCCAGGGCATCGTCCTCGGCCCGCTGCCCACCTCGGTCAAACCGGGGCCGGGACAGAAGGACTACGCTCAGGCGATGTTCACGACCATGCTCGACGAACTCGCCGTGCGCCATGGGCGCCCGTTCCTGGTGCTCGGCGGCGACGTGACATCCACGGGCACGGCAGAACAGGCCGCCTGCGCACGGGCCCTGCTGGACGGTTACGGCGTCCGGCACGAGTCGTGGCTGGCCGTGCGAGGCAACCATGACAGGCCGCAGCGGGACGGCACCGATCCGTTCGCAGAGCACTTCACGGACTACCAGGCGATGTGTTCGGCCACGACCGCCTCGGGTCTTCGCATCGTCGGCCTGGACACCACGCGCGGCAGCGGCGGAGGCTGGATCACCCCCGAGCAGATGAGTGACTTCCGGGCCCTGCTCGCCGAGAACCACGACCACCCCACCATCGTCACCGCCCACCACCCCGCGACCAACGACGCCGCCATGACCTACCCGTCGGGCCCGCAGTTCATGCTGCGGCTGCGCGACCGCATCGAGTTGCAGCATGCCGAGCGGAAGGCTCACGGGCTGTTCCTGCACCATGCCGGCCACACCCACCGCATGCGCCGCGACCGGGCCGACGTGCAGGGAGCCGGAGCCGAGTACCTCGAGGTGGCTGCCTGCTCGTCCTATCCGGCCGGCTACGCGCTGCTGCACCTGTACGAGGGCGGCTACCTGGTGAACTTCTGGCGCATCGGCGGCGACGACGCCGCCGCCTGGCAGATGCGCAGCCGCTGGCAGGCCATGGGCCTGGGCCCCCTGTTCACCGTCGGCTCCACGAACGACCGCAACCACGTCGTCCTGAAGGACCTGTCCGGCCTGCGCCCCTCCGGCATGCCAGTGCCGCCCGAGCTACGGGTGTGAGCAAACACCCGGCCCGGGCGGCACTGGACTGATTCGTTCGCGGTACCGTCGCCGACTCACTCGCCGTACACGGTGTCCTCCTGGTCCGGCACCACCTGACCGTCATCGTCGGTGAGCGGCCCGCTGCCGCCGTCGGGCAGGATCAAGCCCTCCGTGGAGCACGGGTAAGGCTCGGCCTGCTGACCCTTCGGGTCGATGAACATCGGGTTGACGATCCACTTGCCGTCGGCGTTGAAGTAGGCCTGGCACATCAGCTCGGTCTTGTTCCGGTTGATCGCCAGGCGCAGCCCGGTGGCGTCCGACATGAAGGAGACGTCTGTGTCGGAGTCGCCCGCGGCGAACGCGGCACGCGCCGGCTCATCGGCCACCTCGAAGGCGTCCGACGAGTCGATCCCGAAGACCTCCTCGTTGACCCGGCAGCGTTTGCCCTCGATGTAGGGCATCGACGCCTCGTCCCCTCCGCAGGAGGAGAGCGTGGTGGTCAGCGTCCCGCCGTCACCGGGTGAGGTGACGACGCCCATCACCTTGTCTGCTCCGAAGTCGAGAGCCTCACCCCAGACCTCGGCGACCGGCTCGGCCGAGGCAGAGATGATCCTGACGTCGAAGCCGTTGGCCCGCAGTGTCTCGATGAGGTCGACGACCTGGTCGTAGTAGCGGACCCATCCGGTGACCTCGGTGGTGCCGACCACCTGGGTGGCGCTCTCGGCGGCGTTGAGGTTCTGCTCCCTGGCCGATGCGGCGAACTCCTTGACCTCCTCGGCGGTCCAGCCGGCCAGCAGCTGCGCGGCGAAGGCGTACTGGGGTTCGATGCGGCGTGCGTTGAACCCGGTGAAGGCCTCCTCGCCGGTCGTTGTGGTGCCCTCGGAGTAGACCGACAGGATCTCGTCGGCGCATGCCGCACCGTCCTGGGACGCGGTGTCCATGGGCTCGCCAGGCTCGGCGAGTGCGTCGCAGGTCCCGGACAGGGCGCGGGCGGCCTCGTCGGTGATCCACGGCGACACCGTGCGCCAGTCCCGGCCGGCGGGCTGACGAACCTTGCCGTTCGCGAGCATCCAGAACGTCTGGGCGTCGCCGATGTCGTTCTTGACCACGGTGTTGTCCCAGTCGAAGAGAGCCACCGGGGCGCCCTCGGCGTACTCGCCGGAACCGCCGCACTCCCCCACCTCGGCGATCAACTCGTCGATCGCGGTGAGGTTGTCGCCGAACCAGTCGAGCGAGGAGTCCATCGTCCGGCACGACTGTGTGACGGAGGACTGTTGGGTGGACGATTCCGATGCGGTCGACTGGCCGGCGGAACACGCACTGAGAGTGAGAGCGCCCAGGACGAGGGGCGCCGCCAGAACGAGACTCGACTTCTTCATGGAAACTCCTTCAGGAGACGAGAGACGGTGAAGGCAAGGACACTAGCGGCACCGCTCGTCGAGGTCGCCGGTTCGGGCGCACCACCAGAAGAAAAGATCACTATCCGAAAAAAGGATCAGCGCAGGACTCCTCCGCCGGGCCTCACCGCAACGGCCAACCAGGACGTACCCGCCGGAGCGGTGGTTCAGCGGCCGGCCAGGGCCCGCAGCTGGGCGAGCGCCACGACGCCGGCGGTCGAGGTGCGCAGCACCGCGTCACTGACCAGGACGGTCGCGGCGCCGGCGCGGGTGAACGCCTCGAGTTCGGCCGGGGCGATGCCGCCCTCGGGGCCGATGACCATGACGACCCGCCCCGAGGCGGGGACCGGGAGGGCCCGCAGCGGCTGCGCGGCCTCCTCGTGCAGGACGAGCGCCAGGTCCGCGCCGGCCAGCAGCCCGGCGACCTGTCCGGTGTCGGCCAGTTCGATCCGCGGCACGCGCAGGCGGCGTGACTGCTTGGCGGCGTTGGTGGCGCTCGTCCGCCACTTGGCGAGTCCCCTTGCGGCCTTGGCGTCCCAGCGCACGATGCTCCGCGCCGCCTGCCAGGCGACGATGCGGCCCACACCCATCTCGGTCATGGCCTCGATCGCTATGTCGGAGCGGGCGCCCTTGGCGAGGGCCTGGACGGCGACGATCTCCAGGGGGTCGGCCGGGGCCCGGAGCAGCTCGGCGGTCCGCACCTCGATCGTGGACTTGCCGACCGCGGTCACGGTCCCGCGCACGCCGCAGCCGGCGCCGTCGGCGAGCATGACGGACTCCCCCACGCGCAGGCGCCGGACGGTGGCCGCGTGACGTCCCTCGTCACCACCAACGGTGATGGTGCTTCCCGGGCGTGCCGCGGCGATGTCGCCCGGGTCGGCGAGGAAGAGCGGGTCGGTCATCCGTTGAAGGCGTCGCGCAGCCGGTTGAAGAAGCCCTTGTCGGCGCCCGATCTGACACCGACGTTCTCGCCGTCCTCGCCACGCAGCTGCGCCAGCCGGTTCAGCAGTTCGCGCTGCTCGTCGGTCAGCCTGGTGGGGGTCTCGACGACGACGGTCACGCCCAGGTCACCGCGCCGGCCCTTGTCGCGTCCGCGGAGGGCGGGAACGCCCCTTCCCTTGACGACGAGCCGGGTGGCGGCCTGGGTACCGGGCGGGATCGTGAGTTCGACCCTCGCGTCCTCGTCGGAGGTGCCGTCGAGCTCGGCCTCGAGGGTGGTGATCGGCACGGTGCAGCCCAGGGCGGCGGCCGTCATCGGGATGGTCAGGACCATCTCGAGATTGTCGCCGTCGCGGCGGAAGACCTCGTGCTCGGCGACCAGGACCTCGACGTACAGGTCTCCCGCGGGCCCGCCTCCGGTGCCGACCTCGCCCTGGCCGTGCAGCTGGATGCGGTTCCCGCTGCTGACACCGGCGGGCACCTTCACCGAGATCTCGCGGCGGGTGCGCACCCGGCCCTGCCCGGAGCACTCGGGGCAGGGGTTGGGGATCGTCGAGCCGTAGCCGTCGCAGGTGGGGCAGACGGTCGTGGAGCGGATGTCCCCGAGGAAGGAGCGCTGCACCTGCGTCACCGAACCGGAGCCATGGCACTGGACGCAGGTGACCGGTTCGGAGCCGGCGGCCGTGCCCTTGCCCGAGCAGGTCGGGCAGACGACGTAGGTGTCGAGGTTGAGCTTGGTCGTGGTGCCGAACGCGGCCTCGGCCAGGCTCAGCCGCAGGCGCAGCAGCTGGTCCGAGCCCTGGTGGACGCGCGAGCGCGGTCCCCGGCTGGCGGCGCCGCCACCACCGAACATGGCGCCGAGCAGGTCACCGACGTCGAAGCCGCCGGCGCTGGAGAACCCGCCGAAACCACCCATACCGGCGAAGGGGTCGGCGTAGCCCGCGCCGCCGCCGTTGTGCATTGGGTCGCCGCCGCGGTCGAAGACCGCCTTCTTCTGCGGGTCGGAGAGCACCTCGTAGGCCTCGTTGACGGCCTTGAACTTCTCCTCGGCATCCGGATCGTCGGTGACGTCCGGGTGCACGCGCATGGCCTGCTTGCGGTAGGCGCGTTTGATCTGCTCGGGGGTGGCGTCGCGCGGGACGCCGAGGACCTCGTAATAGTCAGTACTCATCGGTGACGTTGATCAACCTTCTGTCAGGAACTGTCCGACGTAACGGGCGACGGCTCGCACGGTGGCCATCGTGGATGGGTAATCCATGCGAGTGGGACCGACGATACCCAGATGGGCCGGTGAATCGGAGGGGCCGTAGCTGCTTGCCACGACCGATGCCGTCCGGAGCGGTTCGTAGGGGTTCTCCTGGCCGATGCGCACGGCGACGTCACCGGGCGGTTCGGTGGCCGCTGCGCCGAGGAGCTTGAGCAGGACGACCTGTTCCTCGAGCGCCTCGAGCATCGGTTTGACCGTGGTCTCGAACTCGGCGCCGAAACGCGACAGGTTCGGCACGCCGCCGACCGCGATGCGGGGGGCGGCGTCGGCGACGAGCATCTCGCCGATGACGGTGATGATGTCCTCGGTGAGGTCCGGCAGGCCCTGACGGTCCAGATCGCGGAGCGCCTCCGCGGCGGCCGGCGTGGGCTGGGCGTCGACCGCGGCGTTGATGCGCTCCCGGAGCACGGTCAGGTCCTCCGCCGAGTGATCCGGCACCTGCAGGCTGCGCTGGTAGATGGCGCCGACCGAGGTGATGAGGATCACCATGATGGTCTGCGGCGCCAGGGAGACGAGTTCGACGTGCCGGACGCGGGTGGAGCTGACGGCCGGGTACTGCACGAGGGCGACCTGGTGGGTGACCATGGCGAGCAGCCGCACCGTGCGCGAGACGATGTCGTCGAGGTCGACAGCCCCGTCCAGGAACGTCGAGATGGCCCGGCGTTCGGCCGCCGACAGCGGCTTGACCTGCGCGATGCGGTCCACGAAGAGACGGTAGCCCTTGTCAGTGGGGATCCGCCCGGCACTGGTGTGCGGCTGGGTGAGATAGCCCTCCTCCTCCAGGGCCGCCATGTCGTTGCGCACGGTGGCCGGGGAGACCTTCATGTGGTGGCGTTCGACGAGGGCCTTGGAGCCGACGGGTTCGCGGCTCGAGACGTAGTCGGTGACGATGGCCTTGAGCACGTCCAGCTTGCGATCGTCGATCATCGTGACCTCCTGTCCTGCTGGCCGTCCAGGCTGGATCCGAAGCCGGCGGCGACTCGGGCGTGTCCGCCTCACGCCACCGTGGCGACGCGGCGTCGCAGGACCGTTCGGGCACTGCACCGGCCTGGCACTCCCAGGTGCCGAGTGCCAGCATAGCGCGTCGTCGGGAGGCGCCGGCCCGTCCCCGCGGCGGCCATGACGGGGGTCATGGCCGGGCGGGCCACAGGGCGCCGACCCGTCTGGCGGTGTCCAGGTCACGGCTGCTGATGATCGGGGCGTCCTCGTCACCGGGGGCCCAGAGGCTGCCGTCGGGGTGGACGATGCCGCCGCCCAGCTCGGCGAGCATGAGGCCACCGGCCAGGTGATCCCAGGGCTTGGGGTGGCGGTAGGCGATGAAGTCGAACCGGCCTGTCATGACGTGGGGGTAGTCGATGCCGGCGCAGTGCGCGGACTCGCGGACCGGGGAGATGCGCCCGGCTGCGTCGAAGTCCCGCCACGCCCGCTGACCTGCCGCGCCGGTCGGCCGCGGATGGGTCGGGGTCGGTGCGATGGGCTCCCCGTTGCAGGTGACTCCCCCGCCGACGCTGGCCTGGTAGGCGCGGCCGTGGCGGGGCTGCCAGATCCATCCGGCCACGGTCCGGGGGCCGCGCATCTCTGCGACCATCACGGCGAAGTCGTCCTTGCCGCGGACGAAGTTGCCGGTGCCGTCGACCGGGTCGACGACGAAGCAGTGCTCTGCGACACCGATCGCCCCCAGCAGCGACGGGTCGGCGTAGCAGCTCTCCTCGCCGATGACGACGGCATCGGGGAAGGCCTGCCCGAGCCTTGCGATGAACTCGGCCTCGGCCTCGCGGTCTGCGATGGTGACGAGGTCGCCCAGCCCCTTGGAATGCACGTCGGACCGGCCGAGTGCGCGAAAGCGCGGCTCGATGATGCGTGCGCTGACGTCCTTGATCAGACTCATCACGTCGTCGGGATTCATGGCGTCTCCTGTCGGATTCGTGACCTGTTCAGTCCAGCTCATCCAGGTGGTCCTGGGTGACGAAGTCGATGAGCTTCTCCACCTCGCGGACGAAATCGATGTCGAGGTCCTTGTAGGTGCGCACGCGGGCGAGCATGGCCTGCCAGGCCCTGCCCACGTCGTCCTGGTCGATCTGCTCGTAACGCTTGCCCCTGGGGATGCCCAGGCGTGCCAGGGTGCCCTTCTTCCAGTCCTGGTCGAGCGGCACCTCGGGCCAGGTCTCGAATCCGAGCAGGCGCGGGTTGATGGTCTGCCAGATGTCGATGAACCGGTGTCCGGTGATCATGACGTGGTCGCCGTACCCGGCGTGACGCACCTGCGCGGCGATGCGCGACTCCTTGGTGTTGGCGACCATGTGGTCGATGAGCACGCCGAGCCGGCGCCCCCTCTCGGGCCGGAACTCGGCGACGATGCCGAGCAGGTCGTCCATGCCGCCCATGTACTCGACGACGACGCCGACGTGGCGCAGGTCGGCGCCCCAGATCTTCTCGACGAGTTCCGCGTCGTGGCGGCCCTCGACGTAGATACGGCTGCCGAGGGCCTTCTTGGCGTCCTCACGCGGCCCGGCCAGCGAGCCGGACGCGGTGTACCGTGTCGATCCCTGGCGGGGAGGGATGCGCAGCGCGACGGGCCTGCCCTCGACGAGGTAGCCGTTCTCGCCGACGGGAAAGGCCCGTCGACGGCCCGTACGGTCCTCGAGGATGACCAGGCCGTTCTCCCAGCCCATGACCTCGCCGCAGTAGCCGTCGGACCCCACCTCGACGATGAGCCCGAGTTGGAGGGGCATGTCGACCGTCCTCGGCCTGCCTCCGCGCCTCCAGTCCCCTGAGAGCACGTCCGTGCCGTAGCGATCCCGACCAGCCATGTCCCCAGCCTAGTGTCCCGCCATTCGGTGACCGGCCCGGCGCCCCTGCGGTTCAGCCGAGAATCTCGAGCGTGACGGCGTCGCCGAGCAGGCGTCCGGCCAGTGTCAGCCGCACCGCGCCCTCACGCACCTCGACCAGCCCGCGCCCGGCCAGGCCGGGCAGTGCGGAGCGTTCGGCGCGGGTCAGTTCGGTCATCCTCACACCGTCACGCAGCCTCAGCCCCAGCATGACGACCTCCTCATGGCTGGTCGCCTCGTCGAGGATCTCATGACCGGCCCGCGGGCCGGTGCCGGCGGCGAGCATGGCCGCGTAGCGGCGCGGGTGCCTCACGTTCCACCACCGGGCCGCTCCGACATGGCTGTAGGCCCCCGGGCCGATCCCCCACCAGTCGTCGCTTCGCCAGTAGGCCATGTTGTGGGCTGCCTCGCGCCCTGGCCTGGACCAGTTGCTGATCTCGTAGTTGGCCAGGCCGGCCGCCCCCAGACGTTCCTCGGCGAGCAGGTACTTGTCGGCCTCGAGGTCCTCGTCGGGCTCGGGCAGCCGGCCGTGCGCGATGTGCCTGGCCATTGCGGTGCCGTCCTCGACGATGAGGCTGTAGGCGCTGACGTGCTCGGGGTCCGCCTCCAGCGCGGTCTCGAGCGAGACACGCCACTGGTCCATCGTCTCCCCCGGCGCGCCGTAGATGAGGTCGAGCGAGACGTTGTCGAACCCGGCCCGGTGCGCCCAGCGCGCCACCTGGACGGCGCGGCCGGGCGTGTGGTGGCGTTCAAGGGTGGCGAGCACCTGCTCATCGCCGGACTGCATGCCCAGGCTGAGGCGGTTGAACCCGGCGTCGAGCAGCCGGTCCAGGCGCTGCTCGTCGAGGGTCTCCGGGTTCGCCTCAGTGGTGATCTCGGCGCCGGGCGCCAGGCCGAAGGCCTGACGCAGGTGGTCCAGCAGCCCGGCGAGCTCGTCGTCCGCGGCCATCGTCGGGGTGCCGCCGCCGAAGAAGACCGTGGCCAGGGGCCTGCCGTCGTCCAGTTCGTGTCGGGCCCGTTCGATCTCGCGGTGGGCCGCCTGCACGTAGTCGCGGGTCGTCATGCCCGTCAGCTGGCTCGGCGTGTAGGTGTTGAAGTCGCAGTAACCGCAGCGGGTCGCGCAGAAGGGCACGTGCACGTAGCACGACAGCGTCCGGCCGGGCACGGTGACGAGGGCCCCGGGTTCGATGGGCGTGTCGGCCGCGTCGGCGCGGAGCGTCAGCGGCACCGCTACCTCTTCTTCTCGGCCGTGTCGGCACTGGTGAGGGCGGCGACGAAGGCCTCCTGGGGCACCTCGACGTGCCCGACAGTCTTCATGCGTTTCTTGCCCTGCTTCTGCTTCTCGAGCAGCTTGCGTTTGCGGGTGATGTCGCCGCCGTAGCACTTGGCCAGGACGTCCTTGCGGACGGCGCGGATGGTCTCGCGGGCGATGACGCGGGCGCCGATGGCGGCCTGGACGGGCACCTCGAACTGCTGGCGCGGGATGAGCTTGCGCAGCTTGTTCGTCATCTCGACGCCGTAGCTGAAGGCCTTGTCGCGGTGGACGATCGCGCTGAAGGCGTCGACGGGTTCGCCGCTCAGCAGGATGTCGACCTTGACCATGTCGGCGCGCTGCTCACCGCCCGGCTCGTAGTCGAGGCTGGCGTAGCCCCTGGTGCGGGACTTGAGGGCGTCGAAGAAGTCGAAGACGATCTCGCCGAGCGGCAGCTCGTAACGCATCTCGACGCGGTCCTCGGACAGGTAGTCCATGCCGAGCTGGGTACCGCGCCGGCTCTGACACAGCTCCATGACGGGGCCGATGAACTCGGCCGGGCACAGGATCGTGGCGCGCACGACCGGCTCGTAGACCGCCTCGATCCTGCCGTCGGGGAACTCCGACGGGTTCTGCACCCAGTGCTCGGAGCCGTCCTCCATGACGACGCGGTAGTTCACGCTCGGCGCCGTGCTGATCAGGTCGAGGCCGAATTCGCGTTCGAGGCGTTCCTGGATGATCTCCATGTGGAGCAGGCCGAGGAAGCCGGCGCGGAAGCCGAGCCCGAGGGCGCCGGAGGTCTCGGGCTCGAAGGTCAGGGAGGCGTCGTTGAGCTGGAGTTTCTCGAGTGCCTCGCGCAGTTCCGGGAAGTCACCGGCCTCGATCGGGTACAGGCCGGCGAAGACCATCGGCTTGGGGTCCTTGTATCCTGCCAGCGGCTCCCCGGCCGGGCTGGTGGCCAGGGTCACGGTGTCACCGACGCGCGACTGGCGCACGTCCTTCACCCCGGTGATGAGGTAGCCGACCTCGCCCACCGACAGGGCCTGGCAGGTGGCCGGTTCGGGTGAGTGGACACCGATCTCCAGCACCTCGTGGGTGGCGCCCGTGGACATCATGCGAATGCGGTCCCGGTGGCTCAGACGCCCGTCGACGACGCGCACATAGGTGACGACACCGCGGTAGATGTCGTAGACGGAGTCGAAGATGAGGGCGCGGGCCCTGCCGTCGGCGTCCCCGGTTGGCGCGGGCACCTGCTCGACGATCGCGGTGAGCAGTTCGGGGACTCCCTCGCCGGTCTTCGCCGAAACGCGCAGGACGTCCGAGGGATCGCAGCCGATGATGCCGGCGATCTCGTCGGCGAACTTGTCGGGCTGCGCGCCGGGCAGGTCGATCTTGTTGAGCACCGGGATGATCGTCAGGTCGGCCTCGAGCGCCAGGTAGAGGTTCGCCAGGGTCTGGGCCTCGATGCCCTGGGCCGCGTCGACGAGCAGGACCGCCCCCTCGCAGGCCTCCAGGGAACGGCTCACCTCGTAGGTGAAGTCGACGTGGCCAGGGGTGTCGATCATGTTGAGGACGAATTCCTGGTCGCCGACGGTCCAGGGCATCCGCACCGCCTGGGACTTGATGGTGATGCCGCGCTCACGTTCGATGTCCATCTTGTCGAGGTACTGGGCACGCATCTCGCGTTCCTCGACGATGCCGGTCAGCTGCAGCATCCGGTCGGCCAGCGTCGACTTGCCGTGGTCGATGTGTGCGATGATGCTGAAGTTGCGGATGACTGCCGGGTCGGTGGCTCCGGGCTGGACGGTCAAGCTCGTTGACTCCTCGATCGATCGTGCGTCTGCTCGTGGCGCCATGACGCCGGATCGCTGGAGCGCCGGTGCATCGGTGGGGCCGCAGGCGAGTCCCATTGTCGCACGCCGCTGAAACAGGCTGGATCCGGCGCGACGCAGCGGATGGTTTGGGACCGTCGGGCTCGAATGGTAAGATCATTCGCTGTGTTTGCGCGGCACCGCTGGTTCCGCCGGACACGAAATCACCCAGGAACGGACCAGAGGTTTTCACGTGGCAAACATCAAGTCGCAGAAGAAGCGCATCAAGACGAACGAGAAGGCTCGCCGCCGCAACAGGGCCGTGAAGTCGGCGCTGCGCACGCATGTGCGTCACTTCCGCGAGGCCGCTGCCGCCGGTGACAAGGAGAAGGCGCTCGAGCTGGCGAAAGTCGCCAACCGCGCCCTCGACAAGGCCGCCTCCGCAGGGGTCATCCACGCCAACCAGGCCGCCAACCGCAAGTCCGCCATCTCCCTCAAGGCCAACTCGCTCTGACCCCGCGGCCGCCACAGCGGCGGCCGGATCAGATTCGGAGACCTCACGCGCCCCGATCCCCCTGGGTGGTCGGGGCGCTTGTTCGCGTCCTGGCAGGGACGCGGGACGGTTCGCGCCGGTGGTTCACGACAGCCCCGGCACGCGCGCGGCCCGGTCTGCCACGGCACGGTCGCGGCGGGTCACCGGCGGCGGACACCGCGACCGGCCGAGCGGGCCCCGTCGATGGCCAGGAGCATCTGTTCGAGGACGAAGTGCGGGTCGGTGGCGGCGCCCTTGACGGCGGCGTCCGCCGTGGCGACCGAGACCAGGGCCCGGGCGACACCGCCGGGCTGCCAGCCCCGCGCCTGGGCTCGCAGTGTCTTGACCTTCCACGGGCCGACACCGCAGATCCGTGCCATCTCGTTGTCGCGGAGGCGCTCGCCCTGCGCGCCGAGGTAGAGACCCAGGGCGCGCAGGTCGGCGGCGAATGCCGCCGTGATGGCGGCCGGGTGCACCCCGCAGGACAGTGCCCACCGCAGTTTCTCCAGGGCCTGGCCGGGCTGCCCGGCGAGCGCGTCGGCGCTCACCGCGTAGCCGGTGATGTCGACACGGCCGGCGAAGTAGCGGTTGACGACCTCGGCGGTGAGGCGCTCGCCCTGCCAGTCGGAGGAGAGCTGGCTCACGGCACCCGCCAGGGCGCGCAGGTCCTTGCCGACGGCCTCGACGAGACCCTGGGCGGCCCGGCCCTCAATGCTCATACCCTGGTCGCGGGCCTCGTTGATGACGAAGTCGGTGAGTTCCCAGGCCTTGAGCGGCTCGGCGGCGATCTGCGTGACCTTGGCCTTGCGGAGCTTGGTGAGCAGCCCCCGGCCCTTGGTGCCGCCGCCGTGCACCGCGATGACGCTGACCGTCCGGGTGGGAGCCTCGGCGAACTCGAGCAGCCGGGCGGCAAGCCCCTCGTCGGCGCTGCCCACGTCGCGGAGGACGACCACGCTGCAGGTGGCGAAGAGGGACTCGCCGGTGGCTTCGAGGAAGTCGGCGGCCGACGCCGAGGAGGCGTCGAGCTCGTTGATCTGCGCATCGGGCTGCTCCGCACGCGCCTGGTCGAGGATGCGGGCGATGGCCCGCTCGGCCAGCAGCGACTCGGAGCCGTGGACGAGTGTCGTCGTGCCGAAGACGGATTCTGGACTCACCCCGCCATCGTGCCACCGGGCGCCGGCTTTTTCCTCCCACCGGCGCATCTCATCTCCTGCTCACCGCCGTCACCGCACCGCCGGCTGCGGGTGTCACGGCGATCGCACCGTTGAGATCGGTGCGCAGCACCGTCATGCCGAGCCGGTTCAGCTCGGCCACCGTTGCGTCGGCGGGATGCCCATAGGAGTTGGCGGCCCCGACACTGATGAGGGCGAGCCGCGCCCCGGTGGCCGCCAGGAACTCGGGACTCTGGCGCGCCGACCCGTGGTGGGCCACCTTGAGGACGTCGGCGTGCAGGTCGAGGCCGGCCGCGACGGCGTGGTCCTGGCCGGCCGTCTCGAGGTCACCGGTGACCAGGACGCTGATGCCCTGCACGGTGATCCGGCCCAGGATGCTCGCATCGTTCTCGGTCGAACTCTCCAGCGCCTGCGCGCCGGCGGTGGTGGATGGCGCGTGGGCCTGCAGTGTCTGCCAGTCGACCTGCCCGACGCTGATGCGTTCTCCGGCCCGCGCCGTCCGGGTCGGGACGCCCCCGGCGGCCAACAGGGCACGCACCCGGCGGGCCCCACTGGCCGGGGACTCCAGCGGGCTGAGCAGGGCGAGATCGATGCGCGCGTGCCGGGTGATCTCCTCCAGTCCGCCGATGTGGTCATCGTGGAAGTGACTGAGGACGAGCAGGCTCACGTGATCGACGTGCTGTTCGCTCAGGCAGCGAGCCGCGGCGTCGCCGGGCGGTCCGACGTCGATGAGGACGGCTGCGCGGCGGCCGGTGCGCACCAGGGTCGCATCGCCCTGGCCCACGTCGCAGCTGAGGACAGCCCAGTCGGACGGCCACCCCGGGGCGGCGGGCCGCCACAGGCAGCCGGTGACGAGGAGCACGGCCAGGGCGCAACAACCCAGTGGCCGGTGGGCGACCCGACCGGTGACCCGGGCCAGGGCCAGGCACACGCAACTCAGGACGGCGAGCGACCAGCCGGAAGCCGGCCAGGTGAGTGTGGCCGTCGGCAGCCTCCCGCACGCCCGCGCAATGAGGATGATCGGTTCGGCGCACCAGCCCGCGCACCATCCGAGAACCACCCCGAGCGGCGGGCACAGCACCCCGGCCAGGGCCGCCAGGAGACCGAGGACGGTGACCGGCGCGACGAACGGCCCGGCCGCCATGTTGGCGGCGACCCCGGCCAGCGAGATGCTTCCGGACAGGGCGGTGATGATCGGCTGCGTCGCGAGCTGAGCGGCCGCCGGCACGCAGACGGATTCGGCCAGCCATTCCGGCGCCCACGTGCTCATGGCGCGGCGCCAGCTGCCGGACCACCAGAGGATCCCGCCGGTGGCCGCGACGGACAGCGCGAATCCCCAGCTGCGGGCCAGCCACGGGTCGACGAGGATGAGCAGCCACACGGCGCAGGACAGGTGACGCAGTGCGGCCGGGCCAAGGCCCCGGCGTCCCGTGGCCGCCAGCGCCACGACCCCCATGGCCGCCGCGCGCAGGACGCTCGGCTCGGCCCGGCACAGACCGATGAACGCCACCACGACGAGCACGGCCAGCCCCCTCAGCCACCAGCCGCGGACGCCCACCGTCCTGGCGACCACGAGGACGAAGGCGAGCATGAGGGTCAGATTGGTGCCGGAGACAGCCGTCAGGTGGGTGAGGCTGGAGGCCTTGAAGTCCTCCTTGAGCGAGCCGTCGAGGGCGCTGACATCGCCCTCGACGAGCGAGGGCACCAGCCCGGCTTGATCGTCCGGGTTGTGCCGCAGCGACTCGTGCAGGCGTGAGCGCACCGCGTTGACCACCCGGTCGAGGGGGCCGGGAGCCGCCGTGCTGGTGATGTCGCCCTGCGGTTTCAGGGCCGCGGTGAGGCCGTCGCCCCGGCTGCGGGGCGGGGCCGCCCGGGCGACCAGGCGCACCCGCTCCCCCACGTGGAGCCCGGCGAGCCGGTCTCCCGTCTCGCCGGATGCGCTGATCTCGACCCTGCCCCGCACGTGCCAGCTGGCGCCGCGAGCCGTGACGGTCTCGACGACGGCGGCGACGCGGGCCCCGGCCGGGAAGGAGCCCTTCTGCTCGAACCGCACCGGGTCGCCGGCGACGCGCGCGCTGACCTCGACGACGGCCCGGTCCGAGGCCGCGTCGGCCAGCGGACCGTGCTCGCACCCGTGGATGTGTCCCGCGCTGCAGGCAATGGCACTGGCCGTCACGAGCGCGGCACCCGCGACCGCCCACCGGCGGCGGGCTCCGGCGCCGGCCAGCACGACCAGGCAGCCCACGAGGGCCGGCAGGCGGACCTGGGCGGGGGCGCTGAGCGCCAGCAGCGCACCGGCCCAGGCGCACAGTGCGGGCGCGACGAGTCTGAGGTCGGGAACGGGCTCGGCCGGCGCGACCTGCCGGACGCCGTGGGCCGGCCCCGCCCTGCCCGTGGCCGGGCCGTTGCGAACCGGCCCGGACGCCGGTGCGGCCCGTGGACGCTCAGACCCGGACATGGTCCTTGATCCGCGCGTAGAGCTTCTCGCCGATGCCGCTGACCTCCTGCAGCTCCTCCACCCGTGAGAAGCGGCCGTGCTCGGTGCGCCACTCGATGATGCGTTCGGCGAGCACCGGTCCGATCCCGGACAGCTCCTCGAGCTGGGCGGCGGTGGCGGAGTTCAGGTCGATCAGGTCGTCCCCGCCGCCCTCCGGCCCGCTGCCCGCGGGTGCCTCCCCGGCGCCGGGCCCCGGGGAGGCACCCGGCTGGTTCAGTTCACCGCGCGGGGCCCCAGAGGTGCCGATGATGATCTGGCAGCCGTCGCTGACCGGCTGGGCGAGGTTGAGCTCGCCCGGGTCGGCGTCGTCGCTGAAGCCGCCCGCCGCGTCAATGGCGTCCTGGACGCGCGCATCGACCGGCACCTGCACGACGCCCGGGGCGTGCACCGCGCCGGTGACGTGCACGCGGATGATCGCCGGGGACGACTGGGGCTGCGATGGCGGGGTCGATTCCGGGCTCCCGGCCTGGGGAGTGTCAGTTCCCTCGGCACCGATGCTGGGGGCCGGCGCGTCGACCGTCGTCGCCCGGGCGCGCAGCACCTGGGTGACGCTGAACACGAGGACGACGACGCAGACGATGGTGATGACCGCGACGTGGGCCCGGCCGAACTCGTACAGCCGCTGGACTGGGCGACCGGCACCACCGGGAGCCCCGGCCGGCCCCGGCCTGAGAGCTGGGACCGTGCCCGGGTGGTCCGCCTCGGCGTCGGGGTCCTCGGCGGGCTCGTCGATCTGGTCCGGCGGCTGATCCGCGTCACCGTCCCACCGGTCGTCGGATCCCGCCCCTGCCAGGATCCGACGAGGGGCGCCGGGCAGCGGGCCGGCGCTCGCCGCGATCTCGCGCAGGCGAAGGGCCGGCCCGTCAGGTTGTGAACCGTGTCTGAACCCGCGTGTCATGCCCGCAGTGTGCGCGGGTCAGGGCCGGTTCGATCAGGCGGACAACACCTTGTGGGCCGGCCCCGCGGTCACAGCGCGTCGACGATCTCCAGGTCGGGGTACTCGGCGTGCCACATGCGGTCGGCGATCGCCTGCACCGGGTCCTCTGGAACGACACGGGCCAGTCCCTCGTCGATCGCCTGCTGTGCGACGGCCAGGCCGACCCTGGCGCTGATGGCCCGCAGCCGGTGAATGGCGGGCAGCAGTGACGCGCCCTGCTCGTCGCTGGAGCCGGCGTGGGCGAGGCACTTGGCCGCGGCGAGGATCATGCCGTCGCTGACGCGTGCGGCCTCGACGGTGATGACGCCGAGCCCGATGCCGGGGAACACCAGCGCATTGTTGGCCTGGGCGATCTGGTACCGGGTGCCCTTGTAGGTGATCGGTTCGAAGGGCGAACCGGTGGCGATGAGGGCCCGGCCCCCGGTCCACTCCAGCAGGTCTTCGGGCAGGGCCTCGGCCTTGGAGGTCGGATTGGACAGCGGCAGGATGATCGGTGATGCCTGGTACGAGGCCATCTCGCGGATGATCTCCTCGGTGAAGGCGCCGGGCTGGGCCGAGCATCCGATGAGCATCGTGGGACGCACCCTCCGGACGACCTCGGCCAGGTCGTGGCCGTGCGGGGAGGTCGGCCAGCCGGCGACGTCGCTCGTGGACCGTGCGTAGGGTTCCTGGAAGTCGCGCATGTGGCCGCCGTCGACGATGAGGCCACGGCTGCCCAGCGCCCAGAATCGGCGGCGGGCCTCCTGCGCGTCCAGCCCCCGTTCGATCATGAACTGCACGAGCAGGTCCGAGATGCCGACGCCGGCGGTGCCCGCCCCGTGGACGACGATCCGCTGCTCCTCGATCGGCACCCCGGAGCGCCTGGCCCCGGCCAGGGCCGCCGCCGCCACGACGGCCGCCGTGCCCTGGATGTCGTCGTTGAAGGTGCACAGTTCGTTGCGGTAGCGGTTGAGGATCCGGTGGGCGTTGGACGCACCGAAGTCCTCCCAGTGGAGCATCGCATGGGGGAAGAGCTCGGTGACGGTCCTGGTGAACTGGTCGACGAAGTCGTCGTAACGCTCGCCGCGGACGCGCGAGTGACGCACGCCCAGGTACGTCTCGTCGTTGAGCAGGTCGAGGTTGTTGGTGCCGGTGTCGAGGACGACCGGCAGGACGCGGTCGGGGCGGATGCCGGCCGCCGCCGTGTACACGGCGAGCTTGCCGATCGCGATGGAGATGCCGCCGACCCCCTGGTCGCCGATACCGAGGATGCCCTCGGAGTCGGTGACGACGATGAGGTCGACGTCGTCGGCGCCGTAGCCGTAGGCCAGGAGGGCGTCGGTCATGTCCTCGGGATGGTCGATGTCGATGAAGACGCCGCGCGGCCGGTGGAACCAGTGGCTGTATTCCTCGATGGCGCGTCCGATGGTGGGCGTGTAGATGATCGGCAGCATCTGCTCGACGTGCTCGGAGACGAGCCGGTAGAACAGGATCTCGTTGCGTTCCTTGAGCGTGTTGAGGAAGATGTACCGCGCCATGTCGTTGGGCTCGGTCTTGTACTGGGCGTAGATGCGTTTGAGCTGGTCGTTGAGGTCGACGACCCCGGGCGGCAGCAGACCGACGAGGCCGAGCCGCTCGCGCTGCTCCCTCGTGAACGCGGTACCGAAGTTGGTCAGCGGGTGGGTGAGCACCTCGCGCCCTCGTGAGGCGATGCGCACGACGTCGCGGCCGTTCCTGCGGATGTACTCGAAATCCCTGCTCACTGTTCCTCCTCTGCGTGTTGGAGCGGGACGGCCCGGCTCATGCCGGGGCGAAGACGTTGTCCAGGTCGAAGGTCGGGCGGCCGTGCAGGACGGTGGCCACGACCCGGCTGTGGTAGGTGCGTTTCTTGTACGGGGTGTTGCGGGCTATCGACGACAGTGCGGCGGGGTCGACCTGCCAGGGCCGCTGCGGGTCGACCAGGCACAGGGCCGCCGGCCGGCCGGCCGACAGGTCGCCGCCGTACAGGTGGTCGAGGCCGAGCAGGCGGGCCGGCCGGGTGGACATCACCTCGGCGAGCCCGGCCCAGCTCATGCGTCCGGTACGGACGAACAGGTCGGCCACGACGGACAACGCCGTCTCGAGGCCGAGCATGCCGTTGGCCGCCCGGTCCCAGTCGCACTGCTTGGCCGTCTCGGGGTGGGGGGCGTGGTCGGTGCCGACCATGTCGATGGTGCCGTCGAGGAGCGCCTCGCGCACCGCCGCGACGTCGGCGGTGCTGCGCAGCGGCGGGTTGACCTTGAAGTCGGGGTCACCGGATGCGGTGGCGCCCGAGTCGAGGGACAGGTGGTGGGGGGTGGCCTCGGCGGTCACCTGGAAGCCCTGCTGCTTGGCCCAGCGCACGACCTCGACGCCCGAGGCCGTGGAGACGTGGCACACGTGCAGGCGGGCGCCGAGGTAGCCGGCCATGATCGCGTCGCGGGCGATGATCGTCGACTCGGCCATCGCCGGCCAGCCGGTCTTGCCGAGGGCGCGGGACAGCTCGCCCTCGTCGAGCTGGGCGCCGACCGTCAGGGCGGGGTCCTGGCTGTGCTGGGCGAGCACTCCCCCGACGGCGCTGATCCGTTCGAGTGCCTCGCGCATGAGATCGGAGCGCCACACGCACATGCCGTCGTCGCTGAACATGCGCACCGCGGCGCGGCTGGCGGCCATCTCCTCGATGGCGGCGAGTTCCTGTCCGGCCAGGTTCTTCGTGACCGCGCCGATCGGGTACAGGTCGCACAGGCCGAGGCCGTCGGCCGTGTCGCGCTCGTACTCGACGACCGCGGCCGTGTCGGCGACGGGGTCGGTGTTGGCCATGACGAAGACGGCGCCGAAACCACCGGCCGCGGCGGCCGTCAGGCCCGTGGCGATCGTCTCGGCGTCCCCCTTGCCCGGGTCGCGCAGGTGCGTGTGGGGGTCGACGAGAGCCGGCAGCGCGACCAGGCCGGCGCAGTCGATGGACCGCGCCCCGGGCCCCAGGGCATCGGGATCGGCGATGGTGTCGCCGTCGATGCCCAGGTCGCGTGGCCCGCGTCCGAGGACGTCGACGTCGCGCAGAATCAGCTGCATGGGTCTCTCCTGTTCGTCGGCTCGCAGGCGGGAAGGTCCGGCCGTTCCGGGCGATTGTGCGCGCAGGCGCGCCGAACCGGTCCGGTGCGGCGCGCCTGCGGCATGTCGATCACTGCTCCCTCGTCGTCATGTTCCGGGGACGATGCTCACCATGCGCGGCAGTTTGGTGATCGTCTTGCGGATCGGGCGTCCGTTCAGCGCCCGCTGGACGTTGGGATCGGCCAGGGCCATCTCGAGGGCGGCGTCCTCGGTGATGTCGGGGCTGACCTGCAGCTTGGCGCGGACCTTGCCCTGCACCTGGACGACCATCGTCGTCTCGTCGGCGACGAGCAGGGCGTCCTCGGCCGTCGGCCAGGTGGAGTTGGCGATGGACGGGGCGCCGCCGAGCAGTTCCCACATCTCCTCTGCGACGTACGGGGCGAACAGGCTCAGGGCCTGGGCGGTGAACTCGACCGCCTCGCGCACGGCCGGGTCGGCTGCGCCGACGGTGGTGTCGATGGCCTTGCGGGTCGCGTTGACCAGTTCCATGACGCGGGCGACCGCAACGTTGAACCGGCCGCCGGCGACCAGCTCGGTGATCTCGGCGATGGCCCTGTGGGTGACCTTGCGCAGCTGCTTGTCGCCGGCCGACGGGTCGGCACCGTGTGGCGCCCTGACGTCCTGGGCGAGCCGGTGGGCGCGCTGCAGGAAGCGCAGCGAGCTGGCCGGGGAGAGGTCGGCCCAGTCGATGTCGTCGGCGGGCGGGCCGGCGAAGACGACGGTGAGGCGCACCGCGTCGACGCCGTACTCGTCGAGCTGGGCGCCGAGGTCGACGCCGTTGCCGAGCGACTTGCTCATGGCCTTGCCCTTGTTGATGACCTGCCCCTGGTTGAGCAGGCGGGTGAAGGGCTCGTCGAAGTCGAGCAGGCCCAGGTCGCGCAGCACCTTGGTGAAGAAGCGGGCGTACAGCAGGTGCATCGTGGCGTGCTCGACACCCCCGACGTACTGGTCGACCGGCGACCAGAGCCTCACCTGCTCGGGACGGAAGGCGCCCTCGGCGTACTGGGGCGAGCAGTAGCGGAAGAAGTACCAGGACGAGTCGACGAAGGTGTCCATGGTGTCGGTGTCGCGTTCGGCGTCACCGCCGCACCGGGGGCAGGGCACCTGCTTCCACTCGGTGGCGGCGGCCAGGGGCGAGACGCCCTTGGGGGCCAGGGCCTCACCGCGCAGATCGGGCAGGCGGACCGGCAGCTGGTCCTCGGGGACGGGGACCTCGCCGCAGTCGGGGCAGTGGATGATGGGGATCGGGCAGCCCCAGAAGCGCTGGCGGCTGAGCAGCCAGTCGCGCAGGCGGTAGGTGACGGCGGACTCGCCCGTGCCGTCGGCCTCGAGCTTGGCGATGATGCGCTCCTTGGCCGAGGCCACGTCGGACAGGCCGTCGAGCAGTGCGGAGTTCACGTAGTCGCCGTCGCCGGTGGTGGCGATGCCGGAGGAGGCCGGGTCGGGTTCGCCGGTGTCGATGACCATGCGAACCGGCAGCCCGTAGGTGCGGGCGAAGTCGAGGTCGCGCTGGTCGTGGGCAGGCACGGCCATGATGGCGCCCGAGCCGTACTCGGACAGCACGTAGTCGCCGGACCAGACCGGGATCCGTTCACCGTTGACGGGGTTGATGGCGCTGACCCCGAGCGGGACGCCGGTCTTGACGTGCTCGGTGGACTGGCGCTCGATGTCGTTGGTCTTCTTGACCTTCTCGAGGTACGCCTCGAAGGCGGGGCGGCACTCGTCGGAGACGATCTCGTCGGCCAGCGGGGCGTCCGGCGCGACGACCATGAAGCTGGCGCCGTAGAGGGTGTCGGGGCGGGTGGTGAAGACGGTGACCGGTTCGTCTCGGCCCTCGATCGCGAACTGCACCCAGGCCCCCTCGGAGCGGCCGATCCAGTTGCGCTGCATCGCGAGCACCCGGTCGGGCCACTTGCCCTCGAGCTGGCTCATGTCGTCGAGCAGTTCCTGGGCGTAGTCGGTGATGCGGAAGTACCACTGGTTGAGTTCGCGCTTGGTGACGACCGAGCCGCAGCGGTCGCACAGTCCCTCCTTCACCTGCTCGTTGGCGAGCACGGTCTGATCGGTCGGGCACCAGTTGACGTAGCCGTCCTTGCGGTAGGCCAGCCCCTTGTCGAAGAACTGCAGGAACAGCCACTGGGTCCAGCGGTAGTACTCCTCGTCGCAGGTGTGGAGCTCTCGGCTCCAGTCCAGGCTCAGCCCGTAACGTTTGAAGGACTTCTTCTGCGTCTCGATGTTCGCATAGGTCCACCGCGCAGGATGCTCGTCATTGCGGATGGCCGCGTTCTCCGCGGGCAGCCCGAAGGCGTCCCAGCCGATCGGGTGCATGACGTTGTAGCCCTGCATGCGCCAGATGCGGGCGAGCACGTCACCCATCGCGTAGGCCTCGGCGTGCCCCATGTGGAGGTCGCCGGAGGGGTACGGGAACATGTCGAGCACGTAACGACGCTCGCGGGGGTCGTCGTCGTGGGCGACGAAGGTCTCGTCCTCGGCCCAGAACCGTTGCCACTTCGCCTCGGCAGCGGCGGCGTCGTAGCCGCTGTAGTCGGCGCGCGGCCGGCCCGCGTCCTGGCTCGTGTCCTCCACCTGACTCACTTCGAGCGCCTCCTGTGCCTCGTGTCCGGACTTCGTCGGGTACCGGTCATGGTGACGCCGACAGACAAAAACCCCTGTACCCGATGGGGCATCAGGGGCGCTACGACAACCGACCGGTCAGGTGTCGCCGTGGCGCCCCCGGGCCGGCGGCCGCAGCTGGCCGAGCAGCGCAGCACAACCGTGCATGGGCACAGCATATCGCTCGCCCCTTACGGGGGGGCAGTGCGCGTCCGGCGGCTGATGGCTCGCCGGATCCCACCGGCCGAACCCGGCCGACACGGCGGCCCGGGACGGCAGGACCAGAGTCGGAACCGGCACGCCCGAGGACGGCGCACCCGTCACGCCGCGTCGGACGCGGCCGGGGGGCGGCGGGTCCGCAGACCGCCGAGGATGAGGAGCAGCCCCGAGGCGGGGTCGATCGCCTCGAGACGAGCGATGACCTCGCTGAGCAGCGCTCCCCCGCCACGGCGCCACGCCGCGACTCCGAGCAGGCCGAGCACGGCAGGGGCCCAGGGGTCCGGGGCGACGGCCACGGCATCGGCCCACAGCTGCTCGTACGCGGCCGGGTCTCCCCGACCGAGACTCGTCCTGACCATGACGTGGTGGTTCGCCCGGCCGGACACGAGCACGCACAACCGTCGCAGCCGCTCGGTGTCCAGGCGTCGGCCCTTTTCGATGGCCTCGTCGAGGCACTGCTCGACGAACACCTGCTGGCGGCCGGGCTCCCAGCCCAGGCACTCGCAGGCCCTGTCCCAGGCGTCCGCCTCCTCGGCCCCGAGCGCGCCCGGCCCCGCGACCATGGCGACGATCTCGTCACGGCTGGCATGGGCCGACAGCCCCGAGGCGATCGCCTGGGCGACGACCGGTGAGGTGTCCGGGGCGAAGGCGTGCCCCGGACTGAGGGCCGGCACGTCGCCCGCACCGATGTCCCAGAACTGGTCACCGGCCACCACGAGGCAGCTGAGCATCTCACCGGGACGCAGCTGTTCGCGGGCCGCCATGACGACCGCATCGGCCCACTCGGGCGGGCCGTAGCCGACGACGATGAACTCGGCGCCGGGGTTGGCGGCACGCATGGACTCGATGATGGGCGCCAGGGAGCCGGGTTCTTCGCACAGGGCGCGGCTGATGCACGAGGACTGCGTGATGACCCCGCCGCAGCAGGCCATGACGAGCAGTGCCTCGTCGGGCCGGTAGCCGATCAGGTAGGGGATGAGTGCGAGCAGGTCGGCCCGCGATCCAACGGTGAAGCGCTGAGGAATGGTCGTCATGGCCCGACTGTGCGCATCCTCGGCGGGTTTTCTCGCCTCGCCCCGTCTCTGTGGACAACCAGCGCCCGGACAGCCATGTCCGGTCCGTGTCCGGGCCCGGTGAGCATCTGCGGGCCCGGTCGACCGGCTGACCTAGGCTTGGGTCATCATGAGCGAGCAGAACAGCGGAGGCACCCGTCCCGGCGCGAACCCGGATTCGCCGGGTTCTGACATCGGGGCCGGGGGCTCGACACCTCCCCCGCCGGCCCCACCCCCTGGACAGGTTGGCTGGGCTCCGGGAGCCGAACTGCCCGGTTTCGACGAGGTCGCGGGCGAGAACACCCCACGGCCCGGACCCCAGGCGCATCCCTATGGTGACCGGGGCAGCGGTGCGACGAGCAACCCCGCGCCGCCGAGGTCCCCGCAGGACCGGGCCGAGCGCCCCTCCGCATGCCTCGCGCCGAGCGACGAGATCGCACAGTACGCGGTGCGACGCAGCCGTGGTCCGGTCATCGCCATCGTTGGCCTGGTCATCGTGATCCTCGTGACCATGGCCGCCTTCGCCCTGCGCAGGCCGGCCCGGAGCCAGGATGAGCAGAGCGCCTCACCGACTCCCTCCAGCGCAACGAGCAGCCCGGGTTCCTCGGTGAGTGTCGTGGGCGCCATCCCCGTCGAGACCGAGTCCTTCTCAGGCAGCTGGCAGATCAACAGCGCGGACTGGGACGCGACCGGGCTGACGATCGACATGACGATCACGAGCACCAGCGGATCGCTGTCGTTCACCATGTTCACCATCGACAACGTCAACACCGGCCAGGTCGAGGGCACCGGGGAGATGGCCTCCGGCACCGTCGACGACGGTCAGACGATGCAGGGCACGGTGCACTTCGACAAGGACCGCAACGACACGACCATCGTCCTGGCGAACGCCGGCGGGCGACAGATCACGGCCCTGACCGTGCCCGCCTGAGCCCGGTGCGCCCGGCCGGGAGCCTCGATTTTGCTTCCCCGGTGCGGTGCGCTAATGTGTGTCGAGCCGCCGCGGCCAGCCGGCCCGGTGGTCCCACTCGGGGCTATGGCGCAGTTGGTAGCGCGCTTCCATGGCATGGAAGAGGTCAGGGGTTCGAATCCCCTTAGCTCCACCACAGATTCCTGTTCGGTCTCGCCGCTCTTGAGCAGAGTGCGTGCTTTCCGACCGGACGTACCGGGGTGACACCAGCAGATACCGGGATGATCTGCCTCGCCGTGTACCCGTGGACGCCGATCATCAGCCGCAGGCGGCCCTCGACGGGGCTCACATCTGCACGGAAGGGGCTGCGGATCGAGCCGCCGGAAGCCGGGGACGCCCACCTGAGAGGTATCATGAGTGGCCATGCGGACGTCGTCCCGGCATGGATCTGGGACACGTCCAGTTCTCCGAAGACCGGATCGCAATCATGAGGCAGCGAAAGCATTATGTTCGTCGATGACGTTTTCATTGATTGGGACAGGATCGACGACGGCAGTTATCTGCGCGAAATAGCCGCCATCCGCGATGTGGGGCAGATATCCTTCGGCAGTCCGGTCACCTTCTTCGTGGGTGAAAACGGCAGCGGCAAGTCGACCCTGCTGGAGGCAATGGCGATCGTCGCTGGATTCAACCCGGAAGGCGGCACCAGGAATTATTCATTCGCCACATACGATTCGCACTCGGAGTTGTGCAATGCCATGCGCTTGTCGCACCGGCAGAGGGCGAAATGGGGTTATTTCCTCAGGGCGGAGAGCTTCTACAACGTTGCGACGAAGGAGGAGGAATACGGAAGAGAACCGGGGGGATATTCCCTGCGTCTCCACGAGAAATCCCACGGAGAAGGTTTCTTGACGATAGTCCAGAACAACTTCACGGGCAACGGACTGTATTTCCTGGACGAACCCGAGTCGGCATTGTCCCCGCAACGACAGCTCACTCTGCTGTGCGAAATCGATCGATGCCGAAGAGCGGGAGCCCAGTTCTTCATCGTGACGCATTCCCCCATCCTGCTCGGCCTGCCGGAGGCCGAGCTCCTGACATTCGATGACGGCGCGATTCATCCGTGCGCGTACGAGGATACCGACAGCTATCAGATCACCTCCATGTTTGTCAATGCTCGCGAGCAGGTCCTGAGGCGGTTACTGGAGGAATAGCCGGAGGACTCGGTGCCACCCGTCGTCTGACCTCGGCCGCCCCAGCCCTGACTGGTAC
This sequence comes from Propionibacterium ruminifibrarum, assembly GCF_900289195.1. Classification (GTDB taxonomy): domain Bacteria; phylum Actinomycetota; class Actinomycetes; order Propionibacteriales; family Propionibacteriaceae; genus Propionibacterium; species Propionibacterium ruminifibrarum. The sequence goes on from NZ_OMOH01000002.1 coordinate 107,067, forward strand.
GGATGCCATACTCATGGCGAATGCTCCGGCGCTCTTGGGCCCGACGTCGACCCCGGCTCCTGACATCCTCGGGAGCACCCCCAGCGGCATGCATCCGGGGTTGCCCGACCAGAATGGACGGCCTGCGAGTTCGTCCGGGGCTTCACGGCTCAGTCGCCGCGCTCCTGCTCGCGTTTGCGGCGGTAGTTCTCGCGGCGGCGTGCGTTGCGCTGTTGGCGTTTGAGTTCGGCCTCGTAGCCCTTGCGCAGCCAGTCCGGGATGAACTCATCATCACGCGGATACAGATCCAGCTCAATCCAGCAATCCCGCGGCCCTGGCGGGCCACCATCAGGCTCAGCGAAGATCGGCTCACGCAGCCAGTCACACTCCTGATGCAGCACCCGGTCGGCGGCAGCCATCCACAACCGACACCACGTCCACGCACCCCGATCAGGCAACGCCTGCGCCCTGCGAAGATCCCCCTGAGGGGAACCCAGCTCCCACGGGATCCTCGCCCATTCCTTGACGCCGTCACGCATGAGCCAGGCGATGTTGTCCTGTACGCGTCCAATGCCGTTGACTTCTATGTGAGCACTGTCCGCACCGGTCGCGTCCAACCAAACCCGGAACTCACGTTCCACACGCTCCCACAGCTCATCCGGGTCGAACCGTCTCATTCCTCACGCTCCTCACCGCGAATGTATTCAAGGCTTCATGCCATGGAAATCACGAAACTGCGGCACTCCATTCCACCACCCACGCAACCGCGAGCCGAGTTGGCACCCGACCCATTAGGTTCACGTCGCTGAGGCGGGTGACCGGGTCGGCGTTTGAGGACGTCTTCATCGAACTCTGATGCGGCAACAATGAAGCGCTCCTCGGTGATGGTATCGCCGAGGCCATGGCCGCCACACGCTCCGGCAGATCCGGGGCAATGTACTGCGGCCGGCCAACCCTCATGGGTGCCCCTGGCCGGGACGATCAGCTCCTCCTCCCCACCACGAACGTGCTTGCACAAGTGAACTTGCCAACCAGGACGGCACAGCCGGCCACGGCTGCCGCGAGGACCTTGCCATACTTGGCTGGTGAGTGAACGCCCTCCCCTGAGCCGGCTTCGGCTGGCACCGCTGAGACTCGTCCAGTTCGCCGCCATCCAGCTCGCCTGCTGCGTCTTCCCGATCGCGGTCTTCGTCGGGCTGGCCGCGTCGGTGCTCGTCTGGCAGCGCTTCCAGGTTCCCATGGCTCGTTACGACGCCCTCCTCGTCTACGTGGTCGTCGTGCAGCTGGTTCTCGTGGCCGTCGGATTCGAGAGCTGGCGCGAGCTGCTGGTGATCTGCGCCTTCCACCTCGTCGGGCTGGCACTGGAGGTCTTCAAGGTGCACGTGGGCTCGTGGGTCTACCCGGACGCCGGGATCGTGCGGCTGGGCGGGGTGCCGATCTTCTCCGGCTTCATGTACGCCTCGGTCGGCTCCTACATCTGCCAGGCCTTCCGGCGTTTCGACCTGTCCGTGGACGGCTTCCGCTGGTGGCCGGTGACCGGGCTGGCGGTCGCCGCCTACGCGAACTTCTACACCCATCATGCGATTGCCGATCTGCGTTGGGTGATCGCCGCCGGTTTTGTCGTGGTGCTGTGGGGCAGCACGATCCGTTTCACCGTCGGCGGCGACCGCTACCGGATGCCCACGGCCGTGGCCTTCGTGCTCATCGGGGTCTTCCTGTGGCTGGCCGAGAACGCCGGCACGCTGCTGAACGCCTGGCGCTACCCGGACCAGCGCGACGGCTGGCACATGGTGCACGTCGGCAAGCTCGGCAGCTGGGCCCTGCTCATCTCGCTCAGCTTCGTGCTGGTCGCCGCCGTGAAGGCGAAGGAGGGCGTGGTCTACGGGGACGGCGAGGCGAGGGTCACCCGCGAGAGACTCACGAAGGGTTGAACAGCGCGGCCCATGATCGGACCGCAGGTGGTCACGCCCGTGGGCGGTCCGGCGCCCGATGTCGACTCGAAGACCGTCATGAGATTCGACGAACTTCTAACGAACTGTACCGAATCGGTCTCAGCGTCAGACGACACGCAACTGAACGCCAGTTGCCGCCACATCGGAACCGGTTTCACCGCCTCAGCGGAGTGGTGGTTCGTGCCGTCCAGGAGATGTCCAACTCCTCAGCCGCTGAGGCGCGTCATGGCGCTATCCTGTGTGCACTGCCCCGCAGCGACCGGAGTCCACGGCTCAGGCCTGCGTTCCCCCCAGAAAAAGACCGAACCAGTGAGCAACAAGCACCACAGACACGGTGTCCGGCCCTACGCGGGCTGGCTCGTCTTCGCCTCTGCCCTCGGCTGCGCGTGGTTCCTCGTCCTGACCGCCATCGACATGCCGTTCTGGACCGGTGATCTCTCGCCCTTGGAGGTCACCCGGACGATCAGCACCGACGCAGACCCCGCCGGGGCCGACCCGCGTTCGACTCCGGACGATGTGGAGTCCGATCCGGCTGACACAGGCGGTTCAGCCACCGAGCCGGCCCCGCCGGCCCCTTCGACTGTCGGCCGGGACGGCGACCTCCTGGCCCGGACAGCGGAGTCACGGCGAGCGGATGCCCCGCTCGCGTCCCGGACGACACCGCAACAGGCCACCATCCAGGAGGCGAACCCGCCATCATCACGGCGCGCTGCGGTGACGGTTCGAGCCGGCCACGGGGACCCGGCCGGTTCCCCGACTGGACGCAGCATGGGTCCGGGACGCACAGCGACGCACCTGGCGGACCCTGACTTGCGACACGAGGTCGAGCCGTTGCAGACCCCAGCAGACCAGTTCCAGGCGCTGATGCTGGAAGCCATCCAGGTCTCACTCGGCCTAGACCTGGAGGCCTGGGACCTGGACGAGGACGATGCCGTCCCCTCCCCGGCCTGGCATGCGGCCCCGGGTGAGCAGCCGCCAGGGGACGACCGCTTCCCCATCGGCCGGGGCCCCGGCGCACCGGTCGAGGAACCTCCCTCAGACGTCGACGATCAGTGGGCGGACAGCCTGCCGGACGAGACCGGGGCAGCTGTCGCGGAGCCCCGGGACGTCCAACCGGTCCACTCCCCCGGTCCCCTTGGCGCGGCGGGGATGACGACACCGGATGGGCTCTGCTCCCCGGAGGAACCATGATCCCGCGGACAGCGGGGAATCCTGCCGTCGCGGTCTTCGACGAACGGGCCGAGGACTACGACCAGTGGTTCGACGAACACCCGAACCTGCACCGCGCCGAGCTCACCGCGGTCGGTGAGCTGCTGGCGCAGGTCCGCGCGGTGCACGGCGCGGACGCGAGGTGCCTGGAGATCGGCGTCGGCACCGGCCGCTTCGCGGCGCCCCTGGGCATCGGGCACGGAGTCGAGCCGGCACCCCGGATGGCCCGGGTCGCCCGTGCCCGTGGCGTCGACACGGTCATCGCCGTCGCCGAGGCCCTGCCCTACCGGTCCGGGGCCTTCGCCTGCACCCTCTTCGTCACCTCGCTGTGCTTCGTCGCCGATCCGCTGCGGGCGCTGCGCGAGGCGCGGCGGGTGACCTATGACGACGGCGCCGTCATCGTGGCCTTCCTCGACCTGGCCAGTGACGCCGGCCTGGCGCTGGCTGCCACGCCCCAGCGCGCCGGCTCCTACTACGCGGCAGCCCACCTGCGCACCGGCGCCGAGATCACCGAGCTCCTGCGCGGCACCGGTTTCCGCCCCTCGGACTCCCGGCAGGTCCGCACGGACCTCGGCGACGAGGCCCCGGTCGTCCGGCCGGGCACCGGTGACGGCCTGTTCTGCTGCCTGCTGGCGCACGCCGACGGGGCCGCCGCGGGGTAGCCGGCCGCGTCATCGACCGGGGCGGGCGCCCCAGATCCTCACCTGCCAGTCGTCCCCGGCGGGCTCCAGCACCGTCCAGGAGCAGTTGCCCGGCGCCGGGTGCTCGCCGGTGCGAAATCCCGGGCCGCACAACGCCTGGACGCCCTCGCGGATGGCCACCCAGTGGCTGACGACGACGGTGGTGAGGCCCTGGTGCCTCCAGGCGATCTCGCGGAGGGCGCGTCCGACGCGCTCGCGCACCTCGGCATTCGTCTCGCCGGTGGGCGAGAAGCGGAAGTCCTCGTCCTCGCTCCAGGGGTCCGGGCCGTGACCCCGGGTGATGCCGACCTGGTCGAGGGTGAGGCCCGCCCAGTCGCCGACGTCGACCTCGGTGAGCCGGTCGTCCTTCTCGACGGGCAGGCCGGTGAGCACCGACAGGGCCGCCGCCGTGTTGCGCGCCCGGCTCAGCGGCGAGCTGACGATCCGGTCGGGGTTCATCCCCGCCAGGTACGGTGCCGCGGCCCTCGCCTGGGCGACACCGACCTCGTCGAGCGGCACGTCCTGCTGGCCCTGGAAGAGATGGCGCACGTTGAAACCGGTCCGCCCGTGACGCCACAGGATCAGCCGGGTTCCCGGGTCGATCACTGACCGTCCACCGTCGAGGCTGCGGCCGCATCGGCCCGGTTCGCCTCGAGCTCGATGGTCGGGCAGTCGCTCCACAGACGCTCCAGCCCGTACATGGCGCGGTCGTCGACGTGCATGACGTGCACGACGAGATCGCCGTAGTCGAGCAGCACCCAGCGGTTCGTTCCGTGGCCCTCGCGCCGCAGTGGCCGCTCCCCCAGCTCGACGAGACGGTCCTCGACGGCATCGACGATGGCGCCGACCTGACGCTCGGTGCGTCCGGACAGGACGAGGAAGACATCGGCGATGGCCAGCTGCTCGCTGACGTCGAAGGCCTCGATGTTCTCGGCGAGTTTGCCCGACGCCGCTGCTGCCGCGGCCCGGGTGATCTGGAGTGCGTGATCGGTGGCGCTCATGGGGCTCCTTCGCCGGGCAGGGCCCCGGCAAGCTGGGCGGTGTCCTGCGGGACCGGGTCGGGTACGAGCACGTCGGACTCGTTCGCCCCCGTGTACAGGCCCCGTTTGGCGACGTATTGGACGACGCCGTCGGGCACCAGGTACCACAGCGGCAGCCCCGAGGCGACGCGGTTGCGGCACTCGGTCGACGAGATGGCCAGGGCGGGCACCTCGAGCAGGGTGACCTTGTCGGCCGGCAGATGGCTGATGTCGCTCATGGAGATGTCGACGCCGGGCCGGGTCACACCGACGAAGCTGGCGAGTCCGAAGAGCTCGTCGGCCCCCCGCCAGGTGAGGATGGAGCGCAGCGCGTCGGCGCCGGTGATGAAGAACAGGTCGAGGTTGCCGCCGCGCTCGGCGCGAATGTCCTTGATCGTGTCGACCGTGTAGGTGTTGCCCGGCCGGTCGATGTCGACGCGGCTGACGGTGAACTGCGGGTTGGAGGCGGTCGCGACCACGGTCATCAGGTAGCGGTCCTCGCTCTTGGACACCCGCCTGCCGGCCTTCTGCCAGGGCACACCGGTGGGGACGAAGACGACCTCGTCGAGTTCGAACCGGGCCGCCACCTCACTGGCCGCCACGAGGTGGCCGTGGTGGATGGGGTCGAAGGTGCCGCCCATGATGCCCAGCCGGTAGGGCCGGACCATGCTCGCACGGGGCAGCCCCAGGCTGCTCTGCTGTTCGTCGCCCGCGGCCGTCGGCTCATCGGTCATCTGCGACCCCGACCCCTTTCGTGGCATGGCGGCCAGTCTAACGCGCGCCGGCCCGGGCCGGCCGCGGGCTCATGCACGGGTCTGCCCATCACCGGACAGGAGGTACTTGGTGGTGGTCATCTCGGTCAGGCCCATGGGGCCGCGGGCGTGCAGCTTCTGGGTGGAGATGCCGATCTCGGCCCCGAAACCGAACTGGCCGCCGTCGGTGAAACGGCTCGACGCGTTGACCAGGACGACCGCCGCGTCGACCTCGGCGGTGAAGCGCCGCTGGTTGGCGGCGTCGGCGGTGACGATGGTCTCCGAATGGCCGGTGCTGTAGCGGCGGATGTGCGTCAGAGCGGCGTCGATGTCGTCGACGACGGCGCAGGCCAGGTCGAGGCTGAGGTACTCGGCCTCGTACTCGTGCTCCGTGGCCGGCACGATCCTGTCATCGATGGCGCGGCTCGCCTCGTCACCGTGGACGGTGACGCCTGCCGCGGTGAGCGCGTCCAGCGCCGCCGGCAGGAACTCTGCGGCGATCGCTCGGTGCACGAGCAGCGTCTCGAGCGCGTTGCACACGCTGGGCCGCTGGGTCTTGGCGTTGAGCATGATCGACATGGCCATCGCCCGGTCGGCGGAGGCGTCGACGAACAGGTGGCAGTTGCCGGTGCCCGTCTCGATGACCGGCACGGTGGCGCCCTCGACGACGGCGCGGATCAGGCCGGCCCCGCCCCGGGGGATGAGCAGATCGACGAGCCCGCGGGCGCGCATGAGTTCATCGGTCACCTCGTGGCCGCCTTCGACGAGGTTGATGCAGTCGGCCGGCAGCCCGCTGGACTCGAGCCCCTGCCGCAGGGCCTCCACGACGACCCTGTTCGTGCGCAGGCAGCTCGAGGAGCCGCGCAGCAGGCTGGCGTTGCCCGACTTCAGGCAGATGCCCGCGGCGTCGGCGGTGACGTTGGGGCGGGCCTCGTAGATCATGCCGATGACTCCGAAGGGCACCCGCACCTGGTCGACGTGCACGCCGTTGGGCAGGTTCCAGCCGTGAATCGTCTCGCCGACCGGATCGGGCAGCAACGCCAGGTCGCGCAGGCCCTGCGCCATCTCGGCCAGGCGGTCCGGGGTCAGGGTCAGACGGTCGACGAGGGCCTCGCCGGTGCCGGCGGCACGGGCCGCCTCGACGTCCGAGGCGTTGGCCGCCAGCACGTCGTCGCCGGCCGCCAGGAGCGCGTCGGCCATGGCCCGCAGTGCCGCGTCCTTGCGGTCACGGGTCGCTGTGGACAATACGCGTGAGGCTGTCTTGGCGCGTTCCGCCAGGTCACTGATCTGCATTCCCCCACAGTAGCGGTCCGCGGGCCCGGTGCCTCCGCAGGATGGGGCTCAGTCACCGTGCTGCATGAGCACCAGCATGTCTCGGTGCACCACCTCGCGCTCGTACTCGGCGCCCATCGCCGAGGCCAGCTCGGTGGAGCTGTGGCCGAGCATGGCGGGCAGGTCCCCGCTGGAGAAGTTGACGATGCCGCGGGCCACGACCACGCCATCGGGGCCGGCCAGTTCCACCGGGTCGCCGGCCAGGAAGTCACCGCTGACACCGGTGACGCCCGCGGCGAGCAAGGAGGCCTTGCGCACCGTCAGCGCGTGGACGGCCCCCTCGTCGAGGGTGAGGCGGCCACGGCTCTGGGAGGCGTAGGCAAGCCACATGAGGCGGCGAGGGCGCATGTGGTCGACGGGCGCGAAGACCGTGCCGGTCGCCCCGGCCAGCGCCCGCTCGGCCTCTTGGGCGCTGGTGAGGAGCACGGGGATGCCGGAGCCGGCGGCGATCTGGACGGCCTGGACCTTGGTCGTCATCCCCCCGGAGCCGATTCCGGCGCTGCCCGCCCGATGGGTGTCGACCGTCAGGGAGTCGACATCGGCGACGAAACCGATGCGCTCGGAGTCCGGCTCGTCGGGATGGCTCGTGTAGAGGGCGCTGACGTCCGAGAGCAGGATGAGGGCGTCGGCGCGCACGACCTGGGCGACGAGCGCGGCAAGCCGGTCGTTGTCGCCGAAGCGGATCTCGTGGGTGGCGACGGTGTCGTTCTCGTTGACGATCGGCACGGCGCCCATGCGCAGCAGGGTTCCCAGGGTGCGCGAGGCGTTGCGGTAGCTGGCCTGGCGGGTCATGTCGTCGACGGTGAGCAGCAGCTGACCGGCGAGTAGGCCGCGCGCGGCGAAGAGTTCGGTGTATCGCTCCATGAGCAGCCCCTGCCCGACGGCGGCGGCGGCCTGCTGGTGGGCCAGGTCCCGCGGGCGTCTGGCCAGACCGAGCGGGCTCATGCCGGCCGAGATGGCGCCGGAGCTGACCAGGACGACGTCCCGGCCGGCGTCGTGGGCGTCGGCCAGCGCCTTGACCAGCCCGGCCAGGCGCATCGTGTCCATGCCGCTCGTCGCGCTGGAGATCGAGGAGGACCCGACCTTGACGACGACGCGCCGGGCACCGGCTATGGACTCGCGCACCCCGGCCTCGTCCTCGCCCCGACGGTGCGAGCCGGTGACCCGCCGCTCAGTCATGGTCCCGCCCCGTGCCGTCGTCACCACTGCCGTAGGGGTCTCCCCCGACCCATTCGACCTCGACGTCGTCGACCTCGGACGCGAACCCGGCCGGAGTCTGCTCGGAGCGGGTGTCGCGGAGCCGACGCCAGTCGGCCTCGTCGCCCTCCGCCACGGGGGCCTCGTGTTCGGCCCGGTGGGCGGCCTCGCGCTCCCTGCGGCGCCGGACGGCCCCACGCGGCTGATTCAATCGCTGGTCCTCACCGCGTGGGGCCAGGATCTCGGCTCCCACCTCGACCTGCGGGGCGAAGTCGAAGACGACGGGATGTTCCCCCGAACCGATCGCGACGGTGTCGTGGGGCTGGGCGCCGGCGGCGAGGAGCTCGTCCTCGACGCCGAGGCGGTTGAGCCGGTCGGCCAGGTAGCCGACGGCCTCGTCGTTGCCGAAGTCGGTCTGGCGCACCCAGCGTTCCGGTTTGGCGCCCCGCACCCGCCAGACGAAACCGCCCTCGCCGTCGCCTTGGCGTTTGATGGTGAACCCTGCGGTGTCGTCGACGGCCCGCGGGCGGATGACGACGCGTGGCGGCGGGGCCGCGGCCTGCTCGATTCGGCGTTGCCTGACGAGCTCGCTCATCGCGAAGACGAGTTCCTGGAGGCCCTCGCCCGTCATGACGGAGGTCGCGATGACGCGCAGGCCGCGGGCCTCGAGATCGGGCCTGGCCATCTCGGCGATGGCCCTGCCGTCGGGCACGTCGATCTTGTTGATGACGACGATGCGGGGCCGGTCCTCGAGCCCGCCGTGGGCGCCGAGCTCGGTCTCGATGGCGTCCAGGTCACTCAGCGGGTCGCGTCCGGGCTCGTAGGTTGCTGCGTCGATGACGTGGACGATGGCCTGGCACCGTTCGATGTGGCGCAGGAATTCGTGTCCCAGTCCCTTGCCCCGGCTGGCGCCCGGGATGAGACCGGGTACGTCCGCCACCGTGTAGGTGTGGTCGCCGGCCTTGACGACCCCGAGATTCGGGACGAGCGTGGTGAAGGGGTAGTCGGCGACTCGTGGTTTGGCAGAGCTGATGGCGCCGATGATGCTGGACTTGCCGGCGGAGGGGAAACCCACCAGGCCGACGTCGGCGATGACCTTGAGCTCGAGGCAGATGGTGCGCTGCTCCCCCTCCTCACCCAGCAGGGCGAAGCCGGGCGCCTTGCGGGTCCTGGAGGCGAGCGCCTCGTTGCCCAGGCCACCGCGCCCGCCCTGGGCCACCACGCATTCGGACAGCCCGCCGGTCAGGTCGGCCAGCACCTGGCCGGTGTCGGCGTCGAAGACGACCGTGCCCTCGGGAACGGGCAGGACGACGTCCTCGCCGTTGGCGCCGGCCCGGTGCTCACCCATGCCGGGTTGACCGTTGGTGGCCTTGCGCTGGGACTGGCGGTGGTAGTCGACCAGGGAGTTCATCTGAGGATCGACCCGGACGATGACCGAGCCACCGCGCCCGCCATTGCCGCCGTCGGGCCCGCCGAGCGGCTTGAACTTCTCGCGGTGCACCGAGACACACCCGTTGCCGCCGTTGCCTGCACGGACGACCAGCTGGACTCGGTCGACGAACGAGGGAATTGCCATGGGTAGAACTCCTGTGATGGCCGGTGCGGCCAGTCTATTCGGCGCGGGCCGCGCGGACCTGCCCGATGGGGCGGGGCGGCTGCGTCCTCATATGGGCAGGGGCCAACCCCGAAGGGTTGGCCCCTGCCCATATGAGTGGGAAGAACTCAGGCGGTCGTCTCCACCGGCTCGACGTTGACGACGCGGCGCCCCCGGCGGGTGCCGAACTGGACGGTGCCGGGGACCAGGGCGAACAACGTGTCGTCGCCACCACGACCGACGCCCTCGCCGGGGTGGAAGTGGGTGCCGCGCTGGCGCACGAGGATCTCGCCGGCGTTGACGAGCTGACCGCCGAAGCGCTTCACGCCAAGACGCTGCGCGTTCGAGTCACGACCGTTGCGGGAACTGGAACCAGCCTTCTTGTGTGCCATGTCTGTCTCCTCAGGCGTTGATCCCGGTGACCTTGACCCGGGTGTAGTGCTGCCTATGACCCTGGTGGCGCTTGTAACCGGTCTTGTTCTTGTAGTGAAGGATGTGGAGCTTGGGGCCCTTGGACTCGCCGAGGACCTCGGCGGTGACGCTCACCTTGCCGAGCGACTTCGCGTCAGAGGTGACGTTCTCGCCGTCCACCACGAGCAGGGGCTGGAGCTCGACGCTCGCACCCACCTCTTCGGCGATCTTGTCGATCTCGACGATGTCGCCCACTGCCACCTTGTGCTGGCGGCCGCCACTGCGCACGATCGCGTACACGCCTGACCCACTTCCTGTATCGCGCCGTCCTGCGGGCGGCGTAGCTTGTGCCCATCGGCAGTCCGATGGTTCTCGGTTCGATCGGCGGTTGCCCAGGCGTGGACGACCGCTCCCGCCCGGCTCGAGATGGACGAGCCAGAGCACCGTCGAACGAGAATACCCGCAGCAGGGGGCACGGTCAAACGCGCCGGCCGGCCGGCGGCACGTCGAGGGCGGTGTTTGACCAGCCGCGGAACCCGCGCATACCATCGAGACACCCTGTGTCGCGGGGTTTGTCTACTCAAAGGACGTTCAGATGAGCATTTTCGACGACAGCACCGTCATCGATGCCATGCTCTCCATCCGCCAGCACATCGATCTGATGCTGGTCACCACCGCGACCTGTTGATCCGGGTCTGTTCCCCGCCTCCCCGCCAGAACTCCCGCACATGCTGAGGGCCTGACGCCCACATCTCCTTCCGGACCGCGGTCCCGTGTCACCCTCATCGACGGCACCCGGCCGGCCCTGCGGCAGTCATGCGCACCAATCGAACCAGGACCACCACGATCCCCCGACCAGCAACCGTCGGCGCCCCGCTCCGCGGGCTTCCCTGCCGGCCCCCACCGGCCCGGCTGGTGCGAACGGCTGCGGGCCAACATGCCGGGAAGAGGGCCTCACGAGGCGTCCTCGGCACGGCGGGGTCCACCACGACGCCGGGCGGGCAGCCCGATCGATGACGAGTGACGAAGGAATACTGATGACACGAACACGGACACGAACGCGAACCAGGGACGAGCTGCGCACCATCGCGGAGCAGGCCGCGTCAGAACATGCCCACGACACGGCGGAGGAGCTGATGGCCTGGGCGGCCCAGACCTTCGGGGACTCCATGGCGGTCGCCTGCTCGATGGCGGCGGACACCGTGGTGTCCGACCTGGCGGCCAAGGCACTGCCCGGCGTCGACGTGCTCTTCCTGCAGACCGGCTACCACTTCCCCGAGACGAACGACCTGCGCATCGACCTGCCGATCTTCCAGGAGATCAACCTGGTCGACGTGCAGCCCGACCAGAGCGTCGCCGAGCAGGACGAGCAGTACGGCCCCCGCCTGTACGAGCGTGACCCGAACCTGTGCTGCGAGCTGCGCAAGGTCGCCCCACTCAACCGGGCGCTGACCGGCTACGAGGCGTGGGTCACCGGGATCCGCCGCGAGGACAATGCCCTGCGCGCGCACGCCGGGCTCGTCGAGTGGGACGAGCGGCATGGAATGGTCAAGCTCAACCCCATCGCGGCATGGAGCACCGATGAACTCTTCGCGTACATCGAGGAGCACGGCGTCCCGGTCAACCCCCTGCTCGGACAGGGCTACCCATCCATCGGCTGCGCCGTCTGCACCCGCAGGGTCGCACCCGGAGAAGACCCCCGGTCCGGCCGCTGGGCCGGCCTGACGAAGACTGAATGCGGGATTCACCTATGAGCACCACCACGACAACCACCGTGACATCCGTCGACGAGGCGGGCACCTCCCGGGCGCGTGCCGGCGGCGACCACCTGGACGCGCTCGAGAACGAAACGATTCACATCTTCCGCGAGGTCACGGCCGAGGCCGAACGGCCGGTCCTGCTGTTCTCGGGCGGCAAGGACTCGGTCGTCATGCTGCACATCGCGCGCAAGGCCTTCTGGCCCGCTCCCCTGCCGTTCGGCCTGCTGCACGTCGACACCGGGCACAACTTCCCCGAGGTGCTCGACTACCGCGACCGGATCGTGGCCGAACACGGGCTGCGGCTGACCGTCGAGAAGGTCCAGGACTGGATCGATGACGGTCGGCTGATCGAGCGCCCCGACGGGACGCGCAATCCGCTGCAGACCCAGCCGCTGCTCCACGCCATCGCCGAGGGCGGCTTCGACGCCGTCTACGGCGGTGGGCGCCGTGACGAGGAGAAGGCCCGCGCCAAGGAACGGATCGTCTCGCTGCGCGACGCGTTCGGCCAGTGGAATCCGCGCAATCAGCGGCCCGAGCTGTGGGGGCTGTACAACACCCGCCACCTGCCCGGCGAACACGTGCGGGTCTTCCCGCTGTCGAACTGGACCGAATTGGACGTGTGGCGCTACATCGTGCGCGAGGGCATCGAGTTGCCCAGCCTCTACTTCGCCCACGAGCGCCGGGTCTTCAGGCGGGGCGGCATGTGGATGGCGCTGAGCCCCGTCACCGCGCCCCGGGCCGATGACCGGGTCGTGACGAAGACGGTGCGCTACCGGACCGTGGGTGACATGTCCTGCACCGGCGCGGTCGAGTCGACCGCCGCCGATGCCGCGGCGGTCCTCGCCGAGGTGGCGGCGACGACGGTGACCGAACGCGGGGCGACCCGCGCCGACGACAGGCTCTCCGAGGCCGCGATGGAGGACCGCAAGAAGGAAGGGTACTTCTGATGGGCGAACTACTCCGCCTGGCAACGGCAGGCAGCGTCGACGACGGCAAGTCGACCCTCGTGGGGCGTCTCCTGGTCGACACGAAGAACATCATGATCGACCAGTACACCGCCGTGGAGCAGGCCTCAGCGGCCCGCGGGCTGGACCAGGCAGACCTGGCGCTGCTCACCGACGGGCTGCGCGCCGAACGGGAGCAGGGCATCACGATCGACGTGGCCTACCGCTACTTCGCGACACCCACCCGCTCGTTCATCCTCGCCGACTGCCCCGGTCACGTGCAGTACACCCGCAACACGGTCACCGGGGCCTCCACGGCGCAGGTCATCGTCACGCTCGTGGACGTGCGTCACGGGGTCGTCGAGCAGACCCGCCGCCACCTGGCGGTGGCGGCCCTGCTGCGCGTGCCGCACGTCGTGGTGGCGGTCAACAAGATCGACCTGGTCGACTTCGACCATGGCGTCATCACCGAGGTCTGCGACCAGGTCCGCGCCGTCGGGGCAGACCTGGGCATCGACGATCTGACGGTCATCCCGGTGAGTGCCCTGCTGGGCGACAACGTCGCCGAACCGTCCGACCGCACCCCGTGGTACGACGGGCCGAGCCTCATGGCCTACCTGGAGACGGTTCCCGTCGCCGTCGATGACGTGGACGAGCCCGGCAGATTCCCCGTGCAGTACGTCCTGCGCCCCCAGTCGGGGGCGGGTGAGGAGTTCCGCGACTACCGGGGCTACGCGGGACGGGTCGAACGGGGCTCCTTCAGCGTCGGTGACCGGGTGTGCGTCCTGCCCGGCGGCCGGCGCAGCACGGTGGTCGGCATCGACCTGCCGGGCGGGGGCGCCGGACGCAGCGCCGGCGCCTCGGAATCGGTGACGCTGCGGCTGGCCGACGAGATCGACATCGCCCGCGGGGAACTCATCGCCGCCGAACCGGTTCCCGAACCGGTCCGCCAGCTGGACGCCACGGTCTGCTGGCTGGACGAGCGCCCCCTGCGCACCGGGGACCGGCTGCTCGTCAAGCACACGACGAGGACTGTCACCGGCATCGTCACCGGCATCGGCGGCCGCCTGAACCTGTCCACGTTCGAGGAGGAACCGGCCGGCGAGCTGGCCCTCAACGACATCGGACGGATCGGCCTGACACTGGCCGACCCGATCAGCCCCGACCCCTACGCCGAGTCCCGGACGACCGGATCGTTCGTCCTCGTCCATCCCCAGACCGGCAACACGCTGGCGGCCGGCATGGTGTCCTGAGCCGGGTGCCGTCACGGACGGGCGGGCGCGGGCCGTACGGCCCGCGCCCGCCCGTCCGTCTCGGATCGTCCCGCCGAGGCGGCGGTCAGGCGCTCTTCTTCCTGCCACCGCCCCGCCGGCCGCGACGGTGACGCTCGCCGCCGTCCGCCGGGGCCTGGCTGGCGACGGGCTCGTCATGACGGATGTAGCCACGGCCGCCGCACGCGTCGCACTCGACGGTGAAGGCCTCGGCCAGCCCGGTGCCGATGCGTTTGCGCGTCAGCTGCACCAGCCCCAGGCTGGTGACCTCGCTCACCTGGTGGCGGGTGCGGTCGCGCCCCAGGCACTCGACCAGCCGACGCAGCAGCAGCTCGCGGTTCGCGGGCAGCACCATGTCGATGAAGTCGATCACGACGATGCCGCCCAGGTCACGCAGACGCAGCTGGCGGACGATCTCCTCGGCGGCCTCCAGGTTGTTCTTGGTGACGGTCTCCTCCAGGTTGCCGCCCGAACCGGTGAACTTCCCGGTGTTGACGTCGATGACGGTCATGGCCTCGGTGCGGTCGATGACCAGTGAGCCGCCGGAGGGCAGGAAGACCTTGCGTTCGAGCGCCTTGGAGATCTGCTCGTCGATGCGGTACTCGGCGAACGGGTCCCCCTGGGCGCTGTCCCAGCGCTTCAGCCGGTCGCGCAGATTCGGTGCGACGTGCTCGACGTAGGCCTCGATCGTGTCGAAGGCATCGTTCGGGCCGCCGTCCCCGGCGACGACGAGTTCGGAGAAGTCCTCGGTGAACACGTCGCGCACGATGCGCAGGGTCAGGTCGGGTTCGGCGTAGAGCTGCTGCGGGGCGTTGCCGGTGGCGGCCTTCTTGTCGATGACCTCCCACTGGGCCTTGAGCCGTTCGACGTCACGACGCAGGTCGTCGGCCGAGACGCCCTCGGCCGCGGTACGGACGATGACGGAGCTGGACTCGTCGACCGCCTCGTTGATGATCTCCCGCAGCCGTCGTCGCTCGGTGTCGGGCAGTTTGCGGCTGATGCCGGACAGGTGGCCGTCCGGGGAGTAGACGACGTAGCGGCCGGGCAGCGAGATGTGCGCCGTCAGGCGAGCGCCCTTGGCACCGATCGGGTCCTTGCTGACCTGGACGAGCACGGTCTGGCCCGGCTTGAGGGCGGTCTCGATGGTGTGCGGGGCGCTCTTGTCGACCAGGGCGTCCCAGTTGACCTCGCCCGCGTAGAGCACGGCGTTGCGGCCCCGGCCGATGTCGATGAAGGCGGCCTCCATGCTGGGCAGGACGTTCTGCACCTTGCCGAGGTAGATGTTGCCGATCAGCGAGGTCGACGCCTTGCGATCGACGTAGTGCTCGACCAGGACGTCGTCCTCGAGCACGGCCAGCTGGGTGTACTCCTCGCGCTGGCGGATGATCATCGTGCGGCTGACCGACTCGCGACGGGCGAGGAACTCCGCCTCGGTGAGGATCGGGGCACGGCGGCGTCCGGCGGCACGACCCTCCTTGCGGCGCTGGCGTTTGGCCTCCAGCCGGGTGGAGCCCTCAATACCCGTGACCTCGTCGACGGCGCTGTGGCGGGGCTCGCGGACGCGCACGACGACATCGCTCGGGTCGTCATCGGAACCGCTGGTGTCCTCGCCGCGGCGGCGACGACGGCGACGACGACGGTGCTGCCCCTGGCCGGCCTCGGCCTCGGCCTCCTCCTTGGAGTCGTCCTTGTCGGTCTCGGTCTTCTCGGCCGATTCGGCCTCGGCGCCGTCCTCGTCGCCTCCGGCACCGGAGCCGCGGTGACGGCGACGCCCGCCGCGGCGGCGACGACGGCGGCGCGTGGTCTGCTCCTCCTCACCGGCGTGGTCCTCGCCCTCGGCGGAGCCGTCCTCGGCCGGTTCGGCCTGCCCCGGCTCCTCGGCGGAGTCCTCCGGGGCGTCGGTCGAGTCCTTGGGTCCGTTCGCGTCCCGGGGCTGTTCCTCACCGGCGATCGCCGCGGTGAGGGAGTCGAGGACGGCCTGCCTGTCGACCCCCTCATCGCCGGTTCCGGACCGGGCGGTCCTGCCGGCGGCCTCACGCTCCGCCTCGGCCAGCAGCGCATCGACCTGGTCGACCGCGGACTCATGGGTGGGCGCGGCGGACCGCCGACGGCGGCCGCGGGCGCGGGCCGGTTCTCTCGCGCCCTCATCAGCGCGTTCCGGGTGCTCGGCCGTGGCGGGCTCTGCGGCGGGTTCGGCCTCCTCGGCGTGGGAGGGGTGCGGGTGAACCGGTTCGGACTGTTCGTCGCCCCGCTGGCCCGCCGCGGCTGGCTCGGGAGCCTCCGGGTTCGGCGCGCTGGGGAGAATCGGCTGCGTGTCGGGCTCGGGCAGGCCTTCGAGTTCGGCCTGTTCCGCCCGGCGTTCGGCGGCAACCTCGTCCATGACCTCGGCGATGGCGGCGGCGACCGGATCGAGTCGACGCGCCTTGGGCGCCTCCGCGGCGTCGGTGCCGGGGTGCGGGGTCTGCTCATCGGTTTCGGCGGTGTCCTCGCCGTCCGTTTCCTGGCCGGTCGGGTCGTGCGGGGCCGGTTCGGTCTCGGCCGGTTCCTGTTCGTCCGCGGCGGCCACCGGCTCCTCGGCGTTCTTCTCCGGGGTCTCGAGCGCCTGGGGCGGGCCGGCCGGCCGGGTCTTGGCGCGCCGCCCGCGCGGGGGGCGCGGCAGGTCGTCGGAGACTTCTGAGGCGTTGGACGTCATGTCATCGAGCATGGGGGCTCCTCTTGCACCTGTGCAGGTGCGGGTCAGTCACATCCGCGTCGCGTGCGACACGCGTGCGACAAAAGCTGGCGGCTCCCGCTGCGCCGGAATCCCCCGCGGTCTGCTCTCGCGTCGCGGTGAGGATGCGCCTGGCGTGCGGGTACGGGCGCTTGGCGGCCCTTACCTGTGGACGATTATGACACATGCCCCGAATCCCGAGCGGGACCGACGCGCCCCGGCCCGGACGGCCGGCCCTCACTCGGCTCTCGTCGTCCGCGTCCCGCCGTCGGCAGTGGCATCGGGGACGTCCAGCGGATCGCCGATCGAGCCGTCGGACCGCAGCGGCCCCTGGCGCAGCCGGGTGAAGAGCCCGGGATGCTCCCCTCCCAGGCCGGGGCGCAGCCGGCGCAGCGCCGCCAGCACGTCATCGGGACGCACGAGCGGGGTGCCGTGAGTGACACGAACCCGGACATGGCCCTCCTCGTCCACCTGCGCGGAGCGGACCGCCGGGCGAGCGTCGAACACCCGCTCGCCCTTGCGCGTGGCACGGCTGACCTCGACCGATTCGGCGGCGATCAGCGCCCGGATCGCCGACTCGAGGTCCTGCCGGTCCACGGCACCGAGGTCGATCACCCAGTCCGAGGCCTGCAGCACGTCCGCCAGCGCCGGCCGGTGCCCCTCGACGACGCGCAGCACCCGGAAACCAGTGGGCAGGGCGGCATTGAGGTCGTCACGCACCTGATCGGGGTCGAGTACCTCGAGGACGGCGATGTCGGCGTACTCGGCGTATGAGGCGGCCGATGTCGGCGCCGAGTTGGCGTAGCTGATCCGCGGGTGCGGCGAGAAGCCCGACGAGTAGGCCATCGGGATACCGGCGCGGCGCAACGCCCGCTCGAAGGCCCGGGAGAAGTCGCGGTGCGAGGCGAACCTTGCCACGCCGAGCTTGGAGTAGCTCAGGCGCAGGCGCTGCACCGGGGGCGGCTGACGCGGTGGTTCTCGACGAGGCACCCACGTATGGTAGACGCCCGGTGGCACTGGTACGAACCGGCTC
The DNA here is from genome assembly GCF_900289195.1 of Propionibacterium ruminifibrarum. Classification (GTDB taxonomy): domain Bacteria; phylum Actinomycetota; class Actinomycetes; order Propionibacteriales; family Propionibacteriaceae; genus Propionibacterium; species Propionibacterium ruminifibrarum. Next base: position 124,910 of record NZ_OMOH01000002.1, read on the forward strand.
TCCCCTCGCTCCGCCCGCGCGGGGAGCTCCGCCGCCGGCCCCCTGCCTCCCGGGTCGGACCCCACCCTGGACGTGCCGGGATCCGGCGAACCACATGTGGTTGAAATGGCTACTACCCGTTATCGTGTCGGCACCGACTCGATGAAAGGAAACCCATTGGTCCCGGCCACCGCCTGGGTCGCCACGATCATCCTGATCGTCGCCCTGCTGGCGTTCGACTACTTCTTCCACGTCCGTAAGGCCCATGTGCCCTCGCTGCGGGAGGCCGGCATCTGGTCGGCCGTCTACATCGGCATCGCCCTGCTCTTCGGCGTGCTCGTGACCGTCCTCGGCGGCACCGAGATGGGTGAGGAGTACTTCGCCGGGTACATCACGGAGAAGGCGCTCAGCGTCGACAACCTGTTCGTCTTCCTCATCATCATGTCCAGCTTCGCCGTGCCCAGGGCGACCCAGCAGAAGGTGCTGCTGTTCGGCATCATCGTCTCGCTGGTGGCCCGTACCGCCTTCATCCTCATCGGCACGGCGCTCATCACCCACGTCACCTGGGTCTTCTACGTCTTCGGCCTGATCCTGTTCGTCACCGCGGGCCACACCCTGCGCTCCCACGGCGCCCGGGAGCGCGGCGACCAGGGTGAGAACATCATGATCCGGCTGGCCCGCAGGACGCTGCGCACGAGCGCGCACTACGACGGCGACCGGCTCGTCACCACGGTGGGCGGCCGGCGGATGCTCACGCCCCTCGTCGTCGTCATGGCGGCCATCGGCGGCACCGACATCCTGTTCGCCCTCGACTCGATCCCCGCCATCTTCGGCCTGACGCAGTCGACCTTCGTCGCCTTCACCGCGACGGTCCTGTCGCTCCTGGGACTGCGCCAGCTCTACTTCCTCATCGACGGGCTGCTCGACCGGCTGGTCTATCTCTCGTACGGGTTGTCCGGCATCCTCGCCTTCATCGGCGTCAAACTGGTCCTGCACGCACTGCACGAGAACAACGTGCCGTTCATCAACGACGGTCGGCCGCTGCCCGTCGTCGAGATCCCCACCCCGGTCTCGCTCGTGGTGATCATCGCGATCCTGACGGTCACGGTCACCGCCTCCCTGGTGGCCGGGCACCGCACCGGTGAGCGGGTGCCCTCGGGCACTGCCGTGACGCCCGGGCGTGGGCGTGAGGCGTCCATCCGGTGATCCCGTGACGGCGGGTGGGCCCGCCGTGCTCAGGCGGCGCTCGCGCCGGTCTTCTTCCGTCGCGGCGGCAGGGGCGCCAGGGGCAGCAGCGTCGTCCCGGAGGGGCCCATCTCGATGTCGACGCCGAAGCGCGGGCAGACGCCGCAGTCCTTGCAGTCGTCCCAGCGGCAGTCGGCGATCTGCTGGGCGGCGCACCCGGCGAGGTACTCCTGCCACAGCCAGGTGCGATCGAGCCCCGAGTCGAGGTGGTCCCAGGGCAGGACCTCGTGCTCGGCGCGCGGACGTGTGGTGTACCAGGCCATGTCGACGCCCAGGGGTTCCAGCTCGATGATGGCGCAGTCGACCCATCGCTGGTAGTCGAAGTGCTCCCGCCAGCCGTCGAACCGGCCCCCGTCGAGCCAGACGGCCTCGATGACGCGGCCCACGCGCCGGTCGCCGCGGGCCAGCAGCCCCTCGACCTGGCCCGGTTCGCCGTCGGACCAGCGGATCGTGATGGCGCGACTGAACCCCTTGTCGGCGCGTACGGCCTCCCGGAGCACACCGATGCGATGGTCGATGAGTTCGGGATCGGCCTGTTCGGCCCACTGGAAGGGGGTGTGGGCCTTGGGCACGAAACCGCCGATCGAGATCGTGCACGAGATGTCGCGCCGCCCGGTGATCTCGCGGCCGGTCTCGACGACGCGGTGGGCCAGGCGCGCGATGGCGAGCATGTCCTCGTCCGTCTCGGTGGGCAGACCGCACATGAAGTACATCTTCACCGAACGCCAGCCCTGGCTGAAGGCTGCGGTGACCGTCGACATGAGGTCGTCCTCGCTGACGTTCTTGTTGATGACGGCCCGCATGCGCTCCGAACCGGCCTCGGGCGCGATCGTCAGACCGGAACGACGTCCGCCCCGGGACAGCTCGCGGGCCAGGTCGACGTTGAAGGCGTCGACCCGGGTGCTCGGGATGGACAGTGAGACGTTGCCGCCCTCGTACCGGTCGGCCAGCTGGTGGGTGATCTCGTTGATCTCGGTGTGGTCGGCGCTCGACAGGCTGAGCAGGCCGACCTCCTCGAGGCCCGTCGCGCGCAGACCGGCGTCGACCATGGCACCGATGGTGGCGAGTGAGCGCTCGCGCACCGGGCGGGTGATCATGCCCGCCTGGCAGAACCGGCAGCCGCGGGTGCAGCCGCGGAAGATCTCTGCCGAGTAGCGCTCGTGGATGGTCTCGGCGAGGGGGACGATGGGCGCCTTGGGATAGGGCCACTCGTCCAGGTCGGTGAGCACCCAGCGGCCGACCGTGGTCGGCACGCCACGCCTGGTGGGGCTGATGCGGGCGATGGCGCCGTCGGGGCCGTACTCGACGGCGTAGAAGCGCGGCACGTAGAACATGCCGGTGGCGGCCAGGGTCTCCAGGACCTGGTCGCGCCCGCCGGGGCAGCCGGCCAGCCGCCACTCGCGGACGATGCGCGACAGCTCGATGACGGCCTCCTCGCCGTCGCCGAGGACGACGACGTCGACGAAGTCGGCGATCGGCTCCGGGTTGAACGCGCAGTGCCCGCCGATGAGGACGATCGGGTCGTCCATGGTGCGTTCAGCGCTGTGGATGGGGATGCCGGCCAGGTCGAGGGCGTTGAGCAGGTTCGTGTAGCCGAGCTCGGTGCTCAGACTGATGCCGAGCACGTCATAGGCCCTGACCGGGCGGTGGCTCTCGAGCGTGAACTGCGGCAGGCCGTGGGCCCGCATGAGCTCCTCGAGGTCCGGCCAGACGCTGAAGCTGCGTTCAGCACTGGCCCAGCCGAGCTCGTTGATGACCTCGTAGAGGATGGCCAGGCCCTGGTTGGGCTGGCCGACGCCGTAGGTGTCGGGGTACATGAGCACCCAGTGCACCTGCGCGTCCTCCCACGCACGCGTCTGCGCGTTGATCTCGCCGCCCACGTACTGCACCGGTGTCGAGACCCTGGCCAGCAGCGGGCTCAACTCGTCGAGGAGCCCGGCCGGCGCGGGACGCAGCTGCTCAGTCATTCATTCCTCCTGCCGTGGAGCGGCCCCTTCATCGAACGGCGGCTCCCCCTCCATGATCCGCGGCCGGTCAACGGGCGGCCCCCACGAAGCCAGCACGTCGTCGCTCGGCTCGGCGCCCCAGGGCGCCGCCGTGCCGGGTCGGTCCACCGGCGGCATGCCGACCGGCTGCTGCGCCGCAGGGGCAGGCGGGTCCCCGAGCCATCCGGCGCCCTGGGCCCCGCCAGGCCGGTTCATGCCCTCGGCGGGAGGACTCGCGGGCCAGGTCCGAGCGGTCGTCGTGGTCGGCACGTCGGCCTCCACCGGTGGCCGGGCCGCGGTCGTGGTCGGTACATCGGCCTCCACCGGCGGCCGGGACACCGGTTCTGCCGGGACGGGAGATGGATCGCCCCACTGGGGCGCCGGGAGCTGGCCGCCCCACTGGGGCGGGGCCGCCTGCTGCGGTGCGTACCAGCCGCCCCACTGGGAGGCGGGATGGCCGGTCGGCTGCTGGTAGGACGGCACCGGGACGGGGGCCCCGTAGGGCGCTGCCGGGACGGGGACGGCCTGCGGCCAGGGCCCGGCAGGTGCGGGCGGCGCGGCCGGGGCCGGCGTGCTGGTCGTGGCCAGTCCCCTGGCCCGGGCGCGCCAGCAGACGAGCACGGTGGCGACGGCGATGAAGACGAGCTGCAGCAGGCTCAGGGGGCTGCCGGCCCCCTCGGAGCGGTCCATCAGGTGGCTGATGTCGCTGAACGGCAGGAGGGCCATGGCCGTCATGTTGTTGATGATGTGCATGGCCGTCGAGGCCTCCAGCCCGCCGGTGTGGTAGCACATGAGGCAGCATCCGATGCCGAACCCGACGTAGAAGATGTTGAGCCACGGGTCCTGTGCGCCGTGGGCCAGCATGAAGAAGAGGGAGCTGACGGCGCAGCCGGTGACCGCCGAGACGATGCGCAGCGTCCTCGTGCGCTGGGGGAAGCAGCTGGCCACGAGACGGTTGATACCGCCGCGGAAGAACCATTCCTCGCCTGCGCACTGGATGGGCGTGGTGAGCAGCAGGCCCAGGAGGAGGACGACGGTGTCGTCGTTGACGGACAGCCCACCCAGCCCGGTGCCCGTGAGGATCATGCTGAGCGCGATGAAGACGACCCAGAGCGGCAGGAACATGAGCAGGCAGCCGCCGAACCAGCGCCAGCGGAACCGTCCCGTCACCGAGTGGACGAAACCGATGGGCTGGGAGTGGATGCGCGCGACGAGCCAGACGATCGGGATCGAGCAGGCCAGCGCCAGGTTGTTCATGATGAACAGTTCGGGCGTGAGACCGCCGCCCGTCGTGAGCTGTTCCACGTAGTCGTCGGCGGAGACGTCCCCGCCGGACAGGGTCATGACGATGGCGGCCAGGCCGAAGCCGATGGTGGCGGCGAACCACAGCACCCCGGCGACCAGGGCGCCGACGACCGGCCGCCACACCCGCCAGCGCGCGGAACGCCACAGCCCGTGGTACCTGACCGGCGTCGTGGGCAACTCCGGCTCGTAGGGCTGCTGCCAGACCACGGGCATCGGCGGGTACGCGGTCGGGGGGTACGCGGTGCTCATGGTCAAAACCCTAACGACTCGCCCCCGGGCCCGGGGAACCGTCCACAACCGGGTTTGGGGGAAGCCGAACGCCGGGACGTCAGGAGGAGCCGTCCGGCTCCTCGACGACCGACATGGTGAGCGGGTCCACGGCCACGCCGGAGGCGTCGTCGGCCAGGATGTCGCGGGCCTCACCGGCGAGGTGCACCGAGCCGATGACGAGCACACCGGCCTCCTCCCCCGCGCCACCGGCGAGCGTCATGGCCCTGCTGAGCGCCTCGGCGGTGTCCTCGGCGGTGTGCACACGTGCTCGCCCGAACGCCCCGACGGCCAACGAGGCGATGTCCTCGACGCTCATGGCGCGCGGGCTGCTCCGAACAGTGGTGACGACGACCTGGTCGAGTTCGGCGGCGAGCAGGTCCAGCACCGCATCCACCTGCTTGTCGGCCATCATGGCGAGCACGCCGATGGCCGGTCGCATGGTGAAGGCCTCCCGCAGGCCGGCCAGGGTGGCGCGGACGCCGTGCGGGTTGTGAGCCGTGTCGAGCACGACGAGCGGGTCGTGGTGGATGGCCTCCAACCGCCCGGGGGCCCGCACGCCGGCCAGTCCCTCGGCGAGGACCGCGGGATCGATGGGGCGCCCGCCGCAGAACGCCTCGACCGCTGCGACGGCCACGGCGGCGTTGTGGGCCATGTGGGCGCCGTGCAGGGGCAGGAAGAGATCCCCGACCGGTCCACCGGCGCCCTCGAGCCGCAGCAGCTGGCCGCCGACGGCCACCTGCCGGTCCAGCAGGGCGAAGTCGAGGCCTTCTCGCACCATCGTCGCGCCGACCTCGGCGCAGTGCCTGGACAGGACGGCTGCGGCCTCGGGCCGCTGGCCGGCGAGCACCGCGGTCGCGCCCGGCTTGATGATGCCGGCCTTCTCGGCGGCGATCTGTCCGATCGTGGTGCCGAGGTACTGCATGTGGTCCATGTCGACCGGGCCGACGACGCCGACCCGGGCGTCGGCCACGTTGGTGGCGTCCCAGCGCCCGCCCATGCCGACCTCCATGATCGCCACGTCGACGGGGGCGTCGGCGAAGGCCGCGTAGGCCAGGGCGACCATGACCTCGAAGAAGGTCAGGGCGATGCCATCGATCCGCCGGGCGTCGACGATGTCGACCATGGGGCTGATCTGCTCCCAGAGTTCATCGAACCGGGCCGCCTCGATCGGGGCGCCGTCGATGCAGATGCGTTCGGTGATCTCCTGCAGGTGCGGGGAGGTGAAACGTCCGGTGCGCAGGCCCATCGAGCGCAGGAGGGCGTCGATCATGGCTGCCGTGCTGCCCTTGCCGTTGGTGCCGGTGACGGCGATCACCGGGCATGCGTCCTGCGGCGAGCCGAGCAGTTCGCACAGCGCCTGGATGCGCACCAGGGTGGGGCCGATGCGATGCTCCGGCCATCGTGAGGTGAGTGACTCCACGATGGCGGCGTGGCTGGACGCCGGTCCGCGGTTCTTCTCTCGTGTGCTGGTCATCGGGCTCAAGACTAGTTGCGGTTCTCGCCCCCGGAGCCCAGCAGTCCCGCGGGCGGGCGGGGCGGGTTCAGGGCTCGGGTAGACTCGCCTAGCGGTACGGACACGGATCAGGACGCTCGAGCCGGAAGGTTGACATGGCCTCGAAGAACTCAGGCAGGAAGCAGACACCCCCTGGCGGTGCGGGCATGAGTCGCCGCGAGGCGCTGCGCCAGGCCCAGGCCGCGCAGGCGGCCCACCAGAAGCGGGTGCGTCTGGCCCTCATCGTGGTGTGCGCCGTCGCCATCATCGCGGTGATCGTCGTCGTGGCGCTCGGCGCCACCGGGCGAATCGGCCGTGGAACCGATGAGCCGACCGCGACGAACCTGGGCGAGCAGATCACCCCGCCGCACGCGAACGCCGACGGCAGTGGCATCCTCTCGCCGCTCAACTCCAACGACTCGGCCCCGACCCTGGTCATCTACGAGGACTACCAGTGCCCGATCTGCCAGACCTACGAGGAGCAGCTCGGCCCCGTCTTCAGTTCGCTGGCCTCCAGCGGGCAGATCAGGATCGAGTACCGCACCCGCACCTTCCTCGACCAGAACCTCGAGCAGCTCAACGCGGCCAAGGGCACCGCGGAGTCCTCCAAGCGGGCCGCGATGGCCGCGGTCTGCGCCGATCAGGTCGGCAAGTTCCAGGAGTACCATGACGCCGCCTACGCCGCCGCGCCCGCGCAGGAGGGCGACGGGTACACCGAGGAGCAGCTGCGCTCCGAGATCGCCGAGGCGGCCGGCATCACCGGCGATGACCTGACGACCTTCCAGAGCTGCGTCGACGAGAACCAGGCGCAGACCTTCGTGGAGAACGTCGAACAGGCCGGCATGGACGCCGGTGTCACCGCGACCCCGACCTTCCAGGTCAACGGGAACCCGGTCTCGTTCCAGGGCGTCGACATCACGAGCGAGGAGTCGGTCCTGGAGGCCATCAGGGCCGCCGCCTGAGCCGACCGCGTCGCACCTTCTCAACCACGGGTGGGCCCCGCCTGAACGGGCGGGGGCCCACCCGTGTCCGCGGCGCTGCGGGACCGGCTGGAGGGCACTGCCCGGTGAGTAGGATGTCCCCCATGACTGCCACACCTGCACCGACGACACCCGCATCGACCCCCCAGGGCTGGCGGGTACCGGATCGTCCGGTGCTCGAGGGGCTCGAGGACAAGTGGGCCGCGGCCTGGGAGGCCGACCAGCTGTACGCGTTCACGCGCCCCGAGGATCGTCGCCAGGTGTTCAGCATCGACACGCCCCCGCCCACCGTCTCCGGCTCCCTGCACGTCGGTCACGTGTTCAGCTACACCCACACCGACGTCGTGGCCCGCTACCAGCGCATGATGGGCAAGCACGTCTTCTACCCGATGGGCTGGGACGACAACGGGCTGCCCACCGAGCGGCGTGTCCAGAACTACTTCGGGGTGCGCTGCGACCCGTCGATCCCCTACGACCCCGATTTCGAGCCCCCGGCCAGGCCCGATCCGAAGAAGCAGGTGCCGATCAGCCGCCGCAACTTCGTCGAACTGTGCCACCGCCTCACCGTGGTGGACGAGGAGGCGTTCGCCGAGCTGTGGCGCAAGGTCGGGCTGTCGGTCGACTGGAACCAGCTGTACACGACGATCGGCACCGAGACCCAGCGCATCTCGCAGCTGGCCTTCCTGCGCAACTACGAACGCGGTGAGGCCTACATGAGCGAGGCCCCCACCATGTGGGACGTCACCTTCCAGACCGCCGTCGCCCAGGCCGAGCTCGAGGCCCGCGACTACCCCGGCGCCTACCACCGCCTGGCCTTCCACGCCGAGGACGGCGCCGACGTCTTCATCGAGACGACCCGCCCCGAGCTGCTCGTCTCCTGCTGCGCCCTCATCGCCCACCCGGATGACGAGCGCTACAAGAACCTGTTCGGCCAGACGGTCACGACGCCGGTCTTCGGCGTCGAGGTGCCGGTCCTGGCCCACCCGGCCGCCGAGATGGACAAGGGCGCCGGCATCGCCATGTGCTGCACCTTCGGCGACCTCACCGACGTCCAGTGGTGGCGCGAACTGAGCCTGCCCACGCGCACGGTGATCGGCCGCGACGGCCGTCTGCAGCGCGAGCTGCCCGACTGGCTGCCCGACCCCTCGTTCTACGAGGCCGAGCTGGCCGGCAAGACCGTCTTCAGCGCCCGCGCCGCCATGGTCACCAAACTGCAGGCCACCGGTGAGATGGTCGGCGAACCGAAACCGACCCAGCGCATGGCCAATTTCTACGAGAAGGGCGACAAGCCCCTCGAGATCGTCTCGACCCGCCAGTGGTACATCTCCAACGGCGGCCGTGACGAGGAGCTCAAGGCCCGCCTGCTGTCCCGCGGCGACCAGATCGACTTCGTGCCCGAGCACATGAGGTTCCGCTACTCGAACTGGGTCGAGGGCCTCAACGGTGACTGGCTCATCAGCCGCCAGCGCTTCTTCGGCATCCCCTTCCCCGTCTGGTACCGGCTCGACGCGAACGGCGACCCCGACTACGCCGACCCGATCATGGCGGCACCGGAGACCCTGCCGGTCGACCCGAGCTCGGACTGCCCGCCCGGCTTCGAACCCGGGCAGCGCGGTGTCCCCGGCGGTTTCATGGCCGACCCCGACGTCATGGACACGTGGGCGACCAGTTCGCTGACGCCCGAGATCGTCTGCGGCTGGGAGCGCGACCCCGAGCTGTTCGGGCTGACCTTCCCGATGGACCTGGCACCACAGGCCCACGACATCATCCGCACCTGGCTGTTCAGCCGGGTCGTCCGCGCCGACTTCGAGTTCGGCACCGTCCCGTGGCGACGCGCCACCGTCTCGGGCTTCGTCGTGGACCCCGACCGCAAGAAGATGAGCAAGTCGAAGGGCAATGTGATCGTGCCCACCGACATCATCGACAAGTACGGCGCGGACGCCGTGCGCTGGCGTGCCGCGATGGCCCGCCCGGGCATGGACTCCCCCTTCGACGAACGGCAGATGAAGGTCGGGCGCCGGCTCGCCATGAAGGTGCTCAACGCCAGCAGGTTCGTACTCGGCATGGGCGCCCCGACCGGCCCCGAGGCCATCACCGAGCCCATCGACCTCGCCGAGCTGGCCGTGCTGCGCGAGGTCGTCGACAAGGCCGGCAGGGCACTGGCAGAGTTCGACTACACGACGGCGCTGGAGGCCACCGAGACCTTCTTCTGGAGCTTCTGCGACGACTACCTGGAGCTCGTCAAGGAACGCGCCTACGGCGCCCGCGGCGAGCAGACCGCGGCCTCGGCGAACGCGAGTCTGCAGCTGGCCCTCTCGGTCGTCCTGAGGCTGCTGGCCCCGTTCATGCCGTTCGTCACCGAGGAGGTCTGGAGCTGGTGGCAGGACGGTTCGGTGCACACCGCCGCCTGGCCCACTGTCGACGAGCTGCCGGTCGGTGGAGACACCGCGCTCGTGGCCGACATGGCCGCCGCCCTGATCCTGGTGCGCGGCGCCAAGTCCGACGCCAAGGTCTCCATGCGGACCCCGGTCGAGGCCATCACCGTGACGGGCCCGGCGTCCTCGGTCGCCAACCTCGCCCTGATCGCCGACGACCTGTCGGCCGTCGGTCGCATCACGTGCCCGATCGCCTTCGTCGAGGCGGGCGAGAACCTCGCCGCCGAGATCACCCTGGGCGAGCCCCCGGCGAAGAAACCGCGTAGCTGAGACGGCCGGCTCGGGGCGGGCCCGTGCCCGTGCTGCAGAGGCCGGGCGCGGGGCTCCCGCTACCTGGAACGCCGGTTCGGACTCTTCCTGGTCATCGCAGGGATTCCTGCAGCGTGTCGATGACGTCGGCCAGTGACCCCTCGTCGCCGACGTTGCCGGGGAAGACGACGTAGGGGATGCCGCGGGCCGGCCCGTCGACGGGCTCCCACAGCGAGATGATGCCCGGCAGCATCGGGCCGCGGGCGATGGCGCGGCGGATCCCCAACCCGCGCGAGGCGACGTCCGAGGACGTGATGCCGCCCTTGGCGACGACGAAGCGCGGGGCCCGGGCCCCCAGGGTGCGGCGGACGACCTCGACGACGGCGTCGGAGACGGCACGCGCGATGCGCAGTGAGTCGTCCGCGTCGGCCCCGGTGACGAGGGTCTCACTGCAGCGCACGAGGGCGGTACCCCGCCCCAGCTGCGCGACGGCGGCCGCGACGACCTCGTCCAGGTGGGCGGCGCGGGTGGATTCGTCGAGCGTCCTGGGCACGTCGAGGACGAGCTGCGCGATCTCGTCGCGCCCGGCCAGGGCGCCGACCTGGCGCCTGGTGAGACCGACATGGGAGCCGACCACCACCAGACCACCGGCCGCGTCCGAGGCCGCGGCGCCGGGGGCGGGCCGGCACGCGTCGGGACCGAGCGGGACCCGGGGCGGCTGCCCGATACGCGCCCGGACGAAGGGCGGACCGACGCGGTAGATGAAGTTGTGGCCGAGCGCCTCGGCACGGGCCAGGCCGAGGGCGAGCAGGCGCAGGTCGTTCTCCTCCAGGCAGTCGACGACGATCGGCTGGGCGTCGCGCGCCCCGGCCAGCGCGGCCACGACCGCCTCGGGATCGGTGCGCAGCGCACCCAGGCCGATGCGGATGACCTCGTCCGCCGCCAACCGCCCGCCGGACTTCTCCTGCACCCAGTCGGCGAGGTCGGAGGACCGGTACCCGAAGGTGGCGTCGGAGGCGAACTCGCTGTCCCCCACCGGCACGAAGCCGTCGGCAACGCTGCCCGCGTAGTGCACCGCGTCGAGGGTGATGCGACCCGCCTCGGGGAAGGCCGGCACGAGGACGACGCCGTCGACCCGGCGACCGTGCTGGGCGAGTACGGCGGCGATGGCATCCGGCTCGAGCGGGTAGTGGCCGCGCAGCGTCGAGTCCGAGCGCGAGACGAACGCCACCCGCCGGCAGGTCCTGCGGGCCGCCTCCAGGCCGTTGCGTACGGCCTCCCGGTTGACGCGCTCGGCATCGGCGGGCCCGAGGCTGCGCGAGTTCGTCATGACGTAGACGGCGGCCGCGCCCGTCGACAGGCCCCATTCGAGGTCCTCGACCTGCCAGGTGGTCACGACCGGCAGCTCGGACACCGACTGGGTGCCGGTGGGGTCGTCGTCGAGGACGATGAGCGCCGGGCAGCCCGCCCCCGCGACGTCCTCGGCGCGGACGGCGGGCGCGCCGGGCCGTCCGGCGGTCAGGTCCTCCCAGCTGATTCTCATGACGGACACCCCCGTGCGCTGACCTGTGATGAGTCGACGCTAGCCGCCGTCACCGGCGCATGACAAGGCGGCTTGGGGCCGCTTCAGCGGCACCGTCCCGGCCCCGGCCGGGCGGCTCTCTCAGGGCCCGACGTGCTCGAGCAGCAGCTGGTCGAGCGAGGCGACGGCCGGCTGGTCCGCCGGCCCCTCGCCGCGGCCGCCGCGGTCGAGCCAGACCGACTGCATGCCGACCCGGCTCGCCCCCACGGCGTCGCGCAGGTGGTCGTCGACGTAGCCGACCGCTGCCGGAACGGCGTCCAGCCTCGCGCACGCCGCCCGGTAGGCGCCGGGGTCGGGTTTGCCGGCACCGAGCTGGTCGGACGAGAAGACCTGGGCGAACCGGCCCTCCAGTCCGAGCCTGCGGACCTTCATCACGGTCATCTGCTGGGCGGAGTTCGACAGCACCGCCACGGGGACGCCCGCCGCGTCGGCGCGGTCGATGAGCGCCAGCGCGTCGGGCCATGGGGTGCACGCCTCGGCGAAGGCGGACCGGTAGGTCGACTCGAAACGCCGCAGGTGCTCGTCGTCGACCCGGACCCCGAGACCGTTGGCCATGTCCACCAGGCGTCCGCGCCGCATCTCCTCGAAGTCGATCTCGCCCCTGGCGAACCGGTCGAACCAGCCGGTCCGGTCCGCCACGTACTCCTGGATGCTGCGCTCCCGATCCGGCTCGCCCAGCTGCGGCCACAGTGCCCTGGTCGCACACCGCAGACCGGCCCGCATGGCCCGGTCGGTCTGGTTGATGGTGTCGTCCATGTCGAGGACGAGCGCGGCGACACGCAGCACCAGCAGGCGGCGGTCGGGAACGGCGGGCACACGCCCAGCATAGGGGCAGTCCCGGGGTCGCGCGGCGCGGGTCGCACAGCCCGTTGCCAGCCAGCGACCCTAGTCTCGGCCCTGTCAGCCCTTATCAGGGTCCCTATGTGGAGTTCACCCCATGTCCACCACCGTCCAAGGAGTCGTCTCGCGCGCCAAGGGCGCACCAGTCGAACTGCTCGATGTCGTCGTCCCCGATCCCGGTCCCGGCGAGGTCGTCGTGGACGTCGCCGCGTGCGGGATCTGCCAGACGGATCTGCACTACGTCACCGGCGCCGTCGGCGACGGCTACCCGTTCCTCATCGGCCACGAGGCGGCCGGCACCGTGACCGCCATCGGCGCCGGCGTCACCCATGTGCAGGTGGGCGACCGTGTCGTCCTGAACTGGCGAGCCGTCTGCGGTCAGTGCCGCGCCTGCCGGCGCGGTGAACCCTGGTACTGCTTCGACACCGCGAATGCGACCCAGCCGATGCGACTCGCCGACGGCACCGCGCTGACGGCCGCGCTCGGCATCGGCGCACTGGCGCCCCGGACGCTCGTCGCCGAGGGGCAGTGCACGAGGTTCGACCCGTCCGTGCGGCCCGAGGTCGCCGGGCTGCTCGGCTGCGGCATCATGGCCGGTCTCGGCGCCGCGCTCAACACCGCCGCCGTGCGTCGCGGCGAACAGGTGGCGGTCATCGGCCTGGGCGGCGTCGGCATGGCCGCCCTGCTCGGCGCCCGGCTGGCCGGTGCGACCGGCGTCATCGCCGTCGACACCGACACCAGCAAGCTGTCCCTGGCCTCGGACCTGGGCGCCACCGCGACCATCGACGCCGGCAGCTGCGATGTCGTCGCACGGATCCACGAGCTGACCGGCGGGGTCGGCGCCGACGTCGTCATCGACGCGGTCGGTACGCCCGGCACCTGGAAGCAGGCCTTCTACGCCCGTGACCTGGCCGGGCGCGTGGTCCTCGTGGGGGTGCCGGCCCCCGACGCGCGGCTCGACCTCCCGCTGGCCGACGTCTTCGACTACGGCGGCTCCCTGAAGTCGAGCTGGTACGGCGACTGCCTGCCCGAACGCGACATCCCGATGCTGCTCGACCTGTACCGGCAGGGCCGGCTCGACCTGGACGTCTTCGTCTCGGAGACGATCGGCATCGATCAGGTGAACGAGGCCTTCGAGAGGATGCGCGCCGGGAAGGTGCTGCGTTCCGTCGTGCTCATGCAGTGACGGCAGTGGGCGCCGGTGCCGGCGCCCCACAGGTGACTCAGCCGTGCTGGGCGATGAACGCGTCGATCTCGGCATCGGGGGTGTCCGCATCGGCGATGACGCCGAGCAGCGCACCGACCTCGTAGCTCTGGCCCGACTCGGCGATGAGCCTGCGGATCACCCCTGCGGCCGGCGAGGGCAGCTCGCCCTCGATCTTGTCGCTGGAGATACCGGCGAGGTTGTCCTCGGCCGCGACGGTGTCGCCCTCGGCGACGTTCCACTCGGTGAACTCGCCCTCCTGCATGGTCATGCCCCACTTGGGCATGGTGATCGCTGTGATGGCCATGTCTCTGCTCCTTATGCGTCGACCGGTTCCAGGGTGGTGCGGACCGCTGCGGCGATCTCGTCGGGGCCGGGCAGGTAGGCCTCCTCCAGCACGTGCGCGAACGGCACGGGCGTGTGGGGCGGGGTGACCAGCCCGATCGGTGCCCGCAACCGCGGCCCGCGGGTTGCGACCAGGCTCACCAGGTCGGTCCCCATGCCGCACCGCGGGTAGCCCTCGTCGACGACCACGCACCGCCCGGTCCTGGTGACGGAGGCGAGGATCGTCGCCTCGTCCAGCGGCGACGTGGTGCGCGGGTCGACGACCTCGACGCCGACGCCCTCTCCCTGGAGCGCCTCGGCGGCCCGCTGGGCCCTCGGCACCATCTGCCCCAGTGCGACGACGGTCACGTCGGTGCCCTCGCGCACGACATTGGCCTGGCCGAGCGGCACCTCGTAGAGCTCGGTCGGAACCTCGCCGCGTACGCCATACAACGCCTTGTGCTCGCAGAAGATGACCGGGTCGTCGTCACGGATCGCCGCGGTCAGCAGGCCCTTGGCGTCGTAGGGGCTGCTCGGCACGACGACCTTGAGGCCGGGGATGTTGGTGAAGATGTTGTACAGCGTCTGGGAGTGCTGGGCGGCGGCACCGGCACCGGCGCCGTAGCAGGTGCGGACCACCATCGGGGTCCGCGTCTTGCCGCCGAACATGTAGCGGAACTTCGCGGCCTGGTTGAAGATCTGGTCGAAACAGACCCCCAGGAAGTCGATGAACATCAACTCGGCCACCGGACGCAGCCCGCTGACCGCCGCGCCCGCCGCGGCACCCATGATCGCCGACTCGCTGATCGGGGTGTCCAGGACGCGGTCGGGGAACTTCTCCCACAGTCCCTTGGTCAGGCCGAAGACACCGCCCCAGGCGTCCATCGGCTGACTGGTTCCGGCGCCGCCGGCGACGTCCTCCCCGAACACGACGACCGAGGGGTCCCGGTCCATCTCCTGGGCGAGGGCCTCGTTGATGGCTTTCATGTAGCTCAGTGTGCGTGCCATTGTCTGCGTCCTTCCACCTAGTAGGAGACGTACACGTCTTCGGTGAGGGTCTCCAGGGCCGGTTCGGGGGCGGCCTTGGCCTGCTCCACCGAGCGGTCGATCAGCTCGCCGACCTCACGGTCGATCTCCCGGAGCTGCCCCGCGTCGAGCAGACCGGATGCCGTGACGCGCTGCTCGAACAGGGTCAGCGGGTCGTGCTCCGCCCTCGCGGTGGGCACCTCGTCGGCCGGGCGATAGGTCTGCTGGTCGCCCTCGAAGTGCCCGTAGTAGCGCACCGTCTTGCACTCCAGCAGCGACGGGCCGCCGCCGGCACGTGCCCGCCCGATGGCGGCCTGGGCCGCCTCGCGGACCTCGAAGTAGTCCTGCCCGTCCACCGTCATCGCCGGGATGCCGAAGGCGTCTCCGCGCTTGGCCACGTCGATGCCCTTCTGGTGGTACCGGCTCGAGGTCGCCTCCGCATAACCGTTGTTCTCCACCACGAAGATGACCGGAAGGTCCCACACCGAGGCCAGGTTGAGCGACTCCAGGAAGGTGCCCTGGTTCGAGCCGCCATCGCCGGTGAACGAGACGGCCACCTGGTCGGTGCCGGTGATCTTGGCCTTCAGGCCGGCGCCGCACACCAGGGGCGGGCCGCCACCGACGATGCCGTTGGCGCCGAGCATGCCGACGTCCACGTCGGCGATGTGCATCGAGCCGCCCCTGCCCTTGCACAACCCGGTCGCCTTGCCGTAGATCTCGGCCATCATGGCCATGACGTCACAGCCCTTCGCGATGGCGTGACCATGGCCGCGGTGGGTGCTTGCGATGTAGTCGTCCGCGGTGAGCAGACCGCACACCCCGGCCGCCACGGCCTCCTCCCCCGCGTAGAGATGGACGAAGCCGGGGATCGCGCCAGTGGAGAACTCCCTGTGCAACCGCTCCTCGAACTCCCGGATCGTCCGCATGGTGCGATAGGCGCCCAGCAGCTCGTCCGGGCCGATCCCAGTCGTCTGGCTCATCATGACTCCCTCCATTGGGTTGATGTCTTGAGGCTAGGGGCCCCACCGTTGCACCCGCGTTGCACTCATGGCGCGGGCCACGTCGATGCGCCACAGCGCCTCCACCAGCTCCATCGAGGCGCCCAGCCCGCCGGGGCGTTCGATGAGCCGCTCCCCGTCGAGGCTGATCGCGCCATGCCCGTCCGGGATCTCGGCCACGTCGCCCAGACGCAGGTACTGCGGCTGCGAGACGGCCACCTCCTCGACCACCCCCGGCGCCAGGGGCGCCCGCACCCGCGTGCCCTCGCCGAGCCGGACGCGGGCGGCAACCGGGGCGTGGCGAGGCGCGTCGGCCCGGGCCGCGACGATCGCGCTGAGCCCGATCACCGTGGGGTCGGTGAACACGGCCGTCACCTCCTCGACGTGCTCGGCCCGCCACGAGGCGCGCACCCCGGTGAACAGGGAACGGGTCACGGCGACGTCCACGAGCGCGGCCTCGGTTCGGCCATCGTGGTGCACGAGGAGGGCGTGTTCCTGCACGCAGGCGTCCTCGCGGCTCACCTGCCCGGTGGCGACACAGCCGGTGGCCAGACCGGCCACGGTGGCCTCCGACCACCCTGGGAAGGCATTGTTGGTGCCGGTCGACAGCGGGGTCAGGGGGATGTCTCCGATCCGCCCGACGGCCAGTCGCTGGGTGCCGTCCCCGCCGAGTACGCAGATGGCAGCGACACCTGCCTGGCGCATGAGGTCCAGGGCGAGGCAGGTGTCGACGGCCCGGCCCACGACCGGCATGTCGAGCCAGCGTATGGGCGGCAGCGGCGCACCGGTCTCCAGCTCGATGCCCCTCCTGACCCTGGCCATCGGGCCGGCCACCGTGTCGTCGAGGGGCATGGCGAGCACCTCGTCGACGCCTGCGGCACCGAGACCGGCCATGAGCCGGACGGCCATCGCCCCCTTCTCCGAGTTGTCGACGACGGTCGCTGCACTGACCAGCCGCCGCACGTCGTGCCCCGATGCGCTGTTGACAATGACTCCGACACTCACCATGGCGACCTCCCTGCCGGTTGGTCACCCAGTGTGCGGCCTCAGACGTTGCAGCCCCGTTGCACTGCCGCGGCATCCGTCCCATGATGTCCCGGTTCTCGGTGAACCTGGACGGGCGGGCTCAGCAGGCCGCTCGGCACAGGCCGTTCAGGTGCGCGTCGGCAACGGCCCGTTCGGCCGACCCGGGGGCGCACTGCTCGACGTAGCGCGCCCAGGCGTGATAGTCGGCCCCACCCGGTTCGCCGAGACAGTACTCACGCAGTGCCTGGCCGCCGGCGGCGATGGCGGCCGCGCGAACCGACTCGTGCAGCTCCTGGCGCAACAGTTCAATCGTCAGCGCGTCGGAGCGGGGCAGCAGCCAGCCGGTGTAGGAGCGGACGGCGCCGCGGACGTCCCCGCGGCGCAGCAGCCCCTCGACGTCGCCGACGTCGCTGCTGAGCGGAACGGTGAACCGGTACGGGTCCCCGGCGAGGGCCGCGCCGAGCGACTGCCGGGCGCGGTGCACCTCGGTGCGGACCGTGCCCGGGCGGCCCCGGTCGCCGTACAACGCCTCGGCCAGCGCATCGGCGCTCAGCCCGTCGGGGGCCCGCGCGATGAGGGCGAGCAGGTCGGCGCGGCGCTGCGTGAGCCTGGTGACGCGACCGTTCATGCTCAGCTCGGGTTCTCCCGGGCCCAGCAGACGCAGCCGGACCGGTCCGGGTGCGGCGGATGGGCCCGGCCCGGTGGTGACGACCGTGTACCCCTCGTAGTGCTCGCACTCGCCGGCGGGCTGCCCGTCATCGCTGCCCCAGACCAGGCGCCCGGTCGGTGACAGGACGGCGGCGACCCGCCCGGCCGCTCCCGGCCGGGCGAACAGGTCGGCGAGGATCCGCGCATCGGCGGCCCTGCGCTCGACGGCGATCTGGCGCTCGATCAGTTGCCCCACGGCACCGACCAGGGCGGCCGTGTCGGGGCCGAACTCGCGCACCGGGCCGGACAGGTCGATGACACCAAGCAGCTCACCGCTGTCCGGGTCGGTGATGGGCGCCGCAACGCAGGTCCACTCGTGGTGGGTCATGACGAAGTGCTCGGGTCCGTCGATGCGCACCAGGGCGCGCTGACTGATCGAGGTGCCGATGGCGTTGGTCCCGACGCTGCTCTCGGTCCACAGGACGCCCGGCGCCATGCCGATCCTGTCACCGCGGCGCCGCGCCGCCGCGCCGCCGCGCATCATCACGATCTCGCCATCGGCGGCGGTGATGACCAGCAGACGCCCGCCGCCACCGCGGGTGGCCTCGATCAGTGGGGCGACCAGATCCAGGTGGCGGGCCAGCAGCAGCGACTCGAACCGGGCCCCGGCCTCTCGGTCGTCGTGCACCATCACCGGGGTCGCCCGGCCGGGGTCGACTCCGGCGCGGAACGCACGCCGCCAGGAACCGGCGACCAGCGGTCTCAACCGCATCATCCCACCGCGTCCGGCCCGCTCACGAGCCAGCGCCAACACATCACCGATCTCAGCGTCCACAGCACTCACCCCGTTGTGGGTTCGGTGGAAGATGTTTTCACCGTAACCCGGCGCCGCGGTGGCGCGCAACAGGATTACCGGGGCGGCTGGGCGCCGACCGGTCAGTCCCCGAAACCGGTGTTGACCTCCCTGGCGGCCCTGATCCAGGGATGATCGGTGGGGACGTAGCGGATCTTGCCGGCGACCTTCTCGAGCGGGACGGGAACGGCCTCCTCGCCCCTGGAGGCAACCATGACGCCGAACTGCCCCTGACTGACCAGATCGGCGCCCGCGGTACCGAGCAGGGTGGCCAGCTGGCGGTCGCGGCTGCACGGGATGCCGCCGCGCTGGACGTAGCCGAGGATGGACACCCGTGACTCCAGGCCGGTGGCGGCCTCGAGCTGCTCGGCGAGGGTGAAGGTGTGGGCACGGTGCGAGGCCTCGACCACCCTGCGGTGCTTCTTGGCGGCCTCGCGGCTCTCGGGGGAGCCGGCCTCCCGCACGAGCGCGTCGGCGGCGGCGAGCTCTGCCGCGTCATCCACCGAGCGGGCGCCCTCTGCGACGGCGACGACGGAGAAATTGCTGCCCTGTTCCCGGCGGCGGCGGATCGTCTCGGCGATCGACTCGACGCGGTACGGCATCTCGGGCAGCAGGATGATGTCGGCGCCGCCGGCGATCCCGGCGCCGAGCGCGAGCCAGCCGGCGCGGTGCCCCATGATCTCGGTGAGGATGATGCGGTGGTGGCTGTGGGCCGTCGAGTGCAGACGGTCGATGGCATCCGTGGCGATCTCGAGTGCCGTCGCGAAACCGAAGGTCTCGTCGGTGCCCACCAGGTCGTTGTCGATCGTCTTGGGCAGGGTGATGACGTTCAGGCCGGCGTCGACCAGCCGCTTGGCGTTCTTGGCCGTGCCCCCGCCGCCGAGGCAGACGAGCGCGTCCAGCTTGTCCTTCTCGTAGTTCTTCTTGATCGTGTCGATCATGTTGCGCGGCGCGCCGTCCACCATCATCTTGTGGACCTTGTCGCGGCTGGTGCCCAGGATCGTGCCGCCGACGGTGAGGATGCCGGACAGCGCGGCGGAGTCGAGCTCGACGAAGCGGTTCTCGGCCAGGCCGCGCATCCCGTCCCGGAAACCGATCAGCTCCATGCCGTGGGTGCCGATGGCCGCCTTGCCGAAACCCCGGATGGCGGCATTCAGGCCGGGGCTGTCGCCGCCGGCGGTGAGGATGCCAACACGCATCGTCATGATCGTCTCCTTTCGTTTGTGCGGGCGGCCCGCTTCAGCGGACCAGGCTGGGCAGTGATTCGACGGTGCCCACGATGAGCTGCTTGAGGGCGTCCACGTCGTTCGGCAGATCCACGACACGGCGTGGCCCCTCCTCGATGTGGGCGAACCGTTCGGGCGTGGGCGGCGGTTCCCCGATGGCCTCGGTGATCGTCTCGGCGAACTTCACCGGCAGGGCCGTCTCGAGGACGACGACGGGTTCGTCCGCCACGTACTGCTCGGCGACCTTGACGCCATCGGCGGTGTGCGGGTCGATGAGGATGCCGTGCTCGCGCCACAGACGGCCGATGGTGGCGACCCGGTCCGCGTGCGTCGAAGAACCGGAGACGAAACCATAGCCGGTGCGCACCGCCTCGAACTCGGGGGTGCCGGAGATGTCGAAGAAGCCGCCACCTGCGACCGCGCCGAACAGTTCCCGGACCCTGGCACCGTCGCGCCCGTACAGGTCCGCGATGAAGCGCTCGAAGTTGGAGGCCTTGGAGATGTCCATGCTCGGCGAACTGGTCGCCCAGGTCTGCTCGGGGCCGCGGGGACGGTAGACGCCGGTGCGGAAGAACTCGTCGAGCACGTCGTTCTCGTTGGTGGCCAGGATGAGGCGACGGATCGGCAGACCCATGGCGCGAGCGATGTGGCCCGCGCAGATGTCGCCGAAGTTTCCGGTGGGCACGGCGAAGCTGATCTCCTGGCCGGGACCGTCGGTGACGCGCAGCCAGCAGCAGAAGTAGTAGACGACCTGGGCCACCAGGCGCGCCCAGTTGATCGAGTTGACGGCCCCCAGGTGGTAGGTGGCCTTGAACGCCGCGTCGGTGTGAACGGCCTTGACGAGGTCCTGGCAGTCGTCGAAGACGCCCTCGACGGCGACGTTGACGATGTTGGGGTCGGACAGCGAGAACATCTGGGCCTGCTGGAACGGTGTCATCCGGCCCGCCGGGGTCAGCATGACGACGGCGATGCCGTCGCGGCCGCGCAGGGCGTACTCGGCGGAGCTACCGGTGTCACCGCTGGTGGCGCCGACGATCGTCATCCAGGAGCCGCGCCGGGACAGCTCGTACTCCATGAGTTCGCCGAGCAGTTGCATGGCCATGTCCTTGAAGGCCGCCGTCGGGCCGTTGGACAGGTGACCGAGCCACAGCGGCCCCGCACCGATGCGCGAGACCGGGACGATCTGCGGATCGGAGAACTTCGGACCGGTGTAGGCCGCGGCGGTGAGCCGCGCCAGGTCGTCGGCCGGGATGTCGTCGATGAACAGCCCGATGACACGGGCTGCCAGGGCCGCGTAGCCCTCCGTGGCGAGCAGCTCACGCCACTGCTCAAGGGTCTCGGCGCTCACCTGCGGGTATGTCTCGGGCAGGTAGAGTCCGCCGTCGGCGGCGAGCCCTTCGAGCAGGATGTCGCAGAACGGTTTGGCGTCGTCGGCGTTCAGGGCACGAGTCGAGAGATAGCGCACAGCTGAAGGCTACCGGTCGCGGCTGTGGCGTCCGCACCGGCGGCGGGAATCGGCGCCGCTTCCCGCCCAGGTGGCACACTACGAACTGTCGACCACGGTCAGGAGGGTCCGCCATGCCGTCGTTCCGCGTCCAGGTGTCCGTGCAGGGCATGCGGCCGGGGCACCGCCCGCCGGAAGTTCCCGACACCGCCAGGCAGGCGGTCCCGGAGGCGGCGCACTGCGACGACGTGCGCGTGGACGTGCCCCGCGGGGCGCCCGTGGTGACGGTGCGGTTCTCGATCCCCCCTGCCAATCGGGACGACGAGGACGCCAGGGCCTGGGCATGTGCCGAGACGATCCGCAGTGCGCTCGACGAGGTCGCCGTCGTCTCAGCGCCACGGGTGCTCAGGCGGCGCGGAGGCGAGTGGCTGGCGCTGCTCCGCTGAGGGCCGAGCAGCTCTCAGGCAGCCGGCTCGCCGGCCCGTGCGATGAGCCGGGGCTGGGCGGTCCCCCGCACCGCGTCACCGGTGATGACGACCCGGGTGACGTCGTCCCGGCTGGGCACCTCGAACATGACGTCGGCGAGGGTCTCCTCGAGGATGGCACGCAGCCCGCGCGCGCCGGTGCCGCGTTCGATGGCCTTCTCGGCGACGGCGGCGACGGCATCGGGCGTGAACTCGAGGTCGACGCCGTCGAGCTCGAAGAGTTTCGTGAACTGCTTGACGAGGGCGTTGCGCGGCTCGGTGAGGATACGGCGCAGGGCCGTCTCGTCAAGCCTGGGCACCGTGGCGATGACGGGAAGCCGCCCGATGAACTCGGGAATCAGCCCGTAGGAGTGCAGGTCCTCGGGGCGCACGCCGGCGAGCGGGTCGGTGCCGGCCGGGCGGCGTTTCGCGTCGTCGTTGGTGAACCCCACCGTGCGCTTGCCGACGCGCTCGGCGATGATCTCCTCGAGACCGGCGAAGGCGCCGCCCACGATGAACAGCACATTGGTGGTGTCGATCTGGATGAACTCCTGGTGCGGATGCTTGCGACCGCCCTGAGGGGGTACCGAGGCGACGGTGCCCTCGAGGATCTTCAGCAGCGCCTGCTGCACGCCCTCCCCCGAGACGTCCCGGGTGATCGAGGGGTTCTCGGACTTGCGTGCCACCTTGTCGATCTCGTCGATGTAGATGATGCCGGTCTCGGCCTTCTTCACGTCGAAGTCCGCGGCCTGGATGAGTTTGAGCAGGATGTTCTCGACATCCTCACCGACGTAGCCGGCCTCGGTCAGCGCGGTGGCGTCGGCCATGGCGAAGGGCACGTTGAGCATACGGGCCAGGGTCTGGGCCAGGTAGGTCTTGCCGCAGCCGGTGGGGCCGATCAGCAGGATGTTGGACTTGCCCAGCTCGACGTCGTCGGCGACGCGCCTGGCCCCCTCCGCCTCGGTCTGGGCGTTGAGACGTTTGTAGTGGTTGTAGACGGCCACCGCCAACGCCTTCTTGGCGTCGTCCTGGCCGATGATGTATTGATCGAGGAATTCGCGGATCTCGGCCGGCTTGAGCAGCTGCGAGGGGGTCTCCGTCTCCCCGAGCTGGGAGAACTCCTCCTCGATGATCTCGTTGCACAGGTCAATGCACTCGTCACAGATGTAGACCCCGGGGCCCGCGATGAGTTTCTTGACCTGCTTCTGGCTCTTGCCGCAGAACGAGCACTTGAACAGGTCGCTGCTCTCTCCGATGCGCGGCATGGCCACCTCCTTGATGCATGCTGATCCGGCACACTCGGCGCCGGCCGGGCCACACTGAATCCATTCAAGCATGCCCCTGCCGGGCATGCCACGTGTGTCCGTACGCCACGCTCACCGCTTCAGGCGTGCCCACAAGACTAGCCCCGTCCGCGCAGCATCCGTACCACGTACTGCTGCGCGGACGGGACGTCGTCCGCGGGACCGGCCGGGCCGGCGATCAGTCCTTCAACGAGGTGAGGATGTCATCGATGATGCCGTACTCGACGGCCTCCTCGGCGGTCAGGAACTTGTCCCGCTCGACATCGGCGTTGATCTTCTCCTGGGGCTGCCCGGTGGCGTCGGCGAGCATGGACTCCATGAGCTCGCGGATGCGCAGGATCTCGTTGGCCTGGATCTCCAGGTCGCTGGACTGCCCGTAGCTGCCCTCACCGCCCATGGAGGGCTGGTGGATCAGGATGCGGCTGTTCGGCAGGGCCAGGCGCTGGCCCTTGGTGCCTGCCGCCAGCAGCACGGCCGCGGCCGAGGCCGCCTGGCCGAGGCAGATGGTCTGCACGGCGGGCTTGATGTAACGCATCGTGTCATAGATGGCCGTCAACGCGGTGAACGAGCCGCCGGGCGAGTTGATGTAGATCGAGATCGACCGGTCGGCGTCCATCGACTGCAGGCACAGCAGCTGGGCCATGACCGCATTGGCGATGTCGTCGGTGATCGGCGTGCCGAGGAAGATGATGCGGTCCTCGAACAGCTTGGTGTAGGGGTCGACGCGGCGCACACCGTAGCTGGTGCGCTCCTCCCACTGGGGGATGTAGTACTCGGCCGTGGGCGAGAGGGCCAGGCCGCCGGGGACCGGTGGCATCGCCGGGCTGAAGGTGTCGGTCATGGAAGTCCTCACTGGTTCGGCGCGTCGTTCATGGAGATCTTCGACGCGCGATCGTAGACGTGATCGATGAAGCCGTACTCGAGCGCCTCACTCGCCGTGAACCAGCGGTCGCGATCAGAGTCCTTCGTGATCTGTTCGACGGTCTGGCCGGTGTGCTTGGCGATGAGTTCGGCCATCTCGCGCTTGAGGTGGATGCTCTGCTCGGCCTGGATCTTGATGTCGGAGGCGGTACCGCCGATGCCGCCCGAGGGCTGGTGCATGAGGATGCGGGCGTGGGGCAGCGCGTAACGCTTGCCCGGGGTGCCGCCGGACAGCAGGAACTGGCCCATCGAGGCGGCCAGCCCGATGGCGACCGTGGCCACGTCGTTGCTGATCCACTGCATGGTGTCGTAGATGGCCATGCCGGAGTCGATCGAGCCGCCGGGCGAGTTGATGTAGAGGTAGATGTCCTTGTGGGGGTCCTCGGCATTGAGCAGCAGCATCTGCGCGCAGATCGCGTTGGAGTTCTCGTCCTTCACCTCGGAGCCGAGGAAGACGATGCGATTGGCCAGCAGGGACTGGTACACGTTGTCGCTCAGGCCGACGCCACCGTTGCTGACTGCCATCGCGGGCAGCGCGGGGTTCTTGACCATGTCATTCACACCGTCGAACCTACCTGGAGGCACCGGCAAACCGGAGTGAGGGCCCTCATGTTTTCACTGCCGGCATGAAAGTTGAGCCGATCCGACTCATGTCTGGCAATGTTCGGACGGGTGCGGTGCAGGGCCTGGGCCGGGACCGCCGGTCAGTCGCGCTGCTGAGCGGCCCCGTCCGCATCGTGCGGATCCGAGGCGATGAGGGCATTGACCCAGGCGGCACGCGGATCGGTGTCGATGATGAGCGCCTTGATGAGCAGGGTCATCGGCAGGGCCAGCAGGGTGCCCAGGGCGCCGAGCACACCGCCCCACACGAGCAGGGAGACGAACGAGACGGTGGGGGTCACACCGACCGCGTCGCCGGTGAAGCGCGGCTGGATGATCGTCTGGACGACGAAGTTGAGCACGCTGTAGACGATGATGACGACCAGGGCCTGTTTCCAGCCCAGGGAGACGAGGGCGACCAGGGTCGGGGGGATCAGGCCGACGACGAACCCGATGTTCGGGATGTAGTTGGTCAGGAAACTCAGCAGGCCCCAGATGATGACGCCGGGCACGCCCATGACCCGCAGGGCGACGACGTCGAGCACGGCGACGATGAGCCCGAAGACGGTGGTGACGATCCAGTAGGAGCGAACACCCTGGCTGAAGGAGCGGAAGCCCGCGACGATCCGCGGGTGGGTGGAGGCAGCGATCGACAGCCGCCGGGCGAACCCGGCGGTGTCCATGGCCATGAAGACCAGGGTGCAGATCAGAACCGACAGGCCCCCGATGAAACCGGTCGACGCGGTGAGCAGTGAGGTGGCCGCGCTGACCAGGGAGTTTGGGTCGATCCTGCCCAGCACACTGGTCAGGGAGGAGGAGTCCAGGCCGAGCCTTGAGGCGAAGGAGATCACCTGGTCGTACAGGGACGAGAACTGGCCGGCGTAGTGCGGGAGCATCCGGATCATCTCGTTGAGGGCCCAGACCAGCCCGGCGACCATCGCCAGGAGCAGGACGAAGACCATCAGGGCGACGACGACCGCGGACAGCGCCGACGGGCAGCCCTTGCGTACGAGCCAGGTGTGGAGCGGGTAGGCCGTCACCATGAGGTTCAACGCCAGGAAGATCGGGCCGAAGGTGCCCGAGTAGGTCTTCAGCATCGTCAGGGCCACCAGGACCAGGACGATGCCCAACCCGATCTGCAGGAACCTCGGCAGTCCGCTCGCCGTGGCCGGGCCCGCGACGGCACCGCCCGCGTCACTCATGTGCTGATCCTTCCCTTGGCCTGACGAGCGCTCAGCCTAGCAAGACCGGCTCCTGGCCAGCAGGTGATCGTGCGCCGCGTCGCGGCGTTGCCCGCACGTGACGTGCCGGCCGCGCCATCTCGGTGCGGCCGGCACGTCATCACGCGTCAGTGTCCGGGTGACAGGCCCCGGTCAGGCCTCGCCGTCGGCCCCCTGTTCGGTCTGCTCAGCCTCAGCCTCGTCCTCCCGGGACTGCTCGGCGTCGGCCTCGCCCGCGGTCTCCGGGGCGAGGGAGCCGTCGTTCTGCAGGCGTGAGATCTCAACCGTGTCACCGTTGGTGTCGGTGATGACGGCCTCGTCGACGATCATGCCGAGGGCCTTGCCGCGGCGGACCTCGGCCATCCACTCCGGCATGTGGTTGTGCTCGGTCATGTGCTGGATCTCCTGCTCAGGAGATGTGCCGTTCTGCTGGGCCTTCTGGAAGAGCAGCTGGGTGAACTCCTCCTGGGAGACGCCGATCTGCCTGTCCTCGGCGAGCTTGTCGAGAACGATCTGCGCGCGCAGCCCCTGCTCGGCCCGCTCGTCGATCTGCTTCCAGAACTCCTCGGCGGTCTCGGCGTCCTCGTCCTCGGCGTCCGCGAGGTACTGCTCGACGGTCAGACCGGCGGCATTGAGCTGGGCCTCGATCTGCTCGTGGTAGGCCTTGATGTCGTTGTCGAGGACGGCCTGCGGCAGCTCGAAGCCGAGCTGGTCGGTGACGGCCTCGAGAACCCTGTCACGAGCCGTGTTTGCCTGGTCGAGCCGGCCGATGCGCAGGAGGTTCTCGCGAACGTCGGCGATCATCTCGTCGACGGTGTCGAACTCGGAGACGAGCTGGGCGAAGTCGTCGTCGAGCTCGGGCAGCTCCTGCTCGTTGACCTTGGTGACGGTCACCGTGATGTCGGCCTCCTCGTCACGGTGGGGGCCGCCGACGAGCTTGGACGTGAAGGCCTTGCTCTCGCCCGCGGCGAGACCGATGAGGGCCTCGTCGAGGCCCTCGACCATGCCCCCGGCGCCGATGCGGTACTGCATGCCGCTGGTCTCGGCGTCCTCGATGGCCTCACCGTTCTGGGTGGCGGACAGGTCGATGAGGACGACGTCCCCGTCGGCTGCGGCGCGGTCGACGACGGTGAGGGTGCCGAAACGCTGACGCAGCAGTTCGACGCGCTCGTCGACGTCGGCGTCGGTGACCTCGACGGGGTCGACCTCGACGCTGATCTGGGAGAAGTCGGGCATGTCGAACTCGGGGCGGACATCGACCTCGGCGGTGATCTCGGCGACATCGCCGTCCTCGAGCCGGGTCAACTCGATCTCCGGGTTGCCCAGCGGAGCGATCTTGTGCTCTGTCACCGCGTCGGAGTAGGCGTCGGGGATGGCGTTGTTCACGGCCTCCTGAAGCACGGTACCGCGGCCGAATCGCTGGTCGATCAGGCGCGGCGGCACCTTGCCGCGGCGGAAACCGGGCAGGTTGATCTGCTGGGCGATCTGCTTGTAGGCCTCGTCGATCCTCGGCTGCAGGTCGGTGAAGGGCAGTTCGATGGTGAGCTTCACCCGGGTCGGATTCAACTGCTCGACGGTGCTCGGCACTAGGGACTCCTGTCCGTGGAACTATGTGCGCGTCTTGACGCAACAAACATGCTGGGAGTGCGCGGGAACGCACACAACGCCAGCCAATCTTAGCCAGTTGCGTGGGTGAGCACCAAGAAACGGCTGCGCCGCCGACGTGGGATCCGATGTGATCACCGCCGACCGGGCTGCGGCGCGTTGGAGCGAACGACGGGAATCGAACCCGCGTAGCCAGTTTGGAAGACTGGGGCTCTACCATTGAGCTACGTTCGCGCGGCCCGAGGGCCATGATCAATGGTAGCCGACCCCGTGGATCCTTTCATCCCGCTCCAGGCGTCGCGGGGCGCGTCCAGTGGTCGGGGTGACCGGACTCGAACCGGCGACTTCCTGCTCCCAAAGCAGGCGCGCTACCAACTGCGCCACACCCCGCATGCCCTCGCCGGGCACGCAGAGAAGGGTATCGCACTCAGGGCCTCAGCCCCTCCGCGATGCCGATCGCCCCGGGTGAGCCGTCACCGCCCCGACCCGCGACGCCCCGTGGCCCGGGCCAGCAGGGCGGGCAGCTCGCCGGCAGCCCGAGTGCGGATGGTCTCGCCGGGGCGGCTGATCTCGCGGGCGCGCAGGGCCCGGTCGTGGTTCACCATGACGGTGATGCCGTCCCGGCCCAGGCCCCTGCGGCGGCCCCCTCCGGGACGGTCGCCCCGGTGGGAATCGTGCCCGGTACGACGGATCTCTGCCATGGCAGCACCCTACCGGCCGCGCTGCCCGCAGGCACCGGCTGCGGCGCCTAGGGTTGAGGGGGTGAGCGCGAGGATGGCCGGCGCACTGGGCTGGGAGCACCTGCACGTGGAGTGCACCCCGCATGGGGTGCGTGTCACGGATCGTGAGCAGGACAGGTTCGTCGGGTCGGCGACCGTCTCCATGGGTCCGTCGTGGCATCTCGAGTGCCTCGAGGTCGAGGCCGACGAGGCGACCTGGCGGTGGGCATCGCCCCTGGGACGGGCACGGCTCCGCCTGACGGCGGACCGGACCATCAGCGCACGGCTGCAGATCACCTCCGACCGGCCCGTCCGCCTCACCGAGACCCCGGTCGTCACCTGGCGCGGCGCCTTCTCGTGCCCGGCCTGGCCCGGCGGCAGCAGCGCTCTGGTCCTGCTGGACGAACGTCCCGCCGACGGGCTGGTGGTGGCGGCCGGCCAGACCCGCGGCCACACCCGCGATGACGGCCTGGGGCTGGCAGTGGCCCCCGACGGCCTGGAGCTGACCGCCAAGGGCACCTGGGTCAGCGCCTGGACGATCGACCTGTACCCGCACCGCGCGGCCGCCCTCGCGAGCCTGCCCGCCTGGCTGCCCCACCGGCTCGAGGTCCCGGCCGGGGAGCAGGTGTCGATTCCCCTGCCCGATGCCGCGGTGAGCGGGCCGGGGCAGGTCCTGACCGATGAGCGAGGCAGCCTCGTCGAGGCCGAACCGGGGATTCACCGTTTCACGGTCGCAGGGCCCGGGGTGGACGCCCAGCTGCAGCTGGCCTGGGCCGAATCCCTCACCGACCTGGCGGCCCGGCGGGCGCGCACCATCGCCGGCATGGACCCGCGCGGGGCGGACCCGGCACAGGCCTCGGTCGTCGCCTGGGCCGGAACCAGTCACGCGCTCCCCCACGACCAGGCCGCACGGTTCGTCACCGTCTGGTCCGACGAGCTGCTCGACCGCCCGGGCCGAACCGCCGACCCGCTGGGCATCGCCCCGCTGCTCGCATCGGCCGGTGACGATCCGGCGCGTCTCTCCGCCGCCGCCGACCAGCTGGGTGCGCTCCGGGCGTCCCCCGGCGCTCTGCTGGCCTGGCTGGCCGCCGCACCCGCGCTGAGCGGCGCCGGGCTCGAACCGCCGGCCCCACCGGTGGACCGGGACGACCCCCTCTGCCGGGTGCTCTCGGCCACCGCCCGGCACGCACCGCGGATCCCCGACGAGGTGTGGGGTCTGCTCCCCCGCCTGCACAGCGGCCTGCCCTGGCCGATGCCCGCCGAGCGGTGGGCCGACGCCGCCATGTGCTGCGCGGCCCTGGACCTGGCGCCCGCCGGCTGGGACATCAGCACGCGCATGCCCTGGTCGCTGCCCGACCTGGTTGCGGCAACCCGCGCATGGCTCTGCGCGGCGGGACCCGACGACCGGACCCTGGCCTGGCTCCTGTGGGGCTGAACCGGCGCGGAGTCCCTCGCCGCCGCGGCGGGCCCGATAGCCTGTCCCGGTGATCGAGCACACGATCGAGACCGTACCGGCCCGCGGCGAACTCACCGGCATGGCCCGGCGTTGGGAGTACGCCATGAACTGGTGCTTCGGCAACCCGCCGGCCGACGAGGAGGGGGTGCAGCGCTGGTGGCGGGCCGCCTGCGCAGACGGTGTCCGGCTGCGCGGCGCCTGGCCCGTCGAACCCGAGCCGGGCATGACGCAGCGCACCCCGTACGCCACCTTCGCGAGCCTGGATGGAACGATCAACACCGGCCACGGACATCTGGAGCCGGCCGACTTCATCACCGACGTGACGGTGCGCACGAGCGCGCGCCGCAATGGCCTCCTCACCGAACTCATGCGCACCGACCTGGGTGAGGCGGCCGGCCGAGGACTGTGTCTCGCGGCGCTCACCGCCAGCGAGGCGACCATCTACCGCAGGTTCGGTTTCGGACCGGCCACCGAGACGATCAGCGCCACCTTGTACACGGGCGCGGGCTTCGGCCTCCGTCAGACCCCGCGGACCGGCCTCATGCGCGAGATCGATCTCGACGCGGCCCCTGCCGTCATGGACGAGGTCTTCGCGGCCTTCCACGCCGTCTCACGGGGCTCTCACGCGCGCTCGGCGTGGCACAACGACCACGCGACCGGCATCTGGTCGGCGCTGACGAACAGCCGAACCGAGAACGTGCGTGCCGCGGCGCACTGGGACGAGCACGGCGCCGCCGACGGCGTCGTCACGTTCAGCTACCGCCCGGCCCCGGCGGACGGCCACGGCCTCCTCGTCGAGGTGATCGAGATGATCGCCGCGCATGGCCGGGCCGAGCTGGCCCTGTGGCACTACCTGGCGTCGATCGACCTGGTGGGCTCCGTGAGCGTCCCGCACCTGAACCCGGGCTCTCCCCTGCCCTGGGCGCTGGCCGACCCGCGTCATCTGCGCCAGACCGGCCGCGAGGACCTCACCTGGTTGCGGGTCCTCGACGTTCCCGGGGCCCTCCGGGCGCGGGGCTGGGACGGTACCGGCCGCCTGACCATGGAGGTGAGCGATCGGCTGGGCCTGAGCGGGGGCGTCTTCGCGCTGGACGTCCGGCCAGGCGGCGCGGAGGTGTCCGGCGCCACCGGCCCGGCGGACGTGCGCATGGACGTCTCGACGCTGGGGAGCCTCTACTTCGGGGTGGGCGACCCGGTGGCCATGGCCGCGGCCGGTCTCGTCGACGGACCGGCATGGGCGCTCACGACGCTGCGCGAGATGTTCGCCACCGCCGAGCCCGCCTACGGCATCACCTACTTCTGACCGGCCGGCTCTCACGCTGCCGCAGGTCTCAGGACAGGCCCTGCGGCCCCTTCTCGAGCAGGACACGGAAACCCGCCTCGTCGAGCACCGGGCGGCCGAGTTCGACGGCCTTGTCGGCCTTCGAGCCGGCGCCCGCGCCGACCACGACGAAGTCCGTCTTCCTGCTCACCGAGCCGGCGGCCTTGCCACCGCGCGAGACGATCGCCTCCTTGGCGCTGTCGCGGGTGAAGTCCTCGAGCGTGCCGGTGACGACGATGGTCAACCCGGTGAGGGTCTGGTCGAGGGCCGGCCCGGTGGTGGTCTCGTCGGCCATGCGCACCCCGGCGGCGGCCCAGGCGTCGATGATCTGCCGGTGCCAGTCGACCTCGAACCACGCCTGCAACGAGGCGGCGATGACCGCGCCGACGCCGTCGGTGTCGGCGAGCTCCTCGGCACTCGCGGCGCGGATCGCCTCGAGCGAGCCGAACCGGGCGGCCAGGGCCCGGGCCGCGGTGGGGCCGACGTGCCGGATGGACAGTGCCACGAGCACCCGCCACAGCGGCTGGCTCCTGGCCTTGTCGAGGTTGGTGAGGAGCTTGGTGCCGACGGCGGACAGCACCCGTCCGTCGACGACGCCGGGGGCGGGCACCTGTTTCTCCCCGGCGATCTCCTTCTTCGTGGCCGCGCGGGTGTAGAACTCGACCCTGACCAGGTCGTCCGCGGTCAGGTCGAACAGGCGGGCCTCGTTGTCGAGCACTCCGGCACGCAGCAGCGCCGCGGCGCCCTCCTCCCCGAGCGCCTCGATGTCGAAGGCCGAGCGGGAGGCCGCCGCGAAGAGCCGCTCGCGCAGCTGGGCCGGGCAGTGCTGCTGGTTGGGGCAGCGGATGTCCTTGTCGGATTCCTGCTCGGGGCGCAGCTCGGCACCGCACTCGGGACAGTGTGTCGGCATGACGAACTCGGTCTCGGCGCCGGTGCGCATCTCGACGACCGGCCCAACGATCTCGGGGATGACGTCACCGGCCTTGCGCAGGATCACCATGTCGCCGACGAGCACGCCCTTGCGTCTGACCTCGGAGGCGTTGTGCAGGGTCGC
This sequence comes from Propionibacterium ruminifibrarum, assembly GCF_900289195.1. Taxonomy (GTDB): domain Bacteria; phylum Actinomycetota; class Actinomycetes; order Propionibacteriales; family Propionibacteriaceae; genus Propionibacterium; species Propionibacterium ruminifibrarum. The sequence continues at coordinate 156,685 of NZ_OMOH01000002.1, forward strand.
CATCGACACCGTCGACCCGGCCACCCGCACCGGGTCCATGACGCCGAAGGGGGTGACCCGGCCGGTGCGCCCGACGTTGACCTCGATGGCGCGCAGCCTCGTGTTGACCTCCTCGGGGGGGTACTTGTAGGCGATCGCCCAGCGTGGTGCACGGCTGGTGGCGCCGAGCACGTCCTGACTGGCCAGGTCATCGACCTTGACGACGACGCCATCGATCTCGTGCAGCAGGTCGTGGCGGCGCTCGCCGAAACGGGCGATGAAGTCGAGCACCGCCTCGGCCCCCTCGAGGCATTCGTAGTAGGGGCTGACCGGCAGACCCCAGGCCCTGAACACCTCATAGACCTCGCTGAGGCGGGTGGCGTCGAGGCCGGCGTGGACGCCGATGCCGTGGCAGACCATGGAGAGGGGCCGGCGGGCCGTCACCGAGGGATCCTTCTGGCGCAGCGATCCGGCCGCGGCATTGCGCGGGTTGGCGAAGACCTGCTTGCCGGCCCGCTCCAGTTCCGCATTGAACGCGTTGAAGTCCTCGACGGGGAAGAAGACCTCGCCGCGCGCTTCGACGAGGGCGGGGACCGGGAGGGCCTCGGTGGCGGTCAGCCGCTGGGGGATGGCCCCGATGGTGCGGGCGTTCGACGTGATGTCCTCGCCGACGTAGCTGTCGCCCCGGGTCGCGGCGGTCGTCAGCGAACCGTCGGCGTACTGGAGGTCGACGGCCAGCCCGTCGATCTTCACCTCGCACAACCAGGTGGGTTCGTGGCCGAGGGCCGCGGTGGTGCGGGACATCCACTCGCCCAGCTCGTCCAGGCTGAAGACGTCATCGAGACTGAGCATCTGCTGCGGGTGCTCGACGGGGGCGAAATCGCTGATCGCCTGGCCGGCGCCGACGCGCTGGGTGGGGCTGTCGGGGGTGCGCAGCTCCGGGAAGTCGTTCTCGAGGCGCTCCAGTTCGACCATCATCGCGTCATAGGCGGCGTCGGTGAGCACCGGGGCGTCATGACCGTAGTAGGCCTGCTGGGCGTCCTCGACGAGACCGACGAGTTCGGCGTGGCGACGTTTGTGCTCGGGACCGGCCTGCGCGGGTTCGGGGACGGCGCCCTCGGCCGGAACGATATCGGGAACTGCGTCAGTGCTCATGGCACCCAATCATGCCCAATGGGTACGACGTGGGGGTCAGGCGGCAGCCCTGTCGCCCCAGCCCGTGGCCTCGCTCGCGATGCTGTAGCTGATGATGACCTTGTGCTCGGACAGCTCCTCGGGCCTGTCGAGAAGCCACTCGGCGAGCCCGTCACGTTCGATGACGGCGACGTCATCGGGGGCCTGCTGGACCACCAGCCGGCGGTCCTTGACCGGCACGATGACGCCGGTGACGCCCAGGTCGAAACCCGAGTCGCGGTTCATCAGGTCCATCGCACGCGAGGCGTTCTGCCTGCTCGTCGAGATGTAGGGGCGGTCCTTGCCGTTGACCCGGAAGATGTCGCCCTCGACGAAGAGCCTGGCGCCCGGGTGGTTCTTGGCGTTGAGGAGGAAGACCCCGCCCGGTCCGACGACCATGTGCTGGGGGACGACGATGCCGTTCTCGGTACGGGCCATCTGCATGAAACCCCAGCGTGGGTCCAGTGCGGCGAGGCGGACGAGTTCGGAGGCGAGCAGCTGATCGGCGTCCACCTCGAGGCGCTGGGCGCGTGAGCCGCTGCCGAAGCCGAGGAGACGGTCGAAGAAGGCCCGGAGCCCGCGGGTGTTGCGGCGGGCCTCGTAGTCGCCGTCCCCCGCCCGCAGCTGCGCCAGGAAGGCGTCCCATTCCTCCCGGGTCTCGGGGTTGGGCATGGCCCGGCGCGCCGTGTAGCTGCTGGTGGCCTCGATGAACGATTGGTCAAGAGGCTCGAGAACCCGCCGGGCCGGCGCATAGGTCAATGTGGCGCTCACTCAAGTCACCTTGTCAGTTCTGTTCGGTTTTCGATTCGGTGCGGCGGGGGTGGTACCAGCGGGCCTCGCATGCGCTCGTCCGCCCGGCTTGTCTCGATGACATCACAACTTCTTCACTGCGCAACGCAGACTCGCCCGGCGTGCGCGCAATGCGCGACGATTGAGAGCGCTTTCACGGCTGACCCACAGCCGCGTCACGGTTTCGGGCCCCGCCGGGGCATCGCCGGGATCCGTTCGGGGGTGTCACTCGAAGACTGGGCCGATGGTGCGGGTGCGTTTGAGCTCGAAGAAACCGTCGTAGGCGGTCATGAGCGAGACCCCGTCGAAGAGGCGGCCGGCCTCCTCGCCCCTTGGCGCTGGGCTGATGACCGGGCCGAACATGGCCTTGCCGTTGATGTGGATGACCGGTGTGCCGACGTCGGTGCCGACCGGGTCCATGCCGGCGTGGTGGCTGGCGCGCAGGGCCTCGTCCCAGATGTCGGTGGTGGCCTTCTCCGCGATCGAGGTGTCCAGGTCGAGGGCCGCGAGCGCGTCGCGGACGACACGGATGTCCCCCTTGGTCTCGCCCCTGGGATGGTAGCGGGTGCCGAGTTCGGTGTAGAAGGCCCGCAGCGCGTCCTGGCCGTACGCCTGCTCGACGCCGATGGCCGCGCGCACGCCGATCCAGCCGCGATCCATCTCGGCCTGGTAGTCCGGATCGAGGTCACGTCCCTCGTTGAGGACGGACAGGCTCATCACGTGGAACTCCGTGTGCACGGGCCGCACCCTCTCGACCTCGAGCATCCAGCGGCTCGCCATCCACGCCCACGGGCACAGGGGGTCGAACCAGAAGCCGACGGTCTGCGGCCGGGCGGGTGTCGCGGTGTCAGTCATGGCCTCCACTGAACCCGCTCGCAGGCCCCCGCACAAGTGCCCGCGCCGGGCCGGCCGGCGCATCGCGGTGGCCACGGGGCGGCGCACCGCGTTAGCCTCGGAGTCGAGCCGATGTTCTCTTCGACACTTGGGAGACCGCCTGATGAACCCAGCAAACATCACCAGGGACGAGGCCCGTGGCCGGGCCGAGGCGTTGTCCACGACGTCCTACGAGGTCACCCTCGACCTCACCGGCCATGGCGTCGCCGCGTCCCGTCTCGCCGAACCCGACGAGACCTTCCTGTCGACGAGCACCGTGACGTTCACGAGCGCCGAGACGCGTACCTGGATCGACCTCATCGCCGATGAGATCGTGACGGCGACCCTGGACGGCAGCCCCCTCGACCCGGCGGACTTCGCCGATTCGCGCCTGCCCCTGGAGCTGTCCGCCGGCGAACACGAGCTGACCGTCACGGCGATCTGCCGGTACTCGCACACCGGGGAGGGCCTGCACCGGTTCGTCGACCCGGCCGACGGCAACGTGTACCTGTACACGCAGTTCGAGACGGCCGACGCCCGTCGCGTGTACGCCTGCTTCGAGCAGCCGGACCTGAAGGCCACCTTCCAGCTCACCGTACGGACCCCCGCCGGGTGGACGGTGCGCTCGAACGCCCCGACGCCCGGGCCCATCGGCCCGGACCCGGCCGGCGCCGAGATCTGGGACTTCGCGCCCACCCCGCGCATCTCCACGTACATCACCGCGCTCATCGCCGGCCAGTACCACGTCGACCACGGCACCGTCGAGTCTGCCAAGGGCACCCTGGACGCCGACATCGTCTGCCGCGCATCGATGCAGCCGTACCTTGATGCCGAGCGCATCCGCGAGACGACCCAGCGCGGGTTCGAGGTCTACGAGGAGGACTTCGGGCGCCCCTACCCCTTCGACAAGTACGACCAGTTGTTCGTCCCCGAATACAACGCCGGGGCCATGGAGAACGCCGGCGCCGTCACGATCCGCGACGAGTACCTGTTCCGCTCGAAGGTGACCAGCGCCTCGTACCAGACCCGCGACAACACGATCCTGCACGAACTGGCGCACATGTGGTTCGGCGATCTGGTGACGATGCGCTGGTGGGACGACCTGTGGCTCAACGAGAGTTTCGCCGAGTGGAGCGCCTACCACTGCCAGTCGCGGATCGTGGCCCGGTACGGCGGCACCGATCCGTGGGTGAGCTTCGCCAACGCCCGCAAGGCCTGGGCCTACACCGCCGACCAGTTGCCCACGACCCATCCGATCGCCGCCGACATGGTCGATCTGGAGGCCGTCGAGCAGAACTTCGACGGCATCACCTACGCCAAGGGCGCCTCGGTACTCAAACAGCTCGTCGCCTACGTCGGGCAGGACGCCTTCCTGGCCGGGGTGCGTCAGTACCTGGACGACCACGCCTTCGCGAACGCCCAGTTCTCGGACCTGCTGGAAGCGCTGGGCCGGGCCGGCGGCAAGGACCTGAGCGAGTTCTCCGAGCAGTGGCTGTCCACCAGCGGCGTGAACACGCTGTCGAGCGAGGTCGCCACGGATGACAGCGGCGTCATCACCGACTTCTCGGTCACCCAGAGCGCCCCGGACGCCCACCCGACGCTGCGCACCCACCACATCGCCATCGGCCTGTACGACGCCCGGGACGATGAGCTGGTGGCCACCGAGTCGCTCGAAGTGGACGTGCACGGCCCCGCCACGCCGATCGCCGCGCTCACCGGGCGCCGCCGCCCGGCCCTGGTGCTGCTCAACGACCGCGACCTGGGTTACGCCAAGGTGCGGCTGGACGACGATTCGCTCGCGACGGCCGTCAACGACGTCGCGCGGATCACCGATCCGCTGGCCCGCGCGATGGTGTGGAACACCGCCTGGGACATGACCCGTGACGCGCAGCTGACCGCGGCCGACTACATCACGATGGCCACCCGGGGCGCCGGCGCCGAGACCGACATGACGGCCGTCACCACCCAGCTGGCGCGTGCGCTGACCGCGGCGACCGCCTACACCGCGCCCGCCCAGCGCGAGGACAACGGAGCCGCCCTGGTGGCGGGCATCGCCGCCGTGCTGAAGGACACGGTCCCCGGCAGCGAGCACCAGCTGGCCTTCGCCGACGCCCTCGTGGCCTCCGTGCGCAGCCCCGAGGGCGCCAGCCTCATCGCGGGCTGGCTCACCAACGAGGAGGTCCCGCTGGGGCTGAGCATCGATCAGGACCGCCGCTGGGCGATCCTGACGAGCTTGGCCCGCATGGGGGCCGTCGACGACGCGCGCATCGAGACCGAGACCCTCACCGACAAGACGATCTCGGGCGCGGAGCGTGCGGCGGGCGCCCGCTCGGCGCTGGCCGACGCCGACGCCAAGGCCACGGCCTGGGAGCTCGCCACGCAGCGGCTCAGCCTCCCGAACGCCACCCATCTGCACGTCTGCCGCCAGTTCATGCAGTACGGCCAGGAGGACCTGCTCGCCCCCTACGCCGAGAAGTACCTGCAGGTCGCCGAGCGGATCAGCGCCAAGTCGGGCCCGTGGGCCACCCAGGGGCACGCCGTCTCGAACGCGGTGCTCACCTGGCTGTGGCCGGCCCCGCTGGCAGACCGCGAGTTCATCGCCCGCCTCGACCAGTGGATGGCCTCGACGCAGTTGTCCGACCCGGTGCGGCACACGATCTCGGAGCGCCGCGACGCGGCCCTGCGCGCGCTGGCCGCCCAGGAGTTCGGGGCCGACGTCGCCGGGCAGGCGACCGGCGACTGAGACGAGCCCGGGACGGCTGCGGGGGCCTGCGGGTCACCGGCCCAGTTTGAAGATCCTCGTCGGGTTGTCCACCACGAGTGCCCTCGCCTGGTCGAGGGCCTCGTCCTCGTCCAGACGATGGGCGGTGACCAGTCCTGCCAGATGCGCCGCGTCCAGGCGACGGCTCATGTCGTGGCGGGCGGGGATCGAGCAGAAGGCGCGGGTGTCGTCGACCATCCCGCTGATCCGGCTGAAGCCGGCCATCTCGGTGACGTCCTGCTTGAACCGCATGATCGACTCGGGTGCGTCGACGAACCACCACGGCACGCCGATGTAGACGCTGCGGTACCAGGCGGCCAGCGGCGCGAGCTCGCGGCTGTACACGTCCTCGTCGAGGGTGAACAGGACGAGGTTGAGATTCGGGTCGTTGCCGTAGGCGTTCAGCAGCTGCTGCAGGCCACGGGTCGCCTCGAGCTTGGCGGGGATGTCGCCGCCCACGTCGGCGCCGTAGCGGGCGAAGGCTCCGGCGTCGTGGTTGCGGACGACGGCCGGGTGCACGGTCATGGTCAGGCCGTCCTCGCAGGCCAGGCGGGCCTGGTCGGTGAACAGATGACGGCGCAGGGCCAGGGCCTCGTCGGCGGTGGCCCGGCCCCGGCGGGCCCGGTCGTAGAGTCTGGCGGCCTCGTCGTGGTCGAGGATCAGGGTGACCAGGTCGGCATGGGAGTGATCGGAGCTGACGGCGCCGTGGGCCTTGAAGTACCGGCGGCGCTCGGCCATGGCCTGCGTGTAGCCGTCGAGCGTGCCGACGTCGACGCCCGCAGCGGCCCCGAGGGCATCGACGAGCTCGTTCCAGTCGGGGCGCGCCGGCTCCAGGTAGCGGTCGGGGCGGAAGGTCGGCACGACGCGGTGCCGGGCGCTGAACTCGCCGTCGGCGGCCAGCTCGGCGTGCAGCCCGAGGTCGTCACAGGGGTCGTCGGTGGTGGCGAGGAACTCGATCCGGAAGGCGTCCATGAGCTGGCGGGGGCGGAAGTCGGGCTCGTCGATCCTGGCGGCGATGGTGTCGTAGATCGTGTCGGCGGTGGCGGCGCTCGGACGCACGTCGACACCGAAGATGCCGACCAGCTGGTCGACCAGCCAGTAACGCATCGCGGTGCCGTTGAAGTCGGCCCAGTGCTCGCACAGCAGGCGGAAGGCCCTCCGGTTGTCCGCCTCGGTCATCTCGTCGCCCCGGCCGACGCCGAGCTCGGACAGCTCGACGCCGTTCGCGTGCAGGACGCGGTTGATGTAGTGGTCGGGCGTGAGCAGGAGCTTGGTCGGGTTCCCGAAGTGCTCGTTGCGGGCGATCCAGCGCGGCGGTACGTGCCCGTGGGGGGAGATGATCGGCAGCTCTCGGGTGGTGGCGTAGATCCGGCGCGCGACCTCGCGCGTTCCGGGATCGGCCGGGAACAGGCGGTCGTCATGGAGGGTCAACGGTGAAGCCATGGCGCTATGGTGCCGCCGGCGCATCACCGCCGCCTCGTGTTGCCCAGGATTGCGCCGAAGTGTTGCCATCGGTTGCGCGATGGGCCGCCGGATCCGGCTGAAACTCGTCCCCGCCCGCCTCACGGACTCGCGCGGAACCCCCGCCTGGGCTAGCGTGAGGGCGGGTTCCGTGGGGAACCGGGCGGGGCGGTCTCGTTGCCCCGCGACGCGGGAGGGATGACGCGATGGAGTGTCAGACGATTGGCGGAGCCGGTTGCACGGTCGGTACCGAGGCGCTCGACTCCTTCTTGTCCGAACAGCTGGCCGGGCTCGACGTGGACGGCAGGTCCGTGGCGCTGGTCATCCCGGACGACACGCGCTCGTGCCCGCTCCCCCGGCTGCTGCGCATCGTCCACCGCAACCTGGTCGGCCGCGCCCGTGAGCTGGTCTGCGTCATCGCCCTGGGAACCCACGAGTACATGAGCCGGGCCAAGATCGCCGAGTGGACGACCGGTGAGCCCGGCGCCGACCCGGCCGAGGTCTATCCGGGCATGGAGATCATCAACCACGAGTGGAAGGACCCCGGCATGCTCGTCGGGGTCGGGCGCATCAGCGGCGAGCGCATGGCCGAGCTGAGCGACGGCCGGCTCCGCGAGGGTTCGGACGTCCTCATCAACCGCCGTGTCGTCGAGGCCGACGTGAAGCTCGTCATCGGCCCGGTCCTGCCGCACGAGGTCGTCGGCATGTCGGGCGGCAACAAGTACTTCATCCCGGGCGTGGCCCAGGAGGAGTTCATCTCCCGCACCCACTGGGTCGGCGCGCTGATCACCAGCTCGCACATCATCGGCACCCCGACGGTCACGCCGGTGCGCGCCATGATCAACGAGGGCGCCGCCATGATCCCCGGCGAGCGCTACTGCATCGCCTTCGTCGTCCGCTCGCACACGACCGAACTGGAATCGGTCTCGATCGGCTCCCCCGAGGACGCCTGGTACGCCCAGGCGAGGATCGGTGCGCAGACCCATGTCGAGTACGTCGACGAGCCGATGCGGACGGTGCTGAGCGTCATACCGGACCGCTACCACGACATCTGGACCGCCGCGAAGGGCTTCTACAAGCTGGAGCCCGCGGTCGCCGCCGGCGGGGAGGTCATCATCTACGCCCCCCACATCACCGAGGTGAGCCAGGTGCACGACGAGATCTACGAGATCGGCTACCACTGCCGCGACTACTTCGTGAAGCAGTGGGACCGTTTCCGGCAGCTGCCGTGGGGCGTGCTGGCGCACTCGACTCATCTGCGCGGCCTGGGGTCCTACGACCCGCTCACCGGCGTGGAGGCCGACCGGGTGCACGTCACGCTGGCCACCGGCATCCCCCGGGAGGTCTGCGAGGCGGTCAACCTCGGCTACCGCGACCCCGCGGCGATCGACCCCGACGAGTGGGCCGGGCGGCCCGGTGTCACCGTGATCCCCGACGCCGGCGAGGTGCTCTACCGGCTGCGTTCGGGCGGGATCGACGGCGCCGACGGCCCCTTCACCGTCACCGGCGTCCAACCGGCCGGCTGACGGGCCGGACGCAGGCCGGTGGCGTTCAGGCCCCGGTGCGGGCCGGGCCGGTGGAGGAGCGTTCGATGAGGCGCATCGGCATGACCAGCGGCTCCATGAAGTCGGCCGGTTCGTCGTGGTGCTCGACGAGCGAGATGACGCTGCGGGCCGCCTTCTCGCCCACCAGGCCCAGGGGCGAGGCGATCGAGGTGAGGCGCGGGGTGACCAGGTCGGAGGCGAAGATGTTGTCGAAGCCGATGACGCTGAGCCGGTCGGGGATCCGCACGCCGGCGGCCGCCATGCCGCGCAGGACGCCGATGGCGATCAGGTCGTTGTAGGCGACGACCGCGGTGACCTTGTGCTCGTGGATCTGGGGCAGGGCCTGCTCCCCGCCCCGAACGGTCGGCATGACGGGCCCGAGTCGGCTGTCGACCATGCCCAGGGCGGAGGAGGCCTCGTGGAAGGCCCGCCAGCGGGCGCCGTCGGCCCAGGACGCCGGGGGTCCGGCGATGTAGGCGACGCGGCGGTGCCCCAGCCCCGCCAGGTGCTCCAGGGCCCTGCGCACACCGCGTTCGTAGTCGCTGACCACGCAGGGCAGGCCTGCGACGACGCGGTTGAGGACGACGGTGGGCACCTTCTTGGCGAAGCCGCGCAGCGCCGTGTCGGACAGCCGCGAACTCGCGATGATGACGCCGTCGAGGACGGGCAGGGCGCGTTCGAAGATCTCGCGTTCGTGGGAGCCCGACTCCTGGGCGTCGAAGAGCATCACGGAGTAGCCGTGCTTGGTGCAGACCTGCTCGGCGCCGCGCAGCAGCGAGAAGAAGAAGGGGTTGGTGACGTCGGACACGGCCAGGCCGATCATGTGCGTGTGCGCGGGTACGGCCTGCTGCTGGACGCGGTCGGTGCGGTAGCCGAGCTCGGCGGCGACCTTGCGGATGTGCTCGGCGGTGCGGTTCGAGACGCGACCGGGCCGACTGAACGTGCGGGAGACGGTGGAGGGGCTGACGCCGGCCGCCTTCGCGACGTCATAGATGGTCGTCTGCTTGGGCAGCCCGAAGGATCCCTCGTCTCTTGGCGTGTCGCTCACGGCAGCACCTTATCGTCATTCGTCGCCTCCGGCACGCGGGCAAGACAGTGGCAACCCGGGCGCGGCGGACGCGTGCGATGGCAGGATGAGCGCGGGTATGCGCTGCCCCCGGGGCGGCGGCTCTCGCAACCACGAGGAGATCTTCAATGACGGAACAGCCCGCCAAGGCGAACATCGGTGTCGTCGGCATGGCCGTGATGGGGTCGAACCTGGCCCGCAACCTCGCCCATCACGGGTACACGGTCGCCGTGTACAACCGCAGCTACAGCAAGACCCAGGCCCTCATCGAGGACCACGGGTCGGAGGGCCACTTCATCCCGGCGAAGACCGCCGAGGAGTTCGTGCAGTCGATCCAGACCCCGCGCTCGATCATCCTGATGGTCAAGGCGGGCGGCCCGACCGACGCCACCATCGAGACCCTGCTGCCCCTGCTGTCCCCCGGTGACATCATCATGGACGGCGGCAACGCCTACTTCCGCGACACCATCCGCCGCGAGCAGGAGATCTCGGCGAAGGGCTTCCACTTCGTCGGCGCCGGCATCTCCGGCGGCGAGTACGGCGCCCTGACGGGCCCGGCCATCATGCCCGGCGGCACCCCGGAGTCCTATCGGATCATCGGGCCGATGCTCGAGGACATCTCGGCCCACTACGAGGGCGAGCCGTGCTGCGCCTGGATGGGGCCGAACGGGGCGGGCCACTTCGTCAAGATGATCCACAACGGCATCGAGTACTCCGACATGCAGGTCATCGGCGAGGCCTACCAGCTGCTGCGCGGCGCCGGCCTGACGAACGACGAGTGCGCCGACGTCTTCGCCCAGTGGAACACCGGCGACCTGTCCAGCTACCTCATCGAGATCACCGCCGAGGTGCTGCGCGCCAAGGACCCGCGCACCGGCAAGGACCTGGTCGAGATCATCAAGGACCGCGCCCAAATGAAGGGCACCGGCACCTGGACCGTCCAGACCGCCCTCGAGCTCGGTGTCCCCGCCAACGGCATCGCCGAGGCGGTGTTCGCCCGCGCCGAGTCCAGCCACGACGAGTTGCGCGCCGCGGGCCGGGCCGCGCTCCAGGGCCCCGACGGCACCGTCCACGTGGACGACCGCGAGGCCTTCGTCGAGGACGTCCGCAAGGCGCTGTGGTGCTCCAAGGTCGTCTCCTACTCGCAGGGCTTCGACGAGATCCGCACCGGCGGCCGCGAGTTCGGCTGGGACATCGACGTGGCCCAGGCCGCGAGCATCTGGCGCGACGGCTGCATCATCCGCGCCGCGCTGCTCGAACGGATCCGCAAGGAGTACACGGCCGACCCCGGCCTGGTCTCGCTCATGTGCTCCACCTCGGTCGCCCCCGAGATGGCCGCCAACCAGGACGCCTGGCGCCGCGTCGTGGCCCTGGCCGCCGCCTCCGGCGTGCCCGCCCCGGTGTTCAGCGCCACCCTCGCCTACTACGACATGGCCCGCGCCCCGCGGGTGAGCGCGGCCCTCACCCAGGCCCAGCGCGACTTCTTCGGCTCGCACACCTACGAGCGCGTCGACGAGCCCGGCCACTACCACATCGAGTGGACCGCGGACCGCTCCGAGACGAAGATCGACTGATCCGCGTCCCGGGACACACCGGGCAGGGATGCTGAATCCAGCAGGATCTGGCCGTTTCCGGGCTTTTCAGGCCTGAAACGGCCAGATCCTGTTCGGAAAAGCATGCCCTCGGCGTCTGTCGCGGACCTCACCGAGCCACTGGCCCGATGTGGACGACAATGGGACCATGACCAAGATCGCTCTCGCCATCGCAGGCTCCGAGGCGTCCGGCGGGGCCGGCGCCCAGACCGACCTCAAGACCTTCGCCCAGCTGGGCGTCTTCGGCGCCACGAGCCTGACGTGCATCGTCTCGTTCGACCCGGGCAACGACTGGGCCCATCGCTTCGTGCCCATCGACCCGCAGGTCATCCACGACCAGATCGAGGCCGCCGTCGCCGTTCACGGCCGCATCGACGCCGTGAAGATCGGCATGCTCGGCACGCCGACCACCATCGACGTCGTGGCGCAGGCCCTCGAGCAGTACGACTTCGAGCAGATCGTCCTCGACCCCGTCCTCATCTGCAAGGGCCAGGAGCCGGGTGCCGCGCTCGACACCGACAACGCCCTGCGCGCCAAGATCCTGCCCCACGCCACGGTGGTCACCCCGAACCTCTTCGAGACCCAGGTGCTCTCCGGCATGGACGAGATCACGACCGTCGAGCAGCTCAAGGAGGGCGCCCGCCGCATCCACGACCAGGGCGTTCCCTTCGTACTGGCGAAGGCCGGCACCCTGTTCGACACCGGCACGGCACTCGACGTCTTCTACGACGGCACCACGATGGAGGTGCTCGAGGTGCCGGCCATCGGCAGCGAGCGGGTCTCCGGCGCCGGCTGCACCCTGGCGGCCGCCGTCACAGCCGAGATCGCCAAGGGCGCCGCCCCGCTCGAGGCGGCCCGCACCGCCAAGCAGGTCGTCGTCTCGGCGATCGAGCACCGCATGCACGGCAACGCCCCCTTCGACTGCGTCTACCAGGGCTGCTACGGCCGCTGACCCGGCAACGAGTTCGTCCTGCGGTTCTCGTGAAATGACGCACGAGAACCGCAGGACGAACAGGGTTCGGAGCGGGACGCGCCCTGATCTTACTCAGTCGGTGACGAGACGGGCGCGCATGGCAGCCACGGTGCTGTCGGACAGCGGTGACGGACGGCCGTCGTCGCCGGTGTGGACGAGCACGGTGCGCGAGCGGGTGAGCACCGGGGCGTCCGGGGCCTGCTGGTCGCAGATCTCGCAGCCGAGCGTCACCGACGTGGTCCCCACGTGCAGCGGGGCCGTGTAGCCGATGTACGGCTCGGGGCGCCACTGCATCTGCTCGACGTAGTCGATCTCCTGGCGGGCCACCACCCAGTTGCCCGCCGAGGCGCCCCGGCCCATGCCGGCACGGGCCATCGACGGGTCGATCGCGGTGGTCGCCTCGATGCGGGCCTGCTGGATCCAGTCGATGGTGCGCACATTGTTGACGTGGCCGTACCGGTCCTGATCGCTCCAGCGCGCGAAGAGCCTGGTCGGCTCGCCGCGCCCGCGCAGCCGGGCCTTGGGCAGCGGGCGCCAGCGCGCCTCGCCCTCGATGGCGATGTCGGTGAGGGCCCTGCGCTCGTCGGCGGTGAGCGGGCGCAACCGCTGGGCCTCGAAGTCGAAGGGGCACATCGCGGTGCGGACCCGGCCACGCAACTGCCCCTCGTGCCAGATGCGATAGCCCATGATGAAGCGGGCCGCTCGCACCTCGACGGTGCCGAACTCCACGGTGAGCGGCTCATCGGAGTAGAGCATCGACCTGAGGTACTCGACCTGCTGGCTGACCATGACGCAGCCGTCGACGAGCAGCTGGGGGGCCCTCGAGTCCATCATGAAACGGGCCCGGGCCTCCTGGGTGAAGTCGATCGTCATCACGTTGTTGATGTGGCCCTGCGGGTCGAGGTCGGACCAGCGCAACGGAATGTCGACGGTGAAGAAGGCCATGGTTTCAGGCCCCGTGGCTGTCAGTGGTGAGGTCGGAGCGGGAGTCCTGCTCGTACAGGGCGTCGATCGTGTCGGCGTAGCGCTCCAGCACGACGTTGCGCTTGACCTTGAGACTGGGTGTCAGCTCGCCGCTGTCCTGGCTGAACTCGTGGTCGAGGATCTCGTAGCGCTTGATGGTCTCCCAACGCTCCAACCGGGCGTTGGCCCGGCGCACGAAGCGGTCGATCGAGGCCCGGATCTCGGGCAGCTGGGACAACGTGGCGTAGTCATCGCCGCCGTGGCCGTGATTCTTGCCCCATCTGAGCAGGTCGGCGCGGTCCATGGTGAGCAGCGCAACGGCGTACGGCCGCCCCTCGGCGCTCACGACGGCCTGGTTGATGTACGGCACATTGGCCAGCAGCGTCGACTCGACCTTCTGCGGGGCGACGTACTTGCCGTTCGAGGTCTTCATGAGGTCCTTCTTGCGGTCGGTGATCCGCAGGTAGCCGTCCTCGTCGAACTGGCCGATGTCGCCGGTGTGGAACCAGCCGTCGGTGAAGGCCTTGGCGGTCTCCTCGGGCATGTTGTGGTAGCCGGTGGCGATCGTCGGGCCGCGCAGCAGCAGTTCGCCGTCCTCGGCCAGCTTGTGCTCGATGCCGAGGGTGACCGGGCCGACGGAGCCGAACCTGGGCTTGTTGGGGACGTTCACGGCCGCGATGGCAGCGGTCTCGGTGGCGCCGTAGCCCTCGATGACGGTGATGCCCGCCGAGTAGAACCACTCCTGCACCTGAGCCGACAGCTTGGCAGAACCCGAGATCATGAAGCGGATCCGGCCGCCGAGAGTCTGCTTGAGCCTGCCGAACACCAGCCGGTCGGCGAGCGCGTAGCGGGTGCGGACCGGCCAGGGCAGCTTCTGACCGGACAGACGGTAGCTCCGCGACTCTCGTCCGACGGCGAAGGCCCAGCGCGCGACACGGCCCTTGAGGCCCTTGGACGGGTTCATCGTCATGACGGTGGCGCGGATCTTCTCGTAGATGCGCGGAACACCCACCTGGATGGTCGGGCCGGTCTCGCCCATGCCCTCGACGATCCGGTCGATGCGCCCGTCGACCACCATGCGGAAGCCGATGGCGAGCTGGGCGGCGACGAGGTCACGGCCGAAGACGTGCGACAGCGGCAGCCACAGGTACAGCGAGTCGTTCTCGTCGACGACACCGTCCCACATGAGGCGCATGGAATGCCCCTCGTAGGTCCAGCAGCGGTGCGGCAGCTCGACGCCCTTGGGACGGCCCGTGGTGCCGGACGTGTAGATGAGGGTCGACAGCGTCTCCGGACCCATCAGGGCCAGACGCTCGTCGAGCACGCCCGGGTTGGCGGCCAGGTGCCCCCGGCCCAGTTCGTGCAGCTGCTCCCAGGTGACGAGACGGTCGTCGACGTACCCGGCGGGACGGTCGTCGTCCATGAGGACGATGTGACGGATCTGCTCGTCGAGTTCGGACAACCCGATGACCTTCTGCGCCTGGATCCAGTTCTCGGCCACGACCATGACCGACTCGGAGTCGCGCAGGATGAACAGCTCGTCATCGGGCTTGGTGTTGGGGTAGACGGTCGTCGTGGCGCCCCCGGCGCAGGCGACGGCCAGGTCGGCGAGAATCCACTCGATGCGGGTCATCGCCGCGATGGCCACGCGTTCCTCACCGCCCAATCCGAGCGCGACGAAGCCGGCGGCGAGTTCGTCGACCTCGCGTTCGGCCTGGTTCCAGGTGATGTCGACCCACTGCTCGGGTTCGGTGTAGAGGGGCACCTGGTAGGCCACGGCGTCGGGGGCGACGGCTGCGCGGGCCCTGAACATCGCCGGGTAGCTGGGCTCGCACTCGGCGAGGATCCGTTCGCGAACGTCCGCCATGAGGCCGCCTTCCATCGAGGTGAGTCCTGGGGTTCGATCCCTGCTCTCCAGACTATCGACTCCGCCGCTCGTCCTCGGAAGAATCCACGAGGACGAGCCACGGCACGTACAGACAAACTCCTCGGTGACATGTTGCAGAAAACAGCTTCATGTTTTAACCAAACCTGTGAGCTCTCATAGGATGTTAATCATGGAAGATGTCTCCTACCCCCGCTGGCTTGACGATGAGCAGCAGGTGATCTGGCGCAGCTGCCTGGCGGGCAGCGCCTACATCCTCGCCCAGCTGGGTGTCGCCCTGCGTCAGTTCGATCTCGACATCAACGAGTACGAGATCCTCGTGAGACTCTCCGAGTCGGAGCCCCATGCGCTGCGCATGTCGACGCTCGCCGAGAACACCTACCAGTCCCGGTCGCGGCTCACCCACACCGTCTCCAGGATGGAGAAACGCGGCCTGGTCACCCGCAGGCGCGCCCCCGAGGACCGCCGCGGCATCATCGCCGAGCTCACCGAGGCCGGCATGGCGCTGCTGCAGGCGGCAGCACCCGTCCACGTCGAGTCGGTCCGGCAGGTGTTCATCGACCGGGTGGACCCCGAGGACCTGAAGGCGGTCGGACGAGTCATGGCGGCCGTCCTGAGAGACCTGCCCACTGACTCCTACGCGCACTGCTGAGGGGGCCGCGCCATCGATGGCGCGAGAACCCTCGGACACGCTGGACGACGCGCCCCGGGCGGGGCATCGGCGGATGGCCTGGGACGCGTCGGGATGCGTCACCGCCTGGTGGCACACTTGGTGCCCGTGAGCGCACCAGCACGGGAAACGAGTCGTCTGCAGGTCCTGTCCCGGGAGTCGGCGGACAAGGCCAGGGCGCTCGATGCGGTGCTCGGCGCCGGCAACTGCCTCGACGACTCCGCTCTCACCCGCGCCGTCTACTCGTCCGACGCCTCGGTCTACCGCATCGTGCCGCAGGTCGTGGCCGCGCCCCGGGACGTCGACGAACTCGGGACGCTCGTCGGCGCCGCCCTCGAGGTGGGCATTCCGATCACCGGTCGCGGCGCGGGCACCAGCTGCGCGGGCAACGCGGTCGGTCCCGGCCTGGTCATCGACATGAACCGGCACCTGCGCCGCATCATCGACGTCGACCCCGACGCGCGGACCGCAACAGTCGAACCCGGTGTGATCCAGTCCGAACTGCAGGCCGCTGCCAGGCCCTTCGCCCTGCGTTTCGGCCCCGACCCGTCCACCTCGAACCGTTGCACGATCGGCGGCATGATCGGCAACAACGCGTGCGGCCCGCGTGCTCTCGGCTACGGTCGCAGCGCCGACAACACCCTCGAGCTCGACGTCATCACGGGCACGGGCGAACGTGTGCGTCTGGGCGAGCAGGATGCGTCCAGCGAGCCGTCCCGCCGCCTGGCCACCCTCGTCGACCAGAATCTCGCCCCCATCCGCACCGAGTGCGGCCGTTTCACGCGCGAGGTCTCGGGCTACTCGCTGGAGCACCTGCTGCCCGAGCGGGGACGTCACACCGCGAAATTCTTCTCGGGCACCGAGGGCACGCTCGGCCTCATCACGAAGGCGACCGTCCGCCTGGTCGCCGACGCCCCGTACAAGACGATGGTGGCGCTGGGCTATCCGACGATGCAGGAGGCCGGCGCCGCCACCACGACCATCCTCGGGTACGGCCCCACGGCCATCGAGGGGCTGGATTCCAGGCTCGTCCAGCTGGTCGCCGACCGGCTCGGCCCGTCGGCGGTGCCGCCGCTGCCGCGCGGCGAGGGCTGGGCCTTCGTCGAGCTCGTCGGCGACGATCCACGCGAGGTCGCCGACCGCGCCAGGCGCGTCGCCTCGGGCTGCGGGGCCATGGAGGGCTGGGTGGTCGACGACGCGGCGCGGGCGAGCCGGCTGTGGGGCATCCGCTCGGACGCCGCCGGTCTGGCCGGCGTCGCCCTCGAGAACCCCGCCTACGCAGGCTGGGAGGACTCGGCCGTTCCGCCCGAGAACCTCGGCGAGTACCTCACCGCCTTCAACCAGCTGCTCGCCGATCACGGCCTGCACGGCCTGCCGTACGGCCACTTCGGCGACGGCTGCGTGCACTGCCGCATCGACTTCCCGTTCGAGAGCCCCGGCGGCACCGAGCGGTACCACGACTTCATGCTGGCCGCCGGCGCCCTGGCCGCCCGCTTCGGCGGCTCGATGTCCGGCGAGCACGGGGACGGCAGGGCCCGCAGCGAGCTGCTGCCGCTCATGTACTCCGAACAGACCATCGCCCTGTTCGGACGGGTCAAGAACATCTTCGATCCCGAGAACCTCATGAACCCCGGCGTGATCGTCGACCCCGATCCCACGGACGAGGCCATCCGCGTGCCGGCCACGATCGCCGCCCCGCTGCGCATCGCCGACCCCGATTTCTCGCGGGCCGTCCACCAGTGCAGCGGCGTCGGCAAGTGCCTGGCCGACACGACCGCCACGGGCGGCGTCATGTGCCCGAGCTACCAGGCCACGGGCAACCAGAAGGACTCCACCCGGGGCCGCTCCCGCGTGCTGCAGGAGATGATCAACGGCGGGCTGCTCACCGACGGCTGGCGCTCCCCCGAGGTCGGCGAGGCCCTCGAGTTCTGCCTGGCCTGCAAGGGCTGCCGCCGCGACTGCCCCACCGGCATCGACATGGCCGCCTACAAGTCCCGCGTGCTGTACGAGAGGTTCAGGCACCGCTTCTGGGCGCGCCCGCGCTCGCACCTCGCCATGGGCTGGCTGCCCACCTGGGGGCGTCTCGTCACGAGGCTGCACGCCGGCGCGGTCGGCAACTTCTTCCTGCAGACCCCAGGGCTGAGGCACCTCGTCCGCTGGCTCGCCTGGGTCGATCAGCGTCGCCCCATGCCCCGGTTCCGCACCGGCGGCTCGGCCCGTTCCGAGGCCGCGGCTAGCCTGCGCGCCCGGCGGCAGGACGAGGGCCGGCCGGTGGCGATCTGGGTCGACTCGTTCTCCGACGCCTTCGAGGGCAATCAGGCGATGGGCCTGGTGCAGACGCTCGTCGCCGCCGGTTACGCCCCGCAGGTCATCGAGCAGGACGCCTGCTGCGGCCTGACGTGGATCACCACCGGCCAGCTCGAAGGGGCCCGCCGTCACCTGCGGCATGCGCTGGAGGTCCTGTACCCGATCGCCGCCCAGGGCATCCCCATCGTCGGGCTGGAGCCCAGCTGCATGGCCGTGTGGCGCTCGGACGCCGCCGAACTGCTCGACGGCGACGAGCGGGTCGAGGTCGTCACCGGGGCGGTGAGCACCCTGGCCGAACTGCTCGCCAGGACCGAGGGCTGGCAGGCTCCCGACCTGAGCGGGCACACGATCGTCGCCCAGCCGCACTGCCACCACTCGTCGGTGCTCGGCTGGGAGGCCGACAGGGCGCTGCTCGAGTCGACGGGCGCGACGGTCGTCGCCCTGGCCGGCTGCTGCGGCCTGGCCGGCAACTTCGGGGTCGAGAAGGGCCACTACGAGGTCAGCGTCGCGGTCGCCGAGCACGACCTGTTGCCGGCCATCGACGCCGCGGGGCCGGACGCGATCCTGCTGGCGGACGGGTTCAGCTGCCGCAAGCAGATGAAGGACCTGCGCGACCGCACCGCGATGAGCCTGGGCGAGTTACTCGCCGCCCACCTGTGACCATCAGGGGCGTACGCCTGCGTTTCTCGTGCGTCATTTCACGAGAAACGCAGGGTGAAGCGGTTCAGTCGCGGCGTCTGCGTCTCGCCAGGTGCGCGGGGTCCGGGTCGGCGCCGCGGAACGCACGGTAGGCCTCGGCGACGTCGACCGAACCGCCGATGGCCAACACCTCGCGGCGGAAACGCTCCCCGGCGCCGCGGTTGAGGCCGCCGTCGCCGTCGGCGGCGTGCTCGGCGAACCAGGCGCAGGCGTCCGCGTCGTAGACCTCGGCCCACTTGTACGAGTAGTAGGCGGCGTCGTAGCCCCCGCTCCAGATGTGCGAGAAGTAGCGGCTGCGATAGCGCGGCGGGACCAGGTCGAAGGCCAGTCCCCTGTCGCGCAGCGCGGCCGTCTCGAAGGCGTCGATCCCGTCGGGCGCCTGGGGCAGCAGGGTCGGCGCCGTCGTGTGCCAGGCCTGGTCGAGGCCCATCGCCGCCAGGATCTCGAGGTCCTCGAAGCCGGCATCGGCGAGACGACCGTCGAGCAGTCGGGAGACGAGTTCGTCGGGGATCGGCTCGCCCGTGGCGTGGTGGCGGGCGTAGCGGGCGATCAGTAACGGGTGCCATGCCCAGTTCTCGTTGACCTGGCTGGGGAACTCGACGTAGTCGCGCGGGGTGTTCGTGCCCGACAGGGATGCGTAGCGGGTGTCGGCGAACAGGCCGTGCAGGCAGTGACCGAACTCGTGGAAGCAGGTGATGACCTGGTCCCAGGTGAGCAGCGCCGGTTCCCCCGGTGCGGGGCGCGTCACATTGGTGTTGAGCGTGACGACGGGGCGGTCGCCGGTCAGGGTGTCGGCGCAGACCAGGTCGGTCATCCAGGCGCCGCCCTGCTTGGTGGGGCGCGTCCACGGGTCGACGATGCACAGTCCGAGCGGGGATCCGTCCTCCTCGTGCGCCTCGAAGACGACGCTGTCACTCGTGTACCCGGCCAGGTCGTCGCGGCGGACCATGGTGATCCCGTAGAGCTCGTGGGCGGCCGCGAAGACGCCCTCGTGCAGCACACGCCAGTACTCCAGGTATGGCCGCAGGGTCGCGTCGTCGACGGCCGTGGCGGCGCGCAGCCGGGCGGCGGTCCACGCCCAGTCCCAGGGGCCGAACTCCAGGCCCGGGGCGAGCCGCGCGAAGGCCTCCCGGTAGCGCTTCTCGTCGGCGCGGGCGAGGAGCACCGCGGGCCCGCCGATGTCGGCGAGCAGCGTCTCGATCGCGTCGACCGTCCGGGCGCAGCCGTCGTCGGCGACGAGGGCCGCGTGGGAGGCGTATCCCAGGAGCTCGGCGCGCCGGGCGCGCAGCCGGGCCAGCTCGATGATGGTCCGACCGGTGGCGTTGTCGCCGCCTGTGCCGCGCCGGGTTGAGGCCTCGAAGACGCGACGGCGAACGTCCTGGCGGTCCAGGCTCGCCAGCCAGTCCTGTCCGGTGGTGTTGACCAGTTCCAGCAGCCAGCCGTCCAACCCTCGTTCCGTGGCGGCGGCCGCGGCGGCTCGCCGCTGAGCCGGCGACAGGCCGTCCAGTTCGGACTCGTCGATGATGTGCACGGCTGCCTCGTTGCGTCCGGCCACGACGAGCCGCTCGAACCGGGCCGAGGCCGTGGCGATGGCCTTGTTGAGTCCCCTGAGGGTCTCCTGGGCGTCCGGGGCGAGATCGACGCCGCTGCGCCGGTGCCGGCGAATCCGTTCGGACAGCCAGAAGCGGTCCTGCTCGTCCAGCTCGGCCCGGCCCTCGGCGTCGGCGTCCCGGAGGGCCAGCAGCCGGTCGAACAGCGGGCGGCTCAGCGCGATGGCGTCCTCGTGCTCGGCCAGCTGCGGGGCCAGGCGCTCGTCCAGCGCGTCGAGATCGTCATTCGTGTCGGCGTCGCGCACGGTCATGAACGCGCTCAGGGCGCGCGTCAGGGGCGTCTGCGCGAGTTCCCAGGCGTGGATGACGTTCTCGGCGGTCGGCGGGTCTGGGTTGGCTGCGAGTTCGTCGAGCACCGCTCGCTGCGAGCGCATCGCCTCGTGGATGATCCGGTCGTGGGCGGCCGCGTCGAGCCGGGCGAAATCGGGCAGCCGGTACCGGGGCTGGTCGGGCAGGAGGGAACTCATGGCGTCCATGATCGTCCGCCGACGCATCCCCCGGCGGGCACCCCGCCGGGACCTGTCCACATTGGGTTGGACTGCCCACATCATGGATTCGGGCCCCTAGAATCACGGTCATGGGCAATGAAGACCATGTCGAGCCGATCCGAGTCATGCCAGATGGCACCGTCAAGCAGATCAACCCCCTGTCGGGCGTCGAGGTCTGGACCGTCCCCGGGCGCGGCAACCGCCCGCTGACCAGACCCGCGGAGAACGTCCGTCCGCTGCAGCCAGGCGACAGCACGCACGCCTGCGTCTTCTGTCTGGGACGGATGTCCGAGACTCCCCCGCCGAAGTCGCGCCGCGTGAAGACGGCCGATGGCTGGCAGACCCTCTCCGGCGTCCTGCCGAGTCAGCGCACCGACACCGTGGCGGAGTTCCGTCGTGTGCCGAATCTCTTCGAGATCCTCGGCTTCAGCTACTGGCGCACCAACTACGACTACCGTCCCTCACCGTCCGTGATGGCCGCCTACGAGCGCTACCGGAATGACCCTGCCGGACGTCAGCACCTGCTGGGCATCTGCCGGGCGAAGCTGGCCGCCTCGGGGCTGAGCCCCGACCAGATCGCCGAGGTCGGCGAGGAGAAGATGCTCGAGGACTCGCTGGCCTTCTTCGCGTCCTCGCACGACGTCATCGTCGCCCGACGCCACTACATGGACTTCGCCGCCGACAGCAGTCAGCTGGCCGGGTCCGGCTCGCTGAGTGTCGAGGAGCACGAGCAGTACACGGCCTTCACCATCGAGGCGCTGCACGACTTGTACGAGGAGAACCGTTACGCCCGCTACGTGGCGGTCTTCCAGAACTGGCTGCAACCGGCTGGGGCCTCCATCGATCACCTGCACAAGCAGCTGGTGGCGATGGACGAGCACGGCGCCCAGACGAACGCGGAGGTCGCGGCGCTGCGCGCCAACATCAACGCCTTCAACCAGTACGTGCTCAACGAGGCCGTGCAGCACAATCTGGTGATCGCCGAGAACGACTCGGCGATCGCCTTCGCCGGGTTCGGGCACCGCTACCCGACGGTCGAGATCTACTCGAAGTCGAGCACCTGCGAGCCGTGGCTGCAGAGCCCCGAAGAGGTTGCTGACATGTCGGCCCTGCTGCACGCGATCCACGCCGCGACGGGCACCGAGGTGCCCTGCAACGAGGAATGGCATCACCGCTCCCCCGACATGGACGTCCCGATGCCCTGGCACATCAACCTCAAGTGGCGTGTCTCGACGCTGGCCGGTTTCGAAGGCGGCACGAAGGTCTACCTCAATACGATCGATCCCTGGCACGTGCGTGACCGTCTCGTGCCCAGGCTGCACGAGCTGCGCCGCGAGGGGCACCTGGCCGACGGCATCCTGCTGGACGAGCAGTGCCCGGCCCGCTACAACAGCCTGAAGTACAACCCGCTCCTTCAGTCCTGAACGGGCACGATGCGGCCCCGGGGAGGTTCGGCCTCCTCGGGGCCGCATCGTTGCATTCCGACGCCGCCCTTCTCTCCCCGCGTTTCTTGCGGGCATCCCCACCGATGGGATCGGTTCACAGGTCACGAGGGCCAACCGGGTCGTTCAGGCGGGCGTCGACCCCAACACATTGATAACAGTGTTATCTTATGGGGCGGGGCACCGGTCCTCGGACCAGGTGCAGGACCCACGATGGACGCCGCGACATTGGAGGAGCATGGTCACCAGACCCGGTCCCGACGCGGTCAGGGCTGAGATCATCAACGCGGCCCTGGCCAGAATCACCACAGGCGGCGCCGAGCAGGTCTCACTGAGGCCTCTCATGGCGGAGCTGTCGCTCACCACTGGCGCCTTCTACCGGTGCTTCCCCGGCGGCCGGGAGGACCTGCTCAACGCCGTCGCACGCACCGCGTCACAGCGGGTTCTGGACCTGCTGCCCGACGCGGAAACAATCGATGCCCTCGCCCCGTACGACGCGTTGCTGGAACTGGGTCGCGGGCTCATCGACCTCATGCGCGAGCAGGGCAGGCTCCTCGAGTTCGTCCTGTCCTATCCGCTCGCCGATGACGAGGGACCCTATCCCCTGGCCCAGCGAACCCTGACCACGGTGGAACGCGCGGCGGCTGACCACGGTCTCGACGGCTCGCTGCTGTTCACTCAGCTCTGGGGCTTCGTCTGCGGGCTGGGGCAGTTGACACGCCTGGGTCTCGTGGCCGATCCCGAATCGCTCATGTCCGCAACCCTGGCCGCCCTGCTGAGCGGCGACGAGCCGGCTCAGGCACCCGTATCCGCCGCATCCTTGAAGGAGAACCGTTCCTCATGAGAATCGCCATCGTCTACTGCCACCCGTGGGAGGGCAGTCTCAACCACGCCATCCTCGAGCAGGTGACGGCAAACCTCGACGAGCACGGCGTCGAGTACGACCTGATGGACCTGCACGCCGACGGTTTCCTGCCCTTCTACGACGCCGAGGAGCTGCGCCTGTTCAGCTCCGGCGGCACCCACGACCCGCTGGTGACCAGGTACCTCGGCTTCCTGCGCGCCGCAGACGGTCTCATCGTCATCACCCCGCTGTGGTGGAACAGCATCCCGGGCATGCTCAAGGGCTTCATCGACAAGGTGATGAAGGAGGGCGAGGGGCTCTCGCACACGGTGTCGGCGCGCGGCGTCCACGGTGAACTGGGCAATCTGCGCCGTGCCTATGTGCTGACGACGAGCACCTCACCGAAGTCCTACATCCGTTTCCTCAACGGCAACGCGATCAAGCGCATCTTCATGGGCCAGACGCTCAAGCAGCTGGGCGTGCGCCGCTCGACGTGGATCCATCACGGCCTGGTCAGGGGACAGGCCGGCGACGGCGCCTGGGCGCGCCGGATGCGCGCCCGCCACGCCCGTCACCTGGAGCGGGTGCGCACGATGGACTTCCGGTTCTGAGACGCCCGGGAAAACTGAGGGGTTCAGTAGGCGGTGATGGCCTCGTCGACCGGGTCCGGTCCGCCGATCAGCGGCACCGTGCGACGGTAGGTGTTGGTGCTCTCCAGCACTGCGACGAGCGCGTCCGCGAGGTCGGGAATCGGGATCGGCCCCACGTCGGGCGGGTCCAGCCGGATCCTGCCCGTTCCGGGGTCCTCGGTGAGGGCGCCGGGCTGGACGATCGTCCAGTCGAGGTCGGTCTGCTCGCTGACGTAGTTGTCGGCGAAGAACTTGGCGATGCAGTAGTTCATGAGCCTGTCCGACCACCTGTCCGGCTGCAGCGAGAACAGGAAACTGAGCAGGACGAAACGCCGGATCCCCCGGCTCTGGGTGGCCTGGGCGAGCTTGACGGCCCCGTAGGCGTCGGTCGCGAGGAGGTCGCCGCCGCGGGAGCCGGCGAGGAAGTAGACGGCGTCGTGGCCGTCGACGGCCCGGGCCAGGGTCTCCACGTCGTCGTGCAGGTCGAGAGCGACCGGGTGCACGTGCTCGCGAACGGTGACCTTGCCCGGGTCGCGCGCCCCGGCCGTCACCTCGTGGCCGCGGGCCACGAGCCCGGCGATGGTCGCGTCGGCGACACGGCCGTTGGCTCCGGCAACGAATATCCTCATGTGTCCTGTCCTTCCATGACGTCAAGGGCCTCCGTCTTCCCGGCGGCCCGGTGTGACTGGTTCCACTGCCTGCCGGCCTCGCGGTATCGGGCCAGTTGTTCCTTGTACATCTCCCGCAGCTCCGGGTCGTGCAGCACCATGTAGACCAGCCCGCAGTCCTGCGGACCGGTGGCGTAGGCCTGGCACTGGCTGCAGTAGTCCTCCGGCCTCAACGGGCACATCGGGATGACGGTGCCGGGCGCCTTCTTCCGCGATCCTGCCGCCGATTCGGCTGGTTGCACGTCTGCACCCATCAGGATCACCTCGTCATGCGGAGCGTGGAAGCGTTTCATCACGACGATACGTCGCGAACAGCCGAAGCACGAGGCCCTAGGTGTTGCGGTGGCCAGGTCCTGGCCGGTCCCGGCCCGGGACGAACTCGAAGGCGATGTCGCCGCGGGTGTAACCGTAGTCGTCGAGCTCGACCCGGCGGAAACCGAACTTCTCGTAGATGCCAAGGGCCGGGCCCAGTCTCGTATTCGAGATGAGCTGGAGACGACTGGCGCCCTTGTTCAGGGCCCAGCGCATGGCTGCGCCGAAGACCAGACTTCCTGCTCCGGCGTGCGGCCGCTCGCTCGTGGAGCCGAGCTTGCAGATCTCCCAGGAAGAACCCGCCCCGGGCTCGGTTCCCGGCACCGGCATGGCCATGCAGCAGGCCAGCACGTCGTCGCCCTCGATGGCGAAGAAGACCATCGCCCCCGTGTCGATGAGTTCCTCAAGGTGCTCGAAGGTCCAGTGGTCCTCATCCTCGAGCGGGCCGAAGTAGGTGGTGATCCATTCGGTGTTGAACCGTATGAAGTAGGGCTTGTACCTGGGTTCGTACTGAACGACGTGCATGTGACGGCTCCTCTGGCGCACCAGGTTATCCGACCGAACCGGTACTGCCCCCTACGACGGGGATCGGACGGGCACCGCGTGGATCGTCCGAGACCCTCCGGCGTTGGGCGGCCATCGTGGATCGCCCCGCCGTGAGGGCATGAAGGGCCCTCGTGTGCCGGCTCGGCCCCCGCAATGGTCGGCTCGGCGCCCGGCTCACCACAGTCCGGGGACGACCTTGTACCTCACCCGGTCCCTGTACTCCGCGTAGCCGTCGAGTCCCGCCACGAGCACCTGCTCCTCGTTCCTGATCCGTTTCGCGATGATCGGGATGGTCAGCAACAGGACGAGCAACGACGGCGGCGATCCCAGGACCAACGCCATGGTGAGGAACAGCGTCAGGACCGCCGAGTACATCGGGTGCCTGACGATGGCGTACAGACCCGTGTCGATCACCTCGTGATGGTCCTGCACCTCGACGGTTCGCGAGAGGTAGGCGTTCTCCCGCATCACCTCGGCGCACAGCAGGCAGGAGAGCAGGAAGATCACTGTCGCGACCCAGACGAGCCACGCCGGGATGATGAACCACTGGAATCTGTGGTTCAGCCCGGCGACGATGAATGCGGTCACGAGCACCAAGCCGCTCAGCAGGACGACCTGTTTCTGTTCCGTCTCGCCCTCGGTGCTGCTCAGCCTCTTGCGCAGCAGTTCCGGGTCCTTCATCGCCAGGACGAGCCCCACCCCGAGCATGGGGACGAAGAGCACGATCATGAGCAGCCAGGCATTCCAGTAGTGCACGGTGCCCGCCGGAACGAGAAGGAGGACGGGGACGAGCACCAGCCCGGCAACGAACCTGCCAAGGGCCAGGGCGAACAGCCTCATGTCCATGCCACCACTCCCACCTGCTCCGGTTCGACACGTCTGGAGCATCATCGGCACGGCTCCGGCGAACATGTCAAGGACGTCGGATCCCCCGGGGGGGATCAGCTGCCACGGAGCCCCGGAGGCCACGTCCTGCCCCAGCGAAGTCATCCAGCGGACGAGCCCGCCGACGCGGCGCCTACTCCTTCCCGTGCCCGGGAGGGGACCTGGGCGAGAACGATCGCGACGAGCATCACGACACAACCGGCCGTCTCGCGGGGACTCATGCGTTCGCCGAGCAGGACCGCCCCCGCCACGACGGCGAACACCGCCTCCAGGCTCAACAGCAGGGCCGCGACCGTGGGATCGGTGAACCGTTGGGCGGTGATCTGCAGGGTGTATCCGATGCCCCCGGACACGAGACCGCAGTACACGATCGGGATCGCGGCCGAGACGATCCTCCCCCAGCTCGGGTCCTCCACCATGAGGGCAACGACGGCCGAGAGGGCCGCCGCGGTGGTGAATTGGATTGCCGAGACCCGGATGGGATCCGCGATCCTGGCGAAGTGATCGCAGCACAGGATGTGGCCGCTGAACAGCAGGGCGCTGATGCCGACGAGGGCGTCACCACGGGCCGGGCTGAATCCCTCCGTCATGCATATCAGGTACATGCCGGCCACGCCGATCAGTACCGCGAGCCACACCAGCCGGGTCGTCCTTCTCCTGAAGATCAGGAAACTGACGACGGGAACGAGCAGGATGTACATGGCGGTGATGAAGCCGGCCTTCCCCGCCGTGATGTGGACGATACCCATCTGCTGGAAGATGCTGGCGGCGGCGAGGAACGCACCGCAGCAGACACCGCCGATGATCGTTCCGTGACGCCGCCGTGATTCCTCCACGACAGGGGCCTGCGAGTTCTCCCCCGCCACGCGACCCCATGCGAGCGCAACCAGTCCGACCGCGACGGCCGCCAGCGTCATCCTCGCCGCGGTGAACGTGATCGGCTCGATGTCGGCCATGCCGGCGCGCTGACCGACGAAGGCCGTTCCCCAGAGCATGGCCGTCAGCACCAGGAGCGAGTTCCCCAGTGCCCGCTTGCCGTTCATTGTCCGCACCCTGCCATGATCACCACACCACCGTTGACCGGCCACCGGAATCATCTGCCGGTGACAGACAGCCCACGCGTCAGGCCTGCCCCACGAGTTCGGCCAGGTACCGTCCCGTGACGCTCTCCTCGTTCGAGACGATGTCCTCCGGCGCACCGCTCGCAACGATTCGTCCGCCCTGGTCACCGCCTCCCGGCCCCATGTCGACGACGTAGTCGCAGTTGGCGATCACGTCCAGGTCGTGCTCGATGACAATGACCGTTGCGCCGGCTTCGACGAGGCGGTTGAACACGTCCAGCAGGACCTGCACGTCCAGCGGGTGCAGCCCGATGGTGGGCTCGTCGAAGACGAACACGCTGCCGACCTGGGTCCTGCCCATCTCGCTCGCCAACTTGAGACGTTGCGCCTCTCCGCCGGAGAGCGCCGGCGTGTCCTCGCCCAGGGTCAGGTAGCCGAGACCGAGGCCGTCGAGGATGGCCAGCCTCTCGTGGATCTTCTTGGCTCCCCCGAATACCTCCAGCGCATCGCTGACGGTCATCGCCATGAGCTCCGGCAGGGAGTACGTCGTGTCGGAACGCCCCGGCGACCAGCGGATCTGTTCGGCCTCGGCGCCGTACCGCGTGCCCTCGCAGGCGGGGCAGACAATCGTGACATCGGGCAGGAACTGAACGTCGAGGGAGATCTGCCCGGTGCCGTCGCACGTCGGGCAGCGCAGCGAGCCCGTGTTGTAGGAGAAGGCCCCGGCCTTCAGCTTCTGCGCCTTGGCGGCGTCCGTCCCGGCGAAGAGCCTGCGCAGGTTGTCGAGGACTCCGCTGTAGGTGGCCACGGTGGATCGGACGTTGACCCCGATCGGTGAGGCGTCGATCAGGCTGGCACGGCGGATCCCCTCGGCATCGATGGCCACGACATGGGGCGGCAGTTTCTGCCCCTCGCACTGCGCCGTGATACCGGGGATCAGGCTCTCCAGCACCATCGTCGTCTTGCCGGAACCCGACACCCCGGTCACGGCGATCAGCCGGCCCCTGGGCAGTTCGACGTTCAACGCGCGCACCGTGTGGATGGGGGTGGTGGCCATGCGGATGGTCCCCTGCGCGAACAACTCGTCGCGGCCGGCGCGCCTGCGGGTCAGCACATCGGCTTCCCCGGTGATGAACGGGGCGATCCTGGAGGCCGGCGTACGGGTTATCTCGTCGACGCGGCCCTGGGCGAGGATCGTTCCGCCCTGGCTGCCGGCCATCGGCCCCAGTTCGATCATGTGGCCGGCACGCTTGAGCACGCGCACGTCGTGATCCACGAGCACCACGGTGTTGCCGTCCGCGATGAGGTCGTCGACCACCGCCATGAGGCCGTCGATGTTCGAGGGGTGCAGGCCGATGCTCGGCTCGTCCAGCACGTAGAGCACACCGGTGGTCTCGTTGCGGACGGCGCGGGCGAGCTGCACACGCTGGCGCTCTCCGGTGGAGAGCGTGCTGCTGGCACGGTCGAGGGACAGGTAGCCGAGCCCGAGGTCGTCGAGGCGGCGCGCGTTGTCCAGGAACGACTGTCCGATGCTCATGGCCATCGGGCGCATCTGCTCAGGCAGGGTGTCGGGGACCTGCCGGACCCAGTCGATCAGGGTGTCCAGGGTCATGGCGGTGGCCTCCGCCAGGTCGATGCCGACCAGCGTGGTGGAGCGCACCTTGGCGCTCAGGCGCGTACCGCCGCAGTCGGGGCAGGCGGCTTCCCGCAGGTACCTCTCCACCCGTTTCATGCCTTTTTCGTCCTTCACCTTGGAGAGCGCGTTCTCGACGGTGTGCACGGCGCTGTAATAGGTGAAGTCCATCTCGGCCGCCACATTGGTCTTCTCGTTGACGTAGAAGATGTGTTTCTTCTCGGCTGGACCGTGGAAGACGATGTCACGCTCGGCGGGGGTCAGATCGCGGAAGGGAACATCGGTCCGCACCCCCATTTCGCGGGCGATGTCCTTCATGAGCGCCCACATGAGGTTCTGCCATGGCGCGACGGCACCCTCGTCGATGGACAGCGACTCGTCCGGCACGAGGGTGTATTCGTCCACCGTACGGACCACCCCCGTACCCGTGCAGGTGGGGCAGGCGCCGTCGGAGTTGAAGGCCATCTCCTCCGCGCCGGGCCCGTAGAACTCCTCGCCACAGACGTGACAGGTGATCGGCAGCATGAGGGCCACGTCCATGCTCGGCGGGCAGGAATGCCCGTTGGGGCAGCGATGACTGCCGAGCCGGGAGAACATCAACCGCAGGCTGTTCAGGAGTTCCGATGCGGTGCCGAAGGTGCTGCGGACCCCGGGGATGCCCGGGCGCTGGTGGAGGGCGAGCGCGGCAGGGACATGACGGACCTGGTCGACCTCGGCGCGGCCTGCCTGCGTGATCCGGCGGCGCGTGTAGGTGGACAGCGCTTCCAGGTAGCGACGAGAACCCTCGGCGTACAGCACGCCCAGCGCCAGCGATGACTTCCCCGAGCCCGAGACCCCGGCGATCGCGACCAGTTCGCCGAGGGGGATGTCGACGTCGATATTCTTCAGATTGTGCACCCGGGCGCCGCGAACGAGAATCTCATTCGGTTTCTTCCTGTCGCTCGTCATGCTGGCAGACTTTACTGCGCCGTGATCTTGCCGGCAAGCGCAGCGCCACCCACTGAACGGATGCACCCACTGCTTTCATGGCTGAACGGGAACGAGCGGCCCCGCCTTTTCGCGGGGCCGCCCGTTCCAGCCTGCATTAGAATTCGATGGTATCGAACTGCTCGATGCCGACCTCACCGTCACACAGTTCCGCCAGCTTGGGAAGCAGGGTGGTGAAGTGCTCGGTGGCGTTGTGGAAGTCGATGGCCGCCTGATCCTTCCAGAACTCCACGATGGCGAAACAGCTGGGATCGTTCTGGCTGACGTTCAGGGAGTAAGAAATATTCCCCTCCTCAGCAGCGGACTTGGCCACCAGCTCCTTGGCGATGGCCTTGAAATCCTCGCTGTTCTCAGCCTTGACAGACATTGTGGCAATGATCTTGATCATGCGACCAGTTCCTTCCAATGCGGTTTGTTCATATCGACAGCAATACACGAATCATATTCCCGGCGTCCCATGGATAAGCATCATTGCAGGTCGACGCCGCGCGGGCCGGCGATGCCGCGGACATCACAGCACCCCGGACACCCCCAGGAAGAGGAACAGCAGTGCGGCGAGCAGGAACACCGAGCCGAACACGGACATCAGGATCCGCAGGACCCTCCCCTCCCGGATCGGTCACTGCACATAGGCATTGCGGGGGTCCGCTGGGTCGTACCAGATGTCGACCTCGGAGCCGACCGGATAGAGCTCACTCAGTGCGCTCTTGTGGTAGTGGAGATCGCGGTAGTGAAGTGACCTGATGTTGCCGGAGAACGTTACCTGCCGGCCCTTGAACGTTCTCGGCAGGTCCTCCCTCGTCGTGAGGTTGCTCTGCACGGAGGGGCCTGTCACGCCATACTCGAATCTCGGGCCCGTCACCTCGTAATCCGTGCCGTTGACCCGGTACGCGCACCTGGGCAACAAATTGTAACCGTAGTGCACCTTCGAGCCTCCGGTCACCGTGCCGACGACGTGAGCGGTGCAGCGATTCTTGTTGTCCCTCCGCAGCAATACGATACAGAAACACAGGATCGCCAGGAGTGCACATATTATCGCCAGCAAGTACGCTAACATCAACACGACCTCCCCATTCTCGACCACACCGGGCAAGGCACCGGCGCGTCATTTTCCCACCTTTCAAGAAATCACCGCGGATGAACCGGAAAGAAAACGAGAGCAATGCCACGCTCTCCAGCCGTCAAGCCCTCGGGCCGGTGATCCCTCTTCTGGCCGGCCATCAGTGTACCTGAGCCCGATCAAGAGGGGACGAAGCACTCATCCCGGCCCCGCACGTCCGGCCCCCGCTCGGTGAGCGCTCCCATGAATGGCGACTCACCTTCCCGATGACCATTCCTGCTTCGACATGCACGTGATGTGTTCTGTCCGGAGCAGTCCCGGTATCGCACAAGGAACGTCCTCCACGGTGCGCTGATAGGTGAACCCGCACTTCTCCTGCACCCGCCTCGACTGCGTATTCCCATCGAAGTAGCCGCACCAGATCCTGTCCAGCCCCAGATCCTCGAAGCCATGGCGGATGACCTCACGGACCGCCTCCGGAATGAGCCCCTGCCCCCAGTAGGGAACACCGAT
The DNA here is from genome assembly GCF_900289195.1 of Propionibacterium ruminifibrarum. Lineage (GTDB taxonomy): Bacteria > Actinomycetota > Actinomycetes > Propionibacteriales > Propionibacteriaceae > Propionibacterium > Propionibacterium ruminifibrarum. The sequence goes on from NZ_OMOH01000002.1 coordinate 188,098, forward strand.
CCAGAAGCCGATCTCACCCTCGGTGTCCGGAATGCCGATGTTGCTCGCCGCACCGATCATCAATCCGATGCTGCCGACCGGTCGCCGTGTCCGTTTCAGGACCACCGCATATGTCTCCGGCGCGGACAGTACGCCCCGGATGATCTGGCGGCTGTTCTCAACGCTCGTGTGAACGGCCCACCCGGCGATCGGCCCCACGGCGGGATCGCTGGCGTACTTGAACAAGTCTTCCGCATCGTTCTCAGTCCAGCAGCGCAGCAGCAGCCTCTCTGTCTCTAGCCTCATTGAGACTCCCCCACGCTCCTACCCCTGACCCCTCGTCAGCAGGACAACGGTCTCCACGTGGTGGGTCATGGGGAAGATGTCGAAGGCCCGCACCCCGGTGAGCTCGTAGCCGCGGGCGCGCAGGCCGGCCACGTCGCGGCCGAGGGCCGCCGGGTCGCAGGCGACGTAGACGATGGCGCGGGCACCCAGCCCGGTCACCGCGTCGATGACCCGCTTGCCGGCACCCGAGCGCGGCGGGTCGAGGACGACGGCATCGGCCCGCGTTCCCAGCCTGGTCAGGCCGCGTTCGAGACGGGAGGCGAGGAAGCGGGCCTGAGGCACATTGGCGCGGGCCAGGCGCACGGCCGTCTGGTTCGCCTCCATGCCCGTGACCCGGGCGCCGGCCCGGGCGAGCGCGCCGGCGAACAGACCCACGCCGCAGTACAGGTCGAGCACTCTCTCCCCCTCGCGCACCCGGAGCGCGTTCAGGACGGCGTCGGTCAGGGCCTCGGCGGCGCCGGGGTGCACCTGCCAGAAGCCGTCGGCGCGGACCCGGAAGTCCATTCCGCGCACCTGCTGGGTGACGACCGGCTCGCCGGAGAGCACCCGGCCGTCGCTCGTGACCGTCACGCCCGAGTCGGCGACGGTGACGGTGATCTCGCGCCCGGCACGGGCGGCATGACGCGCGAGGTCGTGCGGCGCGGGCCCCCGCGGGTCGGCGAGCAGGAAACCCGTCCCCGCCGGTGGTTCGACGAGTTCGTCGGTGTGGTAGCCGCGCAGGCCGACCCGGCCGTCCTCGTGCAGGTACCGCATCCGGGTGCGCCAGCCCCAGCCCTCACGATCACCGGACACCGCCTCGACCCGGACCTCGGCGTCGACGCCGCCGAGGCGGGCGAGCTGCTCGGTGACCACCTGCGCCTTGAGGCGGCGCTGGGCCGCCAGGGTGGCGAAGGCGAAATCGGTGCCGGCGTAGGCGGCCGGCGCCAGCTCCGGCTCGACACGGTCGGGTGAGGCCTCGAGCACCCGGCGGACGCGCCCGTTCCAGTACCGGTCGTGGCGGGTGTCGGTGAGCTCGACGATCGCCGTCTCGCCGGGCAGCCCGCCGCGGACGAAGACGACACGGCCCTCGTGACGGGCCACGACGTGGCCGCCGTGGGCGATGGGTCCGAGTTCGAGCGGTCCGATGAACTCGTTCATGCCGCACCGCCCCGCACGACGGGGGCACCACAGCGGGGGCACCGTGGCTCAAGGGCGCGCGGCGAAGAGGCCCGCGCACCATCGCAGCGTCCGGCCCCGTTCCCGATCCTCACAGGAACTCAGCCTAGTCCGGTCGGGGGCCGGCACGCCCTGCCGAAGGGTCACGGCGGCTGCGTCGCGGCGCGGGCGAGCCCTCGGCGGTCGACTCGCCCGGCCGATGCGGTGCGGCACGAGGAGAGGGCCTGCGGTCGAGCGCCGTCGCCGGCAGGTCCGGCTGTGGGCTGCTCAGAGCGAGCGGCAGCCGCCGACCCCTCGATCAGAGAGGGCGCTGGGGATCGGCCCAGGAGCGTGCGGACGACCGACCGGGGCATCCGGCCGCTGGGAATCCGGCCGGGGTCGGCCCAGGAGCGTGCGGGCGGCCGTCCCCGGGGCTTGGCTAGTCTTGTCAGCGCTGCCGGCATCGTCCGGGCCGGTGGCCGGAGCGGAGGTCGAGGTGCACATCATCATCATGGGCTGCGGGCGTGTCGGCTCGACCCTGGCCCGCGGCCTGGAGCGGCGCGGGCACACGGTCAGCGTGATCGACCAGAACGCCGAGTCCTTCCGCCGTCTGGGTTCGGAATTCGGCGGCCACACCTACAAGGGCATCGGTTTCGACCGTGACGTGCTCATCCGGGCCGGTATCCGTGATGCCGACGGTTTCGCCGCAGTGGCGAGCGGAGACAACTCCAACATTCTGGCGGCCCGGGTGGCCCGCGAGGAGTTCGGCGTGCAGAACGTCGTCGCCCGCATCTACGACCAGGGGCGCGCCGAGGTGTACGAGAAACTCGGCATCCCCACCGTCGCCACCATCCGCTGGGCGGCCGGCCAGGTGATGAACCGGCTCCTCGGGGACGCGGCCACCCCCGTGTGGCGTGACCCGTCGGGCACCACGGCGCTCTACCAGATGCCCTTCGCCGCCGAATGGGTCGGCACCCCCATCGAGACCATCGAACACCGCCTGCACCTGAGGATCCCGTTCCTCACCCGGCTGGGCACCGGCATGGTGCCCTCGGGCGAGCTGCTGGTTCAGGAGGGCGACGTACTCTACGCCGCGGTGCCCACCGAACGCGCCGCCTCGGCGTACGAGGCCATGTCGAACCCACCCGAACAGGACTGAGAGGGAATCACGGTGCGCATCTCCATCGCCGGGGCGGGCAACGTCGGCCGTTCCATCGCTCGCGAACTCATCACCAACGGGCACGAGGTGCTCCTCATCGAGAAGGACCCGCACGCCATCAGGTCCGATGCGGTCCCGGAGGCCGAGTGGCTGCTCGCCGACGCCTGCGAGATGGATTCGCTGGCCGAGGCGGGTCTGGAGACCTGCGATGTGATCATCGCCGCGACCGGTGACGACAAGGTCAACCTCGTCTACGCGCTGCTGGCCAAGACCGAGTTCGGCGTGCCCCGGACCGTCACCCGCATCAATCACCCGGAGAATGAGTGGCTGTTCACCGAGCAGTGGGGGGTCGACGTGGCCGTGTCCACGCCGCGGATCATGTCGGCCCTGGTCGAGGAGGCCGTCTCGGTCGGTGCGGTCGTGCGCCTGCTGACCTTCAACGCGGGTTCGGCCAACCTCGTCGAGCTGACACTGCCGGATTCGGCCCCGGCCACCGGCCGTCGCGTGAGCGACCTGGAACTGCCCGGCGATGGCGTGCTCGTGGCGATCATCCGCGACGGCCAGGCCCAGCCACCACGCCCGGACGAGGCCCTCGAGGGTGGCGACGAACTGCTCTTCACGATCAGTGCGGACCACGAGCGGCAGCTGACCGCCCTCCTGGCCGGCAGTGACTCCGAGGCACCGCGCCACCCCACGCGCTGACCAGGTCCATCCCCGGCTCAGGCGAGCAGTTCGTACCGCGGGTTGAAGATGACGCGTCTCCCACGGTGCTCGCCGATGAGGCCGGTCACCCTCAGGGCCCGGCCTGGGGTGACGCCCGCGATCTGGCGGCGGCCCATCCAGATGATCGTCACGGTGCCGGTACCGTCCGCCAACTCGGCCTCGAGCCAGTGCTGCCCGGGGCCCGGGTTGGCGGCCAGGGCCGCCACCCGGCCCTGGAGCGTCAGGCGCTCCCTGGCGGGTGCGGTGGCGATGGGAACCGGCCCGTCGTCGCGGGCCTCGTCCTGGTCGTCGTCCCGGTCGCTGCCGAACAATCGGGACAACAGGCCTCTGCGCCCACCCCCGCCGGGCATGATCACTTCGTCCCGGCGGGCTTCTGCCGAGTCTGGGCGGCGAGCTCGGGCGACATGGTCATCGGGATGAGCTCGCCGGGCACCTTCGGCTTGTCGCCGCGGCGCACCACGGTGTTGGCGAAGAGTTCGTAGAGCAGCTCGGTGGAGCCCTCGACGCCCTCGGCCAGTCCCGCCTCGCCCATGAGGACGCCGCGCAGCAGCCAGCGGGGCCCCTGGGCGAACCAGGTGCGCGAGACGTGGTAGCCGTGCTGGCCCTGCTGGGTGGTGATCGGGACGACGCGACGCACCTCGGTGCCGAACGGGCCGGCCGTCAAGGTGGCCTTGCCGCCGGCCTTCTGGGCGTTGGCGACCATCTCGTCACGCACCTCGGCGCGCATGTCGCGGTGGGCCGGCGCGGCGAACAGCGACAGCTCCATGACGGACTGGCCCGACACGGCCAGGATCGCCTGCAACTGCTGCGTCTGCTGGTTGACCTGCAGCTGCAGCTGCATGCCGTCGAAGGGGGTCAGGATCAGCGCATCGAAGTCCATGCGTTCGATGTCGTCGGCGTCCAGGTCGACCTCTGACAGGTCGAAGGGCCCCTCCTCACGCCAGTCGCGCGACGCGTCGAGCCGCTGCCACTCGTCGAGCTCGACCTCCGGCTCATCGGACTCCGCTTCTGCGTCATCGTCGACGTCGTCGACGGCCTCGTCTGCTGCCTCGTCCGCGTCGGACTCGGTCTCGTCGAGGAGTTCCTCCTCGGGGGCGTCCTCGTCAACTGCCTTGCGCTTCTTCCGGCCGAACATTCAGGCTTCCCACCATCGTCTTGCGTCTGCGTGAGGTTCACTTTGCGGCAGGCCCGGTGCCGTGCCGTGCTCAAGCCTAACGCCACACCCCCAACCAGTCGGCCCTCGCGGCCTGACGGCTGACACTCCACGGCGAGGCAGCCGTCGGCGCGGAACCAGACCTTAGGATGGGTTCGTAGCGGATCAAGACGTCCGCGGCCGATACCAGATGGGAGGCAGGATGGCATCTCGCGCCACAAATACCCAGTTCAAGGTGCTTGCAGGAGTCCTCGGCACGGTTGCAGCAGTCGCCGGCCAGAAGCTCCTGACCGCCTCATGGAAGAAGGTCACGGGCGAGGAGCCGCCTGACCCGAATGATCCGAAGGTCCCTCTGACGAAGGCGGCGGGCTGGATCATCGCGAGCGGCATCAGCGTGGCAGTCATCCAGCTCGTCGTGGAGCGTTGCGCGGCGGCCAGGATCACCCGGTTCACCGGTGAGATCCCCGACCTGGGCAGACGCAAGATCCACGTCAACCTGAAGAAGTGACCCGGGCCGATCGCCCCAGGACGCCAACGGGGGTCCGCACCATTGTGGTGCGGACCCCCGTTGTTCGATCACACGTGAGCCGGCCGGTCCTGTTCGGCTCCGGATCAGACGCAGTCGACGCAGTAGGCCTTCCCGTCTCGTTCCTCCGCCAGCTGGCTGCGGGACTTCACCAGGAAGCAGCTGGCGCAGGTGAACTCGTCGGACTGCCTGGGCAGGACGCGCACGGTCAGCTCCTCGTGGGACAGGTCCGCGCCGGGCAGTTCGAATGACTCCGCCGCCTCGGCCTCGTCCTCGTCGACCTTGCCAGAATTCTTGTCGTTACGACGGTTCTTGAGCTCCTCGATCGAGTCTTCGCGGGACTCCTCATCAGTTTTGCGGGGTGCATCGTAATCAGTCGCCATGATGACCTTCCGAAAAGAAATGGGTGGGCTTCGCTACCGGCGCCAGCGAACAGTACCTCCTGACCGGTAAATCGTGGGCATCATACCCAAAGAATCCCCAAAACAAACACCATGTCGCGAACGAGGACGGGGACGGTCCGCCAACGCACGATGAGCGGCGCTGCGGCGCCTCGCCATGCCGGCCTCGACGGCGACGTCCCCGCGGATCGCACCCCGCGGGCATGCCGGGAGGACTCGCGGACAGCCGGGCGCGGTAGATTTGCCCCAGTCACGTGCCCAGTCGCGTGAGTCATGATGACCGACCAGGCCCGGGCCCGGGCAGCATACGGGGAGATGCCAGATGGACAGTGCCTTGACGCCGCGCGAGATTCAGTCCCGCATCCGCGCAGGCGAGTCCCCTGCTGATGTCGCACGCGCCGCAGGGGTGCCGGTCGACGGCATCGAGGGCTACGCGGCCCCCGTTCTGGCCGAGCGCGAGCACATGGCCACGACGGCCCAGGCGGCCCAGTGCCGCCGCGGCGACGGTCGCGGACTGGTGCAGTTGGGTCAGGCGGTGCGCACCCGTCTGGGGTCAGAAGGCATCGACGCGGCCTCTGTCGACTGGGACGCCTGGCGCGAGGAGGACCGGGTCGACCGTCACTGGACGGTTCAGGCCAGCTACCGCATCGGCTCCACCGTCCACCAGGCGCGATTCGACTTCGACCCTCGCGGCCGTTTCGCGTCGGCCATCGGCGACGACGCCCGCTGGCTCCTCGGTGAGGAGCCGCCACGTCCACGCACCCCGATCCGCAGAACCGACCCCGACACCGAACCCACCGTCGACCTCAATGACGAGATGGCCATCGTCCGGGCCGTCCAGCCCTCCGGGCGACCCGGCGGGGGCGCCGCGCTCGCCGAGGTCTACGAGGCGGCCGAGTCCAGCGGGCTCGACGACGGCCGGGGCGAGGAGGACGGCGACGAGGGCGACGAACTCGAGCACACCGGTCTGACCAAGGTGGGCGGCGTCTACGATCTCGTTCCGAACCCGACCTCCGACATGGACGTCCTGTACGACATGCTCTCCGGTTTCGACGAGGACTCCGTGCACGTCTACGCCGGCCTCAACCAGCCGGTTGCGGTGAGCGGGGCAGACGTCGGGGAGGCAGACCGGGACGAGCCGCCGGAGCCCGACCGGGACGAGCCGTCCCCCGACGGGTCCGAGCCGGCCCGGGAGGAAGCCGCTGAGACACGGCCGGGGGCGGACCAGGGGCCGTCCGACGAGCAGGCGCCCGCCGACACCGATGGCACCGAGACGGCTCCCGAACCCGAGCAGGATCCGCTGCTTGAGGCGCCGCCCCCGTCCGAGCCGAAGAAGAAGACCCCGCGTCGACGCAAGAACCGTGCCTCGGTGCCCAGCTGGGACGAGATCATGTTCGGGGGCCCGCGCAAGCCCGGGGATTCGGACACGGACCTGCGCTGACCCCGCTGCGCCCCGGAGGGGGCTCTGTCGAGCCGGAGCCCGCCGCTCCCCGGGCCCGCGGCCGTGGCGGGCGCTCAGCCTCGACCCGCGTCCACGAGCAGCGGCACCTCGATCTCGGCGGGTTCGAGTGAGCCGTGGTGGCCCACCAGCCGGAACTCGTGCTCACGGGTGCGGGTCATGACGGCCCAGTCCCGGCGAGCGGCGACGAGGACGTCCCCGAGCCGTGCCGTGGTGCTCGCCGTGACCTGCGGACCGAACCAGCCGGCGGCGACGGCCTCCTCGCGGGTGCAGACCCAGGCCCGCTCTCCCATGACCTCGGTCCAGCGCGCCGCGACGGCCCCGGGTTCGCGCGTGTAGAGGTGCCGCAGGCGCGGCTCGCCGCCGACGAGGTCGACCTGGTCGCTCAGGCCCGGCGTGTCCTCGAGCGGGACCTGCCCCCTGGCCGGCACGTCGACCATGCCGTGGTCCCCGGTGATGAGCAGGCAGACGTCCCCGGGCAGTGTCCTGCGCAGGACGGCGATGTCGGCGTCGATGCGGGCCAGCTGGTCGCGCCAGGGGCGGGAGGCGACGCCCTTGCCGTGGCCGGCGTGGTCAAGACCTCCCTCGTAGACGTAGGCGAAGGACGGCCCCGCGGCGACGGCTGCCCTGACGGCCTCGGCCCGGGCCGCGATGGGGGCCCTCTTGCCGAAGCCGCGGAAGAAACCGCCGCGCAGTGCCGCGCGGGTCAGGCCGCTGCCGCGGAACGCGGCCTGTGAGACGGTGGTGACGGTGACACCGTCCTGCTCCATGCGTTCGAGCCAGGTGGGGTGCGGTTGGAGTCGCTCCGGGGGCGGGTCCATGGGGCCCCAATCGAGGGGGCACAGGAGCCCTGCACCACTACTGGGCCGGAAGGTGTAGCCGACGATGCCGTGTACGCCGGGCGCGCAACCCGTGCCGAGTGTCGCCAGCGAGCAGGCCGTGGTGGTGGGCACGGGCGCGCTGACCGGGAACGAGTCGGCGAGCAGCTCGGGCAGGTGCGACAGCGAGGACCCGTGGGCGCGCAGCTGGTTCCAGCCCATCCCGTCAACGAGCAGGAGCACGTAGGCGCGGGCCTCCGGAATGCCCAGGGCGTCGTCGACGTCCTCGGCGCCCAGGTGGGATGCGATGGCGGGGAGCACCTCGGCGAGTGTCCCGCGCCCGTAGCCGGGGCCGGCGGGAATGCTCACCGCGGGCCCTGCCCGTGGGCCAGACGTTGGAGCGTCGAGGCGAACTCGACCAGGCGCTGCACGTTCTCCGGGCCGTCCGCGGCCGGGCTCATCCGGATCGTGATGTCCTCGCCGGCCGCCTCACCCTCGAAACCGTGATCGGCCGTGCAGGACGGGTCGCCGCAGTGGGCGGGGACGATCTGCAGGCGCCGCACGGCGTCCCAGGTGAGCGTCAGCCAGGTCTCGGTGACGGCCGAGTCGGAGCCGCCGTAGTGCTCGGGGTGGGTGACGGCCCGGCTCACCGTGATGACCCCGAGCAGCCGCAGCGGCACCGACTCACTCGTGGTGACCGCCGAGTCCCGGCCGTGGGCGTCGGTCTCCTCGTCGGTGTGGCTGACGATGAGACGCCCGGGGGTGAGGACGAGGACGGTGAGATGACGGATGATGCCCTCGGCCCCGACCGTTGCCTCGTGCTGGACGAGGAAGTCGACGATCGTCTCGCCCCCGACCGCCATGGAGACCGAGTCCTCGACGAGTTCGGGGAAGAACCCGCACTCGTCGACGCGGTCGCGCAGGGCCTTCGGAAGCGTGGGCTGACTGATGTTCGTCACGGCACCATCGTGCCATCTTCACCGGCCCGCCAGTGACAGCCGGAACCCATCGGCGCCCCTCGCCCGTTATGGTTGGTGGGCATGAGGCACGGACCCGCGATCGGTGTGCGCGTCACCGACTTCGTGACACGCCGGATCGGCGCGGTGCTGCGCCGCCGCGGCTGGCGGGAGAAGCCGGTTCCGTTCGTCGGCTACGGCACCGAGGAGCGCATCCGCGTGCTGGGACGCCTCGTCCTGAGCCCCGCCGACGACAAGCGGCTCCCCTCCCACGCCGCGGCCTGGCTGCACCGCCGCGGCTGGCGCAACTTCCTGGCCCTGCCGGCGCCCCACCGCCCCGTCCGGCTCACCGTCGGCTCGCGGACGCTGATCCTGCGCACAGACCGGCGCGGCTACGTCGACCTGACGGTGACCGCCCGGCTCGAACCCGGCTGGCACCGGCTGCGGCTGAGCGCCGCCAACGGTTCGACCACCGAGGTGCCGGTACAGGTCATCGCCGCCGACACCGCCTTCGGCATCATCTCAGACATCGACGACACGATCATCACCACGTGGCTGCCCCGCCTGTTCCTGGCGGCCTGGAACAGTTTCTTCCAGCTCGAGGGCAACCGTCAGGCGGTTCCGGGGATGGCACGCATGTACCAGCGGCTGCTGGCCGAGCACCCGGGGGCGCCGATCTTCTACGTCTCGACCGGCACGTGGACCTCGATCCACTTCCTCAACCGGTTCATGACCCGCCACGGCTACCCGCGCGGCGCGATGCTGCTCACCGACTGGGGGCCCACGACGACGGCGTGGATGCGTTCGGGCACCGACCACAAGCGCGACGCGATGGCGAGGCTGGCCCGGGACTTCCCCCGCATCGGCTGGGTGATGATCGGCGACGACGGACAGCACGACCCGGAGCTGTACGAGGAGTTCGCGCAGAATCACCCGGGCAGGGTGCGCGCCGTGGTGCTGCGCACCCTGAGCCCGACCGAGCAGATCCTCGCCCACAGCACCGTGCCACTGGTGGCCGAGCCGCACCGCGCCAGGCACCCGCGCCGGGTGCCCTCGCTGCGCGGGGCCGACGGCGACGACCTGTGGCCCGCCCTGGCCGACGTCCTGGGCATCGAAACCGAGCAGCCGCCCAGGCGCCGCCGGGCACCCCGCCACCGACGGGGACCTGGTTCCCTTGCAATGCCCTGACCACACCCGGCATGCTGAGGGAAGTCTGACAATCGACCAATGGAGGTCCTCGCCATGGCGCGCGCCATCGTCATCCGTTCCAATCCCGCCTACGAGCGTGGCAGCGATCAGCCCGTCAACACCGCGGCCATCGAGGAGGTCGACGAGGCCTTCCTCGGTGACGACCCCGTTCTCGTCGAGGTCAGCCACTCGAGCATCAACTACAAGGACGCCATGGCCCTCACCGGCCTGCCGGGTATCGTCCGCAAGACCCCGCTCATCGGCGGCATCGACCTGGTCGGCACCGTCAAGGAGTCGGCCGACCCGAACTGGAAACCCGGCGACCAGGTCATCCTCAACGGCATCGGCATGTCGGAGAGCCGCAACGGCGCCTTCAGCGAGCTGGCACGCGTACCCGGTGACCGTCTCGTGGCGCTGCCCGAGTCCATGACGGCGGCCCGCGCCGCCGCGATCGGCACCGCCGGCTACACGGCCGCCCTGTGCGTTCTGCGGCTGGGGCACGCCGGGCTGGAGACCACGCAGGACAGGCCCGTGCTCGTCACGGGCGCGACCGGCGGTGTCGGTTCGGTCGCGACCCTGCTGCTGGCCGCAGCCGGACACCACGTCGCCGCCCTCACCGGCCGTCCCGGGGAACTGGGCGGCTACCTGCACGAGCTGGGCGCCGAGCAGATCATCGACCGCGCCGAGCTGCTCGACGCCAAGGGCGCCCTGCAGAAGCAGCGCTGGTCCGGTGTCATCGACACGGTCGGCGGTGAGGTGCTCGTCAATGCGCTGGCGCAGACCGTCTACTCCGGCACCGTCGCGGCCTGCGGCCTGGCCGGCTCGCCCAAGTTGCCCGGTACCGTCATGCCGTTCATCCTGCGCAACGTGACCCTGGCCGGTGTGGACTCGGTCGAGGCGCCCGTCGAGGCGCGTCGGGAGGCCTGGGCGCTGCTCGCCGAGCTGCCCGGTGAACGCATCGACGCGATCTCCAGCACGGTGCCGCTGTCCGGGGCATTCCAGGCGGCCAAGGACCTCATGGGGCATCGCCTGCACGGCCGCGTGGTCGTCGACGTCCGCGCCTGAACGGCGGTGCGGCCGAGGGCCGGTGGCAGTTCATCCGGGCTGCCGCCGGCCCTGCGGCGTCCCCGGCGTCGATCGGGGCCGGCACGGCGTGGAATAGTTCTCCTCGCCGGCTTGATGCCGGACAATCATGGCTGGCCCACAGTCAGGAGCAGATCAGCAGATGGCACGCACCACCACGCCCGTCGAGGACGACTTCACCGAACGCATCATCGACGTCGACGTCTCGAACGAGATGGAGTCCTCCTTCCTCGAGTACGCCTACTCGGTCATCTACGCACGGGCCCTGCCCGACGCCCGCGACGGACTGAAGCCCGTGCAGCGCCGCATCCTGTACGGCATGAGCCAGCAGCGGCTCCTGCCCGACCATGCGTTCGTCAAGTGCGCCCGCGTCGTCGGGGACGTCATGGGCAAGCTGCACCCGCACGGCGACTCGGCCATCTACGACGCCCTCGTCCGCATGGGCCAGGACTGGTCGATGCGTCTCAAGCTCGTCGACGGGCACGGCAACTTCGGTTCGCCCGACGCCGGGCCAGCCGCCATGCGCTACACCGAGTGCCGGATGGCCCCGGCGGCGCTCCCGATGATCGACGGTCTGGACGAGGACACCGTCGACTTCCGGCCCAACTACGACGGCAAGGAGACCGAGCCGGCCGTCCTGCCGGCGGCCTTCCCGAACCTGCTCGTCAACGGCGCGACGGGGATCGCCGTCGGCATGGCCACGAACATGCCCTCGCACAATCTCGTCGAGGTCGTCCAGGCGCTCAAGCACCTGTTGAGCCATCCCGACGCCGACCTCGACGAGCTGATGCGCTTCATCCCCGGCCCGGACTTCCCCACCGGCGGGAAGATCGTCGGGATGGACGGCATCCGGGACGCCTACGCCACCGGACGGGGCAGCTTCAAGACCCGCGCCACGGCCCGGATCGAGCAGGTCAGCCCCAGACGACGCGGCATCGTCATCACCGAGCTGCCGTTCGCGGTCGGCCCCGAGAAGATCATCGAGCAGATCAAGCACCTGGTGCAGGGCAAGAAGATCACCGGCATCTCCGACGTGAAGGACCTGACCGACCTGACCAACGGCCTGCGCCTGGTGATCGAGGTCAAGAACGGCATCAACCCCGAGGCCCTGCTCGCTCAGCTGTACAAGCACACGAAGCTCGAGGACTCCTTCGGCATCAACAATGTGGCGCTCGTCGACGGGCAGCCGCGCACCCTCGGCCTCAAGGAGCTGCTGCAGGTCTACCTGGACCACCGCCTCGAGGTCGGCCTGCGCCGCGCCAGTTTCCAGCTCAACAAGGCCCAGGAGCGCCTGCACCTGGTCGAGGGCCTGCTGCTGGCAATGATCGACATCGACGACGTCATCGCGATCATCCGATCCTCGGACGACGCGAACCAGGCCCGCGAACGCCTCATGTCGGCGTTCGAGCTCGACGAGGTGCAGGCCAACTACATCCTCGACATGCAGCTGCGCCGCCTCACCAGGCTCAGCCGCATCGAGCTGGAGGCCGAACGCGACGAGCTGAGGCGCCGCATCGCCGAGCTCACCGAGATCATTGAGAACCCCGAACGGCTGAACGACCTCGTCGCCGCCCAGCTCACCGAGATCGCGGAGCAGTACGGCACGCCGCGCCGCACGGTGCTGCTCGAGGGCTCGGGCGCCGTCCTGCCGGCGGCCACCGAGCCGCTGGAGATCCCCGACGGCCCGTGCTGGGTGATGCTCGGCTCCGCCGGCCTGGTCGCCCGCATGAACCGGCCGGCCGACGCCGCCGACCCCGGCGTGCTGCCCGCCGAGGGGCCGCGCGGGCGCCATGACGTCGTCGTCTCGGCGATCGCGACGACCACGCACGCCGAGTTCGGGGTCGTCACCAACCGGGGCCGGCTGGTCAGGGCGCGCGTCCTCGACCTGCCCGAGACCGTGCAGACGGCCAACGCCCCCAACCTGCGCGGCGGCAGCAGGCTCACCGAGCTCATCGCCCTCGACCGCGGGGAGCGGCCCCTCGCCCTGACCACGCTCGATCCGCAGGGGCCGGGCCTGGCGGTCGGCACCCGCCGCGGCGTGGTCAAGCGGGTCAACCCCGAGGTGCTCTCCCGCGACGCGTGGGAGATCATCCGGCTCGATGACGGCGACGAACTCGTCGGCGCGCTGCAGCTCGTCGCCGAGGACGACGACCTGGTGTTCGTCACCTCGGACGCGCAGCTGCTGCACTTCCCCGCCTCGCTCGTGCGCCCGCAGGGCCGTGGTGGCGGCGGCGTGGCCGGCATCCGACTCGGCGCGGACGCCCAGGCCATCTGGTTCGGCGCCTCCCCGACGACCGGCGCCGTGGTCGTGACCGTGTCGGGTTCCTCGCAGGCCCTGCCGGGCACCCAGGCCGGCAGTGTCAAACTCACCGACTTCGACGAGTACCCGTCGAAGGGCCGGGCCACCGCCGGGGTGCGCTGCCATCGCTTCCTGAAGGGCGAGGACGCCCTGACACTGGCCTGGGTGGGTCCTGCCCCCGCCGTCGCGGCGGCGGCCAGCGGTTCGGCCGTGGACCTGCCTCCGGCAACCGGGAAGCGGGACGGCTCGGGCACCCCCCTCGCCCAGCCCGTCGCGGCGGTCAGCTCCCGCGTCATGCCGCACTGAACCCGCTCCGGGTCACCCTGTCTGCTCTGCGAACCATGCCGCGCGGACCGCGGGCACGGTCTCTGGCTGGGCAATGGCATGCACGCCCTGCGGTTCTCGTGCGTCTTTCCACGAGAACCGCAGGATTGCTGGTGTGGCCGATCGACGGGCGGCGCCGGGCCGCGCTGCCCGTAGACTCGGTCCCATGAGGTTCGCCGTCATCGGAGCCGGCGGCGTGGGCGGTTTTCTCGGCGGACGGCTGGCCCGCGCCGGGCATGACGTGTCCATCGTCGCCCGGGGCCGCACCCTTGAGACGCTGCGTTCGGACGGGCTGCGGCTGACCGGCGACGAGGAGTTCACCGTCCCGGTCATCGCCACCGCGGACCCGGCCGCGATCGGCCCCGTCGACTACGTGCTCAGCTGCGTCAAGGCCACCCAGATCACCGAGGCGCTGGCCACCGCCAGCCCCCTCGTCGGCCCCGGCACGGCCGTCGTCACCACGCAGAACGGCGTGGACGGCCCGCGTCTGACCGCATCCGCCGTCGGTGCCGGGCACACGCTCCCCGGCGTCATGAAGATCTTCGCGATGATCGAACGGCCAGGCGTCATCGCCCGCCGCGGCGGCCCCGGGACGCTTGAGGTCGGCGAGTGGGACAACACCGGCACCGCCCGCGTCCGCGCCCTGCGCGAGGCGCTGGAGGGCGCCGGCGTCGGCTCCCCCGCCCCGGACGACATCTGGGCCGTGCTGTGGCGCAAGGCCATGATGGTGATCCCGCTCGGCGAGCTGGGCGCCATCACCGGGCTGACGCTCGGCCGGCTGCTCGACCGGCCCCAGCTGGCCGACCTGTGGCGGCGCGCCACCGCCGAGATCGCCGCCGTCGCACGGGCGCAGGGCGTCGACGTGGGCGAGGACGCGGTCGACGAGGTCATGGCCTTCAACGCCCAGCAGCCCGCCGACAGCACGGCATCGCTGTGCCGCGACCTGATGGCCGGGCGTCCCAGCGAGCTCGACGCGCAGACCGGGGCGATCGTCCGGCTCGCCCGCGAGGCCTCGGTGCCCGTCCCCCTGCACGACCTCATGTACGAGGTGCTGCGCCTGGGCCGGGCGCAGGCCCGCTGATCAGTCCCGCGCGGCCCCGGCCGTCACCTTCGGCACCTTGGCCAGGAGGACCAGCAGGCCGGCGGCGAGTACGACGGCGATGCCGACGATGCCGAAGTACTGGGTGTTCTCGGCCCCGGTGAGGCGGGCACCGAGACCGACGCACAGGCCGAACATGAGCGGGGCCAGCGGCGAGGCGACGCGGCCGGTCGTCGCGTAGAGTCCGAAGATCTCGCCGCTGCTGCCCGGCGGGATGATGCGGGCCAGATAGCTGCGCGAGGCCGCCTGCGCCGGGCCGACGAAGACGCACAGCGCCAGGCCGAGCACCCAGAAGACGGTGCTGCCCCCCGAGTGCAGGACGAACACCGTGGTGGCCAGGGCGACGAGCATGACGAGCGAGCCGACGATGACCGCCCTGGGCCCGACCCGGTCGTCGAGACGGCCGGAGCAGATCGTGGCGACACCGGCGATGACATTCGCGGCCGCACCGAAGACCACGACCTGCCCGGCACTGAAACCGAAGGTGTTGCGGGCCAGCGCACCGCCGTAGGTGAAGATGCCCGTCAGGCCGTCGCGGAACAGGGCCGAGGCCAGCAGGAACCAGACGACGCGGCGGTCGTGGCGCCACAGCCGCACGATGGTGGCGAGCAGGGCCCGGTAGCTGTCCAGCACGCCGAGCCGGCTGCCGCGCGGCGCCGGGTCGTCCCTCAGCACGAGGAAGGTCGGGATGGTGAAGACGAGCGTCCACGCCCCGCACAGGAGCATGGCGGTGCGCACCGCCATGCCGTGCTCGGCGGTGACGCCGAACAGGCCGACGTCGGGTGCGATGAAGCCGACGTAGATGATCATGAGCGCGAAGATGCCGCCGAGATAGCCCATGCCCCAGCCCAGGCCCGAGACGCGCCCGACGTTCCGGGGCGTCGAGACGCGGTCGAGGACGCCGTTGTAGACCGAGCCGGCGACCTCGGATGCGACCGTGCCCAGGCCCAGCATGACGAAACCCGCCCACAGGTAGGCGGGCTCGTCGGCGATGAGGAACAGGGCGGCGTTGATGAGCGCCACGGCCCAGGTGAGGACGCGCAGGGTGCTCATCGTCCGGCCGGTGCGGTCGGTGTTCTGGCCCAGCACGGGGGCGATGAGGGCGATCGTGACGGAGGCGACCGTCATGCAGACCGACTGCACGTAGGCGGTGTGGTTGGCCGAGCCGAACGAGGGGCCGACCAGGTAGACGGAGAAGACGAAGGTCGTGACGACCGTGTTCCACGGCTGGGTGCCCCAGTCCCACAGGGCCCAGGCCAGCACGCGGGTGCGCGAGGCGGCACCGGGCGGTGCGGGAGCGGCCGGGGGCGCGGCGGGCCTGGACGGGGGCGGCGTACTGGCTGAGCTCACCGCCCCAGGCTACGGGCAGGACCGGCGGCCGGGCGGGTGTCCCGGCGGCCGGACACCGGGCTCACACGTCGATGCGGTCCTCGTCGAGCTGGTAGGCGCCGGCGACGATGAACTCCTTGCGCGGGGCCACCTCGTTGCCCATGAGCAGCTCGAAGGTCGTGGAGGCGGCCTCGGCGTCGTCGATCGTGATGCGCCGCAGCATGCGGTGGCGCGGATTCATCGTCGTGTCGGCCAGCTGGTCGGCGTCCATCTCGCCCAGGCCCTTGTAGCGCTGGGGCTCCTTGAAGCGGATCTTCTTCTTCGTCAGCTCGGCCATCTTCCGCTGGTACTCGGGATCGGAGTACGTGTAGATGTACTTGTCCATGCCCTTCTTCGGGTTCGTCAGCTCGAACCGGTGCAGCGGCGGGACGGCGCTGTAGACCCGGCCGGCCTCGATCATCGGGCGCATGTAGCGGAAGAACAGCGTGGCCAGCAGGCAGCGGATGTGGGCGCCGTCGGAGTCGGCGTCGGCCATGAAGATGACTTTGCCGTAGCGCGCCTGGTCCAGGTCGAAGCTGGCCCCCGAGCCCGCGCCGACCACCTGGATGATCGAGGAGCACTCGAGGTTCTTCAGCATGTCGCCGAGCGAGGCCTTCTGCACGTTGAGGATCTTGCCGCGGATGGGCAGCAGGGCCTGGAACTCGCTGTCGCGGGCGCGCAGCGCGGTGCCCAGGGCCGAGTCGCCCTCGACGATGAACAGCTCGCTGCGCTCGCCGTCCGCGCTGCGGCAGTCCTTCAGCTTGGGCGGCATGGAGCTGGACTCGAGCGCGTTCTTGCGGCGCTGGTTCTCGCGGTGGGCACGTGCGGCCCGGCGGGCGCGCGAGGCGTTGACGACCTTCTCCATGAGCGTGCGGGCCTGGGCTCGCACGGCGGGTTTTGTGGAGTTGAGGTACTCCCCCATCTGGTCCTCGACGATCCTCGCGACGAGCCGGGTGACCGGCGGGGTGCCGAGCACCTCCTTGGTCTGGCCCTCGAACTGCGGCTCGGGCAGGCGCACCGTGACGACGGCCGTGAGGCCCTCGAGGATGTCCTCCTTGGTGACGTCATCGCCCGACTTGAGCAGGCGCGTGCCGTCCAGCCCGGCGGCGAAGGCCCTGGCCAGGCCGCGCTCGAAACCCTGGACGTGGGTGCCGCCCTTGGGGGTGGCGATGATGTTGACGAAGGAGCGCTCGACGGTGTCGTAGCCGTTGTCCCAGATGACGGCGATGTCGACGTCGAGCCGGCGCTCCACGTCGGTGGGGGTCATGGCGCCCCCGGCGTCGAGCACCGGGACGGTCTCGACGAACGAGTCGGAGCCCTGCAGGCGCAGCACCTCGGTGACGGGTTCGCCGGTGCTCAGGAAGTCGGCGAACTCGCTGATGCCGCTGTCGTGCCGGAAGGACTCGACGGCCGGCTCGGGGCCGCGTTCGTCGTCGACGACGATCTCCAGGCCGGGCACGAGGAAGCTGGTCTGGCGGGCCCGCTCGACGAGCTTCTCGACCGACAGCTGGGCGTCCTTGAGGAAGATCTGGCGGTCGGGCCAGTAGGTGACGCGCGTGCCGGTGACGCCCTTGGCCACCCTGCCGACCTTGCGCAGCCCGCTGCCCGGGGTGAAGGCGGCGTCGGGGCCGTCGCCGTCGAAGACGCCGGGGATGCCCCGCTGGAAACTCATCGTCCACGTGGCGCCGTCGCGGTCGACCTCGACGTCGAGGCGCGAGCTCAGGGCGTTGACCACCGAGGCGCCCACGCCGTGCAGTCCGCCGGCCGCGCCGTAGGAGCCGGCGCCGAACTTGCCGCCGGCGTGCAGCTTGGTGAAGACCACCTCGACACCGGTCAGGCCGGTGCGGGGCTCGATGTCGACGGGGATGCCGCGGGCCCGGTCGGCCACGTGGATCGACCCGTCGGCACGCAGCTCGACCCGGATGACGTCGCCGAAGCCGGCGAGCGCCTCGTCGACCGCGTTGTCGATGATCTCCCACAGGCAGTGCATGAGGCCGCGGGTGTCCGTGGAGCCGATGTACATGGCGGGGCGCTTGCGGACCGCCTCGAGCCCTTCGAGGACGAGGAGGTTCTTCGCGCCGTAGGAACGCGCCGTCCCGGGCTTGTCGGACTTCTTGCGGGTCATCGTGGTTGACACGAGCGAAACTTTATCGGCGGGCACCAACAATCCCGGTGAGCGGCAGGCCCGCCGGCGCCGGTTCGCCGCAAACGGCACGCCTGTTGTGCGCGGCGCGTACTGTGGTGAACGTGAGCACGCCTGTTGTTGAGAACACCCGACTGACCGCAGCCGACCGCTGCGACCGATGCGGTGCCCAGGCCCACCTGCGGGTGAGCCTCGCGAGCGGCGGCACGCTTCTGTTCTGCGCGCATCATGCCCGCGCGCACGCCGAGAAGATCAAGGAGGTCGCCGTCCGTCTCGAGGGCGACACCTCCCTTCTCGGCAGCTGACCGCCCGAGGTCCGCTGGGGCAGACAGCACCGATTCGTCCGCGAGGCGCACGCGGCGCCGACCAGCGCCCGGCCGACGCCGGTGGGCCGCCCGGTAGGAACTGCCCGGCGGTGCGGCGTCCGATCAGTCCAGGTAGTCGCGCAGCACCTGGGAACGGCTGGGATGCCGCAGCTTGCTCATGGTCTTGGACTCGATCTGGCGGATGCGCTCGCGCGTCACGCCGTAGACCTTGCCGATCTCGTCGAGGGTCTTGGGCTGGCCGTCGGTCAGGCCGAAACGCATCGAGACGACACCGGCCTCACGCTCGGAGAGAGTGTCGAGCACGTCGTGCAGCTGCTCCTGCAGGAGCGTGAAGTTCACGGCGTCGGCCGGGACGATGGCCTCCGAGTCCTCGATGAGGTCACCGAACTCCGAGTCGCCGTCCTCGCCGAGCGGGGTGTGCAGGCTGATCGGCTCACGACCGTACTTCTGCACCTCGATGACCTTCTCGGGGGTCATGTCGAGTTCGACGGCGAGCTCCTCGGGTGTGGGCTCGCGCCCGAGGTCCTGCAGCATCTGGCGCTGGACCCGGGCGAGCTTGTTGATGACCTCGACCATGTGGACGGGGATGCGGATGGTGCGGGCCTGGTCGGCCATGGCGCGGGTGATGGCCTGCTTGATCCACCAGGTTGCGTAGGTGCTGAACTTGTAGCCCTTGGTGTAGTCGAACTTCTCGACCGCGCGGATCAGGCCGAGGTTGCCCTCCTGGATGAGGTCGAGGAAGAGCATGCCGCGGCCGGTGTACCGCTTGGCCAGTGAGACGACCAGACGCAGGTTGGCCTCGAGCAGGTGGTTCTTGGCGCGGTGCCCGTCCTCGGCGATCCACTCGAAGTCCTCGATGTCGCTGGCCTTGATCTTCTCGCGGTGCTGGGCGAGCTGCTCGTCCGCGAAGAGACCTGCCTCGATGCGCTTGGCCAGGTCGACCTCCTGGGCGGCGTTCAGCAGGGCGACCTTGCCGATCTGCTTGAGGTAGTCCTTGACCGGGTCGGCCGTGGCGCCGGCGACGGTCACCTGCTGCTCGGGCTCATCGGCATCGTCCTGGTCGGACAGGCTGAAGCCGGTGTCCTCGTTGATCTCGGCCTCGTCCTTCTCGGCCTCCTTGTGGTCGAACGCCGACTCGTCGACGTCGTCGAGGCTGCGTTTCTTGCCGCCGGCGCGCACCACGATGTCATCGCCGTCCCGTTCGAAGGTGACCTCGATGCCATCGGCCTCGGCGGTTCCCGCGGTCTTTCCGGCCATGACCTGCGTCAGGGCCGCCTTGTTCGTCGTGTTCTTGGCGGCCGTCCGTGTCTTCTTGGTGTTCTGGGCGGTGCCCTTCTTCGCTGTCGACGCGGAGCTGCGGGTGGTCTTCTTCGCGGCGCGCTGGCCTGCTGTGGTCTTGACGGTGGTGCTCTTGGAGCGGGTACGAGTCGTCGTCTTCTCGGCCGATACGGCGTCGGCATCTACGGAGGTCTGGGCCGGGTTCTTGGTACGAGCCGTCACGGGGGACCTTTCCAGCTAGTGAAGCGTTCGACGAGCCCGGAATGGACCCGGGTTCAGGGCGTACTCAGGGCTGTGCGCGTCAAGAGGACGTCATCTCCAAGTGTGACACCCGGCAACAAATGGCAGCGGCCGAACTCCCGCCGATGAGATGCTTTAGTGTTCTACCATTCGGCCGATGACGCCGCCCGGGCACGGGACCACCCGCGCCCGACCGGGCCAGAACACCTGAGACCGGCGTCGGGGCCGCCGCCCTCGGGGCATCAGACCGTGGTTGCACGATTACCCGCGGTTGCGCCTCTTTTCAACTTTTCACTGGCAACCGGAATGGTTTTCGCCTCTCGCGTTGTTAGACACTATGGACGACGGAAGGGAACCGATGGAGAAAACTCGCGCACGCAGCAACGACGGCATCGACGGCAAGGACTCGGTGGGCCTCTACCTCGAGTCGATCGCCAAGACGCCGCTGCTCGATGCAGCCGAAGAGGTCGAGCTCGCTCGACTCATCGAAGCCGGTCAGTACGCCCAGGCGATCCTGCGCGGGGACGCCGAGACCTCAAGTGACGCCACACGCGAGGAGCTGGAGCTCATCGCGGAGGAGGGTGAGCGCGCCATGCAGCACTTCGTGCGCGCCAACCTGCGTCTGGTGGTCTCCGTGGCCCGCAAGTACGGTCGCTCTCAGATGCCGCTCCTCGACCTTGTCCAGGAGGGCAACACCGGCCTGATTCGCGCGGTCGAGAAGTTCGACTACGCGAAGGGGTTCAAGTTCAGCACCTACGCCACGTGGTGGGTCCGTCAGGCCATCAGCCGTGGCATCGCCCAGCAGGGCCGTATCGTGCGGCTGCCCGTCCACGTGGCGGAGCAGGTCAACCAGATCCTGGCGGTGCGTCGCAACCTCGAACGCAACCTGGGCCGCGAGCCCGAGGTGGCGGAGATCGCCGAGGAGCTCGGCGTCGAGGAGTCGAAGGTCGTCGACCTCATCCGCTACTCGCGCGAGCACGTCAGCCTCGACGCCCCTGTCGAGGACGACGGTGACACCTCGCTCGGCGATCTCATCGCCCGCGAGACCGCGCCCGGGCCCGACGAGCTCGTGCTCGACGCGGAGGACCGCACGCGTCTTGAGGGCATGCTCTCGGACCTGGACGAGCGCTCCGCCGACGTCATGCGCCGCCGCTACGGCCTGCTCGACGGCCGCCAGGCCAAGCTGGCCGACATCGGCGCCGTCTGGGGCATCACCGCCGAACGAGTCCGCCAGATCGAGAGGGCCGCTCTCAACCAGCTGCGCCAGACCGCCTCGGTGTGACGCCGCCGAGCCGACTCGGGCGATAGACGCGGTGAGGGGCCGCGATCCGTAACGGATCGCGGCCCCTCACCGCGTTCTGAGGAGGAACCGCACGGTCTGGTCAGGTGAGAATCTCGCGTTCTGTTCCGAGCACCCGGATGAGGCCCTCCTGCGAGCACGAGGCGACGAGCTTGCCGTTCTGGAAGAGCCTTCCGGTGGCGATGCCCAGGCTGTTGGAGGCCGAGGGCGAGAGCATGTCGTAGAGCAGCCACTGGTCGGCGCGGACCGCGCGGTGGAAGTGCATGATGTGGTCGAGCGTGGCCACCTGCAGGTGCGGCGACATGTAGGTGACCGAGTGCGGGATCACCGTCACCGACAGCAGGGTCAGGTCCGACAGGTAGGCCAGCACGGCCTGGTGGATGGCGTTCTCGTCGGCGGGCAGGGCCTCCGTCGTCCGCACCCAGACACGCATGTGCGCGGGGTGGTTGGCCGGCTCGATGATCCCGCCCTTGCTGGAGTCGCCGGCGAAACGCACGTCCAGGGCGTCCCACTCGTGCCACAAGGGCGAGGCCCCGTAGCGCTCCTCACTGATGTCGAGGAACCCCGGGCAGTCCTCCGGGGGCGGCACCTGCGCCGCGATCGGGTCCGAGTGGTCGAGGCCCTCCTCCATCTCGTGGAAGGAGTAGGAGCCGGTGAAGATCGTCCGGCCGTCCTGCAGGGCCGTGACGCGGCGCATCGAGAAGGTCCGCCCGTCACGCAACGGCTCGACGACGTACTCGATGTCGCCGGACGCCTGGCCCGGGCGGATGAAGTAGGAGTTCAGGGAGTGCGCGACCCTGCTCTCCGGAACGGTGCGGTAGGCGGCCATGAGGGACTGGGCGAGCACCTGCCCACCGTAGGTGCGTTGCATCATCGTCCGCGGGTGACGCCCGATGAAGACGCTGTCGGGATCCTGGGTCAGACGCAGCAGGTCGACGAGTTCAGCTGTTGTTGCCGGCATGGTCCAACTCTGCCACGACCCGGGCCCGCGGTCAGCCGGTCGGGGCCTGCTCCCCGCGTCCGTCATCGTCCGACGGGGTCTCCTCGACGGCGTCCTGGATGCGTCGACCCAGCCGCTCGGCCCGCTCCGAGATCCGCTCGCCCAGGCCGCTGGAGGCCTCGACGACCTGGTCGCTGACCTGCGTCGCCCTCTCGCGCACCCCGACCGACCAGGCGTCGATCCTGTCGATGGCCGCGCCCGAGCGTCGGCGCGCCCGGTTGAACGCGGCGGCACCGTTGTCCACCGCCGCGTCGAGTCCCTTGTCGAGCCGGGATGCGGCGCGGGACGCGAACGCACCGCCCTTCTCGCGGGCGGCCCTGGCGTACTCCCCGGCCTGCTCGCCCGTCCTGCCCGCGGCCCTCCTGCCATGTGAGAGCAGGGAGCGCAGTCGACCCATCGTGCCGGTGGTCTCCTGCTCGGAATCACTCATGGGACCCTCCTGGGATCGGGGACGTCCCCATCGTGCCGCACCCCGGGACCGGCGGGCAATGGGCCGGCGCGCCGATGACGTAGGATCGTGACCTGTCGGCCACGAGTGCCGGCAAGCGTGCCACTCACCCGCCACCCCGTGTCCACGCCGATGAATGGAATCGCCCGTGTCCAAGAGCACCGCCCTGGGCGAGGAGGCCACTCGCCCCAGGCTCCAGCACTCCCCCTCACTGCCCGACCCGCTGCGGCCCGGGGTGCAGGGTTGCCCCACGTGGATCGGCGGCGCCGACGACCACCTGGCCGCCTGGGTGCACACCCCCGCCTCGGGCACCGCCACGGGTGTCGTCGTCATCGCGGGCCCGGTCGGCCGCGAGTCCGTCATCACGTTCCGCACCCTGAGGACCCTCGCGATCGCCTGCGCCCGCGCCGGGCTGGTCGCCGTGCGCTTCGCCTGGCGGGGCGACGCGGACTCCCACGGGCTCACCGCGGAAACCGATCCGGCCGAGGCCTGGCGCTCGGACCTGACCCGGGTGCAGCAGTACGCCGCCGGGCTCCTGCCCTCGCACCCGGTGACAACGGTGGGGCTGCGCCTGGGCTGCGCCGTCGCGGCCCGCACCAGCGCGGTGGAGCACCTCATCAGCTGGGAGCCGATCGACGGACGACGCCAGCTGCGCGAGCAGCAGCTGCTGCGCAGCGTCGCGGTGCAGATCGCCCCCGAACCCGGCCTCACCGAGACACCTGGCCGGCACTGGACCTCCGCCCAGGCCGCATCCCTGCGAACACTGCGCCTCGAGACCGGGCCGGGCACCGAGGTGCGCGTGATCACCGAGGAGGACCGTGAGGCAACCGAACGGCTGTACGCCGTCGCCCCGCACCTGTCCAGGGTGCCGTGGGCGAGGATCGGCCAGATCGTCGCGATGATCCCGCGCGGGGCCCCGGGCACCGTCGAGTTCTCACCCGCCTGGTCCGTGCGCTCCAGCTGCGGCGGCACGTCGATCATCGAGGAGTTCGTGAGCGTCGACGGGCTGCCCGGCGTCCTGACCAGGCCGGCGGGCGAACCCCGGCTGGCCGTCGTCTTCACCAGCATCGGCGGCGAGCCGCGCGACGGCGGCACCGGGCTGTGGGCCCAGAGCGCACGCGAACTCGCCGCCGCCGGGGCCGCCAGCCTGCGATGCGACCGCACCGACCAGGGCGACGCCTACACCGGTGTCACCGACGGCGAACCCAACCCGTTCAACGACCAGGGCGTCATGGACTGCGTCAGCGCCCTGCGCGCCATGCACCGCGCCGTGCCGGGCGTTCCGGTGATGGCCGTCGGGGCGTGCATCGGCATGTGGCTGTTCGGCCGCGCCGCCGCCCACGCGCGCATCGACCACATGGTCGTCCTCAACCCGACGGGCTGGAATCCCAGGCCACGCCACTACCGCAAGGTCCTCGAGGGCCCCTGGCTGAAGCAGTACCTGCAGCACCTGCGCGTCGACCGTCCCCTCACCGCCGGAGCCGCCGACGACGGGTGCACGCCCTACCAGCGGGCCAAGAGGTCCGCCAAGCGAGCCCGCCTGCGCCTGCTGCAGGCCATGCCCCGCCGTACCTGGACGGCGCTGGCCGGGCTCGGCGTCCTCGACGACGCGGCGGTCCTGCTCGGCCAGATCCCGCCGACGACGGCCGTCGAGATACACGTCGGCGAGGACGACGCCCCGCACTGGCGCACCGAGCGCGGCGACGAGGCCGTCGCCCGCCTCGACCGGCGAGGGCGGGCCGTCACGAGCAGTGCCGAGCGGACGCTCGACCACTCGCTGCTCGCCCATGCATCGCGGGCCCGGGCGCGCCGGATCATCCTTGACGCCGCCGCGAGACTCGCGGCAGGAGGCGCCCCAGCAGCTGCCGCGCACGGGTCGGGGACGGCTCCTCGGCCTTGACCGTCCGGCCCGTGCTGGGCACGTACAGGTCGTTCGTGTGCGGATGACGCCGATGGAACCAGGCCCCGTCGACCTTCTTCCTGAAGACTGCCGGGTTGCCGGCGTACAGGCCCTCGGGACGTTCGTCCCCGCGAGGGCGCAGCATGGTGGAGCCGGCGGCCAGCACCGATCTCGCCGGCAGGTCCGCGCCGCCGAGCAGCAGGCAGCGGGTGCCGACGAAGCTGCGTTCGCCGATCGTCACCGGGTAGGCGGCCTGGGCGTCACGGCCCAGGTCGACGCTGTGCGTCAGGACGTTCGTGCCGTGGCCGGCGATCGTGGCGAAGGAACGCACGCGCACCGCGGCGGAGCAGTCGAGCTGGTGGCGGCTGAGCACCTTGGCGCCGGTCTCCAGGAAGAGGCCGTTCGGTTCCGGGTAGTGGGCCTTGTAGGTGGGGTGGGCCGAGATGAGGTTGAACTTGCCCAGCAGCGCCTCATCGGCGACCTCGACGGCGCTGAGGTGGCGGATCATGTTCCCGGCGAGCACGAGCGCGCCGTCGCCGACGGTGAACTCGTCGACGTCCCACACGAAATTCGGGGCGGCGACCGCCGCCGGGGCGACATGATGGCCCAGACGGGTCAGCAGGCGGTTCTTCGCGCCGCAGGCGGGTAACAGCCACGCCAGGGCCCTGGCCATTGTCAGGGGGCGGGTAGCGGACATCCGGGGACGCTCCTCTCTGGTGTTCTGCAGCGTATCGGAGTTTCGGCGGCGGCGCCCTGGAAGAGCGGCGGCCCCGAGCCACCACCGGGGCGAGCAGGGCGGCGGGCCAGTCTCGCCTGCGCCGCGTCCACCCATGGCCGCGCGATGCGCTCGAGGACGGCCAGCGCCACCAGGAAGTCCTGGATGCGCATCGTCATGCGGGTGTTGTACTCGCAGAACTGCACTGCCGCGATGACGCCCAGGGCGATGCCGCCGGCGAGCGCCACCGGCATCGTGGCGTTCGTACTGCGTCCCAGCGAGAGCAGGCAGCACCTGGTGAGCAGGCCGAAGGCCACGACCGAGCCGACCACGCCGGCGACGCCCCACAGGGAGGCCCACTCGCCCACCGCGGAGAACGGGATGTAGGTGTGGACGCGCATCTGGTCGGCGATGTCCGGCCACCCCGCCAGGCCGGAGGGCAGCGGGTTCAGTTCGACGAGCAGGTGATCCAGGGTGATCCAGGGCACGCGCGAGCAGTAGATGAGCAGCGGGACGATGAAGGCGATGTTCTCGGCGAAGGTGCTCCCGGTCGAGGACAGATACCCCGGATCGGTCACGAGATCGGCAGTGGCATCCCAGTACGGGATGAGGCCGTGGGTCGCCTGGCCGCGGTTGTTGAGGGGGATGGGCAGGGTCAACAGGGCGAAGGCCAGGCCGCCCAGCCACGCCCACCACGCCACCCGCCGTCCCCCCATGACCCGCCCCAGCAGGTGGAGCACGACGACGCCGCAGAGGACGCGCGTCGCCGAGCCGAACATGAACACGACCGAGACGGCGAGGAAGAGCGCACCGAGCACCGGGTGCCGCTGCCCGATCATGCCGGCCAGCATCGGCAGCAGCGGCAGGGCGGCGCCGGCGACCACGACCACCATGTGCGGCGCCGATGTCATGAGGTAGTCGGTGGCGAAGAAGAGGTACTGGCCCTTGGCCGCGGCATTCGTCACGATGACGACCAGCCCGAGCACGATCCACAGGGGCATGAGGACCGCGACGGGTTCACGGGTGCGCTCGGTGACCTCGGCCAGGGTCAGCCCCGGGCCCAGTGGCAGCGCGAGCGCGACGAGCGAGCCGACCACGATCGCGGCGACCAGACGCACGGCGGTGTCGTGGTCGTAGACCTGCCAGACGTTCACGAACGGGCCCCGCTCCCCGGGTGAGGGCCGGCGGACGGCCCACTCGGCCACCGGGAGGCAGACGAGGAAGAGGAGCCCGACGATGAGGACCGGCAGACGGTCGATGGTCACCCTCATGGGGTCAGCCGATCCGGGTGACGATGTCGCCGGCATTGCAGAAGACGATGTCCTCGACGCCCTGGACGGGCCCGATCTTCGTCCGGATGGTCTCGCTCGGGGACTGGCGGAAGGCCAGCACGCAGTCGGGCGAGCCGCCCGAGATGGTGATGGGCCCGATGTAGCAGTCCAGGATGTTCGGGGTCGCGGACACGACGGCGCCCTCGTAGCCGCCGCTGTTCCCGGCGAAGTTGCACCCGGTGATGGTGTGTCCTGCGATGTACCCGCTCGAGATGGCGTCGGAGGGCATCGCCCGGGCGAAGTCGTCGCCGTCCTGGTCCAGGTAGGCGATGCGCAGGTCGGAGCTGTCGGCGAACTCGTTGCCGAACTTGTTGGCGTCCACGAGCAGGCCCGAACCGGCGTTCACGGCCTTGTCGCCAGGCACGATCCACACCGCGACCCGGTTGGACCCCGAGCTGGTCTGGACGAAGTCGTTGTTCTGGATGTGCGCGTTGTTCCCGCCGCGACCCAGCTTGATGTGCACGCGGTTGTTGACGAAGGCGTTGTCCGAGATCGTCGTGCCGTCCGTCAGGCCCGGCAGGGCGACGGCGATCGAGTTCTCGGAGCCGGCCGCCGAGAAGTAGTTCTGGGTGATCTTCCAGTAGGGCATGTCCGAGGAGGCATGGCAGATCGCGTTCTCCTCGTAGCCGACGAAACGGCAGTTGCGCACGACGTGCATGGTCGTCACGTTCGCGCCCCGGTACCGGTTGCGGATGACGGCCCGCCCGCCGGTGAAGCTGATGCCCTCCACGAACAGCGAGCCCCACTGCTGGTCGGAGTCGATGAGGTAGTCCGCGTCGATGGTGATGAAGGTGCGGCCGGCGCCCAGGCCGCGCAGCACCGGCGACGACACGTCGATGCCGGAGCCCCGGTAGACGAAGGCGCCCTCGCCGAGGGTCAGTCCCTCGCGCACCGCACGCTCGATGGTCTCGGTGTCGTCGACGCCGGTGGCCGTCAGCCCCTCGCCGGTCACCGGGGCGTACTCGGGTTCGTCGGGCGCCCCCGGCGTCGTGGCCGGTTCCGACGACTCGGTGGCCTCGGCGCTCTGCTCGCCGTCGGGCCGGGCATCGGAGCCGCCCGGCTCGGGCGCATCCGTGCCCGTTGCGGGAGCCGACTGCTCGATGCCGGCCGACTCCTGGCCGGCGGGCGTCGTGGCGCCCGAGGCGGACAGCCCGGGCACGCCGCCGGGAGCGGACGATCCAGGCGGGGCGGTTCCTTCACC
The DNA here is from genome assembly GCF_900289195.1 of Propionibacterium ruminifibrarum. Lineage (GTDB taxonomy): Bacteria > Actinomycetota > Actinomycetes > Propionibacteriales > Propionibacteriaceae > Propionibacterium > Propionibacterium ruminifibrarum. Next base: position 215,994 of record NZ_OMOH01000002.1, read on the forward strand.
CGTGCCCGAACGGGCCGGCGAGTTCTGGGTGCCGCAGCCGGTCGTACCGAGAGCGACGGCACCGGCCGCCCCGGCTCCGAGGAAGAATCGTCGAGAAGTCTTCATGAGAGTGTCACAACCTCCTGGTGGTCTGTCGGGTTGTCTGGGAGCGGGCCGCGGCGGGGCTGGGAGACGTCCGGCCCGCCGTGCCGGACGGATTCTGCGAGCGAGGCGATGACGGCGCCGAGGACGAGACCGGCGAGCAGACCGACGAGGCCATCGGTCACGGGATCGGCACTGGTCTCGGTGACCGCGTCTGCGCCGTCCTGGATGGTGACCGTCTTGAGCGCCGGGTCGCCCGAGCTCTGCTTCATGCCGGAGTCGATGATCTCCTCGCCGAGCACCTCGACGGTGGTGTTGGCCAGTTCAACGGCCCGGTCCGGGTCGTCGGCGGTGGCGGTGACCTCGACGATCGAGGTGTTCAGCGGGACGGTGGCGCTGAGCCGCCCGGCCAGGTCGGCGGCGGGCTGGTGCAGGCCGAGACGGTCGTTGACCTCGTTGAGGACGACCCCTGAGGTGGCCAGCGCCGAGTAGGTGCCCATCGAGTTGGAGATCATGGTGGGCACCGTGGACTGGTAGGTCTGGTCTGCGCCCTCGGCCGGGTCGGCGGCACCGACCAGCACGGAGGCGGTCGAGGAGTAGCTGGGGGTGCTCAGTGCGGCCCGGCCGGCACCGACGAGCGCCCCCAGGATCGCGATGACGAGGACGATCCACCAGTACACGCGCAGGGCGTGGAGGATTCGCGGGGTCTTCACTGTTCGGCTCCTTCGGTCGTGTGGCGGAGAGCGCGCATCACCGGCACTCCCCCATGGCGATGGCCTTGATGAAGGCGAGGCCCTGGTAGGCGAACTGGTAGGCCCAGCCCAGGGGCGTCATGGCCGCGTCGTAGGACCAGACGGTGACCGGTCCCCCCGCACACTGGCCCATGACGTAGCGGGTCCGGCTCACGTGGGGACGGGTCGTCAGCACGATGACCCGGTCCCAGCCCCGCTCGCCGCGCCAGCGCGCCAGCTGTGCCGCCTCGCCCCTCGTCGTGGAGGGATCGGGCTCGAAGCAGGTCACCGGATAGGGGTGCTCCTCGGCGCAGAACGAGGTGCTCGGCTCGGGCCGGAACACCGAGCCGAGCACCGGGGTGGACACGACCAGCTCGTCGGCGACACCGTCGTTCATGAGCTGCAGGGCGTAGGCGACACGGCCGCTGTCGTGCGGGCCCAGGACGAACAGCACGTCCGCATGGCCGGGCGCCGTCTCATGGCGGGGGAAGGCGACGAGACGGATGTCGAGAACGCCCAGGACGAGTACGAGGACGACGACCAGGAGCCACAGAACCCGGCCGAGGCGTCCCGGCCCCCGGCCTCCCGGCCTGCTGCGCTGTCCGCTCATGATCGCGGCACCTCCGCGGCGGGTTCCTCGCCGGCTCCGGCGATGTCGGGACGCACGCCCACGTACTCGTCGAGGATGCGTACGAGCATCGAGACGACCACACCGATCAGGGCGCCCGCAGCGCCCCAGACATGGACGCCGGCCGCGACCATGGCGGTGGCCAGCAGGCCGCTGGCCACGTTGGCGCGGGTGATGCGGCGCAGCCGGCCGAAGGCGGTCAGGACGGCGCGGCTGAGGACCGTCTCGTAGGTGCCGAGTGCCACGAACAGGGCCATGAGCACGGTGATGAGGGCGTCCGGGCGGATCACCCCGTCACCGAGGTAGTCGGTGAGGAACGGCCCGAGAATGATGACGGCGACGAGGATGAGTGCGCCCATCGGGATCATGGCGAGCAGGGCCCGGCGTCCGCGACTGCGCCGGTCCCCGCGCGGCACCCAGCCCTGCATGACCGTGGACAGCGGGGTGAGGGCCACCGTGATCTGGCGCTGCACCCTGTCGACGAAGGCGAACATCGGACGGGCCGCCGGGTTGACGAACGAGACGATCACCATCGGCAGCGACAGGACGACGGCGTTCGTGATCGACGCCGCCACACCGTCGAACTTCTCGCGCAGCACGACATGGACCGGGCGCACCGCACGCGCGACGGCGCCCTCACGGCGCAGCCTGGCCAGGATGTGGACGGTGCTGAACACGACGGCCGCGGCGATCCCCAGGCACTGGCAGCTCGTGCCGACGACGGCGCTGGCGCCGGAAGTGTTCATGACGAACCAGCCGGTCATCGTGCCGGCGACCCGCGGAAGGGTCTCGACCAGGAGGAACCAGTAGGGCGCCATGATGCCCACGAAGTACCACTGGCCGCTCATGCCGACGAGGGCCTGGGCGAGAGCGCCGATCGCGCCGAAGACGCGGAGTCCGGGACCGGCGACGACGGCGCCGATGAGGCAGCAGGCCAGGCAGACCGGCAGACACAGGAACAGGCGGGCACGCATCGCCTCGACGTACTCGGCGCGGCGCCCGTCGGCATCGGCGCGGGCGATGATCGCCGGCCCGGCCATGCCCCAGCCGTAGCCGATGACGACGGCACCGACCGCCCCGATGACCTGACCCGCGCTGAGGGCGCCGTAGGCCACGTCCCCAGAAGCCCGGATAAGAGCAGGGATGACCATGAGGGATGCCAGCGCCAACAGGATCATCGACAGCCCGTAGCCGATGGCCTTGGATGCACCTCGCATGCGGGAACTCCTCGCCCAGCTGCGCTCACCGACGCGATCAGGGGGTGGTAGGGGATGGAATCAGGGGTGAGATCGGACAGCGCCCGGGGACCATTGAGAGGTGGCCCGGGAACGATCCGTGCGCCATGTTAGCGCCTCTATTTCTTAGAAAATCATATGTACTGCATGCATTCGACAACGCAACCTGAGAAGGCTGTGTAAAACCATTGAGTGCATGGGCCGAGCCGAGGAGTCACCCCGCCATCATGACCGACCACACCGATCACGCCGTCGCGCCGCCCCGCCACAGACTCGCCGAGTTCACCGGGCGAGGTTACGACAAGGGACGCGGAAGGCTCGTGTGCGCCGCGTGGGTGCTTCTCGCCGAGCCCATCCAGCGATCGGTGCTCGTCCCTCCCCGGCTGCGCACGCGCCTGCTGCGCGCCTTCGGCGCGAGGATCGGACGCGGCACGCTGATCCGGCACGGCGTCCGCATCCACTGGCCGTGGAAGCTCACCGTCGGGCGTGACTGCTGGATCGGTGTCGGCGCACAACTACTCGACCTGGACCGCATCGTCATCGGCGACGACGTGTGCATCAGCCAGCAGGCCATGCTGTGCACCGCCTCGCACGACGCCGACGATCCCCGCTTCGAGATCCAGCTGGGGCCCATCACCGTGGGCTCGGGAAGCTGGATCGCCACCCGTGCCACCGTGCTGCGCGGGGTCACCGTCGGCGAGGATGTCGTGGTGGGTGCGACCGCCCTGGTGACCAGGGACGTCCCAGACCGCACGAGGGTCCTGCCCCCCAGGCCGGAGGAGAAACCCCGGTGAGGATCCTGCAGATCGTCGCGGCAGTCAGTCCCGACAACGTCTACGGCGGCCCCACGACCGTCGCCGTCAACCAGTGCCGTGCCCTGGCCGCAGCCGGTCACGAGGTGACGCTGGCCGCCATCGGCCTCGGCTTCGACGGCGACCTGCCCGGCAGCTGGGAGGGCGTGCCCGTCCGGCTCTTCCCCGGCCGCAGGGTGATCCCGGGGGCCGGTTTCGCGGGCCTGACCAGCCCGGCCCTGCTCCGCTGGCTCACCCGGCACGCCCACGCATTCGACGTCGTCCACGTTCACCTGGCCCGTGACCTCGTCACGTTGCCCGCCGCCAGGATCGCCCAGCGCGCCGGGGTGCCGGTCTACGCCATGACGCACGGCATGATCGACGCCTCGGACAATCCGCTGGCCGCTCCCCTCGACGCGGCCATGACGGCACGGGTGCTGCGGAACTGCGTCCGGGTCTTCCACCTCACCCGGCGCGAGCACGACGACCTTCGGTCACTGTTCGGCGATGGCCTGCGCCTCGCCGAGTTGCACAACGGCGTTCTCGTACCGGACCGTCCCCCCGAGCGCGATCCTCAGGCCGCGCCGACGGTCCTGTACCTGGCCCGCGTGCAGGAACGCAAGCGCCCCGGCACCTTCGTCGAGATGGCCCGACGCCTGGCCGATGAATTCCCCACCGCCCGTTTCGTCATGATCGGCCCCGACGAGGGCCTCGGGGCCGAGCTGCGGTCGAAGATCGCCACGGCCGGGCTCGGCGACCGCCTGGTCTGGAAGGGACCGGCGACACACGCCGAGGGCATCCGCGCGATGGCCGAGTCCGACGTCTACGTGCTGCCCTCGGTCGACGAGCCCTATCCGATGAGCGTCCTCGAGGCCATGAGCCAGGGCCTGCCCGTCGTGCTGACCGACAGCTGCGGCCTGGCGCCGGTCGTCGCGCAGCACGACGCGGGCATCGTCACCGACGCCTCGGCCGCGCAGGTCACCTCCGCCGTCCGTGCGCTGCTCGCCGATCCGGCCGAACGCAGGGCCGCGGGGGAACGCGCCCATGCCACGGCCCGCGACGAGTTCGGCATGGCGGCCATCGCCCAGCAGCTCGTCGACGCCTACTCGCTGGGCGCCCCGGACGCCGGGCGGTCCCCCGCCGCCGGGCCCGACACGGGTCGGCGTCCCGGACCGCGGAGAGTGCTGTTCGTCGGTATCAACTACGCCCCCGAGAGCACCGGTATCGCCCCCTACACCACGGGCATGGCCGAACGGCTGCTCTCGGCGGGCCACCGGGTGCGGGTCATCACCGGGGTGCCCCACTACCCCTCGTGGTCGAACTTCACCGGGATGAGGGGGCTGCGCCGGCGCGAGCGCGTGCACGGTGTCAGCGTGCAGCGCATACGCCACTACATCGGTTCGGGCGGCCATGGACTGGGCCGCATCGGGCAGGAACTCAGCTTCGGCGCCGGTGCGGTCACCAGTTCATGGCGGGGTGCCGACGCCGTCGTCGCGGTGAGCCCGGCCCTGCTCGCCACGGCCTGCGTCGTGGCCCGCGCCAGGGCAGGCGGCAGGCCGGTGGGCGTGTGGGTGCAGGACCTCTACTCCTCCGGCGCGGCCGAGATCGAGAGGGCCGGGGTCGTCTCGCGGCTGCTCACCCGGGTCGAGTCCTGGGTGCTCGGCCATGCCGACGGCGTGCTCGTCATCCACTCGCGCTTCCGGGATCACGTCGTGAACGTGCTGGGCGTCGATCCCGACAGGGTCGCCGTGTGCCGCAACTGGTCCCACGTGGACACCGACCGGCACGACGAGGAACTGGCCGCCGCGTTGCGCCTCAAGTACTTCGGCGACGCCCCGCTCGTGGCCCTGCACACCGGGAACATGGGCGCCAAGCAGGGCCTGGAGACCCTGGTCGACACGGCCCGGTACGCCGAGCGGGCCGGTTCGCGCACGATCATCGCCCTCGTCGGCGACGGCTCGCGCCGGGAGGCGCTCATGGACTACGGCGCCGGTGCGCGGAACCTCGTCTTCGTGCCCTCACTGCCCGACGAGGAGTACCGCGCGATCCTGTCGGCCGCCGACGTACTCGTCGTCAACGAGAAACCCGGGTTGCGCGAGATGGCGGTGCCCAGCAAGCTCACCACCTACTTCCGCAGCGGCAAGCCCGTTGTCGCGGCGACCGAGTCCGACTCGGCCACGGCCGACGAGATGGCCGCCGCCGGGGCCGGTCGGGTCGTCCCCCCGGCCGATCCCGCGGCCCTGCTCGCGGCGATCGAACAGGCTGCCGCCGACCCGGCGGGCTGCCGGGAGGCCGCCCGCAGCGCACAGCGTTTCGTCCACGACAGACTCACGGTCGAGGCAGCAGTCACGACCATGCGCGACTGGTTGTCCCAGATGACGAGTCGCTGACCCCGGGCCCCGCTCGGCCCCGTGCGGGGCCCGGTGAAACAAACCCATATCCCCTACCGAAAGTCACCCCCATGGCACACCGCGCATTCATCACCGGTATCACCGGCCAGGACGGCTCCTATCTCGCCGAGTTCCTGCTCTCGAAGGGATACGAGGTGCACGGGCTCATCCGCCGGTCGTCGAGCTTCAACACGCACCGCATCGACCACCTGTACCGCGACCCGCACGACGAGTCGGCACGTCTGTTCCTGCACTACGGGGACCTGTCGGACGGGGCGCGCCTGGTGACCCTGCTGCACGACATCAATCCCGACGAGGTCTACAACCTCGCCGCCCAGTCGCACGTCCGCGTCTCCTTCGACGAACCCGAGCACACCGCCGACACCACCGGCGTCGGCACGGTCCGCCTGCTCGAGGCAGTGCGCCAGTCGGGCATCGGGGCCCGGTTCTACCAGGCCTCCACCTCTGAACTGTTCGGTGCGACGCCCCCGCCGCAGAACGAGACCACCCCGATGTACCCGCGTTCGCCCTACGGCGCCGCGAAGATGTACAGCTACTGGGTCACCAAGAACTACCGCGAGGCGTACGGCATGTTCGCGGTCAACGGCATCCTGTTCAACCACGAGTCCCCGCGCCGCGGCGGCACCTTCGTGACCCGCAAGATCACCCGGGCCGCGGCCGCCATCAAGGCCGGCCAGCAGGACGTGCTCTACATGGGCAACATCGACTCGATCCGGGACTGGGGCTACGCCGCCGAGTACGTCGAGGGCATGTGGCGCATGATGCAGGCCGACGAGCCCGAGGACTTCTGCCTGGCGACCGGCCGGGGCACGACGGTCCGCGAGTTCCTCGACTACTCCTTCGGCCACCTCGACCTGGACTGGCGTGACCACGTGCGCTTCGACGAGCGCTATCTGCGCCCCACCGAGGTCGACGCCCTCATCGGCGACCCGACGAAGGCCCACGACAAACTCGGCTGGCACGCGCAGGTCGACGCCAGGGGTCTGGCCGAGATCATGGTTGACGCGGACGTCCAGATCCTCACCCACCACACCGATCCGTGGATCGACGTCCCCCGGACGTCCTGGGCCGACCGGATTCCCCGGGTCGAGGCGACCTCCGAGACGGCGGGGGTGCGGGCATGACCGGCGTGGACTACACCCCGGCACCGATCGACCGGGACGCGGTCACCTACGTCGCCGGGCACCGGGGCCTGGTCGGCTCGGCGATCTGGCGCCGTCTTGAGCAGGAGGGCTTCAGCCGCCTGGCCGGCTCGAGCCATGCCGAACTGGACCTGACCGACCGGGACGCGGTCTTCGCCCACTTCGAGGCCGTCGGCCCCCGGTACGTCATCCTGGCCGCGGCCAAGGTCGGCGGCATCCTGGCCAACGACACCTACCCGGCCGATTTCTGGTCGGTGAACCTGCGCATCCAGACCAACGTCATGGACGCCGCGCTGGCCTGCGGCACCGAACGCCTGCTGTTCCTCGGCTCCTCGTGCATCTACCCGAAGCTGGCCCCCCAGCCGATCACCGAGGACCGCCTGCTCACCGGTCACCTCGAGCCCACCAATGACGCCTACGCGATCGCCAAGATCGCCGGCATCATCGGCGTCCAGGCCGTTCGTCGCCAGTACGGTCTGCCGTGGATCTCGGCCATGCCGACGAACCTGTACGGTCCCGGGGACAACTTCGCCCTCGTCGGCTCGCACGTGCTGCCCGCGATGATCCGCCGGTACGACGCGGCGGTCGCCGAAGGGGCCACGCGCATCACGAACTGGGGCACCGGCAGGCCGCGCCGCGAGTTCCTGCACGTGGACGACATGGCCGACGCCTGCCTGTTCCTCCTGGACAACTATGACGGCCCGACCCAGGTCAATGTGGGGACCGGCAAGGACTGCACCATCGCTGAACTGGCCGGCCTCGTGGCCGAGGCCACCGGCTACACCGGAGAGGTCGTCTGGGACACCACCAAGCCCGACGGCACCCCGCAGAAACTGCTCGACGTGAGCCTGCTGACCGGTATGGGCTGGCGGCCCCGCCACGGCCTGCGCGAGGGCATCGCCGACACGCTCGCCTGGTACCGGGAGCACCGGCAGAGCTTCCGCGACAGCGACACGGAGCAGCCGCGCAGCGGCGAGGGGCACGCGTGATCGGCGGCCCGTGGGTCGACCAGTACCCGCCGGCGACCGAGACGGTCCTGCCACCGGTCACCGACGACATCGTGAGTCATCTCGGTCTGGAGACGGTCGACCCCGACCGGATCGCGATGCGCTGCCACGGGCGCACCCTCACCTACGGACGGCTCATCGAGGCTCACCGGCGCGTCGCCGCCGGCCTGGCCGGCGCCGGCCTCGGGCCCGGGGATCGGGTCGCCGTCATCGCCGGCACCGGGCCCGAGCATCTCATCGCGCTGCTGGCCGCCCTGCGCCTCGGCGCCATCGTCGTCGAGCACGACACCGCGGCGACCTCCCACGAGCTGGCCGGCCTGTTCGCCGACCACGGTGCGCGCCTGGCATTCACCGACCCCGAGGTGGCCCCCCGGGTGCCCGGTGACGTGCGGACCGTCGTCCTCACCGGGGAGCACCGGGCCGCGCCGGCCCACCCCCCGGGCTCTCCGGTCTGGGCAGATCTGAGCGGGCACGCGCCGCTCGGTGACGAGGCACCGCGGCCCGCGCCGCAGGACACCGCGCTGCTGCTGTACACCTCGGGGTCCACCGGCCGGCCCAAGGGGGTGCCGTTCACCCACGCCATGATCGGCCATGCGATCGACCAGAACCTCAACTTCTTCCGCATGCAGGGCCGTGGGGACGGCCGTCACTACCTGACGCTGCCGCTCAACCACGTCTTCGCGCTCGTGGATCAGCTGTTCAGCGCGCTGGCGCGCGCCGTCGAGCTCATCGCCTTCCGCCGGGGCGACATCGACGCCGTCGTGGCGGCCGCTGCGACCCGGCCGCCACGCAAGCTGGGCACCGTCCCGCCCGTCCTGGACGCCATCGCGGCCGGCGCGGCCAGGGCGGGCGTGCGCTTCGACGACCTCTACGTCGCCACCGGCGGGCTGCCCCTGACCCGGCGCACCGTCGACGCGTGGCTGCGGATCAGCGACAGCCCGCCCGTCAACGGCTGGGGCATGACCGAGTCCTGCGGCTACGGGCTCATGCCCCTGCCCGACCCCGCCCGGGTGCCGGCCGGCAGCTGCGGGGTGCCACTGCCGGACCTCGACGTGCGGGTCTGCGACCCGGCCGATCCCACTCGCGAACTCGGCGTCGGCGAGACGGGTGAGCTCCAGCTGCGGGGACGCCTGGTCTTCGGCGGCTACTGGAACGACCCGCGGGCCACGGCCGAGGCCTTCACCCGCGACGGCTTCCTGCGCACGGGTGATCTGGTGAGCATGGACGGGCAGGGATTCTTCTTCTTCCACGGACGCCTCAAGGAGATCATCTCGGTCCAGGGCGAGAACGTCTCGCCGGTGGAGGTCGAACGAGTGCTCGAGGCCGCGCCGGGCATCGCACGCGCCTTCGTCTACCCCCGCGAGACGACGCCGGGGGTGAACATCCTCCTGGCCGCCTTCACCGCCGCCCCGGGAACCGCCGCCGACCCGGATGCCGCGCTCGCCCTGTGCGCCGAGCGGCTCGCCCCGTACAAGGTACCCATGCGCCTGACCCGGGTCGATACGCTGCCGCTGTCCGCCGCCGGAAAGCTGCGGCGCGACGTCGACGGACAGGCCTGGACGCGCGCGCATCGGGTGAGGGGGCACTGAGATGGGCGTCGGGATCGACATGGTCGACGTCGCCGAGGTGACGAGCGCCCTCGAACGCCACGGCAGGCACTACCTCGACCGGGTCTACGCACCGGCTGAGCAGGCCGAGACGGCCTCGATGAGTCCGCGCCGGATGCGCGAGTACCTGGCCGGGCGGTTCGCCGCGAAGGAGGCCGTGCTCAAGGCGCTGCGGCCGCCGCCCTGTGCGGCGGCCGCGCTGACGCAGATCGTGGTGACCGGGGCCGGGGGTGCTCCCCGCGTCGAGCTCGCCGGGAACCTGCTCGCGTGGTGGCGCTCGTCGGGGCACGGACCGGTGGACGTGTCCATCAGCCACACCAGGGTCATGGCGGTGGCCGTGGCCCGGACGGATCAGGGCCCGGGGCCCGGCACACAGGAAGGGGACGATGATGAGCAGGACGGAGCAGACGGTGCGTGAGGCGCTCGCCGAGGTGGGCAACCTGGACGAGGACGCGATGAGCCTCGCCGCGGACGCCTCGCTGGCCGACGCGGGACTGACCTCGCATGCGGCGGTCAGCCTGCTGCTCGAGATCGAGGACCGGCTCGGCATCGAGTTCCCACCCGAGCAGATGACGCCGGAGACCATGGCCTCGATCCGTGCGATCGAGGCGGGGATCGAGGCGCTGTCATGAGCCTGGCCGCCAGTGAGACCACGCTGCGTGACGCGCTGCGCGACGCAGGGCACCTGCTTCCCGGCCCCCGCCCAGGGATCGACGGGCACGGCCCGGAGTTCGAGGCCGTCGTCGACGGGATCTGGCGGGCCTACTTCGACAGGGCGCCCGCCGGGACCCCGGTCATGGCCTTCGGCCCGCTCATCGACGCGGCCCAGTTCACCGCCACGGACTACCCCCGTTCTTTCCCGCACCTGGTCGGTGAGGTCGAGGTCTTCGACGGCGGTGACGCCGAGCACGGCGCCCTCATCCGGGACATCGATGCCGGGGCCGACTGGACGACGCACTTCGTCCCCAGTGGCATGACGTTCGTCCCGGCCACCTGCGAGAACGTCTACCCGCGCTACGCCGGCACGCTTGAGGGGCCGACGATCGTCGCCTGCCGCAGCTGGTGCTTCCGCCACGAGCCCAGCGACGACCCGATGCGCATGGTGAGTTTCCGCATCTGCGAGTACGTCTACCTGGGCTCTGCCGATGGCGCCGAGTCGTTCCGCACCGACTGGCTGGGGCTGCTCCTGGAGTTCTTCACCGATCTCGGCCTGGAGGTCGCCAGCGACCGCGCGAACGACCCCTTCTTCGGCCGGATCGGCGCGATGCTGGCGGCCAACCAACGTCGGTCGGGCATGAAGAACGAGATCAGCATCGCCCTCTACCCGGACCGCCGTACCGCTATCTCGAGCGTGAACACGCACCGCACGCACTTCGCCGACAGCTTCGGCATCCGGCAGGCCGGCGGTGAACCCGCCCACACCGCCTGCGCCGGCTTCGGCATCGAACGGGTCGCCATCGCCCTGTTCGCCGCCCACGGCATGACCACCGCCGACTGGCCGGAGCCGGTGCGTGCGGTCCTGCGGCTGCCCTGAGAGCCCGGCCGGCCTCGTCGGGCTCTCATCCGGCGGCCCGGGCGATGGCCCGGCGGATGCGTTTGGGTGAGACCGTCTGGCTGGTGCCCAGGCGCTGGGCGAACAGCTGCACGCGGTACTCCTCGAGCAGGAAACCGATGTCGTCGACCTGCCGGCTCAGCGGGCCGGGCGGCTGGGCATCGCACAGCTCGTCGTACTCCGCGGCGAGTTCGTCGAACCCGCCCATCAGCTCCTCGTCGCGGGCCGGATCGGACCGTGCCGCGTCAAGGCGCATCGAGGCGGCCTGCAGGTAGCGCGGCAGGTGCTGGTACCAGGGGTCGGCGGTGAACGAGATGAAGCCGGGGAACACCAGGTTCTCCAGCTGGGCCGTCACGTCCTCGGCGGTGGCGGCCGACACGCCGGGCGCATCGGCGCGGATCTGCCGGGCCCAGCCGAGCGCCGCGGAGGCCGTGGCGACGACGTCGCGCATGACGTCAGCCTGCTCGGCGCGCACCTGGGTCGCCAGCGCGGCGAACCGCTCCTCGTCACGCACCTGGGCCGGGTCGGCGTGCGCCCGGGCGGCCCGGTCGACGGCCTTGAGCCGGGCATCGGCGAGCAGCTCGGGCACGCTCTCGTAGGGATTGTCGCCGAGCCAGAGCCGCTCCTGCCGACCGAGATGGGAGACCACCCAGCGCGTCGGGTCGGGGTTGACCAGGACGAGAAGCCGCCTGATCCCGCGCGCGTGCGAGTCCGCGGCGGCCTGCGGCGTGTCGGCCAGGAAGAGGGCGACGCTGTCGCCGTCATCGCGCAGGGCCGGGTACCCGACGGCCTGCAGGCCGCCGCGGCGGATCGTCCTGGTCGGCTCGATCGTCCCGAACACCCAGCTCGTGGCGCCGGTCCTGGCGGTGTCGCGCGAGGCCCTGGTGAGCGTGCTGGAGACGCGCTCGGCCAACTGCCGCTGCAGCTCGGCGAGGTCCTTGCCCTGCCCGGTGACCCGGTCCTTCTCGACGACCTCGAAGCGCACCCGCAGGTGGTGTGGGACGGCGTCGGGGCGCCACTGGTCGGGTTCGACCACGATGCCGGTCAGGGCGCGCAGGGCCCGGCCGAGTTCATCGTGGAGGAAGCGCGAGTGGTCGGCCCCATTGGCCTTGAGCCAGCGCAGCGCGGCGCGGGCGTGGTCGGGGGCCGGGACGAAACCGGTGCGCACCGCCTTGGGCAGCGCGCGGATCAGCTCGGTGGCGAGTTCGGTGCGCAGGCCCGGCACCTGCCAGCTGAAGGGTTCGGGGCGCAGCTGGTTGAGTTCGGCGAGCCTCACCCGGACCGTCACGCCGTCGGCGCCCGATCCGGGGTCGAAGACATAGCCGACGGGCAGGCGCAGCTCGCCGACCCGCCAGCTGTCCGGGAAGGCGCTGGTGTCGACGTCGTCCGCGTCCTCGCGCACCAGGTCGTCCATCGACAGGTCGAGCAGGTGCTGGTCCGGTTCGCGTGACCACCAGCTGTCGAAGGTGGCGCCCGAGTGGACGGTGGCCGGGATGCGGGCGTCGTAGAACTCGAAGATCGTCTGGTCGTCGACGAGCAGGTCGCGGCGCCTGGTGCGCTCCTCGAGATCGGCGACCTCGTCCCGCATCCGCTGGTTGTGCTCGATGAAGTCGTGCCGGACCCGGCCGCCGGTGGGCTGCCAGCCGTTCTCGACGAGCCCGGTGCGGATGAAGATCTCGCGGGCCTCGGCTGGGTTGACGCGCCCGTAGTCGACGAGGCGATCGGCGACGAGCGGTACACCGTACAGGGTGGCGCGCTGGCTTGCGAGGACGCCTGCCGAACTGCTCGACCAGTGCGGCTCGGCGTAGCCGTACTTGACGAGCGGGCCGGCGACCGACTCGACCCATTCGGGTTCGATCGCGGCGCAGGTGTGCGCCCACAGGCGGGTCGTCTCGACGAGTTCGACGGCCATGACCAGCGGCGGGTTCTGCTTGGCCAGCGCCGAGGCGGGGCTGATGGCGAATCGGGTGCCGCGCGCCCCGAGGTACTCGCGGGGGCCGCGGGGTTTGCGTCGGCCTCGGTGCCGGGCTCCCCTGGTGGTGTTCTCGGCCTCGAGGAGGCCGATGTGCGAGAGCAGGCCCGACAGGACGGATTGCAGGATGGCCTCGGTGCTCCCGGGGCGGTCATTGCGCTTCAGGTGCAGGTCGGCGCCGACTCCTGACAGCTGGCTGCGCAGGTCCTGCCATTCGCGGACGCGCAGGTAGTTGATGAACTCGGCGCGGCACAGGCGGCGGAACTGGTTTCCCGACAGGCGCCTGCGCTGGGCCATCAGATAGCTCCACAGGCGCCAGATGGCCATGACGTCACCGCCCGGGCCGACCGTGACCGGCTCGTCGAACTCGCCCTCGCGGCCGGTCTGCGGGGTGTAGCGGGCCGGCCGGCCCGGCCCAGGGGCGGGTTCGCCGGTGGGGCCGGTCAGGATGTCGTCGGTGAGGAAGCGGCGGTGCAGCTGGTCGGCCTGCTGGCGTTTCTCGGCGGGGCGTTCGCGCACGTCCTGGATGGCCAGGGCGGCGGCGATCACCTCGACCTCGCGCAGGCAGCCACGGCGGGAGGCCTCGATGAGCATGCGCCCCAGGCGCGGGTCGATGGGCATCTCGGCGAGCCGGTGACCGGTCCTGGTCAGGCGCGGTGTGCGCCGGTCCGGCCCCTTGAGGGCGCCGAGTTCGCCGAGCAGGCGCAGGCCGTCGGTGACCTGGGCCCGATCGGGGGCCTCGACGAACGGGAAGTCGTTGATGTCGCCCAGTTCGGCACTGGCCATCTTGAGGATGACCGAGGCCAGGTTGGTGCGCAGGATCTCCGGTTCGGTGAACTCGGGGCGGGTCAGGTAGTCCTCCTCGGCGTAGAGGCGGACGCAGATGCCGGGCCCGAGCCGCCCGCACCGTCCGGCCCGCTGGTCGGCGCTGGCCCGGCTGACGGGTTCGACGGGCAGGCGCTGCACCTTGGTGCGGGTCGAGTACCGGGAGATGCGGGCCAGGCCGGTGTCGATGACGTAGCGGATACCGGGCACGGTCAGCGAGGTCTCGGCGACGTTGGTGGCCAGGACGATGCGCCGGGTGCGGTGCGGGGCGAAGATGCGACGCTGCTCGGCGGCCGGCAGACGCGAGAACAACGGCAGCACCTCGGTGCCGTCCCCCAGATCGGCGCCGTCGAGGGCCGCGGCGGCCTCGCCGATCTCGCGTTCGCCGGAGAGGAAGACGAGGACGTCACCGCTCGGCCCGAGCTCGCGGACGGCCGACACGATGGCGGCGGGCATGTCCGGGTCGTCGTCGTCCACGGCCGGGGGCCGGTAGCGGATCTCGACCGGCCAGGTGCGCCCGGAGACCTCGACGATCGGCGCCGGCGTGCCGTCGGGGGCGGCGAAGTGCTCGGCGAAGCGGACGGTGTCGATCGTCGCGGAGGTGATGATGACCTTCAGGTCGGGTCTGGCGGGCAGCAGCTGTTTGAGGTAGCCGAGCAGGAAATCGATGTTGAGGCTGCGCTCGTGGGCCTCGTCGATGATGATCGTGTCGTAGCGCCGCAGCTGCCGGTCGTGGTTGATCTCGGCGAGCAGGACGCCGTCCGTCATGACCTTGACACGGGTCTGTTTCGTCGTCGCCCTGGTGAAACGCACCTGGTAGCCGACGACGTCCCCGAGCCTCACGCCCATCTCGTCGGCCATGCGTTCGGCGAGGGTGCGGGCCGCGATGCGCCGCGGCTGGGTGTGGCCGATGCGTCGGCGGCCCACCGCCAGGGCGATCTTGGGCAGCTGGGTGGTCTTTCCCGAACCGGTCTCACCGGCCACGACGACGACCTGGTTGTCCCGGATGAGCTCGGCGATCTCGTCGGTGTGGGCGCTGATCGGCAGGCCGGGATCGACCTCGATGTGCGGTTCACCGGAGGCCGGGGTCTCGTTCACGTCAGGCATGTCGGGTCAAGCATAGGTGCCCCGGCGGATCGGCCCGCAGCGGTGCGGTCAGGCGAGGGCGTGGATCACCGAGGCGTAGCAGGTGATCGCCGGGATCGAGCAGATCGTCGTGATGAAGATGACATCCCTGGCCAAGGGCACCTCGGTGTCGTAGCGGGTGCTGAACACGAAGACGTTCTGAGCGGTCGGCAGGCCGGCCATGACCACCACTGCGAGGGTCGTGGCCACGTCGAGCCCGACGACGCGGGCCAGCGCCCATGCGCTCACCGGCTGGACGACGAGTTTGAGCAGGCAGATGAACAGGGTCTCACCCCTGTTCTCGCGCCCGGGCAGCGGGCCGAGCCGCAGCGCGATGCCGAACCCGACGAGCATGCACGGCACGGCGACACCGCCCAGCAGATCGAGGGTGTCGGCGAGGAGCACCGGCATCCGCCAGCCCAGCAGGTTGATGGCCAGGCCGAGCAGGACGCCGATCGTCAGCGGATTGCGGAACGGCATCGTGATGTTGCGCAGCACCGACGTGCGCCGGCCGGTGCGGTGGGCGCTGTCGATGTCGAGCAGGGTCAGCCCCAGTGGTTGCAGGACGATCAACTGGATCATGAGCACGGGCGCCACCCAGCTGGTGTCCTTCATGACGTAGGCGGCGATGGGTACGCCCATGTTGTTGGCGTTGACGTAGGAGGCGCAGAAGGTGCCGATGGTCAGGTGACCGAGACCCGGGCGTTCGTGTCCGCCGAGCCGGGCCCGCAGCAGGCGCGCCCCGAGGTAGCCGCCGGCCGAGACGAGGATCGCCAGGACCGAGACGATGACATGGGTGCCGAACGTACGGCCCAGGTCCGCCCTGGACATCATCATGACCATGAGCGGCGGCAGCCCGATGAAGAAGGCGAAACGGCTGAGGATCCGCTGGGCGCTCTGGTCGAAGAGCCTCAGCTGGGCCGCCAGGGCGCCCACGCCGATCACCATCCAGATGGTGGCGAATCCACTGAGCACGTCCCGCACGGGCCGAGCCTACGCCGCGGGGAACCCGCGGTCACGCCCGCACGAACCGGGTGACGGCACGGCGGAATGACCCGGTCGCCGGCGGAACGTAGAATCCAGCTGGGAGCTGGCGCCGGGTGGAAGGACGGGCGAGCGTGTCGGATCGCGACGACGAGATGTACCGGGCGGCCGTGCTCTACTACGTGCAGGGCGAGTCGATGGACGCCATCGCCCGCCAGCTCGGCGTCTCGCGCTCGACCGTCTCGCGCAGTCTCAAGCAGGCCCGCGACACCGGCATCGTCCGCATCAGCCTCACCCATCCCCGCGACGCCTCCTCGGACGTCGAGCAGGAGTTCACCGAACGCTTCGGGGTACGCGCCCAGGTGGTCTCGGTGCGCGAGTCCGTCTCGGACGTCGCCCGCCTGGACCGGGTCGCCAAGGTGGCCGCCAACGCCATCGGCGAGGCGGTGGACGATCACACGGTCCTGGGCATCGCCTGGGGCACGACGATCGACGCAGTCGCCGCGCACCTGCTGGCCAAACCGGTGCGGGGCTGCACCCTCGTCCAGCTCAACGGCGCCGCGAATGACTCGACGACCGGCATCGACTACGTCTCGAACATCGCCTCCCGCTTCGCCAGCGCCTTCAACGCCCACTCGGTGCTGTTCCCCGTGCCGGCCTTCTTCGACTATGCGAGCACCCGGGACGCCATGTGGCGGGAGCGGTCCATCATGCGCGTCCGGGACACCCAGAAGAAGTGCTCGCTGGCCGTCTTCGGTGTCGGGTCCCTGGTCGGCGGGCTGCCCAGTCATGTCTACGAGTCCGGGTACTTCGACGAGGAGGACCGCGCCCAGATGGCCCGGGACCGGGTCGTCGGTGACGTCTGCACGGTGCTGCTGCGCCAGAACGGCTCCTGGGCCGACATCGAGATGAACACCCGCGCCTCGGGCCTGACCCCCACCCAGCTGCGCCGCATACCCCGCCGGATCGGGGTCGTCGCCGGGCGCGCCAAGGCCAAGCCACTGCTGGCGGCCCTGCGGGCGCAGCTGATGACGGACCTGATCGTCGACGACCAGACGGCCCGTCACGTCCTCACGATGACCTGAGGAGGGCCGAGCCCGCCGGCCTCAGACCTGCGGGCTGTGGATGTCCGACAGGCCGTAGGCCGCGTGGATCACGTGGATCGGGTGAACGATGTCCATCCCGGTGCCGGCGCGGATCTGCCAGCGGCAGGTCTCCGTGTCGCAGGCACCCAACTCGGCGCCGGACTCCTTGAACTTGTCGAAGAGGGGCCTACCGACCGCCTGGGCGACCTCGTACTTCTCCTTCTTCAGACCGTAGGTGCCGGCTATGCCGCAGCAGTTCTCCCCCGACTCGACCACGGTGATGCCCGGCACGAGTTCCATCAGGCGGATGGCGGGCATCCCCATCCCCTGCCCCTTGAGCTGGCACGGGGCGTGGTAGGGGATCGTCATCTCGATGCGTTCGAAGTCGGTGGGCAGTTCCCCGGCATCGGCGAGGGCGAGGAGGAACTCGCTGGTCTCACGCATGCGCGCGCCGATGTCGGTGACGGTCCGGTCCTCGACCCCCATGATCTCGCGGGCCTCGTGCTTGACCATGCCGGCGCAGGAGCCGGAACTCGTGACCACCGGAACGTGGCGGCCGCCCTTGGCGAGGTCACCGGCCAGCTTGACGACCGAGGAGCGGGCCTGGTCGAACAGTCCGTTCGACTGGCTGGCCAGCCCGCAGCAGCCCTGCCGGGGGACGATGACGGTGTATCCCAGGTGCTCGAGCACCTCGATGGTCTTCTTGCTGGTCTCGACCTCGAAGTAGGTGCCGGCGCACCCGGTGAAGAAGACCACCGGGCCGCGGTCGGGCTGTCCGGGACGTCGGGCCATGGGGCCCTCGCGGTGGCGGAGCCAGCCGCGGATCGACTGCGACTGGGCGACCGGCATCGGGGCGTCCCGGTGGACGCCGATGACCTTCTCGACGGCCACGCGCAGCGGCTTGCGCTGGAGCGCCCAGTTGGCCAGCGGCGCCACCGGTGTGAGGACGCGGCCCTCGAGACTGGTCTGGGTGATGAGGCGGTCGCGCAACGGCATGTGCCCCTGCTTCATGACGGCGCGGGCCATGGAGTTGAGTTCGGCGATCTTGACGCCCTGCGGACAGTTCAGTGTGCAGATGCCGCAGCTGGAGCAGTAGTCGAGGGTGTGGTCGACCGACTCGCCGTTGCGGAAGCGCTCGGCCTGCGGGCCGACGAATTTCGGGCCGGCGAACATCTCGGTGACTCGGGTGACCGGGCACTGCGTCTCGCAGATCGTGCACTTGACGCACTGGTCGAGGGAGAGCCGGTTGAGCTGCTGGGCCTCGTAGCTGTTGGGGTTGTTGTTGAGTCGCGGGCTGGCCTTCTTCAGGTGGTTCCAGACCGAGAACGACTCGCTGGGCTGCCCGTCGTTCTGGAGCCCGCGCTCGGCTGCGGTGGTGCTCATCAGGACTCCTTCAGCTGTTCGATGATCGAGTCGGCGGCGCGCACGGCGCTGGCCAGGGCGATGCCCTCGCCGGACTTCTCGTCCCAGCGCTGTGCACCGGCGAGGAAGCCGCCGGCCGCGTAGAGGTTCTCGTGGACGGGTTCGCCGGTGGCCGGTTCGACGACGCGCATCGTGCAGTCGGTGGCGACGCCGGTCCGGAAGATCGGCTGCTCGCCCGCCCAGCTGTCGTTGAGGAGCTCTGCGTCCGGTACCGCCAGGGGCAGCCCGAGCGCGGGCTCGTGCAGGCGCCCGTACGAGTCGAGCTCGATGGCGCCGGACTCGAACCCGCCGGGGGCGAGCAGGACGTAACGGGCCTCCAGGTCCGTCTCGTGCCCGGCCGTGCCGAGCCGCAGGGACCTGATCCGCCCCAGGCCGGTCTCGGCGCCGATGACGCGCGAACCGAGGATCATCTCGACCCGGTACGCCCTCGCCAGGTCGGTGAGTCTGTCGGTCAGGCGCATGCCCGCCACGCCCGGCGGCGGCAGCGGGATCTCGAAGACGGGCCTGCCGAGCCCGTCGGCGATTGCCGTGAAGGTCTCGTCGGTCAGGCCCAGGACGTTCGGGACGGCGATGGTCTCACCGCGGCGCGCGAGCCTGCCCAGCGCCGCCACGAAGTCCCGACGGCGCTCGGGGCGGTCGAGGGCACGGGCGATGGCGACGGCGTTCGAATCGGCCTCCGTTCCCCTGCCGGGGAAGCTGACCGATGCGGAGCGGGTCTCCAGGCGGCCTCCCCCGGGCAGCTCGATGGTCGCCAGGTTCTGGGCGACGAGCTGGCAGGAGAAGTCCTTGAGTTGCTCGATGCCGACGACCACGACCCGGCTGCCGTCGTGCAGCGCACCTGGGTCGGACGGGTCGAGACTCACCGTGCCGGCGGCCATGGAGGCCGGGTACAGGGTGGTGGGGCGCAGCCCGCCGAGAGCGGTCGGCAGCAGCACGTTCGTCTCGATGTCGCCAGCCATGGCCTCACCGACGAGTTCGCGCAGGAAACCAACGCCGACCCGGACGGGTTCGACGCCCAGCAGGTTGTACGGATGGGTGGGGCCGCCGCGGCGCTCCTCGAGTGCGCAGAACTCGCCCAGTTCGGTGAGCGGGTGCGCGACCAGGCTGGGCCGGTAGCCGAGCACGTCGATCGTGCCCTGCCCGAGCTGCAGGCCGCCGCGGCCCATGTGAACGAGCGTGGTGTGCAGGCCGGCGCGGCGCAGGCGCAGGGCGGCGACCAGGCCGGCCAGTCCGCCGCCGACGACAATGACGTCTCTCATGCCGGAACCTCCTGCCCGCCGATCACGGCCCGGGCACGGGCCCGGTCGCGTTCGTCGATCTCGGTGCCCACCGGGTACGGCTCGATGGGGTCGGTCTGGCCCGGGGCGTGGTCGATGTCGAGGGTGCCACGGGCGATCCACTCGTCGAGGGCGGCCTGACGCAGCTGGCCGCCGGCCAGGATCGGCCACAGCCCTATCCAGCGGTGCTTGAGGAAGCCCCGCAGCTCATCGGTGGCCTGCACGCTGCTGCGGGCACCGGCGGCGCACATGAGGCCGGCGGCCCGGGTCGAGCAGAAACCTCCCTGGCAGGGGCCCATGCCGAGGCGAAGCCGGCGGCGCAGGTCATCGAGCGTGGCCGAGGGGTCCTCCTCGAGGAGGTCGAGGAACATCGACTTGCTCATGAGTTCGCACTCGCAGATGATCTGGTCGTCACGCCGGTCCTTCTCCCGGTCCGCCAGCCGGTGCGTCACGGTGTAGGTCGGGGCGCCCTCGGCCGCCGGGACGGGCTCGTCGGCGGTCCGGCAGGGCCGGTCCTCGCCCATCTGCTCGCACATGATGTCGACGATGCGTTCGGCCATGAGGCGGTAGGTGGTGAGTTTGCCGCCGGTGATGGTGAGCATGCCCGCCAGGCCGTCGCGGCTCGCATGATCGAGCACCGACATGCCGCGGCTCATGTGGCGCGTGTCGGAGGCCGAGACGCGGGTGTCCTTGACCAGGGGCCGGGCCCCTGCCCAGGCGTGCACGGCGCGGGCCCGGCGGAAGCCCGGCACGAGCGCCTCGCCGGCGTCGAGCATCTGCTGCACCTCGGCGCGCGGGATCGGCAGCTTGTCGGGATCAGCGGCCTTCACGTCGGTCGTGCCGATGATGGCCACCGTGTGCACCGGGACGAGGATGTCGCCGTCCGCGGGTTTGATACAGCGGTTGATGACGGTGTTCACCAGGCGATGGTTCATCGCGATCATGATGCCGCGGCCCGGTACGACGTCGACGTCCTCGCAGCCGGCCAGGGCGGCGACGCGCCCCGCCCAGGGGCCGGCGGCGTTCATGACGAAACGGCAGGTGATCCGCTTGTCCGCGCCCGCCTTGACGTCGCGGACCGTGACGCCGACGACTCGGTCCCCGTCACGGTGGATGGCGGTGACCTCGTGGTAGGGCAGGATGTGGGCGCCGTAGGCGCGGGCCGACTCGGCCGCACCCCGCACCATCGCCCAGCCGTCGACGGTGCCGTCGAGCACCGCGAAGGCCCGTTTGATACCGGGATTGAGGCGGGGCTCGCGCGCCAGGGCCTGCGCGACGGTGATCTCCTCGGCCGGCACCTGGGCGCTCGCCGCTGCGGCGAGGAAGCCATCGGCGTACTCCTCGGAATCGTCCGGGGTGACGACGAACAGGCCGCCCGTCTGCTCGACCGCGTTCGCGTGGATCCGGGTGACGATCCTGTTCTCCTCAGCGCATTCGCGCGCCGACTCGGGGTCGGAGACCACGTAGCGTCCCCCGGAGTGGAGCAGGCCGTGGTACCGGGCGGTGGTGCCCTGGGCCAGGTCGGCCCGGTCCACGAGGGCCACGCTCAGCCCCCGCATCGCGACGTCACGGGCGACACCGGCGCCGGTCGCGCCGCCGCCGATGACGACGACGTCGACGGTCAGGTCAGCCATACGAACCTCCAAGCAGCTTCGGTTGGCACGGTCTATGCACGTCAGGTTAGGCCGTCGGCTCCCCCGGCCCCACACCGGCCGCCCCTTTGTGCACGCGAACGGTCCGTAATTGCACCGATGCGCAGCTGCGGGCCGCCGCCCTCCCGGGCGCCTCGGGCCCGGTCCGCTGGGCAGATGCCCTGGGCGGCCGGGCCGGTTCCTGGGACAATGGGCGGGTGACACAACCCCATGACACCGGTGGCAGCGCACCGACCAGCAATGTGACCGACACCGCGCTGATCTTCGAGGGCGGCGGCATGCGGGCCAGTTACACCAGCGCGATGGTCGCCGAGATGATTCGCGGGGAGATCTTCGTCGACTGGGTCGCCGGCATCTCGGCGGGCTCCAGCAATACGGCGAACTACCTGTCGCGCGACGCGGCCAGGGCCCGGGCGAGTTTCGTCGATCTGGTGGGCGACCCGCAGTTCGGCGGGTTCGGCACCCTCGTGCGGGGCAAGGGCTGGTTCAATGCCGAGTACATCTACCAGCGCACCGGCGGGCCGGGGCAGGCGCTGCCCTTCGACTTCTCGACCTACCGCACCAATCCGGCCCGGCCGAACTTCGGTGCGTTCCGTTGCGACACCGGCGAACAGGTCTGGTTCACCAAGGCCGACACGCCCACCATGGATGACCTGATGGTGCGGGTGCGGGCCTCCTCGACGATGCCCGGGCTCATGCCGACCGTCACGATCGGGGGTCTCGACTACGTCGATGGCGCGCTCGGCCCCGATGGCGGCATCGGACTCGACAGGGCCCAGGCGGCTGGTTTCGACAAGTTCCTGGTGGTCCTCACCCGGGACCGCGGCTATGTCAAACCGGCCCCGAGCCGTTCCCAGGCCGCGCTCTACCGGGTCCTGTTTCGCAGGTATCCGGCAGTGATCGACGCCCTCATGCATCGCCACGAGGGGTACAACGCGACCCGCGAGGAGCTGTTCGAACTGGAGGCCGCCGGCAGGGCCTACCTGTTCGTCCCCGACATCATGCCGGTCGAGAACGGCGAACGCGACACGGCCAAGCTGGCCGCCAGCCATGCGGCGGGTCTGGAGCAGGCCCGCCGTGAGCTGCCCGCGATCAGGGAGTTCCTTGGGCTGTGAGCCGCACCCCGGCGCCCGGGCGACGACACAGAAGGGCCGGCGCCGCCATGGCGCGTGGGTGGTGCCCCTGAGACGGCCGCAGGGGCCGGGAACTGTCGTCCCGGCCCCTGCCGCGATGCCTCTCCCCCGGGTCGGCGTCAGCTGCAGCCGCTGGTCGACCCGCAGCCCTCGCAGACATAGCAGGAGCCACTGGGACGCATCTTCGTGCCGCAGGTCATGCACAGCGGCGCGTCGAACGCGGTACCCGTGATCTTCTCCATCATCTCCGTCGTGGTGTGCGGAGCAGCGGGCTCGGCACCGGGGCGGGCGGGAGAAGGCGGGTCGATGAGGCTGGGCTGGCGGGCACCGCCGGTGTCCACCTTGATGTCGTCTCCGGCGTCGTTCTTGAGCTGCTCACTCTCGGGCAGCTCGGCCTCCTCCTCCTCGGACAGGTAGGAACCGGTCTCGACGTAGTGGGCGCGCTCGGCCGCGGTGTAGATGCCGAGCTCGGCCCGTTCGTCGAAGTCGAGGTAGTCCAGGGCCAGGCGGCGGAAGACGTAGTCGAGGATCGACTGGGCGATGCGCACATCCGGGTCGTCGGTCATGCCGGCGGGCTCGAACTTCAGGTTGGTGAACTTCTGGACGAAGCTCTCGAGCGGCACGCCGTACTGCAGCCCGATCGAGACGGCGATGGAGAAGGCGTCCATGACGCCGGCCAGCGTGGAGCCCTGCTTGCCGAGCTTGAGGAAGATCTCACCCAGTTTGCCGTTCTCGTACGCACCAGTGGTGATGTAGCCCTCGGCGCCGGCCACCGAGAAGCTGGTGGTGCGCCCGGCACGGCTCTTGGGCAGGCGCCGGCGGCGCGGACGGTACTCGACACGGACCTCCGGTTTGGGGGCCTCGGCCTCGGTCTTCTTGTTGTCGTCCTTGCCCTCGGAGCCGGCGCTCAGCGGCTGACCGACCTTGCAGTTGTCGCGGTAGACGGCCAGCGCCTTCAGGCCGAGCTTCCAGCCCTGCATGTAGACGTCCGCGATGTCCTCGACGGTGGCGCTCTCGGGCATGTTGACGGTCTTGGAGATGGCGCCCGAGATGAAGGGCTGGACGGCCGCCATCATCCGCACATGGCCCATCGGCTCGATCGCGCGGACACCCATGGCGGTGTCGAAGACCTCGTAGTGCTCCTGGGCCAGGCCCGGGGCCCCCACGACGTTGCCGTTGTCGGCGACATAGTCGACGATCTCGTCGATGGCCGCCTCGTCGTAGCCGAGGTTCTTCAGGGCGCGGGACACGGTGCCGTTGACGATCTGCATCGAGGAGCCCCCGACGAGCTTCTTGAACTTGACCAGCGAGAAGTCCGGCTCGATGCCGGTGGTGTCGCAGTCCATCATGAAGCCGATGGTGCCGGTCGGGGCCAGCACCGAGGCCTGGGCGTTGCGGTAACCGTCCTTGGCACCCAGTTCGGCGGCAGCGGCCCACTGGGCGGCAGCGGCCTCGTGGATCTCGCCGTCGAGCGCGGTGAGCGGACGGATCCGGTCGTTGGCCGCGCTGTGCTTGGCGATGACACCCAGGTGGGCCTCGGCGTTGGGCGCGTAGCCGTTGTAGGGGCCGACGACGGCCGCCAGCTCGGCGCTGCGCCGGTAGGCTGCGCCGGTCATCAGGGAGGTGACGGCGGCGGCCAGGGTGCGGCCGCCCTCGGAGTCGTATCCCTTGCCGAGCGCCATGAGCAGGGCGCCGAGGTTGGCGTAGCCGATGCCCAGCTGTCGGTAGTTGCGGGTCGTCTCGGCGATCGCCTCGGTCGGGAAGTCGGCGAAGCAGATCGAGATGTCCATGGCGGTGATGATCAGTTCGACGGCCCTGGTGAACAGCTCGGTGTCGAAGGTGTCGTCGGCGCGCAGGAACTTGAGCAGGTTGAGGCTGGCCAGGTTGCACGAGGAGTTGTCCAGGCTCATGTACTCCGAGCAGGGGTTCGACGCGTTGATCCGCCCCGAGACCGGGTCGGTGTGCCAGGCGTTGATCGTGTCGTCGTACTGGATACCGGGGTCGGCGCACTCCCAGGCGGCCTGGGCGATCTTGCCGAAGAGCTCGCGGGCGTCGACCTGCTCGACGATCTCGCCGGTGGTGCGTGCGCGCAGCCCGAACGTCGTACCGGCCTCGACGGCCCTCATGAACGCGTCGGAGACGCGCACCGAGTTGTTGGCGTTCTGGTACTGCACCGAGGTGATGTCGGCGCCGCCCAGGTCCATGTCGAAGCCCGCGTCGCGCAGGGCACGGATCTTGTCCTCCTCGCGGGCCTTGGTCTCGATGAACTCCTCGATGTCGGGATGGTCGACGTCGAGGACGACCATCTTGGCCGCGCGCCGGGTGGCGCCGCCGGACTTGATGGTGCCGGCCGAGGCGTCGGCGCCGCGCATGAAGCTGACCGGGCCGGACGCGGTGCCGCCGCTGGAGCGCAGGAGCTCCTTCGACGAACGGATCCGCGAGAGGTTCAGGCCGGCACCGGAGCCGCCCTTGAAGATCATGCCCTCCTCGCGGTACCAGTTCAGGATGGACTCCATGGAGTCGTCGACGGAGAGGATGAAGCAGGCGCTGACCTGCTGCGGGCTCGCGGTTCCGACGTTGAACCACACCGGGGAGTTGAAGGAGAAGTACTGGTGCAGGAGCAACCAGGTGAGCTCCTCGCCGAAGACCTGGGCGTCCTCGTCGGAGGCGAAGTAACCCTCGTCCAGACCGACCCGGGTGTAGGTGTTCACCACGCGATCGATGAGTTGACGCAGGCTCGACTCGCGCTTGTCGGTGCCGACGGCACCGCGGAAGTACTTGGTGGTGACGATGGTGGAGGCGTTGACGCTCCAGAAGTCGGGGAACTCGACGTCCTTCTGCTGGAAGACCGTCTCGCCGGTCTTCCAGTTGGTCTGCACCACGTCACGACGCTGCCAGGTGACCTCGTCGTAGGGATGCACGCCGGCGGTACTGAAGGTGCGCTCAACCGTGAGACCCGCGGACCTCTTGTCGTCGGCCTTGGTCGTGGCCACAGTCTGTGTCATCGTTCCCTCTCCGTATGGGTTCTCGGGCGATCCGCGCCCGACATGGTTGTGCTTCACACGTATGTATTCGGTTGTCGTGGCGGAAGGGCGCAGGGGACCTCCGCGGACGGAGTCCCGGTGCGCGTGAGCCTCAGCTGCCGGCCGTCTGCCGCTCCTGCTCGGCGGCCTGCAGCTTGGCGATCTCGGCCAGGAAGTCTTCCACGCACTGGAAGTGCTGGTAGACGCTGGCGAACCGCAGATAGGCAACGGGGTCGAGCTCGCTCAACGGCCCGAGAATGGCCACACCCACCTGGTCGGAGGGGATCTCGGCCATGCCGCTGGCCCGCAGCGACTCCTCGACCTGCTGGCCGAGCCGGGCCAGCTGGGCCTCGGTGACGGGCCTGCCCTTGCAGGCCTTGCGCACCCCGCTGATCACCTTGTCCCGGGTGAAGGGTTCGACGACCCCGGACTTCTTCACGACCACGAGCTGCATCCGCTCGATGGTGGTGAAACGCCGCTCACAGGCCAGGCACTGGCGGCGCCGGCGGATGCTCGCACCGCCCTCGGCGACCCGCGAGTCGAGGACGCGGGAGTCACAGGTGTGGCAGTAGGGACAACGCATACTGCTCGACTCCTTCGACCACTCGAACCCGCCTGTCACGCCCGCAAGACTTCGTGGCCACCCGATGGGGCCCTGTGGGCACCCTGTGGACAAGAACCACAACCTGTGGACGAACAACAGGCGTGTAACTACTAGATGTAGGTACACAGTACACCGTATGACCCAACGACAAGACCGACGCGCCCCGGCGGGTCCACACGGCCTTCTCACCGGGACTTCCCACCAGGTGGCCGCCACCACGGACCGGCCCGCCCCGCAGCGCCGCCGATCAGCACCGATCAGCGCTGAGGAGTCCAGCCGGGAACAGTACACCGGGCAACGCGTCCGGCGCACGGCGCCACTGCGGCGCGACGAATCAGCGTCCCCGATCGACCTGGACGACGGCAGGGCCCTGCCCGACCGGTTCGTCCGGGATCGAGAGGAAGGAGTGCACCACTCCCCCAAGACCCAGCACCAGCACGGCGACGAAGGAGGTCACGACGGCTGCCATGCCACGCTCGGTCAGGCGCCAGCCCCCGCTGCTCCGTGGCGGTTCGTCGCGCCGCGGCCGCGGCACGGCAGGGGGGACGCTCATGACGGGGGGCACGGCGACACAGGCGGCGGCCAGCAACTCGGCGCTGAGCACCTGGACGTGTTCGGCGTCATCGACCGGGTCGTCCCCCTGCACCGGCCCCGGCGATGACTCCAGGGGCAGCCGGCACGAACGGACACCCGCCCCCGGGCCGATCGGGATGAGCGAGGCCCCGGCAAGGCCGTGGCGAGCGGCCGGGGAGACGGGCTGCGCCGGGCGTGCGGGAACGACGGGCTGTGCCGGACGGCCGACCGGAACGGGCGAGCCGCCGCGTATCACGGGCCTGGCCCCGGCGGCGGACCCCTGCGCGACGTCGGTGATCCGGCCGTGCTGGTCGAGCTGATCCATGTCAACCTCCTACGAGCGAAGCGTTCAACCACCTGAACGACTCATCGCTCTTCGAACATCTGTTCGAGTGAAACAATAGTACATCTGTTCGAGATGTCCAGGGGTCCGCGCCGGTCGACGCGGGTGCCCCTGGCGGTCCCGTTCGGACAGCAGGAAGTCAAACAGTCGGCACCGACATTTCTTCGGTGCGCCCGGGGCCGCCGGATCCGGCGCCGGCCCCGGGCCGTGACCTCGACGGCTCGTGGCCGATCGCGTTCGCCGGGTCACCCCTGCGAAGACCGGAGCACGGAGCCGACACGCAGAGTCGAACAGTCGTTTGATTCATGGTGTCCCGGGCGTAGCATGCGGCCATGGGCACACCGAGTCATCCCTCCCCATCCCGGGCCCCGCGCAAGGCCGGCCGCCCGAGCAGGGAGCGCATCGACGCGGAACTGCAGGCGAGCAGCCCCAAACGCCGGATCGAGCGTCACGCCGCGCCCGGCGAGGGGCCGGCCGTGCCCCCCGACCCGGACCGGCTGACCCGGCGCCAGCGCCTCATCCTCGACTTCATCCGGACCAGCGTCGACGCCCGGGGCTATCCACCGAGCATCCGCGAGATGGGGGAGGCGGTCGGCCTCACGAGCCCTTCGAGCGTCGCCCACCAGCTCAAGGTGCTGGAGTCGAAGGGTTTCCTGCGTCGCGATCCGAACCGCCCGCGCGCACTCGAGGTCGTCGAACTCGGCCCGGACGGGCCCGAGGAGCCTGCGGAGGAGGCACTCGATCCCACCGGCCTCGGTGACGCCTTTCCCGAGGCCATCCATGTCCCCCTGGTCGGTTCCATCGCGGCCGGCACGCCGATCCTGGCCGCCGAGCAGGTCGAACAGGTCATGCCCCTGCCCCGCGACCTCGTCGGCTCGGGCACGGTCTTCATGCTCGAGGTGCACGGCGACTCGATGGTCGAGGCCGCGATCTGCGATGGCGACTACGTCGTCGTCCGCCAGCAGCCCACCGCGGACAACGGCGACATCGTCGCCGCCCTCATCGACGACGAGGCCACCGTCAAGGAGTTCCGCCGCGCCGACGGCCACGTCCTCCTGCTGCCGCACAACGCGCGCTACGAACCGATCGACGGCGACCAGGCGGCCATTCTCGGCAAGGTCGTCGCAGTACTGCGCCGCATCTGAGCCACCGCTTCACCGGAGGCCCTCAGGAGGGGCCGGCGAGCCGGCGCAGCGCACTGACCGTGAGCCCCAGGTCCGTCGTCGTCCAGAACCCCGGCAGGGATCTGCGCAGGTACGGTCCGTACCGGGCCGAGACCAGGCGGGAGTCCAGGACGGCCACCACGCCCCTGTCGTCGCCGCTCCGGATGAGCCGTCCGGCGCCCTGGGCGAGCCGCAGGGCCGCGTACGTGGCGGCGACCCGCATGAACCCATTGCCGCCGGCTCTCGCGACCGCCTGCTGACGGGCCTGGATGAGCGGGTCGTCGGGGCGCGGGAACGGGATGCGGTCGATGACGACCAGCCGGCAGGTGTCGCCGGGCGCGTCGATGCCCTGCCACAGCGACATGGTGCCGAACAGGCTGGTCGCGGGTTCGGCCATGAAACGGCGGGTGAGTTCGGGCAGCTGGGCCTCGCCCTGGCACAGGACGGGCAGGTCGGGCAGGGCCTCGCGGACGTGCCCGGCGGCGGTCTCGGCGGCGCGCTGGGAGCTGAACAGGCCCAGGGTGTGGCCGCCGGCGGCCCGGACGAGTTCGGTGAGCTGGGCGAGTGCGTCCTCGCCGATCCCCTCACGGCCCGGCCTGGACAGGTCTGCCGCGGTGTACAGGATCGCCTGCCTGGCGTAGTCGAAGGGGGAACCCACGTCGATGCCCCGCCAGGGCAGCCGGGCGTCCGGGTCGTCCTGGCCGGCGGCGGGCGCGGCACTCTCACCGGCGCCGAGGTGCTCGTCGGCGCGCAGCCCCAGCTGCTGGGCCATGGCCTCGAAGGAACCACCGAGAGCGAGTGTGGCACTGGTCGCGATGGTCGTCGCCCGGGTCATGATCATGCCCCGCAACAGCCCGGCGACCGACAGCGGGGCGACGTTGAGCCGACGCTCGGAACGCTCCGACGCCCCGACCCAGACGACATCGTCGGCCGACAGGGCGGCCATGCGCTCCGCGGTCTCGAAGATCTCGAGGGCGGCCGCGGATGTGGCGACACGCTCCGGGTCGGGCCGGGCCCCTGCCCCCGTCTGGGCAAGCTGGCCGGCGGCACGCCGCGCGGCGTCCCGGACGCGCCCGGTCGTCTCGACGAGACCGGCGTTCGCCGGGCCGATCCGGCCCGGCTCGGTGTCCTCGAGAGCCCCGCGCAGGGCGTCAGCCGCTTCGAGCAGGTCGAGGGCCGTCTCGTCGTCGAGCCAGTCGGCGCCCCGCCGCGCCACCCGCTCGATGTGCTGGGGGCCGAGCTCGGCGCTCGCGGCTGCGGTCACTCGGTCGGTGAGGTCATGGGCCTCGTCGACGATGACGGCGTCGTACTCGGGCAGCACGCCGCCGTGGCTCATCGCATCGATGGCCAGCAGGGCGTGGTTGGTGATCACGAGGTCCGCCTGACGCGCCCTGGCCCGGGACTCCTCGACGAAGCACTCGTCGTGGAAGGGGCAGCGGGCCCCGAGGCA
Organism: Propionibacterium ruminifibrarum; assembly: GCF_900289195.1. Classification (GTDB taxonomy): domain Bacteria; phylum Actinomycetota; class Actinomycetes; order Propionibacteriales; family Propionibacteriaceae; genus Propionibacterium; species Propionibacterium ruminifibrarum. The sequence goes on from NZ_OMOH01000002.1 coordinate 245,810, forward strand.
CTCGCGTGAGCCGATGGAGACCTGCGCCCAGGCACGCCCGGTGTGGGCGGGGGCGTCGTCGCGGTCGGCGAGGCCGCCGTCGGCCGCCTGCTCCTCGACCCAGGTGCGCAGGGCGAGGACCTCGGCGCCGAGCTCGGTCTGCGCACCCCGCGGGGCGGCCCCGGCCAGGTCGTCCGAGCCCAGCAGGGCGGACTGGCCGGGCGCGGCGCCCCCGCGCGCACGCATGAGGCAGGCGTAGTTGCTGCGTCCCTTGACGACGGCCGCCGTGGGTCGGTGGCCGGTCACCTCGGCGACCGCCTGCAGCGCGTCGGGCACGTCCTTGGTGGCCAGCTGGTTCTGCAGGGCGAGGGTTGCGGTCGCGACGACGACCCTGCTGTCCGTGGTCCGGGCGTGCACGAGCGCGGGCGCCAGGTAGCCGAGGGACTTGCCGGTGCCGGTGCCGGCCTGGACGAGCAGCTGGGTGCGCTCGGTGAGCGCCTGGGCGACGGCGTCGGCCATCGCGCGCTGGCCAGGACGCGCCGATCCCCCGATGGCCCTGACGGCGGCGTCGAGAACGCGGGTGTGCAGGGGCTGGGTCACCGGCACAGCCTATCCGTCCTCTCCGTCCTCGCCCCGGTGGGGCGCCGGGGCGTCACTGCCGGAGGGCGAACCCGGCCAGTTCGGATGCCAGGTCGGCGTGGACCCTGGCGACGAGACGGGTGCCGTTCTCGAGGTACTCGTCGGACTCGATCTCACCGAAGCGGTGGACCCGGTCGACCAGGTCGCCGCGGTCCCACGGGATGAGGACGTCGACCCGCTCGTGCGGTGCGGGCAGGCGCGCCTCGATGGCCGCACGGAGCCGCTCCACGCCCTCACCCGTGCGGGCGCTGGCCAGGACGGCGTCCGGGTACTCGGCTCGCAGCCGGGCGAGGACGTCCGGGTCGGCCCGGTCCGTCTTGTTGACGACGAGCAGTTCGGGCAGCCGGTCGGCTCCGATGCCGGTGAGCACCTCGCGGACGGCCCTGATCTGGCCCTCCGGGTCCGGGTCCGAGCCGTCGACGACGTGGACGAGCAGGTCGGCCTGCACCGACTCCTCGAGGGTGGACCGGAAGGCCTCGACCAGGTCGGTGGGCAGGTGCCTCACGAAGCCGACGGTGTCGGTCATCGTGTAGAGGCGCCCGTCGGCCGCCCTGCAGCGCCGGGTCGTCGGGTCGAGGGTGGCGAACAGGGCGTCCTCGACGAGCACACCGGCGCCGGTCATCCGGTTGAGCAGCGAACTCTTGCCGGCGTTCGTGTAACCGACGATGGCGGCCGAGGGGATGCGGTTGCGGCGCCGGCCCTCACGGCCGATGGCGCGCGTGGCATCCATGTCGCGCAGCCTGCGGCGCAGGAGCGCGATGCGCGTGTTGATACGGCGCCTGTCGGTCTCCAGCTTGGTCTCGCCGGGGCCACGGCCGCCGATGCCGACGCCTGAGGCGGCACGGCCGCCCACCTGACGCGAGAGCGAGTCGCCCCAGCCGCGCAGGCGCTGCTTGAGGTAGGTGAGCTGGGCCAGCTCGACCTGGGTCTTGCCCTCGACGCTGCGGGCGTGCTGGGCGAAGATGTCGAGGATGAGCGCGGTGCGGTCGACGACCTTGACCTGCACCCGGTCCTCGAGGTTGCGCAGCTGCGCCGGGCTCAGCTCACCGTCCGCGATGACCGTGTCGGCGCCGGTGGCGGCGACGATCTCGCGCAGTTCCTCGACCTTGCCCGTGCCCAGGTAGGTGGCCGGCTCGGGGCGCGAGCGGCGCTGGATGAGTCCCTCGAGCACCTGCGATCCGGCGGTCTCGGCGAGCGCCTTGAGCTCGACCATGGCGTTGCGGGCGTCCTCGGCCGTGCCGCTGGTCCACACCGAGATGAGCACGACCCGTTCCAGGCGCAGCTGGCGGTACTCGACCTCGCTCTGGTCCTGCAGCTCGGTGGACATGCCGGGCACGCGGGTGAGCGCCATCCGATCCGCGAGGTCCAGCTGATCACCGTCGTAGTCGCTCGTGCCGGGCGGGAACGGGCCGGTGCCGCTCATGGTCGTCCCGGTTCCGTCTCGGCGGCAGCGGCCTCGGCCGGCGCCGGATCGCCGGCCCGGCGGCTGGCGCGGTCGGGGACGAGTACCTCGCCCCGGGCGACGATGACGGCTGGTCCGATGAGTTCGGCCCGCTCGCCGTCGTATGCCACGTCGAGCCGGCCGCCGGGCACGGTGACCGCGTAGTCCCCGGACGGCTCGCCGATGGCGTGGGCCTGGGCCGCCGCGGTGGCGACGACCCCGGTGCCGCACGAGAGGGTCTCCCCGGAACCGCGCTCGTGGACGCGCATCGACAGGTCGTGCCGGTCGTTGACGTGGACGAATTCGACGTTGGCCCCGGCCGGGAAGACATCCGGGTCGAACTGCGGGGGGTGGCTCAGGTCCAGCAGCGACAGGTCGACATCGTCACCCAGCAGGACGACGGCATGGGGGTTTCCGACGTCGACCGCGGTGGCCTCGTAGCGGGTGCCGTCGTGCGCGACCCAGGTGGGTTCCGGGCCAACGCGGACGGCGCCCATCTGGGCGCACATGCGCCCGTCGGGCATCTCACGCACACCGCGCAGGCCGGCACGCGTGGCGATGACGAGTTCATTGGAGTCGACGAGGTCCTCCTCCATGAGGAAACGGCCGAAGACCCGCAGGCCGTTGCCGCACATCTCGGCGAGCGATCCGTCGGCGTTGCGGTAGTCCATGAACCACAGGTCGGGCTCGCCGTCCCAGCCCGGCACATGGCCGGCCTTGATCGCGCGGATGACACCATCGGCGCCGATGCCGCCGTGACGGTCGCACAGGAAACGAACCTGCTCGGCGGTCAGCGGCACGGAACCGGTGCGGTCCTTGAGCAGGACGAAGTCGTTGTGCGTGCCGTGCCCCTTGGCGAAACCCCAGGTCTCCATGTGACTCATTCTCCCACCCCGATCCAGTACGACCGCCCAGGGCGGCGCGTCGCCGGGACGGTTCAGGACCGGTCCGGTGGGAACAGGTCGGCGGCGATCGTCTGCGGCAGGCCGGGTGCGGTCGCGTCCAGCCAGCTGATCCGCGGGTCATGACGGAACCAGCCGAGTTGCTTGCGGGCGAATCGCCTGGTGCCGTCGATGGTCGCCCTGATCGCCTGGTCGAGGTCGATGCGTCCGTCGATCAGGTCGAGCACCTGCCGGTAGCCGAGCGCCCGGCTCGCGGTGGCGCCCTCGCGCAGACCAGCGGCCGCCAGCTGCCGCACCTCTTCGACCAGGCCCTGATCGAACATGGCGTGGACGCGGGACGCGATGCGTTCGTCCATGAGGTCCCGGTCGAGTTCGAGCCCGTACTGGTGGACGTTCTCGAGCAGGTACCGCGGCTCGGGCAGGCGCGGACTGTAGCGGCCAGTCAGTTCGATGACCTCGAGGGCCCTGACGATGCGCCGGCCGTTGCCCGGCAGGATCGCCCGGGCGGCCTGAGGCGAGGTGGCGGCCAGCACCTCGTGCAGGCCGGCCGGCCCGAGCCGCTCGAGTTCCGCCTCCCAGCGGGCCCGCACCCGGGGGTCGGTGCCCGGGAACTCGAAGTCGTCGGTGACGGCACGCACGTAGAGGCTGGAGCCGCCGACCAGGATCGGGATGACGCCCCGGGCGCGCAGTGCTGCGATCCGTTCGCGCGCCATGGCCTGGAACCCGGCGACAGTGCTCGTCTCGCGCACGTCGAGGACGTCGAGGAGGTGGTGCCGGACGCCGCCGCGCTCGGCCTGCGAGGGCTTGGCCGTGCCGATGTCCATGCCCCGGTAGAGGGCCATGGAGTCCGCGTTGACGATCTCGGCGCCATGCCCGTCCTCGGCCAGCAGCCGTGCCAGGGCGACGGCCAGGGCCGACTTGCCGGAGGCGGTCGGGCCGACGATGACGACCAGCGGTACGACGCTCATGCGCGGGGCATCGCGGGCAGCCCCAGGCCCACGCCGGCGGGCACGGGGGCGGGGTCGTTGCGGGCCGCCCAGGCGTCGCCGCCCGGGGTACGGCGAAGAGCGCGCAGGGGCGCGTCGGCCACCAGGTAGTGGGGGGCGCCGCGGGTGACCTCGACCTCGGCGATGTCGCCTGGGCGGGGGCGCTGCGCCGGATCGTCCGGGACGGCGACGTGGACGAGCCTGTTGTCGCGGGCGCGTCCGGACATGCGCTCGCGTTCGTCGTCCTTGCGACCCTCGCCGGTGGCGAACATGACCTCGACGGTGCGCCCCTCGAAGGCCCTGTTCTGCTCCCAGCTGATCTGTTCCTGCAGGGCGACGAGACGCTCGTAGCGCTCCTGGACGACCTCGCGGGGCACCTGGTCGGGCCGGGCGCCTGCCGGGGTGCCGGGGCGCACCGAGTACTGGAAGGTGAAGGCGTTGGCGAACCGGGACTGGCGCACCACGTCCATGGTGGCTTCGAAGTCCTCGTCCGTCTCCCCCGGGAAGCCGACGATGATGTCCGTGCTGATCGCCGCGTCGGGCATGGCGGCGCGGACCCGGTCGAGGATGCCGAGGAATTTCTTGGCGCGGTAGGAGCGTCGCATGTCCCGCAGCACCCGGTCGGATCCGGACTGCAGGGGCATGTGCAGCTGGTGCATGACGTTCGGTGTGGCGGCCATGGCCTCGATGACGTCATCGGTGAAGGCGGCCGGGTGCGGACTGGTGAAACGCACCCGTTCCAGCCCGGTGATCTCTCCGCAGGCGCGCAGGAGCTTGGCGAAGGCCGCCCGGTCGCCGAACTGCACGCCGTAGGAGTTCACGTTCTGTCCGAGCAGGGTGATCTCCTGAACGCCCTGGTCGACGAGCATCTCGACCTCGGCCAGGATCTCGCCGGGGCGGCGGTCGGTCTCCTTGCCGCGCAGCGCGGGGACGATGCAGAAGGTGCACGTGTTGTTGCAGCCGACGCTGATCGACACCCAGGCGGAGTAGGCGGACTCGCGCCGGGTCGGCAGGGTGGACGGGAAGGTCTGCAGTGCCTCGGTGATCTCCACCTGGCTCGCCTGCTCGACGCGGGAGCGCTCCAGCAGGACGGGCAGGGAGCCGATGTTGTTGGTGCCGAAGACGACATCGACCCAGGGGGCCCTGGCGGTGATGAGGTCACGGTCCTTCTGGGCCATGCAGCCGCCAACGGCGATCTGCATGCCCGGGCGCCTGGCCTTGATGGGGGCCATGTGGCCGAGGTTGCCGTAGAGCCTGTTGTCCGCGTTCTCACGGACGGCGCACGTGTTGAAGACGACGACGTCGGCCTCGGCGAGTTCGCCGCGCACCGGTTCGGGCGCGCGCACGTAGCCGGCCCCCTCGAGCAGGCCGGCGATGCGCTCGGAGTCGTGGGCGTTCATCTGGCAGCCGTAGGTGATCACCTGATAGGTGCGTCGGCCGTCGGCCGTGCGGCCGGTCAGGGCTGTGTCGTCGAGCATGTCCATGGCGGGTCCATGGTACGCGGCAGGGGACGTCCTGCCCCAGCCCTGGCCGATGCGGGCGGCGCACCGGTGGGAGCCGGCGGGCTGGGGCGCGGGTCGGTCCTGGGAGTGGGTGGCCCGGAGCCGGGTGTCGCGGGGCGCCTCAGTGGGCGAGCCGGGTGGCCCGTGACTCCCTCACCACCGTGATCTTGATGTTGCCCGGATAGGTCAGTTCCTCCTCGACCTGGCGGGCGATGGTCTCGGCGAGTTCGGCGCCGGCGGCGTCGTCGACGACCTCCGGGACGACCATGACGCGCACCTCGCGCCCCGCCTGCATGGCGAAGACCTTGTCGACGCCCTCGTGGGAACCGGCGATCTGCTCCAGGCGTTCGAGGCGCTGGACGTAGGCCTCCAGGCTCTCCCGGCGCGCACCGGGCCGTGACCCGGAGATGGCGTCGGCGGTCTGGGCTATGACGGCCTCGACGCAGTCCGGTTCGATCTCGTGATGGTGGGAGCCGACGGCGTTGACGACGGCGTCCGACTCGCCGTGACTGCGCAGCAGCTCCGCGCCCTCGAGGGCGTGCGAGCCGGCCCCGTCGGTGACGACGGCCTTGCCGATGTCGTGCAGGAAGGCCGCCCGCTTGCAGCTGGCGGGGTCGAGGCCGAGTTCGGCGGCGATGGAGCCGGCGATGCGACCGCATTCGATCATGTGGTCCAGGACGTTCTGGCCGTAGCTGGTGCGGTATCGCAGGGCGCCGATCGTGGGGTGGAGGTCGGGGTCGATGTCGGCGAGTCCGAGGTCGAGGCAGGCCTGCTCCCCCAGCCTGCGGCACCCGGACACGACCTGTTCGCTGCAGCGCTCGTGGACCTCCTCGATACGCGCCGGGTGGATACGGCCGTCGGCGATGAGCTCGACCATGGTGACGCGGGCGATCTCGCGGCGGACCGGGTCGAAGCAGCTGAGCAGCACCGAGCCGGGCGTGTCATCGACCATGACATTGACGCCGGTGGTCTGCTCGAAGGCGCGGATGTTGCGGCCCTCGCGGCCGATGATGCGGCCCTTCATCTCGTCGCTGGGCACCTCGACGGTCGTGACGACCGCACCGCTGGTGACCTCGGAGGCGATGCGCTGGATCGTCGTGATGATGATGCCACGGGCGATCCGGTCGGCATCGGCCTGGGCCTCCGCCTCGATGCGGCGGGCCCGCAGGGCTGCCGCCCGGCGGGCGTCCTGCTCGACGCGGGCGATCAGTTCGGCACGGGCCCGTGCGGCGCTGAGACCGCCGATCCGCTCGAGCTCCGCGGCGACGGCGGTGCGTTCGGCGTCAAGGGCCCTCCTGTCCTGTTCGAGCTGCTCCTGCCTGGCGTCGAGGCGGTCTGCGCGTGACTGCGCGGTGGCGCGCTCGGCCCCGAGCTGATTCTCCCGCTCGTCGAGGCGCCGGTCCCGCTGCCTGAGCGTCTCCTCGCGGGCTGCCAGCTCCGAGCCCTGCCGGGTGATCTCGGCCTTGAGTTGTTCGGCCTCGTCACGGGCCCGCTGGACCCTCCCGTCGAGCTCCAGCACAGCCCGCTCCCGCTCCGACAGGCCGGCGAGCCTGTCCCGGGCCTCCCGTTCGACCTGCTCGGCCCTGGCGCGGACGGCCTCCGTCTCCCGCCGCAGGGATTCCAGCTCCTCGGCCCTGGTCTCGAGCGTCCTGAGCCGCTCGACCAGCTCATCGGCCTGCCGCCCCGTGGAGTCCTGCCCGGCGGCATGCTCGGCGCCTGATGATGCCTGCCCGCCGCCTGGGGTGCTCAGCGCGCCGAGCGTTCTCACGAGAAGGACTCCCAGGACGGCGACGAGCAGCACGAGCACGATGAGAATCGCTGACGTCATCTTCGCCTCACTGCCGGTCGTTGTGCGGCGGGCACGCTGCCCGCTCATCCCGGCAGGATAGCCCCCGCCCCCGTGCCCGGCCGGCCGAGGGTGGGCGCGCGTGTCAGTCCTCCAGCTCGGAAAGCGCCCGGTCCGCGGCGTCGAAGGACACCGAGGGACCGTAGCCCTTGCGGGCCAGGGCCGCCGCGAGCCGCCGGTGTGCCGTCCGACGGTCCAGCCCCCTCATGCCGCGGGCCCTGGATCGTGCCAGGTCCAGGGCGGTGGCGGCCTCGCTCCCCGGGTCGAGGGCGGCGAGTGTCTCGGTGATGATCTCGTTGCTGACCTGCTTGGCCCGCAACTCCCGGGCGATGGCGCTGGCGGAGAGCCTGCGTGAGCGACGACGGGAGGCGGCCCAGGCCTCGGCGAAACGCCGGTCGTCGACGAGGCCGACCGATTCGAGACGATCGAGCACCTCGTCGACGTCTCCCCGGTCGCATCCCCGGCGTCTCACCAGGTACTCGGTGAGTTCGCCACGCGAATAGTCCCGGCGATCAAGACGGCGCAGAGCGATCTGTCGGGTGACCTCGACCGGGTCGGCGTCGGGTTCGTCGTCCCCGCCCCCGCCGGCACGGCGCGGAGCGGGCTCGCTGCTCACCGTGCTCACGCCCCGGTCGGCTCGCGCATCTCGCCGGTCTCGGGATCGACGCCCTCGGGCACGTCGGGGTCGGGGACCAGACCCAGTGCGACACGGATCCTGCCGTCGATCTCGTCGGCGACCTCGGGGTGGGCGATGAGGAAGGTCCGGGCGTTCTCCTTGCCCTGACCGAGCTGGTCGTTGCCGTAGGTGAACCAGGCGCCGGCCTTGCGGATGATGCCGGCGTCCACCCCCATGTCGAGCAGGCTGCCCTCGCGGCTGATGCCCTTGCCGTAGAGGATGTCGAACTCGGCGCGCTTGAACGGTGGGGCGACCTTGTTCTTGACGACCTTGACCCGGGTGCGGTTGCCGACGACCTCGCCGCCGTCCTTGAGGGATTCGATGCGGCGCACGTCGAGACGGACCGAGGCATAGAACTTCAGGGCGCGCCCGCCCGTGGTCGTCTCGGGGTTGCCGAACATGACGCCGATCTTCTCGCGCAGCTGGTTGATGAAGATGGCCGTCGTATTGGCGTTCTTGAGCGCGCCGGTCATCTTGCGCAGGGCCTGGCTCATCAGCCTGGCCTGCAGGCCGACGTGGCTGTCGCCCATCTCGCCCTCGATCTCGGCTCGTGGCGTCAGCGCCGCGACGGAGTCGACGACAATCAGTTCCAGCGCCCCCGATCGGACCAGGGTGTCGGCGATCTCGAGGGCCTGCTCGCCGTTGTCGGGCTGGCTGACGAGCAGCGCGTCGGTGTCGACGCCGAGGGCGTGGGCGTAGGTGGGATCGAGGGCGTGCTCCGCGTCGATGAAGGCGCAGATGCCGCCCTCGGCCTGGGCGCTGGCTATCGCGTGCAGGGCGACCGTCGTCTTGCCGCTGGACTCGGGGCCGTAGATCTCGACGATGCGCCCGCGCGGCAGCCCACCGATGCCCAGCGCGATGTCGAGCGCCACCGAGCCGGTGGGGATGCTCTCCATCTGCTGGGCCCCCTGGTCGCCCAGGCGCATGACGGAACCCTTGCCGTGGGCCTTCTCGATCTGGGCGAGCGCGGCCTCGAGTGCCTTCTGCCGGTCTGCAACGGCCATGTCTGTTTCCTCTCCTCGCGTCGGAGCGTGCCGACGAGTTCTCTCGACGCTTGCGACTGTAGGGACGGGGCCTGACAATTTTCCGCGCCACCCGTGCCTGTGGACAGCCTTGGGTGCCGCGCGCCGGGAACCGTCCCCACCCACTGTATACGAACACCCGTTCGAAGACCAGCGGCGGTTCGCGCACCAAGGGGACCCGGCGGAGCGGCGCTAGGCTGGCCGCATGCGCGAGACCGAGTTCTGGCGGCGGATGACGCGCCATCTGGGGGCGGGTTACGCCCGCGTGTGGGCCGACCAGACGGTGCTCACCGAACTCGACAACCGTACCGCCAGTGAGGCCCTGGCGGCCGGGGTCCCGTTCAAGACGGTGTGGCGCGCGGTGTGGGCCTTCCTCGAACTGCCGGACCGGGAGAGGTAGTTCCCGCCCGGAACTGTCAGCGCCTCGCGCAAGACTTGTACCCATGGCAGAACCAGGACGCGCACCGGCCCGGGCCCTCGACGGGTTCGGCCCCGCCACGCGCACCTGGTTCGGCTCGGTCTTCGACGCCCCCACCACCGCCCAGGCGGCCGCCTGGGCCGCCATCGGCTCGGGGGCGCACGCGCTCGTCATCGCGCCGACCGGCTCGGGCAAGACGCTCGCCGCCTTCCTGCACAGTCTTGACCGCCTCTCACGCGAGGCGTCGGCCCGGCGGCGGCTGTCGGCCCCGGACGGGGGCGCGGGCGTCAAGGGGCGCGAGTCCGCCGAACCAGCCTCGCGCCGGGGCGTGCGGGTGCTGTACGTCTCGCCGCTCAAAGCCCTCGCCGTCGACGTCGAACGCAATCTCACCGCACCGCTGCGCGGCATCGCTGCGACGGCCGAACGGCTCGGCCTGCCCACCCCCGAGGTCTCGGTCGCGGTTCGTTCGGGCGACACGCCCGCCAAGGGCCGCCAGGCCCTGATCACCCATCCCCCGCAGATCCTCATCACCACCCCCGAGTCGCTCTTCCTCATGTTGTCGAGCCGGGCGGCGGGCACCCTGCGCGACCTCGACACGGTGATCGTCGACGAGATCCACTCGCTGGCCGGCACGAAGCGCGGCGCGCACCTGGCACTGAGCCTTGAGCGTCTGTCGGCGATGCAGCGCGGCGACGACTTCCAGCGCATCGGCCTGTCGGCCACCGTCCGGCCGCCCGAGCGGATCGCCCGGTTCCTGGGCGGCGACCGCACGGTGCAGGTCATCGACCCACCGGCGGAGAAGAACCGTGAGCTGCGCATCCAGGTGCCGGTCGAGGACATGACGAACCTGCGGGTCGAGAGTCCCGCCGATGACCAGGGCGCCCAGGCGGTGCGCCAGTCGATGTGGCCTCCGATCGAACGGCAGATCCTCGACCTAGTGCACGCGCACCGCTCCACCATCTGCTTCGTCAACTCACGCCAGAGCGCTGAGCGGCTCACCGCCCATCTCAACGAACTGCACGCGGCCGACCTCGGGGTGCCGCCCGACGAGGACGTCGAGCCACCGGCCCAGGTGATGATCGCCTCGGCCGCGTCCAGGGGCATGGACGGCACCCGGGCCCCGGTCGTCGCCAGCGCCCACCACGGCTCGATCAGCAAGACGCGCCGGGCCCAGATCGAGGACGATCTCAAGGCCGGACGGCTGGCCTGCGTCGTGGCCACCAGCTCGCTCGAACTGGGCATCGACATGGGCGCCGTCGACCTCGTCATCCAGGTGCAGGCTCCCCCGTCGGTCTCCAGCGGACTGCAGCGCATCGGTCGCGCCGGCCACCAGGTCGGGGCCCTCTCGCAGGGCGTGATGTTCCCCACCTCGCGCGGCGAGGTGCTGCAGTGCACCGTCATCGCCGAGCGCATGGACGCCGGCCTCATCGAGCAGACCCCCGTCCTGCGCAATCCCCTCGACGTCCTCGCCCAGCAGATCGTCTCGGCCTGCCTGTCCGGGCCGGTGACGGCCGACGAGCTGTACGCCCTCGTGCGCAGGGCCCAGCCCTACACCGCCCTGCCCCGTTCGGCCTTCGACTCGGTCCTCGACATGCTGGCCGGCCAGTACCCGAGCGAGGACTTCGCCGAGCTGCGGCCGCGAGTCCACTGGGACCGGGTGAGCGGGTCCGTGGAGGCCCTGCCCGGGGCCCGGCGCCTGGTCACCACCAGTGGCGGCACGATCCCCGATCGCGGCCTGTACGGCGTCTTCCTGGTGGGCACCGAGAACGCCTCCGGGCGGCACGAGCCGGGTCGGCGGGTCGGCGAACTCGACGAGGAGATGGTCTTCGAGTCCCGTGTGGGGGACGTCTTCACCCTCGGCACGAGCAGCTGGCGCATCGAGGAGATCACCCCCTCGCAGGTCATCGTCACGCCGGCCCCGGGCCGGCCCGGGCGTCTCCCCTTCTGGCGCGGCGACTCGCTGTCGCGCTCGGTCGAGTTGGGCCGAGCGATCGGGGCGCGGATCCGTGAGCTCGGCTCCGTCGGGCGCGCCACGGCCCTCGCCGATCTCGAGGCCGGCGGGCTCGGGGTGAACGCCCGCGGCAATCTCATGGCCTACCTCGACGAGCAGCGCGAGGCCACCGGGGTCGTGCCGGATGACCGCACGATCGTCGTCGAGCGGTTCCGGGACGAGATCGGCGACTGGCGCCTGTGCGTGCACAGCGCGCTGGGCATGAGCGTTCTGGCGCCGTGGGCGCTGGCGATCCAGGCGGGGCTCGCCGACCGCTACGGGGTCGAGGCCCATGTGAACGCGACCAATGACGGCATCATCATCCAGCTGCCCGACGTCGACGCCGACCCGCCCGACTCCTCCTGGCTGGTGGTCGGGGCCGAGGAGGTCGAGTCCGTCGTCACCGAGCAGGTCTTCGGCTCCGCTCTGTTCGCCGCCCGGTTCCGAGAGTGCGCGGCCCGCGCCCTGCTCCTGCCGCGCAGGACCCCCGGCCGGCGTTCGCCGCTGTGGCGGCAGCGGCACAGGGCGGCCCAGCTGCTGGCCGTGGCCGCCGGCTACCGCGAGTTCCCCATCGTCGTCGAGACGATGCGCGAGTGCCTGCAGGACGTCTTCGACCTGCCGGCGCTGGTCCGGCTCATGAGTGACGTCGCGGCCCGAAGGGTTCGCCTGGTCGACGTCGAGACGGCCCAGGCCTCGCCCTTCGCGCGTCACATGCTCTTCGGTTACGTCGGCGAGTTCGTGTACGACGACGACCAGCCGCTCGCCGAACGCCGCCTCGCCGCGCTCAGCCTCGACGCCGGCATGCTCGCCGAACTCCTGGGCCGCGAGGGCGGCGGCGAGCTCATCGACGAGGAGGTCGCCGCCGCCTACGAGGCCCAGCTGCAGTACCTCGCCGCCGAGCGCAGGGCGTCGACCGCCGAGCAGCTGTGGGAGCAGATCCGCACGGCCGGGCCGTTCACCCTCGCCGAGTGCGTGGCGCGCTGTCAGGCCGATCCCGGGCCGTGGATCGACGAGCTGGTCGGTGCGCACCGCCTGGCGCGGGTACGCATCGGCGGCACGGCCATGTACTGCGTCGACACCGACGCGGGGCTGCTGCGCGACGCGCTGGGCGTGCCCGTCCCCACCGGCATCGGCGCCGGGGCGGTCCGCGAGGGGCCGCAGGCGCTCGCCGATCTCGCGGTCCGCTGGGCCAGGCGCCATGCGGCCGTCACAGCGGCCTCGTTCGCGCGCCGCTACGACATGGCCGAGGCGACGGCCGCGCAGGTGATGGCCCGGCTCGCCGACGACGGCACCCTGGTCACCGGGGCCGTCCTGGGCGCCACGGCGAGTGGCGGTGCGCTGTCCGCCCTGACCGGCGAGGGACCGCAGTACATCCACCACAATGTCCTGACGGTGCTCAAGAGGCGCACCCTGGCGGGGCTCCGCGCCCAGGTCGAGCCCGTGGAGCAGCGTCAGTTCGCCCGCTTCCTCGACGCCTGGCAGCAGCTGCCCGATCCCGACGAGGCACCCGGTGGCGACGCCGAGTCGACCCAGCGGCTGCTCACCGCGGTCGACGCCCTGGCCGGCTACCGGATCCCCGCCTCGATGCTCGAGACCGTCGTCCTGCCCGCCCGCGTCCCCGGCTACCGGCCGGCCCTGCTCGACCAGCTCCTGAGCTCGGGGCAGGTGAGCTGGAGCGGCGCCGGTGCCCTCGGCGCGAGCGACGGCTGGGTGTGCCTGTGGCCTGCCGACCTGTCCCCCACCGAGCCGAACGAACCCGTCGGACTGAGTGAGCCGGCCGGTCGCATCCTCGAGCGCCTCGATGCCGGCGGGGCCTGGCGCAGCACCGACTTCACGAGCGAGGACACGAGCCTCGCAGCGGCCCAGGACGCCCTGTGGGAACTCGTCTGGGCCGGCCTGGCCACCTCGGACAGCTTCGCCCCGTTGCGTGAGCTCAGCGCACGGGGCGCGGTCAGGCGCCCCCGGCCCGCCGCGCCGCGCCGCCGCCTCATGAGACCACGCGCGGCACGCTCCACGCCACCTGCGCCCGGGGTCCGCTGGTCACGAGTGACGACCGCCGAACGGACTTCCCAGGTGTTCCTCGACCAGGTCGACACCGAACTGGCCCGCTACGGCGTCCTCACCAGGGGCAGTGCCCTGACCGAGCCGGCCACGAGCAATTACTCTCAGGTCTACCGGGTGCTCAGCACCCTCGAGGAATCCGGTGCGGTGCGCCGCGGCTACTTCGTCGAGGGGCTGGGCGGGGCCCAGTTCGCCGTGCCGGGAGCGGTCGACGAACTGCGCAGGGCGCCGACCTCCCCGATGCGGCTGCTCGCCGCCTGCGATCCGGCGAACCCCTATGGCGCCGGACTCGAGTGGCCAGAGACGAACGCCCACCGCCCGTCCCGCAAGGCCGGCGCGCTCGTGGTCCTCGACGACGGGGCCCCGGTCATCTACCTGGAGCGCGGCGCGCACACGCTCGTCACCTTCGCCGGCGCCGAGCCCGAGGCGACGGGCCGCGCCCTGTCACTGGTCGGGGACCTGGTCGATGCCGGGCGTCTCGTACCGGTGGCGATCGACCGCATCGACGGTCGCAGCGCCCTTGAGGCGGCAGGCCTGCGCGGCGCCCTGGAGTCCGCCGGCTTCGTGATGAGCCCGCGTGGTTACCGACGCCGGCGCGTGGCGCGGGACTGATGAGCAGCGGCTTCGGCGTCCGGGCCTCACAACGCCGCCGGCACCTGACGCCTGTGCTGGGTGCCGAGGTCCTCGCCGTTCTCGATCTCGGCGACGAGCAGCTTCTCACTGACCCGACGGAAGATCTCCGACATCGGTACGCGGAGGGCCTCGCAGATTGAGAACAGCAACTCGCTCGAGGCCTCCTTCTGGCCCCGTTCGACCTCGGAGAGATAGCCGAGACTCACGCGGGCGGACAACGAGACGTCACGGAGGGTGCGCCCTTGACTCATACGGTGTTCGCGAAGCGCCTCACCCAGCAGTTCACGTACCAGCAGCGGTTTCACAGTGTCTCCCCTCAGGCCCGCGGAGCCGCCCTCGTGGCAGTCATTCCTACGGTCACGTCCTGGTTAACGCTCCGAGGTGCCATTTCATTCCCGCTCAGCGAACATCTCTCGACTCCGGTGGCCGCGTGGGGCCGCAGAGCTGGAGCGTCCCAGCGGCCAGCTGCAGGGCGCGCCGGATGGCGGCCCGCCTGATCTGGGCGCGTCCGCCGCCTGCCAGCAGGCGGTGGGCAGTCGTACCGTCCGGGGTGCGGATGCCGATCCACACGGTGCCCGGAGCCGTTCCGTCCTGGCCCAGTGGCCCGGCGGTGCCGGTGGCCGAGATGGCCACGTCCGCCCCGCAGGCCCGCGCCGCGCCATTGGCCATCTCACGGGCGGTGCGTTCATTGATGACCCCGTGCTCGGCGATGAATGCAGGGTCGACCCCGGCCAGCCGCGCCTTGAGCTCACTCGCATAGGTGATGAGCCCGCCCCGGAAGACGTCCGAGGCGCCCGGCACGCTGGTCAGCGCCCATCCGATGCCTCCCCCGGTGATGGACTCGCAGGTGGCCAGTCCCAGGCCGCGGCGGCGGCAGGTCTGGAGCAGCTGCTCGGCAGCGGCGCGGGTGGGCTCGTCGATTTCGCTCATCCCGGTCACGTCCGGCGTCAGTGCTGAGCGCTGTAGTCGATGGGATGACCGGCTCTGATGGCGTCACGACGCAGCTTGTAGGCGTCGACGACGTAGTCGATGCCGGTCAGCACGGTGAGCGCGAAGGCCGCCCACATGATGAACCAGCGCAGCGCCCAGAACCAGGTGACGGCATCGGGCACCCAGACCAGGAACATGGCCAGTGCGATGCCCTGCAGGGTCGTCTTGAGCTTGCCGCCCTTCTTGGCGGCCATGACACCGTACTTGAGCATCCGGAAGCGCATGAGGGTGATGCCCCATTCGCGCAGCAGGATGATGAGCGTGACCGGCCAGGCCAGTTCGCCGATGATCGACAGCCCGACGAAGGCCATCCCGGTGAGCGCCTTGTCGGCCACCGAGTCCCAGATCTTCCCGAAATTGGTGACCTGGTTGTACTTGCGGGCGATCTTCCCGTCGGCCAGGTCGGTGAGAATGGCGATGACGAAGACGACCGTCGCCCAGATCCGCCAGGGGTGGCTGTGGGGGTGTGTCAGCAGGACGACCCCCAGGACCGGCACGAAGATCAGGCGCAGGATCGTGAGGATGTTCGGGACGTTCCAGGCGAAGGCCAGTGTCGTGTCCTGTCCGGACTCAGTCACCTCAGGCTTGCTCATGCGCGCTGCCCCCTGCCCCGGCTCGTTCTGCGGACCCGCACCGGAACCGGCTGCGGGCTCGGCGGCCACATCGGCGCCGCCCGATGCCACAACCGTAGCCGCAACGGGGTCGCCGACACGAACAGGCGCACCGGATGAGTCGATGCGCGGTGCGGTGCCGCCATCGTCCTCGGGCCGGCGCACCAGTCCCGCCGGCCGCTGGAGGGCGGACCCGGCCCCCTCCGGCCGGATGGGACCGGTCCCCCTCGCCGCGCGGGGAGAACCGCTCAGCCCGCCTCGCCGGACAGGGAGGCGAGCACGCCATCGAGGTCGTCGGGTTTGACGAGCACGTCACGGGGCTTGGAGCCCTCCGAGGGGCCGACGACACCGCGCGTCTCGAGGATGTCCATGATGCGTCCGGCCTTGGCGAAACCGATGCGCAGCTTGCGCTGGAGCATCGAGGTGGAGCCGAGCTGGAGTTCCACGACCTGCCGGCAGGCCTCCAGGACCAGGTCGAGGTCGTCGCCGATGTCCTCGGCGACCTTCTTCTCGCCGGCCGCCGGAGCCGTCACGTCATTGCGGTACTGGGGTTCCAGCTGCGCCTTGACGTGCTCGACGATCTCACGGACCTCGTTCTCGGTGACCCAGCTGCCCTGGACGCGCTTCGGGTTCGCGGCGCCCATCGGCAGGAACAGGCCGTCGCCCTGGCCGACCAGACGCTCGGCTCCGGTCTGGTCGAGGATGACCCGGGAATCGGTGGCCGAACTCGTGGCGAAGGCCAGCCGCGAGGGGATGTTGGCCTTGATGAGGCCGGTGACCACGTCGACCGAGGGGCGCTGGGTGGCGAGCACCAGGTGGATGCCGGCGGCCCGGGCGAGCTGGGTGATGCGGACGATCGACTCCTCGACGTCGCGGGGGGCGACCATCATGAGGTCACTCAGCTCGTCGACGACCACGAGCAGGTACGGGTACGGGGCGAGTTCGCGTTCGGAGCCGGGCGGCAGCTGCACCTGGCCGGCGCGCACCGCCTTGTTGAAGTCGTCGATGTGGCGGAAACCGAAGGCGGCCAGGTCGTCATAGCGGTGGTCCATCTCCTGCACGACCCATTCGAGGGCCTGGGCGGCCTTCTTCGGGTTCGTGATGATGGGCGTGACCAGGTGCGGGATGCCCTCGTACTGGTTGAGTTCCACGCGTTTGGGGTCGACGAGGATCATGCGGACCTCGTCGGGGGTGGCGCGGACCATGATCGAGGTGATCATCGAGTTCACGAAACTCGACTTACCCGAGCCGGTGGCGCCCGCGACGAGCAGGTGCGGCATCTTGGCGATGTTCGCCAGGACGACGCGCCCCTCGACGTCCTTGCCGAGGCCGACGATGAGCGGCTTGTCGCTGTTGCGGGCCTGGGGGCTGCGCAGCACGTCGCCGAGCGAGACGACCTCCTTGTCCTTGTTCGGGATCTCGATGCCGATGGCGGACTTGCCGGGGATCGGGGACAGGATCGTCACGTCGGGTGAGGCCACGGCGTAGGCGATGTTGCGCTGCAGCGCCGTGACCTTCTCGACCTTGACGCCGGCACCGAGTTCCACCTCGTACTGGGTGACGGTCGGGCCACGCGTGTAGCCGGTCACCTGGGCGTCGATGCCGAACTCGGCGAACACGGACTGCAACGCGTCGACGAGCCCGTCGGAGGCCGCCGTCCGGGCCCTGGGCGCGGACCCGGGCTTGAGCAGGCCGAGATCGGGCAGCGTGTACTGCACGTCACCGGACAACTGCAGTTGCTCGACGCGTGAGGGCATCTGGGCGTGCTCCGGTGCGGCCAGGTCCGTCTCGTCGTGGTCGCGGGCCTGCGCCCCGGTGGCCGGCAGTGGCAGGGAGTGCTGCTCCGGCTCCGCGGCGGGTTTCTCGACGGCAGTCGCGGCGGCGGGACCGGAATCGGCGAAGGCCTCCGCGTCGAAGACCTCCTCGGGCTCGGTGGCGGGCGGCTGGGGCTTCTTCTGCCTGCGGGTCCGGGGTCTGTGTTCCTCGATGATCGGCGTGTCGTAGGCCTCGTCGACGCCGTACTTGAGTGCCCTGCGCTCCTGGCGCGCCGCCATGGCCTTGTCACGGCGTTCCTGAGCGCCCGAGAACGCGTCCCGGACCTGGTCGACGATCTCGTAGACCGGCTTGCCGACGATGACGAGCAGGCCGAAGAGGGCGACGAAGAACAGCAGGACCCCGGCAAGCCAGGCGGGCATGAGCTGGTTGAGCATGGAACTGGAGATATACCCGACGATGCCGCCACGGGCCCGCATGCGGTCTGCGGCGGCGGGATCGGGCAGCGGCGACTCGGTGACGTTGATAAGCCCCAGCAGGCCCATGAGGAACAGTGTCCAGCCGACGACCTGGCGGCCGGCCGGGCCGTTGGCCTCCGGGTTGCGCAGGGTGCGCCACGCCATGGCACCCAGCAGGAAGGGCAGGGCGTGGCTGACGGCGCCGAAGACCGTGCTGAAGGCGATGCGTACGCCGTGGCCGAACGCCCCGGGCACACCGAACCAGAATTCGGCGGCGACGACGATGGCCAGGACGAGCAGGCCCAGGCCGGCGCCGTCGCGCCGCAGGGCGGGGTCGATGTCCCGCGCGGACCGGCCGATACGGCGCACACCGGAGCCGAGTGCGCCCGCAATACCGGACCAGACCACCCCGAGCACGTGGAGCAGCGGGTTCGGGCGTGATGCAGCACCCCGTGCCCGGCCCTTGGCGGACCGTGCACGGGTGGACTTTGACTTACTGCTCCCGCCAGTGCGCGTGCCCGCGGCACGACTCGACGCGCTTGAGGAGCGCTTCGAGTTGCCGTGGGCGCCGGACCGCGACGGGGAAGACACGCGGGTCGCCATGGCGTTCAGGCTACTCTCCCTGCCGTCGGGGCTGCCAGCTCACGCGCCGGGCGGGGACGCGGTCTCAGGACCTGAAGTGCTCCCAGCCGCCGTCGGCACCGGTCCACGCGCCACCGTCCACGGTCACCTGGGGCGCGCTGTCCTCAGCGGCCTCGCGGACAACCCCGATCTCGACCCACTCGGATGGCACCGCGCCCGCGGGGAAGGTCGCGGCGAGCGCATGGTCCTCTCCCCCGGTGAGGACGAAACCGAGCGGGTCCTTCCCCGTGGCGGCCGCGACGGCCTGGACCGGATCGGGCACCTCGAAGGCGTCCGACCGCAGGTCGATGCGCACGCCCGAGGCGGCTGCGATGTGGCCGAGATCGGCGATGAGGCCGTCGGAGACGTCGAGCATCGCGGTGGCGCCGGCCTGGGCCGCCTGTCGTCCCGCCCCGTAGGGCACCAGTGGGACGCGCTGGGAGTCGACGGCGGCACGGGGGCTGCGGAAGCCACGACCGAGAGCCGCCAGACCCGCCGCCGCCCATCCGAGTCGGCCACGGTAGGCGACGACGTCACCGGGGCGGGCACCGCTGCGCAGAATGGGTTCACGGCCGACGGTCTGGCCGATGACAGTGACGCTGATGGTGACGTCCCGGGCACTGGTGGTGTCGCCGCCGACCAGGGTCAGCCCGGCGGCGTCGGCCTCGGCGCGCAGGCCCGTCGCGAAGTCGTGGACCCACTGCACGGGGAGATCCGCGGGGACGCCGAGCCCGAGTGTCAGGACCAGGGGGGTGACCCCCATGGCCTCGAGGTCGGCCGCGTTGACGGCTGCCGCCTTGCGACCGATCTCGGTGCCGCTGGACCAGTCGCGGCGGAAGTGCACGCCCTCGATGAGCATGTCGGTGCTCGTCACGGCCGAACCGTTCACGAGGTAGACGGCCGCGTCGTCGCCAGGCCCGACCGAGACGGCCGGTGGCATCGAGAGATCACGGATGATGTCGGCGATGATGCCGAACTCGCCGACATCGGCGACGGTACGGACATGGGAGGACGGACTGCTCGGCATGGGTCAACGCTAGCGTGGTCCGGCCCGCGGCTCACGCATGGACCCGCGGTGGGTCCGGGTCAGCGCAGCACCGTGGCGGGTCGCGTGAGCGCCTGGTCGACGAGTGCGTCGACCAGGTCCGGGTACTCGATCCCGGTGGCCCGCCACATGCTCGGGTACATCGAGTACGGGGTGAATCCGGGCATCGTGTTGATCTCGTTGACCACCACACGCCCGTCGGGCTGGACGAAGACGTCCACGCGGGCCAGCCCCTCGCAGTCGAGGGCCTCGTAGCAGGCGACGGCGATGGCCTGCACGCGTTCGGTGACCTCGGGCGGCAGGTCGGCCGGCACCTGCAGCTCGACCTGTTCCTCGGGCAGGTACTTGGCGTCGAAGTCGTAGAAGCCGTCCGCGGTGTGCATGACGATCTCACCGGGGCGGGAGGCCCTGGGTGCGGCGCCGGTGACGCCCAGGACACCGCACTCGATCTCCCGGGCACCCGTCACGCCCTGTTCGACGATGACCTTCGGGTCGGCGGACCGGGCCACCTCGATGGCCTCGGCGAGCCCGGCCGGATCGGTGACGCGGCTGATGCCCACCGAGGAACCGCCCCGGGCGGGTTTGACGTAGACGGGATACCGCAGCGCGTCGTTGACTCGATCGAGACAGCCCTGGCGGTCATCGCGCCACTGGCCCGGCGTGATCGTCAC
Source organism: Propionibacterium ruminifibrarum (assembly GCF_900289195.1). Lineage (GTDB taxonomy): Bacteria > Actinomycetota > Actinomycetes > Propionibacteriales > Propionibacteriaceae > Propionibacterium > Propionibacterium ruminifibrarum. The sequence goes on from NZ_OMOH01000002.1 coordinate 266,074, forward strand.
CCACGGCACGAGCGGCACACCGGCCTGTTCGAAGCAGGTGCGCATGAAGGCCTTGTCCATGCCGTTGGCGCTGCTGGCGACGCCGCAGCCGACGTAGCGCAGGCCGAGGATCTCGAAGTGACCCTGGATGCACCCGTCCTCGCAGTAGGCGCCGTGCATGACCGGGAAGGCCACGTCGATGCGGACCGACTCGGTCATGCGGTCGCCCTCAAGCGTGGCCAGGCGCACGCCGTCGAGGTCCCGCACCATGATGGCGCGCGGGTGATCGCCGCTGACCGACGGCAGCCGGCCGTCCTCGACGCGGAAGGCCTTGATCTCATCGGCCTCGTAGCGGCGCCAGACGCCCTGCTGGTCGATGCCGACGCCGTGCACCTCGTATCGGGACGGATCGAACGCGCCGAGCACGCCTGCCGCCGTCAGGCACGAGACCTGGTGTTCACTGGACTGACCACCGAAGACGACGGCGATCTGGATGCGTTCTGGTGCACTCATCGAGCGATTCCCTTCTGCAGGACAGCCCCCAGCCTATCGGCCGGGCCCCGGTCCGGCTCCCCGGTCGGCCGTGCGGCCCGCTCAACGCACTGCCTCGTCGGCCGGCACGCGGCTCCTGCGCCCGGGGTGCCAGCGTCCGGCAGGCGCCGTCGCGCCCCGGGCCAGCTCGGTCTGGGCGCAGATGGCGTCCATGATGCGCACCGTGGCCTCGCGAACCGCCTGACGGTCGTGTTCGCCGCGCCCGCTCAGGTCGGACAGGTCGACGGCACGACCCGCCCGGACCGTGACGTCGGTGCGCCCGATCAGGTGCGCCCTGCGCTTGTGCCGCGGCGGGATGATGAGGTTCGCGCCCCACTGCCCGATGGGGACGACGGGAGCGCCGGTGGCCAGCGCCAGCCTGGCGGCACCGGTGTGGCCCGCCATCGGCCACTCGTCGGGATCGTAGGTGAAGGTGCCCTCCGGGTAGACGATGACGGCCCGCCCCGCGGCGAGCATCTGCTGGGCCGCGGCGAGCGAGCCGGCTGCCCGCACCGAACCGCGCTCGACGGGGATCTGCTCTATGCCGCGCAGCAGGGGGCCGAGGCCCGTGACCCGGAAGAGGTTGGCCCTGGCGAGGAAGTGCGGCCAGCGTCCGGCGTAGGCGGTGTAGTGCCCCACGACCACGGGGTCGAGGTTGCACAGGTGATTGGGTGTCAGGATGAGTGGCCCGGTGTCCGGGATGTTCTCCTGGCCCGAGTAGTGCAGCCGGCACACCGGCGCCAGCAGCGCGCCGGCGATGGGCGGCAGCGACGCGAAGAGCCTCGTCGTCGGTTCCGTGTTGGAGCGCCCCAGCCTGCCCCGGTAGGGACGCGGGGCCGGGGCGCTCAGTGCTGTTCTCACCGCGTCAGGTCGTGGCAGCGGACCCCCACCGTCATCAGCCGCGGACGTCGACGGTGGTGGGAAGACCGGTGGACAGGGACTGGATGACGTGTTCGGGGGTGGTCGGCTTGAAGGGCAGGCGGCAGGCCTCATAGGCCGCGATGTCGGCCTCGTGCTGCAAGGTGACGGCGATGTCGTCGAGTCCTTCGAGCAGACGGTGCCTGGTGTAGTCGTCCAGGTCGAAGCCGTACGACGTGTCGCCGGCCCTGATGGCGCGGTCGACGAGGTCGATGGTGATGGCGCGGCCCGGCTCGTTCTCGCAGAAGGCCCACAGTTCCTCGACGACCTCCTGCGGCACGGTGGCCAGCAGCAGGCCGGCCTTGCCGGAGTTGCCGCGGAAGATGTCCCCGAACCGCGAACCGACGACCGCCTTGAAACCATAGTTCTGCAGGGCCCAGACGGCGTGCTCGCGGGAACTTCCGGTGCCGAAGTCCGGTCCGGCGACGAGAATCGAGCCGTGCTTCCAGGCGGGCCGGTTCAGCACGAAGTCGGGGTCGTCGCGCCATGCGCTGAACAGTCCGTCCTCGAAACCGGTGCGCTGGATGCGCTTGAGGTAGACGGCGGGGATGATCTGGTCGGTGTCCACGTTGGACCGGCGCAACGGGACCGGGACACCGGTGTGGGTCGTGAACTTCTCCATGTCAGTGTCTCCTTCAGTCCAGGTCCGCCGGGGTGGACAGATGGCCGGTGACGGCGGTCGCCGCGGCGACCGCCGGGCTCACCAGGTGGGTACGGCCGCCCTTGCCCTGGCGCCCCTCGAAGTTGCGGTTCGAGGTGGATGCACTGCGCTGGCCGGGGCTCAGCCGGTCGGGGTTCATGCCCAGGCACATCGAGCAGCCGGCGAAACGCCACTCGGCGCCGGCCTCGGTGAAGACACGGTCGAGGCCCTCGTCCATCGCCTGCTGACGCACCGCGGCCGAACCCGGCACGACGAGCATGCGTACCGAATCGGCGATCTTGCGGCCCTTTATGACGTCGGCGGCGGCCCGCAGGTCCTCAATGCGTCCATTCGTGCACGAGCCCAGGAAGACCGTGTCGACGGCGATGTCGCGCATCGGGGTGCCGGCCTTCAGGTCCATGTACTCCAGGGCCCGGGTGGCGGCTGCGCGGGCCGACTCGTCGGGGAAGTCCTCGGGGAAGGGCACTCGGGCGTCCAGCGGCACGCCCTGTCCCGGGTTGGTGCCCCAGGTGACGAAGGGGCTCAGCGCGGAGGCGTCCAGGTGGATCTCCTTGTCGTAATGGGCGTCCGGGTCCGAGCGCAGCGACCTCCAGTACTCGACGGCCGCGTCCCAGGCGGCGCCGCTGGGCGCGTGCCGGCGCCCCTTGACGTACTCGAAGGTCGTCTCGTCGGGGGCGACCAGACCGGCCTTGGCGCCCCATTCGATCGACATGTTGCAGATCGTCATCCGGCCCTCCATCGACATCTTCTCGATGGCCTCGCCCCGGTACTCGACGACGTATCCCTGGCCGCCGCCGGTGGTCTCCTGGGCGATGAGGGCGAGGATGACGTCCTTGGGCGTGACGCCGGGGCCGAGCTCGCCGTCGATGAACACGCCCATCGTCTTGTGCCGCGCCTGGGGCAGGGTCTGGGTGGCGAGCACGTGCTCGACCTCGCTGGTGCCGATGCCGAAGGCGAGAGCGCCGAAGGCGCCGTGCGTGGCGGTGTGGGAGTCGCCGCAGACGATCGTCATGCCCGGCTGGGTCAGACCCAGGCTGGGACCCATGACGTGGACGATGCCCTGTTCCCCGTCTCCCAGGGAGTGCAGCGGAACGTTGAACTCGGCGCAGTTCTCGCGCAGCGTCTTCACCTGGAGGGCGGAGACCGGGTCGGCGATCGGCTTGAGGATGTCGATCGTGGGGACGTTGTGGTCCTCGGTGCCTATGGTCAGGTCCGGGCGACGCACGGCACGTCCGGCAAGACGCAGGCCCTCGAAGGCCTGGGGACTGGTCACCTCGTGGACGAGGTGCAGGTCGATGTAGAGCAGATCGGGCCCGCCATTGCCCGACCGGACCACATGGTCATCCCAGATCTTCTCAACCAGTGTTCGTGCCATGCGGTCAGCCTAACCCTTGCCATATCAAAATTCGAGATGTTAGTCTCACTCCATGGACAAAACGAGTGGTGTCGGCGTTCTCGACAAGGCGGCTCTCGTCCTCACCGCCCTCGAACAGGGGCCGATGACATTGGCCGAACTGGTGCAGACCACGAGCCTGGCCCGGCCGACCGCCCACCGGCTGGCCGTCGCCCTGGAGCATCATCGCCTCGTCGGGCGCGACCTGCAGGGCCGCTTCGTCCTGGGGCCGCGCCTGGTCGAACTGGCCTCGGCCGCCGGTGAGGACCGTCTGCTGGCGACCGCCGGCCCGATCCTCGCCAGGCTGCGGGACATCACCGGTGAGTCCGCCCAACTGTACCGCCGCCAGGGCGACATCCGCATCTGCGCCGCCGCGGCCGAGCGGCCCAGCGGGTTGCGCGACACGATCCCCGTCGGCGCTCAGCTGACGATGAACGCGGGGTCGGCCGCCCAGGTGCTGCTCGCCTGGGACGAGCCCGAGCGCATCGCCGCGAGCCTGGTCAGCGCCAGTTTCTCGGCGATGGCGCTGACCACCGTGCGGCGACGCGGGTGGGCCCAGTCGGTCGGCGAGCGCGAGGCCGGCGTCGCATCGGTCTCGGCCCCGGTCCGCTCCCCCACCGGCAAGGTCATCGCCGCCGTCTCGGTCTCGGGCCCCATCGAACGCCTCACCCGCCAGCCCGGCCGCCTGCACGCGCCGGCCGTCATCGCCGCCGGTGAACGTCTGTCGGAGGTTCTGCGTCGCGCACACGGCGACGAGTGATTTCGCGTCCGCGCCCTTACAGCGCCGGCTCGTCACTGAGCAGGCCGACCGTCAGGTAGTAGGCGTCGGGCAACCGGGTTCCGTCGCTCCAGCTCATCTGGATGCCGAACAGCTCCCGCACCAGCTGCACGACGTCCCCGCCGATCGACTCGATCGAGTGCATGAGCTGCTCGGGGTGAGTGCAGGGCCTGCCCTCGAGACGGGTGCAGTGCTCGCACAGCTCGCAGGATCCCGCGAGCAGGGGCACCGATCCGGGGTGGGCCGCGCGGAGCACGGCGACGCGGTGACGCAGGCGCCGTTTCTCGCGGGTGAACATCGCCATGACCTGCGGCTGCAGCTCATCGGGGTCGAAACCGTTACGGCGTTGTCCGGCGGTGAAGGTGATGGTGCGGGTGATGACGTGGAACCAGCGTCGGCTCGTCCAGACCTCCAATGGATCGAAGTCGAACTCCGGGCAGGCCCAGGTGCGGCCGTAGGCGGGGCACTCGCGGCAGTAGCCGAGGAACCTGGGCACGTCGACGAACCGCTCGATGCACTGCGCCGTGTCAATCGTGCGTTGCTCGTCTCGGACCGCGTAGTCCAGCATGGTCCCAGGCTAGGTCGTTGCGGACCGGACCCTCAACGGTGCAGCGGGGTGCACACAGGGGCCGGCCCATGACGGGCCGGCCCCTGATCGCCTGGTAGCCCCGAGCGGATTCGAACCGCCGTTTCAGCCTTGAGAGGGCCGCGTGCTAGGCCGCTACACAACGGGGCCAGGATCATTGTTCACTTGTCCGGCCGGGATCGCCGACCGAAAGGCTAGCGTCCCGCGAGCCGCGTCTCAAACCCGTCTCGGGCCGATGCCGCTGCTCTGGCTGGGGTACCAGGACTCGAACCTGGACTGACGGAACCAGAATCCGTAGGGCTGCCAATTACCCCATACCCCATCGACCTCGGCGGGTCTCCCCGCGTCGGCGACGGACCAGAACTCTAGTGTATGCATGCACCAAGAATCAAACGGGGCCCCGGCCCGTTGTCCGATGCGCGCCCAGCAGCCGCGCCACGACCACCATGAGAGCGCCGCACACCACGTACGCCACGAGATTGGACGCCGTCGTGGACCACGTGGTCTCGGTGAGCTGGCGGGTCTGGGTGAGGGTCCCGGCGGCGATGGCGTAGCAGAAGCTGCTCACGTTGTTCGCCGCGTGGACGGCGATCGAGGCCTCCAGGCCACCGGTCGCCACGACCATGACCGCTGCCACCAGGCCGAATCCGAGCCGGTCCGCGAACAGGGCCGCGTTCTGGGTGCCGTGCATGAGGGCGAAGACCAGGGCACTGGCCCCGACGGCGATCCAGGCGCGGCCGGTGAGCGCCCCGACCGCCTGCTGCACGTACCCGCGGAAGAGGAACTCCTCCCCGGCCGCCTGCAGGGGCGAGGTGAGCACGACGAGCAGCACCCACACCCAGGCGTGTGCGGGCGGGTCGTGGTCCCACGCCTGGCCGAGACGAGTGAGCAGGTAGACGCCGTTGAGGACGACGAGACCGACCGCGAGACCGCACCCGACCAGCGCCGGTCGCAACCGCCCCTGCACCGAGCAGACCCAGCCCGGGGCGCGTCCGTTGACCCAGCGGGCGACGGCCAGGACGACGAGGATCATCGAGGCCAGCGCCAGGTTGACGACGACCACGCCCTCGACGACGCCGTAGGAGGCGACGAGCGCGTAGGCCTCGGTGAACGAGCCGTCGCGACCGCGGGCCAGCCATGAGACGGCACTTCCGGCGTACATGAGCAGTGTCGTGACGACCAGGTATCCGAACGCCACCGAGATCAGGCCCACCGCGGCCCGCGTACGGCAGGCGCCCGAGCCGTCGATCATCAGGGCGGTGTACCCGGCATCGGGGCCGGGAACACCGGGCCGAGCGCCGATGAGCGGTTCGGGGACCGGGCGGGCCTGAGGCGCGGGGCTTCTGCGCGCCGGTCGGCCGTCCGCCGGCCCGTTCGTCCCCGCGCCTTGCCGCGCAGGACGTGGCCGGGCGCCGGACCGCCCGCCCCTGGGGGCCCTCCCCCTCTTGCCGCTGCTCACCGGGACGCGGGTCCGTCCGGGACGAAGCTGTGGTCGTCCGCCGCGTCGATGACCGGATTGGTCAGGGTGCCGATCGACTCGATCTCGACGCTGACCTGCTGGCCGGGTTCCATCGGCCCCACCCCGACGGGGGTTCCGGTGAGGATGACGTCACCGGGCAGCAGGGTCGTGAACGCCGAGATGTACGAGATGAGCTCGGCGATGGAGTGCACCATGTCGGCGGTGTTGCCATCCTGACGCAGCTGACCGTCGACGCTCGTCCGGATGCCCAGGTGGGCTGCCGAGGCCAGATCGATGTGGGCGGCGATCCACGGTCCGAGCGGGCAGAAGGTGTCGAAGCCCTTGGCGCGCGTCCACTGGCTCTCGGCTCCCTGGATGTCACGGGCGGTGACGTCGTTGGCGCAGGTGAAGCCGAGGATGACCTCGCCGGCCCGTTCGGGTGGGACGTGACGGCAGATCCGCCCGATGACGACCGCGAGCTCGCCCTCGTAGTGCAGGTCGTGGGTCTGCACGGGTTTGACGATCGGTTCACCGGGGCCGATCACGCTCGTATTCGGCTTGAGGAAGAGCAGCGGCTCCTCGTCCACATGGTTGCCCAGCTCCGCCGCGTGCTCGGCATAGTTGCGGGCCACCGCCACGACCTTGCTGCGCGGTATCACCGGGGCGAGCAGGCGCACCTCGTCGAGCCGGTGGCGGGCGCCGGTGAAGTTGACGGGCCCGGCCAGTGGATCACCGGTGATCACGGCGATCGTGTCGGGATGTTGGCCGTCGTCGGCCGCCAGCTCGACGATTCCATAGGCCGGGTCCGCACCGGCCGCGGCGAAACGGGCAATACGCATGGGCCAAATCTATCCCGCACCCGGCGGCCTCAGGGGCCCGTCCGGTCCGGGTCAGGCCTCACCCGGGCCGTGGCCCTTGACCAGCCCGTACAGGAATGCCTCGGCGAGCGCCTCCCAGCTGGCCTCGATGACGTTCTCGCCGACACCCACCGTCGTCCAGGTGCGCCCCTGGCAGGCGGTGTCGATGAGCACCCGCACCGTGGCGTCGGTGCCGCGTCCGGCCCTCAGCAGGTTCGCGCGGTAGTCGACGAGTTCATAGGCCGTCACCTGCGGATGAGCGGCGCCAAGAGCACGGCGCAGTGCCTGGTCGAGGGCGTCGACGGGTCCCCTGCCCTCGCCCGCACTGGACCGTCGGAGGCCGTCGGCGAGGAGCCGGACGACGGCCCTGGTGGGGGCCGGCGCGTCGGAATCGTCGCCCTGCTGCTCCGTGGTGACGCGCCAGCCCAGCACCGTGAAGGGCGGCGTGTCGAGTTCTCCCCGCATCCGGCGCACGAGGAGTTCGAAACTGGCCCCGGCCGTCTCGTAGGCGTACCCGCGGGCCTCGCGCTCGCGGACGGCCTCGGCCACGTCGCGGGCGATGGCGTGGTCGGCCAGGTCGAGGCCGAGCTGGGCGCCGGCGACCTGGATGTTGGCGCACCCCGTCATGTCGGTGATGAGCAGACGCATGTCGTTGCCGACGCTGCGGGGGTCGGCGTGCTCGTGAAGATCGGCGTTGACCCTCGTCGCCGCCGCATGCCGACCGGCCCGGTGGGCGAAGACCGACTCCCCCACGTAGGGCTGACGCGGGTCGACGGGCTGGGCCGTGATCTCTCCGACGACCCGCGCCGTGCGCGTCACCTCCCTCAACTGCTCGGCCGTGACCACCGGCCAGCCGTACTTGAGTTGCAGATCGGGGATCAGGGTCGTCAGGTCCGTGGTGCCGGCGTGGGCTCCGTACCCGTTGACGGCGCCTTGAACGTGCACGACACCGGCGTCGAGCCCGGCGAGCGAGTTCGCCACGGCACAGCCGCTGTCGTTGTGGCAGCGCACGCCCAGGTCGACACCGATCGACGCGGCCGCCGACACGGCGTCACCGATCCAGCCGGGCACCATGCCGCCGTTCGTGTCGCAGAGCACGACGGTGCGGGCGCCGGCCTCCGCGGCGGCGCGCACCACCTCCAGGGCGTAGGCGGGGTTGCTCATGCACCCATCGAAGTAGTGCTCGGCGTCGACGATGACCTGCTTGCCCTCGGCGACCAGATGGCGGACCGTGTCCGACAGCATCGCCAGGTTCTCGTCCAGGCTGATCCGCGATCCCCGACTGACATGCTGGTCATGTGCCGTGGCCATGACGGTCACGAAACGCGTCCCGGCGTCGCACAATGCCCGGACCTGGGGATCGTCCCCCGCAGTGAGCCCCGGGCCGCGGACCTGACCGACGGCGACGAGGCTGGCGCTGCGCAAGGGGGTGCGGGTGGCCTGGGCGAAGAACTCCCCGTCCCGCCGGGAGGCGGCCGGCCGGCCCCCCTCGATGAAGGTGACGCCCATGGCATCGATCCGACCGAGCATGCGGATCCTGTCATGCACCGTCAGGGGCACACCGGTCCGCCAGGTGCACTCACGAAGAGTCGTGTCGTACAACTCCAGTGAGTCCGGGCGCAGCGGAATCATCATCGTCGTGGCGTCAGCTCGCGCATCGAGGGGGAAGGAGGAGACGGCGCCGGGGCTCAGCAGACCCGCTGCATCCAGCCGCGGGTGTCCTCGATACGCCCGTACTGGATGTCGAGCAGCCTGTTGCGCAGGGCGATCGTCTTCCCGCCGTCGGCGGGCACGGGCACCTCGTGCCGACCCTCCTCGTTGACGAGGGTGCCGATGGGGGTGATGACCGCGGCCGTGCCGCAGGCGAACATCTCGGCTATGGTGCCGTCAGCGATCCCGGCGTAGACCTCGGCGATGTCGACCGGGCGCTCCACCGGTTCGAGACCGAGCTCGGGGGCCAGGGCGAGCAGCGAGTCACGGGTGATGCCGGGCAGGATGTTGCCGTTCAGCGCGGGGGTGACGAGCTTGCCGTCGGCGGTGACGAGGCAGACGTTCATGCCGCCCAGCTCCTCGAGCCAGCGATGCTCGGCATTGTCGACGAACATGACCTGACTGCAGCCCTTGGCGTAGGCCAGCTCCTGCGGCAGGAGGCTGGCCGCGTAGTTGCCACCGCACTTGGCCGAACCCGTGCCGCCGTTGGCGACCCGGCTGTAGTGCGACTCGACCCAGATGTCGACGGGGACGATGCCGCCGGTGAAGTAGACCCCGACCGGTGAGGCGATGACGGCGTAGCGCACCTGGCGGGCGGGGCGGACCCCGAGATAGGCCTCGCTGGCGACCGAGAAGGGACGCAGGTAGAGGCTCTGCTCATGCCCGGAGGGCACCCAGGCGGCGTCGGTCCTCACGAGCTCGCGCACCGAATTCACGAAGTCCTCGACGGGCAGCTCCGGCAGAGCCATCCGCCTGGACGAGTCGGCGAACCGCCGCCCGTTGCTCTCGGGACGGAACAACCAGATGGAGCCGTCGGCGTGACGATAGGCCTTGAGCCCCTCGAAGACCTCCTGCGCGTAGTGGAAGACGGCGCCCGCCGGCGTCAGCGCGTAGTCGTTGACCGGCTCAACCCTGGCGTCGGCCCAGCCCTTCTCGTGGTGCCAGTCGACGACCGCCATGTGATCGGTGAAATGGGTTCCGAAACCGGGATCCTCATTGATCACCGCAATGTCCTGCTCGCTGGTCGGTGTGGACGTGCGCTGGATGCTGAACGTGAGTGCCATGGCAGACAGGTTAGTCCGCCCCCGGCCGGTCCGAACGGCAGGTTCACCTGCCGACTCGGCCCCCAGGACGGGCACGGCCGCAACGCACCGGCGGGTGAGCTGGGAGCCTGCGGGATGAGATCGTGGCCCAGCCGGTGAGGCGCTGACCCTACTCTTGGGCCATGACTTCTGATCGTCCATCCATCGCGGTGGTCCCCGGTGACGGCATCGGCCCCGAGGTCGTCGAACAGGCCCTCAAGGTGCTCGCCGCGGCGTGCGGTGAACAGGCCTTCGACCTGACCCATTACGACCTGGGCGCCCAGCACTGGCTCGAGACCGGCGAGGTCCTCGACGAGGAGACCCTCGCCGCTCTCGCCCGGCACGACGCGATCGTCCTCGGCGCCGTCGGCGCCGCACCCGGGTCGTCACAGGTGCCCTCGGGGCTGCTCGAGCGAGGGCTGCTGCTGAAACTGCGCTTCGCCTTCGACCAGGACGTCAACCTGCGTCCGGCCCGCCTGTACCCCGGCGTGCCCACCCCGCTGGCCCCGTCGGTCATCGACAGGGGCCCGATCGACTTCGTCGTCGTCAGGGAGGGCACCGAGGGGCTCTACGCGGGCAACGGCGGGACCCTGCGCAAGGGCACCGCGCACGAAGTGGCGACCGAGGTCAGCGTCAACACCGCGTTCGGAGTCGAACGGGTCGTGCGCCATGCCTTCGATCTGGCCGCCACCCGCAACAACAAGGTGACCCTCGTGCACAAGCACAACGTGCTGGTCAACGCCGGCGGCCTGTGGCGACGCATCGTCGACCAGGTCGCGCAGGACCATCCCGGCGTCGAGCACGACTACCTCCACGTGGACGCCGCGACGATCATGCTCGTCACCGACCCCCAGCGCTTCGACGTGATCGTCACCGACAACCTGTTCGGCGACATCATCACCGATGAGGCCGGGGCGGTCACCGGCGGCATCGGCCTGGCCCCGAGCGCCAACATCAACACCGCGGGCGACTTCCCCTCGATGTTCGAGCCGGTCCATGGCTCGGCGCCCGACATCGCGGGGCGGGGCATCGCCGACCCCACCGCCGCGATCAGCTCGATGGCCCTGCTGCTGCGCCACCTGGGCCGGCCGGCCGATGCCGACCGCATCGACGAGGCGGTGAGCGCCGACATCGCGTCGAACCGCTCCACACCGCGTTCCACCGGCCAGATCGGTGATGCGATCGCCGCCGCGTTGAGCTGAACCGGTGACGCCCCGGTGCGCACTAGGCTTGGTCGCATGCGCACCAGGGACCGTCATGAGCGGGGCATTCGTGGGCCCATGGCCCTGCCGAACGATCTGACCGACCGTCCACTGCGCGTGCCCTCACGCCCCCGGGGCCGCGAGTACTTCCTGCTGTGCGTGCGTGATGCCATCGCCCGCATCGCCGAGCACTGCCCGGATGTCATCGACACCATCGACATCGGCGTCGACGAGGTACCCGACGCACGAACACTGTGGCATGACCTGGGCGAGCACGACACCGTGCCCCTCGCAGCGGCGATCGAGTCCTCGCAGGCCCGGCACGCCCGCATCGTCATCTACCGCCGCCCCCTGGAGCATCGGGCGCTCGACCGCGCCGACCTGCCTGCGCTCGTTCACGAGACGCTCGTCGAGCAGATCGTCGCGCTCACCGGACGCAGCATCGACGAGATCGACCCCGAGAACGGGACGTGAGTGCCCAGACGCTCACCCCTGACCGGCCGGACCGGCCCTCACACGGCGCGGCGGCGCAGCTTGCGCCGCTCCCGCTCCGACAGCCCGCCCCAGATGCCGAAGCGCTCATCATGAGTGAGCGCGTACTCGAGGCACTCACCACGCACCGAACAGGCCTGGCAGACCCTCTTGGCCTCGCGCGTGGAACCGCCCTTCTCGGGGAAGAAGGCCTCAGGATCGGTCTGTGCGCAGAGGGCGCTCTCTCGCCATGAGAGCTCGCCGCTCTCACCGAGGTCCACCAGCGACAGCTCGTGCATCAGCACATCCTCTCCATCCGATCAGGGTGCCGCCGACATGCTGACACACGTCACCGGGATGGGCCGGGGCCTGCCTCATCACGGATGAACCCGCGAAACACGTCAGCGGAATTACATGGATGAAAGCTACCATGCACGCCATTGCGGCGCATGTCGAAGAAGATTCAAGCACTTCCCCGGCGCTGTGCCCCCGGCCCGGGCTGGACATCGGAAATACGGCCATGGCCAGGTGTTTCACACCCAACCGAGGTCGACTCATTCAGCTCTGAGAGAACGCCATCCCTGTGACTGCGGTGGACCGGTGGGGGCCTGCTCACCCGATGCCACCTGCCGGGCCGTCAGCCACGGCACGGCAGGTCCGCCGTCGCCGGACGAGGCCGGGGGTTTCAGCTCGGGCCCGTCATCGCGGGTGGGCCGCGGGTCCTCCCCCGCTGCGCCGGGATCGGCCGGAGCGGGAAGGGCGGCATCGCCCGCTCGGGCCCAGGTGCGCCCCGTGGCCCGTTCCGGGGCCCACAGGACCCCCTGGGCCGGCGAGCCCGGCTGGGCGTCCCGTTCGACCCCGGCGGGCAGGAGCCTCCACAGCACAACGGCCGCCGCGAACTTGGCGGCCGTCTCGAGCAGCCCCCCGACCGTCTCGAGGACGCGGGAGAAGACCGGGGCCTGGGCGCCGAGAACGCCCACGGCGAGGATGAAGACGTCGTAGCAGGCGGTGATCGACACGACGACCGCGGCGCTGCGCGTCAGCGCCCTGGCCCGTTCGATCGCCGCCGTACCGAAGATGCAGACCAAGACCATGGCGACGTCGACGAGTACCCAGACGAGCGGGACGGCCGTGCCGGTCCGGCGGGCCGAGGCCGACAGGCTCAGCGACTCGTGCACCATGTTCCACCCGAGATTCACGCCGCCGAGCACGACGTAGCCCACCGTGACGGCCAGGACGAGCCAGGCGATCGGCTCGCGCATCCGCAGCAGGGTACCGACGGTTCTGCCCCGGGACCTGCGGGACGGGTCAGGCGAGGTCGGCACCGTAGTGCTCCCTGACCTGCGCGACGAGGGACTTGACCTGCTGGGAGTCCGCCAGCGGGCAGACCAGGGTGGCGTCCGCGGTACGAACGACTGCCATGTCCCGCAGGCCGGAGACGGCGAGCACCGACTGCCCGGGGTCGGCGTTGACGAGCAGGCAGCCGGTGCTGCCCGAGACGACGACATTGCCCTGTCGGACATTGCCCTGGTCGTCCTGGTCGAGTTCGTCGTGCAGATCGGCGAAGCTTCCGACGTCAGCCCAGCGGGCGGCGAGCGCGACACCGATGACATGCGCGTCGGTCCTGCCCTGGCTCACCGGTTCCATGACCGCGAAATCGACGGAGGTCTTGTACAGCTCGGGATAGATCTGTTCGAGCCGCTCGGGATGGGCGGCGAGCTCAGTGATCTTCGCGTAGCTGTCGGGAAGCAGCACGCGCACCTGGTCGAGCAGGGTCCTGGCCCGCCAGACGAACATGCCGGCGTTCCACCAGTACTCCCCCGAGGCCAGGTACTGGGCGGCCAGGTCTGCGTCGGGCTTCTCCTTGAACTCGGCGATCCGAGCCACGTCCGTGAACCCCTCGACGGCGTCACCGCGGCGCAGATAGCCGTAACCGGTGTGCGGGCCGGTCGGGACGATGCCGAAGGTGACGAGCGCCCGGTCATCGGCCTCGGCGACCTCGAAGGCAGTGGTCAGCCGGGACGCGAACTCCTCGACCGGTTCGATGATCTGGTCAGCGGTGACGGTGGCGACGACGGCGTCCTCGTCGCGGCGGGCGAGCACGGCTGCCGGCCAGATGACCGCGTTGAGGGAGTCGCGGCCGACGGGCTCACCCAGCAGGTTCGCCGGGGACAACCCGGGCAGCTGGGCACCCACCTCATCGGCGTAGGCGGCACCCGTGCACACCAGGACGTTCTCCGGGCCGACGACCGCGGTGACCCGTTCGAAGGCCAGCTGCAGCAGGCTGCGGCCGTTGATCATCCGAAGAAGCTGCTTCGGCTCGCCCTGACGACTCAGGGGCCACAGCCGGGTACCGGAGCCGCCGGCCATGATCACTGCATATCTCACGCATTCACCATAGGGCTGCCGCGGGCGGGCGGGGCGGCAATCACGCCGCGCCACGCCGATCATCGGGAAACCCTGAAGGGTATCCCCCATGGTTCCCCCAGGCCCCGGGGTCGGTTTGTCACGGGTCGGTGTGCCATCCGGCACATGGTGGGTGAGCGGGGCGAGCCACCGGTCCCAGGCGTCGGCGGCCCGTCCCTGGCACGCCGTGGCGGGCGGTCTGCCCCATGTGGCGGCCTGCTGCCGCTAGGTTAGGTGCATGGCCGACAGCAGGGACGAATCGAGCCGCCAGGAGGACCTGGACTGGCTCTACCACCGTGCGCCCGGGGACGAGGCGACGGGAGTCCCCCAGGCCGCTCCGGCCACCAACATCGCCAATGACGCCGACATCCGGCGCCGCGAGCAGGCGTTCCTGGAGCAGCACCGCCGCCAGCAGGCCGCGCAGCACCGCCCCGACGCGACGAGCCGGTACGCCCATCAGCAGGGTTGGTCGACGGCCCCGCGCGCGACGGCCCCGACCCGCGGTGACATTCCCCGTGAGCCCGTCGCGCCGCCCGCACCCGCCCGGCGGCGTCGTGCGGCGCAGCCGGCGTCGCCCCGGCGGAGGCGCCACCGGCTGCGCCGCACCATTGTCACCCTCGTCCTTGCCTGGCTGGTCTTCACGATCGCCACACCCGCGTACGCCTGGGGCCAGATGGCAACCGCCGAGTGGGAGCCTGACGATGCGGTCCGTGTCGCCAACCAGCCGGGCTCGGCGGTCCTGCTCGTCGGCTCGGACTCCCGGGAGGGCCTCACGGACGAGGAGAAGGCCGAGCTGGGCACCGGTGACGCCGAGGGGCAGCGCACCGATTCGATCATGCTGCTCTACACCCCCCTGTTCGGCGACGCCGTCCTCATCTCGATTCCCCGCGACTCCTATGTGAGCATTCCCGGCTACGGCATGGGGAAGATCAACGCCGCCTACAGCTATGGCGGCCCGCAGCTGCTCACCGAAACCGTCGAGCAGGCCACCGGTCTGCGCATCGACGGGTACATGGAGGTCGGCTTCGCCGGCTTCGCCGACATCGTCGATGCGATGGGTGGCGTCGACGTCTGCCTGGACGAGCCCATGGCCGACGAGAAGGCCAACATCGACCTGCCCGCCGGCTGTCAGACGCTCGGCGGATCGGACGCGCTCGGCTACGTGCGTCATCGATACGGCGACGCGGAGGGCGATCTGGGGCGTGCCCGACGTCAGCGGGAGGTCATCTCGCAGATCGCCGGCAAGCTCAAGTCACCGTCCACCGTGCTCAACCCGGTGAAGTGGTGGCGCATCAACATGTCCATGTCGGGGGCGATCAGCCGGGGCGAGGACATGGGCGTCCTCACGATGGGGGCCATGGCACGGGGAGTGCTGTCCGTCGCAGGAGGCAGCGGGACGAGCCTGCAGGTGCCCCTCGAGACGGCGGAGGGCTGGTCCGACGACGGCCAGTCCGTCGTCATCTGGGACAGCGAACGCGCCTCGGCCATGTTCCAGGAACTGTCCGAGGGGGACACGAGCAACATCGACCAGTACGCGGGCTGATCGGCGCGGCCGACCGCTCAGGCCTCGGCCCGACGGCCCCGCACCTTCGCGCCCTTGTCGAGGGCGACCTGGCGCAGGCCTGCCTGGAAGTCGAGCATCTTCGCGGTGAGCCCCGGATCTGCGCTGGCCAGGATGCGGACGGCGAGCAGGCCCGCGTTGCGCGCATTGCCGATGGCCACGGTGGCCACGGGCACGCCGGAGGGCATCTGGACGATCGACAGCAGCGAGTCCATCCCCTCAAGGTGCTTGAGAGCGACGGGCACGCCGATGACGGGCAGTGGCGTCAGGGCGGCGAGCATGCCCGGCAGGTGAGCCGCTCCCCCGGCTCCTGCGATGATGACACGCAGGCCGCGTTCGTGGGCCCGGCGCCCGTAGGCCACCATGTCCTCGGGCATGCGGTGGGCCGAGACGACATCGGCCTCGTAGCCGACACCGAATTCCTCCAGCGCGGCGGCGGCCGGTTCCATCGTCGGCCAGTCCGAGTCCGAACCCATCACGATGCCCACCACGGGCGTGACCTCAGTCATCGTCTGCTCCCATCAGATAGGCGGCCGCGGCGCGGGCGCGGGCCTGCACCTGACCGCAGTCGTCACCATAAACCGTCACATGACCGCGTTTGCGGCCCGGACGCAGGCTCTTGCCGTAGAACTGCACGCGCAGACCGGGATCGGCTGCCGCCACGTGGGCGAAATCGCCCACGACGTCGTCGCTGCGCCCGCCCAGCACGTTGCGCATCGTGCACCACGGGGCCCGCGCGGCGGTCGATCCGAGCGGCAGGCCGGCGACGGCGCGCAGGTGGTTCTCGAACTGGCTCGTCACCGCGCCGTCGATCGTCCAGTGCCCGGTGTTGTGCGGGCGCATGGCCAGTTCGTTGATGACGACACGACCATCGGGGCGCTCCATGAGCTCGACGGCGAGCAGGCCGACGACGTCGAGCGCGTCGGCGATGCGCAGACCCAAGTCCTCGATCCCGGACCGCTGGGCCGCTGTCAGGCCCGGCGCGGGGGTGGTGGTCTCGATGCAGACGCCGTCGTCCTGGATGGTCTCACTGACCGGGTAGGAAAGGGCCTGGCCGTCGGGGGCGCGCGCGACGATGACCGACAGCTCGCGGGTGAAGTCGATGTATTCCTCACCGAGGATGACGATCGGCTCGCCGGCGCTCGCCGCACCGGACTCGCGGAAGGGACGCTCGGCGTCCCCGGGACCGTCGAGCCTCCAGACGCCGTGACCGTCGTAGCCGCCTCGGGAGGCCTTGGCGATGATCGGCCAGCCGATCTCGGCGCCGAAGTCCCGCAGCGCGTCCGGGCTGCCGCAGACCCGCCACGTCGGGCACGGCAGGCCGAGCTCGCCGCCCAGGCGGGAGCGCATCAGGTACTTGTCCTGGGCGTGGACGAGGGCCTGCGTTCCGGGACGGACACCGACCCCGGACGCCTCGAGTCCGGCGAGCAGCGCGGTGGGGACGTGTTCGTGGTCGAAGGTGATGACGTCGCAGTTCGCGGCGAAGGCCTCGACGGTGGCCCGATCGGTGTAGTCGCCGACGGTCACGTCACGGACGACCCTGGCCGCACTCACGTCGGGGCCCTCGGCGAGCAGCCTCACCGACAGATCGAGCCCGATCGCCGCCTCGTACATCATGCGGGCCAACTGCCCGCCGCCGATGATCCCGATCGTGCGCACCGCTCTCACGTCTCAACCCTAACGGTGGCGTGAAAGGATGACCCCATGAGCACTCACATCGTGGCAATGGGCGGCGGCGGTTTCTCTATGTCGAGCAATGGCGCCCCGACGAGCCTGGACCGGTACATCGTCGACCTGGCGGACAAGAGCGCCCCCCTCGTCTGCTTCGCCCCCACCGCCTCGGCGGACAACGCCACCTACATCAACCGTTTCCTCATGGCCTACTCCGGGCTCGGGGTCCGGACGATGGTGCTCACCCTGTGGCAGGGCGCGGCCGAGTCGGTGCGGCGTCTACCCGAGGCCGACGTCGTCCTCGTCGGCGGCGGCAACACCGCCAATCTGATGGCCCTGTGGGACGTGCACGGCGTCTCCACCGTCCTGCGCCGGATGGCGGAGGAGAACGGCCGGACCACCGTCTTCGGCGGCATCTCGGCTGGGGCCGCCTGCTGGTTCGAGGGCTGCCTGACCGACGCCTTCGGCGACCTGCGCGGCTGGCGTGGCGGACTGGGTCTGCTGCCGGGCAGCTTCTGCCCGCACCTGGACGGGGAGGACCGCGGAGCGGTCTACACCCAGGCCGTCGCCACCGGCATGGTCCCGGGCGGTTTCGGAGTCGATGACGGAGCGGCCCTGCACTTCGTCGATGGCCGGCTGTCGCGGGTCGTCGCCGAACGTGAGGGCGCCCGCGCCCTGCACATCGTGCCGAGCGATGAACCGACCGCATCCGGGGTGCTCACGGAGATCCTCACCCCCGAGCTGCTCTGAGCGGGCCCCGCGCCGTCCGGGCGCGGGGCCGGGGTTTCAGGGGTCGAGACGGTCCGTTACGACATCGGCCTCCTGCTCGAACATCTCGATGAGCAGTCGCACGGCCCTGCCGAGATCTGTTCGCGCCTCGTCGAGCCCGATCGTATGGCGCTCGACGGCGTTCATGGTGGACATGAGCAGGCCCTGCGTCATGACGCCGGCCATGCGCGCCTTGGCAGGGTTGATCTGGGCCCAGAGGCGGCCGAGACCGCTGAACAGCGCGACGTGGGCCCGGCCGACGTTCCGGGCGGCGCTCGGCTTGAGCCGTCCGTCACCGACGCGCATCAGCCAGCCATGTCCGGCGATGGTGGCCTGCTCCAGGTTGGCGATGGTCCAGGCGACGATCTGCTCGCGGGGATCGTCGCTGGCGCTCAATGCCTCCTCGACCGCCTCGAACCAGCCCGGCATGTAGCGCTCGACGACGAGACCACGCAGGTCGTCGACGGATTCGACGTACCGGTAGATGGAGTTGCGGGCGACACCGGCCCTGGAACTCACGGCGCCCGCGGTGAGGGCGGCGGGTCCCTCCTCACGAAGGATCTGCTCGGCGGCGTCGATGAGAGAGGCCATGACCTGCTCGTGGTGCTCGCGCACGGTCGGTGCGTTGATCTTCGGCATGTGCCCCTCTTCCTGAGTCCGGCGCCCATGGCTCATCCACGCGGGACGGGGCTCCGGCGTTGAACCGATGGTATCGGGCGTCGCCGCTCGGCCTCAACGGTTTCACATGTCACGGTACTGCTCGGCGTCGGCCACGTAGACCAGTTCCCCGAGCACGCGCCGCACCCCGGCCAGGTCCGGTACGCTGCGCAGCTGAAGCGGGGTCGGGCCATGGGTGGCGACGAGGACCGTGCCCGAGCCGAAGAGCCTGTCGGCGAGGCTGCGACGGTAGGAGACCTCGCTCACCCGGTTCAGTGCGACATCGACGCCGGCGCGGCGGAGCAGGCCGGTGCGCACCATGATGCGGCGGCTCGTGATCGTGTACGTGGTGGACGCCCAGCGCAGCACCGGCAGGAGCACGAGGGCGACGGCGAGGAACGCGAAGACCGCGACGAGTACCCAGGTGCCGACCGGTTTCACGGTGGCCGGCAGTGCCGCGAGCAGCACGCCCAGCCCGGCTGCGAAGACGAACAGCACGAGGACGGGCCAGGCCAGGGCGCGCCAGTGCGGTCGACAACGGACCACCACGTACTCGTCATCGGCGAACTCGCCGCGTCGTCTGCGCATCACCCCATTGTTGCGCACTCAGGGCGAGGTGTCCCGGGGCCCGGGCGCGTGAGGGGCTCAGCGCAGGTGGATGACATCGCCGGCGCCGTAGGCGCGTCGCTCACCGGCGGCGTCCTCGATGATGATGGCCCCGGTCTCGTCGACGCCGACGGCAGTGCCCTCGACGATGCCGGCCGACGCCGACTCGACGTCCTGGTGGAGCCGGACGACCCGGCCCATGGTGTCGCAGGCGGTCGTGAACTCGTCGCGCAGCTGGCCGGTGCGCTGCCAGCGCTCGAACCAGCGCTGCAGGCTCGTCAGGACGTGGGCGGTGACCTCGTCCTTCCCGTGCGGCAGGTGGGCCAGGTACAGCGAGGTGGCTGTCGGTACCGGCAGCTCGCTCTCGTCCATGGAGAGGTTCAGCCCCCAGCCGAGGACCGCCATGTCGCCGACGCGCTCGCACAGGATGCCGCAGATCTTCTTTCCGTCCACGAGCACGTCGTTGGGCCATTTCAGGCTGACCCGGCCGGGCGCGGCGCCGGTGCAGGCCTCGACGCCCTCCCGCACGGCCAGGCCCACGAGGATGCTCAGCCACCCCCACTGGGCCGGTTCGGGGTCCGGTGCGACGAGCGCCGAGATGGCGGTCGAGGTGCCCGGCACGTCCCGCCACTGCCGGTCGAATCGAGCACGGCCGGTGTCCTGGTGCTCCGCGACGAGGACGAGGCCAGGCCGGGCCCCGGCGCGGGCGCGGTCGGCGAGATCCTCGTTGGTCGAGCCGGTCCGCTCACACCACTCGATGGGACCCCAGCAACTGTCCGGGCCGAGCAGTTCGACCAGGTGGGGCACGTTCAGCGCAGCGGTGGTGGGCACGGCGTGCAGTCTATGCGCACTGGGGCACACGTGCGCGGCCGCCCGGCCGGGGCCGCCCGCTAAGGTTGGCCCCATGGCAATGGATCCGCACACCACAGCCGGGAAACTCGCGGACCTCGGCGACCGTATTGACGAGGCAATCCACGCCGCGTCCCCGCGCAGCGTCGAGAGACAGCACGCCCGCGGCAAGATGACCGCCAGGGAGCGCATCCTGGCCCTGCTGGACGAGGGCACCTTCACGGAGATGGACGAGTTCGCCCGCCACCGCTCGCACGCCTTCGGCATGGAGAGGCACCGCCCCTACTCCGACGGCGTCATCATCGGTCTCGGCAACATCCACGAGCGACCGGTCTGCGTCTTCAGCCAGGACGTCGGCGTCTACGGCGGCTCCCTCGGCCAGGTCTACGGCGAGAAGATCTGCAAGATCATCGACTTCGCCGTGAAGACCGGTGTGCCGCTCATCGGCATCAACGAGGGCGGGGGCGCGCGGATCCAGGAGGGCGTCGTCTCGCTCGGCATGTACGGCGAGATCTTCCGCCGCAATACGATGGCCTCCGGCGTCATCCCCCAGATCAGTCTCATCATGGGCGCCGCGGCGGGCGGGCACGTCTACTCGCCGGCCCTCACCGACTTCGTCGTCATGGTCGACCAGACCAGCCAGATGTTCATCACGGGCCCCGAGGTCATCAGGACCGTCACCGGCGAGGACGTCTCGATGGAGGAACTGGGGGGCGGCCGTACGCACAACGCCATCGCCGGCAACGCCCACTACCTGGCCACCGATGACGCGGACGCCATCGAGTACGTCCGTGATCTCATCACCTATCTGCCCCAGAACAACCTCGAGGACCCGCCGGTCTACGACTACCCGGACGACATCGACGTGCCGATCACGGACCGCGACCACGCGCTCGACGTGCTGATCCCGGACTCGCCCGCCCAGGCCTACGACATGCGTGAGGTCATCCGGCCCATCATCGACGACGAGGAGTTCCTCGAGGTCATGGAGCTGTACGCGCCGAACATCATCTGCGGTTTCGGCCGCGTGGAGGGACGCACGGTCGGTGTCGTCGCCAACCAGCCGACGAACCTGGCCGGCTGCCTCGACATCAACGCCTCGGAGAAGGCGGCGCGCTTCGTCCGCACCTGCGACAGCTTCAACATCCCGGTGCTGACCTTCGTCGACGTCCCGGGGTTCCTGCCCGGTGTCGAGCAGGAACACAACGGCATCATCCACCGCGGCGCGAAACTCATCTACGCCTATGCCGAGGCCTCGGTGCCGAAGATGACCATCATCACCCGCAAGGCCTACGGCGGCGCCTACATCGTCATGGGTTCGAAGCACCTGGGCGCCGACGTCAACCTGGCCTGGCCGACCGCGCAGATCGCGGTCATGGGCGCCGAGGGGGCGGTCAACATCCTGTACCGCAAGCAGCTGGCGGAGGCGAGCGATCCCCAGGCCGAACGTGAGCGCCTCAGGCAGGAGTACGACGACGAGCTGTCGAATCCGTACATCGCGGCGGAACGCGGCTACGTGGATCAGGTGATCTACCCGCACGAGACGCGCTCCCAGGTGGTGCGCTTCCTGCGTCTGCTGCGCTCCAAGCGCGAGGCCCTGCCCCCGAAGAAGCATGGGAACATCCCGCTATGAGCAACATCCCGCACACGCCGCCGCACAGTATCGTCGAGTCCGCCGAGGGCGTGCGGGTCGCGCGCGGCAACCCGACCGACGAGGAGCTCGGCGCGCTCACGGTCGTCCTGGCCGCCCAGCTCGCGGAGGCCTCGATCCACGAGAACCAGGACCGTAACGAGATCCCGGGGTGGAAGTCGTACTGGCGGGTGATCCGTCAGCCGCTGGTCCCGGGGCGGGAGTTCTGGCGCAGCTCGCTGCGCTGAGTCCGGCTGCGAAGGAGGAGACCATGCAACTCGTCCTGGCGTCCTCGTCACGGGCCAGGCTCGCGACCCTGCGCGCCGCCGGCCTGCAACCGGTGGCGATCAGACCCGAGATCGACGAGACCGCCCGCATCGACGAGTCCGTCACCGAACTCGCCTGCCGCCTGGCCAGGCAGAAGGGCGAGAGCGTCCTGCGGATCCTGCGCGAACGCGATCTGCTCGACCGCGAGACCGTTCTGCTGGCCTGCGACACGATGCTCGAGTTCGAGGGGCGCACCTACGGCAAGCCGGGGACGAAGGCCTCCGTGATCTCGCGCTGGATGCGCATGCGGGGGCGGCAGGGGGTCGTCCACACGGGCCACTACGTGGCGGTCATCCGCGGCGGGCGCATCACCGAGTCGACCCGCGAGGCGGTCACCGTGCTGTCGTTCGCCGACCTGACGGAGCAGGAGATCGCCGACTACGCGGCCACCGGCGAACCGGAGGCGGTTGCCGGCGGCTTCACCATCGACTCCTTCGGAGGCCCCTTCATCACCCGCATCGAGGGCGACCCGCACAACGTGGTGGGGCTCTCGCTGCCGCTCGTCCGTCAGATCCTGCTCGACCTGGGCGTCGCCTGGTTCGACCTGTGGCCGGTCCCGCCGGGCACCCAGGTCCGCGGCTAGGCCGCCACTGCTCCGGCCGACCGGGCCGGCCCTCAGCCCGTCTCGAGACGGCGCAGCGTCAGGCCCGCCTGCCCCGCGGTGACGGTGAGGGCGCCCTCCCACTCGCTCGTGGAGAAGACGATCGAGTCGTCGCTGGAGCCCTCGATCGTCCAGCCCGCACCGGGCAACGTGGCCATGAGGTGGTCGTGCACCCGCCGGCCCTGCCCCTGGTCCATGAGGAGGGTCACCACGTTGTCCTGGTCGACGCGGCCGGTCAGCACGAGCCCGGCCGGGACGGTGAAGTCCGCGGGCCCATTGCGAAAGCCCAGTTCGGTGAGCCTCACGCCTTCCTGGTCGATGGTCGTCGCGGTCCGGCCCCCGGCGGGGGACGTGACGGCCGGGCTCTGCGTGGGCGCGGCGGCACCCGCCGAGCAGGCGGCCACGGACAGCAGCGCACCGGCTGCGCCGAGGACGACGCCGGTCCGCAGGCGGTTCAGCCGGAGCAGGGCGCTGGTGATGTTCACCCCTCCAGGCTAGAGGCACCCGCTGCCGTGACCGTGGACACGACCGGATGATGCTTCGGGGGTGCGGCACAGTTGGTACATGCCCGAAGGTCATGTGATCCACCGTCTCGCCAACCGAACCAATGAGTTGTTCGCCGCCCAGCAGGTCGCCGTGAGCTCCCCGCAGGGACGCTTCGCCGAATCGGCGGCTCTCATCGACGGCACCACGCTGGAGCACGCCGAGACGTGGGGCAAGCACCTGTTCATCACCTTCGACGCCGACACGCCCTCGAACATCCTGCAGATCCACCTGGGGCTCATCGGCCGGCTGACGTTCACGCCGCTGGCCGACCCGGTCGGGCAGGTCCGGGTGCGCATCGCCGACGACACGTGGGCCGCGGACCTGCGCGGACCCCAGATGTGCCGCCTCATCACCGCCACGGAACAGGCCCGGGCGACCGCGAAACTCGGCCAGGACCCGCTGCGCGCCGACGCGGACCCGCAGAAGGCCTGGGCGAAGGTGCACCGGTCGTCCAAGCCGATCGCCGCGCTACTGCTGGACCAGGGCATCTTCGCCGGCGTCGGCAACATCTACCGCGCCGAGGTGCTCTTCCGCCACCACATCGACCCGGCCTGCCCGGGCGGCCAACTCGAGCGCTCCAGTTTCGACGCGATCTGGGCCGACCTGGTCGAGCTCATGCCACTGGGGGTGCGTGACGGCCGCATCGACACCGTCTACCCCGAGCACACGCCCGAGGCGATGGGCCGGCCGCCCCGTGTGGACGCCCACGGCGGTGAGGTCTACGTCTACCGGCGCTCCGGCCAGCCCTGCCTGGTCTGCGGCACGACGGTGGAGGAGACCGACCTGTCCGGCCGCCACCTGTTCTGGTGCCCGAACTGCCAGCGCCGTCATTGAACGGGCCGACTCGTCGTGCCCGGCACATCGGCGGAACCCCAGGCCGGCATGGGGGGCGACGGACACCGGTACCATGATTGCCCTACACTCGCCGTGTAGTGGGGGCGGGTTCAGCGTCCGCTCAGGCCTGACCGTTCAGGAGGAAACGTGGCTCTTGCCCGCAGCACACGCACCATCTCGAAGGTTCTCATCGCCAATCGTGGTGAGATCGCGGTCCGCGTCATCCGCGCGGCCAGGGACGCCGGGATCGATTCCGTCGCCGTCTACGCCGATTCCGACTCGCAGTCGCTGTTCGTCCAGCTGGCCGACGAGGCCTTCGCGCTGAACGGGGCGACGCCGGCGGAGACCTACCTCGACGTTGAGAAGATCCTGGCGATCGCCGACCGCAGTGGTGCCGATGCGATCCATCCGGGCTACGGCTTCCTGTCGGAGAACCCCGACTTCGCCCGTGCGGTCATCGACGCGGGCCTGGTCTGGATCGGCCCGCCTCCGGAGGCCATCGAGAACCTCGGCGACAAGGTGTCGGCCCGGACCATCGCGACGAGGGTGGGCGCGCCGCTCGTGCCGGGAACCGTCGACCCGGTGAACGGCCCCGAGCAGATCATCGAGTTCGCCACCGAGTACGGGCTGCCCGTGGCCATCAAGGCCGCGTACGGCGGTGGCGGGCGCGGCCTGAAGATCGCGTACACGCTCGATGAGATCCCGGCGATGTACGACTCGGCGACCCGCGAGTCCATCGTGGCCTTCGGCCGTGGCGAGTGCTACGTCGAGCGGTTCATCGACAGGCCCCGGCACGTCGAGACCCAGTGCCTCGCCGACCAGTACGGCAACGTCGTGGTCGTCTCCACCCGCGACTGCTCGCTGCAGCGCCGTCACCAGAAGCTCCTGGAGGAGGCACCGGCCCCGTTCCTCACCGACGAGCAGGTCGAGCGCCTCTACTCCAGCTCGAAGGCCATCTTCAAGGAGGCCGGGTACGTGGGTGCCGGCACCTGCGAGTTCCTCGTGGGCCGGGACGGCACGATCAGCTTCCTCGAGGTCAACACCCGTCTTCAGGTCGAGCATCCGGTCACCGAGGAGATCAGCGGCCTGGACCTCGTCCGTGAACAGTTCCGCCTCGCCTGCGGCGGCGAGATCGACTACCCGGACCCGCAGCTGTCCGGCCACGCGTTCGAGTTCCGCATCAACGCCGAGGACCCGGGTCGCGGCTTCATGCCGGCCCCCGGCACGCTGACGCGGTTCCGGCCGCCGTGCGGCCCCGGGGTCCGCATGGATGAGGGCTACCGCAGGGGCATGAGCGTCCCCGGCGCGTTCGACTCGCTGGTCGCCAAGCTCATCGTCACCGGCCCCACCCGCGACATCGCCCTTGAACGCGCCCGCCGCGCCCTGGACGAGATGCGCATCGAGGGCATGCCGACGGTCCTGCCGTTCCACAAGAAGGTGGTCAACGACCCGGCCTTCACCGCCCCCGGCGGCGCCTTCAACGTCTTCACCACGTGGATCGAAACCGAGTTCGACAACGACATCGAACCGTATGCCGGTGAACTCGGCGTCGCCGACGAGGCCCCCGAACGACGCCACGTCGTGGTCGAGGTCAACGGCCGCCGCCTCGAGGTCGTCCTGCCCTCCGGCCTGCAGGCCGCCTCGGGCCGCAGCGCCGAGAAGCGCCGCAAGCCCACCAAGCGCGGCCGGGGCGGCGGCAAACTGGTCGTCACGGGCGCAGAACTCACCAGCCCGATGCAGGGCACCATCGTCAAGACCTCGGTCACCGAGGGGCAGCACGTGGAGGAGGGCGACACGGTGGTCGTGCTCGAGGCCATGAAGATGGAGCAGCCGATCGCCGCCCACCGCGCCGGCGTCGTCCACGATCTCGTGGCCGAGGGCACCGCCGTGGCTTCCGGTGACGTGCTCTGCCAGATCGCCGAGGAGTGATCTCGTGCCCGCCCCGAGCCGGGGGCGGGCACGACACAACATTTGTTTTCCACGGAATAGGATCCGTCCTCGCGCGGTTGTACCGGATGTCACGCACATCAGAGCAACTCGAACGAGGAGAAGAAGAATGAGCGCTACCGTCGTCGCCCCTGCCACCACCGACACCGTCGCCAAGGCCCTCCAGCAGGCCCTGGTCGACCTCACCGACCTCCACCTGCAGGCCAAGCAGGCCCACTGGAACATCAAGGGCGAGGGTTTCCGCTCGCTGCACCTCTTCCTCGACGAGATCGTCGATGGCGCCCGTGACGCCGCCGACGAGGTCGCGGAGCGTCTCGCCGCCCTGGGTGGCACCCCGGACGGGCGCGCCGCCACTGTTGCCGCCACGAGCAGCCTCGACACCGTTGAGGGCGGCGACCTGAAGGTCGCCGACGTCTACGCGCAGTTCGCCGAGCGCACCGCCAAGGTCGCCGACGTCATCAAGTCCACGCTCGACGCCGTCGACGCCGAGGACCACCTCACCAATGACCTGCTCATCGGCATCGCCTCCGAGCTGGAGAAGCAGGCCTGGATGCTGCGCGCCTCGCTCGCCTGAGGCACCGCGCACCCGCCCGGCAGGGCTGGTCCATAATTCCTTCGTGGCCGCGCCGAGGACAACCCGAACCCATGACGGGCAGGGGTCCTGGCGCGGCCACTTCGTGCTGCTCATCCCGGTCCCCCGGCTCGAGTCCTTCGTCCGGGCCCGGACCATCTTCTACGACGCGTCCTTCCTGAGCGACGACCCGGCGTTCACGCACGCTCACGTCACGCTGCTGGCACCACTGGACTCACCACCGGGCCACGAGGAGGTGGCCCGGGTGCTGCGGGGCCACGAGCCCTTCGACTTCGAGCTGTCGCGCCTGGGCGTCTTCCGCAATGGGGGCATCCACCTGAAACCGGATCCGGCAGAGCCGTTCAGCGCGCTCATCCATGCCCTCATGCGAGCCTTTCCGCAGGTGAGACCCTTCGGCGGGCCGGACCCCGAACCGCACCTGACGCTCGACATGGTCTCCGACGAGGTGGACGTCGCCTCGACGCGCGCCCTGCTGGGCGACCTCGTCCCGGCACACTGCAGGGCCGACCGGGTCGAGCTGCACCGTTACGAGGCGAACGCCTGCCGGGTCCTCGACAGCTGGCCGCTGCTCGGCTGAACAGCCTGTCCCCCGCCCGAGACGACCGCCAGCTGGCAGCCCATCGACCTCATCGAGCACGAGCTGCGGGCCTGACCGGGCTCACGCCCAGGAGTACAGCACCTTCATGTACTGGGCTCGTTCGAAGGCGGCCGGGTCCTCGACGGACTGGGCGTCCATGGCACCGCGCAGCTGGTCGACCGACTCGTAGTCCCTCGAGGCCAGCCAGTCGCGCGCCTCGTCGATCATCGCCGTGACGGCGCCGGGCCCCGCGGTGAGTACGGCCGAGGTGGTGCAGGCCACCTGGGCTCCGACGATGAGGGACTTCACCACGTCGATCCCGGTGTGAACGCCTCCGGTGACCGCGATCTGCAGACCGGGGCACTGGGCGGCCAGGATGGCGGTCCAGCGCAGACGCAACGGCAGCTCGGCGGATGTCGACAGGGCCAGCTGCGGGGTGACGGCCAGCGCGGCCAGGTCGATGTCAGGCCCGTAGAAGCGGTTGAACAGCACCAGGGCGTCGGCGCCCTCCTCGTAGGCGCGCGGGGCGAAGCTGGACAGCGAGGACAGGTACGGCGAGATCTTCAGGGCCAGCGGCAGGTCGCCGACGGCCGCCTTCACCTCGGCGATGACCTTCAGATAGCCGTCTTCGACGTCGGCCGAGGTGCGAGCGGGGTCGGCGGCGACGTCGTAGAGGTTGAGTTCCAGGGCGTCCGCACCGGCCTCGGCGAGCAGCCCGCCGTAATGCGACCAGTCGCCGGGGCGGGTGCCGTTGAGTGAGGCGATGACCGGGATCGACAGGGTCCGCTTGGCGTCGGCCACCAGGGTGACGTGGCGGTCGGTGGCGGCCGAACCGACCATGGGTATGTCGGCAAGTGGGGCCGAGTCGAACTCGGCGAAACTGTCGCCCATGTCGAGCACGGAGTTCGCCGCCATCTCCTCGGCCTCGATCTCCTCGGCGAAGAGGCTGGGCAGGACGACGGCGCCGGCGCCGGCCGCCTCGAGTTCGGCCAGCGTGCCGGTCCCGTTGGTGTGCGGGCCGGCCGAGGCCACGACGGGGCTGGGCAGGTCGAGCCCGAGGTAAGAGGTGCCCATCCGCGGAGAGCTCATTCGGAATCCTCCCTCTCGGCCTGCGCCGCCCGTTCGGCGGCGAGCCTCGCCCGGCGAGCAGCAATCGCCGCAGCACGCTCCTCCTTCGACGGACGAGCACCCGACTCCTCGGTGGAGCCCCCACCAGCAGCAGCCCGTTCAGCAGCGAGCCTCGCCCGGCGAGCAGCAATCGCCGCAGCACGCTCCTCCTTCGACGGACGAGCACCCGACTCCTGGGCGGTGCCGTCTGCCGGGCCCCGGGCGCCGCCGGCGGCCGTGGCCTGGGGGCGGTTCGCCCGGGCCGCGTCGCCGTCGGGGTTGGCCCTCATGGCGGGTCGGGCGACGACGTCGCCGTCCTTCCGCTCAGGGTCCTGGTCCTGCGACCTGCCGGTGGGCAGGGCGCGTTCGATGCCGGCGACCTGACTGTAGTAGCGCCAGCGCTCGTCGGCGTCGGCCTGGGCGAGTTTCTCGAGCTCCGCGGCACGTTCCGGGTTGGATCGTTTGAGCATCGCGAAACGAGCCTCTTTCGCCATGAAGTCGCCGATCCGGCCAGTCGGCGCCTTCGAGTCGAGGTGCAGCGGCACCGCGTGCTCGTCCTCGCTCGGGCGGAAGCGGTACAGCGGCCAGTAGCCGCTGGACACGGCCTCTGCCTGGTGGGTCATGGACGTGCCCATGTCGATGCCGTGGGCGATGCAGGTGGCGTAGGCGATGATCAGGCTCGGCCCCGGCCAGGCCTGGGCCTCGAGCAGCGCGCGGACCGTCTGCTGCTGGTTGGCGCCCATGGAGACCTGGGCGACGAAGACGTCGCCGTAGGCCTGGGCGATGAGCCCCAGATCCTTCTTGGCGCCGCCCTTGCCCTTCGCCGCGAACTTCGCCGCCGCGCCTCGCGGCGTGGCCTTCGAGGCCTGGCCGCCGGTGTTCGAGTAGACCTCGGTGTCGAGCACCAGGATGTTGACGTTGCGGCCGCTGGCGAGCACGTGGTCGAGGCCGCCGTAGCCGATGTCGTAGGCCCACCCGTCGCCGCCGATGATCCACACCGACTTCTCGACGAGCTCGTCGGCCAGTGAGGCCAGACGCACGGCGGCGGCGTCGCTGCGCCCCTCCAGGGCCTTCTTCAGCTGGGCGACGCGTTCCCGCTGGTCGATGACGCCCTGCTCCTGACTCATGTCGGCCCCGAGCAGCGCCGAGACCAGGTCGGGGTCGAGCCCCGGCAGCTCGCCGACGAGCCGCCTGGCCTCGTTGTGCTGCTGCTCCCAGGCCAGGCGCATGCCCAGGCCGAACTCGGCGTTGTCCTCGAACAGCGAGTTGCTCCAGGCCGGGCCGCGCCCGTGCGGATCCATCGCGTACGGGGCGGTCGGCAGGTTGCCGCCGTAGATGGACGAGCAGCCAGTGGCGTTGGCCACGAGCATGCGGTCGCCGAACAACTGGGTGAGCGTCCGGATGTACGGAGTCTCGCCGCAGCCGGAGCAGGCCAGCGAGAACTCGAACAACGGCTGCAGCTGGGCGACTCCCTTGACCTGGTCGTGACGCACCTTGGTGCGATCGATCTCGGGCAGGCCGAGGAAGTAGTCGTAGTTGGTGCGTTCGGTCTCCAGGTGGTCCCGGCGCGGCTCCATGTTGATGGCCTTGTGCTTGACCTCGGTCTTGGACTTGGCGGGGCAGACGTCCACGCAGATGGAGCAGCCGGTGCAGTCGTCCGGGGCCACCTGGACGACGAGTCTGTGGTCGGTCAGCTTGCGGTCCCGGTAGTTCTTCGACTTGAAGCCCTCGGGGGCGTCGTCGAACTCCTCGGCGGGGGCGACCTTGATGCGGATCGCCGCGTGCGGGCAGGCGATGGCGCACTTGCCGCAGTCGATGCACAGGCTCTCGTCCCAGATCGGGATCTCCTCGGCTATGCCGCGCTTCTCGTACCTGCTCGTGGCGATCGGCCAGGTGCCGTCGACGGGCAGCAGGCTGACCGGCAGGCGGTCGCCGTCGCCGCGCAGCATGGCGCCGGTGACGCGCTGGACGAAATCGGGGGCCTCGTCAGGCAGGGGCTTCATGCGTGCCAGACCGGAGAACTCCTCGCCGGGGGTGATGCGGATCATGTTGTCGATCGCCGCGTCGACCGCCTTGAAGTTGCGTTCGACGATGATGCGCCCGCGCTTGCTCAGATAGGTCTTCTCGATGCTCTCCTTGATCCTGGCGATCGCGTCGTCCCGGTCCATGACGCCCGACAGGTAGAAGTAGCAGGGCTGCATGACCGTGTTGATGCGCTGGCCCAGCCCCGCCTCGTGGGCGACCTGGGTGGCGTCGATGACCCACAGGTCGAGTCCGCGTTCGGTGATGATCCGCTGGATGTCCTCGGGCAGCCGGTCCCAGGTGTCGGCGCCGTACGGGGAGTTGATGAGCACCGTCGCCCCGGGCTTGGCGAGGTCGAGGGTACGCATCTTCTCGAGCATCTCGAACTGGTGCACGGCGACGAAGTCCGCCTCGTCGACGAGGTACGGGGCATCGATGGGTTCGCTGCCGAAGCGCAGGTGGCTGACCGTCGTGGCGCCCGACTTGCGGGAGTCGTAGACGAAGTAGCCCTGGGCGTAGCGGCCGGGTTCGGAGGCGATGATCTTCACCGAGTTCTTGGCCGCGCCGACGGTTCCGTCGGCGCCCAGCCCGTAGAAGACCGCGGTCAGGCCCTCGGGCGTGATCTGGAAGTTCTCGTCGACCGGCAGCGACAGTTTCGTCACGTCATCGTCGATCCCGACGGTGAAGCGGCGGTGGCGTTCAGGGCCGGCGAGATCGTCGAAGACCGCCTTCGCCATGGCCGGGGTGAACTCCTTGGAACCCAGCCCGTAGCGGCCACCGGTGACCTGTGGCAGGCCGCCCGTGAAGTGCTCCGCCGCCTCGGCGACCGCCATGACGACATCGGCGAACAACGGTTCGCCGGCGCTGCCGGGCTCCTTGGTGCGGTCGAGGACGGCGATCCGGCGCACGCTGGCGGGCAGGGCCGCGATGAGGGCCTGGGCGGGGAAGGGCCGGTACAGCCGCACCTGGGCGACACCCAGCCGGGCTCCGGCGGCGTTGAGGGTCTCGACCGTCTCGCGGACGGTCGCCCCGCCCGAACCCATGATGACGATGACATCCTCGGCATCCGGGGCGCCGACGTAGTCGACCAGGTGGTACTGGCGTCCGCAGCGGGCGGCCAGCTCGTCCATGACCTCCTGAACGACCCCTGGCGTCACATCGTAGAAGGGGTTGACGGCCTCACGGGCCTGGAAGTAGACGTCGGGGTTCTGCGCCGTGCCGCGCAGCTGGGGGGCGTCGGGGGTCAGCCCGCGCTCGCGGTGCGCCAGGACGTCCTCCTCACGGACGAGCGCGGCGAGATCCTCCTTCGTGAGGGTGTCGATGGTGTTGATCTCGTGGCTGGTGCGGAAACCGTCGAAGAAGTGCAGGAAGGGCACGCGGGTGCGCAGCGTCGCGACGTGCGAGACGGCCGCGAAGTCGTGCGCCTCCTGCACGTTCGATGCGCACAGCATGGCCCAGCCGGTCTGTCGGCAGGCCATGACGTCGGAGTGGTCGCCGAAGATCGACAGCGCGTGCGTCGCGATGGCGCGGGCGGCGACGTGGATGACGGCCGGGGTGAGTTCACCGGCGATCTTGTACATGTTCGGGATCATGAGCAGCAGCCCCTGGGAGGCCGTGAAGGTCGTGCCCATGACGCCCTTGGTGACGGCCCCGTGCAGGGCACCGGCCGCACCGCCCTCGGACTGCATCTCGACGACATCGGGCACCCCGCCCCAGATGTTCGTCCGCCCCGCGGCGCTCCAGGCGTCGCAGCTCTCGGCCATCGCCGAACTCGGGGTGATCGGGTAGATCGAGATGACCTCGCTCATCGCGTGGGCGACCCGGGCCGCCGCCTCGTTGCCGTCCATGGTCTCGCGACAGCCCTGCGGCTGGGGCGCGCCTGAAGCGCCTGCCCTGGTGGGCACCGCCTGGTCAATGGTCCCCGCCGAACCGGCGGGACGGGCATACGTGGTCATACCGAACTCCTTCTGCCCCCCCAGAATCCCACAGATCCCAAATCGGTCCGTATCTCGCCGGGGAGCGTGCGAGACGGCCTCACACCAGCCGGTGCTCACCCGTGATGACACGCAGCCGAGCCTCAGCGGACGAATCGGGCGCGAGGCCCCCGACGGAAGCGTCTCGGCCGCCCGTTCCCGCTTTCCGAGCCCGCCCGCGTGGACTAACCTGCCCAACGTGACCGTCTTGCCCGTCCACGGCGGTGCGCCCCGTTCACGCTGGGCGCGGCTGCTTGGTGTCCTGTGGTCGTCGCTCCTGGTGAGCACGGTGCTGCTCGCCGGGGTTCCCGCACGCGCCATGGCTGCTCCACGCCCCGACTCCGGGCGCGTCGTGAGCATGGACGAGCGCATCGAACTCGACGAGCGGGGCGTCGCGCGGGTCCGCGCCGAGCTCGTCTTCGACGCCGGCCAGACGCCCCTCGACGGCCCCGTCATCCAGATGCCGCGCCGCATCAGGGTCGCCGATGACGACGGCCCCCAGCGCTACCGCATGATCGGGACCAGCGACGTGAACGTCACGAGCTCCAGTGGCGCGAACACCGAGCTGCGCATGGACAGAACACTGGACAAGCGCATCTACAGCATCGGCAGCCGCACCGCGAGGGTCACCGGCGTTCAGCGCTACACGATCACGATGACCGTCTCGGGGCTCCTCACCCCGGGCAACGAGCTGGACACGTTCTCCTGGCCGATCATCCTCGACGGCGGCCCCGCCTGGGACCGGTTGACAGCCGTCGTCATCGCCCCGGCGGCCTCGCGCGATGACGGTTGCAGCTCGTCCGGCACCGCAACCTGCCAGACCTTCGCCTCGGGCACCGTCACCCGCTTCTCGGCCCGGGACGTGGCGGCCGGGGACACCCTGACCATCCAGACCCACTACCCGCAGGACTCCTTCCAGGACGTCGACGAGTCGTACACGACCGTCAAGACTCTGGCCGATCGCTTCCCCCTGGACGGCCCCGACCTCATCGGCGCGGTGGTGATCCTCGTCGTCGGTTTCGGAGCCGTCCTCGCCTATGTCGTCCTGGTCAGCCGCGACCACCGCTGGGCCAGCCCGGTCCCGGGCACCATTCCCCCGCCCCCGGGCACCCGGGTCGTGCGCGGTGTCGCCCGTCACGTGCCGCAGCGCTCCAGCCCGCCCGACGCCCGCCCGGCCGAGGTGGGCATGCTCATCGACGCCCGGCCCGAGTTCTCCCACATCACCGCGACGATGCTCGACCTGGCCGTGCGCGGTTTCTTGACGATTCACCGCGAGGAGGATCACGCCTGGACCTTCCGGCGCACCACCAAGGAGGCCGGTTCACTGGAGATGTACGAGCGGACGGTGCTGAAGAAGATGTTCCCGAAGGTGAAGGGGCGCATCGTCACCGTCACCAGCACCCAGCAGATCTGCAACACCAAGGGCGGCTTCCTCACCACCATGGAGGGCATCGAACGACGCATGAGCGAGCTCGGCTGGTTCCGGGTGGCGCCGAACAAGGCACGCACCCGCTGCCGCGCGGTCGGCACGATCGTCGGTCTGAGCGGTCTGCTCTCGGTCGTCCCCCTCGCGGGCCTGTTCGGCCTGGGCCTGTGGTCGGTGGCGATCACCATGATCGGTCTGCTCATCCTGGCCATCATCCCGTTCATGCCCTCGCGCACCCCGGTGGGCAGCGCGGTGCGCGAACAGGCGCAGGGCTTCCGCTCGTTCCTGGCCGACCTCGACCCCGACAGCGTCGACTGGGTGGAGTCCGGCAACATCTTCGGCCGCTACCTGCCGTGGACGGTCACGTTCGGTGTCTCGAAGGCCTGGATCGATCGTTTCCAGGAACTCACCGACGAGGGCCGCTACCGGCCGAAGTTCATCTGGTATGAGGGATTGTCGGCCTCCCCCCGGCGTGACCAGGGCGAGCTCGAGGCGCTCAACCACTTGGTGTCCGACTTCTCGTTCGCGCTGGCCCTGGCTGCGCGCTACGCCTCGACGGGTTTGGCGGAGGACGGCAGCACCCCGTAGGGGATTCGCGCGGGACCGGTTTCAGCCCGCCGGGGCGAGCAGCCGGGGAAGCACCTGCGTCAGGGGCTCGTCTAGGCGGATGTCGGCCAGCTCATCGGCCCTCGTCGCCCCGTGGTTGATGATGACGACGGGTTTTGCGGCCCTGGCCATGGCCCGGACGAAACGCAGCCCCGACATGACCGACAGGCTCGACCCGGCCACGAGCATCACCTCGGCGGCGTCGCACCAGGCGAAGGCGGAGGCCACGCGGGCCCTGGGCACCGGCTCCCCGAAGAAGACGACGTCGGGCTTGAGCAGGCCACCGCACCAGGGGCAGTCCGGGACGACGAAGTCCTGCCAGGCCTCGACCTCTGCGTCGGCGTCGGGGCGCAGCTCGGCCTGCACGACACCGCCATCGGGCGACACCGCCGGGTTGAGTTCGGCCATGCGCTCCTGCAGGCCCCGGCGGGCCATGATCCGCCCGCAGCCCAGGCACACCACGTCGGCGCTGCGTCCGTGCAGGGTGATGAGCTGCCGGCTGCCGGCGGCCTCGTGCAGCCCGTCGACGTTCTGGCTGATGATGCCGATCATCGGACCGACCGTGTCCTGGTGCTCCCAGCGGGACAACGCGTGATGCGCCTCGTTCGGCACGGCCCGGTCGAGACTGGCCCAGCCCTGGAAATTCCGGGCCCAGTAGCGCCGCCGGGTCGCCGGATCGGAGATGAAGTCGCCGTACAGGATCGGTGTGGCGCGCACCGCATGGGGCCCCCGGTAGTCGGGCACACCCGAGGCCGTGCTCATGCCCGCACCGGTCAGGACGACGGCCCGCCGACCGCTGAGCAGCTCACGGGCCTGCTCCCAGGTGCCGTGCACATGGGTGGAGGGCCGCCAGCTGCTCGTCGCCTGGCGCGCGTGGAGCCGGATCCCGGCCGTCGGTGCATCGGTCACGCCCACCAGGGTAGCCCCGCGCCCCCGTCGCTCATCCGGACGCCGGGGCGGGCGGGGCGCGCGAGGCCCGGGTCACCGGGCGCGAGTGACCGGTGCGTCAGACGCGGGCCCACTCGGGGCCGGTGGCTGCGAGCTCCTCGTCCAGCTTGCGGAACAGCGGCACCGGTTTGCTCAGCGGAGTACCGGCCGCGACGGGCCGGGAGGCCCACACCGCCTGCTGGCTGGCGTAGTCGCCCGTGAGCACCGGGTAGCCGTGGCCGGCCTCGCCGTCGTCCTCGGCGACGTGCTCGATCCGGGGCTGGGCGGCCCAGACGCCCTCACCGCCCAGCATCTCGAAGACCTTCTGCGCGGCGTGCGGCATGAAGGGCGTGAGCAGCGTGTTGGCGTCCTGGACCACCTGCAGCGCGGTGTTGAGGACGGTGTCCCGCCGGGCGGGATCGTCCTTGAGCTTCCAGGGCTCCTGCTGGGAGATGTACTGGTTGGCCAGGCCCACGATGCGCATGGCCTCGGTGATGGCGGCCTTGAACCGGCACTGCTCGATGAGGCCGCCGACGGTGCCGAAGGCGTCCTGGGCGGCGTCGAGCAGCTCCTGGTCGGCCCGGGTGCGTTCACCGGCCTCGGGGATGGCGCCGTTGTTCTTGAAGGCCATCGAGATCGAGCGGTTGACGAGATTGCCCCACTCGTTGGCCAGTTCGTTGTTGTTGCGGCGGACGAACTCGTCCCAGGTGAAGTCGGTGTCCTTGTTCTCGGGCCCGGCCACGGCGATGTAGTAGCGCAGCGTGTCGGGGCCGAACTCGCGGAGGAAGTCGCCGACGTAGATGACCACGCCGTGGCTCGTGTCGACCTTCGAGCCCTTCATCGTGAGGAACTCGCTGGAGACGACCTCGGTGGGCAGGTTGAGCGCGCCGAGTTCGGCGCTGCGGGTTCCGCCGCGGCTGCCCTCCCCGTTGAGACCGAGCAGCATGGAGGGCCAGATGACCGAGTGGAAGACGATGTTGTCCTTGCCCATGAAGTAGTAGGAGCGGGCCTGCGGGTCCTGCCACCAGGCCTTCCAGGCGTCGGGGTCGCCGGTGCGCCGGGCCCACTCGATGGAGGCGGACAGGTAGCCGATCACCGCGTCGAACCACACGTAGATGCGTTTCATGTCCTCGTCCTGCCAGCCCTCGACCGGCACCGGGACGCCCCAGTCGAGGTCGCGGGTGATGGCGCGGGGCTTGAGTTCCTTGGCGAAGTTGTAGCTGAAGTTCAGCACATTCGGCCGCCAGTCGGTGCGCGAGTCGAGCCAGGCCATGAGGGCGTCGGCGAGTGCCGGCAGGTCGAGGAAGAAGTGCGTGGTCTCTACGAACCTCGGTTCCTCCCCGTTGATCCTGCTGCGCGGCGAGATGAGGTCGGTGGGGTCGAGCTGGTTGCCGCAGTTGTCGCACTGGTCACCGCGGGCGCCGTCGAAACCGCAGATCGGGCAGACGCCCTCGACGTAGCGGTCGGCCAGGGTGCGGCCGGTGCTCGGCGAGATGGCGCCGAGCTGGGTCTGCTCGATGATGTAGCCGT
Source organism: Propionibacterium ruminifibrarum (assembly GCF_900289195.1). GTDB lineage: Bacteria > Actinomycetota > Actinomycetes > Propionibacteriales > Propionibacteriaceae > Propionibacterium > Propionibacterium ruminifibrarum. Next base: position 302,864 of record NZ_OMOH01000002.1, read on the forward strand.
TCGCGTGGAGGGTGCGGAAGATCTCCTGTACCACGTGCTGGTGGTTGCGGGTCGTGGTGCGGGTGTACAGGTCGTAGCTCAGCCCCAGGCCGGCCAGGTCCTCGACGATGATGCCGTGGTACTTGTCGGCGGTCTGCTGGGGTGTCAGGCCCTCGGCCTCGGCCTTCACCTGGATCGCCGTGCCGTGCTCGTCCGAGCCGGACACCAGCAGCACCTGGTGACCCGCCATGCGCATGTAACGCGCGAAGACGTCGGAGGGGACGCCGAACCCGGACACGTGCCCGATGTGGCGGGGTCCGTTGGCGTAGGGCCAGGCAGCAGTCGCGAGGATATGGGCGCACATGCGGCCAAGAATAGTAGGAGCACCCCTGGCCACGCGCACCTGCTCAACCGCGCGCTCCCCCGCCGCGGTACCCGGTCGGCGCCTGCGCACACGCTCGGTGGCCGTGTCGTGGTCCGCAGTCGGCGCCCGGCGGACGACCCGGCCTCGCGGTACACGCCCGCGGGCATGGAGGAACCGCGGGCGAGCCGATAGTCTCGGGGCATCCCATCGGGCCGCCCCCGCCGGCCCGCCCCTGCCGGCCCAGGAGGTCACATGAGCAACGATGTCGTGTTCGAGGTCGCTGACGGCTCGGCGGTCCTGCGCCTGAACCGGCCGAGAGCGCTCAACGCCCTGACCACCGAGATGTTCGAGGCGATCGCCCCTCGGCTGACGGCTTGGCGCGACGATCCGTCGATCACCTCGCTGCACCTGTACGGGGAGGGGCGGGGCTTCTGCGCCGGTGCCGATGTGCGCGCCATGCGCCAGATGATGCTCGACGGCGGCGTGGCGCCGGCGTTGGAGTTCCTGGCCCTCGAGTACGCCACCGACAAGCTCGTCGCCGGCTTCGGCAAGCCCGTCACGGCGCACCTGCACGGCATCGCGATGGGCGGCGGCCTGGGCCTGTCGATGCACGGCACCCGCCGCGTCGCGGCCGCCGACCTGGCGATGGCGATGCCCGAGGTCCAGATCGGCCTGTGGCCCGACGTCGGCATGACCTGGGAGCTCTCCCGGCTGCCGGGGCAGGCCGGCGCGTGGCTGGCCATGACCGGACGGACGATCGACGCGGCCACCGCCTACGGGCTGGGGCTGGTCGACGAGGTCGAGGGCATGGACGCCGCGCCGGTGCTCGACCTGGGCTGGGTGGACGAGTGCTTCGCCGGCGACGACCCGGCCGCGATCCTCGCGCGGCTCGAGTCCAGCAGCGACGAACGGGCACAGGAGGCGGGCCGCGAGATCCGGGCCAAGTCGCCGCTGTCGGTGTGCGTGTCCCTGGCCGCGGTGCGCCGCGCGGCCTCGATGGCCGGGCCGGCCGAGGTGCTCGACCAGGACCTGCGGATCGCCCGCGGCCTGCTGCCCGACTGCGACTTCGTCGAGGGCGTGCGCGCCCAGCTCGTCGACAAGGACCGCGACCCGCACTTCGGGCACGCGCGCATCGAGGACGTCGACCCGGCCCGGGTGCGGGCCATCGTCGGCTGAGACGCCCCGCATCGCCCGGTTTCAGGACCTGGCCGCGGTGCCCTGGGCGAAGAGCAGCCGCCAACGCGGGCGGCCGAGCGCGTCGTCACGCACCCACACCGAGCTGCGCAGGCTCGACGCCGTCCTCGTGACGGCCCGCCAGCGCAGCAGCACGGCGTCGGCGCCCAGGCGGGTGGCGCCCAGCTGCTCCAGCCGGGTCTCGCGTTCGAGCGGGGCGATCTGGGCGATGAGCCGGCTGCGCGTCCAGATCCGGCCGTTGGCGTCGTACTCGACGTAGTCGGGGTGCAGCAGCACGCGCAGCAGGTCCTGGTCGGACCTGACGGGGGCGGTGAGCAGGCTGCGTTCGGCGTCCCAGACCTCGGCCAGCTCGTCACGGGGCCTCGGGGGCTCGCTGAACAGGTCCGGTTCGGCGGCGACGGGGTCCGGGGCGCCCAGCACGCTCGGCGCGGACGGGGCGCGTCCCGCGGTTCGGTCCGCGGCGGCGCCGGGCCGGTAGCCGGGACCGGGATCGGGTTCGCGGTGCTGCTGGTAGGCGGTGGCCGCGGCACGGGCCCTGGCATCGGCGGCCTCGTTCATCCGGTGCCCGGCATGGCCCTTGACCCACTCGAAACTCACGTCGCGGCCCTCGAGGGCCTCGTCGATGGCCTGGAGCAACTTGACGTTGAGGACGGGCTTTCCGTCCTTCTTCCGCCAGCCGCGTCGCTTCCAGCCTGGCATCCACTTGGTGACCGAGTTGATGACGTACTGCGAGTCGCACAGGATCCGCAGCCCCTGGTCGGCGTCGACCGCGGTCGCCCGCAGCAGGTCGAGGACGGCCATCAGCTCGCCCATGTTGTTGGTGCCGCGCGGCCAGCCGCCGCTGGCCCAGTGCTCGTCGTCGATGTACCAGGCCCAGCCGGCCGGGCCGGGGTTGGACAGGGACGAGCCGTCTGCAGCAGCGATGATCACGGACCCATTGTGCCTGGTGGCTCCCTTCGGAGCGCGGCACCGCTCGCGGACCCGAGGAGCGGACCTACACGACACCCGCTCCCGTCGTGCGCTACCCTGCCCTGGGCTTAAGCAGGTATTCAGTTCTGCTTAACACCCGCACCCCCACCACTTCCATGAGGACGACCGGCAGGACGGAGCACACCGCATGAGCACCATGGCATGGCAGATCGTGGCGATGGTCGTCTACTTGGCGGCCATGGTGTGGATCGGCTTCTGGGGCAACCGGCAGACGGTCGACCTGGGCGACTACATGCTGGGTGGGCGGCGCCTGCCCCCGGCCGTCTCGGCGCTGAGCGCCGGAGCGGCGGACATGAGCGGCTGGCTGCTCATGGGCCTGCCCGGCGCCGTCTACGCGTCGGGCCTGGTGGAGGCCTGGATCGGCGTCGGCCTGACCGTCGGCGCCTGGTTCAACTGGAAGGTCGTCGCCCCGCGGTTGCGCGCCTACACCGAGATCGCCCGCAACTCGATCACGATCCCGAGCTTCTTCGGCAACCGCCTGCACGACACCAGTGGCGTCCTGCGCATCGTGACGGGCCTGATCATCCTGGTCTACTTCACCTTCTACATCTCCTCGGGCATGGTCTCCGGCGGCACCTTCTTCGAGTCGAGCTTCGGCCTGCCCTACATGTGGGGCATGCTGCTGGTCGCCGTCGTGACCGTGGGCTACACGCTCGTCGGAGGTTTCCTGGCCGTCTCGTGGACCGACGTCGTCCAGGGCCTCATGATGCTGGTCGCCCTCGTCGGACTGCCCATCGTCGGCCTCGTCCACGTCGGGGGCCCCGGCGCGGCGATCGCCCAGATCCGCGCCGTCGACCCCGATCTGACCTCGCTCATCCGAGGCGGCACGGTCATCGGCATCGTCTCGGCCCTTGCCTGGGGGCTGGGCTACTTCGGCCAGCCGCACATCCTCGTCCGTCTCATGGCGCTCAGCTCGCCGGCCGAGGCGGGCCGCGCCCGCCGCATCGGCATCGGCTGGATGATCCTGTCCTACCTCGGCGCCGTCGCCACCGCCCTCATCGGCGTGGCCGTCTACCGGCACGACACCGGGCGACTGGACAACCCCGAGACCGTCTTCATCACGCTGGCCCAGCTGCTCTTCCACCCGCTCATCGCCGGATTCCTGCTGGCCGCGATCCTCGCCGCGGTCATGTCGACGATCTCCAGCCAGCTCATCGTCACCTCCTCGGCGCTGGTCGAGGACCTCTACCGGGGCATCACCCACCGGCAGCTCTCCCCCACCGGCGGCGTGTGGGCCGGGCGCATCGGCGTGCTCGCCGTGGCACTCGTCGCCATGGCGCTGGCCGCCGGGCGCAACGACACGATCCTCGGTCTCGTCGCCTTCGCCTGGGCGGGCTTCGGCGCCGGCTTCGGCCCGACCACCCTGCTCAGCCTGTGGTGGCGCAGGCTGACCACGGCCGGCGCGGCGGCCGGCATGATCGTCGGCGCCGCCCTCGTGTTCATCTGGGATCACCTCGGCGACGTCTACGGCGGCATCTTCGAGCTGTACGAGATCCTGCCCGGCTTCTGCGCGAACCTGGTCGTCGCGGTCGTCGTCTCGCTCCTCACCCGCCGGCCGGACGACGCGATCGACGCGGAGTTCGCCCGCGCCGTGGAACTGGCCGAGGCCTGACCCCTGCCCAAGCCGCCGGTTCTCTGACACAATCCGAGTATCCGAACCCCCCGGCCGTCAGGAGCCCCATGTCAGTACCCGGCACACCCCCACCCGGCTGGTACCCCGACCCGGCCGACCCCGCCTCCGGGCGCCTGCGGCACTGGGACGGCGCCGCCTGGGGTCAGGACACCCGGGGCGGGCAGGGCACGCCAGGCGGCGGGTCCTCCGGCGGCTGGGGGCGCCGCGTCCCATGGCTCGTCGCAGTGATCGCCGTGCTCGTCGTCGCCGCGGTCGCCGTCGTGCTCATCGGGCGCGGACGCGGTGCCCCGGACGTCGAGGACACGAACACGGCGGCGCCGACCGGCACGCCCTGGGACGAGATGAGCACCCCGGCGCCGTCATCGCCCGACTCCTCCAGCGCCACGCCCGGCGGTCCCTGCCTCACCGTGATGACCACCACCGACGCGACCCCGGCGAGCGGCGAACCGCTCACCGCCGGCGCCCTGACGATGCCCGCCCCCGACGGCTGGTCCGGGCCGATCCGCGAGTCACGGGTGCCGAACTCGGACACCGGCTGGGCCTACTACACGCGGCTGGGCATCGACATGCCGGGCTGGGTGGCCCAGCAGACCGTCGGCACGATGCGCCCGGAATCGTTCACCACGACCGAGCAGACCGCCCTCGACATCCTGACGTGCCTGCCCGGCAGCGCGATGTACCGGTCCGTGACGGCGACGGTCACCGAGCAGCAGGCCACCTCGATCAGCATCGACGGCGTACCGGCCAGCCAGGTCGACGCCACCCTGGCGATCGAGAGCGACCGGCTGGCGACCGAGGCCTCGGCGATCCGCATCATCGTCGTCGAGGCCGACGACACGGCGAGTTTCTACCTCTCGGCGATCCCCGTCGAGCGCCCCGATCTGCAGGCGATCGCCGACCGGACCGCCGGCGCGCTGAGCATCGCCGGCTGACCGCCTCGGCACCACCTGGGGGCGGCTCGTGTGGTCGGCCGGCGATGCCGGGCAGCGGGTGTCAGCGCAACGAGGTGTGGTGCTCGATCGAGTCGACCGCCCAGACCGCCAGGACGGCGGCGAGCAGGAGCGGCATGGCCATCGACCCGATGCCCATGACGGTGGGTTCCCCATTCGTGCGGATCGCCTCGAGCAGGGGCGTCGCCATGTCGCCGAGGACGATCCGGCGCTCGGCCATGTCCACGCCGACCGGGATGAAGAGGGTGCCCACCACCGACAGCACCTGGCTGACGACCTCGAGCAGGACGAAACCGATGACCGGGGCGCCGATGCCGAGCCGGTTCCACCGGGACCGTGCGCCGATGCTCATCACCGCCGCGCACTCCACGACGAGGCACAGCGTGGAGACGATCATGGCGCCGACCCCGGCCCAGAAGAAGCCCTTGCCGATGAGATCGATGGGCTCCCACAGCAGCTCGTCCAGCACCTCGCCGATCGTGCCGTCGGCGGGCAGATAGTGCAGCCAGCCGCTCAGCAGCAGCATGGCGGGGACGAGGACGAAGCAGGCCAGGGTCCAGATGCCGGCATGGGTGAGCTTGGCGGCGAAGATCTGCCGGCCGCGCACCGGCAGGGCGAAGGTGAAGTAGCCGCGCTGTCCGTACATCGTCTGCCAGTAGGCGAGGCCCAGGTAGACGAGCAGGATGGCGGGCATGGCGAGGAGGACGACCAGGGCCAGTACCGCGCAGAACTGGCCGAGGACGGGCACCGGGAGCATGCCGAGCCCGGTGAGGAGCAGGCCGGTGAGCGAGTCCAGGCCGACGATGACGAGGCAGGTGCGGCCGTGCGAGCGGAACTCCTGGCCGACGAGGGTGGTGAACATCAGCGGTACTCCTTGCGGAAGAGGGCGTCCAGGCTCATGCCGTGGCGTTCGCGCAGGTCATCGGCGTCACCGGCCATGAGGACGGCGCCGTCGCGCATGAGGACGACCGAGTCGACGATCGCCTCGATGTCGGCGATGAGATGGGTGGAGATGAGCATGAGGGCGTCCGGGTCGAAGTCGCGCAGGATGCCGCCGAGGATCACCTCGCGCGCCACCGGGTCGACGCCCGAGATGGGTTCGTCGAGCAGGAAGACCCGGGCGCGCCGGCTCATGACGAGGGCGATCTGGAGCTTCTGACCCATGCCCCGGGACATCTCCTTGAGTGAGCGGTCCGTGGGCAGGCCGAAGAAACGCACCGTCTCCCAGGCCTTGTCGGCGTCGAAATCGGCGAAGAACCTGCTGTACAGCTCGATCGCCTGCCCGGGTCTGAGGGCCGGGTCGAGGAAGTCGGCGTCCCCCAGGAACGAGACGATCGCCTTCGTCTCGGGGCCAGGCGCCGAACCGTCGATCGTGACCTCGCCGGTCCAGTCGGCGAGCAGGCCGGCCAGCACCTTGATGAGGGTGGTCTTGCCGCACCCGTTGGCGCCGAGCAGCCCGACGATGCGCCCGGCGGGCAGGTCGAGGTCGAGCCCGGACAGGGCCGGTGTGTGCCCGTAGCTCTTGGACAGGGCGGCCGCGTGGACGAGCGGCGGGGAGCCGTCCGGGGCCGGTGGGATGGCCAGTGGTTCACGCCTGGGGTCAGTGTTCATCGGAGTCGTCCTGGTTGTCGTCGTGGTCGCCGGCACCGGCGCCGTGGGCGCCCGGCCAGCACTCGGTGAGCAGGTCGACGGCCTGGTCGAGGTTGAGGCCGACGGCCGCCGCGTCGTCCCGGTAGGCCCTGGCGGCTCCCATGGCGAGTTCGCGGCGGATCGCCTCGACCGTCCCGGCGCCCGCCGCGACGAAGCGCCCCGCGGTGCGCTCGGTTGCGGTGAGACCGGTGCGGTCGAGCTCGGTGAGGGCGCGCTGCACGGTGTTCGGGTTGACCCCGGCCTCCTGGGCCAGCTCGCGCACGCTGGGTACGCGCGATTCCGGCGCCCACTGGCCAGTGACGATGCGGCGCCGGAACTCCTCGACAAGCTGAACCCAGATCGGCCGGGTGTCATCCACCTGCACAGGTGTCCTCCTGCTGATTCGCATGGCCCGGGAAACCCCGAACCATTTGTATTAATACACTAATACAAAGATACAGTCGTCGGCAACCGATGGGCCGTCCGGTCTCAGCGGCCGCCGGCGGCGTGGATGAGCGCCTCGGCGGCATCGAGGATGTAACGGGTCTGGCCCTGCCAGTCGACCTCCTGGCCGCGGTACGGCCCAGTGGCCAGGGAGATGGCGACCCCGGCGGCCCTCAGACGCAGCTGGACGGGGTCGACGCGGTGGTCGAAGACCTCCAGCAGGTCGTTGCGCAGCACCGTCACCCGGGCCGTCTGCACCGGGTCCATGCGCTGCACGGTCGACAGGTGCGCGATGAGGCAGGCCAGGTCGTCCACGCGCTGACCGGGCCCGCAGGCGTCGACGTCGAGGAGTCCGACGATCCGCCCGGCGGCCAGATGGACCTGGCCCTCGTGGAAGTCCCCGTGGGTGGGTTCGGTGCCGTAGCCCGAGCCGGTGATGCCGCCGGCGATGGTGGACGTCATGGCCTCCAGGCGCTCCGTCTCGGCGGGCAGCTGGGTGGCGACGATGCCCGCGTAGTGCGCCGTGGCGTCGGCCCACGCGGCACGCCGCGGCAGGGTGGAGAGCTCACTGGGCAGGGCGTCGAGCAGCGCGACGATCTGCTCACCTCTCACCTGCGGTTCCGGTTCGAAGAGCAGACGGGCCATGGGCAGGCCGGGGAGGGCCTCGGTGATGAGCAGATGGTCTGCGGTGACCCCCATGATCCGGGGCACGGGCAGGCCGGCGCGGGCCAGGATCTCCTGCCGCGAGACGGTCCGGTCGAGCTGCTCGGGCCCCTGCGCCTTGACGTAGAAGCTCGACCCGCCGGCGACATCGATTCTGATGACGGCACGCCGCCTGGGCCGGTAGCTGATGACGGTGATGGTCAGCCTCGCCGGATCGAGGTCACCGGCGATCAGCCCGCGGCGGGCCAGGATGCCGAGGGCCGAGTCGGCCCGGGTGATGCGCGCCAGCCCCGGCAGGTCGGGGTCATCGGGGTAGATCCAGGTGGCCACCCGGTGGCCGTGTCGTTCGAAGATCTGGGCGCCGGCGTCCTCGGCCGTGGGCCCGCCGAGGCGGGCGGTGATGCCGACGAGTTCCGTCCGTCCCGCGTCACCGGCGATCTGCGCCTGGTAGGTGACGGTGAGTGCCCTGCCGGGCTCGTGATCGACGTGGTCGAGTCTGGCACCGGTCATTTCACGGCCCCGCGCGGCCAGCACGGCCGAGACGAGCCCGATGGCTCCGGGTCCGGTCAGCTCCGCCACGATGCGGGCGTCCTCGCGCGCGGCGCGCGCCGACGCGCCGATGTGGGGGGCTGACCGGTCGAGTATCACGGGATCACACCCGGGATCCGTTCATCGGCGTGCTCCACCCCGGCTGCCGGGTGGGCGAGCGCCCGTGGGTCAACGGCTGGGACGGCCGGGCTGGAGTCCAGGTCACCGGCGGCCTGATCGCCGGTGGGGGCCGCGGGGTGACTGCCCTCGGCGGGCAGGGCCTGGACACTGAGCCAGGCGATGCGCCGCCCATCCATCTGGGTGACGCTCATCTGGAACAGGTCCTCGGGTGCGGCCTCATCGCCGGAGCCGTCGGCCCCGGCCGGGGCCAGGGCGACGGTGATCGTCTCACCGACCTTCGGGATGGCCCCGACCCGGGCCATGAAGTATCCGGCCAGCGTGTCATAGGGCCCCTCGGGGAGCAGGTGACCGGTGAGGTCGGCGAAATCCTCGAGTGTGGTCATGCCGTCGATGTCACGTTCCAGGCGGTGACGGCGGGTCTCGGGGTCGATGACGTCGTACTCGTCGGTGATGTCCCCGATGAGCTCCTCGACGAGGTCCTCGAGCGTCACGATGCCCGCGGTGCCGCCGTACTCGTCCAGGACGATGGCCAGGTGCGAGTGGGCTCGGCGCATGTCGGACAGGGCGCGCGGGACGCGCACCGTCTCGGGCAGGCGGAGCACCGGGCGGACGATGCGGTGCAGCCTGGTGCCGCGGGCATTCGCCGCGGGTCCCATCAGGTCGCGGACGTGCAGGAAACCGAGCACCTTGTCGGGCGAGCCGTCGATGACGGGATAACGGCTGTGCGGGAAGCTCTGAACCCGGGCCATGGCCTCCGCGACGGTCATGTCACCGGGCAGGAACTCGACCTCGGTGCGGGGCACCATGACCTCGCGGATCGAGTGCTCGCCGGCGCTGAAGACCTCGTCGACGATGTGCTTCTGGTCGGCGCCCAGCGAGTTCGCGTTGATCACCATGGCGCGCAGTTCCTCGTCGCTGACCGCCTCCTTGCTGGCCTCCGGGTCCATGCCGGCAAGCCGCACAAGCAGGTTGGTGCAGAAACCGAGCGCCCAGATGAGGGGACGGAAGAAGCGGGCGATCCCGTTGATGAAGGGGGCCAGGGCAAGGGCGATCGTCTCGGGGCGCTGCAGGGCGAGACGTTTGCTGAACAGCTCGCTGATGACGATGGAGCCGAACGAGATGAGTGCCGTGACGACGATGACGGCCAGCACCCTGGCAGCGGACGCGCTGAGACCCCAGCCGGCGAGCAGGGGCGCCACCCACTCCCCCGCCAGCGAGTCGGAACCGAACGCCGATGACAGGAAACCGGCCAGTGTCACGCCGATCTGCACCGCGGAGAGGAAGCGGTTGGGGTTGCCCGTCAGCTGCTCGACGGCCCTGCCGCGGCTGCCGCGCCGGGCGAGCGAGGCGATCTGGCTCTCGCGCAGGGAGACGAGGGCCATCTCGGCGGCCGAGAAGACACCGCCGATGAAGAACAGCAGGAGGATCAGCCCGATGGACGCCCACAGCGGCATGTCAGCATCCCCTCGTGGCGTCGGCGGCGGAACGAGCCTGACTGTGCCCCTCCGAATCGGGGCCGGCCTCGAGGGAGACGCTTCGGGCGTGCAGGTGGCTCACGTGTTCAGGATATCCGCACCGCACGGGCCCTGGGCGGATGACGCGGGTCCGCCTCCGGGTGGGCCCCGTCCGGGGCGGACCCTCAGGCCAGCGCCCGGGCCAGTTCCTCGTCGAGAGCGGCGAGGAACTGTTCGGTGGTCAGCCAGGGCTGGTCGTCACCGACCAGCAGCGCCAGGTCCTTGGTCATCCGCCCGGACTCGACGGTCTGGACGCAGACCCTCTCGAGGGTTCTGGCGAACTCGGTGACCTCGGGGGTGCCGTCGAGGGCGCCGCGGTGCTTCAACCCGCCGGTCCACGCGAAGATCGAGGCGATCGGATTGGTGCTGGTGGCCTCGCCGCGCTGGTGGGCGCGGTAGTGGCGGGTGACGGTGCCGTGGGCGGCCTCGGCCTCGACGGTGCGCCCGTCGGGTGTCATGAGGACGGAGGTCATGAGACCCAGCGAGCCGAAGCCCTGGGCGACGGTGTCGGACTGGACGTCGCCGTCGTAGTTCTTGCAGGCCCACACGTAGCCGCCCTCCCACTTGAGGGCGCTGGCGACCATGTCGTCGATGAGGCGGTGCTCGTAGGTCAGCCCGGCGGCGGTGAACCGGTCCTTGTACTCCTCGTCGAAGACGCGGGCGAAGATGTCCTTGAAACGGCCGTCGTAGGCCTTGAGGATCGTGTTCTTGGTGGACAGGTACACCGGGTAGCCGCGCTGCAGGCCGTAGTTGAAGCAGGCGCGCGCGAAGCCCTCGATGGACGTGTCCAGGTTGTACTGCACCTGGGCGATGCCGGAGCCCGGGTAGTCGTAGACGACGTGCTCGATGGGTTCGGACCGGTCAGCCGGGGTGAAGGTGACGGTGAGGCGGCCGGGGCCGGGCACACGGAAATCGGTGGCCCGGTACTGGTCGCCGAAGGCGTGACGGGCGACGACGATCGGCTTGGTCCAGCCGGGCACCAGGCGCGGGATGTTCGAGATGACGATGGGCTCGCGGAAGATCGTGCCGCCCAGGATGTTGCGGATCGTGCCGTTGGGCGAGCGCCACATCTTCTTCAGGCCGAACTCTTCGACGCGGGCCTCGTCCGGGGTGATGGTGGCGCACTTGACACCGACGCCGTGTTTCCTGATCGCCTGGGCGGCGTCGATGGTGATCTGGTCGTTGGTGGCGTCCCTGCTGGTGATGCCCAGGTCGTAGTACTCGAGGTTGACGTCCAGGTACGGCAGGATGAGGCGGTCCTTGATGAACTGCCAGATGACACGGGTCATCTCGTCGCCGTCCAGTTCGACGACGGTTCCCTCGACCTTGATCCTGCCCATTGCTGCGCCTTCCGCCTCGGTGCCTCTCGATGTCAAGATATCCGACGGCTCTGGTTCGCGGCCTCCCCGACCACGCACTGGGCCATGCCGCGACGACCCCGGCGCCGGCGGACGGCAGACCCAGCCACGGGGCCGGAGCGGTTCGGGCACGACCGCACGAATGAGCGGCCCCCTGCCCGCCACGAGAACGCCGTCACGCGGTAGTGTCAGCGTTAACTCACCTACTCGATGGACGAGGAGAATCTCTTGAGCACTACACCCGTCAAGGTTGCCGTCACCGGCGCCGCCGGCCAGATCTGCTACAGCCTGTTGTTCCGCATCGCCTCCGGTTCGCTGCTCGGCGACACCCCAGTCGAACTCCGCCTGCTCGAGATCACCCCGGCTCTGCCGCGCCTCGAGGGCGTCGTCATGGAGCTGGACGACTGCGCATTCCCGAATCTCGCCGGCGTTGAGATCGGTGACGACCCCGAGAAGGTCTTCGACGGCGTCAACCTGGCCATGCTCGTCGGCGCCATGCCCCGCAAGGAGGGCATGGACCGCAGTGATCTGCTGAGCGCCAACGGCAAGATCTTCACCGCTCAGGGCTCGGCCCTCAACAAGGTCGCCGCCTCGGACGTGAAGGTGCTCATCACCGGCAACCCGGCCAACACCAATGCGCTGATCGCCATGGACAACGCTCCCGACATCCCGAACGAGCGGTTCAGCGCCCTGACCCGCCTCGATCACAACCGCGCCAAGACGCAGCTGGCGAAGAAGCTGGGCGTCAACGTCGGCGAGATCACGAACATGACCATCTGGGGCAACCACTCCAACACCCAGTACCCCGACCTGTTCAACGCCAAGGTCGGCGGCAAGTGCGCCTACGACCTGGTCAACGACCAGGCCTGGTACGAGAACGAGTACATCCCCACCGTCGCCAAGCGCGGCGGTGCCGTGATCAAGGCCCGCGGCGCCTCCTCGGCTGCTTCGGCGGCCAATGCGACCGTCGAGGCCATGCGCGACTGGGTGTACGGCACGCCCGAGAATGACTGGGTCTCGATGTCGGTCGTCTCCGACGGCTCCTACGGGGTCCCCGAGGGCCTCATCTCCTCGTTCCCCGTCACCGTCACCGACGGCAAGTACCAGATCGTCCAGGGGCTGGAGATCAACGACTTCGGCAAGCAGAAGATCGCCGAGACCGTCGAGGAACTCCAGACCGAGCAGGGCGCCGTGCGCGAACTCGGCCTCATCTGATCACTGTTCTGCGACCGCATCGGCGGGTCGTCCCCGGTGGGCGGCCCGCCGATGTGCGTTGGCGCCGACTGCGGCCTCGTCCTGGCAGGCGGGTTCAGAGGTGACAGGTCTGGGTGTAACCGATCTGCTCGGTGTAGGCGCGGGTCTCCGGGGTGACCTCGGAGAAGGAGCCGTCGGCGCTCTCGGCGAGCGGCAGTTCCCGCGCCTCGGCATCGGAGGCCCCGGCGAGCGAGGCCAGCTGCCACAGATGGGTTCTGGTGTCGAGCTGGATGTCCGGGGCGATCCGCCATCCCAGGCGGGCCCAGCTGCCCGGCTGCGTCTTCAGCCGGGCGGCGATGGTGCCGAAGACCTCGCCGGCCCGGCGGGCGCGACCGGCCTGGCCCTCCGGGTCGTCCACCCAGGCTCCGTCGATGAGCACCTGGCCCTGACGGCTGCGCACGTAGGCCAGCGCCGTCTGGCCGTCGACGTGATGCGTGCCGGCGGTGATGTCGAGACCGGCCCGCTCGTCGCGCTTGTCGTGCTGGACGGTGATGTCGATGCCGCCGAGGGCGTCCACGAGTTCGACGAAGGCCCGCAGGTTGACCGCCACCACGTGGTCGGCGGGGATGTTGAGCGTCAGGCAGGTCTGGTCGACGAGGGTCTGCGGGTCGTCGCGCCAGGCCAGGCCGAGCCGGCCCGGCAGGTTCTTGGCCGCTTGGTAGTGCACGTCGCGTCGAACGCTCGTCAGGTGCCACTGGCCGCCGCTGCGCGTGGCGACGAGGATGACGTCGGCGTTGGCGACGGCATCGCGGTGCCCGTCCTGGTCGCCGATGTCGGTGCCCTCGGCCTGCTGCGTCCGGTCGTCGAGCCCCAGGATCAGCCACGTGCTCGGCCCGTCGGCTTCGGGCATGCGCAGCTCGGCGTCGGCGAAGCGACGATCGGCCACTCCCACCGCGGTGGCGCACAGCAGGGCGAGAAGAACGACCAGGGCCACCAGGCACGACAACACCCGGTGGCGTCGGATGAGACCACCGGGTGCTGTCATGGTGATGGACGCGCGGGGCGTCAGTGCTTGCGGCGCAGGACCGCGGCACCGGCACCGGCCGCGATCACGCCGGCCAGGCCGAGACCGGCCAGGTCAGCGGCGTCAGAACCGGTCTTCGGCAGGGCCTGGGGGCGGTCGCTGCTGGTGTTGGTCACGGGGGTGTCGCTCGGAACCGACTCATCGGTGCCGGCAGTGGCCTCACTGTTGTCACCGGCGGTCTCGGGGGCGTCCCAGTAGTAGCCGGTGCTGGCCATGATCGAGTTGCCCCCGGCATCGGTACCGACGGCCTCGAGACGGAAGTTGCCGCTCTCGTCGTAGGGCAGGACGACGGACAGCGTGATGTTGCCGCTCTCGTCGGCGGTGATGGTCCAGGTGTGCAGGACGGTGTCAGAGGCGCGGTTGTAGTCGGCATCGGCGTCGTACAGGTTGACCGTCACCTCGGAGTTCGGGGCGTAACCCGAGCCGGTGATCTCGACGGTGTCGCCCGAGGTCCACGAGGACGGGGTGATGTCGAGCACGCCCTCCTGGTTCACCGAGTCGCTCGCCGAGGCCTCGGTGGCGTTGGCGTCGTAGGTGTTGCAGTACAGCTCGGCGGTGACGACGCCCGTACCGATGTAACCGATCTGGACGGTGTCAGTCTGGGCGGTGCCGTCGTGGCTGGGCACCTCGACGGCACCCTGCTCGACGCCGCCGAGGGAGACGACGATGTTGCCGCCCCAGCCGTCGGCGCAGTTCACGTCGGCCGTGATGTCATGGGCCGAGGGCTGGTTCAGGGTCAGGGTGTCGGCGGGGTTCGCCATGGCACTGCCCGCGCCCAGCACGATCCCCGCGCCCACGAGGGCTGCGGTGGAAAGACCGGCCGCGGTCTTCTTCAGAATCGACATAGTCAGGGTTCTCCTAGTGGTTCTGGGCGCACCACCCTGGCACACCCGGAAGTGATCCCACCCTAAGACAATTCTCGGATTTCTCTCAAGAAACCCACGAAAATGGCTCCTCACTTTCTCCACCTGATATAGCATAATACCTTGTCGCGTTAGCTTTGAGATAATAAATTGAATTATCCATCATCTCAGCTGGAGAGAAGAATTTCTCAGTAGAACGCCCTGATGAGCCGTAGGGGGAAGCCATTCGGGGCGGCCTCACCGGCACGTCCGTGAGCACGACGCGGGGCCCACGGAGACGGCAGCGCGGTCGGCGTCACTGGGGCGGGACGACGAGCGCCACGAGCCAGATGATGGCGCCTGCCCCGAGCATGCACAGCACGTCGAACCAGCGTTTGCGCACCGCGAGCATGCCGGCCCACCGGGTCGGCAGCGCCCAGCGGACGATCCCCGCGGCCAGGGCGGCCGCCCCCATGACGAAGGCGCCGCGCCGCCAGTGCCCCGAGGCGGCGACGACCATACCGGCGACGAACAGGGCCAGAACGGCCAGGGCCGGCGCCTGGAACCGGCGCGGTCCGACCGCGGGGTCGGCTCCGAGCGGGGCGACCCGCTCGGCCGGGGGAAGATCCGTGGGCAGCATGGGCTCCTGCCCGGGCTCGGTGGTGCTCACGGCTACTGCAGGACCGCCAGCGCCTCGGCGCGGTCGACCACGTTGGCCAGCAGCATCGCACGCGTCATCGGGCCGATACCGCCGGGGTTGGGCGTGACATGACTGGCGACGTCCCACACGTCATCGGTGGCGTCTCCGACCGGCTTGCCGTTGACGCGGGTGACGCCCACGTCGACGACGACGGCGCCCGGTTTGATCATGCTGGCGGTGATGAGCCCGGGGCGGCCTGCGGCACCGATGACGATGTCCGCCCGGCGGGTGTGCTCGGCGAGATCCCTGGTACCGGTGTGGCACAGCGTGACCGTCGCGTTGTTCTCGCGCGCGGTGAGCAGCAACCCCAGCGGACGCCCGACCGTGGTCCCGCGCCCGATGACGCACACGTCCGCTCCGTCGAGCGGGATCTCGTAGCGGCGCAGGAGCTCGACGATGCCGCGGGGCGTGCACGGCACCGGCCCGGGCTGGCCGAGGACGAGCCTGCCGAGGTTGTCCGCGGTGAGGCCGTCGGCGTCCTTGTCGGGGTCGATGAGCTCGAGCACCCAGGTGGGATCGATGTGGGACGGCAGCGGCAGCTGCACGATGTAGCCGGTGCACATGGTCGAGTCGTTGAGCACCCGGATCGACCGTTCGACCTGCTCGGGGGTCGCGTCGGCCGTCAGATCGACCCGGAACGACTCGATGCCCACCTGTTCGCAGTCACTGTGCTTGCCGTTGACGTAGATCTGGCTGGCGGGGTCGTCCCCGACCAGGACGGTGCCCAGACCCACGGTCACGCCCTGCTCGCGCAGGGCGTCGACGCGCACCTTGAGCTCGGCCTTGATCTGGTCGGCAACGGCCCTGCCATCCATCCGAATTGCTGTCATACGGCACACACCTTGTCTCGAGGTCAGTGGAAGAAGTGTCGGTTACCGGTGAGGTACATCGTGACGCCGGCCTGCTGCGCGGCCTCGATCGTCTGGTCGTCACGGATCGAGCCGCCGGGCTGCACGATGGCGCGAACGCCGGCATCGATGAGGATCGCCGGGCCGTCGCTGAACGGGAAGAACGCGTCCGAGGCCGCCACCGCGCCCGCCGCGCGCCCCGCGGAGCGTTCGACGGCCAGGCGGCAGGAGTCGACACGGTTGACCTGCCCCATGCCGATGCCGACGGAGGCGCCGTCACGGGCGAGCAGGATGGCGTTGGACTTGACCGATCGGCACGCCTTCCAGGCGAAGAGCAGGTCGGCCAGGGTGGCCTCGTCCGCCGGGTCACCGGCCACGAGCCGCCACCCGGCGATCTCGTCGCCCGGGGCGTCCAGCCGGTCCGGCTCGCTGAGGAGGAGGCCGCCGGAGACCTCACGCCACATGTACGGGTCCGGGCGGTAGTCCTCGGCCTTGAGGATGCGCAGGTTCTTCTTGGTCTGCAGGAGTTCCAGGGCGGCCGGATCGTAGTCGGGTGCGACGATGACCTCGGTGAAGATCTCCTTCACCGCTTGGGCCATCTCCAGGCTGACGGGGCGGTTTGCCGCGATGACACCGCCGAAGGCCGACAGCGAATCGCAGGCGTGGGCCTTGCGGTGGGCCTCGGCCACATCGGCGCCGACGGCGATGCCGCACGGGTTGGCGTGCTTGATGATCGCCACGGCCGGCTCGTCGAAGTCGTAGGCGGCGCGGCGGGCGGCGTCGGTGTCGGTGTAGTTGTTGTAACTCATGGCCTTGCCGCCGAGCAGTTCGGCGCCCACCAGGCCGGCGCCGGCGGTCGCGTAGACGGCGGCCCGCTGGTGCGAGTTCTCGCCGTAGCGCAGGTCACGGACCTTGGTTGCGGCGAGACCGGTGAAGGAGGGCATGCCCTCGTCGGTGGTCTGCTCGGCCAGCCAGCTCGCGACGGCCGTGTCATAGGCGGCGGTGTGGGCGAAGGCCCGTGCCGCCAGGGCGCGACGCTGGGCGAGGGTGAAGCCGCCATCGGCCAGGGCCTGGATGAGCTGGGGGTACTGGTCCGGGCTGGTGACGATCGCCACCGACGGATGATTCTTGGCCGCTGCGCGAACCATCGAAGGACCCCCGATGTCGATCTGCTCGATGCAGGCGTCCGCGTCGGCGCCGGAGGCGACGGTCTGGGTGAACGGGTAGAGGTTCGACACGACCAGGTCGAAGGGCTCGACGCCGAGTTCACGAAGCTCGTCGCGGTGCGCCTGGAGGCGCCGGTCCGCGAGGATGCCGGCGTGGATCATCGGGTGGAGGGTCTTGACCCGGCCGTCGAGGCACTCGGGGAATCCGGTGACCTGCTCGACCGGGGTGACGTCGAGACCGGCGTCGGCGAGCCTGGCGGCGGTCGACCCGGTGGAGACGATCTCGACGCCCGCCGCGGCCAGGGCCTGGCCGAGCGGGACGAGCCCGGTCTTGTCGTAGACGCTGACCAGTGCGCGCCGGATCTGGGTGCGGGTTGTGTCCTCGCTCATCATGTGCCCTTTCTCGTGGCGGGCTGCCGCCCCGCCGTGTGCCGGGCCGCCAACTCGTTGACGGTCTTGACCAGCAAGGTGCGTTCTGACACCTTGATTCGCTCGTGCAGTGTCGGCTCGTCGTCTCCGGGGAGGATCTCGACGGGAACCTGGGCGATCATCTGCCCCGTGTCGACGCCCTCGTCGACCCAGAAGATGGAGCAGCCGGTGCTCGTCGCCCCCGCCTCGAGGGCGTCACGGACGGCATGGGCTCCGGGGAATGCGGGGAGCAGTGAGGGGTGCGAGTTGATCATGCAGCCGCCGAACCGACTCGTGAACGGTGCACCGAGGATCTTCATGAAACCGGCCAGGACGACGAGATCGGGCCGGTACTCGGCCACGGCGTCGGCGAATGCCCGGTCCCAGGCCTCGCGTTCGACCGAACCCCGGGCGAGGAGCCTCGGCATGGGCACGGTGAAGGTGGGCACGCCCGCCTTGCGGGCGCGCTCCATGCCGGTGCAGCTGCCATTCTCCGAACCGACTGCCACGACGTGGGCCTCCAGACGGCCCTGCGACTGTGCGTCGAGAAGGGCCTGCAGGAGCGTGCCGGAGCCGGAGACGAGGACGACGACGCGATAGGCCACGGCGTCAGTCTAGCCCGCGGCGGTCCGACCGGCGGTGCCCCGACCCCGGCGGCAGGCCGTGAGGAAGCCCCCGAGCATGCCGCCGGCCCCGAGGACGGTGGGCGCCAGGACGAGCAGCCGCCCCAGCTCCGGCCCCATGACGGCGAGGCGCTGGGTACCGAGCCCGCCGTGGGAGAACTGGGCGAGCAGGCACAGCAGCAGACCCGAGAGGACGCCGACGACGAGTCCGTACAGGGCTCCTTCGTCCGCACCCGGGTCGCGTTCGGGCAGCGCCCGGCGGGCCTCGTCCCGGCGGGCTCGCACGCAGATGCAGGCGCCGAGGGCCCCTGAGGCCGCGGCGAGCAGGAGCCAGCAGGCGATCGTGACGGGCCGGGCGTCCTCGGTGGCCATGGCGGCCAGGAGCGGTATCGAGGGGAGATTCCCGGTCGTTGAGCCGAGCGGGGCGATGAACGCGCCCTGTCCGAGCGAGAAGCCCGCACCGAGCACCCACGAGCAGGACCAGATGACCATCGACGGCACCCAGAGCATCTGGAGTACCGCGAGCAGCACCGAGCCCGGCCCGCCGGCATCGAGCAGCTCGTGCACGCCGGTGATGGTTGGGCCTGCGGTGACCAGGACGACAGCGAGCCTCGCGCATCCGACCAGGACGATTCCGCAGAGTCCGGCGGTCGCCCCGGCGAGGACACCGGTCGACCAGCCGCCCTGGCTGAGGCTGACGGGCTCCCAGCCCAGGGCCCTTCCGGAGGCGAACAGCGAGCAGAGACCGCCGATGAGCATCCCGCTGATGAAGGCGCGGCCGGTCTCGTCGGGCTGGCCGGCGAGGACCGTCACGGCGATGAGGATGAGGGCGTACGAGCAGCCGGACCACAGGGCCAGCCGGCATGACAGGGAGCGCAGGTCCGACTGCCGACGCCCCCGGACTGGACCCTCGATGAGTTCGTCGGCGGTGCGGCGGGCGATGGTGCGGGACAGCCTGCCGACCATGAGCACGATGACCGCCGTGAACCCCAGCGGGACGAGGTGGAACACGCCGCCGTCGGGATGCGCCGGCACGCCGTTGGCGAGCAGCCAGGCGCGGGCCGAGGCCACGAGGACGGCACCGAACCCGGCCTGTGGCCTGGCGATCCAGCCGAGACAGCAGACGACGAGGACGGGCAGCCAGCTGATGAAGGCGACGCCGAGCGAGGCGACGATGATGGCACTGCGCCAGGACAGCCCCGCGAGAAGGGCCCTGGCTCCCCGGCGGCGGGCATCCGCGGGGCCCTCGCCCTGATCCTCGACGACGGATGACATCGCACCTCCCCTTGATCGGTCCCGACGATACCGAACCGGGCATGCGCGACCTGCCAGGAGCACGGGCGCGCGGTGACCGGCCCGCTCCGCTCAGAGTTTCTCGAGGGGGGCGAACCTCAGGGCCAGCCGTTTGATGCCGCTCGATCCGAAGTCGACGTCTGCCTTGGCGTCGTCGCCGCTGCCACTCGCCGCGACGACCGTGCCGAGCCCGAAACTCGTGTGCAGCACGCGGTCTCCGACCTCCAGCGAGACGACCCGGGGCGTCCTGGGCATCCGACCCGTACCCGAGCCGAACGCCGTGGCAGTGTCGTCCCGATGGCCCGACGAGGACGCACCGCGGCGCAGGGATCCGGTCCGGGCACCGGCACGGATCGCCCAGGTGTCCAGTTCGGCGCCGGTGCGCTGCCAGTCGATGAGGTCGGCGGGGATCTCCTCGAGGAAACGGCTGGCCGGGTTGTACTGCGGGGCCCCCCACGCGGAGCGGACGGCCGCGCGTGAGCAGTACAGGCGGCGCCGGGCACGGGTGATGCCCACGTAGCTCAGGCGGCGCTCCTCGGCGAGGTCGGCCTGGCTGGCCAGGGTCCGAAGATGCGGGAAGACACCGTCCTCCATGCCGGTGAGGAAGACGTTGTCGAACTCCAGGCCCTTCGCGGTGTGCAGGGTCATGAGGGTGACCAGGCCCGGGGAGTCGGGGTCGGCATCGGGGATCTGGTCGGAGTCGGCGACCAGGGCGATGCGTTCCAGGAAGGCGCCGAGCGAGTCGTCGCCGTCCAGCACCTGGGCGTCCAGCGCCTCGTCGTCGCCGGCGGCCCGGTCGGCCTGCAGGTCCACGACGTGGGCCTGGGAGACGAACTCCTGGGCGACCGCCACGAGCTCGACGAGGTTCTCCACTCGGGTCTCGTCCTGCGGGTCCTTCGACGCCTTCAGTTCGTCGAGCATCCCGGAGTCCTTCAGGACGGCGGCCAGGACCTGGTCGGCCGGGGCCCCCTTGTCGACGAGGCCGCGGAACCCGCTCATCAGCTCGCCGAAGGCCCTGACCTGCTTGAGCGAGCGGGCGGCGATGCCGGGCACCTCGTCGGCACGGTCGACCGCCTCGGCGAAGCTGATCTGCTCGTTCGCCGCGAAGACCTCCAGGGCGGCCTCGGTGCGTGCCCCGAGGCCGCGTTTGGGGACGTTCAGGATGCGACGCACCGAGACGTCGTCGGCGCGGTTGGCGATGGCCCGCAGATAGCTGAGGGCATCGCGCACCTCGCGCCGCTCGTAGAAGCGCACACCCCCGACCACGCGGTACGGCAAACCGAGGCGGATGAAGACCTCCTCGAACGGGCGGGACTGGGCGTTGGTGCGGTAGAAGACGGCCGTGTCGGAATACCGGCAGCCCTCCTCGTCGTGCAGCCGGTCGATCTCATCGGCGACCCAGCGCGCCTCGTCGTGCTCGGTGTCGGCGACGTAGCCGATGATGTGCTCACCGCCGGGCACGTTGCTCCACAGCTTCTTGGCGGGCCGGTCCGGGTTGTTACTGATGACCGCGTTGGCCGCCGAGAGGATCGTCTGGGTGCTGCGGTAGTTCTGTTCCAGCAGGATCGTCCGGGCCCCGGGGAAGTCGTGCTCGAAGTCGAGGATGTTGCGCACGTCGGCGCCCCGGAAGGCGTAGATCGACTGGTCGGAGTCGCCCACGACCATGAGTTCGGGCGGTGGCATCGTGGGGGCCCCGGGCAGCGGATCGATTGGTGAGCACAGCTCACGGATGAGCATGTACTGGGCATGGTTGGTGTCCTGGTACTCGTCGACGAGCACCTGGCGGAAGCGGCGCCGGTACTTCTCGCGGATGTCCGGGTGGGACTGGAAGAGCCTGACCGTCATCATGATGAGGTCGTCGAAGTCCATCGCGTTCGCGGCGCGCAGGCGCCGGTCGTACTCCGCGTAGGCGCGCGCGTAGAGCTCGTCGTTGCCGCTGGTCGAGGCGGCGAGCGCCTCGTCCGGTCCGCGCAGTTCGTTCTTGGCGTTCGAGACCCAGCCGAGCACGGTCCGGGGCGGGAACTTCTTGGCGTCGATGTTCTCGTCGCGCAGGACGAGGGTCATGAGCCGGCGGGCGTCGGTGTCGTCGTAGATCGAGAAATTGGGGCGCAGGCCGAACTCGGGGGCCTCGCCCAGCTCGGACCGCAGGATGCGGACGCAGGCCGAGTGGAAGGTGGAGACCCACATCGCGCGGGCGCGCCGCCCGACGAGCCCGCTGACGCGGGCGCGCATCTCGGCGGCCGCCTTGTTGGTGAAGGTGATCGCCAGGACCGAGCCCGGGTGCACGCCGCGCTGGGAGATGAGATGGGCGATGCGCCGGGTCAGGACGCGTGTCTTGCCCGAACCTGCCCCGGCCACGACGAGGACGGGCGCGCCGGTGTGGACGACGGCCTCGCGCTGGGGGTCGTTCAGGCCATCGAGCAGCCGATCGGCGTCCGCCAAGGCGGCGGCGCCGGAGGCTGCCGGCGCCGGGGATTCGTCGGCACGGGCGAGGCCGGCGGCGAAGGCGGCGAACAGGTCGGGCGAGGCATCTTCAGTCATGGCGTGTCAATGGTAGGCGCACCCGCCCCACCGACGCCGGGCCCGGTGGCTCGCACGTGATCGTCGGCACCGGCACTCCCCCGCGCGTTCCGGGCGGCGGCGCCCGGCTCTGCCCCTAGAATCGTCGGCATGCCCCTGATCCCTCGCCGTGTGAAGCGCATCATCGGCACCACTGCGATATCGGTCTTCGCCGCCCAGGTCACCGCGGCCGCAGCCGTCATGGTCAACGACCACCTGCGCAAGCGCCGCAAGGGCCCGCCCGAGTTCCCGCACCACCCGGTGACGGAGGCCACCGCTCGCCGCAACGAGGTGACGGTCTACTCGTTCGGCGAGGATCTCTACTCGGACATGCTCGCCGCCATCGACGCCGCCACCGAGCGCATCTACTTCGAGACCTTCATCTGGAAGGGCGACGAGATGGGCCGGCTCTTCAAGCAGGCACTCATCCGGGCCGCCGAGCGGGGCGTCGAGGTCTACGTCGTCTACGACACCTTCGCGAACATGGTCGTCGACCCGCGCTTCTTCGAACTGCCGAAGTCGGTGCACGTCAAGACGCACCCGCTGGTCCAGTCGGCCGCCTTCTGGAACCTGCGTTACTCGGGCCGCGACCATCGCAAGCTCCTCGTCGTCGACGGCGAGGTGGCCTTCATGGGCGGCTACAACATCGGCTCGCTGTACGCCGACTCCTGGCGCGACACGCACGGACGTTTCGTCGGCCCGTGCGTCACCGAGTTCGAGAACGCGTTCATCGACTACTGGAACATGCGTCCGGTGCACCTGTTCTGGTGGCGCCCCTCCTCGCGCGTCGAGCTGCCCGAGACGACCGACCGCGACTGGGGCGGCCCGATCACCCTGCAGCGCAATGTGCCGCGCTGGTCGGTCTACCCGATCCGCAACATGTACCTGGAGGCCATCGACCGGGCCCGGAAGAACATCTGGCTGACGACCGCCTATCTGATCCCGGACGACGACTTCCGGACGGCCCTGGGGCGCGCCGCGAAGCGCGGCGTCGACGTGCGGATCATCGTCCCCGCCGAGTCGAATCACATCCTCACCGACTGGCTGAGCCGCGGCTTCTACTCCGGCATGCTGCGCGACGGCATCCGCCTGTTCCTCTTCCAGAACGCCATGGTGCACGCGAAGACGGCGACGATCGACGGGCAGTGGTCGACGATCGGCACCGCAAACCTCGATCGTCTCTCACTGGTGGGCAACTACGAGATCAACGCCGAGATCATCTCGCCGGCCGTCGCCGCCGCGTTGGAAGAGGTCTTCGTCACCGATCTGACGAACTGCCGGGAGATCGACCTGGAGAGCTGGGAGCGGCGCAGCCCGGTCGCCAAGTTCACCGAGGGGCTGCTGGCCCCTTGGCGTCCGTTCTTCTGACCGGATCCGCGGCGAACCCGTTCAGACCAGCTTGCGGTCGGTGGCCCACTTCGTCAGCTCGTGGCGGTTCGACAGCTGGAGCTTGCGCAGCACGCTCGACACGTGCGTCTCGACCGTCTTGATCGAGATGAACAGCTCCTTGGCGACCTCCTTGTAGGTGTAGCCGCGCGCGATGAGCTTCATGACCTCGCGCTCACGCTGGCTGAGCCGGTCGAGGTCCTCGTCGACGCTGGCGACCGAGATGGACCCGGAGAAGGCGTCCAGGACGAACCCGGCCAGGCGGGGGCTGAACACCGCGTCACCGGTGGCGACGCGGCTGATGGCGTCGACCAGGTCGTCGGTGCTGATGGATTTGGTGACGTAGCCGCGGGCCCCGGCCCGGATGACCCCGATGACGTCCTCCGCCGCGTCGGAGACCGACAGGGCCAGGAAGGTGATCTCCGGCTCGCTCCTGTGCACCCGCGTCACGACCTCGGCGCCGCCGCCGCCGGGCAGGTGGACGTCGAGCAGGACGACGTCGGGTTTCGTGTCGAGGATGACGCTGACGGCGCTCGACACGTCCTCGCCCTCGCCGACGACGTCGACCCGGTCGGGCGCCGAGCTGGTGAGCTCGTGGCGCACGCCCGCACGGAAGATGGCGTGGTCATCCACGAGGACGACCCGCCAGGGGCCCTCGTGCTCGGGCTGGTCGGGGCCCACGAGGGCCTGCGGGACATTGGTCATCGGGTCATCTCCAGTCTCACTTCGGTGCCTTCACCAGGGGCCGTACGGATGACCGCCCGGCCGCCGTAGCGTTCCATGCGTTCAATGATCGATCTTTTCACACCCATGCGGTCATCACCGATCTGGTTCGGATCGAAACCCCTGCCCCGGTCGCGAATGAACACCTCGACGAGTTCGGGGCCGACCTCGGCGTAGACGTCGATCTTGGCCGCCCCGGAGTGCTTCGAGGCATTCATCATGGCCTCCCGGGCCGCGCGCAGCATGGCCTCGAGTCCCGGGGTGTTCTCCGCGTCGCCGACGCAGACCACCTCGATGGGTACGCCGAGTTCGTCCTCGACCGCGGCGCCCGCCTCGACGAGGGCGGCCTTGACGGTCTCGGGGCCGGGCTGCTCGCCGTACAACCAGGCGCGCAGCTCGCGTTCCTGGCGGCGGGCCAGTGAGGCGACGGCCTTCGGGTCATTCGCCTGGCGCTGGATGAGGGCGAGCGTCTGCAGGACCGAGTCGTGCAGGTGAGCGGCCATGTCGGCCCTGGCGTCCGAGACGATCTTCGCCTCCCGAGCGGCCGCGAGGTTGTTGCGCATCCGGTTCACCGCGGGTGCCGCGACGACGCCGAAACCGATGAGGGTCAGTGCCGCGACGGCCAGCATGGACGGCAGATAGGGCTGGCCCACCTGGCTGTAGGCGAGCAGCGAGATGGCCGCGCCGAGCAGGATCAGGGCCAGGCCCATGCGCACGAGCAGGGCCCAGCGCTCCTGGCTGACGAGCGGGGCCAGCCAGCGCGGGGTGCGGTAGTCCTCCTCGGTCTGCTCGGGCGACTCGGCCTGTCGCCAGACCAGGGCGACCCCCAGGCAGGCCAGGATGATCGGCCAGAAGAATTCCCCGCCGGTGTTGACGTTCGCCATGCGCACGAGCATGAGCACGCCGGTGCACAGCACCAGAACCGCCAGGGCGCCGCCGGTGTTCGCGGTGCGGGTCGTCCGTGACGGGCGCCTCATGTCGGCGCGGCGGGCCATCTCCAGCCCGGGCGCCTCGTGTTCCGGGGCCTTGGCGGGGATCATCAGCCAGGCCAGTCCGTAGAAGATGATGCCGAGGTAGTCCGCGCCCACGAGCAGGACGAAGCACACCCGCACGATCCACACCGGCCAGCCGAGGTGGGCGGCGACGCCGGCGCACACGCCGCCGAACCATCGCTGGTCCAGCGGGCGGCGCAGCCTCGGGCGCTCCGGTCGCCGGCCGGGGGCCGGATCATCGGCGGCCCTGGCCGGTCCGAGGTCGCGTGGGTGCGGGGTGGGGCCACCGGCAGCGGCGCGAACGGGCTCCATGGCGCCCGCCGCCTGCTGCCCGCTGAAGGGCCCCTCCGGATTCCTCACGCCACAATTTTTGCGCACCGCTGGGCCCGGTGGAAACGGTGCCGCCCTCGGATGCGACGAGAGGACGACCCGGGTCTGGGGGCTTTTCAGGGGTCCCCGGCATGGGTGGGGGCGGGGGCGTGCACGACACTTGAACGCATGGACAGCGGGCACGGCCGGGGCGACGAGGAGGCGCCCGACGCCGTGCGGGCGCCGGCCCGGGGCCCGGCCCGGCTGTTCGTCCGCGATCCCGACAACGGCATCATCGGTGGCGTCTGCGCCGGTGTCGCCGCTCGCACCGGGATCGATCCCCTCCTCATCCGCCTGGTCGCCGCGCTGGCCGGTCTCAGCGCCGGATTCGGCCTCGCCTGCTATGTCACGCTGTGGGTCACGACGCCGACGCCTCGCGACGATCGCAGCCCCGTCGAGCGGGTGTTGCCCGGCTTCAGGCGTACGGGCTGGTTCGGTTTCTCGGTGCTGCTCCTGGCCGCCTGCGCGGGCACGTTCCTGACCGTTCGCGGCCTCGTGCCCCTGGCATGGTGGCCATTCGCCCTCGTCGTCCTGGTCGTCGTCGCCATGTGGGTGCTCCGGCCGGTGGTCGCTGCCAGTGAGCGGCGACGCCGGATCGCCGCCGCCCGGCCCGCCCCGGCGCGCAGCACGAGACCCGTCACCGTCATCACCTGGATCGCCCTCCCCGCGGCGGCAGCGGCCGGTGCGGGCATGTTCCTGCTCGTGGACGCGAGCCCGCTGGCCCAAGTGGTCTGCGCGGTCGCGGCAGCCCTCGGCACGATCGGCATCGGCCTGGTGCTGACCAGCCTGTGGGGCATTTCCCGTCTGCTGCGCGACGTGGGGGTCCTGCTCGGTGTCGTCATCCTTCTTCTCGACACGCCCTTCATCACCACCCTCGGCGTGCAGGCCCAGTCCGATGGCGCCGACGGCTCCGGCCCGGACTGGGACGCCTCCGGCGCTGTCGTGGTCGATGGCCAGAACATGATCCTCGACCTGGGCGCCCTGCCCCCTCAGGACACCGAGATGACGGTCCAGGCGCACGACTCGAACATTCACGTCATCGCGCCCGACACCCGCGCCGTCACGATCGAGTACAGCTGCCTGTTCTCCGAACTCACCCTGCCCTCGGGGGGCGGCTGCACCAGCATCGGCTCCGGCGTCTGGACGAGCGGCATTCCCTCGGCCCCACCGAGCCAGGCCGGCGACGCCGAGGCCCGCCCGGCCGACGCCCTGCACGTGAAGATCAAACTCGTGCGCTCCCAGGTGGAGGTGGCGCGATGAGCCACGCCGACAACGGGCGCGCCCCGCAGCGCTCCGCGTCCCTCGTGTGGGGTTTGCTGTTCATCGTCGTTGCCGTCCTGACGGTGCTCACCTCGAACCACCTGGTCGGCCACGAAGCCGTCCGAATCGGTTTCCCGCTGGCCCTCATCGCCATCGGGCTGCTGGGGCTGGTGGTCGGCAACACCGGCTCGAGGAGCAGAATCAAGAACGTGGGGGTGGGTGCGCCCGGCACCCCCGAAACGGCCCCCGGCACGTATGAACCGGTGCGTGACACAAGAGAGCACGACACGAGAGAACAAGGAGAACCCTGATGGCCGCCAAGAAACTCACCAGGAGCCGTGACCACCGGATGATCAGCGGTGTTGCCGGTGGTATAGGCGATTACCTCGGCATCGACTCCAACATCGTCCGCCTCGTCTTCGGCCTCTTCGCCGTGATCACCCTGGGCGGCGCCATCCTCGTCTACCTGATCGGCTGGTTGCTGCTGCCCGACGAGTTCGACGACGTGCGCGGCTTCGATCAGGTCAAGAAGAAGTTCGACGAGTTCGGGGGCAAGAAGTCAGACGGCTACCGGGGCCAGTGATGTCCCGCCGTCTTGCCGACGGTGACACCGGCACACGCCACGACAGGCGGTGAAACCAGTGAGGGGCGGGCCCAGAAGGGCCCGCCCCTCAGCGTCGTCCGGGGGCGCCGTGACGCCGATCAGAACAGTGTCGACAACCTGACGTCCTGGCCGCTCACGGCGACCTCGATGCCGTCCGCGGTGGCCTCCAGCCCCGAGTAGCCGAGCCCACCGGGCAGGTCGGGCAGGACGAGCCGGTCCTGGGTGTTGGCGAGGACCGCCTGGACGAGGGTGTCGGGCAGGTCCACCGTGGCGACCGAGACCTGGGCGTCGGTGAGCGTGATCGCCCCGCCGGGCGCGACCGTGGGCACCGCCGTCACGGTCACCGGAACCTCGGCGCCCAGGACCTCCACCGTGGTCTCCGCCTGGATGGTGCCGCCGGTTCCCCCGCTCACGGACATGCCCGAGGCCGTACTCACGTCGTCCCAGCTCATGACGGCCGAGGCCTCCAGGGCGCCGGCCGTCAGCTCGTCGGCCGACTGCACATGGCTCAGATCGGTGAAGTCGCCGTGAACCGACTGCAGCGAGAGGTCGGAGCCCTGAACCGTCACGGGGGCCCGGTCGATGTCGAGACTCAGGTCGTCGAGTGTCCCGGAGGTGAACACCGACAGCAGGACCCACTGGGAGGTCGAGGCGTGGACCGTCGAGGGGTCGACGCCCAGCTGGCCGGCGACCCGGGACTGCACGGTGCGCATCGCGACGTACCGGGAGACACCGACCGCCGCCCCGGCGAGCACCAGGACGACGACGAGGAGGCCGCACAGGACTTTCAGGCCACGGGACATGAGCGGCTCACAGCCCGAGGATCTCGTCCATGCCCACGGTGAGGCCGGGGCGGCCGACGACGGCCCGCACGCCGGCCAGGACGCCGGGCATGAAGGAGACCCGGTCGTAGGAGTCGTCGCGGATGGTCAGGCTCTCGCCGGCGGTGCCGAGCAGCACCTCCTGGTGGGCGACCAGGCCCTGGAGACGGACGGAGTGGACCGGCACGTCGTCGACCCGGCTGCCCCGGGCCCCGTCGAGCGCGGTCTGCGTGGCGTCGGGCATCGGCGCGCAGCCGGCCGCCCGGCGTGCCGCGGCGACCCGGCGGGCGGTGCTGGCGGCCGTGCCGGAGGGGGCGTCGAGCTTGCGGGGGTGGTGCAGCTCGATGATCTCGACGGAGTCGAAGAAGGGCGCGGCCTTCTCGGCGAAGGCCATCATGAGGACGGCGCCGATGGAGAAGTTCGAGGCGATCAGGACGCCGACGTCGGGGTCGGCCCCGAGCCAGGAGCGCACCTGGTCGAGCCGGTCCTCGTCGAAACCGGTGGTGCCGACGACCGCGTTGACGCCGTGATCGATGCACCACTTGATGTTGTCCATGACGACGCCCGGCTGGGTGAAGTCGACCATGACCTGGGCGGCCTCGGCCGGCGCACGGTCGTCGCCGGCGTCGATGCGGGCGACGAGCTCGGTGTCGGGCGCCCCCTCGACCGCATCGCAGACGGTGGAGCCCATGCGGCCCCTGGCACCGAACACACCGACCTTGATCATCGCTACCTCGCAGTCCTCGTCCAACAGGTCGCCGACCAGCCTACTCGCCGGGGTCCGATCCGCTGCGCCACTGCCTGATCTGCCGGTCCCTTGGCCCAACTGGCCGGGACCGGTGCGCTTCGCGGGTGGGTTCGCCGGGTTCGTGGTTGGGGTTGTTGCGCCGGGTTGGGTTCGCTGCGCCTGTGGGGGCCTTTCCCGCCCGCTGGCGCACAGGTTCGCTGCGCGAACAGGTGCGCCAGATGCCCGGAGCCGAGCCCTGAAAGGCCCCCACAGGCTCCACTCGGCCCGCACCGGGTTGGCTGTGAGCGGAGTTCGGCAGGCCCCTCAGGGCTCGGCATCGGGCATTGTGATTCACATGTTCGCCTCGGCGAACCTGTGAATCACAGGGCGGGAGGGGCCTGCCGAACGCAGCGAACCCACCCACTCGACGCAGCAACCCCACGGAAGCGGCACGGCTCTCAAGGATCCGGTAGCGCACCGGCCCCAGGGGCAACGCCCCTGGGGCCGGTGGTGACCGAGCGGACCGTGAGGAGGATCAGGCCTCGTCGGCCTCCTCCTCGAGCACCGGGGTCAGCGAGAGCTTGCCGCGGTCGTCGATGTCGGTGATCTCGACCTGGAGCTTCTGGCCGACCGACAGCACGTCCTCGGCGTCCTCGACGCGCTTGCCGCCGTTGAGGGCGCGCAGCTTCGAGATGTGGAGCAGACCGTCCTTGCCGGGCAGCAGGGAGACGAAGGCGCCGAAGCTCGTGAGCTTCACGACGGTGCCCAGGTAGCGCTCGCCCATCTCCGGCATCGTCGGGTTGGCGATGGCGTTGATCATCGTGCGCGCGGCCTCGGCGGATTCGCCGTTGTCGGCACCGATGTAGATCGTGCCGTCCTCCTCGATGGAGATATTGGCGCCGGTGTCGTCCTGGATCTGGTTGATGACCTTGCCCTTGGGGCCGATGACCTCGCCGATCTTGTCGGTGGGGATGTGCACGGTGATGATGCGCGGGGCGAACTCGCTCATCTCGTCGGGCGCGTCGATCGCATCGCTGATGACGCCGAGGATCGTGGTGCGGGCCTCGCGGGCCTGCAGCAGGGCCTGGGCGAGCACGTCGGCGGGGATGCCGTCGAGCTTGGTGTCGAGCTGCAGGGCGGTGACGAACTCGCTGGTGCCGGCCACCTTGAAGTCCATGTCGCCGAGGGCGTCCTCGGCGCCGAGGATGTCGGTGAGGGCCAGGTACGTGGTCTCGCCGTCCTCGCCGGTCTCGCTCATGAGGCCCATGGCGATGCCCGCCACGGGGGCCCGCAGCGGCACGCCTGCG
Organism: Propionibacterium ruminifibrarum; assembly: GCF_900289195.1. Lineage (GTDB taxonomy): Bacteria > Actinomycetota > Actinomycetes > Propionibacteriales > Propionibacteriaceae > Propionibacterium > Propionibacterium ruminifibrarum. The sequence goes on from NZ_OMOH01000002.1 coordinate 333,157, forward strand.
TTGAGCAGGGACAGCGTCGAGGCGCAGACCGAACCCATCGACGTGGAGCCGTTGGAGCCGATCGCCTCGGACACCTGGCGGATGGCGTAGGGGAACTCGTCGCGGGTGGGCAGCACCGGGACGATGGCGCGTTCGGCGAGGTGGCCGTGGCCGACCTCGCGACGCTTCGGCGAACCGATGCGGCCGGTCTCGCCGGTGGAGTACGGCGGCATCTCGTACTGGTGCATGTAACGCTTGGAGCGCACCGAGCTGAGGGTGTCGAGCTTCTGCTCCATGTCGAGCATGTTCAGCGTCGTGATGCCCAGCACCTGGGTCTCGCCGCGCTGGAACAGGCCCGAGCCGTGGACGCGCGGGATGACGCCCACCTCGCTGGACAGGGCCCGGATGTCCTTGGGGCCCCGGCCGTCGATGCGGATGCCCTCGGACAGGACACGGCCGCGGACGATCTTCTTCTGCATGGCCTTGAAGGCGCCGGAGATCTCGCCCTCACGGCCGGCGAAGGCCTCCTCGGCGGCCATGGTGTCCTTGATCTCGTGCTTGAGCTCGGACTCGGCGTCCTGGCGCTCCAGCTTGGCGGCGATCTGCTCGATCTCGTCGAGCCTGTCGTAGCCGAGCTCGTTCACGCGCTCCCAGACGTCCTCCTCGTACTCCTTGAAGACGGGGAAGTCGTAGGTCTCCTTGTTGACCTCGGCGGCCAGCTCGGCCTGGGCGTCGCAGAGGGCCTTGATGAACGGTTTGGCGGCCTCCAGGCCGGCGCCGACGACCTCCTCGGTGGGGGCGGTGCGGCCCGCCTTCACCAGGTCCCAGGTGGCCTCGGTGGAACCGGCCTCGACCATCATGATGGCGACGTCGCCGCTGGCCAGGACGCGGCCGGCGACGACCATCGAGAAGGTGGCCTCGTTCTCCTGGTCGACGGTGGGGAAGCACACCCACTGGTCGCCGATGAGGCTGATGCGCACCCCGCCGATCGGGCCGGAGAAGGGCAGACCGGAGATCTGCGTGGACATGGACGCGGCATTGATGGCCACGACGTCGTACTCGACCTTCGGGTTGAGGGCGAGGACGGTGATGACGACCTGGACCTCGTTGCGCAGGCCCTTCTTGAAGGCCGGGCGCAGCGGACGGTCGATGAGACGGCAGGCCAGGATGGCGCCCTCGCTGGGGCGGCCCTCGCGGCGGAAGAACGAACCGGGGATGCGCCCGACCGCGTACATCTTCTCGTCGACGTCGACCGTCAGCGGGAAGAAGTCGATGGACTCACGCGGGGACTTCTGGGCGGTGGTGGCGCTCAGCAGCATGGTGTCGCCGTCCAGGTAGACGGCGGCGGAGCCGTCGGCCTGCTTGGCCAGCTTGCCGGTCTCGAAACGGACAACGTGCTTGCCGAACGAGCCGTTGTCGATGACGGCCTCGGCGAACTTGACGTCGGGTCCCTCCATGGGATTCCTTCCAGTAGGAGAAATCGCCGCAGGCATGGACGCTCGTCAGAACCGGTCTTCGATCGAGGACGCCGGGACGGGGCCCGGGATCCACCACCGAGGACCGAGGCCTGATCGTGGCGGCCATGACGGCAGCGTCAATGGGTGCGCATCGGACGCACCGCCCACCAGGGTAACCGACGATGACCGATTCCACCCATTTCCTCCGGGTTTCCTGCGGCAACCGGCCGAAATCCGGTGTTCCGCGGCGAACAACGGCGAACCGCCCGGGAGTTCCCGGGCGGTTCGCGATGAGATCCGACGTTCAGCGGCGCAGGCCGAGGCGCTTGACCAGCTCGCGGTAGTGGTTGATGTCCTCCTTGGCCACGTAGTTGAGCAGCCGGCGGCGCTGACCGACCATGAGCATCAGGCCACGGCGGCTGTGGTGATCGCCGCGATGCTCCTTGAGGTGCTCGGTCAGGTGCGAGATCCGCTTGGTCAGCAGGGCGATCTGGACGTCGGGGGAACCCGTGTCGCCAGGATGCGTCGCGTACTCTTCGATGATCTTCTTCTTCTCTGCGGCGTCCATGCGTCGCTCCCCTTTCCTGTTCCCGCTGCGCGGCGCCGCCCCACCCGGTACGTGAGCGGCTCTTGGTGTTCCGCGGCCGATCGACGGCAACTTGGGGAGTTTATCAGGCGGTCGGGGCATTGGACGAATCGGACAGCAGACGTCTGGTCTGCTCCACGTCGCGCCGCATCTGCGCGACGAGTTCACCGGCCCCGTTGAACCGCAGCTGGCCGCGCAGCTGGGTGACGAACTCGACACGGATCCGCGCGCCGTACAGCTCGAGGTCGGTGCGGTCGAGCACATAGGACTCGACCCGGCGCTCCACACCGTCGAAGGTCGGGTTCGTCCCGACACTGACGGCCGCCGGCCAGATCCCGGCGCCGGGTTCGTCCAGGCGGCGCAGCCAGCCGGCGTAGACGCCGTCGCCCGGCGTGGCGAGTTCGGCGGGGACCGGCAGGTTGGCGGTCGGGAAACCGAGCCTGCGGCCGCGCTGGTCGCCGACGACCACGACGCCGGTGAGACTGAACCAGCGTCCGAGATGCTGCGCGGCGCCCGTGACGTCACCGTCGGCCAGGGCCGTGCGGATCCGGCTGGACGAGATGTCGACACCTCCGACGCCGACCAGTTCGAGGGCAGAGGTCTCGTACCGTCCCGCCCCGAGCTCGGCGAGCGTCCGGGGATTGCCGGCGGCGCCCTTGCCGAAGGTGAAGTTCGTCCCGACGATGACGAGCCGTGGATCGAGGGGATCGATGATGCGCCGGACGAAACGGGTCGGTGACCAGGCGGCGACCTCGCCATTGAACTGGACGACCCGCACCTGCGTGGCGCCGTAGCGTTTCAGCAGCTCGATGCGGTCATCGAGGGTGGTGAGCAGGCGCGGCACCCGGTCGGGGGCGAAAACGGTCATCGGGTGGGGCCACAGGGTCACGGCGATGACGGGCAGGGGGGGCGCCCCGCCGAGAGCCGCGGCCCGCGCGCGAGCGTGCTCGAGCAGCGCCTGGTGACCGCGGTGCACGCCGTCGAAGGTGCCGATGACGACGACCGATCCAGCCATGCCGTGCCTTTCCGTTTGGTGTGGTGGAGGGCGAGCGGGATCCGCTGCGCCGGGGTCGGGCCGGCCACGCCCGGCGAGGGCCGGACCGAGTCTAGTACGGCTCCCCCGCCCTCGCCGGACCCTCCAGGCACTCCGGGCGACCAGCGGGCCCTCCGGCGGGACCCGGCGGCGTGCCGGTGGGCGCCGCCCGAGACGGACGAGGGGCCCGGACACGGTGCAGGCCCCGGGAAGTCCCGGGGCCTGCACCCATGGGTTTCACACGGTCACTCGACGACGTCCTCGTCGACCCAGTCCAGGGTGCGCTGGACGGCCTTCTTCCAGTTGCGGTAGAGCCGGTCGCGCTCGGCCGGATCGGCCTTCGGCTCCCACCGGGTGTCCTCGGCCCAGTTGTCGATGACGTCCTGCTCGCCGCCCCAGTAGCCCACCGCGATACCGGCCGCGTAGGCGGCCCCGAGGGCCGTGGTCTCGGCCACGACCGGGCGGATGACCGGAACATCGAGCTGGTCCGCCTGGAACTGCATGAGCAGCTGGTTGGCGGTCATGCCGCCGTCCACCTTGAGCTCGGTCAGGGGGACGCCGGAGTCGGCGTTCATGGCGTCCAGCACCTCGCGGGTCTGGTAGGCCGTCGACTCGAGCACTGCGCGGGCGATGTGGCCGCGGTTGACGTAGCGGGTCAGGCCGACGAGCGCACCACGGGCGTCCGGACGCCAGTACGGCGCGAACAGGCCGGAGAAGGCCGGCACGAAGTAGGCGCCGCCGTTGTCCTCCACCGACGCGGCCAGGGCCTCGGAGGCCGGGGCGCTCTCAACCATCTTCAGGTTGTCGCGCAGCCACTGCACGAGCGAACCGGCCACGGCGATGGAGCCCTCGAGGGCGTACACGGCGGGCTGGTCGCCGATCTTGTAGCACACGGTGGTGAGCAGGCCGTTCTTGCTGAAGACGGGCGTGGTGCCCGTGTTCTGCAGCATGAAGCAGCCGGTGCCGTAGGTGTTCTTGGCCATACCGGGCTCGAAACAGGCCTGACCGAAGGTGGCGGCCTGCTGGTCACCCAGGATGCCGGCGATCGGCGTGTCGACGAGCAGACCGTTCTTGCGGCCGTAACCGTAGATCTCCGAACTCGACTTGATCTGCGGCAGCATCGAGGCCGGGATGCCGAGGGCGTCGATCATGCGCTCGTCCCACTGCAGGGTCTCGATGTTCATGAGCATCGTGCGGGAGGCATTCGTCACGTCGGTGACGTGCACGCCGCCGGCGAGACCACCGGTGAGGTTCCACAGGACCCAGGTGTCCATGGTGCCCATGAGAAGCTTGCCGGCCTCCGCCCTGGCCCGGGCGCCCTCGACGTTGTCGAGGATCCACCGGACCTTGGGGCCCGCGAAGTAGGTGTTGAGCGGCAGACCGCAGATGTCCTTGAACCGGTCGGGACCCTCGTCGCCGCCGAGTTCCTCGCAGATCTTCTGCGTCCGGGTGTCCTGCCAGACGATGGCGTTGTAGACGGGCTCCCCGGTCTCGCGGTCCCACACGACGGTGGTCTCGCGCTGGTTCGTGATGCCGACCGCGGCGAGCTGGTGACGGTTGATCTCGGCCACCGACAGGGCCTGGGCGACGACCGCGCGAACAGCCTCCCAGATCTCGATCGGGTCGTGCTCGACCCAGCCGGCGCGCGGGAAGATCTGTTCGAACTCCTGCTGGCCGGTGGCAACGATGCGTCCGGCGTGGTCGAAGATGATGGCCCGCGCCGACGTGGTGCCCTCATCAATGGCCAGGATGTACTTCTCTGCTTCAGCCATGGGACTGCTCCTTTCAGCTGTGGCGCGCTCGCCTGTGAGCGCACCCGATCAGATAAGCGAAGTGCCCGCCGCAGGCACGTGCTTGCGGCGGGCACTCAACGGATCACCAGAAGATCTGGTAGGTGAGACCGGCGAGGAGACCGCCGATGATCGGGCCGACGACCGGGACCCAGGCGTACGCCCAGTCGGAGCCGCCCTTGCCCTTGATGGGCACGACCGCGTGGGCGAGCCGGGGCATGAGGTCACGGGCCGGGTTCAGGGCGTAGCCGGTGGGCCCGCCCAGGCCGTTGCCGATGCCCACGATGACGAGCATGACACCCAGCGGTCCGATGACCGAGCCGGAGATCTGCTCGATGCCGTCCGCCATGGTGATGGACGCCACGTTCGTGTAGCCCGAGATGATGACCCAGATGACCAGGACGTAGGTGGCGACGGCCTCGACCAGGCAGTTCCATCCGTAACTGCGGATCCGCGGGGCCGTGCAGAAGGTGCCCAGTTTGACGGCGGGCTCGGCGTCCTCGTCGTAGTGCTTCTTGTAGACCAGCCAGGCGAAGACGGCGCCGACGAAACCGCCGCAGAGCTGGGCGATGATGTAGAGCGCGATGTTGGCGCCGGTCGCCGGGATGCCCGGCGCGAGGTCGTTGCCGGAGGCGGCGAGGCCGAGCGTGACGGCGGGGTTCAGGTGACCGCCGGTCTGGTAGGCGCCGTAGACGCCGACCATGACCGCGATACCCCAGCCCCAGTTGATGAACTGCGGCCCGCCGCCGTGCCCACCGGTCTTGGGAAGGCTGTGGTTCGCGACAACACCCACGCCAAGCAGCATGAGCAGTGCGGTACCGAAGAACTCGGAGCCGAAGATGGCCGCCGAGGAGACAAGAGGAATCATGAAGTACTCCCTTGTGTCGGGTTGAACATGTGCCTGACGACGTGTGGTCGACAGTTGGCCGACCCGGTCATGCACCCCGTCAGGGCCTCTCGCACACGCGGGCCGGACCGCCTCCCGGGGTCGTGCCCCGAGGGAGCCTGGAACAAACTTTCATCCCACCGGGGGTCCGATTCCAGCTCAGCAGGGCGTTTCGCTTGAAAATTGCAATATGTGCACTGGATTTTGCAAGGGCTTGCACTTCTTCCCAGCCGCGGTGCACGAAGACCCACGGAGGGTTCTCAGGGCTCCGGCGGTGACCTTCCACACCCCACCGGGAACAGCCGCCCAGGCTCCCGGGCATTCACGCGACGGCCCCGGGACCGGACGTCGCGATGCACTCGTGAACACGGCCTTGCACCACCACGTGAGGGGTTATCGTGGAAGCCACAGGAACAAAACGGACCAATTCGGACCGAATCGGCAGGCAGGCCCGGCGACGTCGTCCGGGAGGCCCGCCCGGCGGCCCGGTGGACGAGGGGTTCGGCGAGCAGGGTGAGTTCGGAGGTAGAGCCAACGATGACCGATCCGACCAGGGATGAGGTCGACGAGATCCTCGCGCGCTGGGACCACTCGCGCGAGCACATCCTGTCCATCCTCCAGGACATCCAGCACGTCAGCCCGGAGCACTACGTCAGCCGGTCGGCCGCAGCCCAGGTGGCCGAGGACCTGGGCATGACGGTCACGGCGATGTACGAGATCGTGACCTTCTACCACATGCTCCACGCGACACCGCACGGCCGGCACAGCGTCGAGATCTGCGAGAGCACACCCTGCTACTTCCAGGGCGGCGACGCCCTGCAGAGCACGGCCGCCGAACGGCTGGGCATCGCCATGGACGAGGTGACCGAGGACGGTGCCCTGTGCGTCGAGACCGTCCCCTGCTTCGGCCGCTGCGCGACCGCGCCGAACGTCAGGATCGACGGCGCGGTGCACCACCGGGTCTCCCCCGCCGTGCTCCGCGACCTCATCGACCGGCTGGTCGCCGGCGACCGCGCAGATCAGGAACAGGTGAGCCAGCATGTATGACCGTCTCCTCGAGCACGTCGGCGACGACGCGGACCAGAAGCAGCTGTCGGTCTACCTGTCCCAGGGCGGCTACGAGGGCCTGCGCAGGGCCGTGGAGGTGGGCCCCGACGCGGTGATCGAGGAGATCTCCACCGGTCTCGTACGGGGCCGGGGCGGCGCCGCCTATCCCACGGGCAGGAAGTGGGGCCAGCTGGCGCGCATCGAGGGCGACCCCAAGTACATCGTCTGCAACGCCGACGAGGGCGAGCCGGGCACCTTCAAGGACCAGGTCCTGCTGGAGAAGAACCCCTACGCGGTCATCGAGGGCATGACGATCGCCGGCCGCGTCTTCGGCTCCCCGAAGGGCATCATCTACGTACGCGGGGAGTACCCCGAGGAATTCGGCATCCTCCGCTCATGCCTCCAACAGGCCCGCGAGGCCGGCCTGCTCGGCCACGACATCCTCGGCATCGAGGGCTTCGACTACGACATCGACACGGTCGCCGGCGGCGGAGCCTACGTGTGCGGTGAGAACTCGGCCATGCTCAACTCCATCGAGGGCAAGCCGGGCCGGCCGCGCATCAAGCCCCCTCACCTGGCGGAGGTCGGCCTGTACGGCAGGCCGACGCTGGTCAACAACGTCGAGAGCTACGCCGCCGTGACACTCGTCGTGGCCAACGGCGGGGAGTACTACCGGAGCCAGGGGTCGGCCAACGGCGGAGGCACCAAGCTCATCTCCATCTGCGGGCACGTCGCGCACCCGGGCGTCTTCGAGGTGCCCTTCGGCCGGTACACGCTGCGCGAGCTCATCTGGTCGCCCGAGTTCGGTGGCGGCGTCATCGGCGGCGACTTCGGCTTCGTCCACTGCGGGGGCCATTCCGGGCCGATCGGCTTCGAGAACATCCTGGACGCGCCCTACGACTACGACGACGCATGGTCCGGCGGCAAGGCGATCGGTTCGGGGGCGATCGTCGTCATGAACGACACGGTCGACATCGTCGACTACCTGCGCCAGGTGATGGTCTTCTTCCGCAAGGAGTCCTGCGGCAAGTGCACGCCCTGCCGGCTCGGCACGACCCGTGTCTGGGAGGTGCTCGACCGGCTCGCCTCCGGCCGCGGCGAACCCGACGACATCCAGCGGCTGCGCACGACCACCGAGCAGGTCCACAAGCTCTCGGCCTGCGGGCTGGGCCAGTGCATCGACGTCCCGATCCTCAGCGCCCTGGATGGCGCCGGACCCGCCTTCGAGGCGGCACTCGTGAAGGAGCCGACCCGTGTCTAACACCATGGCACCGAACCCCATCCGGATCGACGGCGAGCAGGCCGGCCTGGCAGGCGCCGAGCCCACCAGGACCGTCGGCGTCGTGATCGACGGCCGCGCGCACGACGTGCCCGAGGGCCTCACGGTCCTGCAGGCCTGCCGCGCGCTCGGCATCGAGATCCCCACCCTGTGCGAGATGCGTGACCTGGCACCCGACGGGTCCTGCCGCATGTGCATGGTCAAGATCACCCAGCGGGGCCGTACGGCGATGAAGATCTCCTGCGCCGAACCGTTGTCCGAGGGCATGGAGATCGTCACGATGGACGACGAGATCTTCGAGTCCCGGCGCTTCATCCTGGACCTGCTCTGCTCCAACCACGAGTTCGACTGTTTCAGGTGCGCGGCCAACAGCGACTGCCGCCTGCAGGACTACTCGATGCAGTACCGCATCGACCGCACCGACTTCCCCGACGGCCGCTTCATCGGGCACAAGGTCGACTCGTCCAACCCGTTCCTGACCTTCCACGCCGACCGCTGCATCATGTGCCGCCGCTGCGTCCGCGCCTGCGGCGAGCTGCAGGGACGCAACGTCATAGCCCTGACCCAGCGCGGCTTCGACACCCAGATGTCGACGAGCTGGGAGATGCCCTGGGAGCTCACCAACTGCGAGTCCTGCGGCAACTGCGTCTCGGTGTGCCCCGTCGGGGCACTCGAGGCCAAGGACCACCAGCGCGGATACCGCGACTGGCAGGTCGAGGACAAGGTCGTCACCACCTGCCCCCACTGCGGCGTGGGCTGCCAGCTCGAACTGCAGGTCCGCGGCGGCAGGGTCGTCGGCGTCGAACCCGCGTACGGACCGGCCAACCGCGGCATCCTGTGCGTCAAGGGCAAGTTCGGGTCGTACAAGTTCGCCTCCTCGTCCGACCGCCTCACCGATCCCCTCATCAAGGAGAACGGCGAGTTCCGCAAGGCCGGCTGGGACGAGGCCCTCGACCTCATCGCCGACCGGATGAAGGCCATCATCGCCAAGGACGGCCCGGACGCCATCGCCGGCTTCTCGTGCTCACGGGCGCCGAACGAGGACAACTACATGTTCCAGAAGATGATGCGCGCCGCAATCGGCACCAACAACGTCGACAACTGCGCGCGCGTCTGTCACTCCGCCTCGGTCACCGGCCTGGCGACGACGCTCGGCTCCGGCGCCATGACGAACACCATCCGTGACGTCACCCACGACGTCGATGCGATCCTGCTCGTCGGCTCGAACACCACCGAGGCGCACCCCGTCATCGGCGCCCAGATCCGGGCCGCCGTGCGGGCCGGCGCCAAACTCATCGTCGTCGATCCCCGCAGGACCGACCTCACGTCGATGGCCGAGCTGCACCTGCCGATCAGGCCCGGCACGGACATCGCCTTCGCCAATGCGATGGTGAACATCATCATCGCCAACGGCTGGGCGGACGAGGCCTTCATCGCGCAGCGCACCGAGGGTTTCGAGGCGCTCCGCGAGATCGTCGCCGAGTACGAGCCGGAGAAGGTGGCACGGCTGTGCCACATCCCGGTCGCCGACCTGTACCGCGCCGCCGAGATCTATGCGAAGGCCGAGCGCGCCCCGATCATCTACTGCCTCGGTGTCACCGAGCACACCAGCGGCACCCAGAACGTGATGTCCCTGTCGAACCTGGCGATGGTGGTCGGCAAGTACGGCAGGCCCGGCTGCGGCATCAACCCGCTGCGCGGTCAGAACAATGTGCAGGGCGCCTGCGACATGGGGTGCGAGCCGCACAACCTGCCCGGCTACCAGAAGTTCGACGCCCCCGGTGTCATGGACAAGTTCGAGGGCGTCTGGGGCAGGGCCCTGCCACGCGGGATCGGCCTGCGCGCCACCCAGGTGTTCGGCGCCGCCGCCGAGGGACGCGTCAAGGGCCTGTTCATCTTCGGGGAGGACCCGATGGTCACCGACCCGAACACCGCCCACGTCCGGGCGGGCCTCGAGGCCCTCGACCTGCTGGTCGTCGACGAGTTGTTCATGACGCCGACGGCCGAGCTGGCCGACGTCGTCCTGCCCGGCTCGGCGTACGTCGAGAAGGAGGGCACCTTCTCCAACACGGAGCGCCGCGTCCAGCGCGTGCGCAAGGCCGTGGACGCCCCCGGCAACGCCCGGCTCGACACGTGGATCTTCGCCGAGGTCATGCGCCGCATGGGCTACCCCGAGACTCTCGAGACGGCCGCCGACATCATGGACGAGATAGCCCTCGTCGACCCCGACTTCGGAGGCATCTCGCACGCCCGGCTGGACGCCGGCGAGTCCCTGCAGTGGCCCTGCTCCACCAGGGACCACCCGGGCACGCCGATCATGCACGTCGGAGCGTTCAAACGCGGTCTGGGCTACTTCTACCCCACCGAGTACCAGGAGCCGAACGAGGTTCCGGACGAGGACTACCCGATCCTCATGAGCACCGGTCGCATGCTGTACCACTACAACAACGGTGCGATGACCCACCGCACCGAGGGCCTCACCCGGATCGCCTCGCAGTCCTACATCCAGATCAACGAGACCGATGCCCGCGCCCTCGGCATCGCCCAGGGCGACCTGGTCAAGGTCAGCTCGCGTCGCGGCGCCATCGAGACGCAGGCCTGGGTCGGTGACAGGGTCGGCGAGGGCGAGGCCTTCATGACCTTCCACTTCCCGAGCGGCAACCCCAATGTCGTGGCCAACGACGCGACCGACCCGTTGTGCTTCATCCCCGAGTACAAGGTCTGCGCGATCAGGGTCGAGAAGACCGCCGACGCGCCGACACCCGGACGGCTCAGCGGGCTCCACGAGCCCGCCCTGCTGTAGAGGACCGGAGCCCATGGGCAGGGTCACGACGCGGCACCGTGTCGTCCGGATCGACGCGCACCATCCCGCAGGCATCACCGCCGTCGACACGCTCGCCGTCGAGGAACCCCTCGAGATCCGTCTCGGGGAGGCGAGCTACGCCACGACGATGCGCACGCCGGGCCACGACATCGAGCTGGTGCACGGCTTCCTCGCCAGTGAGGGCATCATCGCCGGCCCGGCGGACGTCGTCGGCGCTCGCTACTGCACCGGCACCGTCACCGACGAGGAGACCGGTCGGCCACGCAACACCTACAACGTCCTACAGGTCCGGCTCACCGACTCGGTCCCACCACCGCGGACCGGCCGCGCAACCGTGGTCTCCTCGGCCTGCGGCATCTGCGGCACCGACACGGTGGAGGCCCTCACCCGGGACGCCCGCTTCGACCTGGACGCCGACCACACCCGGGTGGCGGCGAACACGCTTCTCGGCCTGCCCGACAGGCTCCGCGACGCCCAACGGACCTTCTCGGCAACCGGTGCGACGCATGCCGCCGCGTTGTTCACCGACGACGGGTCGCTGCTGGTGGCGCGAGAGGACGTAGGCCGGCACAACGCCGTCGACAAGGTGGTCGGCTGGGCGATGCTCAACGGGCGGCGGCCCGGTGGCGGCTGCGTGCTCATGGTCTCGGGGCGCATCGGCTTCGAGTTGGCGCAGAAATCCGTCCTGGCCGGCATCCCCGTGCTCGCCGGCATCTCGGCGCCCACGGCCCTGGCGGTACGGATCGCCGAGGAGACCGGCCTGACCCTGGCCGGCTTCGTCAGGGGCGATCGGATGAGCCTCTACGCGAACCCCGAACGAGTGCGCGGGACAGACACCGCCGAGTGACCCCGACCCCGGACCCTCCGTCCCGCCCAGCGCCCGGGAGACGCACTCCCCCACCGGCGCCCCCGCTCACAGCGAACACGACAGCGTGCCTGATCCGACCCTGATCTCTGGCCAGGGCACGACCACGGTCCTACGATGAGCACCGGAGGATCGGTCCCAGGTGCCATGTGCATCACGATCTGGTCACCTCCTGGTATGACAACGATGACGAGAGCCAGGTGACTCAATTCATGGCTGAACAGACGTCAGCAGCAACACTGCCCACCTACTCCCCGGAGGAAGAAGAGCGCGTCATACGCAACACCCAGGGCGTACCGGTGGGCGTCAAACCCGATCGCCGGTGGACGCCCAGGCGCATCGCGATCTGGGGCCTCATCACAGTGCTCGGCGTGCTCGGGTGGACCATGCTCGCCATTGTCCGTGGCGAACGGGTCAACACGATCTGGTTCGTGATCACCGCGGTGTGCACCTACGCGATCGCCTACCGGTTCTACGCACTGTACGCCCAGCGCAAGATCATGCGCCCGGACGACACCAACGCGACCCCGGCCGAGCGCATCAACAACGGCAAGGACTTCGACCCGACGAACCGGGTCGTGCTCTACGGCCATCACTTCGCGGCCATCGCCGGCGCCGGCCCGCTGGTGGGCCCCGTCCTCGCGGCCCAGATGGGCTACCTGCCCGGCACCCTGTGGATCGTCATCGGCGTCTGCCTGGCCGGGGCGATCCAGGACATGCTCGTCCTGTTCTTCTCCATGCGCCGGGGCGGGCGTTCGCTGGGCCAGATGGCCACCGACGAGATCGGTCCGGTCGGCGGCATCGTCGCCACCATCATCGTCTTCGTCATGCTCATGATCGTCCTGGCCGTGCTCGCCATGATCTGCGTCAACGCCCTGGCGGCCTCCCCGTGGGGCGTCTTCTCGGTCGGCTGCACCATCCCGATCGCCATCGCCATGGGCCTGTGGCTCCGCTTCGTCCAGCCCGGCAAGATCACCCAGGTCTCGCTCGTCGGCTTCGCGCTGCTCATCGGGGTCATCATCTCGGGCCGCTGGGTCTCCGAGTCGAGCTTCGGGCAGGCGCACCTGCACCTGTCCCCCACCACCCTGGTGTGGGCGATGATCATCTACGGCTTCTTCGCCGCCGTCCTGCCGGTGTGGATGCTGCTCACCCCGCGGGACTACCTTTCCACCTTCATGAAGGTCGGCACGATCGTCGTCCTGGCGCTAGGCATCATCCTCGTACGTCCCATCGTCGAGATGCCGGCCGTCACCGAGTTCGCCACCAACACCGCCGGTCCGGTCTTCGCCGGCGGCATCTTCCCGTTCCTGTTCATCACGATCGCCTGCGGCGCCCTGTCCGGCATGCACGCCATGGTCTCCTCGGGCACCAGCCCCAAGATGATCCAGAAGGAGTCCCAGGCCCGCATGATCGGCTACGGCGGCATGCTCATGGAGTCCTTCGTGGCCGTCATGGCGATGGCCGCCGCCGTCAGCCTGAACCAGGGCATCTACTTCGGCATGAACACCTCGACGGCGACGGTCGACAACCTGGCAGGCAGCGCGGTCGTACAGGCGGCCGACAACCGTGAGGACATCACGGCGGAAGCCGTCCAGAATCTCGGGGTCTCCGACGTGTACGGCGGTCAGATCCGCGCCGCCTGGGACACCTGGGACGAGGACGGCAACACGGTCACCGTCTACGACGGCGACGCCTACCGGGCGGTCGCCGAGGACGTCGGCGAGACCTCCATCGTCTCGCGCACCGGCGGCGCGCCGACCCTGGCCGTGGGCATGGCGCACATCCTGCACCAGGTCGGCGGGGGACGCACGATGATGGGCTTCTGGTACCACTTCGCGATCATGTTCGAGGCGCTGTTCATCCTGTCGGCGGTCGACGCCGTCACCCGGGTGGCCCGCTTCCAGCTGTCGGACGCACTGGGCAATGTGATACCACGGTTCGCGGACCCGTCCTGGCGCATCGGCGCATGGATCTCCACCGCTGTCGTGGTGGCCGCCTGGGGCTCGCTGCTCCTCATGGGCGTCACCGACCCACGCGGCGGCATCCAGACGCTCTACCCGCTGTTCGGCATCGCCAACCAGCTCATCGCCGCGGTCGCCCTGCTCGTGGTCACCGTCATGGTGGTGCGCAAGGGCTATGCCCGCTGGGCGTGGATACCGATCATCCCGCTGGTATTCGACACGGTGGTGACCTTCACCGCCTCGTGGCAGAAGATCTTCTCCCACGATCCGGCCCTCGGCTACTGGCAGCAGTGGCGGGACGCGAGGAGCCTGCTCACCACGCTCACCGATCCGGAGGAGATCGCCGTCGAACGGGCCATCGTGCGCAACACCTTCATCCAGGGGACGCTGTCGATCGTCTTCCTGGTGACGGTGGCCTTCGTCATGGTCTGCGGCATCATCCGCATCGTCCGGACGCTGCGCACCGGTGACACGACGACCTCGGAGGACCCGCGTCAGGAGTCGAACTTCTTCGCGCCCACCACGATGATCAGCACCGCGCTCGACAAGAAGTGCGTGGCCGAGTACGAGGTCGTCGGCGACCCGGCACTCATCCCCGGGTTGAAGCAGGCCGACCGCGCATCCCGGCAGACGGCCGGGACCGCGACGGAGACGGGCTCATGAGCCCCGGCCGTTCCGACCGACCGCTCGGCCGGGTCCATGCTGCCCTGCTCTCGGCGCGGACCCTGTGGCGCGACTTCACCGGGGAGTCCGCGTACGACCGGTACCTGCTGCGGCACAGTCTGGAGCATCCCGGTCATGAGCCGATGAGCGAACGCCAGTTCTGGCGGGCGCGCGTCGACTTCGACGAGGAGAACGTGTCCTCAGGCTGTTGCTGAGGGCCCGGCACACGGGGCGGCCCGAGTTCTGCCTGACCGGGCCGCCCCGTTCTGCGTGTGACGGAGCCCAGGCGTGGCGCATGCGCCCGGCGGCCCGCTGGTCAGTGCACGATCGCGAGTAGCACGAAGACGACGCCGATGCCGAGCAGGACGGCGCCGGCGATCGGCCGGTGGTCGAGACGGGCGGCACGTTCGAAGAATGTCCTCACGGCATCCGCCACGCGCGGCATGCGCACCCAGGCGAGGACGGCGCCCAGGTAGGGGCCGACGAGGGCCGCCAGGAAGACGAGGTAGAGCAGGCCGGCGACGACGACGTCATGGGTGACCGAGGCGATGACACGCCCCGTCACGTACATGGTCGCCGGCTCGCTGAGCCCGATGCCCGCGACCACGCCGAGACCGATCAGGTGCGACGGGGAACCGCCGTGGGAGGCCCTGGGCCGGCGCCTGCGCGGCAGGTTGACGCGCCAGTCGACGAGCTGAGCGGCCCCGGCGGCCAGGGCGAGCACTCCTGCGACCAGATCTACGCCACGGCGGATGAGCAGGGCCGAAGCCCTGGCCCTGAACAGGTCGGTGAGGCGGTCCGGGTCGACGAAGTGGAAGAGCACGAGCATGACGGTGGCGATCGCGGCGAGCCCCACGCAGATCCAGGCGACGGACCGTCCCGGTCGCCTGGCCACGGTGAGCAGGTGCACGACGAGGGCATAGGTGGTCGGACTGAACCCCATGAGCAGCCCGAGGCCGATCATGGAGCCGGCGGCGGCCCACACGGCCCCCATCACTGCCCCTCCCCGCCGACCAGCACGGCCACGGCCCGTGACCGGCCCCGGCCGTCCGGGCGGTACAGGGCGACGAGTTCACCGGCCGGATCGACCAGGCCGGTCGGGTCGGCGGGTACCTCGACGGGGAGGAGGCCGCCGTGGACGACGATGGCGCGCTGCTCCTGGTCGATGTCGAGCACCGCGAGACTGCGGCGAGCGGCCTCGGCCATGGTCATCATCGGCGGAGCCGGTTCACCGGGGGCGGGCAGGTCGTGGGCGTCCTCGACGCGGTAGCCGTCGACCCGGGTGCGGCGCAGGGCGGTGAGATGGCCCCCGACGCCCAGTGCGGCACCGAGGTCGCGCGCGAGGGCCCTGACGTAGGTTCCCGATGAGCAGGTGACGACGACGTCGAGGTCGACCAGGCCATCCAGGTCATGCCTGCCGAGCACCGCGAACTCGCTGACGGTGACCGGGCGGGCGGCCAGTTCAACCCGTTCACCGGCACGCACCCGGGCGTAGGAGCGCCGCCCGTCGACCTTGATGGCCGAGACCGCGCTGGGCACCTGCATGATCGGGCCGCGCAGCGCGGCGACGGCCCCCTCGATCGCCGCGTCACTCAGCCGGGAGGCATCGGTCGTCTCGGTGACCTCGCCCTCGGCGTCATCGGTGACGGTCGTCTGCCCGAGCCGGATGGTGGCCGTGTAGGTCTTGTCCTTCAACGCCAGGTGACCGAGCAGGCGGGTGGCCCGGTTGACGCCGATGAGGAGCACACCGGTGGCCATCGGATCGAGGGTCCCGGCGTGACCGACGCGCCGCGTCGCGAACAGACGCCGGCAGCGCCCCACCACCTGGTGAGAGGTGAGGCCTGCCGGTTTGTCGATGACGACCAGGCCGCTGGGCCCGGCCGGGGCGGTGCGTCTGCTCACTCGGTCTCGTCGTCGGCCCGGTAGGGGTCGGCCGATCCGGCGAACTCGGTGCCCTTGCGGGACTCCAGTTCCTCGTCGGCCTGCCGAACCCTGGCGAGCAGGTCCTCCATGTCCGCCGCGGCCTCGGTGGTCGCGTCGGGCACGAAGGTCAGCGTCGGGGCGAACCGCAGGCCCAGTCTCTTGCCGACGGTGGACCGCATCAGGCCCTTCGCCGATTCGAGCGCCGCGGCGGTGGCGGCCAGGTCGGACTGGTCCCCCATCACGGTGTAGAAGACGGTGGCCTCGCGGGCGTCACCGGTGAGACGCACGTCCGTGACGGTGACGAAACCCAGCCGCGGGTCCTTGACGCGCCTCTGCAGCATCTGGGCGACGACGACCTGGATCTGGTCCTCGAGTTTGGCGATCCGGGGGCTGGGCATCACGCGTCCCTTTCCTTCTCGACCATCTCGTAGGTCTCGACCTGGTCCCCGATCTGGATGTCGGAGTAGCCAAGCGTGAGACCGCACTCGAAGCCCTCACGGACCTCTGTGACGTCGTCCTTCTCACGGCGCAGCGAGTTGATCGAGGTCTCGGCGAGGACGACGCCGTCGCGCACCAGGCGCGCCTTGGCGTTGCGCCTGATGAGACCGTCGAGCACCATGCACCCGGCGATGTTGCCGACCTTGGACGAGCGGAAGATCTCGCGGATCTCGGCGGTGCCGAGCGTCTTCTCCTCGTAGACGGGCTTGAGCATGCCCTTGAGGGCGGACTCGATCTCGTCGATGGCGTCGTAGATGACCGTGTAGTAACGGACGTCGACGTTGTTCTGGTCGGCCATGCGCGCGGCCTGGACGGTCGGGCGCACGTTGAAGCCGATGATGACGGCGTGCGGCTCGGATGCGGCGGCCAGCGTGACATTCGTCTCGGTGATGGCGCCGACACCACGATCGATGACGCGCAGGTCGACCTCGTCGCCCACGTCGATCTGGCTGAGCGAGTCCTCCAGCGCCTCGACCGAGCCGGCCGAGTCGCCCTTGAGGATGAGCAGCAGCTCGTTGGTCTCGCCCTTCTCCATCTGCTCGAACAGTTCGTCGAGCGTCCGGCGGCGGCTCGACGCCGCCTGCTGGGCCGCACGGATGCGGGCCTCGCGCTTCTCGGCGATCTGGCGGGCCATCCGGTCGTCCTCGACGACCAGGAAGTTGTCGCCGGCTCCCGGAATGTTGGTCAGGCCCAGCACCTGGACGGGCGTCGAGGGGGACGCCTCGTCGACCTGTTCGCCATGGTCGTTGACCAGGGCCCGCACCCGGCCGTACGCGGACCCGGCGACGATCGAGTCGCCCTTGCGCAGGGTGCCGCGCTGGACGAGGGCGGTGGCGACGGGGCCACGGCCCTTGTCGAGGTGGGCCTCGATGGCGACGCCCTGAGCGGCCATGTCGGGATTCGCCCGCAGGTCCAGGGCCGCGTCGGCGGTCAGGATGATGGCCTGCAGCAGGTCGTCGAGCCCCTGGCCGGTGACGGCGGAGACGTCGACGAACATGGTGTCGCCGCCGTACTCCTCGGGCACCAGGTCGAACTCGGTCAGCTGGCCACGCACCTTGGTGGGGTCGGCGCCGGGCTTGTCGATCTTGTTCACCGCGACGACGATCGGCACGTCGGCGGCCTTCGCGTGGTTGAGGGCCTCGATGGTCTGCGGCATGACACCGTCATCGGCCGCGACGACGAGCACCGCGATGTCGGTGGACTTCGCGCCGCGGGCACGCATGGCGGTGAAGGCCTCGTGACCCGGGGTGTCGATGAAGGTGATGCGGCGATCCTCGTCGTCGACCTCGGCCTGCACCTGGTAGGCGCCGATCGACTGGGTGATGCCGCCGGCCTCGCCCTCGACCACGTGGGTGTGACGCAGCGCGTCGAGCAGCTTGGTCTTGCCGTGGTCGACGTGACCCATGACGGTGACGACCGGGGGGCGCGGGGCGAGATCGGACTCGTCACCGGCGTCCTCACCGAACTCCAAGTCGAAGCTCTCGAGGAGCTCCCGGTCCTCGTCCTCGGGGGAGACCACGTCGATGGTGTAGTTCAGTTCGGCGCCGAGGACCTCGAGGGTCTCGTCCGGCACGGACTGGGTGGCGGTGATCATCTCGCCCAGGTTGAACAGGACCTGCACCAGGGCGGCCGGGTCCGCGCCGATCTTCTCGGCGAGATCGGTCAGCGAGGAGCCGCGGCGCAGCCGAATGGTTTCGCCGTTGCCCTGCCTGATGCGCACGCCGCCGATCGTCGGCGCCTGCATCTCGTCGAACTCTTGCCTGCGCTGCTTGCGGCTCTTGCGGCCACGACGGCTACCGCCGCCCCGTCCGAAGGCACCCTGGGTGCCCGAACCGCCACGGCCGCCGCGTCCACCGCGGCCGCCGCCGAGAGGCGCACCCATGCCGGGCCCGCCGCGGAAACCACCGCCGCGGCCGGGACCACTGCTGCCACGCCCGCGGCCGCCGCCACGGGCCGGGCGACTGCCGGCGGGAGCTAGCTGGGAGTTGTGTCGCTTGGGCATCATCGCCGGGTTGGGGCGAGGCATGCCGGAGGTGCCGCCGGGACGGGGCAGACCCCCCGTGGGCCCCGGGCGAGGTGCACGCGACCTGGCCCCCTCGGCGGGCCGGCCCTGCTGCCCCTGCCCCCGGCGCTGCTGCCCCATGCCCTGGGAGGAGCTGTACGGGTTGTTGCCGGGGCGCGGGGCACCGGTACGGCGGCCACGGCTGGTGGGCAGGCCGCCGGTGGCGCC
Organism: Propionibacterium ruminifibrarum; assembly: GCF_900289195.1. Taxonomy (GTDB): domain Bacteria; phylum Actinomycetota; class Actinomycetes; order Propionibacteriales; family Propionibacteriaceae; genus Propionibacterium; species Propionibacterium ruminifibrarum. Next base: position 352,178 of record NZ_OMOH01000002.1, read on the forward strand.
CGGCCGGGAACCCGACGGACGGGGACCGGGGCGTGGCCCCGGACGTGCGGACGGTGCGCCGCCGGAACGCTGCTGGCTCGGCGCCGAGGGCCGCGGGCCCGGAGTGGGACGGCCGCCGGGTCGGGCCGGGGCGCCCGGACGCGGGGTCGGCGAGGAGACCGGGGCCGACTCGGCGGCCGGTGCCGGTGCCTTCGGGATCGGTGTCTGGCCGGGCTTGGGGGCGGCACCGGGCTTGGGCGCCCCCGGGGTCGCCGCGGGCTTCGCCGGACCGGGGCGCGCCGCAGGGGCGGACGAGCCAACCGTCGGCGCGGACGAACGCGAGGCCTTCGATGCCGGCGCGGGCTTGGCTGCGGGCGATGAATCGCCCCCGGCGCTCTCGGACTTGACCTTCTCGGTCACCCTGCGCACCACGGGGGCTTCAATGGTTGACGAAGCGGAACGAACGAACTCGCCCATGTCCTTCAGCTTCGCCAGAAGTTCTTTGCTTTCGAGTCCGAGCTCCTTGGCGAGCTCGTAGACGCGGACCTTGGCCACTACTCTCCTTCAGGTCCAGGCGTCTGCCGGGACCGGTTAGTTGTCGGTTGTGCTCATTGCTGCGTACTCATCGAGTGGTCATGAGCGTTAGCCCACTTTCAGAAATCACCGGGACCACACCGCACCTCGCGGCACGACTGACCGCACGCCGGAATGACGCGCAAGGATCAGTTTACCCCGCAGCACCCCTCGGAGGCCAAACGGGGACGGGGTGGGTCGGCAGCCGGTTGCGCGGTCCGACTACCCGAAGGGCGGTCGGTCTATCTGGTCGGGGCGGATCGGGGTTCGGAAGCTGCGGGCGAATCCCCCGCGCAGCGCACCGTCCCAGCAGCGTGGATCCGGATGCACCCAGGCCCCCCGCCCCGGGACACGACGATCCTCGTCGAGCACCAGTCCGTGCCCGGTGCGCACATAGCGGCGCAGCGCACCCGGGTCATCGACGCGTCGGCAGCCGACACAGGTCCGCAGCGGACGTGATCTGCTCACGTGACCAGGGTACCGATCCCCGGTTCCGGCTCTGGCCGTCGGCCGCTGCGCGTGGCGACACCGAGGCCCTGCCGGGTGCCGCCCGGAGAAGTTGTCCAACAACCGTTGAACTACGCGGCGTCTTTCGTCCATACTGTTTTCAACAGTTGTTGAAGGAGCTGTCATGGCCGGCCCTACCGGCGACCTCGCCGGCGCCCCTCGGCGCAGAGCAAAGTCCGAGGCGACCCGTGATGCGCTCATCGCCTCGGCCCGTGAGTTGTTCGCGGCCAGGGGCTACGCGGGCGCCTCGGTACGCGCCATCGCGCGCGGCGCCGGGGTCGACCCGTCCCTCATCAATCACTACTTCGGCGGCAAGGAGGGACTGTTCGGGCAGGCGATGCAGATCCCGCTCGATCTGCAGGAGGTGCTGGCACGCTTCGACCGGGTCTGCTCGGCGGACGAGTTGCCCGAGCTCATCGCCAGGACCTACCTCGAGATCTGGGAGAGTCCCGAGACGGGGCCGCAGATGACGGCTCTCCTGCGACGCGCGCTCGACGACCCGGACCAGTTCAGCGCCCTGGTCGGTTTCCTCTTCTCGGCACTGGTCGAACCCGTCTCGGCCAGGCTGGGAGATCTCAGCGCCGAGCAGGCACGGCTGCGCCTCACCTTGGTGGCCAGTCACCTCATGGGCACGCTCATCGCACGGAAGATCCTGCACCTCGAACCGCTGGCGAGTCTGTCAGGTGACGCGCTCCTCGAGCTGATCGGCCCGACGATCCGGGCCGACCTGACGGCCCCCGAGAACACCCCCGAGGAGGACTGATCATGGGAACGGACCCGGTGATCCTCACCCGTGGCCTGGTCAAACGGTTCGGCTCGTTCACCGCCCTCGACGGCCTCGACCTGGAGGTCGCGCCCGGCGAGGTGCACGGCTTCCTCGGTCCGAACGGTTCCGGCAAGTCCACCACCATCCGCATCCTGCTCGGCCTGCTGCGCGCCGGCGGCGGCCATGTCGAGCTGCTCGGCGGCGATCCGTGGCGCGACGCGGTCGCGCTGCACCGCCGGATCGCCTACGTGCCCGGGGACGTCTCGCTGTGGCCGGGCCTGTCCGGCGGTGAGGCCATCGACCTGCTGGGCAGCCTGCGGGGCGGACTGGACATGCGACGCCGGGCCGAGCTCATCGAGCGTTTCGAACTGGACCCCACCAAACGCGGCCGGCAGTACTCCAAGGGCAACCGGCAGAAGGTTGCCATCGTCGCGGCTCTCGCCTCGGACGCGGAGCTGCTCATCCTGGACGAGCCGACGTCGGGGCTGGACCCGCTCATGGAGGCCGTCTTCCAGTCCGAGATCGCCGACGAGCGGGCGAGGGGCCGCACGGTGCTGCTGTCCAGCCACATCCTGTCCGAGGTCGAGGCGCTGGCGGACCGGGTGAGCATCATCCGCCGGGGCCGCGTCATCTCCTCGGGCACCCTGGCCGAGCTGCGCGGCAGCACCCGGACCCGCGTCCGCGTCCGCGTCGAGCGGCTCCCCGCCGAGCTGTCCGCCCTGCCGCTGGCGGATCCGCGAGTCGACGCGAGCGGCGTGCTGAACGCGTTGGTGGAACCGGACCGCATCGACGAGGCGATGGCCGCACTGTTGCCCCTCAAGATGTCGGAGCTGGAGGTCTCCCCCGCCTCCCTCGAGGACCTCTTCCTCCACCAGTACGAGGACGCCGCCGATGCCGCTGGGCACGAGGGAGGGGACGCGTGATGCCGGCCGTCGGGGCACGCCCGTCGCGGCCCGGTGGCGGGCGCCCCGCGCCCTGGTACACCGGAATCCGGCCGCTGCTCGTCGCAACCCTGCGCCAGGAGGCCAGGGCCACCATGGCCTGGATCGTGCTCGTCAGTGTCCTGTCGGCGAGCTCGATCGCCGCCTACCGCTGGATCTTCCCCGATGCGGCGGACCGCGAGGCACTGGCCCTGACCATGTCCTCGAGCCCGGCCCTCGAACTGATCTTCGGGCCGGCCCGCGACCTCATGACGAATGACGGCTTCAACGCCTGGCGCGCCGGGATGCTCGGCGCCCTGCTGTCCGGGCTCATGACAATCCTGCTCGTCATCCGCACCTCACGCGCGGAGGAGGACTCCGGACGCGCCGAGCTCGTCGCCGCGGGCGTCATCAGCCGGCGGGCGCGGCTGGTCGTACCGGTCGTCGCGGCGGTCCTGGCCTCCGGTGCGCTCGGTGCGCTGTGCTTCCTCCTCACCTGGGCGTTCGGCGGCCAACCCACCCCGACGCTCGTCCTCTCGGCGAACTTCACCGCCTCGGCGCTGGTCTTCGGCGCGCTGGCCGCGCTCACCGCACAGCTCGGTTCCGAGGCGCACACCGCGAACTGGCTGGCGATCGGCCCGATGGGGGTGCTCTACGGGGCGCGCGGCTACCTCGATGCGAGCGACGCACCGGAGTGGACGCAGTGGCTGACCCCCTTCGGCTGGTTCGAGCGGACCGGGCCGGCCGCCGAGAACGATCCGCGGCCGCTGCTCGCCGCGCTCGGCCTGACGGTGGTGCTCCTCGCTGCCGCCCTGGTCGCGGCCGGCCGCCGGGATTTCGGTCTCGGCTTCGTTCCGCTTCGCGCCGGACGCGCGGCGGCCCCGCGGCTGGGCGTTTGGTTGTTCCCGTGGCGCCTGCACCGCGCCTCACTCGCCGGCTGGGGCCTCGCCTTCGCGCTGCTCGGCATCGTCATGGGCACGCTGAGCACCTCGGTCGGCTCCATCCTGGCCGACAACCCGGTGATCGCCGCTCGCATCGCCACCGGCGCGACGAGCACGGCCGAGCTCAGCACCGTCTTCATCGTGACGGTCCTCCAACTGATCGGCATCGTCGCCGCGATCATGGGCGCGCAGATCGTCCTGCGCGTCCACGCGGAGGAGCTGGAGCACCGACTCGAGCCGCTGCTGGCCGGCCCGCTGCACCGCGGCCGCTACCTGGCGGCCAACGTCATGGTGGCGCTCGTGGCGACCGGCTGCGCACTGCTCATCGCCGGCTCCGGCATCGGGCTGGTGAACGCGGCGGACGGGACGGGCGTCGGGTTCGGCGAGGCGCTGTACCAGGGCGCCTGCACGATCCCCGCGGTATGGCTGCTCGTCGGACTCTCGACGGCGACCGTCGGCGCGTGCCCAGGGCTGCGCACGATCGGCTGGGGCGGCATCGTGGCGACCTTCGCCATCACGTTGCTGGGGCCGACGTTCAACCTGCCGGAATGGGCGCTGTCGATCAGCCCGATGCACCACGTGCCGAACGTCATGGCGGACGACGTCGAGTGGACCGGACTGGCCGTCGTGTCGGCCATCGCGCTCGTGCTCTGGGCGATCGGGTTCGCCGGGTTCGTGCGCAGGGACCTGTCCTGATCCTCACGGCCCCGCCACTGCGGTGTCCGGGCACGGCGTGACGTGCGAATGAGGAACCCGGACATAAAAGCGGCTGGGATCCCCACCCCCTGGGATCCCAGCCATAGGTGTAAACGAGCGGGAGAGTGATTCACCCTCAACCGGTCGTTCACGACCCGCATATGAAGCTACCACACGAGAATGCCCGGGTCAACTTGGGGTTGTAGAGGGTGAGTTGGGGGTGATATCCGGTTTGATGTCGATCCTCCAGCCGGTGAGCCTGGCGGCGAGCCGGACGTTCTGCCCCTCCCTGCCGATCGCCAGGGAGAGCTGGTAGTCGGGCACGACGACGCGTGCGGTCCGCGCGGCCTCGTCGATGATCTCCACGCCGACCGTCTTCGCGGGGCTCAGGGAGTTGCCGACGTACACGGCCGGGTCCTCGGACCAGTCGATGATGTCGATCTTCTCGTCGTTCAGTTCACGCATGACGGCGCGCACTCGCTGCCCCATCGGGCCGATGCAGGCGCCCTTGGCGGAGACGTCGGCGTTGTGGGAGACGACCGCGATCTTGGAGCGGTGGCCGGCCTCGCGGGCCAGTCCCATGATCTCGACGACACCCTGCTCCACCTCGGGAACCTCGAGCTCGAAGAGCTTCTTGACGAGGTTGGGGTGGGTACGGCTGACCATCACCCGGGGACCGCGGGCCTCCATGCGGACACTCACGACGTAGACCCGCAGGCGTGTGCCGTGCTCGTACGTCTCGCCCGGGGCCTGCTCGGCCAGGGGCATGAGACCCTCGATCCCACCCAGGTCGACACGCACCGTCCGGTTGTCGCCGTCCTTCTGGACGACACCGGTGAGGATGTCGCCCTCGGAGGCACTGAACTTGCCGTACTTGCGCTCGTCCTCGGCCTCGCGCAGCCGCTGGAAGATCACCTGACGGGCCGTGGAGGCGGCGACCCGCCCGAAATCGGCGGGGGTGTCGTCGTACTCGCCGACGAGGTCGCCGTTCTCGTCGCGCTCGGGAACCATGACCGAGGCCTTGCCGGACCTGCGGTCGAGCACCACGCGCGCACCGGGCTTGGGGTTCTCGGTCTTGGTGTAGGCGTTGTAGAGCGCGTCCTCGATGGCGCTCACCAAGTAGTCGAGGGGGATGTCCTTCTCATTGCCGATGGCCTTCAGGGCCGACATGTCCACGTCCATCTCAGGCCTCCTCATCCTTGGGGTTCATCTCAACCTGGACGACGGCACGACGCACCTCGTCGAAACCGACGCGGCGCACCCGGCCGTCGACGTCCACGTCGGCACCGGTGTCGTCGACGGCCCGGATGCGGCCGACGAATCGGTCACCGTCGACGGGGGTGATCCGGACCAGCCGGGAGAGGTTGCGGCGCCAGTGGGCCGGGCGTTCGAGCGGCGAGGACACCCCGCGGGAACCGACCTCGAGCGTGTACGGCGCATCACCGACGGCGTCGGACTCGTCGAGCGCCGCCGAGATGGCGCGCGTGGCCTCGGCGATGTCGTCGATGGTGGGGCCGCGGCCATCCGGGCCGTCCCCATCGAGCGTGATCCGCAGGACGCTGCGCTTACCGGCTCTCACCACGGTGAGGTCATCCAATTCAAGTGCGTGCGCGGCCACGACGGGTTCGAGCACGGATACCAACGCTGATTCGTTCACGGGCCGGTCCTTCATCCTCTTGTCGTTCAGGTTGTGCCTCAAGCATAGGCGAGGGCGGCCCGTCGGCCGGGGACCACGGCACGCGGGCCGCCTCCCCCTCGGGCGCGGGCACGACCGCCGTGGTCCGCCGCACTAGGGTGTGGGCATGGTCACCCGCAGGATGATTCTGGCCGTTCCGGTGCTGGGCGCCCTGGCGTCCTGCGCACCCTCCCCCGTCGTGACGTCCGGGTCCTCGGCGACGACGGGCACCCTGGCGCCCGACGACCCCCGGTACGTCGCCGCCGCGGTGGAGACCGAGCTGGCCGCGCTCACGACGGCTCTGGCCGGCGCGGCGACGGACCCGGACGCGGGCCTGGCCCCATGGTGCCGGGGCGCGGCCGAGGCCCACGCCGCGCACGCACGGGTCCTGCTGCAGGCCGATCCACTGGGCGGCACCGGGTCCGACCGCTCCCCCGTGGCCGACCCCCCGTCGCCGAGCGCCACCGCGACGCCCGCCGGGTCGCAGTCCCTGGCCCGGGCCTACCGGGACGCGGCCGAATCCCACCGGGCGGCGGCGCTGGACGAGCAGGACCCGTCGATGCGCATGCTCTGGTGCTCGCTGGCCGTCTTCGCCGCTCGCGGAGCGGCGTGCGCCGATGCCTCGTCGTTCACTCCGGCCCCGGTCGCCGGACGTGCCGTTCCCGTGCACGTCGAGGCCGGTACCGCGCCCGAGGCCATGGCCGCGCTCGTCAGTCGCGTCGATGCCCTGCGTTACGGGCTGGAGACGATGATCGGCCGTTCGGGGGGCGGCCGCGACGACATGTCGGCCCGCAGCGACCAGGCCGACGCGCTGCGGGTCGAGCTGGCCGGGCGGATCACAGCGGCCGGCGGGCAGGTGCCCGGCCCCGAGCTGGAGTACGAGCTGGACGGCGACCCCGACGACGCCGGCGCGCGTGACGGCATCTGGGCCCGTCTGGAGGACGATCTGCTGGCCGGCTGGGTGCGCCTGGCGGCCGCCACGACGGGGGCCTCCGGCTCGCCCTCGCCGGATTCCGGCCCCAGCGCGCAATCCTCCGCCGACCCGTACGGGCTGGACGAGATCATCGAGCAGGCGACGCAGCAGGCCGCTCAGGCCCCCCTGCACGGGCTCGGCACCAGCACCTGGCCCGGCTGGGTGTGAGGCTCACTCGCCGCGCACGGCGGCGAGGACCTGGTCGACGACCTCGTCCACGCCGACCTCGCGACGCTCGCCGCTGGCGCGGTCGCGCAACTCGACGACGCCCTGGGCCAGACCACGGCCGACCACCACGATGGTGGGCATGCCGAGCAGTTCGGCGTCGTTGAACTTCACCCCGGGGCTGGCCTTGCGATCGTCGAGCAGGACGGGGACGCCGGCCCCGTCGAGCGCCTCGGCGATCTCGGCCGCCTTGGCGGCGATCTCCTCCCCCTTGCCAGTGGCGATCACCTGCACCTGGAACGGCGCGACCTCGCGGGGCCAGCACAGGCCCTTGTCGTCGCAGCTGGACTCGACGATCATGGCGACGGCCCGGGTGACGCCGATGCCGTAGGAGCCCATGGTGACGGTGACGAGCTTGCCGTTGCGGTCGAGCACCTGAAGCCCCAGGGCCTGGGCGTACTTGCGGCCGAGCTGGAAGATGTGGCCCATCTCGACGCCGCGGGCGAGGCTCAGCGGGCCGGAGCCGTCGGGGGCCGGGTCGCCTTCGCGGATCTCGGCGACGTCGCCCGTGCCGTCGCCGGTGAAGTCCCGGCCGGCGACGAGCCCGATGACGTGCCGCTGATCCTCGTTGGCGCCGGTCACCCAGCTGGTGCCGGGCACGACGCGGGGGTCGAGCAGGTAGCGCACCCCGGCTGGGGCCTCGGCGCCGAGGAACTGGGCGCCCTCCCTGGCCGGGCCGATGTAGCCCTTGACGAGCTGGGGGAACCGTTCGAAGTCCTCGTCGGTGAAGTCGGTGACCTCGGCTGGGGCGAGGGCCGCCTCGAGGCGCCTGGTGTCGACGGCGCGGTCCCCCGGCAGGCCGATGACGACGGGCTCGCGGGCACCGTCCGGGGACTCGGTCATGAAGACGACGTTCTTGAGGGTGTCCGCGGCGGTCCAGGCGCGGTCGGGGCGTGGGTAGCTGCTGTTGAGCAGGTCGACGAGGGTGTCGATGGTGGGAACCTCGGGCGTGTCGACGACCCGGGCGGGCGGGGCGTCGTCGTAGGGCAGCGGGTCGGGGGCCGGCACGGCGACGGCCTCGATGTTGGCCGCGTAGCCGCCGGGCGAGCGCACGAAGGTGTCCTCGCCATTGTCGGTGACGGCCAGGAACTCCTCCGACGCCGAGCCGCCCATGGCGCCGGCATTGGCCTTGACGATGACGTACTCGAAGCCGAGGCGGTCGAAGATCTTGATGTAGGCCTCGCGGTGCCTGGCGTAGCTGGCGTCCAGCCCCTCGTCGTCGACGTCGAAGGAGTAGGAGTCCTTCATGACGAACTCGCGGCCGCGCAGCACGCCGGCGCGGGGGCGGGCCTCGTCGCGGTACTTGTTCTGGATCTGGTAGAGCGTGACCGGCAGGTCCTTGTAGGACGAGTAGAGGTCCTTGACCATGAGGGTGAACATCTCCTCATGGGTGGGGCCGAGCAGCATGTCGGCGCCCTTGCGGTCGACCAGCCGGAACAGATTGGGGCCGTACTCGGTCCACCGGCCGGAGTCCTCGTAGGGCTCGCGGGGCAGCAGGGCGGGCAGGCGGACCTCCTGGGCGCCCATGGCGTTCATCTCCTCGCGGACGATGGCCTCGACGCGCGCCAGGACACGCAGGCCGAGCGGCAACCACGAGTAGATGCCGGGGGCGACGCGGCGGACGTAGCCGGCCCGGACGAGGAAGCGGTGGCTGGGGATCTCCGCGTCCGCGGGGTCGTCTCGCAGCGTGCGCACGAAGAGCGTGCTCATTCGGGTAATCACTGGAACTGGTGCCTTTCTCGAAGCCGTGCCGAGCCAATCCTAGTGCCGGGTCCGGCGCCGATCCGGTCCGGCCCGAACACGTCCGGAGGCCGAGGGCCTGGCCGTCGGAAGGCTAGTAGAGGATGGTGGCGAGTTCACCCGCCTGCCTGAAACCCACGTGGTCGTAGACCGCGCGCGCCGCGGTGTTGTAGTCGTTGACGTACAGCGAGACCACCGGGTACCGGCGTCGGGCCAGTTCGACGACGCGGGCCATGGCCGGTACCGCCAGACCCCTGCCCCGCAGCTCGGGGCTCACCCACACCCCCTGGATCTGGCAGGTGCCGCGGTGCACGGCGCCGATGTCGGACTTGAACCAGAACCGCCCCGCCGCCTCGTCGTAGGCGCCGAACGCGCGGCCGGTCCCGATGAGCTCGCGCACGTGGGCGGCGTAGCTGTTGGTGGCGTCGAGGGGGCTGGCGCCGACCTCCTCGGTGTACATCGACACGGCGGCGTCGAAGTAGGGCTCGAAACGGCCGGCGCCGACCTGCTCGACACGCCGGTCGCCGGGGACGGCCGGCGGGTGGTCGATGACCAGGAGCGGCTGGTGTGAGCGGACGGATCGGGCGCCGCGCCACGCCTCGCCCCAGCGGGAGACGAGGCGCTCGTGGAGGGCGGCGACGGCGGAAGACGGCCCCATGATGGCCTGGCTGGCGCGGCGCGGGCCCAGGCGGTCCGTGAAGGCGTCGAGGGCGGCGGGGTCGTCGCCGGCCAGGACGAGGTTGGCGCCGGCGTGGCAGGCCGCGACCAGACGGTCGCCACGGAAGTAGCCCCAGATGTGGCAGCCGAGGGCGGCCGGGGACAGGCCGGCCGTGTCGAGGCGTGAACTGATGAAGATGTTCTCGAGCGGGCGCTCGTCCAGCAGGGCGCGCAGCACGGGAAGATCCATCGGTTCGAGGACTCTGGCCCTGCCACGTTGCGGCGGGCGCGAGACCGGCCCGGACCGATGGAAGAAGGGCATCAGACGAGGACCTGCGGCGTGCCCTGCTCGGGGAACTCCGCCGCCATCTCGTGCGCCATGGTGATGAGGGTCTCGACGATCTCGCTCTCGGGCACGGTCTTGATGACCTGGCCCTTGGCGATGATCTGGCCCTTGCCGTTGCCGGAGGCCACCCCCAGGTCGGCTTCGCGGGCCTCTCCGGGGCCGTTCACGACACAGCCCATGACGGCGACCCGGATCGGGACGGTCATGTCCTTGAGGGCCTCGGTGACCTGATCGGCCAGGGTGTAGACGTCCACCTGGGCGCGGCCGCAGCTGGGACAGCTGACGATCTCGAACTGGCGGGGCCTCAGGTTGAGTGACTCGAGGATCTTGACGCCGACCTTGACCTCCTGGACAGGGTCGGCCGACAGGGAGACGCGGATGGTGTCGCCGATGCCCTCGGCGAGGAGCGCACCGAAGGCGACGGAGGACTTGATGGTGCCCTGGAAGGCCGGGCCGGCCTCGGTGACGCCCAGGTGCAGCGGGTAGTCGCAGGCGGCCGACAGGCGACGATAGGCCTGGATCATGATGACCGGGTCGTGGTGCTTGACCGAGATGGCGAAGTCGCCGAAGCCGACGTCCTCGAAGAGGCGGGCCTCGTTGAGCGCCGACTGGACGAGCGCGCCGGCCGGGTCGGTCTTGTACATCTCCATGAGGCGCTTGTCGAGGGAGCCGGCGTTGATGCCGATGCGCAGGGCCGTGCCGTGGTCGGTGGCGGCCCTGGCGATCTCGGAGACCTTGTCGTCGAACTTCTTGATGTTGCCGGGGTTGACGCGCACGCCGGCGCAGCCGGCGTCGATGGCCGCGAAGACGTACTTCGGGTTGAAGTGGATGTCGGCGACGACCGGGATCTGGGACTTGGCGGCGATGGCGGCCAGCGCATCGGCGTCGTCCTGGCTCGGGACGGCGACGCGGACGATGTCGCAGCCGGCCGCGGTCAGCTGGGCGATCTGCTGCAGCGTCGCGTCGACGTTGGCCGTGAGGGTGTTGGTCATCGACTGCACGGAGACCGGGGCGTCACCGCCCATGGCGACCTTGCCGACGTGGATCGTGCGGGTCTTGCGCCGTACGGCGACGGTCGGCGCCGTCTCCGCCGCGTCAATGAGGAGGTTGTCAGCCATGCCCTCAAGGGTAACCGGGCCTCGGGACGCACGGCGCCCGGTTGCCCTCACCTGCCGCGGGTCACCAGCGGGTACGCCGCACCCACGCCAGGGCCGAGTCCTCGCCCAGGGGCGATGTGCCGCGGACCGCCGCGAGCAGGCCGGCTCCGATCGCACGGCCGGTGTAGACGGCCGCTCCCCCACCGACGTGCTCGCCCCACGCGGCGGCGAACAGGTCGGCGTGGGCTCGCGAATCGGCCAGGACCGTCGGCACGGCGTGCCAGTTCTCGGCGAGCGAACCGGTCAGGCCCCGCACGGCCAGGGGGCCGCAGAGGCCCGGCCCCAGGCGCCAGCGGTTGATGAGATAGCGGGCATCGGCGCCGACCGGCCCGATGACCTCGGCCAGGGCCTGGACGAAGACCTCGGCCTGGCCCGGCCCCGCGTCGGACAGGCTGAATCGCAGCTCGCCGTCCGGGGCGACCTCGGTGGCCAGGGCGGCCGGGGCGTCCACCAGGCCGGCGCCGCGCAGGGCGGCGAGGACGGTCTGCGCATAGTCGACCAGGCCCGGTTCGCGGCGGGCCCGCCGCCCCAGGCTCCAGGCCCGCCGGCCGGCGAGGGCGGCAGCGGCGCCGGACGCGGCCAGGGCGAGCGGCGTCGCCCCGGCGAGGAAGCAGAGCAGGCCGCCCACGGCGAGGGCGACGGCGCACGCGGCGCCGGCCCTGCCGGGCCTGGAACGCTCCCGGCCCGGCACGACGAGTCCGTGCCCGTCCCAGGCGAGGCGGTCGTCGGGGGCGACGGTGAGCACCGGTCCGCGATCCCGCCGGCCGGCGGCGGGGGTGATGCGCAGTTCGCTGCGTGGGAAGCCATCGGGGTCGACGCCGGCCCAGGCCCGCCGGATCCGGCCCGGGTGCTCGGCGCGGACCAGCGCAGCGGCATTGGCGGCGTCGAAGAGTTCGGCCGGCGGCGGGGCGTAGGGCGAGAAACGCGAGTCGAGATGGGCCACCTGGTCGACGATCTCGCCCGTCTCGTCGGGGGCGAACCAGCCGTCGTGCTTGCGCACCAGGCGTCGCCAGTCGCCGTCGCCCTGCAGGTGGTCCGGCGCGACGGCGCAGACCGACCAGTTGACGGCGACCTTGTCCGGGCGGCCCGGGTCGCGGCGCAGTGCCCGGCCGCGGGTCTGGACGACGGCGGTGCCGGTGGTGGCCGAGCCGAGGTCGACGACGCCGGTGATCGACGGCGCGTCCCAGCCCTCGCCGAGCAGCGCGCGGGTGCCGACGAGCACGCGGCAGGCGCCGGACTCGATCATGGCCGTGGCGGACCGCACCCAGGCCGGCGGCCCCCAGCCGGTGACCCGCAGGAGACCGTCGTCCAGGCGCTCGGCCCCCAGCCCGTCCCCGCTCCCGAGCCCGGCCGCGGTCTCGATGAGCCGGGCGGCGGCGCCGGCCGGGCCGGCGACGAGCCCGCCGGTGACGAGCAGTGGGTTGGCCGTCGACACGCGGGGGTCTGCCGCCAGCAGGGCGGCGACCCGTCGGGCCGACCCGGACTGCTCCGAGATGGCCCCGGCGACGTCGGCCGGCAGCGTCGCTGCCTCGGCGTGGTCGCAGAGCACGAGCAGACGCGCCTGCGGATCGGCGGCCAGCGTCGCCGCGACGATCTCGACGGCGCCGCGGGCCTTGGCGTCGCTGCGCGCCAGGACGCGCTGCACGGCGGGGACGCCCGGGGTGATGCCGTGCCTGCCCAGCCGGTGGTCCAGGCCAGGCAGGAGCGCGCGCAACCGCTCGATGGTCGTCGCGTCCCGCGGGTCGTCGGAGCGGCGCAGGCAGTGCGCCCACCAGTCCTGGGCGATGGCCAGCCAGTCCTCCAGGCCCGGCGCGGCTCTCGTGGCCTCGCCCAGAACCGCCTGCGGGGGCATCGACAGGTGGCCTGCGTGGGCGAGGCGCAGGACGGCGTCGGCCAGGACGGGGTCCGTACGGCTCGTCGTGGACCAGTCCCGTGACAGGACGCCCCAACGCTGCTCCGCCCACGCCAGCAGGCCGGTGGAGGCGATCGCGGGATCGGTCAGCCAGGCGATGAACTCGGCGGTTCGGGTGGCGCGCCCGGCGAGCCACTCGGTCTCCGTCTCGGTCGGGCGAGTGAGCCAGACCAGTTCGACGAAGGGCGCCAGCTCGCCGCGGGCCACCAGTGGCGGCACGGCCACCTGGGCGACCGGTTCGCCGATGACGGCCCGCATCTGCTCGGCCTCGGCCCTGCTCATCCGGGACGGTGGTGTGGCGGTCAGGCCGATCACCTCGGTGCGGCCGGCCCGGTCGAGCACGTGAGCCAGCAGTTCGCCCCACAGCGCGAGGAGGTGGTGGCACTCGTCGAGGACGATGGTGAAGGGCCCGCGCCGGGTCATCTCGGCCAGGACCCGTTCCCCGGCCGGGCTGAGCCGTGCCGGCGCGTCCTCGTCCCCGTCGTCGCCGCGGCCGACGAGGGCCTGGTAGGTGAGAACGGTCAGGTCCGTGGGCAGCGCGGCGTCGGTGGTGGCCCGCCGGCGGCCGGTGGCGGCGAACCGAGCGGCCTCACCCAGCCAGACCGAGCGGACGGCGGTGTTGGGCACGAGGACGAGCACGGGCCGTCCCGAGGCGAGGGCGTGGGCCAGTCCGACGGCCGTCTTGCCCGCGCCGGGCGGCAGACTCACCCAGACCCTTTCCCGGCCCTGCTCCCGCGCCGCCGCCAGGGCCTCGAGGGCGGAGGCCTGGTGCTCCCGCCACGGCCATGGTGCGCCGGGCAGGGCGCCGGCCGGCCCCTCTTCTCGCCCGGGTCCGTCGGTCATGGTCGGGCTCTCGTCCTCAGCGGCACAGCTGGGCTGCGCGACGGCGCGCCCAGGCATCGGCCGCCAGGACCGCCTCGACGCTCAGCCCGTCGTCGCCCACGTGTCCGGAGGCGAGGTGCTCGTCGAGGACGCGGGCGATCGTGTCGGTGATGGCGAGGAAGCCCACCCGCCCCTCGCAGAAGGCGTCGACGCAGATCTCGTTGGCCCCGTTGAGGACGGCCGGTGCGGTGCCGCCCGCCCGGCCCGCGCGGCGGGCCAGGTCGACGGCCGGGAAGGTCTGCGAGTCGAGCGGCTCGAAGGTCCAGGCGGTGGCCTGCGACCAGTCGCAGCCGGCGGCCGCGTCGGGCATGCGGTCGGGCCAGGTCAGCGCCAGCCCGATGGGCAGCCTCATGTCTGGAGGGGAGGCCTGCATGATCGTGGCGCCGTCGTAGAACTCGACCCCGGAGTGGACCACCGACTGCGGGTGGACGACGACGGTGATGTCGTCGGGGTCGACGTCGTAGAGCAGGGCTGCCTCGAGCAGTTCGAGCCCCTTGTTGACGAGGGTGGCCGAGTTGATGGTGATGACGCGGCCCATGCGCCAGGTGGGATGGGCCAGGGCCTGCTCCGGCGTCACGTCGGCGAGCTGGGCGCGGGTCATGCCGCGGAAGGGACCGCCGGAGGCGGTGAGTACGAGCCGGCGCACCTCGCGGCCGCCTCCACCGCGCAGGCACTGGGCGAAGGCGGAGTGCTCGGAGTCCACGGCGACCAGCTGGCCGGGGCGGGCCCTGTCGGCGACCAGGTGGCCGCCGATGACGAGGGACTCCTTGTTGGCCAGGGCCAGTGTCGTCCCCGCGTCCAGCGCGGCGAGGGTGGCCATGAGGCCGGCCGAGCCGGTGATGGCGTTGAGGACGACGTCGGCGTTCATGGCCGCCAGTTCCTCGTTGGCCGCCGGCCCACAGACGAGGGCGGGCCGGTCCGTGCCACCGGCGGCCTCGAAGGCGGTCCAGAACTCGTCCTCGTGCCCTTCGGCGGCGATGCCGACCACCTGCGGTGCGAAGCGCGCCGCCTGCTCGGCGAGCCGGGCGACCTGGCCTCCGCCCGCGCTCAGCGCGACGATGCGGAATCCGTCCCGCCTGGCGTCGACCACCTCGCAGGTCTGTGTTCCGATCGAACCGGTACTGCCCAGAAGCACAACATCTCGCACCTGCGTGATTATGGCCCCGATCCCCCGCTCGGCGGAAACCGGGCAGGACCGCGCGATGACAAGGGCCACCGGCTGGGAATTGACCCGGTTTCATGCACATATGCCCGCATGGGCGGCCGGAGGGCTCAGTCGCGGCCTGCGCCGGCGCGGTGACCGGCGGTGCGGGCGGGCCTGCCGGGGGTCCGGCGGGAGACCGGGCCGCCGTCGATCGTGGCGGCCAGCTGGCCGCAGGCGCCGTCGATCTCACGGCCGCGGGTGTCACGCACGGTCACCGGGATGCCGTGGTTCTGAAGGTGACGGACGAAGGCCTCCTCGTCCTCGCGCCGCGAGGCCGTCCACTTGGAGCCGGGCGTCGGGTTGAGGGGGATGAGGTTGACGTGCACCCAGCCCCAGTCGCCGCGCTCGGCCAGACGGCGCGCCAGCAGGTCGGCGCGCCAGGCCTGGTCGTTGATGTCCTTGATGAGGGCGTACTCGATCGAGACCCGGCGCCTGGTGACCCGGGCGTACTCCCAGGCGGCGTCGAGCACCTGGTCGATGTCGAAGTGCTGGTTGAGCGGCACGAGTTCGTCGCGCAGCTCGTCGTCGGGGGCGTGCAGGGAGACGGCCAGCGTCACCGGGATGCCCTCGTCGGTGAGCTGGCGCATGCGCGGCACCATGCCGACCGTCGAGACGGTGAGGCCGCGGGCCGAGATGCCCAGCCCGTCGGGGGCCGGGCGCGTGAGCTCCCTGACCGCGGCGAGGACCGAGGCGAAGTTCGCCATCGGCTCACCCATGCCCATGAAGACGACGTTGTTGATGCGCCCCGGCCCGCCGGGCACCCGGCCCTGGGCGAGCAGCCGAGCGCCGTGGAGGACCTGCGCGACGATCTCCGCGGCCGACAGGTTGCGCTGCAGGCCGCCCTGCCCGGTGGCGCAGAACGGGCACCCCATCGCGCAGCCGGCCTCTGAGCTGATGCAGATGGTGGTGCGGTGCGGGTAGCGCATGAGCACGGACTCGACGACGGATCCGTCGTGCAGACGCCAGGCGGTCTTGACCGTGGTGCCGTGGTCGGCGGTGAGTTCCTCGACCGGCTCTATGAGGCGGGGGAAGAAGGTCTCGGCGATCGGCCCGCGGGAGGCGGCCGACAGGTCCGTCCACTGGGCCGGGTCGTCCTCGAGGCGGGTGAACCAGTGGGTCGAGATCTGCTTGGCGGTGAAGGCCGGCAGGCCCATGGCCCGGACCGCGTCGACGCGCTCGGCGGGGGTGAGGTCCATCCAGTGCCTCGGCGGGCGCCGCCCGGGTCCCGTCGACATGATCTGCTCGACGGTGAGGGTCGTGGCGGGCTCGTGGCTGCGTTGGTTCACACCACGAGAAGGTACATCACGAACCAAGCGGCCGGAGCGGCCAGGATGAGCGAGTCGAGGCGGTCCATCGCTCCCCCGTGCCCGGGCAGAACGTGCGACATGTCCTTGATGCCGGCGTCGCGTTTGATCGCCGATTCGACCAGGTCGCCCAGGGCGCCGACGGCGCCGACGACGACGCCCATCAGGGCGCCCACCCAGACGGGGGCGTGGAGGACGAGGCGGACGGAGAGGGCGCCGGCCACGAGGGCGGCGAGCAGGCCGCCGGTCAGGCCCTCCCAGCTCTTGGCGGGGCTGACCTTCGGAGCCATCTTGTGCCGGCCGAACATCACCCCGAAGGCGAAGGCCCCGGTGTCGCAGGCGATGACGGCGATGAGGAAGCACAGCACACGGCCGGCGCCGTGGTCGTCGGCGAGCATGAGCGTGCAGGTGGAGCCGAGCAGCGGCAGGTAGCCGATGGTGAAGACGCTGGCGGCGGCGTCCTTGACGAACCCGTCCGTGCCCCTGGGGACACGAACCAGCAGCGCGGCGATCACCATGAGGGCGAGCATCCCGATGATCACTCCCATCGCCCGCTCGCGCTCCCCCGCCGCGAACAGGGCGTAGGAGGCGAGGACGAGGATGGGGGTGCCGATGAGGATCGGCCACCGGGCCGGGTGGGCGCCGGTCCTCTCGAGGGCGTTGCACACCTCCCAGCAGCCGGCGGTCAGGGCGACCGCGATGAACAGGGCGAATCCCCAGTGCCACCACGCCAGGGTGACGATGACGATCGCGCCGAGGACGACGCCGGTCGTGATGGCGACCGGCAGATTGCGGCCCGTCCGGTGTGAGTGGGCGGACCGGCCGCCGGCCGCCGTCGAATCCGTGGAGGTCATGGTGCGGGTGCCCTCAGACGGACATCAGCTCCTTCTCCTTGGCCTTGAGCAGGTCGTCGATCTGGGCGACGTGCTTCTTCGTGGTGGCGTCGAGGTTCTTCTCGGCGCGCTTGGCCTCGTCCTCGCCGATCTCCTTGTCCTTGGCCTTCTTCTTGATGGCCTCGAGCGCGTGGTGACGGTGGCCGCGGATCGCGACGCGGGCCTCCTCCGCCTTGCTCCGCACGATCTTGGTGTACTCCTTGCGGCGCTCCTCGGTGAGCTCGGGCAGGACGCAGCGGATCGAGGTGCCGTCGCTGGCGGGATTGACCCCGAGATCGGAGTCGCGCACGGCCCGTTCGATGGCACCCAGCGCGCCCTTGTCGTAGGGCGTGATGAGCATGGTGCGGGGCTCGGGGGAGCTGAAGGAGGCCAGCTGCTGGAGCGGGGTCGGCGTGCCGTAGTAGTCGGCCTCGATCTTGTTGAACATGGCCGGGTTGGCCCGGCCGGTGCGTACGGTGGCGAAATCCTCCCTGGCGAAGGCGATGGTGCCCTCCATCTTCTTCTCGGCGCCCTTGATGATGTCTGCCGTCACGATGGTTCCTTTCGCAAGAGTGGTGCACCTGCCGATCAGCAGTGCACGAGGGTGCCGATCTTCTCGCCGCGCACAGCCCGCATGATGTTGTCGGGGTCGTCGAGGTTGAAGAAGATCATGTTGAGATTGTTGTCGCGGGCGAGGCTGACGGCCGTCGCGTCGGCGACCTTGAGGTCCCGGGCGATGAACTCGTCGTAGCTGAGGTCGGAGAACATGGTGGCGTTCGGGTCGGTGCGCGGGTCGGCGTCGTAGACGCCGTCGACGCCGTTCTTGGCCATGAGGAGCACCTCGGCGCCGATCTCGAGGGCCCGCTGGGCGGCGACCGTGTCCGTCGAGAAGTAGGGCATCCCGGAGCCGGCGCCGAAGATGACGATACGGCCCTTCTCCATGTGCCGTTCGGCGCGGCGGGGGATGTAGGACTCGGCGACCTGCCCCATGGTGATGGCGCTCTGCACGCGGGTGGGCACGCCCTCCTTCTCGCAGAAGTCCTGCAGGGCCAGCGAGTTCATGACGGTGCCGAGCATGCCGATGTAGTCGGCGCGGTCGCGGTCCATGCCACCGGCCTGCAGTTCGGCCCCGCGGAAGTAGTTGCCGCCGCCGACGACGACCGAGATCTGCGTGCCGGCCCTCGTCACAGCGACGATCTGCTTGGCGATGGCGCGGACCGTGTGCGGGTCGACGCCGAGCTTCCCGTTTCCGAAGGCCTCGCCGGAGAGCTTGAGCAAGACACGGTGGAAGGGTTCGGGCACGTTGTCCTCCTGGTCAGTGATCGACGCGGTCACGGTGCTGTGCACACTCTACCGGGTGGGCGACGGCGCCGGGGCCCGCCGGAAGGGGCGGGCGGCCGGTCGGTGGGTTCACGGGCGGACCGCACCGGCCCAGGACGGCGGGAGCCCTTCCACCGTGGGCGACCGGCGCATCGCGGGGCGACCCACCGGCCCGGCCGCCGAACGCCTCGTCCGCGTCGGGGCAGGCCCGCCATGGGGCTTCTCGCCATCGGTCGTGGACCCGTCTGGCACGCGGCCCGGAACGCGCAGGGGCCCCACCCGGGTGTTCCGGATGGGGCCCCTGCAGGCCGTCGGCGGACGGTTCTCGGTGGGCTCAGGCGGCCGCCGCGAAGCGCACGAAACGCGTCACCGTAACGCCGTGCTCGGCGGCCAGGGCGCCGACCGTCTTCTTGTCGTCGGCGACGCTGGCCTGCTCGAGCAGGCAGACGTCCTTGTAGAAGGCGTTGACGCGGCCCTCGACGATGCGCGGGATGATCTTCTCGGGCTTGCCCTCCTCCTTGGCGGTCTCCTCGGCGATGCGCTGCTCCTTGGCGAGCACGTCGGCGGGCACGTCCTCGCGGGCGAGGTACTGGGGGCTCATCGAGGCGATCTGCAGGGCGACCGAGTGGACGAATTCGGCGTCATCGCCCTCGTAGGAGACGACCACGCCGACCTGCGGGGGCAGGTCGGGGTTGCGCTTGTGCAGGTAGACGTCGATGGAGCCGGGGAGGTAGGCGGCGTCGGCCAGTTCGATCTTCTCGCCGATCTTGGCGGCGATCTCGGCCACGGCCTCGCTGACGGTCCGCCCGTCGGCGAGCGTGGCCTGCAGGGCGGCCTCCTTGCCGTCGGCCCCGGCGGCGTCGACGGCCTTCGCGATGGCCTCGCCGAGCTCGATGAACTCGGCGTTCTTGGCGACGAAGTCGGTCTCGGAGCCGAGGTGGATCAGGGCATTGCCGGAGGAGGCGACCAGGCCATTGGCGGCCTCGCGGTCGGCGCGCTTGGCGGCCTTGGCGGCGCCACTCACGCGCAGGATCTCGACGGCCTTCTCGAAGTCGCCGTCGGCCTCGGTGAGGGCCTTCTTGGCGTCCATCATGCCGGCGCCGGTGGCGTCGCGCAGCTTCTTCACATCAGCGGCTGTGATTGCCATGTGGGTATCCGTTCTCAGAAGTTCGTGGGTCACTCGGGATTGGGGGCCTCGGCCGCGGCCTCGGCGACCTCCGCGTTCAGCCGGCCGGCCTCGGGGTCGGTCTGTTCGGTCTGCTCGGCCTGGTCGCCGGACTCGAGGAGTTCCTTCTCCCACTCGGCCATGGGCTCGGCGGCGGCACCGGCCTGGGCCTGGGCGTCGGAGCGGGCCAGCAGGCCCTCGGCGCAGGCGTCGGCGATGATGCGCGTGAGCAGGGAGACCGAGCGGATGGCGTCGTCGTTGCCGGGGATCGGGTGGTCGACCTCGTCGGGATCGCAGTTGGTGTCGAGGATGGCCACGACGGGGATGCGCAGCTTGCGGGCCTCGTCGATGGCCAGGTGCTCCTTCTTCGTGTCGACGATCCACACGGCCTGCGGGGTCCTGGCCATGTCGCGGATGCCGCCGAGGGACTTGGTCAGCTTCTCCTTCTCGCGGGAGAAGCCGAGCAGCTCCTTCTTGGTGAATCCGCCGGGCTGGACGGTCTCGAGGTCCATGGCCTCCAGTTCCTTGAGGCGGGCGATGCGCTTGCTGATGGTCTGGAAGTTGGTGAGCATGCCGCCGAGCCAGCGCTGGTTGACGAAGGGCATGCCGACGCGCAGCGCCTGCTCCTCGATCGACTCCTGGGCCTGCTTCTTCGTGCCGACGAAGAGAACCTGGCCGCCCTTGGCGACGGTCTCCTTGACGAAGGTGTAGGCGCTGTCGATGTAGGTCAGGGACTGGCGCAGGTCGATGATGTAGATGCCGTTGCGCTCGTTGAAGATGAAGCGCTTCATCTTCGGGTTCCAGCGGCGGGTCTGGTGCCCGAAGTGGACACCGCTCTCCAGCAGCTGGCGTGTCGTGACGACGGCCATTGCCGTCTCCTTTCGTGGTTGTCGGACGCGGTTGCCCGCTTCCCCTGATGCGCTCGCCCCGGCACCTCGGGCCTGACGCCCTCGGACCACACCGGGAACCGCGGCCGCGTGGTCGCGACCGTTTCCGCGCATGCGAAGTCAGCCCGCCCGTGCGGACTGCGCCGATCAGTCTACGTTGCCCGGCGCACCGGGGGAAATCGGTGACCCGCCGAGGCGCCCACCGGTTCCGCCCGGCGGCAGGACCCCCGCGTCGGGCCCGTGGTTCACCGCAGGACCAGGGCCCGGATGCTCCCTGGCACCGTGGGGCCGTGGTGCGGGCCCTCCCGGGTGCGGACGCGGACGGGGTGCGATCCTCCGCGCCGTCGAGGTGCGGGGCGAGCCCTCCCGCGCGAGCGGGAAACGGAACAACGCCCTGGACGGGCCGACGGCCCCGCGGAGTCGCCCCGGGCGCGGGCGGGGTTTCCCCCGGCTGCGTCCGGGTCGGAGTTCTCCACAGGCCGCGGCAGGGGCGTGCAACCGGGCCTGGCGCGCACACACTCCAGTCATGACGAGCACACCTGGCACCTGGAACGACGACGCGCGTGCCGCCTGGCCCGGAGCGGCACGGCACGCCCACCGGCGGGCCGCGGTTTCGCGGGGGCGGTTCGCGCGCCTGGCCCGGGGCTTCCTCGTGCTGCTGCAGTGTCTCGTCGTGCTCGCCGCCGCCTCGGGCGGCACGGCCAGGGCCGACGGCACGCGCGTCATCCCGATCGACGGCCCGGTGC
Organism: Propionibacterium ruminifibrarum; assembly: GCF_900289195.1. Taxonomy (GTDB): domain Bacteria; phylum Actinomycetota; class Actinomycetes; order Propionibacteriales; family Propionibacteriaceae; genus Propionibacterium; species Propionibacterium ruminifibrarum. Next base: position 373,625 of record NZ_OMOH01000002.1, read on the forward strand.
TGCGCGGCTTCGACCCGCCGGCCGAGAAGTGGCTGGCCGGTCACCGCGGTGTCGACCTGGGCGGCATCGACGGCGACGTCGTGCACGCGGCGGCCGACGGCACGGTCACCTTCGTCGGGACGATCGACGGCGTGCAGATGCTCACCGTCACCCACGCAGGTGGCCTGCGCACCACCTACCAGCCGGTGGCGGCCACCGTCGCCCGGGGCGACCGCGTCATGGCGGGCCAGCAGATCGGCACGCTGCTCACGGGGCACTGCCCCGGGCAGGCCTGCCTGCACCTGGGGCTCAAGCGAGGCGACGAGTACCTCGACCCCCTCGCCTGGATCAACCGTGACAAGGGCACCGGCGACGTCAGCCTGCTGCCCTCGGACGCCGCGGTGCACCAGGTGCTGCCGTCGTGGTGGGTGGAGCGGCTTCGCCGGGCGGCCGCCGACTCGAACGCGAAGGCCCCGGGCTGGCCCGCCGACGGGCCCGTCACCTCGCCGTTCTCGAATCGGATCAACCCGATCCTCGGCACCTACGAGCTGCACGACGGGCTCGACATCGGCGCCTCGTGCGGTTCCCCGGTGCGAGCGGCCTGGTCGGGCACGGTCACCTACGCGGCGCCGATGCAGGGCTTCGGCAACCGGGTCGAGGTCGACCACGGCACGATGGAGGGCCGGCACCGCTCCAGCTCCTACAACCACCTCGCCGACGAGAGCATCGGCTTGGTGCGGGTGGGCGACCACGTCGAGGCCGGCCAGGTGATCGCCTACGTCGGCACGACGGGCCTGTCCACCGGCTGCCACCTGCACTTCTCGGTCTACCTGGACGGCACGGCCGTCGATCCCGCGCCGTACCTGCCGTGACCGGGCGTGCCGCCAGAACCCGGGCCCCGCCCGAAGAGACCCCGAGCGGGACGGGGCGCGCGTCCGCCTGCCGCCAAGACCGGCTCACCGTCCCGGCGGGGACCCGCCTCGAGCGGGGACGGCCCGGTGTACGTCACGTCCGACGGACACCGGCTGCCCTTCGGCCCGGCCGATGTGCAGGGTCTGGACGAGGCGAGGGAGCACGTCGTCGAGGGCAGTATCCGACGCAACGGCAGGCGCACCGGAGGCCACCTGTACACCACCGTCGAGGCCGAGATGAGAGAAGGCCAGATCGCCTTCCCGAAGGACTGGGACGCCGACCGCATCATGGCGGCGGCCCGGCAGGTGATCGACCGGCCCGAGAATGTGTTGTTTCAAGGCGAACACCGGATCGAGCTCAGCTCCACGATTGGTGGGGTCAGGCTGGTCGTCCGCCTCCGCTTGCCGAAGAACGGCCCTGCTGTCGTCACCGTCTTCCCCACAAGGGGCGTCGGAGTGAAGAGGGTTCACAATGGCAGACTCCGAGACGTAGGCTGACCACATGTCCACATCCGAGGAGCTACTCGCATTCGCCGACCGGGTCTTACCCGAACCGGCCAGCGAGGATGTGCTCATCGTGCAGGACATCGCGATGAACGACGATGAGTCCATCGCCTATGGGGCTCTCGATCTTCTCGTGGCCGCCCGCGTCACGATCCCTGAGGACCTGCTGCTGCGGGCCCTCGACGATTACTCGGACTCGTGGACCTTCGTCGAACTCGCCACCGAGGCGCTCGAGCGGCAGCGGCAGAACGTCGCGTGACCGGGCTCAGGCCCGCGGATGCGCCTGGTTGTAGGCGGCCCGCAGCCGCTCGTCACTGATGTGCGTGTAGATCTGGGTGGTCGCCAGCGAGGCGTGCCCGAGCATCTCCTGCACGCTGCGCAGATCGGCGCCGCCCTCCAGCAGATGGGTCGCCATCGCGTGACGCAGCCCGTGCGGCCCGATGTCAGGGGCCTGCGGGATGGCCCGTAGCGCGGCGTGCACGACGCGGCGTACCACGGCCGGGTCGATCCGCCCGCCCCGCACGCCGAGGAACATCGCGTGGCCCGAGGCCGGCCGCGCCCACTGGCCGCGCTGGGCTAGCCAGGCGTCCACGGCCGTCAGGGCGGGGGCCCCGAGCGGCACGACACGTTCCTTGTTGCCCTTGCCGAGCACGCGCGCCGTGCCCGAGCCGGCGTCGATGTCGCCGACGTCGAGGCCGCACAGCTCGCCGACGCGGATGCCCGAGCCGTAGAGCACCTCGAGGATCGCCACGTCGCGGGCGCCCTTCGGCCCCTCGGACTCGGCGGCGGCTGCTGCGGCGGCGTCCATGAGTTCGCGGGCATCGGCCTGGGTGATCGTCTGCGGCAACGCGCGCCCGACCTTGGGCGACTTGAGGCCGCCGGCCACGTCGGTCGGCACGATCCGGTTGTCCTTGGCCCAGGCGAAGAAGCCGCGGGCGGCGCCGGCGCGCCGGGCGAGGGTGGCCGATGCCGCGCCGTCGGCCTGCTGGGCGGCCAGCCAGCGCCGCAGGTCGGGTAGACCGACCTCGGCCAGGTCGGTGCGCCCTCGCCCGGCGAGGAAGCCGAGCAGGTCTGTGACGTCGCCCAGGTAAGCGCGTACCGTGTGCTCCGAGTAGCCGCGCTGCAGGCTCAGGTAGTCTCCGTAGCGCGCCACGACGGCGCCCCACGGATGCTGGTCGGCTGACGGTGTGCCCACGAGCGTGAGTATAGGTTTGGTCAGTGCGGCGTCACGCGGCGTCGACGCGCGAGGCCATCGACCAGGAGGACCAGATGAAAAGCCCAGCAGAGTGGGCCACCACCGGACGAGTTCTACGGATCACCCGCTGGGACGAGCCGGTGATGAGTTCCAGGACCCGCCCGGTCACCGAGTTCAGCGAAGAACTGCACCAGCTGGTCGCCGACATGTTCCGGACGATGGCCGCGGCCGACGGAGTGGGGCTGGCCTCCCCGCAGGTCGACTCCGATCTGTCGCTGTTCGTCTTCAACTGCCCCGACGAGTCCGGCCGCCTCGTCTACGGCGTCGTCTGCAATCCCGTCGTCACCCTGCCCGAGGGCAAGGACCGTCGCCTGGTGAGCGAGCAGGAGGGCTGCCTGTCGTGGCCGGGCGCCTACCAGCAGCTGGCCCGCCCCGACTTCGCCGTCTGCGAGGGCCAGGACGAGAACGGCGACCCGGTGCGCATCGAGGGCACCGGGCTGCTGGCCCGCTGCCTGCAGCACGAGACCGACCACCTGCAGGGCACCGTCTTCGGCGACCGGCTCTCGAAGCGCTCGCGCCGCCGCCTCGACGAGGAGAAGGAACGCCTCGCCCCCCTCTACCCGGACGACTGGCCGATCCACCCCAAGCGCACCGCCGGTGAGGTCGACGGGGCTGGAGGGTCCGACCAGGGCTAAGAAGACCCAGCAACCCAGCGGCAGACCGCGGTCACACGCTGCCGCACGACACGGGGAGCCGGTTCGGCCACGCCACCGTTGCGCCAGCTGATGCACCCCAAAGGCAGAAGTGCCCCTCACCAGGTTCCTCGAGGCCTCCTTCGTATTCGTACTCGTCAGCAACCCCAGACGCGGGAAGTCCTTCCAGCAAGACAGCTGTCAAACAACGAGCCATGACCCTCGCCCAGCCGTACCAGCCCGTATGCCAAGCAGGGCGCGATGCAGCTCGTCAGATCCGGTGTGGCAGCAATAATATTCCTTGATCAGTTAAAGCCTCATTCTTTTATCGGCAAAGGAGCCAGGTTTGAAGAATGACAGAGACAACTCTGTCGAGTCACATAGAAATTGGTGCATTGTCTTTTCGGTAACTATGTTCGGCGGGTCTCAGCCGTGCATTCCAGGCACACCTTGTCGGCCGTGCAAACCCAAGCTGACGCCCAACAAGTCTTTGACTTGAGTTTCAGCTTTGGTCATACCCTGAGTGATGACCTGTTCGTCGCGGTGTTTGCCGAGCGGACCTGGGAGTTCGAAACTTAGCCCCAGTGCGGGCGAGTTTCGTCGCGTTCTGGTTCCCCGCATCCCCGGTGAGCACCGACTACATCCTCACGTCCTGTCAATCGGTCAACCATCCCCGGATGGTTTTCCCATTGCGCTCAACTATTCAACACTATTCAACGATGATACCCATGTCGGCGCCACGAGGAGCGTATAGAATGACTTCTACTTTCATCCACGTCAGCATGTAAAACTATACGTTTCTTCTATCTGATCAGATCAGCAATTCACCAGGGCAATCTCAACCTATATGTTCCAATCATATCCGAAATGACATATCGAATCCACTAAAACCGATTTTACCCATAATGACCATGGCTTCATGGCTAGCTGTTGTGGCGCATGAGGTTGTTGACGGTGTGGAGGTGGCGTAGGGGGCAGGCCCTCGACAGGATGGAAGTCGCTGAACTACCCGTCCGACCAAGGAGCCTGCCCTTGAGTACTCACGCTAACGCACCATTGACCGTTGAAGGCCGACA
>NZ_OMOH01000011.1 GCF_900289195.1 Propionibacterium ruminifibrarum
GAGGGGACCTCGGTGTCGACCTTGTCCGTGCTGACTTCCAGCAGGGCTTCGTCTGCGTCGACGTGCTCGCCCACCTCCTTGAGCCAACGGGAAATGGTGGCCTCGTTCACGCTTTCGCCCAGAGTGGGGAGAATGACTTCGGTCGACATGGTGCTACCGGACTCCTTCGCCAGAGTTCTTGGAGGATCGCCCGCCGGCACGACTCCGGTGGGATCTCTGCGGTCAGCCTAACCCCAAAGGACAGCGCGTGTCGGGCCCCGGAAGGCACGTGCGGGGTCCGGTCACCATGCCAGGAGCGAACACGACGGCACCCGGTTCGGGAGGTCCCCACGCGGAGTCGGGACTGGACCCCGGTGTTGTTGCACCGGGTTTTCTCGTTCGAGAGTCCCCCTCGGAGCCGGGACTGGATCGTCCGCGGTCCGGCCCACTGCCCTCGTCGGTGCGGTGGGACGCTCACTCCTCCTGCTCGCCGAGTCCCATCGGGCCGTAGACGAGCTCATCGTCCTCGTACAGGCTGACCGAGGAGACGCCGTAGTCGGCCAGCTCGTCGAAACTCTCACCGAGCCAGGACTCGGCGTCCTCGCGGGTGTCGAATTCGCGGCCGAGTCCGAGACCGTGACGCTCGTCCTCGCTGAGTTCGGCCTCGGGCTCGAGCTCTTCCTCCCAGCGGAAACTCATCAGTACTTCTCCCCTCGCTTGACGGCGCAGCCCGGGTTGCGGAAGCGGCGCAGGGTGATCATTCGGGACATCATGTCGGAGACCAGGCGCTTGCCCTTCGGGTTGAACCCGGGAATGCGCGCGTATGCCTCCTTCTTGTATGAGCGCCAGCGGAAGAAGACGTCCATGCCGCAGAGCAGGAAGTAGGCCCAGATGCCGATGCTGGAGACGACGGAGAGCCACGGCAGCCACTGGGTGGCCAGCATGGCGGCGATGAGGATCAGCACGACGGGCCAGGCGAACTCGCAGACCGACCAGTGCGCGTCGACATTGTTGCGCAGCAGAACGCGCTCGGGGCGGGCATTGGCGGTGCGGAAGGCCTCCTCCCGCCGCCGGTAGTCGATCTCACGGTTACGGGCCCGCTGCTCCTTCTTCGTCAGGACCGGGTGGAGGCGCTGCATGCGGGCGGCCTCGGCCTGCTTGCGGCTGGGGGTGGGAGCGTTCTTCGTGCGTGGCGCCGGCCGCTGGACGGGTGCCTCCGCCTCGGCGGCGTCCGCGACCTCCTCGTCGGCCGCCTTGGCCGTCTTCTTGAATCGCAGCGATGCCACGGGGTGCCCTTTCGTCGTGATTCCTGGCCACTGATTCTAGGCCGGTCGGCGGGATCGGGTTCAACAGACCCCACCGTGGTGTCCGGTCATGGGGACGATCCGCTTCTGATGGCGAGATGATGGTGCCCATCCGATCATTGAGGCAATAGGCTTGTGATGGTCCGCCCGTCGCGCATCCACGCGCAGGGCAACGCAGCGGAAGGATCGGACGCACCGATGGCAGGAATCTTCGAACGGCTCTCCATGATCTTCAGGTCGAAGGCGCACAAGGCCCTCGACAAGCACGAGGACCCCCGCGAGACCCTCGACTACTCCTATCAGCGCCAGCTGGAACTGTTGCAGAAGGTCCGCCGGGGTGTCGCCGACGTGGCGACCAGCCGCAAACGCGTCGAGATCCAGGGCAACCAGATCGGCCAGGAGATGGACAAGCTCACCGCCGCGGCCCAGCGTGCCCTCTCCCAAGGGCGGGAGGACCTCGCCCGCGAGGCCCTGACCCGCAAGTCCGGTCTGCAGGCCCAGCTCGACGATTTGCAGACCCAGCACGCCGCCCTGGCCGAGGAGGAGGAGAAACTCGTCCGCGCCAGCACCCAGCTGCAGGCCCGCGTGGACGCCTTCCGCACCAGGAAGGAGACCATCAAGGCGCAGTACTCCGCGGCCGAGGCCCAGACCCGTGTCAACGAGGCATTCACCGGGCTGAGCGATGAGCTCGGCGACGTCGGTGCGGCTGTCGCCCGGGCCGAGGACAAGACCGCTCAGCTGCAGGCCCGTGCCGGCGCCGTCGATGAGCTGCTCGCGTCGGGCGCCCTCAACGACCCCACCGGCACCTTCAAGGACGACATCTCCCGTGAGCTCGACGCCATGGCCTCCTCGGCCTCGGTCGAGAACGAGCTCGCAGCCATGAAGACCCAGCTCGGTCTCGACGCCGGCCCCTCCGAGCCCGCGCCTCAGCTGGAACAGGGCCGGCAGGAGCAGACCGGGAACGACCAGGCCTGACCGCCTGCACGCCGACTCCGTGGCCCCCGGCCGCGCCCGTGTCGCGCGTGACATGCCGGTACGGTGCAGACGTATGAGAGTTCTCGTGGCGGCAGGCGCGATGGCCGGCTTCGACGCCTGGCGAGCCGGAGCCAGGGTCGGCCGCGCCTGGCGGACCGTCGGCGCTGACGTCGCGCTCGTGCCCCTGGCCGAGATGGGGCCGGGCTGGCAGCAGGCCAAGGAGAACCTGGCGGGGCCGGACAACACCCTGTTCATCCCCCTCGACGGACGTGACCACGACAGCGGTCCCATGCTCTTGTCCTTCCTGAGCGGCGGCGGGCCGAGCACGCTCGTCGACGCCGTCGGGACGGGCCGGGCCGCCTCGGGCGTGGATCTCCTCGACATCGACCGGGTCCGTGACCACCTGGCCGAGCGGCCGCTCATCGGGCTGTGCCGTTCGGGCGAACAGGACACCGTGCTGGCCGGCGCACAGGGGCTGGCGGGCCGACGAGTGGACCTGCCGCTGCGCGAGCGCCTGGCCCTCGACAGGATGCTCCGGGCGTGGGCCGATCTGCTGGCCGCGAGCAGCAGCGACCCGTCCGGCCCGGCCGACGGCGCGACGCTGGCCGCCACCCCCGGATCCGGCGCCGGCGGGGGAGCGGGCGCCGTGGTCCAGGCACTCGGCGGACGAGTGCTCACCGGGCCGCAGGCCCTCGGCGAGATCGCCGACCTGGACCGGACGATCGCGGCAGCCGACCTGGTCGTCACCTGCTGCGAGGACTTCGACGTGGATGCCTGGGGCGGGCCGGTCGTCGAGTACGTCGTCCAGCGGGCCGCCGCGGCGGGACGGCCCGTCGTGGTCATCACCGCGACGAACCACGTGAACCTGACCGGTCAGCGGCGCAACGGCGTCGAGGCGGTCCACGCCATCGGTACCGGAGACATCACGGATGCGTGCCTGACATTTGCGCAGAGCTGGTTCTGGTAGAAACTTGAGGGTGAGAACCGGGCCTGCTGCCAGGCCCGGCCCCATCTGGCTGGGAAAGGCGAGAAGAGGACCGACATGACAGATACCGTGACCGAGAAGATCACCGGCGTGACACTCACCGACGCCGCAGCCGAGAAGGCCGCCGGCCTGCTGCGCGCCGAGGGCCGCGACGACCTCGCGCTGCGCATCGAGGTGCAGCCCGGCGGGTGCGCGGGACTGCGTTATCGCCTGGCCTTCGACGACGAGCAGCTCGAGGGCGACCTCGTCGACCACTACGACGGCGTCGACCTCGTCGTCGACCGGATGAGCGCCCCCTATCTCGGCGGGGCCGTCATCGACTACGCCGACACCATCGAACGGCAGGGTTTCACGATCGACAACCCGAACGCGGTGAGCACCTGCGCCTGCGGCGACTCCTTCCACTGAGCCGGCTCGCCCGCAGTGACGACCGGTTCGCGGCCCCGCGCACGTCCAGGGCCCCGGCCGGTCAGGCCCAGCTGACCGGCAGCGCGCGCCCCTCCTCGTAGCCGGATGGGGACTGCACGCCGACGACGGCCTTCTCGTGGAACTCGGCCAGGGAGCGGGCGCCGGCGTAGGTGCACGAGGACCGCAGCCCCGAGGTGATCCAGTCGAGCAGGTCCTCCACGCCCGGGCGGGCCGGGTCGAGATACATGCGTGAACTCGAGATGCCCTCCTCGAACAGCGAGGCACGGGCGCGTTCGTAGGCGCTCTGGTCCCGGGTGCGGTTGCGCACCGCGCGGGCCGAGGCCATACCGAAACTCTCCTTGTAGCGGCGCCCGTCGGCGTCGGTCAGCATCTCGCCGGTGGACTCGTTCGTCCCGGCGAACCAGGATCCGATCATCACCGAGCCGGCGCCCGCCGCCAGGGCGAGGGCCACGTCGCGGGGATGACGCACCCCGCCGTCGGCCCAGATGGCGCCGCCGGCACCGGCCGCGGCCTGGGCGCACTCGAGGACCGCCGAGAACTGGGGCCGGCCGACACCGGTCTGCATCCGGGTGGTGCACATGGCGCCGGGCCCCACCCCGACCTTGACGACGTCGGCTCCGGCGTCGATGAGGTCGAGGGTGCCCTGAGTGGTGACGACATTGCCGGCCACGATCGGTACGCGCACCCCGGTGGCGTCCGCGTGGGCGTCACGGATCGGGCGGACGCGGGCCAGGGCGTCCAGCATGCGCTCCTGATGGCCGTGGGCGGTGTCCATGACCAGCACGTCCGCGTGCGCGTCGAGCAGGGCCCTGGCCCGGCCCTCCGCGTCACCGCTGATGCCGATGGCCACGCCGATCATCAGACGGCCCTGGTCGTCCAGGGCGGGCGGGTAGATGCCGCAGCGCACGGCGCCGCGCTGACTCATGACACCGACGAGGGCGCCGTCGGCGTCCACGGCGACGGCCAGGCGGTGACGGGTCGAGGCGAGGACGTCGAAGACCCGCTGCGGCTCGGCATCGGCGTCGATGACGGTCAGGTCGGTCGTCATGACGTCGTGAACCTGCGCGAAACGATCAACACCGGCACCGTCGGCGGCCGAGAACAGGCCGATCGGGTGGTCGCCGTCGTCGATGACGACGGCCGTGCCGTGGGCCCGTTTCGGGATGAGCGCGAGGGCCTCGCCGACGGTCGCCGTCGGATCGAGCACCACGGGCGTCTCGAACCGGGTGGGGGAGGCCTTCACCCGGGTGATCGCCTTGACGACGAAGTCGACGGGGATGTCCTGGGGCAGGATGGCGATGCCGCCCCTGCGGGCAACCGTCTCGGCCATGCGACGGCCGCTGATGGCCGTCATGTTCGCGACGACGAGCGGAAGCGGCAGGCCGATACCGTCATTGCTGGTGAGGTCCACGTCGTGGCGGGAACGGACGCTGGAGCGGTTCGGTGCCATGAAGACGTCGTTGTACGTCAGGTCGTAGGCCGGCTGCTGGTTGAGGAAACGCACCAGCAGATTGTACGCATGGCCGTGTTCGGCGCGCAGTGGTGCGGTACCCGCCGCGATGTGTGGCCGGGCGGCTCTGGCCCGCGTCCGCCCGTCTCACGACGCTGCGGTGTCCGGCCGTGTCGTGAGGGGGTTACGATGGGTCAGTAATTTCCGTGCACAAGCAGAGGACGGTTCCATGAGCAACGGCGCCAGCTCCGACTCCGCAGACCTGAAGGTCATCGTCTACTCGGACGACCGCACCGTGCGTGAGCAGGTGCGTCTCGCCCTCGGACGCACCATCGCCTCGGATCTCCCTCAGCTCCAGATCAGCGAGTTCGCCACCCAGCCCGCCCTGTGGGCCGCCCTCGACGAGCAGGACTACGACGTCGCGGTTCTCGACGGCGAGGCCGTCCCGGCCGGGGGCATGGGCGTCGCCCACCAGATGAAGGACGAGTTCGCGCGCCCGCCCCTCGTCGTCCTGCTCGTGGCCCGCCCCGCCGACTCCTGGCTCGCCGCCTGGTCGAACGCGGAGGCGATCTCGCCCTATCCCGTCGACCCCATCCGCCTGCCGCAGACGGTGGCCGACGTGGTGCGTGCGGCACGCGCCGAGGACGCCACGATGCCCATGACCCCCGAGGCCTTCGGCGCCCCGGGCCAGTCGAGCCGTCACGGGCTCGATGACCGACACGACGTCCCCAAGGAGATGACGGTTTGATGACTCAACTGACCTGGCCCAATCTCATCACCGGACTCATCAATGGTCACGACCTCGACGACGAGGCCGGCGCGTGGGCCATGGATCAGCTGCTGTCCAACCAGACCAGCCCCGAGCAGATGAGCGGCTTCCTCGTCGCCCTGCGCTCCAAGGGCGAGACCAGTGCCGAACTGTCGACACTCGCCTCGGGCATGCTCGCCAAGGCACTGCCCCTGGAGCTGCCTCGCGAGGCCGTCGACGTCGTCGGCACCGGAGGGGACCGCGCCAACACGGTCAACATCTCGACGATGGCCTCCATCGTCACCGCAGCCAGCGGCCGCCCCGTCATCAAGCACGGCAACCGCGCGGCCAGTTCGATGTGCGGCACCGCCGAGTGCCTCGAGGCGCTCGGCGTCGTCATCGACCTGTCGCCCGAGGCGGAGGCGGCGGTGCTCGCCGAGACCGGCATCGTCTTCCTGTACGCCCAGCGCTACCACGCGTCGATGCGCCATCTCGGCCCCACCCGTAAGGCCCTCGGCGTGCAGACCGTGTTCAACTTCCTCGGCCCGCTGGCCAACCCGGCCAGGCCGCGCGCCCAGGCGCTCGGTGTCGCCGACGAGCGGACCGCCCCGCTCATGGCCGGTGTCCTGGCGGACCGCTGCGACCGCGGTTTCGTGTTCCACGGCACCGACGGTCTCGACGAGGTCACCACGACAGGGCCCTCGGACGTGTGGATCCTCGGGGGCGGGCGCTGCGAACGCACCATCCTCGACCCCGCCGATCTCGGCCTTCCCCCCGCCACCCGAGAGGATCTCGTCGGCGGTGACCCGGAGCACAACGCCCGCGTCGTCCGTGATGTCATGGCCGGGCGCCCCGGCCCGGTGCGCGACATCGTCACGCTGAACGCCGCTGCCGCGATGCTGGCCTTCGACGGCCCCGACTTCGACGAGCCCATCGCCGATCAGCTGCGCAGCCGCCTCGACCAGGCCCGCCGGGTCATCGACGAGGGTCGCGCCACCGAGCTGCTCGACACCTGGATCGCCTCCACCACGGCGCACGCCGACGACTGACGACGTCCTCACGGGCGGCCCCTCACCCGCGGATCTGCGCTCCGAGATGTGGGCTTGCGCCACGCCGGAGCCGTCATGGGCCATGATGGAACCATGACTGACAACCCGACAAGCACGCCCTCCGCCAGCGAGCCCGACGACTCGACGCGCATCTTCACCCCGGGGCCGAGTACCCCGTACACGGGGGACTCGCCGTCCCAGAACGTCCCGCCCGCGCCATCCCAGAGCACGGCCCCCACGTGGCGCAGCACCACGTCGGCGTCATCGGCCCCCTCCAGCACTCCGGCCCCGGAACCGACTCCCGGTTGGCGGGGGATCCCCCCGCAGACACCTGCCTCGGCCTCGAGCGCCCCTGCGGCCCCCTCGTCCGTCGCCAGCGCCTCATGGGGCACCCAGCCGGCACAGCAGCCCCAGCCGGCCCAGCAGTGGGCCGCCCCGCAGGGCCAGCCGGTGCAACAGCAGCAGTCCTGGGGGCAGAACACGGGCCAGCAGCCGGGCCAGGCGCCCCAGGGCGCCCCCTACGCCCAGCAGCAGATGCCGTATGCCGCCGCACCCCAGGCCAGCACCCCCGCCCCCGGGCAGAAGGACGGTCTGCGCGCCCTGTTCGACTTCGGTTTCACCAGCATGGTGACGCCCCTGCTCGTCAAGATCATCTACATCGTCGTGATGGTTCTGGCCGTCCTGTCGTGGCTCGCCGCCATCTTCATCAGTGTCGGCGCCGCCTCCGCCACCGACATCTACGGTCGGCGCAGTAGTGGCGGCGGGTTCCTGATCGTGCTGTCGATCCTGTTCGGCTGGATCCCCGGTGCGCTCGACATTCTGGTCACCCGGGTGCTCTGCGAGTTCGTCCTGGCGAGCCTGAAGACCCAGCGCGCGGCCGAGGAGATCCTCGCGCACCTGAAGTCCGAGTGACCGTCCCGGCGCGACCTGCCGAGTCCTGGCGTCAGGGCGTTGCCGGCGGCCAGGCGAGGCAGGCGTAGGCGCCGAGCCACAGCGCCGGCCCGTAGGGGAAGGGCCCGTGACGGGTGCTCCCCATGGCATGGATGATCCCGGTCGCCGCGCCGATGACGGCTGTCGCCATGACGGCAGCCACGGCGGCGGCCGGGCCGGTGCCGGCGGCGCCTGTCGCACCGGTCAGCGCGCCGAGCCCGACGGCCAGGCGGACGTCGGCGAAACCCAGGCCCGCGCCGGCCCGCCAGACCACCCAGAAGAAACCGCCCACACCCCCGGCCCCGGCGAGCGCGCCCACGACGAGCCGCGGTTCGCCGGCCAGGGCGGCGCCCAGCAGCAGTGCCGCACCCAGTTCGCCGAGCACCAGTCTCGTCAGGCCCCGGGGGATCCACGTCGAGGCGGCGTCGACCCCGGCCAGGACGACCCCGCCCGAACCCCAGATGAGCCAGGCCGGGGCAACCGGCCCGGCCATCACCGTCGCGGCCGAGCCGGCCGCGACGCCGAGCAGACAGGTGAGCCGTACCCGCCCGCCGGCGGCGAGTTCGGCATAGGGGGTCTTCTCGGACGCGCCCGGCACGGTGGGCGCGGGCTCGGGCTGGCGGGCCAGGAGCCGCAGGTGGATCGCGGCGAGCAGCAGTGCCGACACGAGGCACAGGACCCAGCAGAGCAGCCGGGCCGGCACGGCCGGGGGTGAGGTGGCCATGAGGCCGAGCCTAGGGGCCCCACGACCCGGCCGGAAGGGTTCAGGACGACCTGTGGACGGTGGGGCCGTCGCGGCGACCGCCGCGGGCGAGCACGCCGGCCACATCGGGACGGAAGAAACCGGGCCCCTTGAGGACCTTGCCGTCGGCGCGGTAGAGGGGCCTGCCGTCGGCGCCCAGCTTCGACATGTTCGAACGCTGCACCTCGGCGAGCACGGCCGGCAGGTCGATGCCGGTCTCGAGCGCCATGCCGTAGACCACGTAGACCAGGTCGGCCAGCGCATCGGCCGTCTCCACCAGATCGCGCGCGTTCTCGTCGGCGGCGACCGCCCGGGTGAAGGCCTCCTCGACGATCCTCCGGGACGAGGACCCGTAGACCGCGCCGACGAGCTCGGCGAATTCCTCGGCGATGAGGCCCATGCGCATGTGCAGGTGCTCGCGCTCCAGGCTCGGGCCGTCCTCGACGATCGGCAGCCCGTAGACGCGGTGGAAACGTGCCACCAGGCCCTCGGGGGAGTCGCCCTCGCGGGTGCCGGTGGCGTCGGTCGGCGTCACCGTCTCGCGGCCGTTCCCGCGGGGCCGTCGGGAGGGCGTCGGGCCGTCCCAGGGGGCCTGCGGGCTGCGGGGGTCATCGGGCAGCAGGTCGGCCAGCCACATGTCATGACGCCGTCCGTCGTTGACCGCGGCGCCTCGCAGCCTGCCCTGCTTGTGGAATCCCGTCTTCCACGCGATCCGCCAGCTCGCCCAGTTCGGGACGCCGTCATGGATCTCGGCCCGCCACAGCAGGCGCTCGGCGCCGATCTCACCCTGCGGGTCGAAGGCGGCATCGACGAGGGCCCGCACTGCGCGGCTCGTCACACCCCGCCCCCGGGCCGCCTCACTCGTCCAGTATCCGATCTCCCAGGTTCCCAGCGGGCGGGCCTGCAGACTCACCATGCCGACCGGTTCGCCGCCGGCGGTGGCCCGCACCGCCCACATCGGGTGGGCACCGGTCTGCCAGCCGGTCTGCACGGCATCGGTCACCAGGCGCCGCGCATCGGCCGCTGTGAAGCCGGACCGGATCGTCGTCCACTCCGCGATGCTCGGTTCGGCGCAGATGCGGGCGAACGCGTCGACGTCATCCGGTGTCGGGGCCGACAGGACCAGGCCGTCTGCGGTGATGCGGAAGGGCTCCATGTCGGACGAGCCTACTGCCGACGCCCTGACCCGCCCCACTCACGCACGAGGGGTCCCGCCATGGCGGGACCCCTCGTGGTCAACGGGTGAGTGGTGGGCGTCAGCGCTGGGCCTTGGTGAAGCCGGCCGCCTCGGCCGCCTCACTGGAGACGAACCACACGTCGGCGTTGGTGCGGCTGTAGCCGGCGCCATCGGGGGTGTGGTACTTCATCGAACGCTCGTTGCCCTTGATGGTGTAGCCCTCGGGCGGGTTGGTGCCCAGGTAGGCGCCCTCGCCGTAGTCCTTGTCGCTGGTCGCCGCGATGGGCTCGGCCGGGACCTCGGCGGCCTCCTCGACGGCCGTCGCGGGCTCGGTGGCGGCGGCCTCACTGAAATCGGTGGTCACGTCATCATCACCGAAGGCCCCGCTGGGCTCGTGCGGGGTCCAGCCGTCATCCTTGGGCATGAGGATCTGGCGGACGGCGAGGAAGACGACGCCGACCACGGCGGCGATACCGAGGCAGGTCAGCAGACGATGGCGCTTCTTGGCCGGCTTGGCCGCCTCGGGCAGGTGCTTCTTCAACGGATCGGGCAGGTCGTCGGCCTTCTCACGCACGGTGTCGAGCACCTCTCCGCCACGACGGGTGGCCTCGACGACGTATTTGTTGTCGGCGGCCCTCTCGAGCACATCGGTCAGGTTCTCGTTGAGGTTCTCCAGGCCGTCCTTGACGGCGTCGCGGGTCTGGTCGTACAGCGGCCCGACCTTCTCGGCGGCTGCACTGATGGTCTCGCGGGCGTTCTCGCCGGCGACGGCCATGGACTTCTTGAAGGTCTTCTTCGACATGGGACTCTCCGATGATCGACTGGTTGCTCGTGATCGAGCCTGCTCGTGGTCGAGCTGTCGCCAGCCTACAGTCGCCCCGGCCCCCCGCGGGCCGGGCAGGGCTCGGTTCAGGGTGATGCGCGACCTCGAACCGAACCCGGGGCGGCCCCGGGGAGCCCTGGATGGCATTGAAAGGCCTGGGAGGATGGGGGGCGTCCTCGTACCGACAGCTGAAAGGGGAGGCACGTGACCCAGGCCGTCCTGCACACCAACCACGGCGACATCACGCTCGACCTGTTCGACGACTTCGCTCCCAAGGCGGTGAAGAACTTCGTCGAGCTCGCCAACGGCACGCGTGAGTACCTCGACATGAACACGGGCCAGCGGAGCACCGCCCCGTTCTACGACGGCACGATCTTTCACCGCGTCATCGACGGGTTCATGATCCAGGGCGGTGACCCCACGGGAACCGGCCGCGGTGGCCCCGGCTATCGCTTCGCCGACGAGTTCTACCCGGACCTGACCTTCTCGAAGCCGTACCTGCTGGCCATGGCGAATGCCGGCCCCGGCACCAACGGCTCGCAGTTCTTCATCACGGTCGCCCCCACCCCGCACCTGAACATGCGGCACACGATCTTCGGCGAGGTGAGCGACGAGGCCTCCAAGAAGGTCGTCGACGAGATCGCCGCCGTGCCGACCGGCGCGGCCGACCGTCCCGTCGAGGACGTCGTGATCACCACGGTCGAGATCATCTGAGCACCCCGCGGCCCCGGCGCGAGGCGGCCGCGGCGGGTCGCGCGCTCGGCGCAGAGCGGCTCCGGGAACCGGACCCGAGGAGGGACGATGAGTATCGCGGTGGCCGGACGCCGGGTGGTGCCCGCGGTGGCCCTGTCCCTCGTCCTGCCGTTGGTGGCCTGCGCCCCTTCCGGGTCGGCCGGCGCTGTCGGCGTCCTCGAGATGCTCAACGCCTCGATCGCCGACATGGACCGCGACCGGTTCGACGAGGCGCTCGACCAGTCGATCCCGCAGTCCACCCGGGACATGTGGTGGTCCAACCTCGCCCAGCTGAGCGAGGTCGATTTCGCCGGCACCGTCGACGGCTGGCGGGTGGACTGGTCCCTTCCGGGCGAGCAGGCCGCGGCCACCCATGTGGTGAACCTGGACATCGGCTGCGCCGGCACGTCCTGCCGCATCACCCGGATCGAACCCGTGCCCTCCCGGCCGGCCCCGGGATGGCTCGTCGAGCCGGTCGACGTCACCACCGTCGACGGCGCCGTCCTCATCGCCGGCCGGGGTGCGATCGACGTGACGGCCGCCGCTGCCACGGCCACCGCAGCCGTCGACGACTCGGGCATGGCCCTGCTGGACACCGACTCCCGGGCGCCCATGCCCGTCGAGGTGCCGGCCACGGACAGTGCGTACGCGCTGGTCACCGGGGCTCCGGCAGCCGAGACCCGGGGGCTGGGCGCGCTCACCCGCCGCACCGGTGACGCGGTCCGTGTCGTCGTCAACCCCGCCCATGCCGAGCAGTGGAGCCCCGCCCAGCAGGCCATGCTGCTGACGCATGAGGCGGTGCACTGGCGCCTGGCGGGCCACGGCACCCCGACCGGCGGCAACACGTGGGTGAGTGAGGGCCTGGCCGAGTGGCTCGCGTTGTCCCGGAACGCCGACGAGCGGGCCTCCAGCCAGACGCGGGCCGTCCAGGCCTGCCGGGACTCCGGCGGAGCCCCGGCCCTGCCCGCCGACGAGGACTTCAGGGCGACCGACGACGCCGATGCCCTGCGCGGCGCCTACGCACTCAGCTGGGCCGCCGTCAGCGAACTCGTCGCCGAGTCCGGCCCCGGTGCCGCAGGGGACCTCGTCGAGCTGCTGTGGACGACCCCCGCGGGCCAGGTGGACCAGGTCCCCGACGTCCTCACCCGCTGGTGCGCGTCGAACGCACCCTGAGCCGTTCTCAGGGGCAGGGCCGACGCGCCCTGCCGGGCCCACCTGCCTCCCGGGCCGCGGCGGCGTCTCCCGATAGAGTGAGAGACGTGTGGTACCGCTTCTTCAAGTACGCATTGTTCCGCCCCGGCGTGAAACTGCTCATGCACCCCGACCTGGTGGATGAGCAGAACATTCCCGCCAGGGGCGGGGCAGTGCTCGCGAGCAATCACCTCGACGCAGGCGACACCTTCACCCTGCCGGCGATGATGAAGCGCCGCCTCATCTGGCCGGCCAAGAAGGAACTCTTCGAGGGCAAGGGCCCCAGGATGAGGATCGTCGCCTGGTTCCTGCGCGCAGTCGGTATGGTGCCACTCGACCGCTCGGGCGGCCGGGCCAGCGTCGACGCGATGGGGCCGGTCGAGGCCGAGCTGGCCGCCGGCAACATCATCGGCATCTTCCCCGAGGGCACCCGCACCCCCGACGGAAATCTCTACCGCGGCCACACCGGCGTCGCCCGCCTGGCCCTGGAGAACGGCGTACCCGTCATCCCCGTCGGCATGGTCAACACCCGCCTGCGCAAGGGCCTGTTCGGCCTGCCCACCATGAAGGATGCCCGCATCATCATCGGCGAACCACTCGACTACACGCCCTGGCGCGGACAGGCCGACTCGGTGCGCGTGCTGCGCTGGGTGACCGATGACGTCATGGCGCACATCCAGGACCTGAGCGGCCAGGACTACGTGAACGTCTATGCGACCAGGGTGAA
Organism: Propionibacterium ruminifibrarum; assembly: GCF_900289195.1. Classification (GTDB taxonomy): domain Bacteria; phylum Actinomycetota; class Actinomycetes; order Propionibacteriales; family Propionibacteriaceae; genus Propionibacterium; species Propionibacterium ruminifibrarum. The sequence goes on from NZ_OMOH01000011.1 coordinate 13,242, forward strand.
ATACGGCAACCTCAAGGGCAAGGACCTGACCCGATTCACCCGGGTCAGGGCCAACGACGGCCTCGAGACTCCCCCCACCGACGCAGAACTGGCCGCCCAGGCGGCCGCCGGGCCCGGCGAGAACGATGAGTGACGAGAGCGCCTACGACGACCCGCGGCAGCCGGACCAGGCCGCCGGGCCCCCCGGCGGCGCCGGCGAGGCCGGTGTGGCCCGGGCCGCGGCCGACCCCGTGCCGGAAGCCGAACCGGGCCCGGCCGACCGACCCGTCACCGATGACGGCGCGGACCGGGACGACGCTGCCGCCGCCCGCCCCGAACCGTCGGAGAGCCCCGGATCCCCGCCCACCCCGGACGAGTTGACCAGGGTCGAACAGGTTGCGAGGCCGGGGCATGTCCGGGCCGCATGGAACTGGACCCGCCGCGCGGCCAGGACCACCCAGCAGGCCCTGTCCGTGCACGCCGAGGGCCTGCAGAACCTGCCCGAGGGCGGCGCGATCCTCGCCGCCAACCACGTCTGGGCCGGCGACTTCAGCCGTCTTCGCGCGGTGCTCGACCGTCCGGCTCGCCTGGCCGCCGGATCATCCAGCCGCCTGCTGCGCAGGCGGGTCCGCATCGACGACCCCCTGCAGGGCGATGACGCGGCCCAGGTCCTCGCCGGCGGCGGCCTGGTCGTCGTCTTCCCCGAGGGCGCCCCCAGCCCCGACGACGACATCCACCGCGGCGGCACTGACGTGGCGTGGCTGGCCCTGACCGCCAGGGTCCCGGTCGTGCCCGTCGGCATCGTCCCTGCGAGGGCCGGCCACCGGCTGCTCAGACCAGTCACCGACCGGGCCCTCGGGCCGACAGTGGTCTTCGGCGAGCCCCTGGACTTCTCACGCTTCTGGGAGATTCCCGCGCTCAGCTACGCCCTCGACGGGGTCCTGCTGCGTGGCGTCACCGATGAGATCATGAACGCGATCGTGGCCCTCACCGGTCGCACCTACTCCGACACCACGCCGGCCCAGGCCAGGGAACTCGCCGCGGCCGCCCGCAGGCAGCGGGCCTGGGCGAGAGCCAGCGAGTACCCGACCGTCTCCCAGATGCGCCGCGCGGAGGCGGAGCGCCGTGAGATGTTCCGCGAACGCGACGAACAGGACCTGGCCAGGGCCGCGGCACGGGCCCGCACCGGCCGTTGAGATCGGTGCACCCCGGGTGGCATTATCCTTGGGAAGGTGCCCGAGCTGATTCCATCACTGAGTGACCTGCATGCCATGCCCCAGGTGCAGCAGCCGCACTATGATGACGCCTCAGAGGTCACCCGCGTCATCCACGAGCTGAGCAGCCTGCCCCCGCTCGTGTTCGCCGGGGAGTGCGACGACCTGCGCGAACGCATCGCCAGGGCGGCGGCCGGCAAGGCCTTCATCCTGCAGGGCGGCGACTGCGCCGAGACCTTCGACAGCGTCCAGGCCAACCCGATCAAGGCCAAGCTGCGCGTCCTGCTGGCGATGAGCGTCGTGCTCACCTACGCCGCGCAGGTGCCGGTCGTGAAGATCGGCCGCCTGGCGGGCCAGTACGCCAAGCCCCGCAGCAAGGACACCGAGACCCGGGGCGACCTCACCCTGCCCGCCTACCGCGGTGACGCGGTGAACGGCTTCGACTTCAACGCCGAGGCCCGCCGCCACGACCCGCAGCGCCTGCTCGGCATGTACAACGCCTCGGCGGCCACGCTCAACCTGGTGCGCGCCTTCGTCAAGGGGGGTTTCGCCGACCTGCGCCGGCTGCACGCCTGGAACGCCAGCTTCGTCAAGGACTCCCACGTCGAGGACAACTACGAGCGCATCGCCGACGAGATTCAGCGCGCCCTCGGGTTCATGACCGCCTGCGGCGTCGACGCCGACACCATGCGCACCGTCGACTTCTACGCCAGCCACGAGGCCCTGCTGCTCGACTACGAGTACGCGATGACCCGCATCGACTCGCGCAGCGCGCGGCCCTACGACACCTCGGGCCACATGGTCTGGATCGGTGAACGCACCCGCCAGCCCGATGGGGCCCAGGTGGAGCTGCTCAGCCACGTGCACAACCCGCTGGGCGTCAAGCTCGGCCCGACGGCGACCGCCGAGGAGGCCCTGGCCATTGCCGACCGACTCGACCCGGACCGGGTGCCCGGTCGTCTCACCTTCATCACCCGGATGGGTGCCGACAAGGTGCGTGACAGGCTGCCCGCCCTCGTCGAGGGCGTTGTGGCATCGGGGCGGGAAGTGGCCTGGGTGTGCGACCCCATGCACGGGAACACCTTCGAGACCCCCAAGGGCTACAAGACCCGCGAGTACGCGGCCGTCGTGGAGGAACTCAACGGCTTCTTCGACGTCCACGAGCAGCTGGGCACCTGGCCCGGCGGCGTCCACATGGAGCTCACCGGCGACGACGTCACCGAGTGCCTCGGAGGCGCCTTCCAGCTGTCCGAGGCCGACCTGGCCGAACGCTACGAGACGACCTGCGATCCCCGCCTGAACCGCAACCAGAGCCTCGAGATGGCCTTCATGATCGCCGAGCGCCTCAACAGCTACCGCGCCAAGTACGTCCCTGCCGAGCCGACACCCGACTGGTACGAGTGAGCCGCATCGCCCCGCCCCTGCGCCGGTTCCGCCTGGTGGTTCGTCGTGCGGGCCCGGTGGCGGCATAGTGGGACCATGCAGATCACGCGTTTCGGCCACTCATGTCTCCTGGTGGAGACCGGCCACGCCCGGATCCTCGTCGACCCGGGCAACTACTCCGACGGATGGACCGACCTCGGCGGGCTCGACGCCGTGTTCGTCACGCACCGTCATCCCGACCATGTCGACCCGGCGCGTTTCCCCGGGTTCGTCGCCGACCGTCCCGGCCTCGCCGTGTACGCCGAGGCCGGTGTCCTCGCCGACGTCGCCACGCCCGGGGGTGTGGCGCTCGAGGCCGGCCGGCAGGTCGCCGTCAAGGACGTCCGTGTCACCGCGGTCGGCGGCCGCCACGCGGTGATCCATCCCGAGATCCCGCGCATCGGCAATGTCGGCCTGGTCTTCGCCGCCCCGGGCGAACCCGTGCTCTTCCACCCCGGCGACGAGATCGACACCGCCCCCCGGGACGTCGACGTGCTGGCGGTGCCGATGATGGCGCCGTGGAGCAAGGTCAGTGAGACCGTCGAGTTCGTCCGCGCCGTGGGCGCCCGCTTCGTCATCCCGATCCACGACGGCCTGCTCAACGACCGCGGTTTCGCGCTCATCGCCGACCGGGTCACCCTCATGGGCGGCGGCGAGTTCGTGCCGCTCGGCAGCGGATGGCCCTGGACGGTGCCCGTCGTCCGGTGAGTCGGCGGCGTTGAACCGTCCCCGAGCGGGCCCGACAGGCACGGTCTGGCGGGGCCGCGACGTCCGGGATTCACTCGGCCCGGTCAAACGGGGTACGCTGTTCGAGTTGCGCCATGGCCCCCGGCGCCCGTCGCCGGGTGGGCGGTCCATCAGCAGCCAACAGAGAGTGCAGTTGTGATTTCGGCTTTCCTCAACGCGTTCCGGTCCCCGGACCTGCGCAAGAAGATCCTGTTCACCCTGATGATCCTCGTGATCTTCAGGCTGGGGGCCTCCATCCCCACCCCCAACGTGAACATCTCCGCGATCCAGCAGTGCGCGGCCGATGCCACCACGGGTGACGCGGCCGGCGCCTACGCGATGATCAACCTGTTCAGCGGCGGCGCGCTGCTGCACCTGTCGGTCTTCGCGCTGGGCATCATGCCGTACATCACGGCGTCGATCATCCTGCAGCTGCTGACCGTCGTCATCCCGCACCTGGAGAACCTCAAGAAGGAGGGCTCCACCGGGCAGGAGACGATCACCAAGTACACGCGCTGGGTCACGGTCGTCCTCGCCGTCCTGCAGGCCACCAGCTTCACGATGCTGGCCGTCTCCGGCCAGCTGTACAGCACCTGCACCCAGTCGGTCGTCTACGACACCGGTATCTTCTCGATCGTCGTCATGATCCTCACCATGACCGCCGGCACCTCGCTCATCATGTGGCTCGGCGAGCTCATCACCGACCGCGGCATCGGCAACGGCATGTCGATCCTCATCTTCACCCAGATCGCGGCGCGTTTCCCGAGCTCGATGTGGGCCATCCGCACCGCCCACCCCGGGAACCAGGGCTGGCTGCTCATGATCATCGTCGTCGCCGTCGGCCTGCTGGTCATGGCCGGGGTGGTCTTCGTCGAGCAGGCGCAGCGGCGCATCCCCGTGCAGTACGCCAAACGCATGGTCGGCAACCGTCTCATGGGCGGGTCCAGCACCTACATCCCGCTGAAGGTCAACCAGGCCGGCGTCATCCCGGTCATCTTCGCCTCCTCGATCCTGTACCTGCCCTCGCTCTACCTGATCTTCCGGCCGACCGGGAAGGCCTCGGAGTGGATCGCCGCGAACCTGGCGGGCACCGGGGACAGCCTCGTCTACAACGTCATCTACCTGCTGCTCATCATCTTCTTCACGTACTTCTACGTGGCGATCACCTTCGACCCGGTGGAGATCAGCGACAACATGCGCAAGTACGGCGGCTTCATCCCCGGCGTCCGGGCCGGCAAACCCACGGAGGACTACCTGGCGTACGTCCTGAGCAGGCTGACCGCTCCGGGATCGCTCTACCTGGCGGTCATCTCGCTCATCCCGACGCTGGCCATCATCTGGATCAACGCCGACCAGAACTTCCCCTTCGGCGGCACGAGTCTGCTCATCATGGTTGGTGTCGGTCTCGACACCATGAAACAGGTGGAGTCCCAGCTCCATCAGCACAACTACGAAGGGTTCCTCAGATGAGACTGTTGATCATGGGCGCCCCCGGGGCGGGCAAGGGCACGCAGGCCGTCGGCATCGCCGAGCACTACGGCATTCCGGCGATCTCCACCGGTGACATCTTCCGGGCCAACGTGAAGCAGGGCACCGAGCTGGGTAAGCAGGTCAGCGCCATCATGGCCGCCGGCAACTACGTGCCCGACGAACTCACCGAACAGATCATCACCAACCGGCTCGACGAGGCCGACGCGGCCGACGGCTGGCTGCTCGACGGTTTCCCCCGCACCCTGCACCAGGTCGAGGCGCTCGGGGCCTACCTGGCGGAGCACTCCGCCGGTCTGGATGCCGTGATCTGCCTCGACGTCGACCCGGAGGACCTCATCGCCCGGCTCCTCAAGCGCGCCGGCATCGAGGGCCGTGTCGACGACAACGAGGAGACCATCCGCCACCGCATGGACGTCTACCTGGAGTCCACCCAGCCCCTGCTCGACACCTACGAGCAGCAGGGCCTGCTCGTGAGGGTCGACGGCAACGGCACCGTCGAGGAGGTCGGTGCCCGCATCACCGCCGCCGTCGACGCCTTCGTGGCCTGACCCGGGCCCATGCGCGAGCGAATCGAGATCAAGACACCCGACCAGATCCGCCTCATGCGCCGGGCCGGGCTGGTGACCGCCGAAGGCCTCGAGGCGATGAGCGCCGCCGCACGGCCGGGCGTCACCACGGGGGAGCTTGATCGGATCGGCCGTGAGGTGCTGGCCAGGCGCGGCGCCCGGAGCAACTTCCTCAACTACGGCGCCGGCTGGGGTTACCCGCCCTTCCCCGGCGTGGCCTGCATCAGCGTCAATGAGGTCGTCGTCCACGGCATCCCCGGTGAACGCGTCCTCGCCGAGGGGGACATCGTCTCCATCGACTTCGGCGCCATCGTCGAGGGCTGGCACGCCGATGCCGCCCGGACCGTCGCCGTCGGCGAGGTCGACGAGCCGTCCCGTACCCTCTCCGAGGTGACCCGCCGGTCCATGTGGGACGGCATCGCCCGGATCCGCGCCGGCGCCCGCGTCGGCGACGTCTCCCACGGAGTCGAGTCCTCGGTCGGTTCGCACGGCCGCTCGTACGGCGTGCTGCGCGAGTACACCGGGCACGGCATCGGTACCGCCATGCACCAGCCCCCGGACGTGCCGAACGTCGGTCGCCCGCGCAGGGGTCCACGCATCGTCGCCGGCATGTGCCTGTGCGTCGAACCCATGGTGACCCTCGGCGGTGAGGAGGTCGTCGAGCTCGACGACGGATGGACCGTCGTGACCCGGGACTCCTCACGGGCCGCGCACTGGGAGAACACGGTGGCCGTCATGCCCGACGGCCTGTGGGTGCTCACCGAACCCGACGGCGGCGAGGCCGAACTCGGGGGCAGGGGAGTCCGGTTCGCCCCGCTGGGCTGAGCGGGCGGGCGCGGCCGGTGCCGGCGGGTCGCATAGGCTGTTGTCATGACGAACATGCCGGTGCCCGGGGAGCAGTTCGAGCGCGACCGGTCGCGCCTCAATGACCTCCTGGGCGCCGCCTACACCGGCGGTCACCTCGACCTGGCCGACTACCGTGAGCTGCAGGACGAACTGTTCACCGCCGGCAGCAGGGCCGAGCTCGCCAGGATCGGCGAGAGACTGCCCGCGCAGTACCGCTTCAGCGACCCCGCAGGGTCCAGCAATGACGTCGCCCTCGCCCCCGGGCAGGTCAACGACCCCTCGATCCGCCCCGACAGCACCCCCGCTGTCAGGGCCTCGTCGTGGTTCGGCATCGGCGCCGCGGTGGTGCTCGTGGCGGTCGTCGTACTGCTCCTGGTGGCACTTCTCTGACAAGCCGCGGAGTGAGGATCATTCGCAGCTGATTCGGCCTCCTGACCAGGGGAATCGGTGGCGGGCGGGATGTTCTGGCCGCATGCTGGTCCCAGCACTGGATTTGTGGACTGAGGCAGCCCTAAGGTTTGGTCCGAGTGGATCGAACAGGAGGACTGATGCAGCACGACCACGCCCACGGCGCTCCCGGCGGGCACCGGCCAGGCGGATCCGATGAGGTGCACGAGCACCATCACCACGACCACGGCGTGACCGTCACCGCCACCACTCGCCGCGGCCCCCTGTGGGGGGCGCTTCTGCTCCTGCTCGCCTTCATGCTGGTCGAGGTCGTCGTCGCGCTGCTGACCGGCTCCCTCGCCCTGCTGTCCGACGCCGGCCACATGCTCACCGATGCCGCGTCGATCGCCATCGCCCTGTGGGCCGCCAAGCTGGCGGTCCGCCCGCCGAAGGGGTCCATGACCTTCGGGTGGCGCAGGGCCGAGATCATCTCCGCGATGGTCAACGGCGTGAGCCTGCTGGTGGTGGCCGTCATCGTCCTCGTCGAGGCCATCGAACGCCTCGTCGACCCGCCCGAGGTCGACGCCGTCCCCGTCATGATCGTGGCGGTGATCGGCATGGTCGTCAACGTCGTCGACGTCCGCCTCATCGCCGCGGCCAACCGCACCAGCCTGAACGTCGAGGGCGCCTACCAGCACATCCTCACCGATCTGTTCGGGTTCATCGGCACCCTCGCCGCGGCGGCCGTCATCCTCGTCACCGGCTGGATGCGGGCCGACGCGATCGCCTCACTCATCGTCGTCCTCCTCATGGTGCGGGCCGGCGTGCCGATCACCGCGAAGGCAGTGCGCATCCTCATGGAGGCGGCACCCTCCGATCTCGACCTGGACGAGGTACACCGGCACCTGCTCGACGTCGACCACGTCAAGGCGGCCCACGACCTGCACGCGTGGACCGTCACATCGGGCGTCACCGCGGTGAGCGCGCACGTCATCATCGCCGACGAGTGCTTCACCGACGCCCATGCCAACCAGATCCTCGACGAACTGGACGAGTGCCTGGCCGCACACTTCGGTATCGACCACTCCACCATCCAGCTCGAGCCGGCCAAACACCAGGAGCACGAGCACAACACGACGAGCGTGTGAGCCCCCGAAACGACGACAGCGGCCCGCAGCCCGTGAGGCCGCGGGCCGCTGCGGGTGGCAGAGGGTCAGGGCTGGGCGAAGATACCGGTGACCGGGTTCCACTCGATGACGCTGCGGTCGGAGACGATGCCCTCCGTGACCATCGGGTCGGCATCGCTGAGCGCGGTGGCGGCGGCCTCGTCGGGGGCCTCGACGATGAGCAACGCCCTGACCGGGTCGGTGCCCAGCAGGGGGCCCGCCGCCTTGAGCGAGCCGGCGGCGTACAACTCGCGCAGATAGGCCCGGTGCACCGGACGGACCGCATCGGCGTCCTTGGCCGGATCGTAGGTGTAGTTGATCGTGAAGAAGGACATCATTGCTCCTCGGGATGCGTCGACTGGCACTCCCAAGCAAAGCAGATCACGCCCTCGGGCGCGCGCCACCCCGCCCAGCGGGCAGCCGGCCGGTTCGTGGTCGCCGCAGCCGAGCGGGGGCGCGGGCGGTTGCCGCGGGCCGGCGGCGGATTTGGGCGCCGGGCCCAGGTGGCATAACATTGACCGTCGGTTCATTGTGTCCGGTGATGCCCGCATGGTCGCATGCGGGTGTCCGTGTGGTTTCGGCCGTCGGGCACGTCCAAGCGTTCGATCAAGAGATTGAGAGTCTATGGCCAAAAAAGAGGGAGCCTTGGAGCTCGAGGGCACAGTCGTCGAGGCCCTGCCCAATGCGATGTTCCGCGTTGAGCTGGACAACGGCCACAAGGTGCTGTCGACGATCAGCGGGAAGATGCGTCAGCACTACATCCGCATCCTGCCCCAGGACCGTGTCGTCGTGGAGCTCTCCCCCTATGACCTGACGCGTGGACGCATCGTCTACCGCCACAAGTAATCACGTCACACCCATGACCGTGGGGCATCGTGCCCCGCGGCCCATTCAAGGAGAGGCTCGATGAAGGTTCAGCCGAGCGTCAAGAAGATCTGCGACAACTGCAAGGTGATCCGTCGCCGCGGTGTCGTCCGGGTGATCTGCACCAACCCGCGCCACAAGCAGCGCCAGGGCTGAGCACCCGCTCTTCACGACAACTGAACAACCGCTGCGGGCCCCGTGCCGCGCAGCGGCTCCCAACGTGAGTGCAGGGCTGGGCCGGACCCAGTCAAACCCCTGGACGAAGGCCAGGGCCCGCCGGGGACCCGATCCCCGGGCCGCGGGAACGCCTCACGCCACAACCTTCGCGGCCGGGTGGAACCGGCCGAGAACTGAAAGGTACCGCCTGATGGCACGCCTCGAAGGTGTCGACCTGCCGCGCGACAAGCGCCTGGAGGTCGCACTCACATACATTTACGGCATCGGGAGGACCCGTGCCGACAAGATCCTGGAAGCAACCGGTGTCAGCCCCGACATCCGCGTGAGGGACCTGACCGACGAGCAGCTCGTCGCCCTCCGCGATTTCATCGACGCCAACTACGAGGTCGAGGGCGATCTTCGCCGCGCCGTGGCAGCCGACATTCGCCGCAAGGTCGAGATCGGCACCTACCAGGGCCGCCGCCACCGCGCCGGCCTGCCGGTCCGCGGCCAGCGCACCCGCACCAACGCCCGCACCCGCAAGGGCCGCAAGAAGGCCGTCGCAGGCAAGAAGAAGGCCCGCTGAGCCCCAGGGCGACGCGGAACAAGGATTGATTCCAGGAGACTGAGAACTTTATGGCTACTGCAGCCCGCAAGGCCGCCGCGAAGACCAAGGTGCGGCGCAAGGAGAAGAAGAATGTGGTCGCCGGTCAGGCCCACATCAAGAGCACGTTCAACAACACGATCATCGCCATCACCGACACCAATGGCGCCGTGATCGCATGGGCCTCGGCCGGCACCGTCGGTTTCAAGGGCTCCCGCAAGTCGACCCCGTTCGCCGCCCAGATGGCAGCCGAGGCTGTTGGTCGTCGTGCCATGGACCATGGCATGAAGCGCGTCGACGTCTTCGTCAAGGGTCCCGGCTCCGGTCGTGAGACCGCCATCCGTTCGCTCGGCGCCATCGGCCTGGAGGTCGGCACGATCTCCGACGTCACCCCGGTGCCGCACAACGGCTGCCGCCCCCCGAAGCGCCGCCGCGTCTGAACCCGACCAAGCAGAAAAGGACTGAACAACAATGGCCCGTTACACCGGCCCCATGACCAAGAAGTCCCGTCGCCTCGGGGTGGACCTGGTCGGCAACGACAAGGCGTTCGAACGCCGCCCGTACGCCCCGGGCGTCCACGGCCGCGGCCGCACGAAGGACTCGGAGTACTCGCTCCAGCTACGTGAGAAGCAGAAGGCGCGTTTCGCCTACGGCGTGCTCGAGAAGCAGTTCCGGCACTACTACGAGGAGGCCTCCCGCCGTCAGGGCAAGACCGGTGACCTGCTGCTGCAGATCCTCGAGTCCCGCCTCGACAACGTCGTGTACCGCGCCGGCTTCGCACAGACCCGCCGCCAGGCCCGTCAGATGGTCAGCCACGGCCACTTCCTCGTCAACGGCAGGAAGGTGAACATCCCCAGCTTCCGGGTGAGCGCCCTCGACATCATCGACGTGCGCCCGAAGAGCCAGCAGATGGTCCCCTTCATCGTGGCCCGTGAGACCTTCGGCGAACGCGACGTGCCCGCCTGGCTCACGGTCAAGCCCAACAAGATGCGCATCCTCGTGCATCAGCTGCCCACGCGCGACCAGATCGTCGTGGACGTCAACGAGCAGGCAATCGTCGAGCTCTACTCGAAGTGATTCGGCGCCCCCGCGCCGGCCGTCGGCGCGGGGCCGTCCTCTTGGCGGGGGCGGGGTCATCCCCGCCCCCGCACCAGGGCCGCGAGGGGAGTCCTCGTGGCCGGCTCATCGCCCCGTCATATAGCGGTCGGGGCGGAAAGGGAAAAGAATGCTCATCGCACAGCGCCCGACCCTCTCCGAAGAGGTCGTCGGCGACTTCCGCTCGCGGTTCATCATCGAGCCCCTCGAACCCGGCTTCGGGTACACGCTCGGCAACTCGCTGCGCCGCACGCTGCTCAGCTCGATCCCCGGCGCATCGATCACGTCCATCAAGATCGAGGGCTGCCAGCACGAGTTCTCCACCCTGCCCGGTGTCGTCGAGGACGTCACGGAGATCATCCTCAACCTCAAGGGACTTGTTCTCTCGAGCGAGGAGGACGAGCCCGTCGCCATGTACCTGCGCAAGTCCGGCGCCGGCGATGTCACGGCCGCCGACATCGCGGCCCCGGCCGGTGTCGAGATCCACAACCCCGAGATGCACATCGCCACGCTGGCCGACAACGGCTCCCTCGAGATGGAGCTCGTCGTCGAGCGGGGACGCGGCTACGTGTCCAGCGCCCTGAACAACGATCCGGACGCGGAGATCGGGCGGATCCCCGTCGACTCGCTCTACTCGCCCGTGCTCAAGGTGAGTTACAAGGTCGAGGCCACGCGTGTCGAGACGCGCACCGACTTCGACCGGCTCATCGTCGACGTGGAGACCAAGCCCAGCATCCACCCGAGGGACGCCGTGGCCTCCGCCGGTAAGACCCTCGTCGAGCTCTTCGGCCTGTTCCGTGAACTCAACGTCGAGGCCGAGGGCGTCGAAATGGGTCCGAGCCCGGTCGACGAGCAGCTCGCCGCCGACCTGGCCCTGCCCGTCGACGATTTGCATCTGTCGGTGCGCTCGTACAACTGCCTCAAGCGCGAGGGCATCCACACCGTGGGTGAACTGGTCAGCCGCTCGGAGCAGGATCTGCTCGACATCCGCAACTTCGGTTCGAAGTCGATCGACGAGGTCAAGGAGAAGCTGGCCGAGCTGGGCCTGTCCCTCAAGGACAGCGCCCCCGGTTTTGATCCGCTGGCGGCGGCCGACCGCTATGAGGACGAAGAAGAAGACGGCGCCGACTACGCCGAGACGGAACAGTACTGATCTGTGCGCCCTCGCGCGCGCCACATGATTTGGAGAGAGAAACATGCCCAAGCCCACGAAGGGTCCCCGCCTCGGCGGCAGCGCATCCCACCAGCGGATCATCCTGGCCAACCTCGCCAGCCAGTTGTTCGAGCACGGCCGGATCACCACCACGGTGACCCGTGCCCGTCGCGTGCAGCCCCTGGCCGAGACGCTCATCACCAAGGCGAAGCGCGGTGACCTGCACAACCGCCGCATCGTCGCCAGGACCATCCGCGACAAGGAGGTGCTGCGCCACCTCTTCGACGACATCGCACCGGCGCTCGAAGGCCGCGACGGCGGTTGCACCCGGATCACGAAGATCGGCAACCGCCGGGGCGACAACGCCCCGATGGCCGTCATCGAGATCATCACCGAACCGGTCAGCCCCAAGAGCCAGGCCAAGCCAGCCCCGACCGCCGCCGAGACTGTCGAGGCGATCGAGGAGGCCGCTGCTGCTGCCGCCGACACCGAGGCCGCTGACGAGGAGCAGGCCGAGGCCGTCGTCGAGGATGAGCAGGCCGAGGCCGCTGAGGACGAGGACGCGGTGGAGCCCGCCGAGGCGGACGAGGAGAAGTGAGTCACTGATCCGACGTCGTGAGTCATGATGCCCGGCCCCGGAAGGGGCCGGGCATCATGCGTTGCGGCTCGGATCGGTGTTCCCCGACACGGGCGGCTCGGTTCCGGACAGGGGAAGACGCGAGGCCCCACCCGATCGGATGCGGGTGGGGCCTCGCGTCTTCGCGTCCGGCCCGGTCCGGGGCCGTGTCGCGTGGGGGTCTCAGGCCGCGCTCGCGCAGCCCCAGGGGGACAGGCCGCGTTCGGCGTAGAGCCGGTTGGCGACGGTGATCTGCTGCTCGCGGGTCGCCAGATCCGCGCGGGGCGCGTAGTCGCCGCCACCGGCCCCGAGCCAGGTCTGGCTGTCGAACTGCAGACCGCCGTAGTAGCCGTTGCCGGTGTTGATCGACCAGTTCCCGGAGGACTCGCAGGCGGCGATCCGGTCCCACATGTCGGCCCTCGACAGGTCGAGGCCCTCGGTGGAGCCGGTGTTGCCGTCGCTGGACTTGGTGCCGACCCTGACCCGCCTGGTCACCGGCTCGGAGGTGACCTTCTCGGACTTGCTGGTGCGGCTCTCCTCGACACCGTCGACGATGACGACCTCGTACTCGACGTCCTTGGAGCCGTCCCGGCCCTCCTGGGTCTCCTTCTCGGTACCGGCGTCGAGGGTGTCGTCCTCGGTCTCCTCGGTCTCGTAGGGGATCTTCTCGGTCTCGGTGACCTTCTTCGTGGTGACCCGCTGCACCTGGATGCGCATGTCCTTCGTCACGGGGGTCGCCGGGTCGGCGCTCACCCGGTCCTTCTCGCCGAGGGTGATCCCATTGCTGGCGAGCAGGTCGGCGACGGTCTCGTCGGTGGAGACCAGCCGGCGTTCCTCGCCGTCGGCCACGAGCGTGACGTTCTTCGGGGTCACCGCGGTGACGGTGATGCCCTCGCGCTCGATCCGGGTGTTCCGGTCGATCGAGATGCGGGCGTCGTCGGCGACGCCGAGCGAGTCGAGCACGTCATCGAGGCTGGTGGAGGTGGTCCACAGGGAATTCTTCGCCCCGTCGATGGTGACGTTGACGGGACGGCCGTAGTTCACCGAGACCTGCTGGCCGTCCGTGATCCTCGTGTCGAGCGAGGGGCTCACGACGTCGTGGGCGTCGTCGAGGGTGATGTCATGGGCGTTGAGCAGGTCGGCGACCGTGCCGCCGAGCTGATGGGTCTCAGTGCTCTGGCCGTCGACGATCAGCTCGACGTCATTGTTGGCCAGCGCGATGCTGAAGCCGCTCGTGAACAGGGTTGCTGCCCCGACACAGGTGGCGACCGGGGCGGTCCATGTCTTCTTCACGCGTTCAGACTCCTGGAGTTGAAAGAACGTTTCTCTTCACATGCTTGTCTTCACATGGGGCGTGGGGAAGACGCACCGATGAATGACCCCAGTCTAAGACAAGGCTGAGAGATGTGGAAGAAGACCCCCATTGAACCCTGAATCGCCAAGGCCGCGGGTGTTTCCTGCCGAGACCGGTGAAAAACCTTGTCACAACGGTAAAAGGGGCTCCCCGTCGCACACGGGGAGCCCCTTCGTCCGGGAAACGGTTGCCTCAAGTTTCCTGAGAAACCATGTCCAACGGTCCGACTCAGGCGTTCTTGGCGGCCAGGAAGCGCGCGGAGACGTCGTCCCAGTTGACGACGTTCCACCAGTTCTTGACGTAGTCGCCCTTGACGTTCTTGTACTGCAGGTAGAAGGCGTGCTCCCACATGTCGAGCTGGAGGATCGGGGTGGCGCCGGCCGGCAGGTTGTTCTGGTGGTCGAAGAACTGCAGGGTCTGGATGCGCCGGCCCAGCGGATCCCAGACCAGCGAGGCCCAGCCGGACCCCTGGATCCCGGTGGCGGCGGCGTTGAACTGGGCCCTCATCGCGTCGAAGGAGCCGAAGAACTCGGTGATGGCCTCGGCGAGCTCGCCCTCGGGGGCCTCGGGGCCGGACCCCTTGGGGGCCATGTTCTGCCAGAAGACGGAGTGATTGACGTGGCCGCCGAGGTTGAAGGCCAGGTCCTTCTCGAGCTTGTTGATGGCACCGAAGTCGCCGCTCTCGCGCGCCTCCGCCAGCTTGTCGAGGGCCGTGTTGGCGCCGTCGACATAGGCCTGGTGGTGCTTGTCGTGGTGGAGCTCCATGATCTCGCCCGAGATGTAGGGCTCCAGCGCGGAGTAGTCGTAGGGCAGTTCCGGAAGCGTGTAAATGGCCATGTCTCCTCATTCCGCCCCCGGCGCCGGCTGCGCCCGGGGCTCGTCGGTGTCATCTTCAACAACATGCGGCCGGTGCCCGTCTATTCCCGCACCGCCCGATCCGGCCGCAGAACCGCGGGTCGGCCGCGGGCGGATCCGTCGAAGGAATGAGACGGAAGGGCTGATTCCATCCCGAGATGGGATGCGCGGCGGCGCGGGATTTCAGGATGATGGGGACATGAGCACGTCATCGATACCGCAGGGCGACCCGGGGCGGACGGTCTCCGGCCCGGACCACTGGGCCGCTCCCGGAGCCGCCCAGCAGCCGTACCCGGCTGCGCCTGGCCCGCAGGTCCCGCCGCAGGCGGCACCCGCCGACTGGCCCCAGGGCGTCCCCGCCGGACCGTCCCAGACCGTTCCCGGCGGGGCGCCGGTGCCCGCCGCGGCGAACCCGCGGGCCGCCCTGTCGATCCGTGGGCTGGTGAAGTTCTTCGGCGGCAGGTGCGCGGTGGCCGGCATCGACCTGGACGTTCCCGCCGGATCCCTGTTCGGCCTGGTCGGCCCCAACGGGGCAGGTAAGACGACCGCCCTGTCGATGGCGACCGGCCTGCTGCGGCCCGACCAGGGGCAGGTGCACGTCGCCGGGCACGACGTCTGGGCCGACCCCGCCGCCGCCAAGGCGCTCATGGGCGTCCTGCCCGACGGGCTGCGCACCTTCGACCGGCTCAGCGGGCGCGAACTGCTCGAGTTCGTCGCCCGCATGCACCGGATCGACCGCACCACCGCACGCCAGCGCGCTGACCAGCTGCTCGCCACGCTCGACCTGGCCGGTGACGCCGACAAGATGGTCTGCGACTACTCGGCGGGCATGGCCAAGAAGATCGGCCTGGCCTGCGCCCTCATCCACAACCCCCGCCTCCTCGTCCTCGACGAGCCCTTCGAGTCCGTCGACCCCGTCTCGGGCGAGACGATCCGGCAGATCCTGCACCGCTACACGGCCGGGGGCGGCACCGTCGTCATGTCGAGTCACGTCATGGAGCTCGTCGAGACGCTGTGCGATGCCGTGGCCGTCATGGCCGCCGGCCGCATCCTCGCCGCCGGCACGATCGATGAGGTCCGCGCCGGGCTGCCGCTCCAGCAGCGCTTCCTGCAGCTCGTCGGCGTCCACCGGGTGGGCGGGGGTGAGCTGTCGTGGTTGGATACCTCGCCCGGCTCCAACTGAAACTCACCTGGCGCGGCGTCACCGCCAGCACCGGGCGCATCGTCGCCTTCGCCATCGTGCTGCTCTACGGCCTCGGCCTGCTCGCCCTGCTCGGCGCCGGAATCGTCGCGCTCGGCCTCGACGAGGCCTCAGCGGTGCGCGGGCCGGTGCTCACCGCGGCCATGGCCGTCATCACCCTCGGCTGGCCCCTGATCGGTGTCGCCGGCGCGGGCGACGCGAGCCTGCTCGAACCCGCCCGCTTCGCCCTCACGCCCCGCACCGGGCGCGAACTGGCCCCCGCACTGTTCGCATCCGCCCTGCTCACCCCGGGCTCGGTCGCCGTCGGCATCGTCGCGCTCCTCGTGGTCGTCGCCTGGCGCGCCGAGCCCCTGTCCGCGGTACTCGCCGCGGCCCAGCTGCTGCTCGGCGTCACCACCTGCGTCCTGCTGGCACGCGTGGTGCTGGCAGCGCTCGGCCCTGTTCTCGGCAGGAGGCGCGTGCGCGAGCGGCTGGGGGTCGTGCTGCTGCTCGGCGTCATCGGCGCCGGCGTCGGCTTCCAGTTCCTCTCCCAAGCCCCAGTCGACGCCCTGTGGGGCACGGAACTGCTGGCCCCGGTGACCGCCGCCGCGCAGATCGCCCGGTGGACGCCCTTCGGGTGGTGCTGGTCACTGGCCTGGGACGCCCAGCAGGGCGCCTGGCCGGTCCTGCTGGTGCACGTCGTCGCCTCGCTCGCGCTCGTCGCGCTGCTCGCCCGGTGCTGGGTGCGCCTCATCGACCGGACCCTGGTCAACCCGGTCACGCGGGACGAGGCCGCACGGGTCAAGGGCTCCCGACTCGACGACCTGCTGCCTGCCGGGGTCGTGGGCGCGCTCATGGGCCGTGAGCTGCGCTACTGGCGCCGCGACCAGCGCCGGTTCATCCAGCTCATCAGCATCGTCCTCGTGCCCCTCATCATGGTCCTCCCGGCCGTGCTCGGCGACCAGCGGCAGGCGATCGCCCTGGCGCCGTTCATGTGCGCGCTGATGACCTCGAACGTCTCGGCCTGGGGGCTGAGCTACGACGGCTCGGCGCTGTGGACCGTGGCGCTGTCGCAGGTGTCCGCCGTCCACGACCGGGCGGCCCGCGTCGCCGTCGTCGCGATCATCAGCGGCCCGGTCCTGCTCTGCAGTCTCGTCGTCGCGCTCGTCCTGGCACCCGGATACGACGTTCCGGGCCTGATCGGCATGACCGTCGGAACATGGCTCGTCGCAATGGGCACCGGAACCTGGGTGGATGCGATGTGGCAGCAGCCCATGCCGCCACCCACCTCGAGCGTCTTCACCCGCAACGCGGGCAGCACGGCCGAGACCTTCCTCGGGTCGGTGCTGACGATGATCCTGCCGGTCCTCGGCGGGGCGCCCTCGGGTCTCCTGTTCATCCTGGCCACGGCCATGGGACGGCCGGCGCTGGGCTGGGCCGGGCTGATCGTCGGCCTGCTCGTCGGCGGACTCGCCTGCTGGGGCGGTGTCGTGCTGGCCGGCCGGCGCCTGGACGGCCACTGGCCGGAGGTCCTCGCCAAGGTCAAGGAGCGTCTCACCTGAGTGGGGCGGGGCCACGGCTCCCGGGGCGTTGTACCCTCGACCTTGCATGCCTGGGGCGCGATCATCCCGCGCTCGGCAGGCGCGGGATGGGGGAGCGGTGCCGAGCAGGACGGGAACCGGGATCGATGCCGGCCCGCCGCAGGGGGGCGTGCGGCTCGTGGGACGAACCGTGCACCCCTGGGCCTGGTGGGCCTGGGCCATCTGCGCTGCGGTGACCGTCAGCCTCACGACCAACCCGTGGCTCATCGGGCTCGTGTGCGCCGCCGTGCTCGTCACCGTGCTGCGCCGCCGCAGCGACGAGCCGTGGGCCCGCTCACTGGGCGTCTACCTGTCGATGGCCGGTTTCGTGCTCGTCATGCGCGTCTTCTTCGCCACCTTCTTCAGCGCCACCTCCTCCGGCACGCTGCTGTGGGACCTGCCCCAGCTGTCGCTGCCCTCGTGGGCGGCGGGACTGCGCATCGGCGGACGGGTCTACCTGGAGCCCGTCCTCATGGCCTGCTTCGACGCGATGCGCCTGGCCGCGATGCTGCTGTGCGTCGGCGCTGCGAACACCCTCGCCAACCCGCGCCGGGCGCTGCGCAGCGTGCCGGCCGCCCTGTACGAGATCTCGGTGGCCGTGGTCATCGCGCTCACCGTCGCCCCGCAGATGATCGAATCGCTGGCCAGGGTGCGCCGCGCCCAGCGGCTTCGCGCCGGGGCGGTCACCGGCGTCGGCGGCCTGGCCCGTCTGGTCATCCCGGTTCTCGAGGACTCGGTCGAACGCGCCATGGGGCTGGCCCGGAGCATGGAGTCGCGCGGTTTCGGCAGGACACGGGCGGGCGGCGGCTCTGCGTGGGGGATCCTGCTCGGGCTGCTCGGCTCGGTCTGCCTGGGGATCGGGGCATTCCTCATGCTGGGCGGCAGCCGGCCGAGCCCGGTGTGGGTCGTGCTCCTCGCTGCCGGGGCGCTGGCCCTCGGCGCGGCCCTGCGCCTGGCCGGCCGTCGCCTCCAGGTCACCCACTACCGGCCCGATGACTGGTCGCGGCCCGAGTGGGTGGTCCTGGCCAGTGGCGTCGTGGCGGTCGCGGCCGCGGTCGCGGCAGGGCGCCTGGCCCCCGGCGCGCTGGACGTGACGATGCCGCCGCTGGCCCTGCCCGCCCTCCACCCGCTCTTCCTGTTCATCGTGGCCTCGCTGGCGGCCCCCGCCGTCCTGACCCCGCCACCGCCCCGCGTCTCGGACTGGCTCGCCTGGACGGCCCGGCGTTCCGAGCCGGAGCAGGAGCAGGCCGGTGGGCGGGCCGATCTCGACGCCGAACGACTCCGACCCCGAGGTGGTACGCCATGATCGACCTGATCGGATTGTCGGTGGGCTACCCGGGCCGTCCGGCCCCGGTCCTCGCGGACGTCAACCTGAGCATCGACGAGGGCGACCTGGTGCTCGTCGCCGGCCGCACCGGAACCGGCAAGTCGACCCTGCTGGGCACCGTCAACGGCCTCGTCCCGCGTTTCACGGGCGGGACGATGAGAGGCGCCGTCACCGTCGCAGGGCGCTCCACCGTCGATCATGCGGCCCGCGACATGGCCGACCTCGTCGGTTTCGTCGGCCAGGACCCGCTCGCCGGATTCGTCACCGACGTCGTCGAGGAGGAGATCGCCTACGGCATGGAACAGCTGGGCATCGCACCCGACGCGATGCGCAAACGTGTCGAGGAGACCCTCGACACGATGGGCATCGCGGACCTGCGCCGCCGCAGCCTGCGCAGCCTCTCGGGCGGCCAGCAGCAGCGCGTCGCCATCGCAGCGGTGCTCGCCGCCCAGCCGCAGGTGCTCGTCCTCGACGAGCCCACGTCGGCGCTCGACCCGACCGCGGCCAGCGACGTCCTGGCCGCCATCGGGGCGCTCGTCTGGGACGCGGGACTGACCGTCGTCCTGGCGGAGCATCGGCTCGAACGCGTCATGAAGCAGGTCGACCAGGTACTGTGGCTGCCCGGCGACGGCCGGGCCGAGTTCGGCCCGCCGGCCGAGGTACTCGCCCACGCGGACGTCGTCCCCCCGCTCGCCCAGCTCTCCCGAGCCATCGGCTGGGCCCAGGTGCCGTTGTCGGTGCGTGACGCCCGGCGACGGGTGGGCCGCGAGCACGTGGAGCCGTCGGTCATCGAACATGAACCGGCGCCGGTGGGGCCGACCACCGTGCGCGCCCGGGGACTGAGTGTCTCCTACGGGCCCGTCGTCGCGCTCGACGGCATCGACATCGATCTCACCGCAGGACAGGTCACCGCCCTCATGGGACGCAACGGGGCCGGCAAGTCGACCCTGCTGTGGGCCCTGCAGGGCGGGCGGCGCAGCACCGGTGAACTCACCGTGGCCGGCGCCGACCCGCGCCGTCTCGGCGCCAGGGCGGCCCGCCGACTCGTCACGCTCGTCCCGCAGACCGCCGCCGACCTGCTCTACCTGCCCACCGTCGCCGCCGAGTGCGCCCAGGCCGACGAGGACGCCGGTGCCGCCCCCGGTGCCACGAGGGCGCTCCTGGAACGACTCGGCATGGACCTGCCGTCACGGACCGACCCGCGCGACCTGTCCGAGGGGCAGCGGCTCGGGCTCGTCCTCGCCATCCAGCTGTCCGCCGGAGCCGGCGTGCTCCTGCTCGACGAACCGACCCGCGGCCTCGACTACGAGGCCAAGCACCAGCTGCGCACCATGCTGCGCGCCCTGGCGGCCGACGGCGCCACGGTGCTCGTCAGCACCCACGACGTCGAGTTCGCCGCCGGCGTCAGTGACCGGACGGTCATGATGGCCGACGCGCAGATCGTCGCCGACGGCCCGAGCCGGGAGGTCTGCGCCGCCTCGCCGAGCTTCGCCCCGCAGCTGGCCCGGGTCTTCGCGCCCCGCCCCGTCCTCACCCTGGACGACATCGACTGGGCCTCGGTGAGGGCGGTGCGGTCATGAGCCGCCGGGCCCGGGGCGGTGCGGTCTCGGTGACCTGGCGTTCGCGGGTCGCGCTCGTCGCGGCGGCGCTCATCGGTCTGGCCGTCTTCTGCTGGCCACTCGTCGCGCCGTCCGGTGACGTCGCCGCCTACTCCGGGCGGGCGCCGTTCGTCTTCGCCCTGGTGCTCCCGGTGATCCTCGCTCTCGTGCTCGTCGAGCTGTCGAGCGGCGCGATCGACGTGAAGGCCCTCGCCATGCTGGGGGTGCTGACCGCGATCGACGCGGTCCTGCGCCCCCTCAGCGCCGGCACCGCTGGAATCGACCTGGTCTTCTTCCTCATCATCCTGGGAGCCCGTGTCTTCGGCGCCGGGTTCGGTTTCATCATGGGCGCCATGGTGATGCTCGTGTCGTCCCTGCTCATCGGCGGCGTCGGGCCGTGGCTGCCGTACCAGGCGCTGTGCTGCGCCTACGTGGGGCTCTTCGCCGGCGTCCTGCCCCGCAGGGTGCGCGGGGCGGCCGAGATCGCCATGCTGTGCGGCTGGGGGATGGTCGGCGCCGTGCTCTACGGCACCCTCATGGATTTCGCGTTCTGGCCCTACTACGCGGGTACGAGCGGGCTGGGCTGGGACGCCGAGGCCGGCCTGGGCCACAACCTGCACACCTTCGCTCTCTTCGAGCTGGCCACCGGCATGGGCTGGAACGTCGGGCGCGCCGTCACCACCGCGGTCGCGATCATCCTGGTCGGTCCGGGCGTCCTGAGGGTGCTGCGCCGGGCGGACCGCAGGGCCTTCTTCGCCGAGGCCGACGAGCCGGCCCCGGGTGGGGAGTCCGCGCTCACGGACGCCGCACCCGGGACCCACCGGGCGGTTCAGGCCGCGGAGGACTGCTCCGCCTCGGGCGACTGATCCTGGTCGTCGGCGGCCGCCGTCTCATCGGCGTCGCCCGCCGCGGGGCCCGACGTGTCGATCTGCGGGGCCGCGTCACCCTCGATGCCCTCAGGCGTGCAGGTGGTGCCGTAGCACCACCCCTCGATCCAGCCGCCCTCCGGCGCGAAGGTGTCGGCCGACTCCTGCGAGTAGAACCAGGTGCCGGCGGGTTCGGCGTGGTAGTAGTTCCAGTAGCTGTCGGAGGTGACCGTGCACTCCGACGGGTAGCCGTCGATCTGGCAGATGAACTGGCTGTTGCCGTCGCGGGCGATCGTCAGGCCGGCCGCCTCAAGGGCCGCGGCGCCGTTCTCGGGGTTGCCGACGCACTGGTTGGCCAGCACCTCGCCCTGGTCGGTCGAGACGACCAGCCAGACCTGGCCGGCCCCGGTGCACTCCTCGACGCTCGAATAGGTGCCGGTCGAGGCGGACGCCGAGGAGTCCTCCCCGGACGACGAGGAGCCGGAACAACCGACGAGCGAGGCGGCGGCGATGAGAGCCGTCGCGGCGGCAGCTGTCTTCGTACCGATGGACATGTGTGGGTCCTTTCCCGGGACGCCCGGCGGCCGTCATCGGCGTCCCGAACAGGTGACGTGACGAATCGGTGGGGCCGACGGACCGTGACGGCGGGGCGGCCGCACCGATCCCGATTGTACGGTTCGCCTCCCGCGTGAGGGCGGGCGCCCCGCTCCGGGGGCGGGCCCGATCAGGCGGTGGCCCGGGTCACGTCGAGCACGCGGAAGCCCTTGGCCGAGCCCACCCGCACGACATGCCAGCCCTGCCGGGCCAGCCAGGCGGCCAGCGAGTCGGCCCCGAGATTCTTGCTGACCACCAGGTGCGCGACCCCGTCCTGGGTCAGCCGGCCGAGCCAGGTGTCCAGCAGCTCGTGCAGGGCCGCCTTGCCGATGCGGATCGGGGGATTCGACCAGATCTCGTCGTAGCGGACCGCGGGTCCGATCTGTTCCGGGGCGCATGCGGTGACACGATCGGCGACGCCGAGGGCCTTCGCGTTCGCGGCCGTCAGGGCGACGGCGCGTTCGTTCACGTCGATGGCGTCGACGTGCGCGTCGGGGCACTCCAGGGCGAGCCCCACCGCGATGGGGCCGAAGCCGCAGCCCAGATCGAGGAAGCGCGCCGGGCGGTTGACGGGCGGGTCGAGTTCGCGCAGCAGCACCGCCGTGCCGAGGTCGAGCCGGCCCGCGCTGAAGACCCCGTCCTCGCTGGCCAGGGTGAGGTCGTGACCCCAGATGCGGGCGCGGACGGTGCGGGGACGCCCGGGGCCGTCCGGCGTGACGAAGTAGTGGCTCATCCTCATCCCTCCGTGGTGCAGCCGCAGTCGTCCCGGGGCAGGGTACGAAGGGCTCGGGCCTGCCCGACGCGAGCCGCCAGCGCCCCGTCGTCGGGGTAGTGGACCTCCTCCAGGCACAGACCACCGGGCGGCATGACGTGGACGTCGCCGCACCGTCTCGTGCTGGCGGCCACCGCGTCGATCCACTCCAGGGGCCTGCGGCCGGTGCCGACGGCGACGAGGGCCCCGGTCAGGGACCGCACCATCGAATGGCAGAAGGCGTCGGCCCGTACCGTCACCTCGACCGTCCTGCTCGGGTCGCCGGCCCTGGTCGCCGCGCAGTCGAGCAGGGTGCGGATCGTCGTGGCCCCCGCGCGGCGCCTGCAGAAGGCGGCGAAGTCGCGCAGCCCCAGCAGGCGGGAGCCGGCCTCGCTCATGAGGTCGGTGTCGAGGACCTGGCCCACGGTGGTGGTGTGGCCGCGCAGCAGGGGGTCGGGGCGGGACCGCTCGTCCCACAGGCGGTACACGTAGCGGCGCCACGAGGCCGCGAACCGGGCGTCGAAGCCGGCCGGCGCCGGGCTCACGCGGTGCACGATGATGTCCGGCGGCAGGACCCTTCCCAGCCGGTGCCCCAGCTCGGCGGGGGAGATGCGGGCGGGTACGTCCACGTGGGCGACCTGGCCGCGGGCGTGGACGCCGGCGTCGGTGCGTCCGGCCACCGTCAGCTCGGCGGGAGCGCCCAGGCGGGCGACGCGTCCGATCCAGTCGGCCAACTCGCCCTCGACGGTGCGCAGGCCGGGCTGGATCGCCCAGCCGTGGAAGTCCGTGCCGTCGTAGCCGATGTCCAGGCGCAGGCGGTGCGTGCCGGTCCGTGTCGGTGCGGACGTCATCGGGGCACCCGGGCCCAGACGAGATCGCGGATCGTGCGGCCGGCCTCCATGCCCCGCCGCTCGAACCGGGTGACCGGCCGGTCGCCGCGCGGAGCCCATCCCCCGGGCAGGTCGGGGTACCGGTTGGCGAACAGGGGGCTGGACCCCAGCACCTCGGTCATCTGCTCGGCGTAGTCGGCCCAGTCGGTTGCCAGACGCCACAGCCCGCCGTCCTCGAGACGATCGGCGACCAGCTCGGCGAAGACCTGGTTGACCAGGCGTCGTTTGCGGTGCCGCTTCTTGGGCCAGGGGTCGGGGAAGAGGGTCCACAGCTCGGCCAGGGCGGCGGTGCCGACCAGTTCGCGCAGCCCCTCGGTGCCGTCGGCGGCGACGAGCCGCACATTGCGCACCCCAGCGCGGTCGAGCTTGCCCATCGTCGAGGCGATGGCCGGCGCGTAGACCTCGAAGGCCAGGACGTTCATGTCGGGTCGGGCGCCGGCCATGGCGACCAGCGAGTCGCCGACCCCCGAACCGATCTCGACGGCGAGCGGGGCCCGGCGCCCGAAGCGCTCGGCCAGATCGATCCGCGTGCCCGGGGCGACCGAGGTCGACATGTCGGCGCGGGGCACGTCGATGAGATAGCGGGGTGCCAGATCGTCCATCGCCCGGTGCTGGGAGAGATTCATGCGCGGACTGCGGCGGACGAAGGAGACGACGCCCCGGCCGGGGTGGTCCGCCACCGCACCGGCGGTGCGGGGCGCCGACGCGCCGACAGCGCCGGGCGAGCGGGGACCGGACGGATCAACATTGGCTGGCACGATCACCCAGCCTACTTGGTGCCACCTGCGGTGCCGCGCCGCCGGACACGGTGCGGGGCCGGCCCCGGGCGGGACCGGCCCCGGCTGGTCGGGCTCGGCTCACTGCCCTTCGAGGAAGGCGGCCGCCTTGTTCGCGGGCATCAGTTCGAAACCGTCCTTGGAACGGGTGAAACTGGCCGCGCCCCGGGCGATGCTGCGCAGGTCGATGGCGTAGTTGAGCAGTTCGAGCGCGGGCACCCGGGCGGTCACCGTGGTGAACCCGTCGTCGCCGGGTTCGGTGCCGTTGACCTGGCCGCGCCGGTTGCTCAGGTCGGTCATCACGGTTCCCAGGTACTCGTTCGGGCAGCGCACCGCGACGGCGTCGACCGGCTCCAGCAGGGCCACCGTGTCGGGGCCGGCGGCCTCCCGCAGCGCCAGGGCGCCGGCCGACTGGAAGGCCATGTCGGAGGAGTCGACCGAATGGGCCTTGCCGTCGTGCAGCGTGACCTTGACGTCGACCATCGGGTGGCCGCTGATCGTGCCCTTGGCGAGCTGGGCGGCGATGCCCTTCTCGACCGAGCCGATGAACTGACGGGGAACGGCGCCGCCCACGACCTCGTCGACGAACACGAAACCGCTGCCCCGCTCGCCGGGTTCGACGCGGATGTCGCAGACCGCGTACTGGCCGTGGCCGCCGGACTGTTTGACGTGGCGGCCGTGACCCTCCGCCTTGGCGACGAAGGTCTCGCGCAGGCCGATACGCACCGGGGGCGTGTTCACCTGAACCCCGTAGCGCTCTCGCAGTCTCGAGAGCACGAGATCGCGATGGGCCTGACCCATCGTCCACAGGATCATCTGGTCGGTGTCGGGGTCGCGTTCGACCCGCACCGTCGGGTCCTCGATGACCAGGCGGTTCAGGGACGAGGCCAGCTTGTCCTCGTCGTTGCGCCCGGCCGCCTCGATGGCCGTCGGCAGCAGCGGCTCGGGCAGCGCCCACGGCTCGATGACGGCCGGGTGCTCGGCCTCGGAGAGGGTGTCCGAGGTGTCCGCCTTGGTCAGCTTGGCGACATAGACGATCTGGCCCGCGACGGCCCGGGACACCGGGGCGGTGCCGGTGCCGTCCGGGACGGTCAGCAGGCCGACCCGCTCGGTGTCGTCGTGGTCCTCGCGGCCGTGCCGGACACCGGTCAGGGCCTCGCGGTGGCCGGCCACGTGGACGACGGTCTCGGGGGCGAGCACCCCGGAGTAGACCCGCACCATCGACAGGTGGCCCGCGTAGGGATCGGCGATCGTGCGGATCGTCTCGGCGAGCAGCGGGCCCTCCGGTGACCCGAGCTGCGGGTCGATGGGATCGTCGTTGAGGTCGGCGATGAGCGGCAGCGTGCGGCGGGTCGGGCGCGGGAAGCCGCGGTGGATGAAGCCCAGCACCTCCTCGGTGCCGATGCCGTCCAGTCGCACGGGGATGACCGGGAAGAAATTGCCGTGGTACATGGCCGACAGCAGCGCCTCGACGACCTGGTCGTTGTTCAGCTCGTCACCGTTGAAGTAGTGCTCGAGCAGGGCGTCGTCCTCGGACTCGGTGATGATCGACTCGACGTAGTCGGTGCGGAAGTTCTCGATGAGGGCGCGCTGCGCCTCGTCCGCGTCGGTCGTGACGCGGCTGCCGCTCGAGTAGTCGTGCACGTGGCCGGTCAGCAGGCTCATGTTGCCGATGACCTGACCGTCGGCGTCCTCCAGCGGAAGATAGGCCGGGTGCGTGCCCGAACCGAAGGCCGTGGTGATGGCGTCGAGGGTGGTGTTGAAGTCTGCCTTGTCGGTGTCGAGCTTGGTGATGACGATCGCTCGCGGCATGCCCGTCGAGGCGCACTCCGCCCACAGCGAGGTGGTGATCGGGTCGAGGCCGTCGGCGGCGCTGATGACGAAGATGGCCCCGTCCGCCGCGCGCAGCCCGGCCCGCAGCTCACCGGCGAAGTCGGGGTGGCCGGGCGCGTCGAGCAGGTTGATGACGACGTCCCCGTCGGCCGTGTCGTGGTGGTTGACGACGCTGGCGAGCGTGAGCGCGCCGCCGCGCTCCGGGTCCTCCTTGTCGGGGCGGTAGTCGGGGATTCGGGCTCTCAAGAGGTTCTGGAACAGCGTGGTCTTGCCGCTGCCGGACGAGCCGACGAGGACCACGTTGCGCAGATCTTCCGGTCCTTGGATCTGTGATGCGACGTTCGTCTTTGAACTCATGTGCACACATTGCCCCGACTCGGCCGCTGTGGCAAGGAGCGTCGGCCGGATACGGGGCGATGGGCGAGAAAAAGGGAGTCCCGGCGCCTGCCGGGACTCCCTGGGAGCATGTGATCAGCGGGTTGCGCTGGGCAGCCAGACCGTGGACCAGCCGATGATCGGCTCACCCCAGCCGTCGGCCGGCTCGTCGATCGAGATGAGGCCGACACCGCCGTTCGCGGCGCCGTTGGAGTAGACCATGCCGTCCCCGGCGTACATCGCGACGTGGCCGAAGGGGTTGCCGGACGGGCCGCCGTCGTACCAGATGAGGGCGCCGACGGGGATGTTCGTCATGTCCTTGTGCATCTGCCCGGCGGCCTCGATGGCGGCCGCGGCATCGGTGGCGGAGTTCACGCCGGCGCTGCTGTAGCCGTAGAAGGCGGCCGACAGGGCCAGGCACATGTTGCCGTAGTTCTGGTCGCCGACCATCGACTTGGCCTTCTCGATGGCCTCGGCGGTCGACAGCGGTGCCAGCTGGCCGGGCGCGGTGACACTGGCCGGGTCGACCGTGGTGGAGACCTGCACAGTGATGGGTTCGACCTCGACGACGGCCGGGGTCTCCTCCTCGGGTTCGGCGGTCTCACCGGCGATCGCGTCCGCCTCGGTGCCGACCTCGTCGGTGTCGACGGCCTCGACCTCGGCGGTGTTCTGCGGGGTGGCGGTGCCCGAGGCCATGGCGCTGTTGGTGATGGCCAGCCCGCCGGAGACGGTACCGATGACGGCCGCCAGGCCGAGACCTGCGGCCATGAAGCGCGAGTCGCGGCGCTTGCGGCGCGGCGCCGCCTTGATGAAGGCGCGCTCGGCGGCCGGCTCGTCGAGGGTCAGCGAGACGGGGACGGCGTGCTCCGCCGCGCGGCGGGCGCGGGTCGGTTCGGTCGCAGCGAGTGACTCCGACAACGCCCTGCGGGCGGCGGGGGCGGTGATGAACTCGTCAGCGGCCAGTGCCCGCTTGGCCGAGGTGGCGGGCATGGCCCGCCGTGCCGTGGTGGCTGCAGTGGTGGTGAGTGTCGCCGAGATCGTGTCGACCGGCTGCTCGACCAGTGCCCTGCGTGCGCTCATTCAACAAATCCTCACGGTTTGTGGGGGAGAACTAAGGGTGCACTACCGCGCTCCCTGAATCTGTTTCTGAAAAAAGACTAAGACTCTTCAGAAAGCAGGTCAACTTGAGGGCATTCGGTTGCAGTTTTCTCAGGTCGCTCCCAGGTGCCATGACACCGCCTGCGTCCGACCCCTCAGGGTTCCGGGGCTCGCGGCCCAAGACCGTCGCTCGAGCGGCCCGGGAATGCGCCGCCGTACCCCCGCCGACGGCCGGCAGGGGCGTCGACCGTCGGGCGTCGGCGGGCGATGATACCAAGCGCCCCCTCCGGCGCATTGTGGCGGCCGAGACCGGGGCCTGGTTAGGCTGCCGGCCATGTGGAGGCAGCTCAATCGCTGGATCATTCACCCCGTCGCGTGGGTGATCGTGATGCTCGCCGTCTTCGCCTTCGTCTCGTTCAAGTCGGCGCCGCCCTCGCAGTCGGACGCGGGATTCACCGTCACATCCTTCGACGGCGACTACTCGGTCAGTGAACAGGACGGGAAGCTGCGGCTGGAGGTCGTGGAGACGATCACGGTGCAGTTCCTGCAGTGGGGTCTGCACGGCATCGAGCGCACGCTCCCCACCGTCTACGGCGACTCCGACCTGGGTCTGACCGACGTGAGCGTCACCGACGAGAACGGCAACCCGGTCAGGACCACCACCCGCAGCCATGGTCAGGCCGGTTCCTCGGACGTGCAGGACGGCACCGTCAGCGTACGGATCGGCGACGCGTCACAGACCGTCAGGGGCGGCAAGACCTACGTGCTGCACTACGCCTACACGAACGCCATGGTGGGCACCCGCGACGGCCAGGAGCTCTACTTCGACGTCAACGGCACCGGCTGGGTGGCGGGCATCGGGGCCATCACGGCCACGGTGCACCTCGACCCGGCACTCACCGACTCGCTGACCGGCGCCCAGTCCTGCTACCGCGGCGCGGCCGGCTCCACCCGGCAGTGCGCGATCTCGCGCACCGGTGACGGCTTCCGGGTGAGTGAGACCGATTTCGCTGCGGGTCAGAACGTGACGATCGCGATCGGTTTCCGGCCCGGCACCGTTGCGACGACGATCCAGGCCCCCGGGACCCCGCCCGGCCTGCTGCTCTGGGCGCCGCCGGCCATCGCATTGCTCGCCCTGGTCATTGCCCTGGGCGTCCGGCACAGTCACCGCCACCCGCGTCTGCTGCGCAGGGAACCGGTTCCGGTGAACTTCGTCCCGCCGGCCAAGCTCTCACCTCTCGTCGCGGCCGACTTCCTCGGCTACCCGGCGAACGGCATGGCCGCCTGGCTGACCCAGCTGGTCTGGGAGGGGCGGGCCCGGATCCTCCAGGACGAACCCGCCGGTGACGACGCATCGGCCCCGCCCCTACGCGTCGTCCTGGGCGCCGAGGACGAGTTCTCGGGTCGGGAATGGGACGCGCTCGCCCCGTTCAGCGGCGGCCCCGGCGGCGTGCGGCTCGACGAGGCACGCTCCCCGGAGGCGCTCGAGCGGTCGGCGAAGGCCCGGACCACGATGTTCTCCATCGCAGGGCTGCGTCTGGACAGCTCCCTGCCCTCGGTCCTGCTGTACGGCGGCGTGATCGGCCTCTACGCGGTGGGCCTGCTCGCCTTCGTCGCCGGAGAGTTCACGAACGCCGACGACACGAAAGGTCTCGTGCGCTTCCTGCTCGTCGGCGTCATCTCCTGCCTGGGCGTCATCGCCGCCTCCTACTACGCGCCGACCCACGGACGCATGACGGACCGGGGCAAGAAGGTGCTCATCGAGCTCGAGGGGCTGCGCGAGTTCATCACGATGGCCGAGGCCGACCGCATCAGGGTGCTGTCCGGCGTCGACGCGTCGTCCCGGACCGACGAACCGGCCGGGGCGGGTGGCGTCCACCAGGTCGAGATCACCGAGTCGCTTCTGCCCTGGGCGATCGTCTTCGGGTGCGAGGACAGCTGGCGCAGGGCCATCGGTGAGCTGCGGGCCTCGATCCCGCAGGTGCAGCTGCCCGACATCGAGCTGCCGACCGTCGAGATCGGCCGTGAGATGAGCCACCACTACCGGCGCTACCAGCGGCGCTACGACACCGACAGCAACTCCTTCTTCGCCACCCGCAGCCCCTTCGGCCAGGGCTCCGTCTCCACCGGGATCTCCAACCTGCTCGACGGCTGGTCGAGCGCCCACAGCAGGGACGGCGACGGCGGCGGGTCCGGCTGGGGCGGTGGCTTCTTCACCGGCGGCGGATCGTCCTTCTCGGGCGGCTCCCACGGCGGTGGCCACTCCGGCGGCGGCATCGGCGGCGGGGGCGGCCGGGCCTGGTGAGTTCCCACGCGCCGCCTCGGAGCCGCCGCGGCGCGTGCCCGTCCGCTTTGACCTGAGCGGGGTGTGAGGGTTATTGTTAGTCGCTGTTGCGTCTCCGCCATGGCGATGCGCCGGCGCGGTGAGTCGTCCGAGGGCGCTCACGGGCCCGGCCCGGCCGTGCGGAGCGTGCTCAGAATCCGTAGTGACTAGTGGAAGATGGTCTGCGACCGTGTCAACCTACAGCCCGAAGCCCGGCGACATCACCAGGGCCTGGCATGTCATCGATGCCGAGGACGTCGTGCTCGGCCGTCTCGCCGTGACCGCTGCCACCTTGCTGCGCGGCAAGAACAAGCCAACCTACGCACCGCACATGGACACCGGCGACTTCGTCGTCGTCGTCAACGCGTCCAAGATCGCCCTGACCGGCAAGAAGCGCACCGATTCGCTGCGCTACAACCACTCCGGCCGTCCCGGCGGCCTGCGCGTCACCACCATCGGCGAGCTGCTCGAGAAGGACCCCCGCCAGGCCGTCGAGCGCGCCGTCTGGGGCATGATGCCGAAGAACAAGCTGAGCCGCCAGCAGATGAGGAAGCTGAAGGTGTACGCCGGCCCCGAGCACCCGCACAAGGCCCAGGCGCCCCAGCCCTACCAGATCACCCAGATCGCGCAGTGAGTGAGGATTTGACTGTGTCTGAGACCGTGAACGAGGACATCGAGACCGGCACCACGCCGTTCACCGACGAGAGCAACCGCGAGATCGCCTACCGCTCCGACTCCGCGGGCGCCACTGCGACCGCCTCGGAGCGCCCCGCCGTCATCGCCCCCGGCGCCGGCACCGGCCGCCGCAAGGAGGCCGTGGCGCGCGTCCGCCTGGTGCCCGGTACCGGCAGCTACCAGGTCAACGGCCGCACCCTCGACGAGTACTTCCCCAACAAGGTGCACCAGCAGCTCATCAACGAACCCTTCGTCGCCGCCGGTGCTGCCGGCGCCTACGACGTGATCGCCCGGATCGACGGCGGCGGGACGACCGGCCAGGCCGGTGCCCTGCGCCTGGGCATCGCCCGCGCGCTCAACGCCATCGACACCGAGGCCAACCGTCCGGCCCTGAAGAAGGCCGGTCTGCTCACGCGCGACGCCCGCGTCAAGGAGCGCAAGAAGGCGGGTCTCAAGAAGGCCCGCAAGGCCCCGCAGTACTCCAAGCGCTGATCGCTCGACGCCCGATGGCCAGGCCCGGTCCCTCACGCAGGGGCCGGGCCTGGCCGCGTCACGGGCGGGTCCGCCGCCCGGCGCGGGGGCGTCGCGGCGCCCGTCCCACGTGCGGCGCGCTGGAGGCGCGGCGGCGCGGGCTGTGAGTAGAGTTCCCCCATGGCTCGATTGTTCGGAACCGACGGCGTCCGTGGTGTCGCCAATGGTGATCTCACCGCAGAACTCGCCCTCGACCTGTCCGTCGCCGCCGCGCACGTGCTCGGCGAGGCCGGCGCCTTCGACGACCGTCGTCCGGTGGCGATCGTCGGACGCGACACCCGCATCTCCGGCGAATTCCTGCAGGCCGCCGTCATGGCCGGCCTGGCCAGCGCCGGGGTGGACGTCATCGACGTCGGCGTCATCCCCACCCCCGGCCTGGCCTACCTGGTCGCCACGCAGGAGGTCGACCTGGGGGTCATGCTCTCGGCCAGCCACAACCCCATGCCCGACAACGGCATCAAGTTCTTCGCCCGCGGCGGCGTCAAACTCGACGACGCCATCGAGGACGCCATCCAGGAGCACCTGGGTGAGGAGTGGAAGCGCCCCACCGGGGCGGGGGTCGGACACATCCGCGTCGACGACGAACTGCTGGGCACCTACATCAACCATCTGGCCGCCTCCCTCGGCGGGGTGAGCCTGAAGGGCCTGCGCGTCGTCCTCGACTGCGCCAACGGCGCCTCCTCGGTCACCGCCGTCCCGGCCTTCGAGGCCGCCGGTGCCGAGGTCATCGGCATCCACTGCGAGCCCGACGGCCTCAACATCAACGACGGCTGCGGTTCCACGCACATCGAGAGCCTGCAGGCCGAGGTCGTCGCCCGCAACGCCGACCTGGGGTTCGCGTTCGACGGCGACGCCGACCGCTGCCAGGGCGTCGACGCCCAGGGCAACTGGGTCGACGGCGACCAGATCATGGCCATTCTCGCCCTGGGGCTGCAGGCCGAGAACAAGCTGGCCGACAACACCCTCGTCGCCACGGTCATGAGCAATCTCGGCCTCATCGTCGCCATGCGCGAGCACGGCATCCACGTCGACCAGACGAAGGTCGGCGACCGCTACGTGCTCGAGGACATGGCGGCCAACGGCTTCACCCTCGGCGGCGAGCAGTCCGGCCACGTCATCATGAGCGAGTTCGCCACCACCGGGGACGGCGTGCTCACCGGCCTGCACGTGGCGGCCGCCGTCGCCAAGAGCGGGTCGCCGCTCGCCGACCTGGCGGGCGTCATGACCCGGCTGCCCCAGGCGCTGGTCAACGTGCCGGACGTGGACAAGCTGCGCGCCGCCCTCGACCCGGTCATCACCAGCCAGGTCGCCACGACCAGCAAGGAGCTCGGCGACACCGGGCGGGTCGTGCTGCGTCCCAGCGGCACCGAACCGCTAGTGCGGGTCATGGTCGAGGCGGCCACCCAGGAGCAGGCCGACGAGATCGCCCACCGGCTGGCCGGTGTCGTCGCCGAACGCGTCGGCCTGAAGCAGTAGCCGGCCCGGGGCCGGTCCCGCGGTGCGGGGCCGGGGTCCTGCGCCCCGTCAGATCTTGCGGATCCGCACCGTCGAGATCCGGTGGTCCGGCCCCTTGCGCAGGATCACCGTGGCGCGCGGACGGGTCGGGGCGATGTTCTCCCGCAGGTTCGGCCGGTTCGTCCTCGCCCACACCCGGTGGGCCAGGTCGCGGAACTCCTCGTCACTCAGGTGGGAGTAGGCCCGGAAGAAACTGCTCTCCTCAAAGACGGCCTCACGCCGGTAGGCGATCTGACGTTCGACGTACCAGCGTTCGATGTCCGACTCGTCGGCGTCCACGTACACCGAGAAGTCGATGAAGTCGCTGACCGCCACCGAGCTGCGGTCCCCGTGCCCGGCCCGGGCCGGCTGCAGCACGTTGAGGCCCTCCAGGATGAGGATGTCGGGGCTGTGGATCTGCTCGCGTTCGCCGGGGACGATGTCGTACAGCGTGTGGGAGTAGACCGGCGTCGACACGTCGGGGCGGCCCGACTTGACGTCCATGACGAACCTCAGCAGCGCCCGCAGGTCGTAGCTCTCGGGGAAACCCTTGCGCGGGATGAGGCCGCGGGCCTCGAGCTCGGCGTTCGGCATGAGGAAGCCGTCGGTCGGCACCAGCACGACGTGGGGGTGGTTCTCGCCGCGGGCCAGCAGTTCACGCAGCAGACGGGCCGTCGTCGACTTGCCGACGGCCACCGAACCGGCGACACCGACGATGAGGGGGGTGCGGGGCGTCGCGGCCGAGCTCAGGCCGAGGAAACGGTTCTGGGCGCCCCACAGCCGCCCGCGGTTGGTCCTGTGCAGCTCGATGAGCTGGCTCAGGGGCAAGTAGACCTGCTCGACATCGGACTCGTCGGTCGGGTCGTCCAGCCCTCGCAGGTGCTCGATCGTCGCGCGGTCGAGGGTGAGCAGGGAGTCCCCGGCCAGCTGTGACCACTGGGTGCGAGGAATCTCGAGCCAGGGGCCGCCGTCGCGTCGGCCGCTGTCGCGGGTCTCGTCGAGGGGCTGTTCGTCGCCCGGGTCGCGTCCCCCCGGGCCGGGTTCTCGTGGGTCCTGCACCCGTGAAAGCCCACCACGTCGCGCCGCCGATGTCCACTCGGCGCGACGCGGCGGCAGGTGAGAAGGTCCGCGCGGGCCGCCCGGGAGGCCCCGGGGCCTCGCGCCCACGAGCACCGCCGAGGGCCGGGAACCCTCGGCGCGCACCGCCCGGCGCCGGCGCGGGGTGCTGCCGCGGCCCGCCTGTCCCGGTAGGGGGCCGGGTGCCCATAGAGTAGGGGTCATGTGCGGAATCATTGGTTACGTCGGCCCCCAGCAGGCCGTGAACGTCATCGTCGAGGGCCTGCGCCGTCTGGAGTACCGCGGGTACGACTCCGCCGGCGTGGCCGTCGGCACCGGCAGCAGCATCGAGTGGCGCAAGAAGGCCGGCAAGATCACCAATCTCGACGCCGAGCTGGCCGCCAGGCCACTGCCGGCCTCGACCATCGGAATCGGCCACACCCGCTGGGCCACCCACGGCGGCCCCACCGACACGAACGCGCACCCGCACCTGTCGCAGGACGGCCGGGTCGCGCTCGTCCACAACGGCATCATCGAGAACTTCGCCCAGCTGCGCGCCGAACTGAGCGCCGAGGGCGTCACCTTCCGCTCGGAGACCGACACCGAGGTCGCAGCAGCCCTGCTCGGCCGCGTCCTGGCCACCGCCGCCGACCTGCCGAGTGCCATGCGCCAGGTCTGTGCCCGGCTGGAGGGCGCCTTCACGCTCGTCGCCATCGACGCCCAGGACCCGGACCGTGTCGTCGCGGCCCGCCGCAACTCGCCGCTCGTCGTCGGCGTCGGCGAGGGCGAGAATTTCCTCGCCTCCGACGTGGCCGCCTTCATCGAGCACACCCGTGACGCCATCGAACTCGGCCAGGACCAGGTGGTCGTCATCACCGCCGACTCCATCGAGGTCACCGACTTCGACGGCAGCCCGGTCGAGGTCACCCCCTACCACATCGACTGGGACACGACCGCCGCCGAGAAGGCCGGCTACGACTGGTTCATGCGCAAGGAGATCTTCGAGCAGCCGCAGGCCGTGGCCGACACCCTGCTCGGGCGCTACGCGGACCACGGCGAGCTCGTCCTCGACGAGATCCGCATCAGCCCCGAGATGCTGCGCCGGGTCAACAAGATCATCATCATCGGCTGCGGCACCGCCTACTACGCGGGCATGGTCGCCAAGTACGCCATCGAACACTGGGTGCGCATCGGCTGCGAGGTCGAGCTGGCCAGCGAGTTCCGCTACCGCGACCCCATCGTCGACGCCGGCACCCTGTGCGTGGCCATCAGCCAGTCCGGCGAGACCGCCGACACGCTGCAGGCCATCCGGCACGCCCGCGAGCAGGGGGCGAAGGTCATCGCCATCTGCAACACGAACGGCTCGACGATCCCGCGCGAGTCCGACGCCGTGATCTACACCCACGCGGGGCCCGAGATCGGCGTCGCCTCCACCAAGGGCTTCCTCACCCAGCTCATCGCCTGCTACCTGCTCGGCCTGTACCTGGCGCAGGTGCGCGGCATGAAGTACGGCGACGAGATCAGCGCCATCATGGACGAGCTGGCCGGCATGCCCCAGAAGGTGCAGCAGGTGCTGGACGGCGCCGACGCCGTCTACGAGCTGGCCCACCAGCTGATCGATCAGGGCGACTACGTTTTCCTCGGACGCCACGTCGGCTACCCGGCGGCCATGGAGGGCGCCCTCAAGCTCAAGGAGATCGCCTACCTGCACGCCGAGGGCTTCGCCGCCGGCGAGCTCAAGCACGGTCCCATCGCCATCATCAACCCCGACATGCCGGTCTTCGTCATCGTCCCGCCGGCCGGACGCGACCAGCTGCACGACAAGGTCGTGAGCAACATCCAGGAGGTGCGCGCCCGCGGCGCCCGCACCATCGTGCTGGCCGAGGAGGACGACACCGAGGTCGACGCCTACGCCGAGAGGATCATCCGCCTGCCCAAGGTGAGCACCCTGCTGCAGCCGGTGCTGGCCGTCGTGCCGCTCCAGCTGTTCGCCTGCGAACTGGCCACGGCGCTCGGCAACGACGTCGACCAGCCGCGCAACCTGGCCAAGTCGGTCACCGTCGAGTAGGAGGGGCGGGCCATGATCATCGGCGTGGGCATCGACGTCTGCTCGGTCGAACGCTTCAGCGCCATGCTGAAACGACACCCCGGTGTGCTCGAGCGCCTGCTCAACCCCGACGAGCGCCTCGCCCACGGGCTGCCGCGCTCACCGGAGTCGCTGGCCGCCCGCTTCGCGGCCAAGGAGGCGCTGGCGAAGGCACTCGGCGCGCCGGGAAACCTGTCGTGGCGCGACGCCGAGGTGGTCGTCGGCGAGGACCGCCGGCCCGTGCTCGAGGTCCGCGGCTCGGTGAAGGCCCGCGCCGACGAACTGGGCGCCACCGTCTTCCACCTGTCGCTGAGCCACGACGGGCCGGTGGCCACCGCCATCGTCATCGCCGAGGCGCGCTGAGATGCGTCCCGTCGCCACCGCCGACCAGATCAGGGCCGCCGAGCAGTCCTGGTTCGACGCCCACCCGGGCCGGGACCTCATGGAGACGGCCGCCGCGCACGTCAGCGCCGCCGCCCTCGACATGCTCGCGGACGCGTCCGGGGCCCGTGTCCTCGTCGCCGTGGGGCCGGGCAACAACGGCGGGGACGGCCTGTACGCGGCCCGCGACCTCGCGGCCCGGGGCGTCGACGTCGCACTGTGGTTCACCTCGTCGCACCGGCACGAGTCGGGCGGCGCGGCCGCCGCGGGCGCCGGCGCCCGCGAGGTCGACGCCACCACGGCCATCGCGGAACTGGCCGAGACCGACCTGGTCATCGACGCCGTGCTCGGCATCGGCGGGCGGCCCGGCCTGCGCCCGCCGGTCGCCGAGTTCGCCCGCGCCTGCACCGACCTGGCCGTGCCGGTCCTGTCCGTCGACGTGCCCTCCGGCCTCGACGCCGACCGGGCCGGCGCCGAGCACCCGGAGTGCTTCACCGCCACCCGCACCGTCACCTTCGGCGCGCTCAAGTGCTGCCACGTCGCCCAGCCCGCGGCCGGGCGCTGCGGCCGGGTCGAGGTGGCCGACATCGGCATCACCGTCACCGGGCCCACCGTGTTCGCCGCCGAACGCTGCGACATCGCCGCCCGCTGGCCCGCCCCTGGGCCCGAGTCCGACAAGTACACCCGCGGTGTCCTCGGCCTCGACACCGGATCGGCGGGCTTCCCCGGCGCCGGCGTCCTCACCGCCACCGGCGCCCTGTACGCCGGCGCCGGGTTCATCCGCTGCTGCGCGCCGGACCCGGTGCCCGCCATGGTCACCGCGGCGCTGCCCTCGGTCACCGTCGGCCCGGGACGGGTGCAGGCCTGGGTGGTCGGCTCCGGCTGGGGCGATCCCGGACACAACGCGGGGCGCCTGGCGGCCCGACTCGGTGACGGGGTGCCGCTCGTCCTCGACGCCGACGCCCTGGCCGAGCTGCCCGCCGAACTCCCCGAGGGCTGCCTCGCCACCCCGCACGCCGGCGAGCTGGCCCGCCTGCTCGGCGTCGACCGCGCCGAGGTGGCCGCCGACCCGATCGGTTCGTGCCGCGCCGCCGCCGAGCGTTTCGCGGTGACGGTGCTGCTCAAGGGCGCCACCCAGTATGTCGCCGAGCCCGGCGGCCGCGTCACCGTCGCCCCGCCCGGCCCGGCATGGACGGCGCAGGCCGGTTCGGGCGACACGCTCGCCGGCATCTGCGGCACGCTGCTCGCCTCCGGCCTGAGCGCGCGCTGGGCGGGCGTGCTGGCCGCCGGCGTCCAGGCGCTCGCCGCAACGGAGAACCCGGGGCCGTACCCGCCCGACGAACTCGCCCGCGCCCTGCCCGCGGTCATCGCCCGGCTCACCGCCGAGGCCCGGTCCGCCGCCGGCCGCTGACCAGCCCGCAGGCTTGCCCGCGGCGGGTATCGTGGCGTGACGGTGCGCGACACGCGCATGAGGGGCCCGACCGTATTCATCGAGACAGGGCTTCTGTGCCCTGCTCTTCCTGAAAGTCCCCATGCCTCACTCACATGACGCCGGTCGCCCCCGACGCGACCGGAAAGCCGGCGCCGACCGATCCAAGCACGCCCGAGGGAACCGACCACGGGGCCGCGACGGCAGCCGTGAGCGCGCCCGCGGCTGGGGCCGCGACGAGTGGGACGCCGCCGTCGGCCGGCCCGCGCGCCGCCGCAGGAAGTGGGACCGCGACGCGGGGAGCGGTGGGCAGCGCGCCGTTGATGCCCCGCAGCGCGGGCGCACGGAGGGCCGGCGACGTCCCGGCGACGGTCGCGGTCGGGGCCCGGGTCGCCGTGGCGGGACCACACGATGGACCGACGAACGCAGCGGCGGCCGGCGTACGGACTTCCGGGAGAACGTCCGCGACCGGGACGGGCGGACGGACCACCGGGCAGGCGGATCCAGTGGATCCCGTGACCGCCGCCGCGGCAACGCGCCCCTGAGGGGTGACCGGCCGGCCGAGAGAACACGCTCCGGGTGGCAGCAGGCGCTCGACGCACGACCCGAGGACACCCGCCGGGCCGATGGCCCCGACGAACGCCGCACCGACGCCGGACGGGTAGGGCGGGACGAGCACCCGCACGGCCGGGTCGGCCGGGAGAAGGCGCCGCGCCGGACCAGTCGGGGCCCGCGCTTCACCGAACTCGGCGTGCCCGAGGCCCTCGTCGCCGTCCTCGACGCCCAGGGCATCACCACGGCCTTCCCCATCCAGGCCGCCGCCATCCCCGACGCCATGAGCGGCCGCGACCTGCTCGGCCGCGGCCAGACCGGCTCGGGCAAGACCCTCGCCTTCGGCCTGCCCGCCCTCACCCGCCTGGGGCACGGCGGCGCCGCACCGGGGCATCCCCGCGCCGTCGTGCTCGCCCCGACCCGCGAACTGGCCATGCAGGTGCACGACGTGCTGCGCCCGCTCGCCGAGGCCGCCGGCATGCGCACCGTGCTCGTCGCCGGCGGCATGAGCTACACCCCGCAGCTGCGGGCCCTGCGCGCCGGCGTCGACGTCGTCGTGGCCACACCCGGCCGCCTCGTCGATCTCATGGAGCAGCAGGCGGCCCGGCTCGACCAGGTGGAGACCATCGTGCTGGACGAGGCGGACGAGATGGCCGACCTGGGTTTCATGCCCGAGGTCACCCGCATCCTCGACGACGTGCAGTCCGGCGCCCAGCACCTGCTGTTCAGCGCCACGCTCGACGAACAGGTCGACGAGCTCGTGCGCCGCTACCTCGACGACCCGGTCGTGCACGGCGTCGACGCCGCACGCGCCTCGGTCACGACGATGCGCCACCAGGTCTGGGCCGTCAGCGCCCGCGAGAAGAAGGACGTCATCGCGCAGGCAGTCAACCGGCCGGGCCGCACCATCGTCTTCGTGCGCACCCAGCGAGACGCCGACGAGACCGCGGAGCGGCTGCGCGCGGCCGGCGTCACCGCGGGCGCCCTGCACGGCGGCCTGCCCCAGGGCATGCGCGCCCGCGTCCTGCACGCCTTCCGCACCGGCACGGTGCCGGTGCTCGTGGCCACCGACGTGGCGGCCCGCGGCATCGACGTCGACGACGTCTCACTCGTCCTGCAGGCCGACCCGCCCCACGACGGCAAGGACTACCTGCACCGGGCCGGGCGCACCGCCCGCGCCGGCACCGACGGCCTGGTCGCCTCCGTCGTGCTGCCCCGGCAGCGCCGCCGGATGGACCGGATCCTGCGCGAGGCCGGCGTGCAGGAACGCCCGCGCGGTGTGCGCCCCGGGGACCGGCTGACCGAGCTGACCGGCGGCACCAGGCCCGGCGGCGATCCGGTCACCGCCGAGCAGTACAAGGCCCTCATCGCCCCGCCGCGCCCGGCCCACCGGCAGGGCGGCCGCCGCAGGGGACGGCCGTACCGGCGCAGGCACCCCAGACGCTGAGCAGGCCTGGGGCGCAGCCCCCGCGCCCTTGCCCGTCGCCTGATCGAGGAGAGGAGAACTGGGCATGAACCCGAGCTATTTCAGGATCAAACTGGCCAGGGACGAGGCGCTGGAGCGGCTGTGTGCCTGGAACAAGAGGCCGATCAGGGAGGAGATCGAGGTGGAGTACGCCAAGGCCGTCTCGGTCGCGGTCGACGAGAACGGACTGTGGAAGGGGGTCTGCCTGTACGTCTACGAGAACGCGGGCTGGACCGTTTTCGAGGAGCTGTCCGGTTACCACTCCTTTGTCGACGCCGAGGACTGGAAGGCCTTCGCCGGGGACGACTCACTGGTGGTCGCCGGGTATGACGAAGCCCTGCTGAGTGCCGAGTTCGTGGTCATCGAGAACGGAACCTTGGTGAAGAATTTCACCGAAATCGAGGACACCCCGGAGAAGAACGTGAATCAGGGCACCGGTTTCGACGAGATCAGCAGCTGGGTGGACGTGGCGTCCTTCGTCGATGATGACGACCTGGCCTATTCCGGTGACGGTGCGGTCGTCATACTCTGAATGCCGGGGAAACTCCTCTCAGGTGCGCGGGCCCGGTCGATTCAGCGGCGAACCGGGCACCGCCCTCTGACGGCACGGGGCGCATCTGCGGACATCGGGCGGTACCGGGTCACCTCTCCTGGGCCCACTAGACTGGACGGACGTGACCGATGACGACGTGCAGTTGAGACTGGCGGGCCCGCAGGACGCGCCCGCCATGCTCGGCATCATTCACGAGGCGTTCGGGGCCAGGCGTGAACTCGCCACGCCCCCCGAGGCGCTGAGCGACACCGTCGATGACGTGCGCGCCCGCATCGCCGACTGCGGCGGCGTCGTCGCCACCGTCGCGGGCCGCGACGCGGCCTGCCTGCTCATGAGCACCCCCGACCCGGACACCCTCATGGTGCATAGGGTCAGCGTCCGGCCCGGCTTCCAGCACGCCGGGCTCGCCGCCCTCATCGTCCGCGCGGCGGGCGAGTGGGCCGCCGAGCAGGGGCTGCGCCGGCTCCAGCTCATGGCCCGCGCCGACCTGCCCGAGGTCATCGGCTGGTGGCGCTCCCACGGGTTCAGCGCCGACCACGAGGTGCCCGGGGGCCTCATCCTGGGCATCGACCTGCCCACGGCCCTCACCGTGCCCACGGCCGAGCAGATGCGCCGCCTCGGCGTGCTGCTCGCACGGCGGCTACGGCCCGGTGACCTACTCGTCGCCAACGGCGAGCTCGGTGCCGGAAAGACCACACTCGCCCAGGGGATCGGCGCCGGCCTCGACGTCGAAGGGCCGGTCATCTCACCCACCTTCGTCCTGTCGCGCGTGCACCGCGCCCGTGGCACCGGCCCCGGCCTCGTGCACGTCGACGCCTACCGGATGGGCTCGGCCGCCGAACTCGAGGACATCGACCTCGACGCCACCATGGACGACTCGGTCACCCTCGTCGAGTGGGGCGCCGGGATGGCCGAGCAGCTGGCCCCCGACCGGCTCGACATCGACATCGCCCGCAGCGACGACCCGTCCGACGACACCCGCACCGTCTACCTCACCGGCCACGGCGACCGCTGGGCCGGCGAGAACCTGCACGGCCTGCGCGACGAGCTCGCCGCAGCGGCCACCGAGGCCCAGGAGACCCGATGAGCACCCATCCGACCACCCGCCCGACCGGCTGGACGCTGGCCGTCGACACGTCGACCGTCGTCACCGCCGGCCTGGCCCGCGACGGCCGGACGGTCGCCTCCGAACAGGTGGGCGACAACCACGCCCACGCCGAACTGCTCGTGCCGACCATCCAGGTGATCCTGGCGGACGCGGGCATCGGCTGGGCCGAGCTCGCCGCGATCGGCGTCGGGGTCGGGCCGGGCCCGTTCACCGGGCTGCGGGTGGGCGTGGCCACCGCCGTCACCGCCGGCATCGCGGCGGGCGTGCCCGTCACCGGCGTGTGCAGCCTCGACGTCATCGCCGCCCAGTGGGCCGCCCAGGGCGCCCCGGCCGAGTTCATCATCGCCTCCGACGCCCGCCGCAAGGAGCTCTACTGGGCCGCCTACCGTGATGGACGTCGCGTCGGCCAACCGCAGGTGAGCGCCCCGGCAGCCCTCCCCGAACAGCCCACCGCCGGGCCCGGCGTGCACGTCTACCCGGACCTGCTCGCCCCCCGCCGCCCCGGCGACGCGCCGCTCGGGCTCGACGCGGGCTTCCTCGCCGCCCACCTGCACGAGCTGCCCGACGCCGGGCTCGAACCGCTGTACCTGCGCACACCCGACGCCGCACCGCCCACCGCGCGCAAATCGGCGCTCACCGGACGCCGCCACCGCCTACGCCCCGGGGCCGCCCGGTGAACGCCGCCGTCGGCCTGCCCGCGAGGCGCGACGAACGCCTCGGCGCCGCCCACCTGCCCGGCCTGCTCGCCCTGGAGGAGTCCGGCTTCCCCCCGCGCGAACGCTGGAGCGGGCGGTCGTGGACGAGTGAACTCGCCCGCCCCGGCAACCTGGCGCTGGGGGTGTACTCCGGTGAACAGCTGGTCGCCGCCGGCATCATCGGGGTGCTCTTCGGCGACGCCGAGCTGCTGCGCATCGTCGTCGCACCGGCCCACCGCGGCCAGGGCGTGGCAGCCGGCCTGCTCGCCCGGCTGCTCGCCGAGGCCGCCTCGGCCGGGGCCTGCCGGATGCTGCTGGAGGTGCGCCACGACAACACGGCAGCGCTCGCCCTCTACGAGCGGGCCGGCTTCACCCGCATCGACGTGCGAGCCGACTACTACGGGCCGGGGGCCGACGCCCTCGTCATGGCGGCACCGATCAGTCCGCCGGACACGACCAGCCCCGACACGGGCGAAGGAGGACGACCATGAGCGAACCGCTCGTCCTGGGCATCGAGTCCAGCTGCGACGAGACATCGGTGGGCATCGTGCGCGGCGAGCAGCTGCTCGCCAACGAGGTCGCCAGCTCCATGGAGCTGCACGCCCGCTTCGGCGGCGTCGTGCCCGAGGTCGCCTCGCGCGCCCACCTGGAGGCCATCGGCCCCACCCTGCGCCGCGCGGTCGAGACCGCCGACATCGACCTGTCCGAACTCGACGCCGTCGCCGTCACCGCCGGGCCGGGCCTCATGGGCTCCCTCGTCGTCGGGCTGGCCGCGGCGAAGACCCTCGCCGCGGTCCTCGGCAAGCCGCTGTACGGGCTCAACCACCTCGTCGGCCATGTCGCCGTCGACCTGCTCGACCATCCCGCCGGGGAACCGGCCAGGCCCCTGGCCCGGCCGACCCTCGCCCTGCTCGTCTCGGGCGGGCACACCCAGCTGCTCACGGTGGGGGACATCACCGGCGACGTCGCCGAGATCGGCACGACGATCGACGACGCCGCCGGCGAGGCCTACGACAAGGTCGCCCGGCTGCTCGGCCTGCCCTACCCGGGCGGCCCGGTCATCGACGAGGCCGCCCAGGGGGGCGACCCGGAGGCCATCCGGTTCCCGCGGGGCCTCACCGCGCCCCACGACATGGCGCGGCACCGGTTCGACTACTCCTTCTCCGGCCTCAAGACGGCCGTCGCACGCTGGGTCGAGACGCGGCGCCTCGAGGGCGGTGAGATCCCGGTCGCCGACGTCGCCGCCTCCTTCCAGGAGGCCGTCGCCGACGTCATCACCGCCAAGGCCGTCGACGCCGCCCGGCACCACGGCATCGAGCACATGATCATCGGCGGGGGAGTGGCGGCGAACTCGCGGCTGCGCGGGCTGCTCGGCGAACGCACCGCGGCGGCCGGCATCGAGCTGCGCCGCCCGCGCCCGGGGCTGTGCACCGACAACGGCGCCATGATCGCCGTGCTCGGCGCCCAGGTCGTCAAGGCCGGGCTGGAGCCCTCCGGCCTGGGCATCGGCGCCGACTCGGGGCTGCCGGTCGGAACCGTCGTCGTCCGCGACTGACCCGCCGCCGCAGGCCGGGCCCGACGGCCCGCGGGGCGTGCGTCCGGCGACCGGGGCCGCCGGGTCATGCCCCTGGCGGTTCACCGATACCGTTGGCCCCATGAGTGCACACACCACTGAGCCCTCCGGTCACATCTGGCGCCGACCGGTGCCGCTGATCGGCGACGCGACGAGCTCGGCCGAACGCGACGACGACGTCACCGGCTGGGCGTTCGACGACGCCACCCGCGCCGCCCTGGACCGGGTCATCGGCGCCCGCCGCGACATC
The DNA here is from genome assembly GCF_900289195.1 of Propionibacterium ruminifibrarum. GTDB lineage: Bacteria > Actinomycetota > Actinomycetes > Propionibacteriales > Propionibacteriaceae > Propionibacterium > Propionibacterium ruminifibrarum. The sequence continues at coordinate 56,775 of NZ_OMOH01000011.1, forward strand.
CGCCGCTACCGGCCCGACGACGTGGCCGACGAACTCGTCCGCGCCGTCATCGAGGCGGGCCACGGCGGCCCCAGCGTCGGCCAGTCCCAGCCGTGGCGGTTCATCGTCGTGCGCGACCGCCGCACCCGCGAGCGCGCCGCCCTCATGGCCGACCGCGAACGGCTGCGCCAGGCCGACGGCCTGACACCCGAACGGAAGTCCCGGCTGCTCGACCTGCAGCTGGAGGGCATCCGGGAGGCCCCGCTCGGCATCGTCGTGGCCTGCGACCGGCGCACCCCCGCCTCGGGCGTGCTCGGCCGCAACACCTTCCACGACGCCGACCTGTGGAGCTGCGCCGCCGCCATCGAGAACATGTGGCTGACCGCCCGCGCCGCCGGCCTCGGCATGGGCTGGGTGACACTCATGCGCCCCACCGAGCTCGCCGGTCTGCTGCACCTGCCCGCCGGCGTCGAGACCCTCGGCTGGCTGTGCCTGGGCTGGCCCGACGAACGCCCGCCCTTCCCCGGGCTGGAGCGGCGCGCCTGGTCGCACAAGCTGCCCCTGGACGAGGTGATCATGGCCGACCGCTGGCCCGAGAACGCCCCACAGCCGCCGGTGAGCGGGCTGCCCGGCGCCGCGCCGGCCCCCGAGGCCGCGCCGCCCGCCGCGGTGCCCGAACCCGACCCGTCCTCGCCGCTGTGGAGCGAGATCGCCGCCCCCGACCAGCGCCACGTCGTGGCGGCCCGCGACCGGGCCGACGACCTGCTCACCCCGCCCGGCTCACTGGGCAAGCTCGACCAGGCGCTCGACCGGATGGTCGCCGTCACCGGTGAGGACGTCACCGGCGGCACCCTCGTCCTCGTCGCCGCCGACCACCCGATCGTCGAGCACCGGGTCTCGGCCTTCGACCAGTCGGTGACCCGCGAGGTCATGGACGCCGCGGCCGCCGGCCGCGCGGTCGGCGTCGTCGCCGCGGCCGGCGCCGGCCTGGACACGATCCTCGTCGACGCGGGTGTCGTGGGCGAGCCCCTGGCCGGCGTCGAACAGCTGCGCCCGGCCGGCCCCCGCGGCGACCTGGTGACCGCCCCGGCCATGACCGGCGAGGACACGGCCCGGCTCATCGCGGCCGGGCGCGAACTGGGCCGGCGTGCCGCCGCCCGGGGGCTCGTCGTGCTCGGCGAGATCGGCGTGGCCAATACGACGATCGCCTCGGCCCTGGCCTGCGCGCTCACCGGCATCAGCCCCGAGCAGGCCGTCGGCATCGGGGCCGGCTCGGACGCGGCGATGATCGACCACAAGGCCGAGGTGCTGCGCGCCGTGTTCGGACGCGTCGATCCGCAGGCGCTGCGCACCGACCCGGCCAGCGCCCTCGCCGAGGTCGGCGGCCCGGAGTTCGCGGTGCTCGCCGGGGTGACGGTCGGTGCCGCCGAGGCCGGTGCGATGGTCGTGCTGGACGGTCTGGCCACCTCGGTCGCCGCCCTGGCGGCCGTCGAGGTGAACCCGGCCGTCCAGTCCTACCTGGTCGCCGGGCAGGTCAGCCGCGAGTCCTGCCACCAGGCGGTGCTCACCGAACTGGGCCTGGAGCCGCTGCTCGACCTGCGGCTGCGCGCCGGCGAGGGAGTCGGCGCGTCCCTGGCCGCCCAGCACCTGCTCACCGGCCTGGCCGTGCGCCGCGGCGCCGGCCGCACTCGTTGACAGGTGGTGGTGGCGTGATCTGCCCGCAGCTGACCACCCTGGCCTTCGTCCTGCACCCCGACGGCGAGCACGTCCTCATGGTGCACCGCATCGCCCGCCCCGACGACGACCAGCTCGGCAAGTACAACGGGCTGGGCGGCAAGGTGGAGCGCGACGAGGACGTGGCCGCCGGCATGAAGCGCGAGCTGGGGGAGGAGGCCGGCATCGAGGTCGACGAGATGAGGCTGGCCGGCACCGTCAGCTGGCCCGGCTTCAACCCGGACGGCTCGGACCAGTTCGGTTTCATCTTCCTCGTGCACCGCTGGCACGGCGACATCCCGGCGGCGAACGAGGAGGGCCCGCTCACCTGGGAACGCATCGACGAGCTCGGCCGGTTGGACATGTGGGAGGGCGACCGCTACTTCATGCCGCTCGTCTTCGACCCGAAGGTGCCCCAGTTCCACGCCGTCATCCCCTACGAGAACGGCCGCCCGACCGGCGCCAGCTGGACCGTCCTGGCCTGAGTCATCCGGCCGGCTCCACCCCGGCGCACCCGGCTCATCCGCCCCGGTCGTCGGCGGCCTGCCGGAGGGTCTCGCGCCACCCCGGCGCACGCGGCTCATCCTCGGCATGCCTGGAGGCCGCAACCATCCGTCTCCGCCGCGCGTGCACGGCTCCATTCGGCGGGAGCGAGCGGGAGGTCGCGGGTGAGCGGGTCTCGGCTGTGCGTGCACGGCCCCATCGGTCGCGCCCCGGTCTGCCGATGACGCCGGGATCGCCACTGCACACACCCCGGCCCGGCGGGCGTGGGTGCGTATTCTAGTGGACCAGCGCGGATCTGTGAAATGACTGGACCACTTGCGTCCACCGGCAACGCGCTCACCTATTGTGGGTATCCATACCCCCTTGTCCGGAGCGCCCCTGTGGGCGCTGACCGTCAGGAGAACCATGGGTGCCTTCATCGCCTCGCGCTGGGCCGACATCGCGTTCCGCATGTACCAGCACGCCAGCCTCGTCGCCCAGTCGGTGCTGCTGGCCGCCGTCATCGCCGTCGCGTTGGCCGTGGTCGTCACGAGCGTGCCCCGGCTCGAGCCCATCGCCAACGCCATCTCGACCATCGGCCTGACGATCCCGTCCTTCGCCCTGCTGGGCCTGTTCATCCCGCTGTTCGGCATCGGCACCACCACGTCGGTGGCCGTCGTCACCTTCTACGCGGCACTGCCCATCCTGCGCAACGCGGTGGTGGGGCTGCTCGGCGTCGACCGGGCGCTCCTCGAGTCCGCCCGCGGCATGGGCATGAAGCCGCTCGCGATCTTCCTGCGCGTGCAGTTGCCGCTGGCCTGGCCCGTCATCCTCACCGGCCTGCGCGTCTCGACGCAGATGTCGATGGGCGTGGCGGCCATCGCCGCCTACGTGCTCGGCCCCGGGCTCGGCTCCTACATCTTCACCGGACTGGCCCAGATCGGCGGCAGGAACGCACTCAACTACGCCGTGGTCGGCACTGTCGGTGTCGTGGTCGTCGCACTCATCGCCGACGCCGTACTCGCCCTCATCGGGCGGCTCACCATCTCGAAGGGAATCCGCGCATGAGCACAGACAGTACCGCCAACGCCAGGGGCAGCGAGATCGTCTTCACCGACGTCGTCAAGCAGTACCCGGGCCAGACCGAGCCGGCCGTCGACCACCTCAGCCTGGGCATCGACGCCGGCGAGTTCGTCACCTTCGTCGGCCCGTCCGGCTGCGGCAAGACGACGAGCCTCAAGATGATCAACCGTCTCATCGAACCCACCAGCGGCACGATCACCATCGACGGCCAGGACACCCGCGAACTCGACGCCGACACCCTGCGCCGCCGCATCGGCTACGTCATCCAGGGCGGCGGGCTCTTCCCGCACATGACCGTCGCAGGCAACATCGCGGTCGTCCCCAATCTGCTCAAGTGGGACAAGAAACGCATCAGGCGGCGCACCGACGAACTGCTCGAGCTGGTCGGCCTCGACCCGGCCGTCTACCGAGACCGCTACCCCAGGGAACTGTCCGGGGGTCAGCAGCAGCGCGTCGGCGTCGCCCGGGGCCTGGCCGCCGACCCGCCCGTCATGCTCATGGATGAGCCCTTCGGCGCGGTCGACCCGATCACCCGCTCGCGCCTGCAGGACGAACTGCTCGACGTGCAGTCCAAGCTGCACAAGACGATCGTGTGCGTCACCCACGACATCGACGAGGCCATCAAACTCGGCGACCGGATCTGCGTGATGGCCGACCACGGGCGCATCGCCCAGTACGACACAGCCTCGGAGATCCTCGCCAACCCGGCCGACGATTTCGTCGCGGACTTCACCGGCTCCGGCTCGGCCCTCAAGCAGCTGGCCCTGGAGAAGGTCTCCTCGATCCGGCTGGAACCGGCCGTCCTGGTCCACGTCGGCGACCCGGTCCCCGATGTGCTGGAGCTGGCGCGCCGGCACGACACCGACCAGGTCATCGTCCTCGACGCCGACGAGGCCATCGTCGACTGGTACTGGACGATCAACCTGCGCGGGCCCGTCGTGCGCGCCCGGCCGGGCCGCCAGCCCATCCTGCTCGACGAGGACTCCAGCCTCGACACGGTGCTCGACGCCCTCGTCACCTCGCTGCACGAAGGCGCCATCATCGTCGACGACCACGAGCACTTCCTCGGTATCGCCACCTTCGACGAGGTGACCGCGCACGTGCGCCGGGTCAACGCCGCCCCCGGAGCGATCGGCGACTTCGACGCCGGACGGACCCACCAGGCGCCCGCGCCCGACGCCCCGGCCCACGGACAGGAGCGCCCATGAGCCTGGACAGGAACGAACGCCAGCTGTTCTGGGGCATCCCCGTCATCGTCGTCGCCGGAGCGCTGGGCTGGGTGCTCTGGCGCGCCACGGCCGACCTCGACGACATCGAGTCCCGCCAGCTGGCCTGGGGAACCATCGGCACCCTGCTCGGCCAGCACGTGGTGCTCACCCTCATCTGCGCCGCCGTCGTGCTGGTCATCGGCGTGCCGCTGGGGATCGCCCTGACCCGGCCCGGCATCCGCCGCGTCACACCGGCCGTGCTCGCCGTCGCCAACGCCGGCCAGTCCGCGCCGGTCATCGGCCTGATCGTCCTGCTCGCCATGGCCATGGGGTTCGGCACGCCGACCGCCGTCGTCGCGCTGAGCATTTACGCCTTCCTGCCGGTGCTCGCCAATACGATCACCGGGCTGCAAGGGGTCGACCCGGCCCTGGTTGAGGCCGGCCGGGGCATGGGCATCTCGTCGATGGGCGTGCTGCTGCGCATCGAACTGCCACTGGCCTCGAAGGTCATCCTCGCCGGCATCCGCACCGCCCTGGTGCTGCTCGTCGGCACCGCCAGTTTCGCCACCTTCATCAACGCCGGCGGCCTGGGGGCACTCATCCAGACCGGCATCGCCCTGTTCCGCTTCCGCATCCTCATCTCCGGTGCCGTGATCGTGGCGCTGCTCGCCCTGCTCGTCGAATGGCTCGGGCAGGTCATGGAGATGATCGTCGCACCGAAGGGGCTGTGACATGAACCACGTGAAGAACCTGGCCGGCCGGCTCCGGGTCCTGCTCGCCGTGCCCGCGCTCGCCCTGACACTCGTACTCAGCGCCTGCGGCCTGGGCACATCCGGCGGTTTCACCCGCACCGGTGAGCTCGCCGGCGACCTCGCCGGGATCGACCTGAGCGGTGTGAGCATCAGGGCGGGCTCCAAGGCCTTCACCGAGCAGCTCGTGCTCGGCAAGATCACCGTCATCATGCTCCGGGCGGCAGGGGCCGACGTGTCCGACCTCACCGGCATCCCCGGCTCCTCGTCCTCGCGCCAGGCGCTGCTGAGCGGCCAGATCGAGATGCTGTGGGACTACAGCGGCACCGGCTGGATCAGTTACCTCGGCCACACCGACCCCGTCCCCGGCGAGCAGGCCCAGTACGAGGCGGTGCGCGACGAGGACCTGCACAACGGCCTGGTGTGGCTGCCGCCGACGCCGGCGAACAACACCTACGGCTTCGCCATCACCCGGAGCACCCAGCAGCGCCTCGGCATCACCCGGCTCTCCGAGCTGGCCGAACTCGACCCCGCCGAGCTCAGCTTCTGCCTGGACACCGAGTTCAACAACCGCAACGACGGGTTCGAGCCGCTGGCCCAGACCTACGGCATCGACCTGGGTTCGGCGCAGCGCATGCTCATGGACGTCGGCGCCATCTACTCGGCCACGGCCGAGGGCGTGTGCACCTTCGGTGAGATCTTCACCACCGATGGACGCATCAAGTCGCTCGATCTGGTCGTCCTCGAGGACGACCTGGAGTTCCTGCCGAACTACAACGCCTCGATGGTCATCCGGCAGGACACCTACGAGCAGAACACCGAGGCCTACGACCGGCTGTTCGGGGCCGTCACCGAGCTGCTCACCGACGAGGAACTCATCGCCATGAACGCCCAGGTTGACGTCGACGGCCGCGAGCCGGCCGACGTGGCCTACGAGTGGCTCGTGAGCAAGGGCCTCATCACCGACGAGTGAGGCCCGGAAGCCTCTGGCACTCGGTTTGATCGAGTGCTAAAGCGGGTATAGCTTTGGTTCTGGCGCTCCCGGCAGGGGAGTGCCAGCCCAGGGGATGGCACCGCGACGACGTCCTCCTGGTCAATCCACCGCTGACAGGAATTCGCGCCGCATGGCGCTGACTAGTGAGAAAGGGGTTTGACGTGGCCACCACGATCAAGCCGCTCGAGGACCGCGTCCTCGTTCTGCCTCTGGAAGCCGAGACCACCACCGCCTCCGGCCTGGTGATCCCCGACACCGCCAAGGAGAAGCCGCAGGAGGGGCAGGTCATCGCCGCCGGCCCGGGCCGCATCGACGACAAGGGCGCCCGCGTGCCCATGGACGTCGCCGAGGGTGACGTCATCATCTTCAGCAAGTACGGCGGCACCGAGGTCAAGTACGACGGCAAGGACTACCTCCTGCTCAATGCCCGCGACATCCTCGCGGTCGTCGAGAAGTAAGGCGGGCCCGTACTCATGGCAAAGCAGCTTCAGTTCGACGAGGAGGCCCGCCGCTCCCTTGAGCGCGGCGTCGACATCCTCGCCAATACCGTCAAGGTGACGCTCGGCCCCAAGGGCCGCTACGTCGTCCTCGACAAGTCGTGGGGCGCCCCGACGATCACCAACGACGGCGTGACCGTCGCCAAGGAGGTCGAGCTCGAGGATCCTTACGAGAACCTCGGCGCACAGCTCGCCAAGGAGGTCGCCACCAAGACCAATGACGTCGCCGGCGACGGCACCACCACCGCCACCGTGCTCGCCCAGGCACTCGTCCACGAGGGCCTGCGCGCCGTGGCCGCCGGCACCAACCCGATCGGTCTCAAGCGCGGCATCGACAAGGCCGTTGCCGCCATCACCGACGCGCTCCACGAGGCGGCCCGCGAGGTGCAGACCACTGAGGACATGGCCAACGTCGCCACCATCAGCTCCCGCGAGGAGGAGATCGGCCAGATCATCGCCGACGCCTTCGACAAGGTGGGCAAGGACGGCGTCATCACCGTCGAGGAGTCCCAGACCCTGGGCACCGAGCTCGAGTTCACCGAGGGCATGCAGTTCGACAAGGGCTACATCTCCCCGTACTTCGTCACCGACCAGGATCGTATGGAGGCCGTCCTCGACAACCCCTACATCCTCATCAACGACGGCAAGATCTCGTCGATGAACGACCTGTTGCCGCTGCTCGAGAAGGTCATCGCCGCGAAGGGCCAGCTGGTCGTCATCGCTGAGGACGTCGACGGCGAGGCGCTGTCGACCCTCGTGGTGAACAAGATCCGCGGCACCTTTACCTCCGTGGCCGTCAAGGCCCCCGCCTTCGGCGACCGCCGCAAGGCGATCCTCGAGGACATCGCGATCCTCACCGGCGGCCAGGTCGTCTCCGAGACCGTCGGCCTCAAGCTCAACGAGGTCGGTCTCGACGTGCTCGGCCGCGCCCGCCGCGTGGTCGTCACCAAGGACAACACCACCATCGTCGAGGGCGCCGGCGAGGCCGATGCCGTCGAGGCACGGGTCAAGCAGCTGCACGCCGAGATCGAGCGCACCGACTCCGACTGGGATCGCGAGAAGCTCAACGAGCGGGTCGCGAAGCTGGCCGGTGGCGTCTGCGTCATCCAGGTCGGCGCCGCCACCGAGGTGGAGCTCAACGAGAAGAAGCACCGCATCGAGGACGCCGTGTCCGCCACGCGCGCCGCGATCGAGGAGGGCATCGTCGCCGGCGGCGGCGCGGCCCTTATCCACGCCGCCTCGGCCGTCGACTCCCTGGAGCTGACCGGCGACGAGAAGGCCGGCGCCCAGATCGTGCAGCGCGCCGTCATCGAGCCCACCCGCTGGATTGCCGAGAACGGCGGCGAGCAGGGCTACGTCATCGTCTCGCGGATCGCGGAGATGGGCGTCAATGAGGGCTACAACGCCAAGACCGGCGAGTACGGCAACCTCATCGACCAGGGCGTCATCGACCCCGTGAAGGTCACGCGCTCGGCGCTGGCCAACGCCGCCTCCATTGCGGGCCTGCTGCTCACCACCGAGACCCTCGTGGTGAACAAGCCCGACGACGAGGACGACGACAAGTAAGCCGGACGACCCCGACACTCAGCAGGGGCGGCAGAACCGTGAGGTTCTGCCGCCCCTGTGGCGTCTGGGATCCGGACGGCGCTGCTGGCGTGTGGCCCCTGCGATCCTGGGACTCGGCGAACCGCGCTGGTCCGGGGCACGTGAGGGGTTGAACCGGATGGGGGACCGTCCCGAACGATCAGGCCCGATCGAGTGCCCCCCGGACGGGAAGGGGCCGGACGGACCCCTGTGGGAGATAAGGTCCCCATTTCGAGGACAGACACTAAACTGGGCCCACTGTCGAGCGAAAGAGGTCATCACATGGTGTCGGAGCAGGGGAGCAGGCTTGAGGCGGAGCGCGCGGCGGGCGAGGTCGCGCCCTTGGCGCTGACCTTCGATGACGTCCTGCTCATCCCGCGCCAGACCGACGTGATCCCCTCCGAGGTCGACACGAGTTCGCGGCTCACCAAGCGCATCACCTTGAAGGTGCCGCTGCTGTCGGCGGCCATGGACACCGTCACCGAGGAGCGGATGGCGATCGCCATGGCCCGTGAGGGCGGGCTGGGTGTCATCCACCGCAACCTGTCGGTCGAGGAGCAGGCCGCCATGGTCGACCGGGTGAAGCGCTCGGAGGCCGGTATGGTCATCGAGCCCATCACGATCGGCCCGGACGCGACGCTCGGCGACGTCGACGAGCTGTGCGGGCAGTTCCACATCAGTGGTGTCCCGGTGGTTGACGAGGACATGCTGCTGCTTGGCATCATCACCAACCGGGACATGCGGTTCCAGTCCGACGCCTCACGCCCGGTGCGCGAGGTGATGACCCCGATGCCGCTCGTCACGGCGCCCGAGGGCATCGCCCCCGACGACGCGCTGGCGCTGCTGGCCAAGAACAAGATCGAGAAGCTGCCGCTCATCGACGCCGCGGGCAGGCTCAAGGGCCTCATCACGCTCAAGGACTTCGTGAAGTCAGACCAGTTCCCGCTGGCCAGCAAGGACGCGCAGGGCCGTTTGCGGGTGGGTGCGTCGATCGGTTTCTACGGCGACGCCTACCAGCGGGCGATGGCGCTCATCGAGGAGGGCGTCGACGTGCTCGTCGTCGACACCGCCCACGGCCACTCCAGGGCCGAGATGGACATGATCGCCCGCCTCAAGGCCGACCCGGCGGCCGAGGGGGTCGACATCATCGGCGGCAACGTCGCCACGTTCGAGGCCGCCAAGGCGCTGTGCGAGGCCGGCGCCGATGCCGTGAAGGTCGGTGTGGGACCGGGGTCGATCTGTACCACCCGGGTGGTCGCCGGTGTCGGTGTCCCGCAGGTCACGGCGATCGCCGAGGCGGCCCGGGCCTGCCGCGAGTACGGTGTGCCGGTCATCGGTGACGGTGGTCTGCAGTACTCCGGTGACGTGGCCAAGGCGTTCGTGGCGGGCGCGGACACGGTGATGCTGGGTTCCCTGCTCGCCGGCTGTGACGAGAGCCCGGGCGAGCTGGTCTTCATCAACGGGAAGCAGTTCAAGGAGTACCGGGGCATGGGCTCGCTGGGGGCGATGGCAACCCGCGGCCGCAAGATGAGCTACTCGAAGGACCGCTACTTCCAGGCCGATGTGACGAGCAACGACAAGATCGTGCCCGAGGGCATCGAGGGGCAGGTGCCCTACCGCGGCCCGCTGGGTGCGGTGGTCTACCAGCTCATCGGCGGTGTGCACCAGGCAATGTTCTACTCGGGCGCTCGTACGCTGCCTGAGCTGCAGGAGCGGGGCCGTTTCGTGCGGATCACCTCGGCCGGCCTGCGCGAGAGCCACCCGCACGACATCCAGATGACCGTCGAGGCCCCGAACTACTCCTCGCACGAGTGAGAAGAGCGGTCCGTCCAGTCCTGAGAAGACAGGGCCAGCGGGTTCTGGTACGAGTTGGTGACCCAGCTTGGTCTGGGCCTGGTCGGTGCAGCACATCCACCAGTACCCATGGGAGCGGTGGCCGTCTGCCGCCGACAGACGGGTTGCCCGCCGATCAGGAGATCGACGGGCAACCCCGGTTCAGATGATGGCCCCGGTCAGCCGTGGCTGGGGACCGTCTTCTTCTTCCCCGACCTGTTCCAGATGATCGCCAGCACGATGAACCACACCGGCGTCAGGTACAGGGCGATGCGCGTCTGCGCGTCGAGGGCCAGGACCACGACCATGAAGCAGAAGAACACCATCAGGACCCACGGCATGAAGGAGGCGCCCGGAACCTTGAACGCCGACGCCTGGTGGTCCTGCGGGAACTTCCTGCGGTACATGATGTAGGCCACGGTGATGAGCCCCCAGATGAACAGCACGAGGATCGAGGACACCGACGAGACCATCTGGAAGGCCGTCATCACGGTGCCGCCGATCTTCAGCACGGGGAAGGCGATGCAGATCAACGCGACCGACAGGATCAGCGCGTTGGCCGGCACGTGCCGGCTCGACAGCCTGGCGAACCGCTTCGGGGCGTAGCCCGTGTCCGACAGGCCGTAGAGCATCCGCGAGGTCGAGAAGATCCCCGAGTTCGAACTCGACGAGGCCGAGGTCAGCACCACGAAGTTCATGACGCTGGCCGCCGCCGTCAGACCGGCGAGGTTGAACACGTTGACGAAGGGGCTCATCTCGGAGTTCACCTTGTCCCAGGGCGTGACCGACATGATCGCCGCGAGCGCGAAGACGTAGAAGATCACGATCCTCACCGGAATCGCATTGATCGCCTTGGGCAGGGTCTTGTGCGGGTCCGCCGTCTCGGCCGCCGCCGTGCCGATCAGCTCGGTGCCGATGAACGAGAAGATCGCCAGCTGGAAGGCCGCGAGGAAACCGGTCAGGCCGGTGGGGAAGACCCCGCCGCGATTCCACAGGTAGGCGACCGAGGCCACCGTGCCGTCCGGCGAGGTGAACCGGGTCACCACCATGTAGGCGCCCACCAGGATCAGGGCGATGATCGCGATGATCTTGATGAGGGCGAACCAGAACTCGAGCTCGCCGAACAGCTTCACCGTCAGCAGGTTCGAGCCCAGCAGCGCCGCCAGTAGCACCGCCGTGCAGACCATCGACACGTTCAGGTTCTGGATCCAGAAGTCGAAGTACCCGACGATGACGATCATCTCGGCAGCGGCGGTCACCACCCACAGGATCCAGTAGGTCCAGCCGGCGAAGAAACCGGCCCACGGGCCGATCATCACCCGCGAGAAGTCCTGGAACGACTTGTAGCGCAGGTCGTGCAGGAACATCTCGCCCATCGCCCGCATCATGAAGAACAGCATCGTCCCGATGATGAGGTAGGACAGCAGCAGGGACGGCCCTGCGAGGCTGATGGCCTTGCCCGAGCCCATGAACAGGCCGGTGCCGATGGCACCGCCGATGGCTATCAGCTGGATGTGCCGGTTGGACAGCTCCCGGTTGAGTGTCTCCTCACCCGGCGCCTGGCCGGGCTGCGTCATCGACGTGGATCCCTGAGGGGGCCCCTCATTCTTGACAGTCATGAGATCCTCCAAAGGCTCGCATCAGGCCAGGATGCTGTCCAACGGCGTGACCTCCATGTCGAAGGCCTCGCCGACACCACCGAAGGTCAGCTTGCCGGCATGGGTGTTCAACCCCAGCGCCAGGGCGTGGTCGTCCCTCAGCGCCTGCTTCCAGCCCTTGTCGGCGAGCTGGATCGCGTACGGCAGGGTGGCGTTCGCCAGGGCCTGGGTGGAGGTGTTCGGCACGGCGCCGGGCATGTTGGCGACGCAGTAGAACACCGAGTCGTGCACGCGGAAGGTCGGGTCGGCGTGCGTCGTCGGGTGGCTGTCCTCGAAGCAGCCGCCCTGGTCGATGGCGACGTCCACAAGCACCGAGCCGGGCTTCATGGCGGCCACCATCTCGTTCGTGACGAGCTTGGGCGTCTTGGCGCCGGGGATGAGGACGGTGCCGATGACCAGGTCGGCGGCGAGCACCTGCTCGCGTACGGCGAGGGCGGTGCTGGCGAGCCCCTGGATGCGGTTGTCGAAGTCCCAGATGATGCGGTGCAGCTTGCGCAGGTCGACGTCGAGGACCGTGACGTCGGCGCCCATGCCGAGCGCGATCCTGGCCGCGTTCTGGCCGGCCGTGCCGGCGCCGAGGACGACGACCTTGGCCTTCTGCACGCCGCCGACGCAACCGAACAGGACGCCTCGCCCGCCGGCCGCCTTCATGAGATGGGCCGCGCCGACCTGCGGGGCCAGGCAGCCGGCGACCTCGGACATCGGGGACAGCAGCGGTAGTGAGCGGTCCTCACGCTGGACGGTCTCGTAGGCGATGGCCGTGGTGCCCGCGTTCAGCAGGGCCTCGGTCTGCGGACGATCGGCTGCCAGGTGCAGGTAGGTGAACAGCACCTGGTCGCTGGACAGGAAACCGTACTCGCTCTCGATGGGCTCCTTCACCTTGAGCACCAGATCGCCGGCGGCCCAGGTGGCCTCGGCGCCGTCGACGATGGTCGCGCCCTGGGCCTCGTACTCCTCGTCGGTGAAGGACGAGCCGAGCCCGGCGCCTGACTGTATCGACACCTCGTGGCCACGGCGGGTCAATTCGTGCACGCCGACCGGGGTGATGGCGACGCGGAACTCGTTGTTCTTGACCTCGGCGGGGACAGCAATGCGCATGATCTACTCCTCGTTGAGCGTAGGAGCGGTGTTGGGAAACCACCGCAGTTTTACGTTAGAGACGGTAAATCCTTTTTGTAAAGCCGAGATATGCAGGATTTTTTGAATCATGGTGATCGTTTTTGTGCATGCGTGCAGGATCCTGGCCGATCTGGCGAAAGCGGTGTGCTTGCTACCGGTGAGCAGTTATCATGCACCGCCCCGGTGGCATGGTGGGGAGGTGCAGGGCGATGTCGGGGGGAGTTTCAGGGCTCGGGATGCAGATGGGGTGGGGCTTGCCCGAATGCTCTGCGTGCAGAGCACGGGACCGCCGCTGCCAGGCTCCGGGAGGCCCCGGCGCCGGCGCAGGGCCCGGATCGGTAGATTTGTCCCCGTAGCCCAGGATCGGAGGACCATGTACGACATCGGACGCAGCAAGCGTGCGCCGAAGGCTTTCTCACTGGATGATGTGGCGATCGTGCCCTCACGGCGCACCCGAGACCCCGAGCTGGTGGACCTGTCGTGGAAGATCGACGCCGTCGAGTTCGACTTCCCGCTCGTGGCAGGCCCCATGGACTCCGTGATGAGCCCGGCCACCGCCATCGCCTTCGGCAAGCTGGGCGGCCTCGGCGCGCTCAACCTCGAAGGGCTGTGGACCAGGTACGAGAACCCCGAGCCACTCTTCGCCGAGCTGGCCGCCATGAGCGATGACGTCCAGGCGACCCGCCGGATGCAGCAGATCTACGCCGAGCCCATCAAGGCAGAGCTCGTCAAGGCCCGTCTCGACGAGATCCGCGCGGCCGGTGTTCCCGTCGCGGGCTCCCTGTCGCCCCAGCGCGCCGCCGAGTTCTCCTCGATCGTCGAGAACGCCGGCGTTGACTTCTTCATCATCCGCGGCACGGCCGTCTCGGCCGAGCACGTCAGTGACCAGGGCGAGCCCCTGAACCTCAAGAAGTTCATCTACAACCTCGACGTGCCCGTCATCGTGGGTGGCTGCGCCAGCTACCAGACGGCCCTGCACCTCATGCGCACCGGCGCAGCCGGCGTCCTCGTCGGCTTCGGCGGCGCCGCCACTAGCACGACGCGGCAGGTGCTCGGCATCGAGGTGCCGATGGCCTCGGCCATCGCCGACGTGGCCGAGGCCCGCCGGGACTACCTCGACGAGTCCGGCGGTCGCTACGTCCATCTCATCGCCGACGGCGCCATGGGCGACTCGGGGCACATCATCAAGGCCATCGCGGCCGGCGCCGACGCCGCCATGATCGGCGGGCCGCTCGCCCGCGCCGTCGAGGCACCCGGCAAGGGCTGGCACTGGGGGGCCGAGGCCTGGCACGCCACCCTGCCCCGCGGCCGCCGCGTCCACTACGACTCGGTCGGCACCCTCGAGGAGGTGCTCCTGGGCCCCAGCACCGTCACCGATGGCACGATGAACCTCGTCGGCGCCCTGCGCCGTGCCCTGGCAACCACCGGATACCAGGATCTCAAGGAGTTCCAGCGCATCGACCTCGTCATCCGCTGACCGGCACATCCCCCACCTGCACGCCGACGGCGGGTGCGGGTGGGGCTACTTCCTGCCCGATGAGGGTGTCTGCCCGATGACTGAGGACCCCGGGCAGGGCGGCGCCAGTGCCGTTAGGCTCACAACAGCCGCGTGACACAGGAGAAACCCATGAGCGACGAACCCGACCAGGCCACGACCGTCCCGCCCGAGCTCGCCCACCTGCGCGACTCCATCGACAACATCGATGCGGCCGTGATCCACATCATGGCCGAGCGTTTCAAGATCACCCAGCGCGTCGGCGAGCTCAAGGCCGAGCTCGGGCTCCCTCCCTCCGATCCGGGACGTGAGCAGACCCAGATCGCCCGCCTGCGCCGGCTCGCCGCCGAGTCGCACCTCGACCCGGAGTTCGCCGAGAAGCTGCTGAACTTCATCGTCTCCGAGGTCGTGCGCCACCACACCGAAATCGCGAACCGGACCTGACGGGCCCCGACCGGCTGGTGGGACCGGGCTTCGCCAGGGGCACCGAGGTCGGGGCCCGGTCGCCTCTCCGGCCGGCGGAATCGCTGTCGCCCGACCCGCAATGTGAGGACGGGGACCGCCTCCCGGGCCGGCGTCAGTGAGGATCGTCGGGGGAGGGCGTCGCCGGGCTCGGCCGGGTCACTGGCCCATGGCGTCGGCGAACAGGGGAGTGGACAGGTAGCGTTCCCCGAAGTCACAGATCATGGCGACGATCGTCCGGCCGGTGAACTCGGGACGTGCGGCGACCTGGAGGGCGGCCGCGACGGAGGCGCCCGAGGAGATGCCGCAGACGATGCCCTCCTCGGTGCCCAGGCGTCGGGCCATGTCGAGGGCCCGCGGGGTGCTCACCGTCAACACCTCGTCGATGACCTCGGGGTCATAAGTGGCCGGGACGAAGTTGGCGCCGATGCCCTGGATGCCGTGGCCACCGGCCTGGCCCGCGGAGAGCAGCGGTGACTCGTCGGGCTCGACGGCGAACACGGCGATGTCGGGGTTCTGCTCCTTGAGGAACCTGCCGGTGCCGCTGATCGTGCCGCCGGTGCCCACCCCGTCGACCACCGCGTCGACCCGGCCCTCGGTGTCGGTCCAGATCTCGGGGCCGGTCGTGGCGTAGTGCTTGGCCGGGTTGGCGGGGTTGTCGAACTGGCGGGCCAGTACGCCGCCGCGCTCGGCGGCGATCCGCTCGGCCGCCGCGACCGAGCCCCGCATGCCCTCGGCCGCGGGGGTGAGGACGAGTTCCGCGCCGAAGGCGCGCAGCATGGCGCGGCGTTCCCGGCTCATCGACTCGGGCATCGTCAGCACGACGTGGTAGCCGCGGGCCGCCCCGACCATGGCCAGGGCGATACCGGTGTTGCCACTGGTGCCCTCGACGATCGTGCCGCCGGGCTTGAGTTCCCCGCTCGCCTCGGCGGCGTCGACGATGGCCACCCCGATCCGGTCCTTCACCGAGTTCGTGGGGTTGTAGTACTCGAGCTTCGCCAGGACGGTCGCGCCGGTGTCGTTGACCCGCCCCAGGCGCACGAGGGGAGTGCGGCCGACAAGCTCTGTCACGTCGTTGTAGATCATGGGTGCACCTTAGTGCGTACCGGCTCGACCAGGCCCCCGTTCCAACCGGTGCGGATCTCATCCACCCCTGTCCCAGTCGGTGTGGACCCGGCCGGCATTGATCCCCGGCGCCCCGCCCGGACGCGCGGACCCGGCGGTCCGGGAGCACTAGAATCCATCGCATGCCCACGAGCCATGACCTCGTGCTGGTCGTCGATTACGGCGCGCAGTACGCGCAGCTGATCGCCCGGCGCGTCCGCGAAGCGCACGTCTACTCCGAGATCATCCCGCACGCCACGCCGGTGCGCGAGATCGTCGCGAGGAAGCCGGCCGCCGTCATCCTGTCCGGCGGTCCCGCCTCGGTGTACGCCGACGGCGCCCCGGGCCTCGACCCGGCGCTGTTCGAGGCCGGCGTCCCTGTCTTCGGCATCTGCTACGGCTTCCAGGCCATGAGCCAGGCCTTGGGCGGCCGGGTCGAGCACACCGGCGACTCCGAGTACGGCCGCACCGCGCTCCGGATCACCGAGCCGGGCTGCCTGCTGGAGGGCATGGCCACCGACGCCACGGTGTGGATGAGTCACGGCGACTCGGTCACCAGCGCCCCCGCAGGCTTCACCGAACTGGCCCACACCGCCGGCGCACCCGTCGCCGCCATCGAGGACCCGGGCAGGCGGATGGCCGGCGTGCAGTGGCACCCAGAGGTGCTGCACTCGCAGTTCGGCCAGCAGGTGCTCCAGCACTTCCTCTACGACATCGCCGGCTGCCGCCGCACCTGGGACAGCTCCTCGATCGTCGACGAGCAGGTGCGGGCCATCCGCGAGCAGGTCGGCGACCGGCGCGTCCTGTGCGGCCTGTCGGGCGGCGTCGACTCGGCCGTCGCCGCGGCACTCGTCCAGCGCGCCATCGGCGACCGGCTCACCTGCGTCTTCGTCGACCACGGCCTGCTGCGCAAGGGCGAGGCCGAACAGGTGCGCACCGACTTCGTCGCGGCCACCGGCGTCAACCTCGTCGTCATGGAGGAGTCCGAGCGCTTCCTCAGCGCCCTGGCCGGTGTTAGCGATCCGGAGACCAAGCGCAAGATCATCGGCCGCGAGTTCATCCGTTCCTTCGAGACGGCGGCCCGCCGGATCGCCGGCGACCGCGGCGTCGACCTCCTGTGCCAGGGCACGCTCTACCCCGACGTCGTCGAGTCCGGCGGCGGCGACGGCGCCTCGAACATCAAGAGCCACCACAACGTGGGCGGCCTGCCAGATGACCTGCAGTTCGAACTCATCGAGCCCCTGCGCGCCCTGTTCAAGGATGAGGTGCGCGCCGTCGGCACCGAACTGGGGCTGCCAGAGGCCATGGTGTGGCGTCAGCCGTTCCCGGGCCCCGGCCTGGGCATCCGCATCATCGGCGAGGTGACCCGCGAGCGCCTCGACCTGCTGCGCGAGGCAGACGCCATCGCCCGCGCCGAGCTGACCGCCGCCGGCCTGGACCGAGAGGTCTGGCAGATGCCCGTCGTGCTGCTCGCCGACGTGCGGTCGGTGGGCGTGCAGGGCGACCACCGCACCTATGGCCACCCGGTCGTGCTGCGCCCGGTGAGCAGCGAGGACGCGATGACGGCCGACTGGTCGCGGCTGCCCTACGAGGTGATCGAGCGCATCAGCACCCGTATCACCAACGAGTGCCCGCAGGTGAACCGTGTCGTGCTGGACTGCACCTCCAAGCCGCCGGGCACCATCGAGTGGGAGTGAAAATTGGGAATGCAATTCCCAATATCAGCGTCTGCTACTCGCAGAATGCCTCGAACCCCTGGTGCTCCTCGTACAGCTTCCATGCCGTCTCCGCGATCGAACCGGGCATGAGGCCTTCGCTCGAGCCCACGTTCCCCATGATCTCGACGATGCCCGCGAACACGCCCGTTCCGGAAAGCGATTCGTTGAGCATCTTCGCGTACGAGCGCAGCGCCGCCTTGTCCATGGACATGCAGGCGAAATCGGCGTACTCGTTGGGGTGGACGCCGAACCGGCCACCCGTGAACAGCACGGCCCCGGAACCCTGTTCGATCTGTCCCGGCAGTACCGCCTGCGTGCAGCGGATGGCTCCCGCCACATCGACGTTCCAGTGGTGCAGCGCATCCGCGGCGTCGAGTTCGCGAACCGAACCACTTTCCATGACGGCGGCGTTGAACGCCATCACGTCCACGGTGCCGTGGCGTGCGGTGATGGCCGCGAAACCATCGGCAACGGAAGCGTCATCTCCGGCGTCGATCACTTGCACGTCCGCCTCGATGCCTTCTGTCGCGAGTTCTGCGACGTACTCCACGAGTTTCTCTTTTCGTCGCGCCGCAAGGACGACCGTGAACTCCTCCTGTGCGAGTCTTCTCGCTATAGCGTTTCCGACGCCCCTTCCGGCGCCCACCAGTACTGCTGTCTGCATGCTCGTGACCTCGTTTTCTTCTTTCGGGTCCTGTTGACATCGGTCCGGGTCGGCTTCAGGACGGCCCCGATCATGGGAGCTGCTGCACGGGGTATCGCACTTGAGTGCTACCCATTGTCACGTGTACATACGAATCAAATTGTACCATGGCTGCCATGAATAAGACCTCCCGCTAGCAGGCCTCACAACTGGCGTCGTCGCAGTGGCCGCGTCAAGGTGCGGGGTACCTTCGGGTGGGGGCGTTTGTCTGGAAATGATTCTACTGCCGGAGGCTTGACGTTCGCCGGTGTCGACCAGTGATGAAAGGTGAGAGACATGAACATGACAGATGACTTCACATGGACAAGGGAACCGGAGCAGTATTCCATTGCCGCCGACCGGATAGAGATCACCACAGCTCCTCACACGGATCTGTGGCAGCGAACCTATTATCACTTCCGGAACGACAATGCTCCGGTGCTCCAAGTCGAAACGGAGGAGAAGTTTTTCTCCTTCATCGTGAGGACGGACTTCACCGGGAGTCACCACCGTTTCGACCAGTGCGGAGTTGTGATGTACCTGGACTCGGAGAACTGGTTGAAGGGCTCCGTGGAGTACGAGAACGAGAACTTCCAACATCTCGGCTCGGTGGTGACGAACCACGGGTACTCGGACTGGGCGACGACGGCCATCCCGGCTGATGTGAGGGTGATGTGGTACCGCCTCAGCAGGAGGGAGGACGACTACTGCATCGAATGTTCTCAAGATGGCGAGAACTTCACGCAGATACGGGTCTGTCACATGTGGGAGGGCGCGGGGCCGATCCGGTTCGGTGTCTACGCCTGCAGCCCCGAGGACTCCAGCTTCACTGCCGTGTTCACCGACATGAAGATCACCGAATGCGCCTGGAAGGCGCATGACGGCCAGAAACCCGATGAGGAGTGATACGGGGCGTTGGTCGGGGGAGTCGGACGGAAGTTGCCGGGCGAAGACGTGTCATCTCGACCGTCCCGTGACGGGGTGCAGTCGGTGTCCGGCCCCGCGTCCGACCCGTGTGGTCCGGAAGCGTTCGCGGCCCGCCTCAGAAGGTCACGGGCATGACCCTCTCAAGTCTCACGTGATCCGGGGCGATGCGGAAGTTCGCCTGCCACACCTCGACGCCGCGGGTCAGGCCGGCGTCCACGGTCGCCTTGACGGCGTCGTAGTTGGTGGATCGTTCGATGATCGCGAAGCCGGGGTTGTCGTACATGAAGCACGTGAGCAGTACCGCTTTATGGTGCTCGTCCAGGCTCCTCGCCAGCTCGCTCACATGACGCTGCATACGACTGGTGGACGAGAACGGCGTCGCCTTCTTCATCGCCACCCACTCCGGCACGTCCACCTGCAGGTGCTGCAGAGGAGTCTTCACCTCCAGGAAGGTGTCGCCCACCAGGAAGTCCAACCTGCTCCCGCCCAGGAACACCTCCCGGCAGACGTCCTCACGCCGCCGACCGGGTTCACCACCGACGACCCCGGCCAACCCGCCGCAGCGCAGATAGTGCTCCACGTAGCGATTCGCCGCGTTCTGGTTGATGCCGATCCACTCCTTGACCTCATCCCCAGGCCGTGCGAGTGAGAGCGCCTCGACGGTCCCGGCGGTCTTGCGCCCCACGCCGTGCGCCAGTGACACCAGACAGGGACGCCCAGCCACGTCGATGCTGCCGATGCGCCCGGTCGTCGGACAATGGAAGGAGCGGCTCTCGCCATCCAGTTCCACGTCCATCGTGAACTGGCTCCTGCGCCGCAGGATCACGCCCTCGGAGAACGGTTCACCGAACTCGAAGGCGGGGAGGTCCGCGAACCCGCTCACGAGACCACCCTCCAGGGCTCCAGGCCCGTACGTTGATCCATGCGTGAGATCGTGACCTCATCCGGCCGCGAGACGTCAACGAGCATGGCCGCTCCTCCTTACGCGTTCGGTTGTTGCAGGCCAATGACGTGGCCGGTCGGGTCCTCCGGCCAGTTCGCCTGGCACCTGCCAGTATCAGGCGTGGTCGTCGGCGAGACGGCCTGTACCGTGCTGATACGGAACAAAAAAGGTCATATGTCCTATTCTCTGAGAGGGGAGAGAGTGCGTCGCAAAGGCACCACGACAGACATGATGCGCGACTTCGTGGCAGACGCCCTGTTGAGCCTGCTCGCCGACCGGGAGTACCGCGAGGTCACGATCAAGGAGCTCGCCTCCGAGGCAGGCGTCTCCCGCTCCACCTTCTACCGGCTCTTCGGTGACAAGGACACAGTGGTGTCCTGGTGGTACGGGGCTCTGATGGACGAGTACCTTCGTCTGTTCGCTGCGCGGGCCGACCGCGGGCGTGGGGGCTACTTGAGGGCAATCTTCGACTGCTTCTACGCCCACCACGAGGAGCTCCTCCTGCTCCATGAGCGAGGGTGCACGCACCGGATGCTCGGCGTGCTGCGCGACCGCCTCGGCGACGAGCGCGCGTCATACGCGTCCGCCTACCATGTCGGTGGTGTCTACGGCGTCATGGAGCAGTGGTTGGACGCGCGCATGGACGACCCGCCGGAGAAGATGGCGGCCGAGGCGCTCGCCATCATGTCGCCGGGTTTCGTCCCGGCGGTGGTGGCCAAGGCCTAGCTGTACTGATCGGGCTGGTTGGTTGAAGGACTGTGATCCAGGGGTGTGAACGCATGGGAGGGCCTTGCTGGTTGAGTGGGGATTGCGAAGTCGTCCACTGTCAGAAA
>NZ_OMOH01000003.1:0-236640 GCF_900289195.1 Propionibacterium ruminifibrarum
ACAAACCACCACAAGAACCCTCATCACGGAATCTCATCCATGTGAGATCGATTTCGCAGCGGATCCTGGGGTATGTAATTATCCGGGTTGCGGTAGTCCTCCAAGAACAGTCTTTCATCCTCGATGGGGTCAGGACCCATGACCGGCCACAGCCTCCTCGCATACTGACCCCAGTGGCACACGAACCCCCGGGGCGGGGTGGACAGGAGCGGCACCACCATGGAACCGCCACAAACTGCCAGCAAGCTACCGCCCAGACCGCTCTCCCAGACAGCACATTCCGACACCGACACGCCCCCAGAAAACCCACAGACACCCCTAGGGGACAGGCGAACCCCCGTCGCACGGCATTTCGCTGGAAGCGCCCTTCGGTTCCTCGTCGTTCTACGCCACGTGGGGGACTGCTCCACGGGACGTTTCGCGAACGGAACGGCTGTGAATGCGCACTCTCGGCAGCCTCCCCGAACCGGCGTCCATCGGGCTCATGGCAGGGCTGCTGTTCACCTCATCCGGGGAACCAATTGGAACGAATCGCCCGCTGTCCGCTCCGTGCATCCCGCGCGCCACTGCACGGCCGGGGTCCGGGTCAGCAGCGGCACAACCGGTCGGGGCCACCCGGTGTCTCTAAACATTCCGGCTGCGCGCAGTCCCGGTCACCGTCATGGGGCTCATGCGTATCGAGACGAGGGCGCTGACAAGCAGGAAGGCCACGCCCACGGTGAAGGCCGGGGTGCGCCCGAAGGCGTCGGAGACGGCGCCGGCGACGAGGGGCCCGATGATGGCGCCGCCGTCGTTGCACATCGAGAAGACCGCCACCGCGGTTCCTCCCTGCACGCCTCCGGTGGCGTCCCCGACGCTGGCCGCCGGGGCGGTGCTCATGGCGGCGGCGCCGACCGCGTAGACGCACAGGACGGCGATGACCAGGCCGATCGAGCCGCTGAGCGGGACCATCATGAGGGAGACCGCCATGATGAGCCCGCCGACGATCATCGCCGGTCGGCGACCGACGGTGTCGACGAAGCGGCCCACCGGGATGACCGCGACGGTCTGGACGACGGCGGCGATCGCGAAGACGGTGCCCGTCCAGGTGGCGCTCAGTCCCAGCCCGGCCGTGATGACGAGCGGGATGAGCGCGTTGCGCACGCCGGTGGAGTTCCAGCCCTGGGCGAAGTTCGCGACGAGGGCGGCCTGGTAGCGGCTGTCGCGCAGCACGCGGCGCATCGGGATCCCCTGCGGGGCCTCCGCGTCCGAAGTGCTCGGGGCGTCCGGGCTGGTCAGCGTCCTCGGCAGCAGGGTCAGACCGAGGACACCGGCGATGAGCAGCGTGATCGCGTAGAACTCGAAGGGCGCCTGCAGACTGATACCGGCCAGCAGGCCGCCGACCGCGGGGCCCGCCATGCTCCCGATGAGGAAGCCGCTCTGGTAGAAGCCGGTCGCGCGCCCGCGCATCGTCTCGGGCACGACGGCCAGGAGCACGGTCATCGACGAGACGGTGAACAGGGCCGAACCGACACCGCCGACGGCCCGCCAGCCGAGCAGCCACCAGTAGTTGCGGGCGATGCCCATGAGGGCGCTCGAGACGGCCACGAGCAGCAGGCCGATGCCGAGCGTGGTGCGCGACCCGATCCGGGTCATCACCTGATTGCTGAACGGGCTCGTCGCCAGGCGCACCGCGGCGAACGCGGAGACGACGACGCCGACCATGAAGTCGTTGGCCTGGAAGGTGCCGGCGAACAGGGGCAGCACCGGCACGATGACGCCGAAACCCAGCCCCACGAACAGTGCGATGACGCTGAGGATGATGACGCCCCGGGGCATCCGTACGCGCTGCTGGGTCACCGCGCCACTGTACGCCCCTCAGGTGAGGGACGCCTGAGCGCCAGCTCGAAGCGGTAGGCGCCGCGCAGCGTCCCGGGCGCCTCCGCACGGCGGCGTGCCCTCGAGCGGGGGAGGGCTCTGGCGTCGGGCCCGGGGCCGGGCGGGCCGATCTCCCCTAGAATCACGGCATGGGCTGGCTGCGCAGGAGGAAGGACGACGGGGGCGGTGCACCCGCCGAGGGCAACGTCGACGTCACCACGGCCCTGCACGCGATGGCGTCGGGGGCCGTGGTCATCGACGTGCGAGCCCGGCGCGAGTACGAGCGCGGTCACATGCCCGGCGCGCGCCTGGTCGATCCGCGCGACCTCGCCGCCTCACCCGTCGACGCCATCTGGGGCGACGATCCGCTGGCCGAGACGAGCAAGCCGATCATCGTCGTGAGTTCGACCGGGTCCCGTGCCGCGGCGGCCGCCCGCGTCCTGCGCGAGGGCGGCTTCGACGCCCTGGTCCTCGCCGGGGGTCTCGTGGCCTGGGCGCGGGACGGCCAGGTGCTCATCCCCGGTCCGCCGCGCTGACGTCGAGCCGTCGGCTCCCGCAGCGGGGGCTGGATCCTGGTGCGTCCGCCCCACCTGGTGGGGCGGACGCGTCCGGCACGGCGGACGCCGGTCAGATCGGCCTGGTCAGGTGGGCCACGGCGGCCTCGTCCGTCTGCTCGGTCTCGGCCGCGGCGAGCTGCGCCACGCGCTCGGCGTAGGCCGTCCTCTCGGCATCGGCCTGCGCGTCGTCCCAGCCCAGCAGCGGGCCGGCGATCTGAAGGACCTCGTCGGCGGCGCCCAGGCCGCGGTCGCGCTGCTCCAGGTCGAGACGGATCCGGCGCAGCAGGATGTCCTCCAGGTGGGCGGCGCCCTCGTGAGTGACGGCCCACGCGACCTCGGCGCGCAGATAGCCGGGTGCCGCGGCCAGGGGGACGCCCAGGCCGGGGTCCTCGTCGATCGTTGCCAGCAGCTCCGGGGTCTCGTCGCCGTAGCGGTCGAGCAGGTGCATGACGCGGGCCAGCGTCCAGCCGCGTTCGCGGGCGATGTCACCGGCGCCGGCCACCAGGTCGTGGTAGCCGGGGGCGCCGATGAGCTGCAGGTCCTTCGTCACGCACGGGTGTGCGTGGGCCCTGGCCTCGCCGAGCGCGAAGTCGACGGCGTCGGCGGCCATGACCCGGTAGGTCGTCAGTTTTCCGCCGGCGATCGAGGTCAGACCCGGGAGGACACGGCTGACCGTGTGCTCGCGGGACACCTTCGCCGAGGAGGCCTCGGTGCCCGGCTTGAGCTGGGGCTGCAGCAGGGGGCGCAGGCCGGCGTAGACGCCGATGATGTCGTCGCGGCTGATCTTCTTCGCGAGTACCTCGTTGGCATGGTCGAGGACGTAGTCGATGTCGGCGGCCGTGGCGACGGGCCGGGCGACGTCGCCCTCCCACGGGGTGTCGGTGGTGCCGATGACCCAGTAGTCGGGCCACGGGATGATGAACAGCACCGACTTCTCGGTGCGCAGGAAGATGCCGGTTTCGGCGTCGATGGCCTGCTTGGGCAGCACGATGTGGATGCCCTTCGAGGCGAGCACCTTCAGGCCGCCGTCCTGGGTGGCCAGGTTCTGCGTCTGCTCGGTCCACACGCCGGTCGCGTTGATCGTCTGGTCGGCGTGGATGTCGTGCTCGGCGCCGGTGACCAGGTCGACGACATGGGCGCCGATGACGCGGCCGTGGTCGTCGGTGAGGTAGCCGTCGACCCTGGTGCGGTTCGCGGCCGCGGCGCCATGGGCAACGGCCGTGCGGACCAGGTCGATGACCAGGCGCGCGTCGTCGACCCGGGCGTCGTAGAAGCGGATGGCGCCTGCGAGCCTGCTCGTGTCGAGGGCCGGGGCCAGTGCCGCGGTGCCCTTGCGGGTCAGGTGCTGCTGGAGCGGGACCGTGCGGCGGCCGCGGGCGCCGGCGACCGCCAGGGCGTCATACATGCCGACGCCGACCGCCGAGTAGACGCGCTCGTACTCGTGCTTGAGGGGCCACAGGAAGGGCTGGGCCTTGACCAGGTGGGGCGCGTTGTGGGTGAGCAGCCGGCCGCGTTCGGTCAGTGCCTCGTGCACGAGGGCGAAGTTGAGCTGGTAGAGGTAGCGCAGGCCGCCGTGCACCAGCTTGGACGACCAGCTCGAGGTGCCGGAGGCCCAGTCGCCCATCTCGACGATGCCGGTGCGCAGCCCCCGGGCCGCGGCGTCGAGGGCGATACCGGCGCCCGTGATGCCGCCTCCCACGACGAGGATGTCGAGGCCCTCCGGGCCGGTCAGGTCATCGAGCGCCCGGGCGCGCTGTTCGTTGGTCAGTGCCGAGTCACGGCGGAACGTGCTCATGAAAGCTCCTTCGTGGAAACGATGAACGTGTTCCCCTTGAAGTCTTCGTGCACAAGGGTCGTCGGACAACGAATGCGCACGGAAGTGCAAGGCCAGGCTTGCCTCATGGGAGAACGGGCTGATGTTCTGCTCGCGGTGACAGAACCGGCTCAGGTCGTCCACAGTGACCGGTGGAAGGGGGCGGTGGACGACGTCCGTGCCCGCGGGTGCCGCCCGGTCCTGGGGCCGGCGCCGGGGGCGGTTCCTGGGGCAATGTTTCGGATCGGTTGCCGCCGCTTCGCCAACCCGAGTCCTGTCGCGTAGACTCGGGTCTCGGCCGCGCCCCTGTGCGTGGCCGAGCATTTGCCCTCCTGCCATGGGACCCGCTCATGGCCGCCGAGACCGAAGGAGGTGGAGTTCGCAATGCGTACCTACGAGATCATGGCCATCATCAGCCCTGATGTCGACGACCGGCAGTTGCAGCCCATCGTTGACAAGTACAGCCAGCGACTGGTCGCCGAAGGCGCCACTGTCGACAACGTCGACATCTGGGGGCGCCGTCACCTGGCCTACCCGATCGACAAGAAGACCGAGGGCCACTACGTGGTCTGCACGGTGACCGCCGAGCCCGCGGCCGTCACCGAGGTCGACCGTCTCATGTCGATCGACGAGCAGATCCTTCGGACGAAGGTCCTGCGCACCGACGCCTGATCCGGGTTCCTCGGGCCCGCAGCGACGAAACGGCGGCTTCCGCGACACACTGACTCACGTCGGGGTCGCCGGGCGGAGCGAGGCCCAGAACCCCAGGACAAGAGCAAGGACAGAGAGAAGGCACACCATGGCAGGCGAGACCCAGATCACACTCGTCGGTAATCTCACCGCTGACCCCGAGCTGCGTTTCACCCCGTCGGGGGCGGCCGTCGCCAATTTCACGGTGGCGTCCACGCCGCGCACCTTCGACCGTCAGACCAATGAGTGGCGCGACGGCGAGGCGATGTTCCTCAACTGCTCGGTCTGGCGGCAGGCCGCCGAGAACGTGGCCGAGTCGTTGACCAAGGGCATGCGGGTCATCGTGCAGGGCCGGCTGCGGGCCCGCAGCTACGACGACCGTGAGGGCAACCGCCGCACGGTGTTCGAGGTGCAGGTCGACGAGATCGGCCCCTCGCTGCGTTACGCCACGGCCCGCGTCACCCGCACCCCGTCCGGTGGTGGCGGTGGCAACTGGTCCGGCGGCGGGGCGCAGTCCTCGTACGGCGGCGGCCAGCAGCAGTCCGGCTACCAGCAGCAGGCCCCCGGCGGCCAGCAGGACTGGGGCCAGGGCTCCCAGGGCGGCGGTCAGGCCCAGCAGGTCAACGACCCGTGGGCCAACGCCCAGAGCGACGAACCGCCGTTCTGAGCACAGGCCGGGCCCCGCCACGGCGAGGCCGTCAGCCTTCACCCATGAACAGAACCAAGGCACATTCCGGTGGTAGGACACCGGGCTCATGGGACCGCCAGCCGGTCCCGCACGACTGAAGGAGCACCACAATGGCCGGTCCACAGCGCAAGTCTGTGAACAAGAAGAAGGTCGCCCCCATCAAGACGACCCATGTCGACAACATCGATTACAAGGACACCGCCACGCTGCGCAAGTTCATCTCCGAACGCGGCAAGATCCGCGCCCGCCGCGTGACCGGCCTGTCCGTCCAGGACCAGCGCAAGGTCGCCATCGCGATCAAGAACGCCCGCGAGATGGCCCTGTTGCCCTACACCTCGAACAACCGCTGAGAAGGGGAATCACTGATATGAAGCTCATTCTCACGTCCGCCGTCCAGCACCTCGGCGTCGCTGGAGATGTCGTCGAGGTCAAGGACGGCTACGGCCGCAACTACCTGCTGCCCCAGGGCTACGCGATCGCCTACAACCGCGGCACCGCCAAGCAGATCGAGGGCATCCAGCGGGCGCGGAACGCGCGCGCGATCCGCGACAACGAACACGCCCTGCAGCTGCGCGAGCAGCTCGAGGCGCTGACCGTCCAGGTGCCGGCCAACGTCTCGCCGTCGGGCAAGCTGTTCGGCGCCGTCACCGGCTCGGACATCGCCGTCGCCGTCAAGAAGGCCGGCGGCCCGGCCCTCGACAAGCGCGCGATCACGCCGGTCAAGCCGATCAAGCACCTCGGCCCCCACGCCGTCCAGATCAAGCTCACCGATGCGGTGAAGCTGCGCATCACCATCGAGGTCGTCGCCGCCTGAACCGGCGAGACCCCCGAGAACTGGTTGTGGCCGCACCCCTGGGGTGCGGCCACAACTGCGTCCGGCCCGGCTCGTGCCGGGCAGGGTGCAGGTTCCGCGGCGCCCGGGGACCGGCCGAGGCCCCGGCCCCGAGCCGCTCCCGCCCTCGCCGCGCAGGCGAGGCCGGATGCCGAGGTGTATTCGTGGGATCGGGCACGAGGCCCGGCCGATGAGTGACAGACTCCTTGTCAGGGCACGGGTGATGGACACCCCAGGCCCTGCGCCCAGCCGGTTCATCGGGCCGGCCCGGCCATCCGACGCAGGACCCGACTCGCGGAGTACAGATGATCACAGCGACCGACGATTCAGCCCTGGCCGACTACAGTCACGGCCACGACCAGAGCGTGCTGGCCTCCCACGCCGTCAGGACGGCGGCCGACAGCTGCGGCTACTTCCTCGACCGGCTCAAGCCCGGTCACAGGGTTCTCGACCTGGGGTGCGGCCCGGGGTCGATCACCCTCGACCTGGCGAGAATCGTCGGCCCGACGGGGCAGGTGGTCGGCGTCGACGCCGCTCCCGCAGCCATCGAGGCAGCGACCCGGGCAGCGGCCGCCCGGGGCGATGAGCGGACCCGGTTCCTCGTCGGCGATGTCTTCGCCCCGCCAGTCGAGGCGGGCACCTTCGACGTCGTCCACGCCCACCAGATGCTCCAGCACCTGGCCGATCCCGTCGCAGCGTTGCAGGTCATGGGACAGATGTGCGCGCCCGGCGGCGTCGTCGTGGCGCGCGACGCCGACTACGCGGGCATGCACTGGTTCCCGGCCAGCGCGGCACTGAGTTTCTGGCGGGAGATCTACAGCGCCGGGGCCAGGGCCCATGGCGGCGAACCCGACGCCGGACGCCGCCTGCTCTCGTGGGCCAACACGGCCGGGCTCCGCGTGATCAGCGCCGGTGCATCCACGTGGACCTACGCCGACGACGACTCCCGCTCGTGGTGGGCGCGCAGCCAGGCCGAGCGGGTGCGGCGCTCGAATTTCGCGGCCCAGGCCGCCGAGCAGGGCTGCACACCGGACCAGGTGGAGCAGATCGCACAGGGCTGGGAGCACTGGGGAGCCAACCCGGATGGCTGGTTCTGCATGCCGCACGGGGAGATCATCGCCAGCCCGGAGTGGACCTGAGCAGCGCACGGGTCCTGCCGCCGGGCCCGTCGCCCTGATCGCGGGCGGACGGCCGCCGCCGACCACCCGGTCGGCTTCCCGCAACGACGGACATCGTGGACCGCCCGCCCCTAGACTTGGTGCCCATGAGTGGACGCACGATGGTCATCACCGGGGCGAGCAATGGCATCGGCGCCGAAGCCGCACGCCAACTCGCCGCGCGGGACGAGAAGGTGGTGCTCGTCGGCCGCAACCCCCAGCGCACCGCCGACGTCGCCCGCCCGATCGGCGCCGACTACTTCCTCGCCGACTTCAACCACCTCGACCAGGTGCGTGAACTCGCCCGCCAGCTCGATGAGCGGTACGAGCGGATCGACGTGCTCATCAACAATGCAGGGGCCAGCGCCCCGCGGCGTCGCGTCACCGCCGACGGCTACGAGCAGGACTTCCAGGTGAACTACCTGGCGCCCTTCCTACTGACGAACCTGCTCATGCCCAGGCTCGCCCTGTCACAGGCCGCGATCATCACCACGGCTTCGGTCGGGCACCGTTTCGCCCGGCTCGACCTGGATGACCTGCAGCTCGAGAAGGGCTGGGGCGTGCTGCGCGCCTACGCCAACTCGAAACTGCTCGACATCCTCTTCACGCATCAGCTGCAGCGGCGCTTCGGGGACCTCGGCATCAACGCCATCAGCTTCCACCCCGGCGTCGTCGCCAGCGGCTTCGCCCACGACGTCGGCGGCTGGCTCGGCTGGTGGTATCGCTCGCGGCTGGGCGGGCTCCTCATGACCAAGCCCGCCGCGGCGGCCGAGAACCTGGTCATCCTCGCCGAGGGCACGCCCGGCGAGGACTGGGAGCCGGGCGCCTACTATGCCGGCCGCACGCGCGGCAGGACCACTGCGCAGGCCCGCAACCGCAGGCTCGCCGAACGCGTCTGGTCGCTGACCGCCGAGCTGCTCGACATCGAGGCCTGACCGGTTCAGCGCCGCGCACGCACCCAGTCCGCGACCGCGGCGCGAAGCTGCCGGCCAGTGTCTTCGTCCCCACCCGGTGTCGCGTCCTCGGGCGGCGCGACGGCCACGAGTTCGGCCACGCCATGATCGAGCAGCGCGCCGGCGTCGGCGGGGACGGGCCCGGTGAAGACGACGACCGGGACCCTCGGTTCGCCGGCTGCCGCGGCGACGCCGGAGGCCGTGGAACCGGCGGGCCCATGGACGCCGATGACGTCCCCGCCGGTGAGCACCGCCGTGGCGCCCGGCAGGGCGGCGTGCAGGCCGCTGGCCTCGATGACGAGGTCGACGCCCGAACGCATCCGGCCGTTGAGGAAGGTGAGGATCGCCCAGCCCAGGCCGCCGGCGGCACCGGCGCCGGGGGCCGCAGAGATCGAGACACCGCGGGTTCCGCACAGTGCCGCCAGGCGGGTCAGCAGGGTGTCGAGCAGGGTGACGTGCTGTGGTGTCGCGCCTTTCCGCGGGCCGGTCGTCGCGCTCGTCCCGTGTGCGCCGAGCAGGGGCGCGTCGACGTCGCAGACGGCCTCGACCTCGAGGTCCGCCAGCCGGGGGTCCAGGCCACTGACGTCGACACTGGCCAGACGCGCCAACCCCGCGGGTGTCGTTGCGACCGGTTCCTCCCTCGCGTCGAGGAACCGCACCCCGAGTGCGGCCAGCATCCCGGCGCCGCCGTCGTTGGTGGCGGTTTCCCCCAGCCCGATCACGAGCCTGCGCGCCCCGGCGTCGAGCGCGGCGCTGATGAGCTCGCCGGCCCCGTACGAGTCGGAGCCGAGAACGTCGCGGCGGGCCGGTTCCACCAGCTCCAGGCCGCAGGCGCTGGCGGCGTCGAGGACGACGGTGCCACCGGCATGGTGGATGACCCCGGTGACCGGTTTCCCCACGGCGTCGTGGACGGGCACGGCGACCGGCTCGGCGCCGAGCGCGGACGCCAGGGTCTGGGCGAGACCCGCCCCGTCGTCACCCACGGGGCAGCAGGTGGTTTCGGCGCCGGGATCGGCGTCGTGGACGCCGGCGGCCATCGCCCCGGCGGCTTCGACGGGCGTCAGTGACTCCGCGAAGGAGCCGGGCGCCAGCACATATCGGCTCATCAAGGACCTCTGGATCGTTTGCCGCACCTGACGGACGCAGTCCGCCTCGGTGCCGCCCCGTCGCGGCATCAGGTGCTGTCGGCGGCCCGTGCCCCGCCGATGTCCCCATCGTAACGACGGAACCGGACCGGGTGAAATCCTCGCCGGCCCCGGGCGGTCAGGGGGCCGTGGCCTGTCAGGAGCCGATGAGGCCGTGCTCCAGCAGGACTGCGCGCAGGCCCCTCGTGCCCGAGTCCCTGTCGAAGAGCACCCCCCGGATGCCGAGGGTCTGGGCGGCCGCGACGTTCTCACCGACGTCATCGACGAACAGGGTTGCTCGCGGGTCGCACCCGAGTTCGTCGAGGATGATCTGGAAGAAGCGCGGATCGGGTTTGGCAACTCCCATCTGGTACGAGTAGAAGGCCCCGTCGGTGTGCAGCTCGTAGCCCTTCTCGGCGATCATTCGCCTGCCGCGCCGGGGCTGCTGGTTGGTCGCCAGGTAGACGCGCACGCCGTGCCTGCGCACCTCGTCGAGCAGGTCGAAGACGCCGGGCACCGTGTGGGTCTCGTGCCAGACGTTGAGCACCTCGTCGGGGTCGACGTCGACGTCCTTGTCGGCGATGAACGAGGTGATCGCGGCGCGCAGGTCGGTGGTGCCGTCCAAGGAGGGGGGCTCCAGCCGCAGGATCTCCGCCAGGGTCGCCCTGTCCCCGAACAGGCGCTCCATGCCCGAGGCGAAATTCGGGTTGTGCTGAGTCACACCGTCAGCGTCCAGCAGGAGCGTGGCGATGGGCGGGGTCACGATATTCCTCCATTGGAATCCGAAGTCGGCGCATCCAAGTGTGCCAGATGCCGGCGCTCGGACGACTCAGCCGCGACGGGGCACGGGCCATGGGATGACCGGATGCGCCGTCGTGGCCGGTCGGCTGAGTTACACCGATGTTGTTGTACACACTGTGGACAACCCTTGTGGAAAAACCCGCTGAACAGGGTGAAACACCTAGTGAAACGCCTGTGCAGAGCACCCTCTGGCGTCGCGTGCGCGAGCTGGTGCGAACAGGATCCGGCCCGTGGGTTGGGGTTTCGTCCCGCCCGAGGACCCCGACACGGACGTAATTACAGGCGTGTGAGTTGTACACATTGTGGACAACTCCTGTGGACAACCCGGCTCGGCGTCCCCAGAACTGTCGGTGCCGGCGCCTACCGTCAGGGCCATGACCACGACAGAGGTGAACGTCGGGCGCGCAACCGCCCGGGCGGGCGGGCGGCGCACCGTCAGGGGTGCCGCGCATCGGCTCGACGCGATGCTCAGGCGCATCGCCAAGGGCCCGGCCGACCCCACCCACCAAAGACTCGGGCCGCGGCACTGGCTGCGAGCCACCGGCACTCTGCAGGGGCCGGCCCTGGTCGAGCTGGCCGGGGACGGGCCCGATGTGCGCGTGAGCGCCTGGGGCCCGGGCGCCACGTGGTCCCTCGAACAGGCGCCCCGCCTGCTCGGCTGCCACGACGATCCGGCCGGCTTCGAGGCCCTGGCCGCGCTCAACCCGGTGCTGGCGGCCGCGCACGCCGCCGACCGGGGCCTGCGCATCGGCGCCACCGACAACCTCGCCGAGGCGCTCGCCCCCGCCGTCATCGAGCAGAAGGTCACCGTGCCCGAAGCCTTCGGCGGTCTGCGCCGGCTCATCACCGGGTACGGGCGGGTCCCGCCCCTACCCGCGGGGCCACTAGGGGAGCGGGCCGCTCGCATGAGGGTGCCACCAGGCGCCCACGAGTGGTGCACCGTGCCGAGCTTCGCGTTCACCCGCGCCGGCGTCGACGGACGACGCGCGGCCGTGCTGGTCGCCGCCATGCGCCGCTGCGCCTCACTCGAACGCGCCCTCACTGGCGCCGGGAGCGGGGCGGAGCGTGCCCGGCTGCTGCGGACGATCCCGGGCATCGGGCCGTGGTCGGCGGCCAGGGTGCTGCAGTGGGCCTGGGGCGATCCCGATGCGTGGAGCGTCGACGACTTCCACGTCCCGCGGCTCATGGCCGTGGCGCTCACCGGGCACCGGGGCGACGGCGAGGCGGCCGAGCAGGCCCTCGAGCCCTATCGGCCCCATCGTTACCGGGTCGAACTGCTGCTGGCACCCGCAGTGGCCCGCGCAGACCGCCGCGGCGCCCGGCTGAGCCTGCCCGAGCACGTGCCGGGCATCCGTCCGCGGTCACGCCCCGGAGGGCGCAACCCCCACTGGACGGGCCCGTCCCGTGCAGGGCATCGCCCGTGCGCATCGTGACCCGGGCGCGAGGCGGCCCCGCGTTCGGGTGCCGCGGCGGAGCCGCCGCCCCGCACGGCGCCGCGCGGCAGCCGGTGCCCCCCCGGTTCCTGCCCGCTGCGTGAGCGCTGGGCGTGGCACTCTGAAAGACTGGGCGCATGGAAATCCAACTTCGGCACACCCCCTCGTTCGGCGTGGCCCGTCTTCTGCTTGCGGGCAACGAACCAGTCACCGTGCAGAGCGGCGCCCTCATGGCCTACAGCGCGGCCATGACCGTCGACGCGACGACCGGGGGCGGCGTCATGAAAGGCCTGAAACGTTCGGTGCTGAGCGGTGAGAGTTTCTTCGTCTCGACCGTCACCGCGCCCCCGCAGGGCGGGTGGGCCGATGTCGTGGGCACCCTGCCCGGCGACATCATCGCCCTGCCCATCGTGCCCAACCACGACCAGTTCATCACCCGGGGCAGCTGGGTGGCCAGCTCCTTCGGCGTCTCCACCGAGACGAAGTGGGCCGGCGCCCGCAATCTCCTCGGCGGGGAGGGCGGTTTCGGTCTGCGCGCCTTCGGCGAGGGGCAGGCGCTGGTGAGCGTCTACGGCGCCCTCGACGTCATGGACCTCGGCCCCGGCGAGCAGGTCATCATCGACACCGGCCATGTCGTCTCGTACGACATGAGCATGAACGTCGAACTGCGCCAGTCCAGCAAGAGCCTGTGGCGCACGGTGAAGAGCGGCGAGGGTTTCGTCTTCCTGTTCACCGGCCCCGGCAGGGTGCTGGTGCAGTCACGCAACCCGCGCGACCTCAACGCCTACATCGCCGCGCACGCCCCCGGATCGAGCTGATCCGCGCCCGCACGTTCTCAGACATCGCGTCCTCCCGGCCCGCGGGGGCGGTTGCGGCCGGGCGGCCTGCTCGTCCCCTGGGTGATGCGAGTCGGCTTGGTGCTCTTCTCCGTAATCATCGGGGCCATCGGTGACGCGGTCAGTCTGCGCGTGGCCGTGGCCCTGCTGCCCGTCACGGCCGTAGGCGTACCGACGCTGCTCGGCACGGGGTCGGCCCCACGCCGAGCAGCGCGTCACTCGCCCTCGCCCTCCGCAAGGGCCTCCGGCGGGGCGGGGGGAAGGTACAGGGTGAACATGGCGCCCCCGCCCGGGGCGTTGTCCGCCCCGACCATGCCGCCGTGCGCACCGACCGTGTGCGCCACGATCGACAGCCCCAGGCCGGTTCCCGGGGTGTTCCGCGCCTTGTTGGAACGGTAGAACCGGTCGAAGATGTGCGGCAGGTCGTCGGGCGCGATGCCGGGCCCCTCGTCCGAGACGGTCAGGGTGCCGCCGGTGAGATCGACGTGGACCGTGCCGCCCTCGGGGCTGAACTTCACCGCGTTGTCGAGCAGATTCGTCACCGCCCGCTCGAGGTTGTCCGGCTCGCCGACGACGAAGTACGACTCGGTGCGAACATCGAAGGTGAGGCCCTTGCCGCGCCGTTTCGCCCTCGTCACGGCGGCGTCGACGACGTTCGCGAAGTCGAGCGGTTCGGGACTGGGCAGTACCACCTCGTCGCGGCTGAGCTGCACCAGGTCACCGACGAGCGAGGTGAACTCGCCCAGCTGAGCCGCCACGTCATCGAGGATCTCGGCGCGTGCGCCGGGCGGCAGCATGCCGGTGTTCTCGTCCGCCACGAGCAGCTCGATGTTCGTGCGCATCGAGGTGAGCGGGGTGCGCAGCTCGTGGCCGGCATCGGCGATGAGCCGCTTCTGTCGTTCCCGGCTGGACTCCAGCGAGATCATCATCTGGTCGAAACTGCGTGACAGGTCACCCAGTTCGTCATCCCTGGTGGAACCGATGGGGGTGAACCTGTCGGTGGCGATGACGTGTCGCACGGCGTCGGAGAGCTGACGCAACGGCCGCATGACCCTGGCGCCGGCCCGGAAGCCCAGGAAGGCGGCCAGTACCACGAAGGCCAGACCGATCCACAGGATGACGGTGCGCAGGGTGTCGATGGTGCTCAGCACCGGACCGAGCGGGCGGGCCAGGACGAGGGCGTAGCCGGCGCTGTCCTCGGAGGCCATCGGCACCGCCACGAGGCGGTACTTGGTGTGGGTGGAGCCCAGCTCGACGGTGCGAGCCGATTTCCCGTACTGGACGCGGGCGACACGGAGCTCGGGATCGCCGGGTTCGATCGAGACCTGTTCGTCCTGCACGCGAAGGATCGTCCGGTCGGACTTCACGAGGACGATGTTCACATTGGCCGCGGCCAGCGAGGTGCTGTTCAGCCCGCCCAGGCTCGTCACATCGGACTGGATCGGCGTGACCATGTAGCCGGCCGCCGTGACCAGCTCCTCGTCGATCTCATCGTAGAGGGCGCGCTGGGTGACGACGTAGGTCGTCAGCCCGACGGCGGCCACCGCCACGGCGACGGCGAGGGCCATGAGCACGCTGAACTTCTGCTGCAGGTCGCGTCCGCTGCGCTTGGAGATCCGGCGGAGCCGGATGATGAATCGTCTCACGATTCTGCTTCACGCAGGACGTAGCCGACGCCGCGCACCGTGTGGATGAGGCGCGGCTCGCCGCCCTGCTCGGTCTTGCGGCGCAGATAGCCGATGTAAACCTCGAGCGAGTTGGCCGTGGTGGGGAACTCGAAGCCCCAGACCTCGTTGAGCAGCCAGCTGCGTTCGAGCACCTTCGTCGGGTTCTTCATGAAGGTCTGCAGCAGCGCGAACTCGGTGCGGGTCAGCGTGATGTGCCGGCCGCCCCGGGTGACCTCGCGGGTGGTCGGCGACAGACGCAGGTTCGAGAAGGTCAACGTCTCATCGGCCTGGGACTGATCCGGGTGGTTGCGCCGGGTCAGGGCGCGCAGCCGGGCGAGCAGCTCGTCGAGCGCGAAGGGCTTGACCATGTAGTCGTCGGCGCCGGCATCGAGCCCGTCCACGCGGTCGCCCACGGCGTCCCGGGCCGTCAGGACGAGGATGGGCACGTCATTGCCGCTGGCGCGCAGCATGCGCGTCGTCTCGAGCCCGTCCAGGCGGGGCATCATCACGTCCATGACGATGGCGTCGGGGCGCTGGGCGGAGAGCTTGGCGAGCGCGTCGACGCCGTCCTCGGCGGTCTCGACCTCGTAGCCGCTGTAGTGCAGCGACCTGGCGAGGGAGTCGCGGACGGCCTGGTCGTCGTCGACGACGAGGATCTTCATGGGCATCAGGTGGCCTCCCCACTGGCGGATGGTGACGAATTGGCCCCGGCCGGCTCCGGGGAGGGGTCTGCTTCACCCGCGGCGGGGGCCGCAGCGGTGTTGTCGTTGCTCGTGGTGGGGAAGGGGACGGCGCGTGTGCGTCGGATGCGTACGTCTCCGCCGTCGCAGTGCAGCCACTGGACGATGCCGTCACCGAGCGCGTCGAAGGAGCCGCTGACCGGGTCGATGAGGAGCGTCACGCCCTCGTCGAGGGCCACCGCGTACGATGCGGCACTCGTGATGACGGCGGTGATCGCCCGCTCCAGGCGGTGGTGGGTGTCGGTGCAGGTCTCGACCGTCGTGCCGATGATGGCCAGGCCCTCGGCCATGACGACATCGCCCGCGCCCGAGGTCTCTGCGGCGACCCGGCGGCCACCGGAGAGCGAGCCGGAGACGATGGCGTGCTTGGCGACCAGGCGTGCTCCGGCACCCAGCCCCAGGTAGGCGAGCCCACCGCGGATCGCGCGGGCCAGCGCTGCGCGACGCTCGCCGAGCGCTTCGAGCCAGGCGGCGCCGTCGACGTCGGTGACGACGAGTCCGCTCAGCTGCCCGAGGTCGTCCGGCAGCGCCAGCGGCTCGCCGGGTACGAGACGGAGGGCTTCGGCCTCGACCGCTCCCGCGTCGCCCAGCCGGGCGGCGAGAGCATCGAACTGCTCTGGTCCCCGGTCGCCGCCGACGATGATCCCGACCCGTCCGCTGCGCGCGCCCGCGGCCTTGGCGAACCGCGCCACGACGGGCTCGGGCAGTTCGCGCGGGTCGGCGCCGGACAGGAGAATGCTCATGTGCCAAGCCTACCGAGGCTCGGCGTGGAGCAGGGGAGGGGCTGTGGGCGAGTTCTCAACGGACGGGTCGCCGAAAAACGCATGCCACTTCGGGACTCGCGTCTGACGGCGGTGGCCCGGCCCGGCGGCTCACCAGGTGCTCGTCTCGGCCAGCAGCGCCGGCATGGCCGCCTCGATGACCTCAAGGGTCGATTCGAAACCAGCCGGGCCGCCGTACCAGGGGTCGGGCACGTCGGTGCCCTCGCGGCCGGGGACGAAATCGGTGAGCAGGCGTACCGTACCGGCCGCGGCCCCCATCGTGACGAGCCGGTCGACCTGGTAGGACTCCATCGCGACGAGCAGGCGCGCCCCGAGTTCGTCCCGGGTGATGCGGTGGGCGAGGTGGTGGCCCGGCTCGTAGCCGTGGGTCAGCAGGCAGCGCGCCGCACGCGGATCGATGGGGTTGCCGTGCTCCTCACCGCTGATCCCCGCCGAACCGATGCGCAGCACGACGCCGGCCTCGGCGGCCTTCGCCCTGGCCACCTGCTCGGCCATCGTGGAGCGGCAGATGTTGCCCAGGCAGACGAAGACGAGGTTGGCTCGTCTCATGCGTGTCCCCGGCGGGTCCCCCGGTGCGCCGTTCCCGGCCCCGGCGCCGACCCGCACCCGGTACCCCGCGTGCGGCGGCCGCTCTGGGGAGTGGGGAAGGGGGAGTCGTCGGTGAGGCGCCCTGCCGTGGCAACGCCGATTCTCGCCGTATCGAAGGACGCCGTGCGCACGGTACGGCCCGGTGCCGTGCCGGGGCCGCCGCCTGACATGGCGGCCTTGATGGTGCCCAGACCGAAGGCGTCCCACCAGCTCTTCACGCCGGGACGCTCGCGCAGCAGCGCACGCCGTTCGCGCTCGGTCATGCCGCCCCAGATGCCCCACTCGATCCGGTCGTCGAGAGCGACCGCCAGGCATTCCCTCCGGACGGGGCATTTCGTGCAGATGCCCCTCGCGCTCTGCTGCGCCGAGGCCTCGGGGAAGAGATCGTCGCCCATGCCGCGGCATGCGGCGTGCATCATCCACTCGTACTCTTCGCCGGTTCTCGGGCGCCCCTCGTTGCGCGCCACCATGTCGAGTTCTCCTTCCTCAGCGCAGAGGTGCACGGCCCGGACGGGCCACGACCGAGGTGAAGAGAGCGCCGCGAACGTCAGCTACGTAGCGCACACTTCGATGAAGCCACCCTCATTGATCGCTCCTACGTTGGTCCAGTGCTACCCGGTTTCGGGAAAAAGTGCAAGCCGGACGGGTAACGGGGTTCGCCTGGCGGGCCGGGCGGCCCGTGCCCGGTAGAGTGTTCAGCCCACGCGAGGTGAGGGGGAAACATGTCAGTCGATCTGCGCGGCCGCAGCTTCTTGAAGGAGGCCGACTTCACTCCCGAGGAGTGGGCCTGGCTCCTGCGTCTCGCCAGTGAGCTGAAGGCCGCGAAGAAGGCCGGCGCCGAACGCCAGCACCTCGTCGGCAAGAACATCGCGCTGCTGTTCGAGAAGACCTCCACGCGGACCCGGTGCGCCTTCGAGGTGGGCGCCCATGACCAGGGCGCCCACGTCACCTATCTCGACCCCTCCGGCTCCCAGCTCGGCCACAAGGAGTCCATCGCGGATACCGCGCGCGTGCTGGGCCGCATGTTCGACGGCATCGAGTACCGGGGTTTCGGGCAGGAGCGCGTCGAGGAGCTCGCCGCCAAGGCCGGCGTCCCCGTCTGGAACGGGCTGACCGACGAGTGGCACCCCACCCAGATGCTCGCCGACCAGCTCACGATGACCGAGCACACGGGCCGCCCCCTGGCCGAGATCTCCGTGGCCTACATCGGAGACGCCCGCTTCAACGAGGCGAACTCCCACCTCGTCTCCGGTGCCCTGTCGGGCATGGACATGCGCGTCATCGCGCCGAAGCAGCTGCAGAACGACTCCGGGGTGCGGGCCACGGCGGCTCGTATCGCCGAGACCACGGGTGCCCGCCTGACCATCACCGATGACCTTGGTGCCGTCGAGGGCGTCGACTTCGTCTCGACCGACGTGTGGGTCTCGATGGGCGAGCCGGTGGAGGTCTGGAACGAGCGCATCGAGCTGCTGCGCCCCTACCAGGTCAATCGCGCCCTGCTCGAGGCCACCGGCAACGCCGACGTCAAGGTGCTGCACTGCCTGCCCGCCTTCCACGACCTGGGCACCACCATCGGACGGCAGATCCACGAGGCCACCGGCATGAGCGCTCTCGAGGTCAGCGACGACGTCTTCGAGGCCAACGCCGATGTCATCTTCGACGAGGCCGAGAACCGGATGCACACGATCAAGGCGGTCATGGTGGCGACCCTGGCCGAGGACATGATCGCGCCCCGCGCCATCAACTGGTGAGCGCCCGCGCCGGCCGGCGCCCCCGGCTGTTGCACCTCGCACGCCCGCGGCCGAGGATTGGTCCGTGAGGTTCACCAGGGAGCAGCTGCGGGCCTGCTACGGGATGCGGGTGCCAGATCTGCTGCCCAACCCGTTGCGTCTGCTCTTCGTCGGCATCAACCCCAGCCTGTCGAGTGCCGCCGCAGGGGCGCACTTCGCCACGAGGGGCAACCGGTTCTACCCGGCGCTCGCCGCGGCGGGCATCGTCCGCGACGTCATCGATGCCTCGGACGGCTACCCTCCCGAGGGTCTCGCGCAGCTGCGGGAGGCCGGTGTCGGTGTGACGAACATCGTCGCCGGGGCGACTGCCCGTGCTGATGAGCTGAGCCGCGACCAGTTGCGGGCCGGAGCGGCAGCGCTCGTCGTGCGGGTCGCCCAACTGCACCCGAAGGTCGTCGCGATCCTGGGCGTCACCGCGTACCGCACGGCCTTCGCCCGCCCCGGGGCGGTGACGGGGGAGCAGCCCGATCCCATCGCCTGGGACGACGGCACCGGGGAGAGCAGGGTCTTCGTCCTGCCCAATCCCAGCGGTCTCAACGCCCACGAGACGGTCGACTCCCTCGCCGCGGCCTATGCCGAGGCGGCGCGCGCGGCAGGCATCCCGCCCGCCCTGACGGGCCCCTGAGATTGTCCTGGCGAGGGCCCCTGACCGATTCCGTGCAAATGCCCGTGACCAGTGCTTTCGCCGCTGGTCACGGACGGTTCGCGCAGCACCGGTCCCGGTGGAGGTCCGCTCACCTGCGGTGACAGGATGTGCACATGCTGTATGCGACCCACGCCGAGATCAGTCTCAGGGCCCTCGCCGCGAACGCCCGCGCACTCCGCGAGCGGGCGGCCGGCCGCAAGGTGCTCGCCGCGGTCAAGGCGAACGCCTACGGCCACGGCGCGGTGAACGTCGCGCACACCCTGGAGCGGGGCCACCTCGTCGACTGGTTCGGCGTCGCCACCGTGCCCGAGGGCATCGAGCTGCGTGACGCCGGCATCTCGCTACCGATCCTGAAACTCTCCCACTCCTTCCCCGAGGAACTCGAGGAACAGCTCGCCTCCGGCATCACGCCCACGGTCGTCGACAGCGCCAGTGCCGCCCTGGTCGCCCGCGTCGCCGGTGACATGGGCCGGGTCAAGGTCCACCTGGCCGTCGACACCGGCATGGGGCGCATCGGCTGCGCGCCCGACGACGCCCTCACCGTCGCCCGCCGCATCGACGAGCTGGGGCTCGTCCTCGAAGGGGTCTTCACTCACCTGCCGATCAGCGACACCCCCGAGGGCCACGACTTCACCGTCGGCCAGCTGCGCCGGTTCAACGACACGGTCGCCGCGATCCAGGCCGACCGCGCGACCCGCGACCTGCCGCCGGTGCCTCTCATCCACGGCGCCGCGTCGGCGGCACTGCTCGGACACGACCTCACCGGCCTGACGATGGTGCGTCCCGGCGTCGCCATGTACGGCATGTACCCCGACCCCGCCACGCCGAAGACCGTCGACCTGGAACCGGTCATGTCGCTCTACAGCCGCGTCAGCATGATCAAGCACGTTCCGGCGGGCACGACGATCGGCTACGGCCGCACGTGGCGGGCCCCCACCAACCGCTGGATAGCCACGGTGCCGATCGGCTACGGCGACGGGTTCAACCGGCTGAACTCCAACACCGGGCGCATGCTCATCAACGGGCGCAGCTTCCCGATCGCCGGGCGGGTCTGCATGGACCAGACGATGCTCGACCTCGGCGAGCGGGACGACCACGGCGTGCGCCCCGGCAACAAGGTCACAGTCCTGGGGGCGGACGGCGACCAGCGGATCACCGCCGACGAACTCGCCGAACGCGCCCGCACCATCAACTACGAGGTGACGACCTCGCTCGGCTCACGCGTGCTGAAGATGCCGTACTGACCCGGACCGCACCGGGGCGGCCCTACTCGGACTGGGTGATCGACCGTCGCACGACGAACTGTTGGCGCGCGTAGCGGGCGACCGCCCAGGTCGAGTAGCCGTCGGTGGCCATGCCGACCCCACCGCCGATCACCGGCACCCGCTTGCTCACGAAGGAGACGGTCTGCTTCGTACCGGCCCGCCCGAGCAGCGACGACAGAACCTGTTCGGCGATCTGCTGCTCGAGATCCTCGTCGGGGACGGGTGCCGTTGCGATGCCCAGCGGCGTGCTCGGCAGCTTGCCGTCGGTGACGAGGACATCGACGGTGCGTCGTCCCAGCAGCGTGATCCAGATGGCCTGGCGCACGCGCGGGTCGTCGAGGTCGTATCCGCGCAGATGGGCGATCGCCGCGACCATGCGTGTCTGGATCACCGTGACGGCGGCGAGGTTGGCCGGGATGCCGGCAACGGCCGTGATGGCCCCGCCGAGATTCGTCACGAAGCCCTGGGCGCCGGCCATGGAGGTATGGGCGCGTGCGATGGCGTCGATGGCGGCCTCGGTACCGCCCCGCTGCCGGCCGAGGGCGGTGGCGGCGGCCTCCCGGGCCCCGGGCAGTCTTGCGACGCCGTTGATGGCGTAGTCCGCCACGTGGCGCAGCGCATTCGCAGTGGGCCCTGAGGCGACCACCGGGACGATCGACACGAGAGCGCCGCCGATGTCCGTCGCCGACGGTTTCTTGATGAGAGCCATGGGACCTCCTGAACCAGCTATCTCCACCGTAGCCGAGGTCCGGACGGGCCGTCCCCGCCTGCCGGGCGTCCACCGCCGTGGGCATGCGGCCAGGGGCCGGCTCGGGGATCGTAATATGGACCGGTTACTGAACGCCGATGACGGCGTCATCAGGCCTCCGGTCGCAGACCCGACGCCCCAGTCCGGCGCACGTGTCCCGAGTCTCCGCGGGGAGAGGCGGCCATTGACCTAAGGAAGGACGCGCTGTGACGGAATTCGCCACACTCGAGATCGACGGTAAGACCTACCAGCTGCCCATCGCGGTGGGCAGTTGCGGCGAGAGGGCCATCGACATCAGCTCGCTGCGCGCCGAGTCCGGTTACATCACCCTGGACGAGGGATACCGCAACACCGGCTCATGCAGCTCGGCCATCACGTTCATCGACGGCGAGAAGGGGATTCTGCGGTACCGCGGCATCCCGATCGAGACCCTCGCCGAGAAGTCGGATTTCCTCGAGGTCGCCCAGCTGCTCATCTTCGGTCACCTGCCGACGAAGGCGCAGACCCAGAGCTTCAGCGACCTGCTCACCGAGAACGCCGCACTGCACACCTCGATGAGCAAGCACTACGACGCCTTCCCCGAGCAGGCGAACCCGATGGCCATCCTGTCGGCCATGATCAACGCGCTGTCGTCCCACGACCGCCCGAGGATCGACCCCGGGGACGACGCGATGCTCGAGCGCTACGCGGCCAACCTCATGTCGAAGGTGCGCACCATCGCCGCCGGCTCCTACAAGACCTCGGTGGGTGAACCGATCGTCTACCCGCGCCAGGACCACCGCTACGCGCAGAACTTCCTGCACATGATGTTCTCGCTGCCCTACAAGGAGTTCTACCCGAGCGAGGCCCAGGCGCACGCGCTGGACCTGTTCTTCATGCTGCACGCCGACCACGAGCAGAACTGCTCCACC
Source organism: Propionibacterium ruminifibrarum (assembly GCF_900289195.1). Taxonomy (GTDB): domain Bacteria; phylum Actinomycetota; class Actinomycetes; order Propionibacteriales; family Propionibacteriaceae; genus Propionibacterium; species Propionibacterium ruminifibrarum. Next base: position 21,879 of record NZ_OMOH01000003.1, read on the forward strand.
TCGACCGTGCGCATGGTGGCCTCGGGCAATGCGAACCTGTACGCCTCGTGCTCCGCCGGCGTCGACGCCCTGTGGGGTTCGCGTCACGGCGGCGCCAATGTCGCCGTCGTCCAGATGCTCCAGCGCCTGCGACGCGAGGGCATCAGCCCCGCACGGTTCCTCGCCGACGTCAAGGACCGCAGGAACTCGGTGCGTCTCATGGGCTTCGGCCACCGGGTCTACAAGACGATGGACCCACGCGCCAGGCTGCTCGGCGACACGGCCGACCGGCTGCTCGAGTCGATGCACGTCGAGGACCCGCTGCTCGACCTGGCCCGCGAGCTCGCCGACGTGGCCCGGGCCGATGACTACTTCGTCGAGCGCCACCTGTACCCGAACGTCGACTTCTTCTCCGGTGTCATCCTGCGGGCCCTCGGCATCCCCCTCAGCATGTACACGGTGATGTTCGCGATCGGGCGGGTTCCCGGCTGGATCGCCAACTGGCGCGAGATCATCTTCGACGAGAGCACCCGCATCTACCGCCCGCGCCAGATCTACACGGGCCCGGCCGAGACCGAGTGGGTCGACCTCGAGGACCGCGCGTAGTGGGCCCGACCCGGCCCACCTGAGGCGTTCCTGAGAAGAGACTCGGCTGAAGAATCTTGGTTTTCACAGAAAAACCTTCTGACTGGGGATTTCGCTTGACAGGAAACCTCCTTTCCTGAGAAAAACTGAGAACAAGGGTTGGATTCTCTCAGGAACTGTCGCATGATGGAGCCATGGCAAAGACACTCTCTCGAATTGCTTCCGTTGCTGCTGCGGCGGCCCTCGCCGGTGGCGTCTCCGTGACTGCGGCGCAGAGTGCGTCGGCAGAAGATGTCAACTGGGACGCCATCGCCAACTGCGAGTCCGGCGGCAACTGGAGCACCAACACAGGTAATGGCTACTACGGTGGCCTTCAGTTCTCCCAGAGCACGTGGGCCGCTTACGGCGGCTCGGGCAGTGCTTCCGATGCCTCCCGCGAGGAGCAGATCGCCGTCGCCGAGCGCGTGCTCGCGGGCCAGGGCCTCGGCGCGTGGCCGGTCTGTGGCGCCAACGCCTACTCCGGTGAGAGCTACCAGGGCACCAACACCGGGGGCTCCTCCTACGACTACGACTACTCGTACCAGGACGGCTCCTACGACTACGCGTACGAGGACACCAGCTCCTACGACTACGGGTACGACTACTCCGAGAGCTACGAGGCCACCCGTGAGGCCACCGGCACCTACGAGATCCAGCCCGGTGACACCCTCAGTTCCATCGCTGAGGCCCACGGCACCACCTGGCAGGAGCTCGCCGCCCTCAACAGCAACATCGTCGACGCGAACCTGATCTACGCAGGCGAGACCATCAACGTCTGACCCCAGACCCTCCAGAAGGGCCCCATCCGTGCGGATGGGGCCCTTCTGCGTGTGAACGGGGTCCGGCCCGACGGTCTGCTGCGGGTTCGCCCCGCCCGGGGCGCGTGCCGAGCCGTCGGGTCGCCCGGCTGTCCTGGCCGCGGCGTCGAGCGGGGCCGGTCAGCGGCCGGGGCTCCGCTTCGGCGTGCCGCGGCGCAGGCTGAGCCCGACGGCGACGGCCGCGGTACCGGCCCACGAGACGAGCAGGCCGATGAGCCCCGCCGCCTCGCCGCCGATCGCGGTCAGCGGGATGGCCATCGCCAGGGTGATGACCAGGTCGCGCGTGCGCGCCCGGCGCTCGGCCGAGCCGTGCTGCTCTTCCAGCTGTTGCTGGTACTGGCGCTGCTGCCAGTCGGCCGCCAGCTTCGCGTTCACATCGGCGACGAAGGCGTCCACGACATCGCCACGAAGATTCGGGCCCAGTTCGGCGCTCGCGTCCATCGCCGCCAGCGCATCGGTTCGCGAGACGAGCGGCGGAGGCGCTGCGTCCGGCCGGGTGGCGCCGGTGCTCGAGGGGGTGTATGGCGTGTGCCTGTACGGCCAGCCCGTGGACATCTGACTCATGACGACCATTGAACCCCCGGGAGTTCGGCGTTGTCATCCGACGTCAGGATGAGAAACGGTTCCGTCCGCGGTGCGACTGCCGGTGCGGACGCATACATTGGGCCCGTGCTCACAGATCTCTTCGGCGACGTGTCGCAGTGGCCCGACCAGGACCTGGTCGGGTTCACCGAGACGCTCGACGCCGATTTCACGCTGGCCGCCTACGCCGCCGGCCTGTTCCCGATGCCCCTGCACGAATCGGGCTACGAGGGCATCGGCTGGTGGTCCCCGGTCAACCGTGGCGTCCTGCCCCTGCAGGGCCTGCGGGTCAGCCACAGCCTCAGACGCTCCCTCAACCGGTACACGACGAGCATCGACCGGGACTTCGAGCGCGTGCTCCTCGGTTGCGCCGACCCCTCGCGCCCCTACGGGTGGATCGACGAGGACATCCGGGCCGTCTACACCGAACTGCACGAACGCGGCTGGGTGCACTCGGTCGAGACCTGGGACGACGAGGGCCGCCTGGTCGGCGGGCTGTACGGCGTCAGCGTCCGCGGGCTCTTCGCCGGGGAGTCCATGTTCCACGATCCCCGGTACGGCCGTGACGCGTCGAAGGTGGCGCTCGTGCGCCTCGTCGACGAGTTGAGTGTCGACGGCCGGGCGGCACTGCTCGACGTGCAGTGGCTCACCCCTCACCTGGCGAGCCTCGGCGGGGTCGAGGTGCCGCGCAGGCACTACCTCGAACTGCTCGGTGACGCTCTCGGCGAGCCCGGCGCGCCGTGGCCCAGGCCCGCCGAGAGCACCCGTCGTGGCAGGGCGCCCGAGGGCCTGCCACGGTGACGGCCCGGGCGCAGCGCGCCGGTGACGCCGCTCGGACGTCGGGGTACACGTGGCCAGTCATCGCCTAGGCTCGTGACCATGCTCGGATACTTCGGCCCGCAGGGCACCTTCACCCACCAGGCCCTGCTGTCGTACAGCGAGGACGACGCGGTCCCCTTCCGCACCGTCGCCCAGGCGCTCGACGCCGTGCGTGCGGGGGAGGTCGAGGCCGCCATGGTGCCGATCGAGAACTCGGTCGAGGGCGGCGTCTCGGCCACTCTCGACAACCTGGCCGATCCCGACGCCGCGCCCCTGCAGATCATTCACGAGGTGCTCGTCAACGTGCGCTTCAACCTCTGCGTCCGGCCCGGCACGCGCATGGGGCAGATCCGCCGTCTCATCACCCACCCGCACGCGGCGGCCCAGGTGCGTGACTGGCTCGCCGCGAACCTGCCCGATGTCGAGGTGATCGAGCGCGGTTCCACCGCGGGCGCCGCCAAGGCCGTCGCCGACCCCGACTCCGGTCTCGACGCCGCCGTCTGCGCCCCCGTCGCCGGCCAGATGTACGGCCTGGAGGCGGTGGCGACCGACATCGCCGACAACGGTGCCGCTGTCACCCGTTTCATCCTGGTCGCCCGTCCGGGGCAGGCGCCGGCGCCGACCGGCGCGGACAAGACCACGCTCGTGGCCTACATCCAGCAGGACGAGCCCGGCGCCCTGCTGGCCATCCTGCAGCAGCTGGCGGTGCGCGGCGTCAACCTGTGCCGCATCGAGTCGCGGCCCACCAAGACCGTGCTGGGCAATTACTGCTTCAGCATGGACGCCGAGGGGCACATGGCCGACGCCCGCATGGCCGAGGCCCTCATGGGGCTCAAACGGGTCTGCAAGCAGGTCGTCTTCCTCGGCAGCTATCCCCGCGCCGACAAGGTGCGTCCCGTCCTGCGCGCCGGCACCGCCAACACCGACTACGCGGCGGCCTCGGAGTGGTTCGCCGGGCTCGAGGCCACCATGATCGACACCGCCGCCGGGTCGACCTCGGCCTTGAAGTAGGAGCCCTCGCCGACGGTGTCGCCGTCCAGCTCGAAGGGCATCGGCTCGTCCACGCGCACGCTCATCGAGCGGCCCGCGTAGCGTTCGAGCGAACGGTCGGCGCCGATCCGGGTGAGGACCCGGGTGGCCATCCGCGCCCAGCTCGAGATGCCCGAGGGCGACCCGACGACCATCTCCATGCGCCCATCGGTCGGGTCGGAGTCCGGGATGAGGATGACATTGCCTCCGATGGAGGGCACATTGCCCATCACCGTCAGCACGGCGTTGCCGCGCACCTGCTTCGAGCCGTCGACGCTGATCTGCACGCGGTGCGGCTTGGTGAGCAGCTCGGGCATCGCCGAGACGACGTAGGCCGCCGTGCCCATCATCTTCTTCAGCGCGTCGTTCGTGCGTGCCATGAGGCGGGCGTCGAACCCGATGCCGGCCATGACGGCGAAGCGGTGCGGCTCGTCGGCGCGGCCGTCGACGACCAGCCTGATGAGGTCGATGTCCTTCGGCTGGCCGTTGATCGCGACGAAGATCGCGTCTTCCTGGTCGAGCGGCAGCCCCAGGTTCTTGGCGAGCAGATTGCCGGTGCCCGCCGGGATCAGGCCGATCGGGATGCCCGAACCGGCCAGCGTCTGGGTCACGATGCGCACGGTGCCGTCGCCCCCGGCGACGATGACCAGATCGGCGCCCCGGGTGATGGCCTCCCTGGCCTGCGCGGCCCCGGGGTCCTCCGGCGTGGTCTGCAGCCACAGCGGGGACTGCCAGTGCCGGCCGCTCAGCTCGTCGGCGATCTGGCGGCGGAAGACCATCTCGTCGGCCACCTTGATGGGGTTGTAGATCACGGCGCACAGGCCTCCGACCGGGCGCGGCGTGCTGCGGCGCCGGGTGGCGATGAGCGGCAGCATGCGCACCCTGGCGAGGAACAGGACGAGCGAGGTGACCAGGCCGCCGAGCAGGGCGCCGCCGACGATGTCGGTGAGGCGGTGGGCGTTCATGGCGAAACGGTCGGCGGCCTCGAGCAGGATCGCGAGGACGCCGACGACGCGCCAGCTGAGGATCGTGAGGCGGGACTGCCGGGTGGTCGTGCTGACCGCGATCGCCGTCATCGCGCCGGCCACGATGACCGCCATGTGGGTGCTCGGGTAGGCCGGGCCCCGGTAGGTGAGGAGCCAGTCCAGCGGGGAGGGCGGGCGCGGGCGCCCGAACAGGTTCTTGAGCAGGACACAGGCCAGCCAGCTGCCCAGGCCCGAGGCGAGGATCGCCACGGCGAGGTGACGCAGCCGCCGCCGCCAGGCCCACACGCTCAGGCCGGCGAGCACGAGACAGACGATGACCGGGTGCGTGACGAGGGCGAAGGCCGCGCCGATCTGCTCACCGGCCGATCCGGGCATCAGGTGCGGGACCTGGCTGAGGGCGTCGAGCCGGGCGAGCAGGCGCGTGCGCAGCGTCAGATGCGTCCAGACGATGAATGCGAGTGCGAAGAGGCACACGATCCACAGGTTGAAGCGACTGAACGTCCGGGTGGTCACGCACCGATTGTGTCAGGAGATCCGCCCCGCCGGGGCCGCGACGTTCCATGGCCGCGGAGCGGTCGTGGCCGTGGTTCACCGCAGTTCGGCCCGGCCACGACATGGGCGCCCCGACTGTAGGCTTGGCCCATGATCGACCCGAAACTGCTGCGCACCGACCCAGACCGTGTCCGTCGTTCCCAGAAGGCCCGCGGCGAGTCCGTGGCCCTGGTCGACGAGGCACTCGCCGCGGACGAGGCGCGCCGGTCGTCGATCAGCGCCTTCGAGACCGCCCGCGCCGAGCAGAAGTCGCTGGGCGCCCGGATCGCCAAGGCCTCGGGCGACGAGAAGGCCGCCCTGCTGGCCCGCACCAAGGAGCTGTCGGGCCGGGTGAAGGCGCTGCAGGCCGAGGCGGACGAGGCCGATGCCGCGTACACCGAGGTCGTCAAGCAGTTCGGCAACATCGTCTTCGAGGACGTGCCGGCCGGCGGCGAGGACGACCTGTACGTCATCGACGAGGTGGGCAGCCCGCGCGACTTCGCCGCCGAGGGCATCGAGGTCAAGGATCACCTCGACCTCGGCGAGGGGATCGGCGCCATCGACATGGAGCGCGGCGCCAAGGTCTCCGGCTCCCGGTTCTACTTCCTCACCGGCCCCGGCGCCCTGCTGGAGTTCGCCCTCATCCAGTTCGCCCTGACGAAGGCCCTCGCCTGGGGCCTGACCCCGATGATCCCGCCGGCCCTGGTCAACCCCGAGGCCATGGACGGCACCGGTTTCCTCGGCCAGGCCGCCGACGACGTCTACTACCTGGAACGCGACAACCAGTACCTGGTCGGCACCGCCGAGGTCCCCCTGGCCGCCTACCACTCGGGCGAGATCCTCGACGCGAGCGAGCTGCCGATCCGCCTCGCCGGGTTCAGCCCCGCCTACCGCCGCGAGGCCGGCTCGTACGGCAAGGACACCCGGGGCATCTTCCGCGTCCACTGGTTCGACAAGTTCGAGATGTTCACCTACTGCCGGCCCGAGGACGCGGTCGCCGAGCACCAGCGGCTGCTGGAGCAGGAGAAGGAGTTCATCACCGCCCTCGGCATCCCCTTCCAGGTGCTCGACGTGGCCTCCGGCGATCTCGGCGCGTCGGCCGCCCGCAAGTACGACTGCTACGGCTGGGTGCCCTCGCAGGGCCGGTACCGCGAGATCACCTCGACCTCGAACTGCACCCAGTTCCAGGCGCGCCGGCTGGGCATCCGCATGCGCGACGGCAAGACCATCGAGCACGTGGCGACCCTCAACGGCACCCTGTGCGCCATGAGCCGGATGATCCTCATGATCCTCGAGAACTACCAGCAGGCCGACGGCTCGGTCGTCGTCCCCGAGGTGCTGCGCCCCTACCTGGGGGGCCAGGAGGTCTTCGAGGCGCGCTGAGCCCGCCACCGCCCGGCCCCGGCGAGGGTGTGCGGGGCGAACCGTGGTGGGTTCGCGCCCGGGGGTCCATAATGGGCTCAAGCACCCAAGGGCGGGTGTGCCGCACCACAGGGGGTCTGAGCCATGACGACCACAGTGAACCTAGCCGCCGAATATCTTCTCCTCGTGCTCGATGACAAGAAGGGCGGTTTCGTCCGTGACCTCACCACGGTGAACTTCACCGTCGCCGCAGCCGAGATCGTCGAGCTCATCGCCCGGCACCAGCTCGTCTTCGTCGAGGGCCCGAAGGGCACGAAGGTGCTCGCGCGCGGGGAGGTGGAGCCGAGCGACGAGTTCTTCGCCCAGATCATCGAGGCCGTCGAGGGCAAGACCTACGACCAGGCCATCTCGGCCCTGGTCGGGCCCTTCTCGTCCCGCCCCGGCCCGGTCCGTTCGTTGCGCTCCTACGAGCTGCAGCACCTGGTCGAGGCCGGCATCCTGCGGGAGCGCCACATCAAGCTGCTGGGCCTCATCCCGCTCACCCGCTACCCCGAGGGAGACGCGAGCACCGAGATCGACCTGCGCGCCCGGGTGCGGGCCGCGCTCGGCGGCGCCGAACCCGACGACCGCACCCGCGCCCTCATCGCCCTGCTCTACGCCTCGCGGTCGCTGACCGCCGTCTTCCCACGGCTGGAGGCCAAACCGATGAAGCGCCGTGCCCGCCAGATCGCCGAACGCAGCTGGGAGGACGACGGCCTGGCCATGGCGCTTGCCGAGTACTTCTCGTACATGACGCAGCTGTCGGCCGCCACGATGGTCTGACCGGCCGCATCGACGACGAGGCCCCCGCGCACCGAGCGCGGGGGCCTCTCCTCCTGTCCTGGCCGCGTGGCCGGGCGAGTGGGTCACTCGGCGGCGGGCTTGGGCTCCTTGGGCGGCTTTGCCGTCGTCTGGATGATGGCGTCGCCCGGGTTCACCTCGCCGTCGCCGATCCTGTCGATCCCGGCGAACTTGCGGACGTTCGTCACGAGCACCGGGGTGACGAGCGAGTAGCCGGCCTCGGTGATGACCTCGGGGTCGAAGGTGACCAGCGGGTCGCCGGCCGTCACGCGGTCGCCCTTGGCGACCTTCACGTCGAAGCCCCTGCCCTCGAGGTTCACGGTGTCGATGCCCACGTGGATGAGCAGTTCGATGCCGTTGTCGAGCTTGACGCCGAAGGCGTGGCCGGTGGCCTGGGCGACGACGATCGTGCCGTCGCCGGGGGACACGACGGTGGTGCCGGTCGGTTCGATGCCGACGCCCCTGCCGACGGTCCCGGCGCTGAACACGGGGTCGGGCACATCCTCGAGGGGGATGACCCGGCCGGCCAGCGGCGAGAGCACCTGGGTCACGGCGTTCGGCTCGAGGGCCGTCTTCGCCGGGGCGGGGCCGGCGGCGGTCTTCGCGGCCTCGTGCTCGGCCTTCCTCGACTCGTGCGCGACCTGCTTGGCCTCGTGCTCGTCGCGCTCCTGCGCCAGCCGCTGCTTGGCCTCCGCCCGCTGCTCGGCCGTGCGGTAGTCGGAGAAGTAGACGGCGACGAAGGCGACGGCGAACGCGGAGAGCACCGAGATGGCGTACAGCGGGATGTTGCTGAAGGCGGGGATCGTCAGCAGCGAGGTGAAGACGAAGGCGTTCGTCGTCACGCCGCCGCCGATGCCCTGGATGAGGCCGCCGACGACACAGCCGATGAGCATGCGCGGGTAGATGCGCCGGAAGCGCAGGTGGATGCCGTACAGGCTCGGTTCGGAGATGCCGCCGACCAGTCCGGCGACGACGGCGCCGGTGGCCGTCTGGCGCATCTCGATGTCCTTCTCGCGGATCGAGATGGCGAGCACCGCGGCCGAGGCGCCGAAGCAGGCGAAGTTCCAGGCGCCCATCGGCCCCTGGATGTAGTCGTAGCCGATGGCCTGGATGTTGAGCAGCATGACGGCGTTGAGCGGCCAGTGCAGGCCCAGCGGCACCATGAACGGGTAGAGCAGCGGGATGAGCAGGCAGAAGATGAACGGCGACAGGTCGTTGACGGCCTTCAGCGCGGTCGACAGGCCGGCGCCGGCGTAGACGCCGATCGGGCCGAGGACGAACGCGGTGACCGGGATCATGACGAGCATGCACAGGAAGGGCACGAAGATCAGCTGCAGGTTGTCCGGGATGATCTTCTTGGCCAGCTTGTACAGCGGACCGAGCACACCCGCCATGAGCAGCGGCGGGAACACCTGCTGGCCGTAGTCGAAGATCGTCAGCGGCAGCTGGTGGTCGAAGATCGGGAACGGCTGCCGGAAGACGTGGACGATGTTGATGTCCTGGCCCAGCACGTGTGCGACGTGGCTGTCCGCCATGAGGGAGTTGTCGGCGGTCATGAAGCCGGGCAGCAGCAGGACGGCCATGACCGAGAAACCGATCCACGGGTCGGCACCCACCTTCTTGGTGGCGTTGTATGCCACCGAGAGCGGCAGGAAGTAGAAGACGCATCGCCAGCACAGGTTGATGAACGCCCAGCTCGGCGGCAGCTGGGCCTCGCCGCTCGACCAGTTGCCGATGACGCCGAGCGTGCTCATGAGGGCCATGAAGGTGATGAACAGCGAGGCGCCCAGCAGCACGCCGATGATCGGGCGGAAGGAGTCGGACAGGAACTCGAAGAAGGTGTCCACCCAGCCGAACTTGCCGCGGATGCCGCCCTGCCTGGCGGCCGCCTTCACCTCGGCGTCGGAGGGTTTCTTGCCACCGCCGCCCGAGCCCATCGCCGACATCTGCGGCAGGGCCATGATCTCGTTGTAGACGGTGGCGACGGCGCCGCCGATGACGACCTGGTACCGGTTCCCGCTCTGGGGCACGGCCCCCATGACGGCGGGGATCTTCTCGACCGTGTCCTTGTCGACTCCGGAGCCGTCGCGCAGCTGGAACCGCAGTCGCGTCGCGCAGTGGGTGAGGCTCGTGATGTTGTCGGGGCCGCCGACGGCGTCGACGATCGCCGCGGCGTCGCTCGTCGTGGAGGCCGTGGTTTCCTGGGCCATGGATGCTCCTTGCTCCCGACGGTCCGGACCGCCGGATTCGGTGGTGAATACCGCTGATGATCGGGGTGGTCTCAGGGTTCACCACAGACTAGACGCAGATCGCGAGTACGACGCGGGTGTCCACACCGAGCAGAGGCCCTCCGCAGCGCGTTTGTTCGCTCTGCGCTGAGAAATGAGGGCGCCATCCTTCGGCGCCATGCCGCGGGCGCCCCCGACGACTGGGCGATGCGGTGCGTCGAGGGTCCGTGGGCGGCCGGTTGAGGGACGACCCATGGGACGGCGGGCCGCTGGAGGCGCCGGGCCTCGGATCCCGGACCGACTGCCGGGGCCGGTGGCCTATTCCCTGCTCAGCTCGTGGGTGAAAGCCATGGGACGGGCCCCGCGGCGGGCCCGCATGGCGTAGACATGACCCATGGCTGACATCACATACCGCGGCGAACCCGTCCACACCCGCAGCGAGCTGCCCGCCGTCGGCGCCCAGGCCCCGGAGATCGACCTCGTCGGCGCCGACCTGGAACCCGTCACCCTGGAGAGCCTGCGGGGCCGCCGGGTTGTCCTCAACATCTTCCCGAGCCTCGACACCGGCGTGTGCGCGATGAGCGTCCGCAAGTTCAACGAGCTCGCGGCCGGCCTCGAGAACACCACCGTCGTGTGCGTCTCGAAGGACCTGCCCTTCGCCGCCAAGCGCTTCTGCACCACCGAGGGCATCGAGAACGTCGTCACCGGTTCCGCGTTCCGCACGCACGCGATGAGCAAGGCCTACGGCTTGCGCATGGTCGACGGCCCGCTGAAGGGCCTGCTGGCCCGCGCCGTCGTCGTCATCGACGAGAACGGAACGATCATTCACACCCAGCTCGTCCAGGAGGCCTCCAACGAGCCCGACTACGACGCCGCGGTCGCCGCACTGAGCTGATGGCGCCGGGCCGACCCGCCGCCCTGTTGCCGTCCGGTCAGGCCAGGGCGGCGTCGGTCGCCGCGCCCAGCACGGCGCCGATCGAGTCGTGGATCACCAGATCGGCGCTCGAATCGGCCGGTGTCGCCGACTTGTTGATCAGGACGAGGGGCCTGCCCCGGAAGTAGTTGAGCAGGCCGGCGGCCGGGTAGACGTTGAGCGAGGTGCCGCCGACGATGAGCACGTCGGCGCGGCCGATCGCCTCCATGGCCGCGGCCATGACGCCCGTGTCGAGGTTCTCCTCGTACAGCACGACCTCGGGTTTGATGACGCCCTGGCACTCCTCGCAACGCGGGATGCCCGTCGAGGCGGTGATCGCCTCCAGCGGGTACTGGCGTCCGCAGTCGGTGCAGCGGTTCCGCAGCACCGAGCCGTGCACCTCGTGGACGGTCCGCGAGCCGGCCATCTGGTGCAGGCCGTCGATGTTCTGGGTGACGACGGCCGCGAGCCGGCCGGCCTCCTCGAGCCGGGCCAGCGCCCAGTGGGCCGCGTTCGGCTTCGCCTCGGGGTGGAGCATGGTCGCCCGGTAGAACTCGTAGAAGGCCTCCGGGTGGTCGCGCCAGCAGCCGTGCGACAGCATGTACTCCGGCGGGTACTGGCCGCCCGAATGCGTCGTGTACAGGCCCGTGGCGGAACGGAAGTCGGGGATGCCGCTCTCGGTCGAGACGCCGGCGCCGCCGAAGAAGACGGCCCGTGAGGCTCCGGCCAGGATGCTGCTCAACTCGTCAACGCTCATGACTCCACAGTAGGCGTTCGCCCCGCGGCCGGACCGCCGCGGGGCGAACGCGCCGTGCGCGTGGATGCACCGCATCCCGGGAGGCCCGGTCAGTCGGTGCCGGACTCCATGGCCGCGTTGTCGAGCGGGGTCGCCTCGGTCTCGCCGGCGTGCAGCGGGTTGTCGGCGATCTCGGACGACTTGCCGGCCTCGAGCTGCCCGACGAGTTTGGCGGCCTCGCCACCGGTGAGCTGGCCCTGGGCGGCGTACTGCTCGAGTCGGGCCCGCGAGTCGGAGATGTCGAGGTTGCGCATGGTCAGCTGGCCGATGCGGTCGAGCGGGCCGAAGGCGGCGTCCTCGACGCGCTCCATCGAGAGGCGCTCCGGGTGGTAGCTGAACGCCGGACCCTCGGTGTTGAGGATCGAGTAGTCGTCGCCGCGGCGCAGGCGCAGCGTGACAGTGCCGGTGACGACGGAGGCCACCCAGCGCTGGATCGACTCGCGGATCATGAGGGACTGCGGGTCGAGCCAGCGTCCCTCGTACATGAGCCGGCCCAGACGCTGCCCCTCGGTGCGGTAGTTGCTGATGGTGTCCTCGTTGTGGATGGCGTTGACCAGTCGCTCGTAGGCGACGAACAGCAGCGCCATGCCGGGGGCCTCGTAGATGCCGCGGCTCTTGGCCTCGATGATGCGGTTCTCGATCTGGTCGCTCATGCCCAGGCCGTGCCGGCCACCGATCTCGTTGGCCTTGAGGACGAGGTCGACGGCCGAGCCGAAACTCTCGCCGTTGATCCTGACCGGGCGGCCCTGGTCGAACTCGATGGTGACGACCTCGGGCTCGATCCGGACCGACGGATCCCAGAACTTGACACCCATGATGGGTTCGACGGTCTCGATCGAGACGTCGAGGCGCTCCAGCGTCTTGGCCTCGTGCGTGGCCCCCCAGATGTTGGCGTCGGTGGAGTAGGCCTTCTCCTTGGAGTCGCGGTACGGCAGATCGTGTGCGGTGAGCCAGGTGCTCATCTCGTCACGGCCGCCGAGTTCGCTGACGAAGGCCTCATCGAGCCAGGGCTTGTAGATGCGCAGCGCCGGGTTGGCCATGAGGCCGTAACGGTAGAAGCGCTCGATGTCGTTGCCCTTGTAGGTCGAGCCGTCGCCCCAGATGGAGACGCCGTCCTCGGCCATGGCCCGCACGAGCAGCGTGCCGGTGACGGCCCGGCCGATCGGCGTGGTGTTGAAGTAGAACTTGCCGGCGCTGCAGATGTGGAACGCGCCGCAGGCCAGGGCCGACAGGCCCTCCTCGACGAGCGACTCGCGGCAGTCGACGAGTCGGCTGATCTCGGCGCCGTACTGGCCGGCGCGCCCGGGCACCGACGCGATGTCGGGCTCGTCGTACTGGCCGATGTCTGCGGTGTAGGTGCAGGGGACAGCGCCCTTTTCGCGCATCCAGGCGACGGCGCAGCTGGTGTCGAGGCCGCCGCTGAAAGCGATGCCGACCCGTTCACCCACGGGAAGAGACGTCAATACCTTGCTCACGAAGAGCAAGCATAACCTGATTGTTATGCGATGTCGAACCCGCTCGTAAGCGGGAAGAGGACGAGAATAATTCTTTTCCGGGAATAATTATGCGACGGTCATGGGTGTGCCCACCGTCTACCACCGACCCGGCGGTGCCACGACGGCACGGCCCGGTCCGGCGCCGCAGCACGCCGGGCGCACCGCGCTGTCAGTTGTACTTGGCGACGAGGATGATCTTCCCGGTGTTCTCGCCCGACTCGAGCAGCTCATGGGCCCTGGCCGCCTCCTCGAGCGGCACGCGGGTCTGGTTGCCCGGCTTGATCGTGCCGTTGGCCAGCATCGGCCACACGACCTCCTCGACACGGCGGCAGATCGCGGCCCGCTGGTCGGACGGGCGGCCGCGCAGGCTCGTGGCGGTGATCGTGCCGCGCTTGTTGAGCAGCACCCCCAGGTTCAGGGTGCCCTTGACGCCCTTCTGCATGCCGATCGTCACCATGCGGCCCTCGGTGGCCAGGCAGCGCACATTCGCCTCGAGGTACTTGGCGCCGATGATGTCGAGGATGACGTCGACGCCCCGGTCGGCGGTGGCGACCATGACGGCCGGCTCCCAGTCGGAGGCGTAGTCGATGACCTTGTCGGCGCCGAGTTCGATGCAGTAGTCCGCCTTCTTCTTCGAGGCGGTGGTGATGACGCGGGCGCCGATCGCCTTCGCGTACTGGATAGCGAAGCTGCCGACGCCGCCGGCGCCGCCGTGGATGAGGACGGTCTCCCCGGCCTTCAGCCCGACCCTGTCGAAGTTCGAGACGACGGTGGCGGAGACCTCGACCAGGCCGGCGGCCTCGATCGGGTCGATACCGTCCGGGACCGACAGCAGGTGCTCGGCCGCCACGACGAAGTACTCGGCGTACGCGCCGCCGGTCAGCAGTGCCAGGACCTGCTCGCCGACCTCGTGGCCGGTGACCTGCTCGCCGAGCTCGGCGATGACCCCGAGGCCCTCCAGGCCCATGACATCGGTGACGCCCTTGGGCGGGGGGTAGTGGCCCTGGCGCTGCAGGACGTCGCCGCGGTTGACGCCGACCGCCTGCGTGCGGACCAGGACCTCGCCGGGTCCGGGCTCGGGGGTGGGCACCGGCGCCCACTCGATCTGCTCGATTCCGCCGGGTTCGGCGACAGTGATCGCGTACATGTCCCCAGCATGCCAGAGATGCTCATCGGCTACCATGAGTGCGCGCTGCCGAACATGGTCGGCAGCCGGGCGAGGTCGCATAGTGGACTAGTGCAGCCGCCTTGAAAGCGGCCGAGCGAAAGCTCCGTGGGTTCGAATCCCACCCTCGCCGCCGTTGCCCCACCAGGTGGTGGCCCCGGCGTCCGGTTCAGCTCACCGGGTTGTACGCGCAGGCGTCCGCGACGTTCTCCGCCGTGGCGCTCGTCGAGGCGCTGGAGGCCGAGGTCGCCTGCTCGCCGGGCACCTCGCCGTAGCCGGTGTCCTCCTCGCCCCAGATTCCCTCGTCGTCGGTCTCACCGGGCTCGCTGGTGGCCTGGGTCGGGGCGGGGGCGCTGGTCGTGGGGGCCACGCCGCCGTTCTCACTCAAGGCGATGGCATCGGCCACGGCGGCCCGGATCTCGTCGTAGTCGGGATCGGCCGGGTCGACCTCGAGGGCTCCCGAGGTGCCTGCCCCGGACAGGTCCTGGGAGACGAGCAGGCGGCTGACCGTGCCGTCCTTGACCACCAGCGCCAGATTGGCCAGGTCGTCGAGCAGCTCCTGCGGGATGTCGGTACTCATCATGTTCTCACTGGCGGCGGCGATGGCCTCGTAGCGGGTGATGAGCGTCTGCGGGTTGACCTGCTTGATGATGGCGTTCACCAGGCAGCTCTGGCGGCGCATCCGGCCGTAGTCGTAGTCGGGGTCGTTGCAGCGACTCCGGGCGTACCACATGGCGTCCTCGCCGTTCAGCGTCTGGTCCGGGCCGACGGTGAGGTGGCCGTCGACGCCGCACTCCTCGTCGCCGTAGCCGTCCACGTGGCCGCCCTTGGCGATCGGGAAGTTGATGTTCACCGTGACACCGCCCATGGCGTCGATGAGCGCCTGGATGCCGTCGATGTTGACCATCATGAAGTAGTTGACCTCCAGGCCGGTGATGCCCTGGACGGCCATCTTCGTGGCGTCGGCGCCGGGGAAGTCGGTGTCGGTGAACAGTTCGGGGTGTTCCTTCGGCACCTCGTTCCAGACGGCGTTGAGCATGTACTCGTCCTCGCTGCTCGAATAGCCGTCCCAGACGCGGCCCTCGGGGTATGCCTCGGCCAGGGCGGTGCCCTCGGGGAAGGGCACGTTCTCAAGGTTGCGGGGCAGCTGGATGATCACCGTGTCGCCTGTTGCGACATCGACGGATGCCAGCATGAGCGTGTCGGTGCGGATCCCCAGCTCGTCGTCCCGGTCCTCGCCGGAGTCGGCGCCGACGAGCAGGATGTTGAGCCGGTCCATGGCGGCCCAGGGATTGTCGCCGTTGAGATCGGGCCGGGTCTGCGACCGCGAGCCCGAACCGAAGATGTTGCCCAGGACGATGCTCGTCTGCAACGCGTAGGCCGAGGCCACGGCTGTGGGCGTGGCCACGAGGAAGGACATGAGGAAGACGACGCCGGCCCCGATGAGGCGCTGGGGCCTGGTCATGCGGCGGGGGCGGGATACCAGGTAGGTGCCGACGATGACGATCACCCACAGCAGCCCGCCGATGAGCAGGGCAACGGCGATGATGAGGAGGCGGTTCGCATTGGCCACGAGCGACACCAGGGTGCTGCGGTGGATGAAGGCGAGGATGGCGACGGTGCCGCCGGTGATGATGCTCAGGGCGAACAGCAGCAGGCCGACGAAGGTGCGGCGTGTGCCGATGAGGCCGAGGCCGGGGATGATCGAGCCGAACGTGGTGCGGATCAGTGTCCTGCCGAAACCGGCCGAGCGGTCGTACAGCGGACTGCCTGCGGCGTGCGTGGCGCGTTCGCCGTCGCGCAGCCCGACTTCCTCGACGTCGAAGAGCTCCCCGCCGCGGCGGGCCGTCTCCTCCGAGGGCTCTCTGGAGACTCGTCGGGGGACGTAGGACGCGTCGTCCTCCGCCGCTCGGCGGGGGCGACCGCTGCGCAGATTGTCGTCGTTGTCGCGGTTTGCCATGACACCTTCTTGGTCGTACTGACCGGTGGGATGAACCGGTTCGGCCGCACCTCGGGGGCTGACCGGGCGGGCGTCCGCCCAGTGTTGTGCTCCACCATGATGCCTTGCTCAGCTGTGGACGGCACGCGCCGCGCCGCCGAGGGACGCGCGGAGGCCCCGCCGTCCGGGCACTGGCTGCGGGCCGGGTGCCGCGGTGGCCCCGGCGGACGCTTTGCTCAGTCGGCTCGCAGCGGATAGGGTTGGTGCTCGCTGGAGGTGTCGCCTAGTCGGCCTATGGCGCCCGCCTGCTAAGCGGGTTTGGGACACAAATCCCATCGCGGGTTCGAATCCCGCCACCTCCGCCAGCACGAGCAGTCCGCCATGGCGGGCTGCTCGTTCGGCGTTACGGGCCCACGCCCACCGGCCAGGGGCCGGTGGGCGGGCCGCCTTCCCGGTGCGGCGTTCAGTGCTCGTCGCCCGGTTCCCGCGCAGGGCTCGCCCAGCCGGCGAGCCTCAGCCGTTCCTGCTGTCGTCGCTCATTCCTGTCGTGCCGCCACCATGAGATGAGCAGGACGTTCAGGGCGACGAGGGCGGCCATCGTCGCCTGTGCGGCGAACCAGAGGAACATGTTGTGGGGCAGGAGCTGCCCCCGGTCGAAACCGCGCTCCTCGGCGCGGTTGTACGCCCAGGTGTCGGCGATGTGCCACAGGGCGTAGAAGACGGTGGTGCAGATGTCGAGCAGCGCCAGGACCAGGGCGACAGGTTTGAACGGGAAGGGGTGAGGGCGCACGCCGGACGAAGCAGCCTGCGGCCAGGGAAGCCCTTCGTGCTGGGGGTTGGTGCGGTTGTCGGTCATGTTCACTTCCTCCGTGATGTTCCCGCCACGGGGCGAGACCAGTGCGGCAAGGGGATTCTTGTCTTCGACCGGTGCTCGCGGATGTGGCGTGCTGCCCGCGCCGGGCGGGTGCCGATGGCCATGTCGTGGGGCCGGTGCGCGGGCCTCTTCGAGGCTCCGATTGGAGATTCCGGCGAGGAGGGGGTATTGTCGGTTCTCGCCGTCAGGCAAGCACCCATAGCTTAATGGATAGAGCATCTGACTACGGATCAGAAGGTTGGGGGTTCGACTCCCTCTGGGTGCGCAACGAGAAGGGGCCCCGGAATCGGGGCCCCTTCTTCGTGTCCTGGGCTGCTTCCCGCTCGGTCCTGCCGGACAGGGCGGCCCGCCCTCAGACGTCGGCGGTCATCATCTCCGGCCCGGACTCGTGCCGGCGGGCCAGCGCGTGGCGCCTGCCGTAGCCGAAGTAGATCGCCAGGCCGATGGCCATCCACGCCAGGAAACGCGCCCAGGTGGCCAGCGACAGGTTCATCATCATGTACAGGCAGGCGAGCACCGACAGGATCGGCAGCACCGGGGAGAGCGGAACCCTGAACGGGCGGTTCAGGTCGGGGCGGGTGCGGCGCAGGATCGGGACGGCCGCGCTGACCACGACGAAGGCGAACAGCGTGCCGATCGAGACCATGTCGGCCAGGGCCCGCAGCGGGACGAAGCCGGCCAGGACGGCCACCAGAACCGTCGTGAGGGCGATGACGCGGTAGGGCGTGCCCCACCGGGGGTGCACCCTGGCCACCTGCATTGGCAGCAGGCCGTCCCGCCCCATGGCGAAGGCGATGCGGCCCATGCCGATGATGTCGACGAGGATCACCGAGGTCAGGCCGCAGATGGCGGCGATGGCGATGAGGGCGCCCGCCCAGTTCAGCCCGACGGACTTGAAGGCCTCGGCGACCGGCGCCCCCTCGTCGATCTCGGTGTACTTCACCATGCCGGTGACGACGAGACACACCACGACGTAGAGGGCGGTGCAGATGCCGAGCGTGCCGAGCACGCCGCGCACCAGATCGCGCTGCGGGTTCTTGGTCTCCTCGCCCATGTTGGCGACGACCTCGAAGCCCGAGTAGGCGAAGAAGACCACGGCCGCCGCGGTGAGGATGCCGGCCACCCCGAAGGTGGACGACGAGACCCCGGTGACTGCCTGCACCAGGCTCGTCTCCCAGTCGGCCTCGCCGCTCTCGGTGGTGGGGGCGGGGCTGGGGACGAACGGTCTGTAGTTGGCTGCCTTGATGAAGAAGGCGCCCACGGCGATGATGAAGATGCAGATGCTCACCTTGACGACGACGAGCAGGTTCGTGACCCGGGCCGACTCCTTGGCGCCGATCATCGCGACGAGGCCGAGTACCACGGCGATGAGGATGCCCCCCAGGTTGATCGTCGCCGTCTCGCCGAAGATGGCGTCCGGCAGGTTGAACAACGACTTGAGATAACCCGACCAGCCCCGCGAGACGACGCCGGCGCCGAGCGCGAACTCGAGGACGAGGTCCCAGCCGATGATCCAGGCGAAGATCTCGCCGAGCGTCGCGTAGGCGTAGGTGTAGGCCGAGCCGGCCGTGGGAACCGCTGAGGCCATCTCGCAATAGCACAGGGCCGCCAGCAGGGCGATGAGGCCGGCCAGGGCGTACGAGATCGTGACGGCCGGGCCGGCGTGGTTGCGGGCCTCGATGCCGGTCAGCGTGAAGATGCCGGTCCCGATGACCATGCCGATACCCAGGCCGAGCAGGTCCTTGACGGTCAGCTGGCGCTTGAGGACGCCGGGGGAGTCGACGTCGGCGGCGGCATCCTCGGACTGCTGGGCGATGATGTCCTCGATCGGCTTCAGGCGAAGCGCTCCGTTTCTGCTCACAGGGGAACGGTATTACCTTGACGTGAAGACATCGGATGGTGCCCACGAACGCTCTGGGCGAAACCGGTGTCCGCCCGACCGGGGCCTGCGACTGGTCGGCGCCGCCGCGTCACGAGCGCGCATGCCCCAGAACACGGGCCGTGGCCGCGCCCGGCGCTTCGCCGAGGGCCGGGTTCTGGTCACCAGTCGTACATGCCGCCGTCGCGCAGGCGGTTCACCGGGAGCGATTTCGGTGTGTACGGGTACCGGGCGGCCGCCTCCTCGTCGACCTCCACGCCCAGGCCGGGGGTGTCGTCCAGGGTGATGACGCCGTCCTCGACCCTGTAGTGGGGGGTGAAGACCGCCCAGGTCTCCTCCGGGTAACCCATGTACTCCTGCATGCCGAAGTTCGGGATGGTCCAGTCCAGCGCGAAGTTCGCGGCCTGGCCGATCGGGGAGATGTCGGAGGCGCCCTGCATGCCCGAACGGACGCCGTAGACGTCGGCCAGGGCGAGGATCTGGCGCAGGTGCGTCAGGCCGCCGCCGTGGGTGACGGGGATGCGAATGTAGTCGATCAGGCGGCCACTGATCGCCTGCTGACAGTCGTAGACGCTGTTCCAAACCTCGCCGACGGCGATCGGGCAGCTGGTGAGGGAGCGGACGGTGGCGAAGGCCTGCTGGTCCTCCTCGGGAGTGGGGTCCTCGAGCCAGAACATGCGGTAGGGCTCGAGTCGGCGGCCCATCCAGCCGGCCTGGCTGGGAGTGAGCCGGTGGTGACCGTCGTGCAGCAGTTCGAAGCCGTAACCCAACTCGTCGCGGGTTGCCTTGATGAGCCTGGGGAGGAAGTCGAGGTAGGCGCCGGTGTCCCATTCCTCGACGTCGGGCAGGGTGCTGCTGGCGGGCTCGTACTCCTCGTCACCCTTGGCGACGCCGTATGCGGTGGCCAGCCCCGGCACCTGCGCCTGGATGCGGATGGCCTTGTAGCCCTCGGCGAGCCTGGCCCCGGCCTCCTCGAGGGCCGCCTCGACGGTGTGGCCCGAGCAGTGCGGGTAGGCGGTGATGTAGTCGCGGGCCCGGCCGCCGAGCAGGCGGTGCACCGGCACGCCCAGCGCCTTGGCGTTGAGGTCCCACAGGGCCTGGTCGATTGCGGAGATCGCCGACATGGTGACCGGTCCGCGGCGCCAGTAGGCGCCCTTGTAGCAGAACTGCCAGATGTCGTTGATGCGACTGGCGTCGGAGCCGATGAGCGCCGGGGCCAGGTGGTCTGTGACATAGGACGCGACGGCCAGCTCACGGCCGTTCAACGTGCCGTCGCCGTAGCCGACGAGGCCGTCGTCGGTGGTGATCTTCACGGTGCAGAAGGTGCGTCCCGGCGAGCACATCAGGACGTCGATGGCTTGAATCCGCATGGTTCTCCTTGAGAAACAACTCTTTCGCCTAGCGCAAAGCATAATGCGCGGTGTGTTCGCGCGCACCCCGAAGGAGGGGAGAGGCGCCGGGGTCGGTTCCGCAGGAGGGTGCCGGTGCGCGGTACGGCTCGCCGCGGGCAAGGCGGGCGGCCGGGGCGATACGCCACGGCGCCTTCGCCCTCTCCCCGAGACTCCCACGCCGAGCACCGCCCCGTGGGCTCACTCATCTAGGCTTGGCCCATGTCCGAGCGCAAGAGTGTCCTGATCACCGGTGCGACACGAGGCATTGGCCGCGCGATCGCCGAGGAGCTGGCCCCCGACTGGCACGTCATCGTCGGTGGGCGCCGGCCCGACGCGGTGAACGCCCTCGTCGAGTCCCTGCCCAGCGCCGAGCCCTTCCTCGCCGACGTGCTCGACGGCGAGGCCCTCATCGAGGCCGCCTCGCACGTCACCGGGCTCGACGCCCTCATCCCGTGTGCGGGCCAGACCACGCTCGGTCGCATCGCTGATCTCACACCCGAGCAGTGGCGTGCCGAGTTCGAACTCAATGTCATCGCCCCGGCCCAGCTGACCCGCCTGCTCCTGCCCGCCCTGCGCGACCGTGCCGGTCATGTCGTCTTCATCAACTCCGGCGGCGGCCTGCACACCAGGGGCAATGACGCCTGCTACTCGGCGTCGAAGCACGCCCTCGTCGCGGTCGCCAACGGGCTGCGCGCCGAGGAGGCCGGCCGGGTCCGGGTCACCTCGATCCACCCCGGCAAGGTCGACACCGACATGCAGGTGGCGATGCAGGCCGAACTCGGCAACCCCTACGAGCCCGAGCGCTACCTGAGCCCACACGATGTCGCCCGCACCGTCAGGCTCGCCCTGACCATGGACCCCGGTGCCAACATCGACATGCTGTCGGTCAGGCCCACCAGGTGACGCGGGCCCGGGCCCGCGGTGGTGCCGGCAGGGCCGCGCTCGCCCTTGGGCCTGACACGGTCACCTCGAACACCCCGGTGGCTCGGCGAGCGCGATGGGCGCGGGCGGGATCGGCAAGATCCCAGCCCGGCAGGGGACGGCAGCCAGGACCAGCTAGCCGCGCCGACGGGCCAGCTCGGCGACGCAGGCGTCCAGCAGGGGCTGCGGGTCGGGCGTCCGCCCGGTCATGAGGCGCACCTGCCCGATGCCCTGGAAGACGAGCAGGTCGATGCCGTCCACGCTCACCCGGCCCGCTGAGGCGGCAGCCCGCGAGAGCGCGGAGGGGTACTGCTCGTAGAAGACGTCGAAGACGACCGGGGCGCATCTGACGATCTGCGCCGCCTCGGCGTCGGTGAACTCGACCGGAGCCGTCGACAGCAGCAGGTCGGCCCTGTCGGTCCCCAGACCGCCCAGCCGGTCCCAGCCGGTCACGTCGAGGTCGATGCCGTAGCGGGCGGCCACCTCGTCCAGGCTGGCATGGGCGCGTTCGGCGCTGCGGGCCACGACCTCGACCCGGTTGACGCCGATGCGAGACAGCGCGGCCAGCCCGCTGCGGGCGGTGGCGCCCGCGCCCACCAGGATCGCCGTGGTGGCGCTCGTCAGCCCGCGGTGGGCGAGGGCGCCGGTCATGCCGGGTACATCCGTGTTGTAGCAGCGGTTGGACTCCGGAGGGCCCGGTCGTTCCCCGGACGAGCCGAAGATGATCGTGTTCGCCGCGTTCAGTTCGGTGACGAGCGGCTCTGGTGAACCGTGGGCGATGATCTCGGACTTGAACGGCATCGTCACCGACAGGCCCACCCAGCTGGAGTCGAGCGTGGCCCAGAACTCGTCCAGGTGCCCCGGCTCGACGTCGATCGCCTCGTAGCTCCAGTCGCTCAGACCGAGCGTGGCGTAGGCGGCCCGGTGCAGGGCGGGGGACAGTGAGTGCGCAGCCGGGTGGCCGATGACGGCGCAGCGGTGCGTCACGGGAGCATCCTGCCCCGTTTCTCGCCCGGTCATCGGGCCCCGGCCAGGTACTCGTCGATCTCGGCCCGCAACTGGGCCTTGAGATCCAGCGGGGCCCACGAGATGTCGACCGCGTTGCGACACAGCAGGGCCAGGAAGGCCTCGTCCACGCCCCCCTCGTCGGCGACCAGCTGGAGGTTCTCGGCGATGTATCCGCCGAAGTAGGCCGGATCGTCGGAGTTGATGCAGACCTTGACGCCCCTGCCGACCAGGTCCTTGACCACGTCGATCTTGGAACCCTCACTGATCCAGGTGTTCGAGATGGGGCAGGAGGTCAGGCCGATGCCCCTGTCGACCAGGGTTTGGACGAGGGCCGGGTTCTCGACCACATTGGTGCCGTGGTCGATGCGGGCGGCCCCGATGTCCTCGACGACCTGTCGGATGTGCTCGATCGAGCCGGCGATGTCGACGTCGCAGTGCATGGTCAGCAGATAGCCCTCCTGGCGGGCGCGGGCGAACACCTCGGCGAACGCGCCGGGAGGATTGCCCGTCTCGTCGGAGTCGAGGCCGACGCCCAGGATCCAGGCGCGGTAGGGCAGCGACTCCAGCAGGGTGGCCATGGCGTACTCGGGCTGGAAGTCCCGCAGGAAGCACATGATGAGGCCCGAACGGACACCGAGGTTCTGCTCGGCCTCGAGCTGGGCACGACGCAGGCCCTGGATCACGACGTCGAACGGTATGCCGCGGCAGGTGTGGGCCTGCGGGTCGAAGAACATCTCGGCGTACCGCACGTTCTGCGAAGCGGCCCTCGTGAGATAGGCCATGGCCAGGTCGTGGAAGTCCTCGGCCGTGCGCAGCACGTTCATGCCGTCGTAGTAGCTGTCCAGGAAGGACGACAGGTCGTCGAAGTCGTACGAGGCGCGCACCTGGTCGACGGTGTCGTGGGCGAGCGCGATGCCGTTGCGCTCGGCGAGGGCGAACTTCAGTTCCGGTTCGAGGGTGCCCTCGATGTGCAGGTGGAGTTCGACCTTGGGCAGGCCGGCGACGAAGGGGCTGATGTGCATGGTCGGGACCTCACTGTGGCTGGAGCGGGCGCGCAGCCCGGATCGGTGACCCCGACTCTACGCATTGACAAGACGATAAGACGCTATCGGCCTCCATTGAGGATAAGTGGCCGATCAGGCCTTAGCGTTGGGACATGGCCACCTATCTGTGTTTCGTCGCCGGACGCCTCGACGGCGTCCTCACCTCGCTCCTCGTCGACGACGAGTCCGGCTCGGTGCACCTCGCCGGACGCACGGCCACCGGTCCGCGGCCCATGCCCGTCGTCGTCGACGCGGCCCGCGCCCTCGTGCACGTCGGCAACGGCGGTGACCCGCACAGCATCACCACCATGTCCTGGGCCGCCGACCAGGCGACGAGCCCGGTCGCCACCGCCCGGTGCCCGATCGTCCAGACCTACATGAGCGTCGTCGGCGACCTGCTCATGGCCGTCAGCTACGCCGAGTGCGAGCTGGCCTGCGCACGCCTGGGCGCCGACGGGCTCGTGGACGCCTCCACCTGGCAGGTGACCCGCACCGGCCGCCAGCCGCACTGCATCGTCCCCAGCCCCGATGGCCGCCACGTCTACATGAGCCTGCTCGGCGAGGACCGCCTCGTCGGGTTCCGTGTCACGAGCGGCGGGCTCGTGCCGGACCAGCGGCTCGGCGCCGCCCTCGATCACGAGGCCGGGCCCCGGCACATCCGTTTCTCACCCGACGGCTCCTCGCTCTACGTCACCGAGGAGTTCGGCGGCAACGTCGTGCACATGCACCGCGACAACACCACCGGGGCCCTCACGCCGAGCGGCAGCACGATGAGCTGCGTCGCGCCCGGCGCCGGGCTGCGCCACGGCGTCTACGTGCCGCCCGGCCGGGAACCCTCCGCTGACGAGTCCGACCAGCGCATCTGGGCCGCCGACCTGGTCATCGCGCCGGACGGCGGCTGGGCGGTGGCCTCCGAGCGGCGCGCCTCAACGCTCACCATGGCCGCACTCAACCCCGACGGCAGTTTCGGCGCCCGGCTCGCCCAGCTGGACACCCAGCCCCAGCCGCGCGGCATCGGCCTCATCGGCCCGCACCTGGTGATCGCTGGCGGCGAACTCGCCCAGACCGCCACCGTCTACCGCGCCGATGCCGGCGGGCTGAGTGAACTGGGGGTCGTGGATGGTTTGGGCGGGCCCATCTGGTTCGAATCCGTGCCGATCGGCTGAGATGTGGGGTTTTCTGTCATGTGGCGGGGTCAGGTGCCTCGTGCTGGTTGCGTGGGGGCGCCTGTTCGTTGCCGGTGCCTGCTGCGGCGTGTCCCGCGACGCGTGGGCAGGGATGCCGAATCCAACAGGATCTGGCCGTTTCCGCGTTTTTCCGGCCTGAAACGGCCAGATCCTGTCAGGAAAAGCATGCCCTCGGCGCCGGGCGGGAACGCGCCGGAGAAACACCGGCCGGGCCGACGGGGCGCGGGCCCCGGGCGTCGTGACTCGTTGCCCGGGGCCCGCGCGCGAGCCGGCCGTCCGGCCCGCGCCGTGCCGGACACGCCGGGAAGGAGGGCGTGCCCGGCACGGCTGCTGCCGGCCGCCGCGGCCCCCTTCACCGCGGCGGCCGGCATGTCATTCGGTCGCCAGGGCGGCCGAGGGGGTCACCTTCACCGCCCGCGAGGCGGGTGCCAGCGAGGCCAGCCAGCCGGCGAGCAGGGCGACCGCGACGATGAGGGCGAGCCTCAACCACGGCAGGTCGACGACCAGGCTGATGTCGGGGGACTCCAGCAGTGCCCTCGCCCCGACGATGCCGAAGACGACGCTGAGGCCCAGGCCGATGACCGTCGCCACGGCCGCCAGGGTCATCGACTCCAGGCCGACCATCTGCCGCACCTGGCCTTTCGTCATGCCCATGGCTCGCAGCAGCCCCAGCTCCTGGGTGCGCTCCAGCACCGACAGGCTCAGCGTGTTGCCCACACCGACCACGGCGATGAGCACGGCGATCGCGAGCAGCGCCATGGCCACCATGAGCACCATGTCGATCAGTTGCTGGTAGACGGCCCGTTCGGCTGCCCCGCTGTTGATCGAGGCGTTCTTCAGGGGCTCGATCTGGCCGAGCTGGCTCGTCACGTGCTGGGCGTCGGCCTTGTCGGCGTAGCGCACCCAGACGATGGTCGAGGCGTCCGGCGCCAGCTGGGCCATGGTCGCCGGGGTGACGACCAGTGCACTCTCGTACGTGGGGGAGACCCGGGCGGTCAGTTCGACGCTGCGGCCGTCCTGGCTCACCGTGACGCGCTGCCCGTCGGCGAAATCGGTGTCATCGGTGAGGAACTCGCCATCGCCCACCCCGTCGTAGCGCTGCGGGGCCCGCGAGAGCTGGGCCGCGGCGTACGAGACGCCCATGACATCCACGTCCTTCGTCGTGTCCCCGCCCGAGGCCTGCGCGTGGACGGTTGTGACGCGTTCTGCGCCGGTCACGTCCTCGGTGTCGCGGATCTGGTGCAGGACACCGTCGCTGATCTCGCCGGTCGGGGCGATGATCGCGTCCTGGGGGTAGTGGTCGCCGAGTTCATGGTCGACCGTCGCCTGCGAGCAGGCCGCCCCGATCGTGAGGGTGCCGATGAGTGTGACGCCGACGAGCAGCGCGTTCGCGGTGGCCGCGGCACGGCCCGGGTTGCGGCGCGAGTTCGCCACCGCCAGCTCGCCGGGCGCGCTCGCGCGGCCGAGCGGCGAGCCGATGACCGCGGCGAGCGCCGGGATGAGGCCTCGTCCCAGAACGATGACACCCAGCCAGGCCAGGATGGCGCCTGCCATCGCGGTGAGGATGGTCGCCGTCATGTGCGCCTCGTCGTCGCCGGTACCGGCCATGCGCCAGCCGGTGACGAGCAGGCCGGCGCCGGCCAGGACCAGCAGGGCGCCGAGGATGCCGCGGACGGGGCCGAGCCGCTTGGTCTCGGCGGTGGCCAGCTCGGGATGCAGGGCCGCCAGGGGGGCGACCGCCGTGGCCCGCCGGGCCGCGCCGAGGCAGGAGAGGAACGTGATGGCGACACCGATGAGGAAGGGGGCGACGAAGGCACCCGTGCTGGCGCTGAACGTCACCTCGGTGTTGAACAGGCCCTGGCCGAAGTGCAGGAAGACCCACGCGAGGCCTGCGCCGAAGGCCAGACCGGCCGCCGAGCCGATCGCGCCGAGCACGAGGGCCTCACCGATCACCGTGGCGAACACCTGCCCCCTGGTGGCGCCGACGCAGCGCATCATGGCGAGCTGGCGGGCGCGCTGGGCGACCAGGATCGAGAAGGTGTTGGCGATGACGATCACCGAGACGAACAGGGCGATACCGGCGAAGATCAGCAGGAAGCTGGTGATCGACCGGGACGCGCCGGCCAGCATGTCGATCTGGTGCTGGACCTGTTCGGTGCCTGTGCGGACGGTGAAACCGCCGTCCTTGATGGCCGCCGAGTCGCCGATCGCGGTCTTGAGGGCCTCGGGGTCCTCGCCGAAGACCATGATGGAGCTGTAACCGGTGATGCCGGTGATCGCGGTGGCGCCGTCGTCGGTGGCGAACAGATAGTCGCTGTCGGGCGAGGTGACCGCATCGCTGCCCGGGTCGATGACCCCGACGACCTTCGACTGGGTCTGGTGCTGGTCCAGGTAGGACTGCGTGGTGAGTTCCTCGCCCAGTTCGATGGCGTAACTGTCGCGCAGGTGCGTGCTCACGGCGACCTCACCGTCTGACTGCGGCAGGCGGCCCTCGGCGAGGGTGGTCTTCTCGGTGAGTTCTGGCAGGTTGTTCACGCCCACTTGGGTCTGGGCGCCCATGCGGGAGAGCTGCGCCCAGCTCTCATAGAGGGCGCGGGTCCGCTCCACCCCGGGGACGGCGGCCACGGCGTCGACGACCTGCCGGTCGATCGGTGTGGCGTCCTCGTTCTCGTTCGCGGTGACGACGGCTGCCGCGTCACCGACCTGCCCTCCGGCGAGGTCGCGGACGGCGGCGCTGAGCGAGGAGCCGAACAGCAGGGTCGCGGTCATGAAGGCCACGCCCAGGGCGATGGCGATTCCGGCGCTGATCAGTCGGCGGGGCTGGCGGAGCATCAGAGCTCACCGCCCTCGGGCCGGCTCGGGCGCTGGGGGGTCTGGCCGGTGATCTCGTGCAGGCGCTTGTCGGCGATGATCCGTCCGTCGGCCAGTTGCAGCAGCCGGTCGGCGTAGCCGGCGGCGTGCGGGTCGTGGGTGACCATGACGATGGTCTGGCCGAGCTCGTGGACGCAGCGCGCCAGGAAGTCGAGCAGTTCGTCGCTGGAGGACGAGTCGAGGGCGCCGGTTGGCTCGTCGGCGAAGATGACGTCGGGGCGGGTGATGAGTGCCCTGGCCGCCGCGACGCGCTGGGCCTGGCCGCCGGACAGCTCCCCGGGACGGTGCGTGAGACGGTCGGTCAGACCGAGCACGGCGATCACCGTGTCGAACCAGGCCGGGTCGGGCTTGGTGCGGGCCAGTTTGAGCGGCAGCAGGATGTTCTCGCGCGCCGTCATCGTCGGCAGCAGGTTGAACGACTGGAAGATGAAGCCGACCCGGCGCCTGCGCAGCAGGGTGAGGGACTTGTCGTTGAGGGCCGTGGCGTCGACCTGGCCGATGAGCACCCGCCCCTCGGTGGGCGTGTCCAGGCCGGCGGCGCAGTGCATGAGCGTCGACTTGCCGGATCCCGAAGGGCCCATGATCGCGGTGAACTCGCCCCGCCAGAAGTCGACGCTGACGTGGTCGAGCGCCACGACACGCGTGTCGCCCTGCCCGTATATCTTGGTGAGCTGCTCGGTGCGGACCGCGGTCGTCAGCGGTTGAGCAATCGTTGTCGTCATGTTCTTTCCTCGTCGTCGAATCGTGGTGCGACGAGGGGGATCACTCGCCGCGACGATTCCATCGTCCCGGCGACGGCCCTGCCTGCGCATCGGGCACGAGGTTGGTTCGCGGCTCCTACCGCGGGGGGATGCGACGCGAGCGGATCGGCTGATCGGAGGAGGCCCCGGCGCGCCCTGCCGCTCCGACCCCCGAGCCGCTCGGGCACTGACCGGGCGGGCCGCCCCGGGTGCCCTCCCGTGTCCCGCCCCGGCCCGCTCCGGGCTGGTGCGCGCTGACATCGGCGGCCGGCCCGCCGGCCCGGGCCCTACAACGCATCAGCTGCCCGGGCCGGTGACGGGGCGGCCGTCGCCGTGCCCGGCCGGTCTCAGCCCTGCGGGTGCACCATCCCGGCGTCGTAGGCGAAGACGACCATGTGCACCCGGTCGCGCAGCCCCAGCTTGGCGAGGATGTGGCCGACATGGGTCTTGACGGTGGCCTCGCCCAGGAAGAGCTTGGCCGCGATCTCGGAGTTGTTGAGCCCCTGGCCGACGAGCGTCAGCACCTCGCGTTCACGCTCGGTGAGCACCTCGAGTCGTTCCCGGGCGGTACTGGTCTGTCCCGCCTTCGGCAGCGTGGGGACGAAGCGTTCCAGCAAGCGGCGGGTCGCGCTCGGCGCCACGACGGCCTCGCCCGAGGCGACGGCGCGGATGGCGGCCAGCAGTTCGGCCGGCCCGGCGTCCTTGAGCAGGAACCCGGAGGCCCCGGCCTGCAGGGCGGAGTAGACGTACTCGTCCAGGTCGAAGGTGGTCAGCACGAGCACCTTCGTATCGGTCGCGGCGGTGATCGCCTCGGTCGCCGCCACCCCGTTCAGGTGCGGCATGCGGATGTCCATGAGGACGATGTCGGGGCGGTCCTCCGGGGCCGCGTCGACGACGGCGTCGACCGCCTGCCGGCCGTCACCGACCTCGCCGATCACCGTCATGTCCTGCTGCGCGTCGAGCACCATGCGGAAACCGACACGGACCATCTCCTGGTCGTCGGCCAGCAGCAGCGTGATGGTGGGTTTCATGCGTTCTTCCTCGTCAGATCGGTGATGCGGGTCATCAGGGTCGGGGTGTCCCCGTCAGGGGCGCTGTCGGACAGCCGGCTGGTCATCTCGGTGGCCTCGCCGGACGGGATGGTCGCGAGCACCTCGAAGCCGCCGTCCAGACGCGGCCGTGCCGTGAGCGTACCGCCATAGGGCGCGACACGCTCACGCATTCCAATGAGTCCGTGGCCGTGCCCGTCATTCTCGGCGACACCGAGGCCGTCGTCGCGGACGCTGATCGTCAGTCCCTCGCCGGTGTGGCTGAGGTGCACCCAGGCGTGCGCGCCCGGCCCGGCGTGCTTGATGACATTCGTCAACGATTCCTGGATGATGCGGTAGGCGGCCGCCTCCCGGCCCGGGCCGAGGGGGGCGTGCAGGGCGGGCGAGCCGTCGACGGCGTAGTCGACACCCATCCCGGAGGCCCTGGTCGACGCGATGAGTGCCTCGACCTCGTCCAGCCCCGGCTGGGGGGCCATCTCCGGGGCCTCCCCCTCGCGCAGCACGCCGACGAGCTCACGGGTCTCACGCAGCGCCTCGCGGGAGGTGGCGGCGATGCGCTCCAGGGCAGCATGGGCCAGGCCTAGTTTCGCCGCGTCGTCCCCGGGCTGGTCGAGCGCATAGACGGCGCCGTCGGTCTGCACCACGATGACGCTCAGGGAGTGGGCGACCACGTCGTGCATCTCGCGGGCGATGCGTGAGCGTTCCTGCTCGGCGGCCAGCTGGGCGAACCGGTCCCGTTCGGCGGCGACGGCGTCGGCGCGGTCCTTGAGGGTGCGGATCGTGGTGACGCGTTCGCGGGTGAAGGCCCCGAGCAGCCAGCTGGCGAAGACCACGATCGACAGGACGACGAAGGAGAACCCCACGGCCTGCATCCGGTTGGTCGGGTACTCGAGGTCCACGGGGATTCCGTAGGTCCAGCTGATGGCCGCGGCCATCGCTGCGGCGATGCCGAGCAGCAGCCACAGTTTGCGCGCCCGGTCGCTGCCGTAGGCGGCGATGGCGAACAGCATGATGGGCACGTGGATGTTCGGCACCATGAGGTTCGGCATGATGGCGAGTTGCACCAGGTGGGGGATGACGAGCAGGGTGCAGGCCAGTGCCGGCCGGGTGCGGCGCCAGATGAGCGGCACCGCGTAGGCCAGGCCCCAGACGGTCATGAGGAACTGGTTGAGGCCGGTGTCGGGGAACATGAAGAGGTAGTCGTCCTCGGCGGTGGGGTCGACGAGGAAACCAAGGGTGTTGGTCAGGGCGAGCTGGGCCAGGAAGAAGGCCCCGATCGAGTCGCCCGCCATCGGGTGCAGCCCGAACCAGTCGGTCAGGCGCTTGATGATCTTCACACGGCAAGACTACGGACCGACGCGTTCGGCCCGGATCCACCCGCCGAAGGAGATCGGCCAGGCAGGGGCCGGCGGGCCGGGTCTACTCGGCCAGCCCGTAGAGCCGGTCGCCGGCGTCGCCCAGGCCCGGCACGATGTAGCCGCGCTCGTTGAGCCGCTCGTCGATCGAGGCCACGACGAGCGTGCAGGCGATGCCCGCCTCGTCCACGAGGGCGCGGACCCGCTCGATTCC
Organism: Propionibacterium ruminifibrarum; assembly: GCF_900289195.1. Lineage (GTDB taxonomy): Bacteria > Actinomycetota > Actinomycetes > Propionibacteriales > Propionibacteriaceae > Propionibacterium > Propionibacterium ruminifibrarum. The sequence goes on from NZ_OMOH01000003.1 coordinate 52,518, forward strand.
CTCGGGCGCGGCCAGGATGCAGATGCAGGTGACGTCGTCCGCGCCCCGCTCGGCCAGGAAGTTCACGCAGCCGGCCAGCGAGCCGCCGGTGGCGAGCATCGGGTCGAGGACGTAGCACTGGCGGCCGGACAGGTCGTGCGGCAGGCGTTCGGCGTAGGTGGTGGGTTTGAGCGTCCTCTCGTCGCGGGCCATGCCGACGAAGCCCACCTCGGCGGTCGGCAGCAGGCGGGTGAAGCCCTCGAGCATGCCCAGACCGGCGCGCAGGATCGGCACGGCCAGCGGCTTCTCACTCAGTTTGGTGCCCGTCGTGGGGGCCACCGGGGTGGTGATCTCGACCGGGGCGACCCGCACCTGGCGCGTGGCCTCGTAGGCCAGCAGCGTGACGAGCTCGGCGACGAGCAGGCGGAAGGTCGGGCTCGGGGTGCTCTCCTCGCGCAGGTGAGTGAGCTTGTGAGCGACCAGGGGATGATCAACAACACGCAGTTCCACGGCCCCGAGTGTCCCATACACTTGGGGTACTCGGTGAGTGGGGCACCGGTGCCGGATGGAGAAACCGGAGAGAACGAAGCGGTGGACGGTCATAGAGGAGGTCGACATGGCTGACGACACGACGAAGGATTTCGACGACGAGGACGCCGAGGAGTTCGACAGTCTCGACGACCGCGAGGACGCCGACCGCGGTGTGATCTCCGACGACTACGACGACCTCGACGACGATGATGACGACGACGGGGAGGACGAGGACTTCGACCCCGACGATGACGAGGACGATGACGACGAGGACGACTACGAGGACGCCACCTCCGACGAGATCGATTTCGTGGCGGCCCTCTACCGCGAGGACGGCGCCCCCGTCGTCATGCCGTTGCCCGATTCCTGCGCCAACGATCTCGACGAACTGATCGCCCAGTTGCGTCGCCTGCCCGGGGACACCGGGGCCACCGGCATCGTCAGCGTCAACGGCGAGTTCTTCGTGATCTGCCGGTGCCGGGGCCGTCAGGTGCAGGTGCTGCTGTCGGATTCCCTGGCGAGCAACGACTGGCCGCTGGCCCGCGATGTCGTCGACTTCCTGGGGCTCGACGTGCCCGATGAGGACGAGGACTCCGAGTCCGTCGGCGACCTCGACATCCTGGCCGACCAGGGCGTCTCGGAGCTCGACATGGAGAACATCCTCGATGATCTCGACGAGGACTCCGGCGAGCTGGCGCACCGCGTCGTCGTGAAGATCAAGTTCGCGCCGCAGTTCGACCGCGTCATCCATCTGTGAGCCCGGCGCACCGGGGGCGGCGATGAGCCGTTGGGACGCCGCCATGGGCGCGGCCCTCGTGGCGGCGCGGGAGGCCGGGGCCGCCGGCGACGTCCCGGTCGGTGCCGTGGTCCTCGACCGGGACGGGTCCGTCGTCGCCGTCGCCGGCAACCGGAGGGAGCGTGACACCGACCCGATCGGCCACGCCGAGGTGCTCGCCCTGCGTGCCGCGGCCCGGGCCCTCGGGCGCTGGCGGCTGGACGACTGCACGCTCGTCGTCACCCTCGAGCCCTGCACGATGTGCGCCGGCGCCGCCGTCGCGGCGAGGGTGGGGACGCTCGTCTTCGGCGCGTTCGACCCGAAGGCCGGGGCGGTGGCCTCGCTCTTCGACGTCGTGCGCGATCCGCGACTGAACCACCGCCCGCGGGTCGTCAGCGGCATCATGGCGCAGGCCTGTACGGCGGCCCTGGACGAGTTCTTCGCCGACCGGCGCTGAGCGGCGTTCCCGCCTCAAGATTTGAGCCGGAGGCGTCCGGATCGGTACAGTTCTTGACGGTGACGTGTCTGAGCGGCCGAAAGAGCTCGCCTCGAAAGCGAGTGTGGTGCAAGCCACCGAGGGTTCAAATCCCTCCGTCACCGCCACGCCGAAGAGGCGAAAACCCCTGGTCAGTGCCAGTACCTGGTTCTTGGCCAGGGGTTTTCCATCGGCTGTGGCATCCCGGGGTGTCGCGGTCGGGTCGGTGAAGGACGCGAGCCGCAGGATGTGTCGAGTGCCCGCGGCAGCAGGTCCTCATGGTGCGTGACGCGGACGCCCGTCGTCGCGCCAGGGCGTCGTGGACGACGGATTCGTCGTCATGCGGCGGGGCCGGCTTGCACCCGCTCGCTCTGGCCAGCGGCCCCGGCCGGGCAGTGCCGGTGTGGGAGAGCAACTCCTCGAACACGGCCATGGTCCTCCTCGTCTCTGCGGGGATAAGGGGAGAGACGGGCTGCCGCCCCGTGGCGCCCCGGAGGTCGAATGACCTTATGAATTGGGGGTTTCCGGTAAACTTTCGTCACGGGTCCTGCCCGGCTGAGCCGGTGGGGGGTTCGGCTCGCGCCGAGATGGGGTGTCTCCGGGGCTGATCAGGGCGTTCCCGTACTAGTCATTGATAGTTTGGAGGCGGACCGTATGGCACTGGCTGAGTCCCGCGTCACGACACGGCGTTCGCTGCCCGTCGGCATCTTCTCCGTGGTCGTCGCCGTCGTGCTCGTCGTCATCGCCATGGTCTGGTTCCGGTTCGGCACGCCGAGGACGTCCATCATCTGGCTCGTCATGGCCGTGCTCGAGATCGTCATCGCCATCCTCATGCTGCGGCCCATCACCTTCCATGTCGTCGTCGACGAGGACGGGGTGCGCAACGAGGGCCACTCGCCGTGGTCCATCGACCGGGCGAGCATCGCGCACGGCGGCGTCATCGCCGCCAAACACCCGACCCTGTGGGTGCGGCCGGTGAAGGAGGCCGCGTTGAAACGCTCGCAGGGCTACACCGAGACCACCGTCGTCCCCGAACGAAGCTATCTCGCCCCGGTCAGGCGCTCGCAGGCCGAGAACCTCGCCCGCGCGCTCGCCTCGATCGGCCTTGAGGCCGGGCGCAAGGCGAGCCCGGACGAGATCAACACGATCGGTGCCTTCAAGTCCGGCGCCACCGCCATGAGCCTGACCGGCGTCGCGGCGCGGGCGGCCGCCGAATCCGATCCGGTCGGGCCCGCGCCGGACCGTGCCGCCGAGCCCGACGCCCCACGCCGCGAGTCCGAGGCGCAAGGCCAGGACGATCCCCGTTCCGACCGGGCCGAGGAGACGAGGATTCTCGACGCCGAGGACGTCATCGAGGCCACCGAGCCCATCGGCTGGCCGCGGCTGACTCATCCCGGCGCGGACGCGGCCGCCGATGACGCCGTGCTCGGCACCCCCGAGCCCATCGGCTGGCCGGTCAACGCCCGCCGGGCCACGGCCGAGGAGGACGCCGCCTGGCTCTACGGCGACAAGGCCTCCAGCACCGTCGTCACCACCGAGGAAACAGCCCCCCAGCGGGCATCCCGCGGAGTGGAGCAGACGGGGGACCGGGCCGATCCGGGTGGGGAACGGCCCCGCCGGGCCCGCCGTGCTGTCCCCGAGGACGACGAGGACGACCGGCCGACCCGCCCGATGCGCGCCATCACCGACGACATGACCTACGCACAGGCCCTCGGTATCGTCCAGGGGCCGTCCAGTTGACCAACGGCACGAGAGGAGCTCCATGGGAGCAGCGGATCTGACACTGCTCGTCGCTGCCGCCGTGGCGCTCGTGGCGATCGCCGCCGCCCGGCTGGGCACGCGCGCCGGCCTGCCGGCCCTGCTCCTGTTCCTGCTCGTCGGTGTCGTCCTGGGGAACGCCGGGTTCGGCATCCACTTCGACGATGCCGCACTGGCGTACGACCTGGGCTTCATCGCGCTCGCCCTCATCCTCATCGAGGGCGGCCTCACGACGTCCTGGGACCAGATGAAACCCGTGCTCGGCATCGGCCTGTCCCTGGCCATCGTCGGTTCACTGGTGACCATCGCCGTCGTCGGCCTGTTCGGATACTTCGTCCTGGGGCTGCCGCGCGCCGTCGCCTTCCTGCTCGGCGCCGTCGTGGCCCCCACCGACGCGGCGGCCGTCTTCTCCGTGCTCCGCGGGGTGTCGCTGCCGCCCAGGGTGCGCGCCGCCCTCGAGACGGAGTCCGGCTTCAACGACGCCCCGACCGTCCTGCTGGTCATCGCCGGCACCGACCTGGCGATGGGCCACTACCCGTCGGGCGGCATGCTCGGCCTGGCCGGGAAGGTCGCCGGCGAACTGGCCATCGGCGTCGTCGCCGGCCTGGTCATGGGTTGGATCGGCGTGCAGTGCCTGCGGCGGCTGTCGCTGTCGAACTCCGGTCTGTACCCGCTGGCCGTCATGTGCTGGGCCCTCGTCACCTACGGCCTGGGTGAACTCATCCACGGCTCCGCATTCGCCGCCGTCTACGTGTGCGCCGTCGTCCTGGGCAACGGGCAGCTGCCGCACCGGCATGCCACCAGATCCTTCGCCGAAGGCATCGGCTGGGTCGCCCAGATCGGCCTGTTCGTCATGCTCGGGCTGCTCGTCCACCCCTCGACGATCGACTGGCGCGACATCGGCGTCGGCCTCACCCTCGGTCTCGTCCTGACCTTCCTCGCCCGGCCCCTGGCCGTCTACGTCGGCACGGTCTGGTTCGGCGCCGGGTGGCGCCGGCAGGCCTTCATGAGCTGGGCGGGTCTGCGCGGCGCGATACCGATCATCCTGGCGACCGTCCCGCTGGCGGCGGGCATGCCCGGCTCGGACGTGCTGTTCGACATCGTCGTCGTCTTCGTCGTCATCTTCACCGCGCTCCAGGCGCCGACCCTGCCGTGGGTGGCCAAGCGGCTCGGTCTCGTCGACCCGCGCGCCGCCACCGACGTCGACATCGAGGTGGCCCCCTTCGACGAACGCCGAGCCGACCTGCTGGCCGTCAACATTCCCGAGGGCTCCCACCTGGCCGGCGTGCGGGTGCTCGAGCTGCGCCTGCCGCGCAATGCGATCGTCGCGCTCGTCATGCGCGGCGACGAGTCCTTCTCGCCCGACGGCGACACGGCCCTCGAGACGGGCGACCAGATCCTCGTCGTCACGCCCGCCGACCAGCGGGCGAAGGTCGAGGCGAGGCTGCTCGCCGTCGGCCGACACGGCAGGCTGGCCGGGTGGACGAGAAGGCCGCGGCCCTCCTCCTGAGGGTCTCGCGGGCGAGCGGACCCGCGACTGGCGCGGCGGTGGCTCAGGAACTGGCCGTGGCGCTGGTCTGCGCGACCGGCAGACAGACCCGGCCCGAGGGGACGTCGATGGTGGTGTCGGCGTCGGCGTTGAAGCCCTGCCCCAGGTCGTCGGTGAGGATGACGTCGACAAGGCCGTTCTGACGGTTGTCGGTGTCGATCACTGCGCCGGGGAAGAACGAGGCGACGAGCTGCACCTGCGGATCGTCTCCCGAGGCGCCGATGATGGTCGTGCCCGTGTAGTCGTCGTCATCGGTGTTGCCGGTGGTGTTGATGATGAAACCGACGTCCTCCATCTGGGAGGCGATCGTCGTGGCCTGGCCCTTGACGGTGCCGGCGTTGTAGACCCGCACCTGCACCTGGTCGGTGCGCAGGACCATCAGCGAGGTGGTCTCGCACACGCTCGTCGGCCCGAGCGGCCGGGTCACCATGCGCACGCCCCACCAGCCGGCGAAGATGACGAAGCCCAGCAGCACAACCAGGATCACGGGTGTGTACCACTTGCGCATGGGACTGCCTCTCTCACGCCACCACGTCTTGCGCCGCCACGGCGCATGCGCGCCTGCACCAGCTGCCTGCTGCGCGCATCTGTGGACCGACGACGCGCGGTGCAGTGCCTTGGTCGATCATAGACGCACCGGGGTCGGTAGTGCCTCAGGTCCCGCCCGGGGTTGAGCCTGGTCGGATGCGGGCCGGCTCCTGTTGATCGAACCGGACCCACACCCCGGCGGATCGGCCCGCCTCCGGGCGGCTGCGGTGTGGCCGTTCCTGCCGGCCACGCCGCTCACGCGGATACCGAGGTCACGGGGTCTGGCGCCTGCCCGGCGTTCCTCGACCACCGATGTCACTAGCGCAGTGCCCGCCCCCGGATGACGGGGACGAGTCGGCCCACGAGACCGCCGGTGCGCAGCGTCTCGAGTTCAACGGACGCGAAACCCGCCCGACGGATGTGGGTGGCCGTGTCCCGGCACGGATCGCACCCGTGGTCCAGGCATCGGGTGAAGGGGCCGGCGAGTCCTTGCACGCGGCGGGCGGCCGTGCCGGGCGCGGCCGCGACGTGCTCGAAGAACACGAATCCGCCATGGGGGCGCAGCACCCGGTGGATCTCGGCCAGGGCACGGTCCGGGTCGGCGACCGAGCACAGGGCGGTGGAGCAGATGACGGCGTCGATGCTGGCGTCCTCCAACGGGACCTGCTCGGCCGGGGCGTCGAGAATCCGGGAGTGGGGGCGGGAGCGAACGGCGGCGACCAGACGCCGCCGGGGCCTGGGCTCCAGGGCCAGCCACTGGACGTTCGGGTCGAGCGTCGCACCACAGACCCCTGATCCCGCGCCGACGTCGAGCACCGTGCCCCGCAGGGCCGGAAGGACGCGGCTCCGCCACCGCCGCTGCTCCTCGGGGGCGGACAGCGGCGTGGTCACCGTGCGGGACGGGCTCATGTTCTTGACGGTACCCGCGTCGCGCGCGTATCGGCCAGCTGCAGACCATTGACGAATCGGTCGGGCAGACGAAACCCGGGCCCGACAACGGGTCGGGTGCCGTGCTCTCGGAGGCGATCCCACTGCCCGGAGCGGATCGGGGCGCCACCGGTATCGCCCCGAATCGCCCGGCGATTTGCATAGTGAAGGCTTGCCTGGAATTATCCTCGAAGTGACGCCCGCTCCCGGTGGGTACTCGTATGCGAGGAGGTCTGCAGTGTCAGCAGTCACGACGACCGACCGGCGTCCCCGTCTGGACGGGGTCGTCCCGCTGACGGCGCTCGGCCCGGGCGACACCGGAACCATCTCGTACGTCGACCCGGACCTCGACCACTCGGTGCAGCACCGGTTGCGCCTGCTCGGCTTCTGCGAGGGCCGTGAGATCGCCTACGTGCGGCGTGCCTTCTGGGCCGGGCCCATTGTCTTCCGGGTCTGCGACGTGCACATGTGCCTCCGCGCCGAGCAGGCCGCCATGATTCACGTGCGGACGGGCGCCTGACCGCCCTCCCCGCCACGACTCAACCCTGCAGGATGATCGCCCATGTCCTCAGCCCTCAGCCACCACGCGCACGCCGGCTCGGCCGATTCCGGCGGTGGGAGCCCCCGCATCGCCCTCATCGGTTCGCCGAACGGCGGCAAGACCTCGGTCTTCAATCGGCTCACCGGCCTGCACGCCAAGACCGGCAACTACCCGGGGGTCACCGTCTCGCGGTCGGCCGGCGTGGCCCGCATCGGTGGCGCCGAGTACAGCATCGAGGACCTGCCCGGCACCTACTCGCTCAGCCCGATCTCGCCCGATGAGCGGCTCGTCGCCGAGCTGCTGGACGGCGGGGTCAAGGGCATCGGCGCGCCCGACGGCCTGCTCGTCGTGGCGGACTCCACTGCCCTGCGCCGCTCCCTGCTCCTGTTCGCCGAGGTCGTGCAGCGGCACATGCCCACCGCACTCGTCCTCACCATGAGCGACGAGCTGACCCGCCGCGGCGGGTCGATCGACACCGAGGCGCTGGGCCGGGCCCTCGGCGTGCCGGTCGTGACCGTCGTGGCCAACCGGGGCATCGGGATCGGTGAGCTGCGCGAACTCATCACCGGCTGGCGCGACTGGTCGGTGCCGCCGGTCGACCCGCCCACCGACACCGCCGAACTGGCCGGCTGGGTCGATTCCGTGCTCGCCGCCGGCGGCTACGAGGATCCGCGCGCGGACGCGCGCACCGAGCGCATCGACCGCGTGCTGCTGCACCCGGTGCTCGGCACGGTCATCTTCTTCGCCGTCATGTTCGGCTTCTTCCAGGCGATCTTCACCTGGGCGGCACCCCTGCAGGACGGGGTCGAGGACTTCTTCGGCTGGCTGGCCGGGCTGGCCGCAGAGCACATCGGGAACCCGCTGCTGTCCTCGTTCGTCTCGGACGGCCTGCTCGGCGGGGTCGGCGGCGTGCTCGTCTTCGTGCCCCAGATCGTCATGATGTACTTCATCCTCGCCCTGCTCGACGCGGTGGGCTACATGTCCCGGGCCGCCTTCCTCATGGACCGCCTCATGAGCCGCTTCGGGCTCGAGGGCCGCGCCTTCGTCGCCGTGCTGTCGAGCTTCGCCTGCGCCATCCCCGGCGTCATGGCCACCCGCACCCTGCCGAACAGCCGCGACCGCATCGCCACGATGCTCGGCGTGCCGCTGGCCACCTGCTCGGCCCGGCTGCCCGTGTACATCCTGCTCGTGGGCATCCTCATCCCCGACGGCACCCGGGTCGGCCCGTTCAGCGGCCGCGGCGTGGCCATGTTCCTGCTCTACCTGCTCGGCGGCGTCTCGGCCCTCACCGCGTCGGCCGTCGTCAAACGCATCACCGGCCGGCACGACGGGGTCCTGCCGTTCTACATGGAGATGCCGCCCTACCGCATCCCCACCCCCCGCTCGGTCGGCATCGCCATGTGGGAGCCGACCAAGGCCTTCCTCCGCAAGGCCGGCACGATCATCCTCGCCACGACGATCGCCATCTGGGCGCTCACGACGATTCCGCTCCGCGGCGACGCGGAGCTGGCGGCAGCCGGGGTCGACCCCGGCGACGAGGTGGCCGTCACCGCCTACACGATGGAGCACTCGGCCGCCGCGGCCATCGGCAAGGCGATCGAACCCGTCTTCGAACCGCTCGGCTTCGACTGGCGCATCGACGTGGCCCTGCTCGGCTCACTGGCCGCCCGCGAGGTGTCCGTCTCCACTCTCGGGCAGATGGCCTCGGCCCTCGACCCGGAGGACGACAGCGAGGTGGCGCAGGGCCTCGACGGCTGGACCTACACCGACGGCCCGCGCGCCGGCGAGAAGGTGTTCACCCCGGCCACGACCGTCGCCCTTCTCCTCTTCTTCGCCTTCGCCCTGCAGTGCATGTCCACCGTGGCGATCATGCGACGCGAGACGGGGGGCTGGAGATGGCCCAGTATCGCCTTCGGCTACATGTTCGTCCTCGCCTGGGTGATGGCCTTCCTCGGACGTGCCGTCACCCTGCTCATCACCTGAGGGGCGCGGTATGCGAGCCATCAGGGACCATCTGCGCCGCGTCTCCCGGCCTGCGGACGCCCGGCCGGGACGCCGGCCGCCCGGGGCCGTCACCCACCCCGAGCGCACCGACGATCCCGCCGTGCTGCGCTGGGTGGTCCACGGGACCGAGCTGCCCTTCACCGGCCCGCTGGCCTCGGCGCCCGGGCTCGACGGGCTGCTGGGCGGTGACCTCGAGGCCGTCACCGTCACCCCGGGCGCCGTGCTCACCACGGCAGCCCCGGGCCGCTCCTGGCGTGAACTCGGCCCGCGGGTCCGCGCCGCGCTCGGGACGGCCCTGGGCTCGGTCGCCGACTGGCTCCCCGGCCCGGGCGCGCGGCGGCTGGACGCCGACGAGACCCTGCGGTGGTGCGCCCGCGAACTCATCGACGGCCCGGTCGGCCGGATCGCCACCGCCCACGGCGGCGCCATCGAACTCGTCGACGCCCACGACGGCGTCGTGCGGGTGCGCATGCACGGCGCCTGCCGCGGCTGCCCGGCGGCCGTCGTCACGATGACGCAGCGTCTCGAGGCGCAGCTGCGCCGCCGGGTCCCCGATGTGCGAGCCGTCGAGCAGGCCTGAGAACCGGGCCGCCGAGGCTCGCTCGGACCCGGCGAAGCCCCCGGCATCGCGGAGTCGCGTGTGAGAGGCTAGGTGCCATGGTTGACCAGCAGTTGTCCGCCGAGCAGGTGGCCACGATCCGGGAGAGCTACGCCTTCACCGAACCCGCCATCGACCTGGGCGTCCTCGACAACGGCGGTGAGCCCGTCCCCGACACGCGCATCCGTATCCCGCTGAGCATGCTCACCCGGCACGGCCTCATCGCCGGGGCGACCGGCACCGGCAAGACGATCACCCTGCAGCTGCTCGCCGAGTCGCTCAGCTCGGCCGGCATCCCGGTCCTCGCCGCCGACGTCAAGGGCGACCTGTCCGGTATCGCGCTGCCCGGCGTCGCGAGTGACAAGCTCGCCGCCCGTACCGCGGCCAACGGCCAGGCCTGGGAGCCCAAGGCGGCCCCGGCCGAGTTCTACGCCCTCGGCGGCCAGGGTTCGGGCATCCCGCTGCGCGCCACCGTCAGCGCCTTCGGGCCCCTGCTGCTGAGCAAGGTGCTCGGTCTCAACGACACCCAGTCCTCCACCCTCAGCCTGGTCTTCGCATACGCCGACAAGGCCGGCCTGCCACTGCTCGACCTGGCGGACCTGAGCGAGCTGCTGAAGTACCTCACCGGCGACGAGGGGAAGCCGGAACTCAAGAACATCGGGGGTGTCTCCACCGCCACCGCCGGCGTCGTCCTGCGCAAGATCACCGAACTCGCCTCCCAGGGCGGCGACGTCTTCTTCGGGGAACCGGAGTTCGACACCGCCGACCTGCTGCGCACCGACGCCGACGGCCGCGGCATCGTCTCGGTGCTCGAACTGCCGAACGTCCAGGACCGTCCGGCGCTGTTCAGCACCTTCCTCATGTGGCTGCTCGCCGACCTCTACCACGACCTGCCCGAGGTCGGCGACGTCGACAGGCCCCGCCTCGTCTTCTTCTTCGACGAGGCCCACCTGCTCTTCGACGGCGCCTCGAAGGCGTTCTGCGAGCAGATCACCCAGACGGTTCGTCTCGTACGGTCCAAGGGCGTCGGCGTCTTCTTCATCACGCAGCAGCCCACCGACCTGCCCGAGCAGGTGCTCGCCCAGCTCGGCAGCAGGGTCCAGCACCAGCTCCGCGCGCACACCCCGAACGAGGCGAAGGCCCTCAAGGCCGTCGTCAACACCTACCCGGAGAGCGGCTACGACCTCGACAGGGCGCTCCAGGGCCTGGGCACGGGCCAGGCCGTCGTCACCGTGATGAACCCCGACGGCGCCCCCACCGAGGTCGCCTGGACACGCGTCTTCGCGCCCGTCTCGCAGATGGGTGCCGCCCCGGCGGGGGCCATCGACCAGATGGTCCAGGCCAGCGCGCAGTACGCCCGGTACGCGCAGCCGGTCAACCGGGAGTCCGCCCAGGAGATCCTTGCCGCCAAGCTCGCCGCCGGGGCCCGGGCCGCCCAGGCCGAGGCCGCGCAACCGGAGCCACCCGGGTCCCCCGGAGGAGTGCCCCGGGCCGCCGCCGGCCGGGCCCGCCAGGAGAAATCGGTCGTCGAGAAGGTCGTCGAGTCCTCCGCCTTCAAACAGTTCGCCCGCTCGGCCGGGCGCGAGATAGTCCGCTCCCTCTTCGGCACGGGGAGGCGCGCATGAGCACCCCACGCAGCCTCGCCGACAGGTTCCGGGAACGCTTCGGATACGTCCCCGCCGGCGTGTGGTCGGCGCCCGGGCGGTTCAACCTGATGGGCGAGCACACCGACTACAACGGCGGCTTCTGCCTGCCGGTACCGCTGGACCGGCGCACCTGGGTGGCTGCCGCCGCCCGCGACGACGACCGTCTCCGCATGACCTCCCTGGACGTTTCCGGCGAGGTCGACGTGGACCTCGACGAGGTGGGCGCCGGCAACCCCGGCGGGTGGGGCTCCTACGCCGCCGGCGTCCTGTGGGCGCTGAGGCGGGCCGGTCTTCCGGTGCGCGGCGCAGACCTGCTCATCGGCTCCGACCTGCTCATCGGCGCCGGCCTGTCGAGCTCGGCAGCCCTCGAGTGCTCGGTGGCCGCCGCCGCCAGCGACCTGTTCGGCCTGGGGCTGCTCGCCGACGACGCGGGGCGCGCCCAACTGGCACGCCACTGCCAGACCGCCGAGAACGAGATCGCGCTGGCCCCCACCGGCGGCGTCGACCAGACCTCGGCGCTGCGCGGCGTGAAGGGCCACGCCCTGCTCATCGACTTCATGAACCAGACGCTGCGGCCGGTGCCGTACGATCCGGTGCACGGCGGCGTGGGGGTCCTCATCCTCGACACGAGGACCAGGCACTCGCTGTCGTCCGGGCACTTCGGCGACCGCCACGCCGAGTGCGACCGGGTCGCCGCGCTGCTCGACGTCGACCTGCTGCGCAGGGTGGGTGTCGATGACCTGCCCGCCGCCGAGGCCAGGCTGAACGATGAGACGCTGTTCAGGCGGCTGCGCCACGTCGTCACCGAGAACGCCCGCGCCGTCAAGATGGCAGACGACCTCGAGGCAGGCGACTGGCGGGCCGTCGCCGCGGGCATGACGGCCGCCCACGTCTCGATGCGCGACGACCTCGAGGTGAGCCTGCCGCAGATCGACCTGGCGGTCGAGACGGCCATCGAGGCGGGCGCCTGGGGCGCGCGCCTGGTCGGCGGCGGTTTCGGCGGCTGCGTTCTGGCCATCGTGCCGATCAGCCGCGTCCGTGCCGTGGCGGGCGCCGTGCGCGAGGCCTTCGCCACGGCCGGCTACGAGGACCCCGACGGTTTCCTCGCCACCGCGGGCTCGCCGGCGGGACGCGACCTATAGACCAGGGCGCCGACACCGGTGTGGCCGGCCCGGCACGACCAGCTGCCGAGGCGTTCCAGGGTCTGGCGTGGGACCAATCAGGCCCGGCTCCGCCCCTGAGCGGCCGGGCTGAGACCCGGATCAGGTGACGTGGCCGGGCTCATCGGCTCAGTCGCCCTCCGTCTCGTAGCTGTCGTCGCCCTCGTCCTCGGTATTGCCGTTCTGCTGGGCCTGGGTGTTGGCGCCCGTGGCCGTCGCCTGCTGCTGGTCGTAGCTCTGGCTCGGCTGCGGGTAGTAGCCCCCGCCGGTGCCCTGACCGTAGTCCCCGGTTCCCTGGCCGTAGCCACCGACATCGGTCTGCTGCGGGTAGTCGGTCTGGTAGGTGCCGGCTGTGTCGTAGCTCTGCTGGGTGGTCGGTGTCGTGGTGGGGGACGCCGTGGCGGTCTGCGTCTGGGTGATGGTCTGCGAGGGGGCCGGGTCGGCCGACTTGCGGCCCTGCGTCCAGGCCAGGGCGACGAGCCCGGCCAGGACGGCCACGATGGCGACCACCAGGGCGATGCGCCTGCCCCTGCCGGTCCTCGAGCCGGCGCCCGTCTCGGCTGGCACCGCTCCGGTCCCGGCCGCTGCCGCGCCACCGCCGACGACCGGGGCGGCCGTCGTGCCGGCCGTGGTAGCAGCGGGGACGGGCGGCAGCCCGTCGACGGCGGTGGAACCGGCAGTGCCCTGGCCGGCGGGCAGGATCCGGGTGCGTCCCTCGGCGGTGGCGTCCGCGTCCGCCCCGGGCAGCGTCGAGGGGGACATGGCCATGGTGGCCGCATCCGCCGCCGGGCCGATCGGGGCGGGTGCCGCGACGAGCCCGGGGGCCTGCGGGTCGCCCTGGATCGCGTTGAGGGCGGCGACCACCTCGTCCGCGCCGGGACGGTCCTCGGGGTTCTTGGCCAGCAGCGCCGCGACGAGGTTCTCGAGCGAGACCGGGGCGTCCGGGACGCGGGACCGCAGCAGCGGCGGCGTGTCGTAGACCTGGGCGCGGGCGACCGCCACCGGGGACTCGCCGGGGAAGGGCGGCTGGCCGGTCAGCACCGTCACCATGAGGCAACCGAACGAGTACATGTCCGAACTCGAACCGACCCGCTCGCCCGAGGCCTGCTCCGGCGACATGTACGCGGCCGAGCCGATGGCCGTCATCGTGCTCGTCAGGGCGGTGCTCTGCTGGTCGTTGAGACGGGCGATGCCGAAGTCGACGAGTTTCGGGGTGCTGCGCAGGTCGTCGGAGGTGAGCACGACATTGGCCGGTTTCACGTCACGGTGGATGACGCCGAAACGGTGGGCCGCGCCCAGGCCGGCCGCGACCTGCGCCAGCATCGGCAGGGCGGCCTGCCAGCCGATCGGCCCCTGCTTCGTCACGACGGCCTGCAGATTGGGCCCGTGGAGGAACTCCATGACGATGTAGGCGCTGTGGCCGTCGACCCCGGAGTCGTAGATCTGGACGACGTTCGGGTGGTTGAGCCCGGCGGTGGCGACCGCCTCGCGCCTGAAGCGCGCCTCGGTGCTGGGATCGGCGCTCGTGGCCAGGTTGATGGTCTTGATGGCCACCTCGCGCTCCAGCGTGGTGTCCTGCGCACGCCACACCTGGCCGATGGCGCCGGCCCCGACGCGTTCGACGAGTCGGTATCGCCCGTCGCGCAGTGAGGCGATGAAGTCATCCGCGCCGGCCTCGCCCGGGATGGGCGTACGGCGCGTCGAACGCACGCCGTGGTCCTGGTCGCGGCCGGGGGTGGTGTTGCCGTCGAACGGTTCGTCAGTGCTCACAGAACCATTGTTCCCTATCTGCGTCGCTGTTCATCGTGCGGTCACGCCCCCGCCGAGCGGGAGCTGCCGCTCGAGACGGCAGTGCCGGGTGATGCGGCGCTGCTGCCGTTGGGCGAGGACGAGGTCGCGGGCTGCGTGGGCTCCTCGGGTGCCACCGCGACCTGGATCGTCACCTGGTCGGTGCGGGAGTACAGCTGGCCGGGGGCCACCGACTGGTCGAAGACCGTGTCCTCGGGGTAGTCGGACGTCTCCCGTTCGAGGACCTGGACGTTCGAGAAGCCCGCGTTGGCGAGCACCTGGACGGCCTCGTCCTCGGTCATCTGGGTACTCGAGACGTCGGGGACCCGGGAGCGCCCGGTGGCGCGGTAGAGCGTCACCGTCGACTCGGGATCGACCGAGGTGTCCGCGGCCGGGCTCGTCGCGATGATCTTGCCGGCGATGTCGGTGATCTTCTCCTGGTCCTCGCCGGCGTCCTTCGTCACGACGTTCGTGAACCCGGCCGCCCGCAGCGCCTCGCGTGCGTCGTCCTCATCCATGCCCGTCACGTCGGGGATCGTGCCCGCGGCGGGGCCGTCGTTGACCGTGATGACGACGGTGGAGTTGATCGGCACCGTCGTGCCCTCGGCCGGGTCGGTGCTGATGACCTGGCCCTTCGTCGCCGAGTCGCCGTTGGTGTGCTGCACCTGCGGGTCCAGGGTGTAGTTCTTCAGCGTCGAGACGGCCTGCTCCTGGGTGAAACCGATGACGGCCGGGACGGTCGTCTGCTGGGCCTCCTGGCGGATCTCGCGCAGCCGGATGGCGCCGTAGACCAGGCCGGCGGCGATGAGCGCCAGGATGATCAACAGGATCACGGTCGGTGCCGTGACACGGCGCTTCTTCTTCGTGTCCGTGTCCTCCGCGTCCTGCTCGTCCTCATCGGGCAGGGCACGGGCGGGCCGGCCGATGACGGCCGTCGGCACGTCGGCGTGGACGGCCGGTATCTGCGCCGTCACCTGCTGGCCCTCGAGAACGCGGGAGATGTCCTCGCGCATCTCGCGGGCCGTCTGGTAGCGGTCGTTCGGGTTCTTGGACAGGGCCGTCATCGTGATGGCGTCGATGGCAGGCGTCACCTTCGGGGAGAGCGTGCTGGGCAGGACCGCTGTCTCGCGGACGTGCTGGTAGGCGACGGCCACGGGCGAGTCACCGGTGAACGGGGGGCGGCCGGTGAGCAGCTCGTAGAGCAGGCAGCCCGCGGAGTAGATGTCGGAACGGGAGTCGACGGTCTCGCCGCGGGCCTGCTCGGGCGAGAGGTACTGGGCGGTGCCGATGACGGCAGCCGTCTGCGTCATCGTCGCCGACGTGTCGGCCACCGCGCGGGCAATACCGAAGTCCATCACCTTGACCTGGCCGGTGGGGGTGATCATGACGTTGGCGGGTTTGATGTCGCGGTGGATGATGCCGTGCTGGTGCGAGTAGTCGAGGGCATCGAGCACGCCCTGCGTGTAGGTCAGCGCCACGGCGGGTTCGATCATGCGGCCCTCACGCAGCATCTCGCGCAGGGTTCGCCCGCCGACGAGCTCCATGACGATGTATGGGACGACGACGCCGGTCGCCTCGTCCTGCTGGCCGCCGGTGTCGTAGACCGAGACGATGTTCGGATGGTTCAGCCCGGCTGCGGACTGGGCCTCGCGGCCGAAACGGGCCTGGAAGGTCGGGTCCGTCGCCAGGTCGACCCGAAGCCGTTTGATGGCGACATCACGGTCGAGCCGCAGGTCGCGGGCCCGCCACACCTCGGCCATGCCGCCGCGGCCGATGATCTCTTGGAGTTCGTAGCGGCCGCCGAGGACGGTATTGGTAGCGGTCATCGCCGGTCTCCTCTCCGCATCGTGTCGCCGGACCGCGTCATGCCTGGCCGGACTCGTCCGGCCGTTCCTGTTCGTGACGTCATCATGATGCGAGCGCCTCGAAGACGGTGCGCGCCGCGACGGTGGCGTTGCCGGTCGCGGTGCCGGGCTGGTCGGGGTCGGCCAGGAAGACGGCCAGCGCCACATTCGTCTCCTGATCGAAGCCCGCGAACCAGGAGTAGGCGCTCGCGCCGGCCATGTTCTCGGCCGTGCCGGTCTTGCCGCCGATCGTCTGGCCGCTGATCTGCGTCGCCGTGGCCGTACCGGACTCGACGACGTGGATCATCATCTGCTGCATCGAGCCGGCGGTCTCCTCGCTCACGGCCCGGCGGATGGTCGTCGGCTTGGTCTCGGAGATGACATTGAGGTTCGCGTCACGTACCTGCGAGACGACGTAGGGCTGCATGACCTGTCCGTCATTGGCCAGGGTCGCGGCCACCGAGGCCATCTGCAGCGGCGTGGCCGAGACGTCGAACTGGCCGATCGAACTCATGGCCAGCTGGGCGTTGTCGAGGTCGGACGGGAAGACGCTCGTTGCAGAGTCCACGTCACCGCCGAAGGCCGCGTTGAACCCGAACTTCTCGGCCTGCTCACGGACCTTGTCCTGCCCCAGCCCCATGCCCAGGTTCGCGAAAGCCGTGTTGCACGAGACCTGGAGGGCGTGATCGATCGTTGTCGTGTCGCCGCCGCAGTTGGTCGAGTTCGGCAGGGTCGTTGTCGAGTTGTCCAGTGGCAGCGTGGTGGGCGAGGCGACGGTGCTGTCGGCACTCATGCCGTCCTCGAGGGCGGCCGAGGCCACGACGAGTTTGAAGGTCGACCCGGGCGGGTAGATCTCCTGGGTGGCGCGGTCCGTCAGCGGCCGGCCCTCGTCGGCGTTCAGCTGGTCCCAGGCGGCCTGGGTGCTCTCCAGGTCGGTGCTCGACAGCAGGTTCGGGTCATAGCTGGGGGTCGAGGCCCAGGCGAGGATCGCGCCGGTCGTGTAGTCCATCGCGATGACGGCGCCCGTGCGCCCGCCGAGGGCGTCCGAGGCGGCCTGCTGGGCGCTGGCGTTGATCGTCGTCTGGATGGTGTCGCCCTGTGGCTGTTCACCACCCAGCTCACTGAGGATGCGCCGGAACAACTGCGAGTCCCCCGAAGCGGAGAGCTCGTCGTTGTAACGCTGCTCCAGGCCGGTGCGCCCGTAGATGTACGAGTAGTAACCGGTGACCGGGGCGTAGAGCGGGCCGTTCGAGTAGACCCGTTCCACACTGAACCGCCCGCCCTCGACCGGCACGGTCTCGGCGATGGCCGTCGTGCCGACCAGGATCGAGCCGCGGGGGGCGTCGAACTGGGAGTCGACGACGCGCCGGTTCCCGGGGTCGGTCAGCAGCCCGGTGGAGCGCACGCCGTAGTTGAAGGTGACGTTCGCCAGCAGGGCGAGGATCATGAGGGCCGCGAAGACGGAGACCCTGCGCAGTGCCGTATTCATGCTTCCACCCTCTTGAGGAAGGTCGTCGGGGCATCGGCCAGATCGGTCTCGGCGAGGTCATTGGGTGCCACGGGGGCTCGCCCGGCGTGGGAGATCTGCATGAGGGCGGCGATGATCACCCAGTTGGCGACCAGCGAGGAACCGCCCTGCGACAGGAACGGTGTCGTCAGGCCGGTCAGCGGCAGCAGCCTGGTGACACCGCCGATGATGGCGAAGACCTGCAGCGCGAAGGTGAACGACAGCCCCCCGGCGAGCAGCTTGCCGAAGGCATCGTGTGCGGTGAGTGCCGCGCGCAGGCCGCGGGCGATGATGAGGCCGTAGACGACGATGACGGCCATCAGCCCGACCAGCCCGAGTTCCTCGGCCAGCGAGCTGGCGATGAAGTCCGACTGGGCCAGCGGCACCAGCGACGGGCGCCCCTGGCCCCAGCCGCGTCCGAACAGGCCTCCCCACGCCATGCCGTACTGGGCCGAGATGATCTGGCCGTTCTGCTCGGGGTCGGAGAACGGGTCGAGCCAGGACGAGAAGCGCACCTGCACGTGGTACAGGGTGTTGTAGGCGATGAGGCCCGCGCTGCCGAAGAGCACGACACCGATGACCACCCAGCGCACCTGACTGGTGGCCACGTACAGCATCATGACGAACAGGCCGAAGAACAGCAGCGCCGTGCCCAGGTCGTTCTCGAAGACGATGACCGCGACGGCGGCCAGCCACATCACCATGATGGGTAGCAGGTCCCTGCCCCGTGGCATGCGGAAACGACCCCAGCTGCGACCCGCCAGCTGCAGCACGTCGCGGTGCTCCGCCAGATAGGACGCGAAGGCCAGCGTCAGGATGATCTTGGCGATCTCGGCGGGCTGGAAGCTGAACCCCGCCACCGAGATCCAGATGCGTGACCCGTTGTCCTCGTTGGCCGCCGATGCCAGCCCGGGCACCAGCGGCAGCAGGAGGAGCAGCAGGCCGGCGAGGAAGAGCACGTACGGGTAACGCTGCAGGTCGCGGTAGTCGCGCACCCCGAAGAGCACGGCGACGAACAGGGCGATGCCCACCGCCGTCCACATCAGCTGGCCGTTGACGAGCGTCGAGACCGGTTCGTCCTGGTCGAGGCGGTAGATCATCGCCAGGCCGAGGCCGTTGAGCGCCAGGACGCACGGCAGGATCACCGGGTCCGCCCACGGGGCCTTGAACCGCACCGCGAGGTGCGCGACCAGGCACAGGACCAGCCAGCCGCCGGCCACCCAGGGCAGGTTCGCCGGAAGCTCGCCACTCAGGTTGATGGTGGTCAGCGCGAAACCGCCGATGCCGAAGAGCGCAGCGACGACGATCAGCGCCAGCTCGACGTTGCGGCGCTTGCGGTAGACGACCAGCCGGCCGGAGTCGCTGCTGCTCATCCGCAGTCCTCCGGGTCGACCGACGCGCTGGCCGGGATGGAGACGGGCACCGAGGTGCTGGGGGACGCGCTCGGGGCCTCCGACGGATCGGCCGTGCCGTCACCCTGCCCGTTGCTCGGGGTGGCGCCGGGCGTGGACTCGGCCCGCTTGGCGATGCAGGCCCGTGCGAGCTCGTCCAGGTAGTCGACCTGCTCGCGGGCCTGCTCGATGGTGTCGGCCTTGATCTCGGCGTCGTTGACCCGCTGCCGGTAGTAGACGGGCAGATCGGACACCAGGGTGTCGCGCTCCTCGACGAGCTCGCCGAAGTTGTGGCCGGCGATCGTATCGGGGATTCCCTTGTAGATGGCCACGTGCTCGTCGGAGGGTGCGATGTAGTACTGGTCCGTGGCGTAGCGCCAGGCGACGAGCAGCCCGCCGACGAGGACGATGAGGGCGACGATCACCGAGATGATGACCGACCAGTGGCGGCGCCGCTTGCCGATCATCGGCGAGTAGCGCACGTCCTCGCGGGCATCGGGATCGATGAGTTCGGGCCCGTCCGGGTCGAGGCTGACGGTCCTGGTGCCGGACACCCCCAGGACCGTGGTGGTCTCGCCCGCCCCGGCCGGCGGCTCGATCTTCGGCACCTCGACGGTGGCGGCGGCGCCGATCATGCTGCCGGGCCTGGCGTCGAGCTCGGCCGACTGTGGGACGACGTCGGCGACGATGATGGTGATGTTGTCGTAGCCGCCCGCCTCGTGGGCGGCCTGCGTCAACGCCTCGACGGCGTCGGCGGGGGTGCGCTCGCGCAGCAGGCGGCGGATGTGACGGTCGTCGACGAGGCCGCACAGCCCGTCGGAGCAGAACAGCAGCCTGTCACCGGCCTGCACGTCGACCAGCTGCAGGTCGGGTTCGTGAACGGGCTGGCCGTTGAGCACCTTGAGGAGCAGGGAACGGTGCGGGTGCGACGCCGCCTCCTCCGAGGTGATCTTGCCGTCGTCGAGGAGCGACTGGACCCACGAGTGGTCGTGGGTCAGGCGGGAGAGGGTCCCGTCACGCAGCAGGTAGCCGCGTGAGTCGCCGATGTGCGCCAGACCCAGCTGGGTGCCGCTGAACATGGCTCCGCACACCGTGGTGCCCATGCCGTCGAGTTCGGGGTCGGAGCTGATGAGGTCGGCCAGCTGGTCGTTCGCCTTGGTGAGGATGCCGGCCATCACCTCGAGCATCTGCTCGCCCTCGTGCGGGGTGTCGGCCCTGGCCAGCTCCTGGATGGTTGCCGCGCTGGCCAGGTCACCGGCCGCGGCGCCGCCCATGCCGTCCGCCACGACGATCATCGTCGGCGAGGTGTAGGCGGAGTCCTGGTTGTTCTTGCGTACCAGACCGATCTCGGAGTGGGCGCTCACGTCGAGGCTGAAGCGCCGGCCGGCACCTGCGGCCGGCACGTCGACGGCCGGCACCCTGGTGTTCGTGGGCACCAGGTCCTCGTCGAGTTTCTTGCTGGTCTGGGAATCAGTCACGGGTCAGCGTTCCAGTTTCAGTTGAGAGCGCCCGATGCGGATCACATCATTGGGCCCTACGAGGGTGGGTTCAGCGATCTTCGCGCCGTTGACGTAGGTGCCGTTGGTGGACTGCAGGTCGGTGACCACCCAGCGGCCCGCGGAGTCCTGCCACAGCTGGGCGTGGTGCCCGCTGGCGTAGTCGTCGTCGATGTCGAGGACGCAGTCGGCCGAGCGGCCGATCGTGATCTCGCCATCCAGCGGCACCTCGGTGCCGGTGCGGCGGCCCGCTATGACGGCCAGGCGGGTCAGTTCCTTGCGTCGTCTGCGTTTCTTGGCCGGCTTGGCCCCGGACGGCCCCGGGGCGTCGTTGAGCTCTGAGGTGGTTGCGGTGCGACCGAACAGGTCGGTTCTGATGGTGTTCGCCACGAACAGGATGAACAACCACATCAGGGCCAGGAAGACCACCTTCAGGGTGGCGACGAGAATGGTGCTCACGTCACGATCCTGCGGGAGAGTGGACGAGCATGCGCGTCGACCCGATCTCGATGCGCGAGCCGTCGTCGAGTCGGCAGCGTTGAACGCGCTGGCCGTTGACGACGATGCCGTTGGTGGAACCCAGGTCTTCGATGGCGATGTCGAGATCCCCGTACTCGCCCTCGGTCACCAGGACGCGTGCGTGGGTGCGCGAGACGCCCGGGTCGTTGATGCGAAGGTCCGCCTCGGTGCCGCGGCCGATGGTGAAGCCCGGCGGCATGAGGGGGTGGCGTACCCCGTTGACCTCGAGGACGAGCGGGGCGTGCCGGATCATCGTGGACGATGCCGCGCCGTTCGTCTCTGCCACGGTGGCCACGGCGGCACTGGTGATCTCGAAATGACCCGTGTTGAGCGACTCGTCGAGCAGGTACTCGATGTTCACCGGGCCGTCGAAGACGTAGTGCCGTTCCGCGGCGTGCTCGCGCAGGTCGGGAACGATCTCGGCGTTCAGCGTGCGCGAGTAGGGGGCCAGTCGGTCGTAGTCGTGCTTGGACAGGTGCACCTGGAAGTCGTTGGGCACCAGGCGCTTGTCGCGGGTCAGCAGACGCGCCTCGGCGTCGAGTTCTCGCTGCAGTCGGGAGGCGATCTCGACGGGCTGCACGTCGCCCTTGAACGCGCGGGCGAAGACGCCGTTGACGGCGCCCTCGAGCTTCTTCTCGACTCTGTCGAACAGACCCACGTGTCCTCCAAACAAGACGCTGATGCGACTCACCCTCGCATGAATCCTAGTGCGGAGCCCTGTGCGTGGCCCACTTTCGCCATCCCGCTGTGCAGCGTTGGTTGAGAGTTGCCCCCGCGGCGAGGCGGCGTCGGGACGGTGGATCAACCGTAGCCGAGGATGAAAAGGGGCCGGGCCCCGAGCGGTCCTGCCCGGGCCCGGCCCTGCGCCGGCACGGCTCCTGCGGGCCGTCGAGTGCGGACCCGGAGGCCTGTTCGTGGGTGCCTACGGCGAGGCGGGTGCCTCGGCGCCGGTCACCTTCGCGTGGTAGCTGTTCGTGGCGCTCACCTCGTGCCCGCTCGTGACGCCGATGGCCCGCACCGTGGCCGTACTGGCGTGGTCCGATGCGGCCGTCACCCCGGTCAGGTCGGCGGTGCACGTGAATTCGGCGCCGACCGGGAGCGGACCCGACCAGACGGTGCCGGTGGTGCCGTCCGGGAAGGCGCAGTCCAGGTTCGTCACCCGGGCGTCGCCCTCGTCGACCGAGCCGCTGACCCGGATGTTCTGCAGGGGCTCGCCGCCGCGGTTCCGGACGGTGATGTCCAGCCGCGTGTCACCGTTCGTGCCGGTCAGGTCGGCCGGCTCGTCCGCGGTGTTCGCGTCGTTGCCGTTGGAGTCCTGCAGGACGACCGAGACGGCGTCGCTGATCAGGGTGCCGCCGCTTCGGGAGGCCCTGGCCGATGCCTCACGCGACGGCAGTGGGGCGCCGTCCTGGTCGCCGGTGAGGCTGCTGGTGTAGGTGCCGGTGAGGTCGTCGACGGTGATCGGGAAGCGCACGCGGGACGCGACGGGTGTGAAGGTGCCGTCGGGGCCGGCCGGGGTGGTCACGGTGGCGGTGTAGCTGCGGGAGGTGGCCGAGCAGGAGGTCTCGGTGAGCTCGATGACGTCGCTGGTGTCGGCGCCCGCGCGGCCGCTCGTCAGGTCCGTCGGGTTCCCGTGCTGGTCGATGGCGGTGTACCAGGACCAGCGCAGCGGTGTGGCGCAGTCGTGCTCCTGGCCGGAGTCGGCCTCGAGGGTGTCGGTGATGGTGAAGGTCGATGTCGTGGCGGCCGTCGCATCGGGTTCCCCGACCGTCGGGTGCTGCGCGACGGCGTGCACCCGCGGCGTCTGCGATCCCAGCTGGTTGTCGGCGTCGGAGTACTGCCACAGGGACAGTGCCGCCGGCAGCTGGGCGCAGGTGGCGCACTGGGTGACGTTGACGCTGATCGGGGTGGTGGCGCCGTTGACGTCCCAGAGCGTCTCGAGGACTTGGCCGGAGGTCGTGGCGGTGTCCAGGCTGACCTGCAGGAAGGCCCTCAGGGTCAGTTCGCCGGTCGCCGCCAGGTCCACGCCGGCCTGGTTGAAGGCGATGCGGGCTGTCGCGGTGTCGTCGGTCTTGGTCACGGACATCGTGGCCACGTGCGTCTGGCCGTCGGCGGAGTGGATCGGGTAGCTCCGGTCGACCGTGGTCCGGAAGTCGGTGGGCACCGTGACGTCGGTGTAGTCGCCGTCACAGGTCGGGGTGACCTGGCCGATGAGCTGCGCGAGGTAGCTCTGGCCGCCCTGGTAGCTGGTGACGACGTCGCCGGTGCTGGTCGTCACGTCGAGGCTCAGCGCGCTGGTGTCGAGGGCGGAGGCGGTGCAGGCCGCCTCGTCGGGGGCGTCTGGGGCGGCCTGGGCGGTGCCCGCCGAGACGGGCAGGGCGATGGCGATCGCCGCGGCGGCGATCCCCACCCTGACCGGGATGCGTGGTGATTTCACGTCGGACTCCTGTGCCATGGGCAGATGAGAGGCGGACGTGCAGGCCTGCCACGCCGGGTTCCGGGATGGTCGAAGGCCGCGGTGTGCCATCGACAGGACGACTGCGCCCGGCCGCAGGGGGGTGTCCGTCCGCCGGATGGACGTGGTCAACTTAGCGAATCCGGCCGGGGGAGATCACCCTCCTCGCGGCCGTCCCCCGGTTTTTCGGTGGACTCCCGTGGCCACCCCCGATCCGGTTCCGGGCAGGGGCGGATGCAGAGTCGGGGAGGGTCCGGAACAGCTGCTCCGGACCCTCCCCGACAGGTCGGTTCGATGCGTGAGCGCTCAGCGGCGGCGACGGGCGAGCAGGGCGGCACCGGCGGCCAGTGCCCCGGCGCCGGCCAGGCCGGTGGCTGCGCCGGAGCCGGTGCGAGGCAGGCTGCTCGGCCTGGTGCTGCGCGGCGTGGCGGAGCTGGTGCTCTGCGTGCTCGGGGAAGCGGCGCTGTCGGAGGCCGAGGGTGTCGTCTCGGGGCTGGTGGTCGACGGTGTGCTCTCAGGGCTGGAGGGGGTGCTGCTCTGCGGGGTTGAGGGCGTGGGCGTGGTGGAGCTGGTGCTCTCGGAGGGCACCGGGCTCGACGGCGTGTTCTCGGGGGAGGACGGTGCCGTGGTCTGCGGGCTGGAGGGGGTCGTGCTCTCGGGAGCCGTGGGGGTGTCACTGGCCGGGTTCGAGGGGGTGTTTCGGGGGCAGATGGGCACCGTTGTCTCGGGGGCTGAGGACTCCTGGCTCGGCGATGCCGACTTCTGGTGGTGCGGGCAGAGGCAGTCGCAAGCGGGCTGGTTGGGGGTGGCCTGTGCGGTACCCGCCGAGGACAGCAGAGCGATGGATGCAGCTGCGGCCGCGACGGCGATCCTGCTCAGGGTGCGTGCTGGTTTCATGTCGGACTCCTTGCCAGTGCACGTGGGGCAATGGACGTGCGCCCCGCATGCCGGCGGCTCCGGGATGGTCCGGCGAGGCCTCCGATGCGCATCGGGGTTCGCTCCGGGTCATGGGTCGGGGTGGTTCCGGGGGTGGCGCGCCCATCGTGATGGACAGAGGTAAACATAGCGGAAAACTATGAAGATGTGAAGAATTCACAGCTCTGTGATGAGTTTCTCCTGGGTTCGACACATGAGGCC
The DNA here is from genome assembly GCF_900289195.1 of Propionibacterium ruminifibrarum. Classification (GTDB taxonomy): domain Bacteria; phylum Actinomycetota; class Actinomycetes; order Propionibacteriales; family Propionibacteriaceae; genus Propionibacterium; species Propionibacterium ruminifibrarum. Next base: position 77,126 of record NZ_OMOH01000003.1, read on the forward strand.
CTGGATCAAGAATGGGGAGGGTCCCGGAGCTCTCGCTCCGGGACCCTCCCCATGTGGTGCGGCTGGTCCCTGCCCCGACTCAGCCGCCCGTCAGGATGGCCTCATCGGCGACGCCGGTGGGAGACGACGGCCCCCAGGCCTGCCGCCAGGGCCAACGCCGCTGCCAGGCCGCTCGTCCCGTCGACACCGGTGCGTGGCAGCCCCCTCGTGTTCTTACGGGGCGTGGTGCTCTGGCTGGGCGCCGGTGCGCTGGGCGTGGGCTCAGGGGTCACCGGTGTGGATTCCGGAGCGCTGGGTGTGGGCTCAGGGGTGACCGGCGGGGTCGAGGTGGCGTGGTACGGGTTGTCGGCGTGCACGGGCGTGCCGGTGAACCAGCCCGTGGCGTCGACGGAGGCGACGTCCTCATGGATCTCATCGGTCACTCCGGTCAGGTCCGCGGTGCAGGTGAAGCTGGCGTCGATGAGGAAGGGGCCCTCCCACGTGGTGCCACTGGTCGGCGCCTGCGGGTCAGCCTGTGAGAAGTCGCAGTCCAGGTTCGAGACGGTGCCGGCGCCCTTCGTGATCTCATCGGTGACCGTGACGTCACGCAGACGTTCGCTGCCGATGTTGGTGATCGTGAAGATCAGCTGCGTGGCGCCCTCGGTCGAGGTCAGGTCGACGGCCTCGTCCTCGGTGTCGGCATCGTTGCCATCGGTGTCGGCCTTGACGATGTCGATCTGGGGGACCATGTCATTGCCGCCGAGGGTTCCGCCGCCCTGGTCGTTGTAGACGGTCGTCGAGGTCCCGCCGCTGTAGCCCTGATCGCTGGTGACGGTCACCGCGTCGGGGAACTCCGTGCGGCTCTCATCGGTGACGAGCACGGGGATGTACAGGCGAGAGGCGACACCGGCGTTGGCGATCGTGACGGTGGCGGTGAAGGTGGTGTCCTCGCAGGAGACCTGCGTGACGGAGATCTGGCTCGTGTCGGTCTTGGACAGCGTGTCGTAGGTCGAGTCCCCGTCGGCGAGGTTGCCGTCGGGACGCAGCGACGTGTAATAGCGCCAGTTCAGGTCGTCCTCGACGCAGGAGAACCGCTGGCCCTCCGAGCCGAGGGTGTCGGTGATGGTGAAGGTCGTGTTCGGGGCCGTGGTCGTGGGGATCTGCACGGTGATGCGCATCGTGTCGTTCGCGTCACCGTCGTTCTGGGTGTAGTAGCCCCACTTGGCGGCCTGCTCGGGCATCGTGTCGCAGTCGGTGCAGGGCTCCGAGCCCGGGTTGACCGGCATGTTGTACGTGGTGCCGTCGACGGTCCAGGTGGCGGTGTCCTGCTCGGTCGCGGTGGTGGCCACCGAGACCGCGAGGTAGGCGTCGAGCTGCACGTTGTTGCGGGTGCTCACCCACTCGTTGAGGGTCAGGGTGGCCTGCGTGCCGTCGCCGTTGACCACCAGCTGGCCCGCGACCGTGCCGTCGGTCGCGTAGATCGGATAGCTGGCGTTCGCATTGCCCTGGAGCGGGTGGGCGATCGTCACGGTGATCGTGTCACCGGCGCAGTGCCCATTGGCCAGGGTGCCGGTGATGTTCATCCGGTACGAGGAGCCGGCGGTCACCGCGTCGACCTGCGAGTTGCTGAAGGTCGTGATCGTGCTGGTGAGCTGGTCGGCGCCGACGACGCTGCTGCAGGCGGTGGAGGTCACGTCGGCGGCGCTCACGCGCGGTGCGGCGGCCTCGTCGGTCCCGTCGTTGTCGGTCGCCCCGGCGTCCTCGGTGGTGTCCGCCGCGGTGTCGTCTGCGGCGACCACCGGGACGGTGGGATCGTCGTCGGCGGGTTCTGCGAGCGCGACGCCCGATGCCGTGGGCAGCGCCAGGGCCATGGTCAGCAGGGCGAGGCCTGCCGTTCTGAGTTTCTTCATGCTGTTCTCCTGCATGGGGGTCGGTACTGGAGCAGTCGCAACATGGAGTGGGACGGTGGTCTCGGGGGTTGCGTGGGGGTGCTGCGGGGGCAAATTTACGCCATGAGGGCCCATCGTGTCTTGTCCGAGGCAATTTATTGACGACGGTGCGGTCACGGTCGCCGTGATCCTGACCGCCCGGGCGCGGGCGGGGCTCGCGCAGGCTTCAGGTGGGGCGCGTCTGCTGCGTGGGGGGTTCTGGTTGCCGACCGAACACGGCCGCGAACTCGTGCACGGGGGCCTTCGGCCGCCTGTTCTCGTCGCACAGGCCGTTGGTCTCCTGGCCCGTGTCGGTCAGCTGTGTCCAGCAGTAACCGCCCAGGACGTTGCCCGTGGTGACTGCCGTCACGAGTTCACTGATCCGGCGCACGAACTGGCTGCGGGTCCGCACGGTGGAATAACCCCAGCCCCGGCCGTGGCGACCCGGGCAGAAGCGGATGCCGCCCAACTCGTCGAGCAGGACGGGGACGTCGGTCGGCTGGTCCGAGCCGACGACGATGAAATTGCGTGCGGGGCCGAGCGCCCCCGGCGTCAGCCAGCGCTCCACCTGGCGGCTGCGGTAGCGCAGCCGCATCCGGGCGGGGTTCGCGTCGTAGTCGTGGATGGTGAGCAGGTCGGAGTCGACGTGGTGCCAGCCGTCGTTCGACAGTGCCGGTCGTGAGGGGTCGATACTGCGCGTCAGGCGCGCCATGGCCGCCGCCGCGCGGGCCTGGTCCAGGTCGCGCGGGATGTCGATGAAACCCCAGGACTCGTTGATCGGAACCCAGCAGATGATCGACGGATGCCCCTGACTGGCCCGGACGACCTGCGTCCACTCGCGGTGCAGCCTCCGGATGGCCTCTGGGGAGAACTCGTGGGCCGCGCCGATCTCGCCGAAGACGAGCAGCCCGAGCCGGTCGGCCCAGTACAGCAGGCGCTGGTCGGCGCTCTGCTGGTGGATGCGCATGCCGTTGAAACCGAGGCGCCCGATGAGCTCGGCCTCCTCGCGCAGGGCGCGGGCGCTCGGGGCGGAGTAGAGGGACTCGGGCCAGTAGCACTGTTCGAGCACCTGCCGCAGGTAGATCGGCTGGTCGTCGAGGGTGATCGCACGATGCGTCGTGCCGACCTCGCGCAGACCCGTGTACGAGCCCACCTCGTCCTCGCCGGCGATGACGGCCGCGTCGACGAGTTCGGGGTGCTCGGGCCTCCACCGCAGGTCGTTGCTGCCGGGCGTCTCGATCCGCACGACGGTGGTCTGCTCACGGGTGAGCGTCACGGCCGATCCGAGTGGTCTGCCGCGATGGGTCAGGCCGATGCGCACGGGAAGAGGCCGTCGCGGCCGCCGGTTCAACTCGATGACGGCGGTCACCGTCTCCTCGGCGGCCGGGGTGCGCCAGATGATCCGGCGGACGTGCACCGGTGGCACCGACTCGATCCACACCGGCCGCCAGATGCCGGTCGAGCGCTGGTACCAGATGCCGGAGGGCTCGTCCTCCCAGGTCTGCTTGCCACGCGGCTGGCCGCGGTCGTGCGGATCGTCCCAGGCGCGCACGACGACGGCGTGGGGGCCCTCCTCGGCCAGTTCGTCGGTGATGTCGAGGGTGACGGGGCTCTGCCCGCCCTCGTGCGCGCCGGCCTCCGTGCCGTCCACCCAGACGATCGAGTGGTAGTCGACGCCGTCGAGGTGCAGCAGCAGCCGCCGCCCGGGCGCGTGCCCGGCTGCCGCCAGCTGGGCCGCCGTCACCTCGATGCGGTACCAGACGACGGGGTGCGTCGCGGTGTCCGCGATGCCTGAGGCCTTCGACTCGGGAGGGAAGGGCAGGACGATCGTCCGGTCGAAGTGGTCGGCCGACTCCCACCAGCGGTCGCGCAGGCCGACCCCCTCGTCGTCGACGGCGAATCCGGCGGGGCCGTCGAGGTCGGCCCAGTTCGTCCGCACGAGGGTCGGGCGCGGGTATGAGCCGTCCTGTCCGCTCGGGTGCAGCCGGGCGGCGAGTTCGGTGGCCTCGTCGAGCATCGGCGACTCCTTCCTAGAGCTGACGGGCTGGTGAGGACATTGTGGCGCCTTGCCGGGCAGGTGCGCTGGGGCCAGCTTAAGCCCCTAGTCGTAGGGGTCTCCCGGGTTTGTACCGGTCTCCCCGCGGGGCGCATCGGTATCACAAGGATCAAACAGGGACTTCACAGGAAACGCACTGTTCGGCCGTCCAGGTTGAGTGCCATGAGCAGTTCCGATGAGAGCCCCGTCAGCCGTCGTTTCAGTGTCCGCCGTTCCGCGGCGGCCCTGGGGGCGGCGGTCGCGATCGCCCTTGGCGGCATCGCCGTCATCAGCCCCGCCGAGGCCCACGCGGCCGGCGTTCGCAGGCCGCTGGTGATCCAGCCGAGCAGTGTCCAGGTGCAGGCCGTCGAAACGGCCCCGGAGGGCGGCCGCAACGACGACCAGTGACGCGGGCTGGTCGCTGCGCCGGCGGCGGGACCGCTGCTGGCGGGCCCGGTTCCGGCCCGGCCTCACCCCGTCCACAGGTCGGCGAGGATCGTCGTCGTGTTGATCGCCGCGACGACGATGCCGGCCCCTGCGATCAGCAGGCGCCGCCGGCCCCGGGCCGCCGACAGTGCGGCACCCATCGCCAGGATGACGGGGAAGCAGTCGAGGCCGTTGCGGGGCAGGGACAGCAGAACCGGCCCACGGCACAGGCTGTAGAGGGTGAGCCAGACGAGGACGGCCCACTCCGCACGGCCCCGCCGCAGGCACCACCAGCAAGCGGCGCAGAAGACGGCCAGGAAGACGAACTCGAGAAACTGCTGCCACGACCCCGCGAAGCTGTGGGCGTCGACGATGTGCCGGGCGCTGTCGACGAGGACCCGGCCCAGCCACGCCGAGCCTCGGCCCCAGCCCCGCTCCTGCGCCGTCATCCAGTACAGGACGTCGCCGGTGCGGGCCCACAGGTAGGCGAAGTACGCCAGCGGTGCGCACACCGGGATGCCCAGGGTGAGCAGCCGCCACCAGTCGCGGCCGGGCCGCCAGACCGGCCGCCGCCCCGCCGCGCGGCCCGACTGGGTGACCATCATGACCGCAAGCATCACGACGACGAACAGGCCGTTCACCCGCGTCGCGCAGGCGAGCGTCGTCACCGCGATCGCCGCCCACCAGCGCCGGTGCTCGCCCAGGTACCAGGCCGCCAGCGTGCACAGGCCGAAGAGCGCCTCCGTGTACGGGGCCATGAGGAAGACCGCGTACGGCCCGAGCAGGTAGGCGGCCGCCGCGGCGTGCGGGCTGATGCGCAGGTGCTCGCGGGCGATGCGGACGACGAGGATGCCGGCGCCGAGGGCGGCAAGCCAGGTGACGATCATCATCCCCGTCACCGCAGTGCTCATGTCGAGCCGGCCCAGGCCGATGAGCCGCGCAAGGCCCCTCGAGACGATCGGGTAGCCGGGGAAGAAGGCCTCGTCGTAGGCGTTTGCACCGTTGTCGGGCTCGAAATAGCCGTACGCGGTGACACGCAGCAGGTGACCGGCGTCGAAACGCACGAAGATGTTCACCGGCCACGTGCCCGCCGTGGGGTGCACCACGCGCCCGGCGAGGTCCAGGACGAGTGCCAGGCCCGCGAAGAAGACGCGGCTGAGCGCCCACCAACAGGCGGCGACCCGCAGGTCGTCCCGCCAGCGGAGCGTGCCGGTGGCGGGTTCGCTCTCCCCGGCGTCGGGGACAGGGGCAGTGGTCATGGCACGTCCAGTTCTTCCATCGGGCCGGCGCGGCGTGGGCGACACAAGGATAAGGCCCGGCCGGTTTCCCGCCGGCCCGGGCCCGGTGGCGCCCCTGCACGACGAATCCCGACGGGCGGCCCGGGCCCGGTCAGCCCATCGCCGCAGCGATCCGGGCGGTGTCGCGAGGACTCGTGCGGCAGCACCCGCCGATCAGCCGGGCCCCCAGGCCGAGCCACTGCGGCACCAGCCGGTCCCAGTCGACGCCCGCGTCGTCGGGCAGCCACCGGCGGCCGCGGGCGTCCCAGGCCTCACCCGAGTTCGGGTAGCAGACCAGCGGCTTGTCGGTGTGCGCGGCGATTTCCCGCAGCGCCGGGCAGACCAGGCCCGGCTCGACGCAGTTCACCCCGACCGCGGCGACCACGTCGGCCGACTGCGCCCAGCGGGCCGCCTCGGCCACGGCGGTGCCGTCGGCCAGGACGAGCGAGTCCGCCTCGCGGCGCACCTGGAAGCTGACCCAGGCCGGGCGGCTGGTCTCGTCGGCGATGAGCCCGGCGACGGCGCGCGCCTCGCTCAGCTTCGGCATCGTCTCGACCGCCAGGACGTCGACCCCCATCTCGTCCAGCGCGTTGAGCCGTTCGACGTGGAAGGCCCGGTATTCGGTGTCGGTCAGCTCGTAGGCGCCCGTGTACTCCGAGCCGTCGCTCAGATAGGCCCCGAACGGGCCTATGCTTCCCGCCACCAGCGCGCGCCGCCCGGGGTTCTCGTCGGTCCACTCCTCGACCGCCAGGGTGGCGAGCTCGGCGGCGTCACGGATGAGCCCGCGCGCCTGCCCCGGCTGGGCCCCGGCGTCGGTCAGGCCGAGCGTCGTCGCCTGGTAGGTGTTCGTCTCGATGACCCGTGCCCCCGCATCCAGGTAGGCGGTGTGCACCGCGCTGATCCGTTCGGGGGCCGAGGCGATCGCAGCCGCCGACCACAGGCTCTCGTGCATCGGCACTCCCGCGGCCTCGAGTTCGGTGGCCATCGCCCCGTCGAGGACGGTGGGGCCGGCGGCGAGCAGCTCGGTGAAGGCATTCATGAATCCAGCCTGCCTCGCCGTGCCCGGAGCAGATGCCGGCCCCCCGGGGTGCGGCGAGTGGCCCCACGCCGTGCCGGTGGTGCCCGGTAGCCTGTACGCAGGCCCACGCGGGGGCGGGGCCGCACGCGCGAGGTGGTCGATGATGAGCAACCCCACAGGCCAGGGATTCCACTGCTTCCACTGCGGGCTTCGGCTGGCTCCCGGCACGGTGCAGTGCCCGCGCTGCGGGGCCCCGCAGAACCTCGCCTGGCCCTCCCAGGGCGGCCAACCGCCGCTGCCGGTGGCCGAGGAGCCCCTCCACCCGGCGGTCACGGCGATCATCACCGTGTTCTTCGGCCTGTTCGGCCTCATCCCGTGCCTCATCAGCACCAGCCGCGCCAAACGGCTCAACAGGACGACAAGGCCCTACTGGCTGGCCTTCTGGATCCCCGAGACCCTGTGGCTGCTCCTCGTGGCGTTCCTGGTCATCGGCATGATCGCCGGTTTCGGCATCCTCGCCCGCGAGGCGGGCGGGAACCCCGGCGGTGAACCGAACCCGGCCGCCTCGGTCTCGTCCTACCCGACGACCGCCCCCAGCGCGACGAGCAGCGAGGCGCTCTCCTGGCCGGTGGGGGCCACCGAGTGCTCCCCGACCGTGGCGGCGGGCAGCGAGCGGACCAGCTGCGAGTTCGCCCTCAACGTGGCCGACGCCTGGGAGCGGAGCCCTCGGGGCGAGACCCAGACGGTTGAGGCCTACAGTCCGGTGACGGGCCAGGACTACACGATGACGTGCGCCTCGGTCAGCGGCTACACGACCTGCACGGGCGGCAACGACGCGGTGGTCTACATTCGGGGCTGACGCCCTGCCGCGAGCGCTGCCCGCGCCCGAGAACTCAGCCGAGGGCGGCGGCCAGCTGGTCGAGCACGGCCGTGGCGGCGTCGAAGCCGTCCGGGTCCTGGGCCGCCATGGCGACCAGGACCCGCTGCCCAGCGGCGTTCGTGTACCAGCCGAGTTCGCGTGCCAGGTAGCCGCCGTCCGGTGAGGGGCCCCAGCCGCCCTTGTAGGTGGCGCCGGGCAGGGCGCCGATGCCCCAGGACTGGGCCGGGTCGACCCGGCCCATGTCGGCGATCACCTCGTCCGCCCCGTCCAGGCAGGGCAGCTGGGCGAGGAAGGTGACCTGGTCGCCCGTCGCCCACTGCGTCTGTCCGAAGACCGAGAAACCGGCGATGAGCTGCACGTCGGGCACCGTCGTCGTGGCGTCGCCCGCTGTTCGCAGCACCTCCGTCACGGCGTCGGCCCGTTCAGCGTCCGTCTCGCCCAGGGCGTTCCACAGGGTGTCGGCGGCGTCGTTGTCGGACTCCTCGAGGGCCAGTGCGATGGCGTCGGAGTAGACCTCGCCCTGGCCCGAGGCGATGACGGCCAGCGCGAGCGGGATCTTCGAGGTGCTCCAGGCCGGCAGGTCCTCCAGGGAACCGGCGGTCATGACCCCGGCATCGGGGGAGTACCAGCTCATCCGCACCGCGGTGCCTGCGGCCTCGGCGGCCTCGGCGGCCGCCAGGATGGAGGCGGGGTCTTCGTCCGGGGCGCCGAGTTCTGCGGCGTCGCAGTCCCCGGCCAGCGGCATGCCGACGGTCGCCGGGGCCGCGGGCTCGGACCCCAGTGGCGAGCCGGGGGCGCCGGTCCCGGGCGTTGCCTCGCACCCGCACAGGCAGGCGAGGACGAGCGGGACCGCGAGAAGACGGCCGGCCACTTGCCTCACACGGTTGCGGGCACCCATGGCCGGCAGTCTAGGACACGCCCCGTCCCGGGCGAGTCGTCACGGCTCGGGCGAGTTCCGGGTGACGCCAGATGGCCGCCCGGGTCCGAGCCGGGCGGCCATCTGGCGCAGTGCCTGTCGAAGTGTCGAGCCGGTCAGCCCGTTGCGTTGGGCAGCCAGACGCTGGACCAGCCGATGAGCGGTTCGCCCCAGCCGGCCGACGGGGTGTCGAGCGAGATCATCCCGACACCGCCGTTCGCGGCGCCGTTGGAGTAGATCATGCCGTTGCCCGCGTACATGGCCACGTGCCCGAACGGGTTGCCCGCGGGGGTGCCGTCGTACCAGACGAGGGCGCCCACCGGGATGTTCGAGGTGTCGTACTGCATCTGGCCGGCGGCCATGATCGTGGCCGCGGCGTCCGTGGCGGAGTTCACGCCGGAGCTGGAGTAGCCGTAGAAGGCGGCGACCAGGGCCAAGCACATGTTGCCGTAGCGCATGTCACCCTCCATGGCCTGGGCCGTCGCGACGGCCTGGTCGACGCTGTACGGGGCGAGCTGCCCGGGCGCGATGTTCGTCGTCAGCCAGCTGGAGCCCGCCTCGACGTTCGCGCGGTTGGCCGCGGCGGCGGCCTCGGCGGCGGCTGCCGCGGCGGCCGCGTCACGGGCCTGGATCTGGCCGGCCAGGTCGCTGGCCTGGTTCTTCAGCGCATCGTTGCTGGCGACCGCCTGGTTGACGATGTCCTGCGCCGCGGCCAGGGCCGCCTGGTTGGCGTCGACCTTCTCCTGGACGGCTGCTGCGGCGTCGGCGGCGGCCTGCGAGGCCTCACGGGCCGCCGCGAGCTGCTCCACCGCGTTGTCGCGGGCGGTCTGGGCGTCGTTCTCGGCCTCCACCAGCGCGTCGCGCTTGGCCGAGAGCTCGTCGAGGGCGCTCTGGTAGGCCGCCACCTTGGTCTGGGTGGCCGAGAGGGACTGGTTTGCCCACTGGTAGCGGTTGCTGATCTGGCTGGTCGAGCCGTCGCCCACGAGGAGGGCGATGCTCGTCAGGCCGGTGTTCTGCTGGGCGGCCTGGCTGGCGACCGCGCCGAGTTCCTGCTTGGCGTCGTCGACCTGGGTCTGGGCGTCGTCGACCCGCGCCTGGGCGGCCTTCCGGTTGCCCTGGGCCGTGGACAGCGCCTCGGCTGCGGCGTCGGCGGCGCTCTGGGCCTCGCCCGCGGCCTGTTCCGCCTTCTCGGCGGTCTGCTGGGCTGCGGAGAGCTCGTCGCGGGATGCGGTGAGGGCGCCCATCGCCGCATCGAGCGCCGCATAGCTGTCGGAGACAGTGCCGGAGGAGCTGGTGATCTGGTCCTGGAGCGCGGCGTACTGGTCGTCCAAGTCATCGGCCCGCGCCTCGACGGCGCCCTGGGCCAGGAACATGACGGATACCACCGCGGCAGACAGTGCGGCTCGCACGGGACGCCTGTGTCGCCTCGTGCGAGAAGCCGTTCTCGAGTGGAGGGGAAGGTCCCGATTCACGGTTCTCTGCTTTCTGTTGTTCATGGGGGCGCCGGCAGCGGCCCGGCCGGCCCTCGTGGTCGCGGCGATCATGCGTCCATCCCCGCTGGTGGGCAGGGCGAACGACGACACGATGAGCGCCTGCGGCTCACGATAACTGCTGAGACTGTGAAGCGGAAACGCCCCGCGCCGGCGTGGCGGAAGAGGCTAAAATGCTGCCGTCATCGAGTGCTCGCAGGAGCAGGGAATCCGGTGCGAGGCCGGAACTGACGCGCAGCGGTATGGGTGACGCCGGGTCGGTGATCCACTGGGCAGGGCGCCTGGGAAGGACGGCCACGGCGGGTGATCCCGAGTCCGAAGACCGATCGGTGACGCGCTCCGAAGACGGGGCGCAGGCAACGGGTGCCGCGTACTCACCCCGACCTCGAAGGAGCACCGCCATGGGGCGGACCATTTCCCGTACCACCCGTGCCGGCGTCGTCGCCGGCTGCTTCCTGCTCGTCCTCGCGGGCTGCTCGTCGGGCTCGGAGGGCTCCGGTGACGCCTCGTCGGCGGCCAGCACCGCGGCCGGTTTCCCGGTGACGATGACCCGCTGCGGCCAGGAGCTGAGTTTCGACGCGCCGCCCGAGCGCACCGTCACCGTCAACCAGGCCTCCACCGAGATCCAGCTCGCCCTCGGCGTCCACGAGCACATGGTCGGCACCGCGGCCTGGTCCGATCAGGTGCTCGACGAGTACGCGGACGAGAACGCCGGCATCGAGCAGCTCGCCATGAACTACCCCTCGCTCGAGGCCGTGCTCGACAAGAACCCCGACCTGGTCACCGCGGCGTTCGAGTACACCTTCACCGACGAGGGCATCGCCGGCCAGGAGAGGTTCGCCGAACTCGGCGTCCCCGCGTACCTGCCCGAGTACGAGTGCACGATCGTCAACAACAACACGACCGGCGAGCACCTGGCGATGGACGACATCTACCAGGAGATCCGCGACCTGGCCGCCATCCACGGGGTCGTCGGGCGCGGCGACGAACTCGTCGCCGAACTGCAGGCCCGGATGGACGCGGCCGCGCAGACCGCCCGGGACGCCGGCTCCGAGGGCAGGAGCGTCTTCTACTGGTACTCCTCCAACGAGGCCCCTTACAGCGCGGGCGGGATCGGCGCCCCGCAGATCGCCGCCGACACCGTCGGCGTCACCAACATCTACGCCGACTCCGACCAGGAGTGGCCGCAGGTGACCTGGGAGGACGTGGCGGCCAAGAACCCCGACGTCCTCGTCCTCGGCGACCTCAAACGTGAGATGAACTCGGGCGACACCGCGGACGACAAGATCGCCTACCTCGAGTCCAACCCGGTCACGGCCCAGATGGACGCGGTGCGCAACAGGCGTTACGTCATCGTGCCCGGCTCCTCGCTCGACCCGTCGATGCGCACCGTCGACCTCACCGAGGCCCTGGCCGGCGTCCTCGCCGAGTCCGCCTGACCGTGCCCTGCGCCGAGCGTCCCGGACGGCCCGAGGGGCGCTCGGCGGCGGCCGTCACCGGAGACGGCGCCCCCACCCTGCGGGCCGGACCACAAGGAGGAACATCATGCGTATCCGCACCCCGCTCGTCGCCCTGGCCGCCGCCTCGCTGCTGTTGGCCCAGGGCTGCTCCGGCGGCGAGGCCGCCTCGTCGCAGGCGTCCGGCTCCGCATCGGCCGGGTTCCCGCTGACGATCACCAACTGCGGCCGGGAGCTGCACTTCGACCAGGCGCCCGAGCGCACGGTCTCGCTCAACCAGTCGTCCACCGAGATCCAGCTCTCGCTCGGCGTCGCGGACCAGATGGTCGGCACCGCCACCTGGACCGACCCGGTGCTGGAGAACCTGGCCGAGGACAACGAGAAGATCGAGCGGCTGGCCGACAACAACGCCTCGCTCGAGACGGTGCTGTCCGTCAGCCCCGACTTCGTCTCGGCCTCGTTCCCCAACACCCTCGACGACACCGGCTCCGGCTCGTACCAGACCTACGCCGACCTCGGTGTGCCCGCCTATCTCGCCCCGAACCAGTGCGAGAAGGGCGACTCGGGCAACGGCGACTCCGAGAAGTCCAAGCTGCTGGAGATGGACGACATCTACCAGGAGATCCGTGACCTGGCCGCCATCCACGGCGTGCCCGACAAGGGCGACGAGCTGGTCGGCTCGCTGCAGGACCGCCTCGACGCCGCCATCTCCGACGCCGGCGCCTCCGACGGCGACGATGTCACGGCGGCCTTCTGGTTCGCCAACTCCGAGTCCCCCTACGTCGCCGGCGGCACGGGCGCCTCGCAGATGATCTCCAACGACCTGAGCGTGACGAACGTCTACTCCGACGACGCCAAGGAGTGGCCGCAGGTGAGCTGGGAGGACCTGGCCGCCAAGAACCCCGACGTCCTGGTCATCGGCGACCTGACCCGCAAGTCGCAGACCGCCGAGACCGCCGACGCCAAGATCGAGTACCTCAAGTCCAACCCGGTCACAGCCCAGATGGACGCGGTCCGCAACGAGCGGTTCATCATCGTCGCCGGCGGTGACATGAACCCGTCGATCCGCAACGTCGACCTCGCCGAGAAGCTGAGCGCCGGCATGAAGCAGTACGGGCTGCGATGAGCCCACGAGGCGCTGCCCGCACCGGCCGACTCAACGCCGGGCTCGTCACGGCCGCCGGCGTCATCCTGCTCGCCGTCTCGGTGGTCACGGCCATCACCTTCGGCCCGGCCGACCTCACGATGGGCCAGGTGTGGTCGGTGCTGGCCCACGAACTGCACCTGGCCGGCGACCCGGGGCTGACGGCGCTCGAGGAGGCGATGGTCTGGCAGCTGCGCCTGCCGCGGGTGCTGCTGGCCGCCGCGTGCGGCGCCGCGCTGAGCATCTGCGGCGTCATCATGCAGTCGCTGCTGCGCAACCCGCTGGCCGAGCCCTATCTGCTCGGCGTCTCCTCCGGGGCCTCGGTGGGCGCCGTCGTCGTCCTCGTCATGGGCGTGGGGACGACGCTGGGTCTGTCGGGCGGCGCCTTCGTCGGCGCCCTCGCCGCCTTCGCGATCATGCTCACCCTGGCCCGGCTGGCCGGCGGCACGACGGACAAGATCGTGCTGTCCGGCGTGGCCGTCACCCAGGGCTTCTCGGCGCTCACCTCGTTCATCATCATGGTCGGCGCCGACGCGAACACCACGCGCGGCGTCCTGTACTGGCTCATGGGTTCGCTGGCCAGCGCCTCCTGGGCCGACGTGGCGCAGACCATGGCGGCCTTCGCCGTCATCATGGTGCTGGCCATGGGCATGGCCGGCTCGCTCGACGCCTTCACCTTCGGCGAGCGGCAGGCGGCGTCGCTGGGCGTGGCGGTGATGCGCACCCGGGTGAGCCTGCTCGTGCTCGCCGCGCTGCTCACCGCCATCGTCGTGGCGTCCAGCGGCGCCATCGGCTTCGTCGGCCTGGTGCTGCCGCACATGGCCCGCATGCTCGTCGGCACCCGACACCGCGGCGTGCTGCCGGTCTCGGCGGTGCTAGGAGCGATCTTCCTGTTGTGGGCCGACACGATCGCCCGCTCGGCCTTCGCCCCGCTCGAGGTGCCGGTCGGCGTCATCACCGCCATGGTCGGCGTGCCCGTGTTCGCGGCGCTGCTGGCCCGCAGGAGGGGATCACGATGAGACTCGAGGCGAAGGACGTCACCTGGTCGGCGGGCGGCACCGTCATCATCGACGGCATCGACGTGACCGCCATACCCGGGCACGTGCTGGGCCTGCTGGGCCCCAACGGGGCCGGCAAGTCGACGCTCATGAACGCCCTGGCCAGGCTCGTCACGCCCGACCGCGGCGAGCTGAGCCTGGACGGTCGCCCCTATGCGCAGTGGGGCCGCCGCGAGATGGCCCGCACCCTGGTGGCCGTGCAGCAGCAGGCCGGCACCGACCAGGACGTGATCGTCGCCGACGTCATCGACCTGGGCCGCATCCCGCACCGCAGCCGCTGGGCCGGCGTCAGCAGGCACGACCGCGAGGTCGCCGCCCGGGCCGCGCGCCTCACCGGTGTCGAGCACCTGATGCAGCGCCACTGGCAGACCCTGTCCGGCGGCGAGCAGCAGCGCGTGCAGCTCGCCCGGGCCTTCGCCCAGGAGGGCCGCATCATGCTGCTGGACGAGCCGACGAACCACCTCGACATCGCCCACCAGCTCGACGTGCTCGACCGGGTGAGGGCAACGGGGCTGACCGTCGTCGTCGCCCTGCACGACCTGAACCTCGCCGCCGCCTACTGCGACGAGGTGCTCGTGCTCAAGGGCGGGCGGGCCGTGCACTACGGGCCGCCGGCGCGGGTGCTCACCGCCGAGGTGGTGCGCGACGTCTACCGGGTCGAGGTGCGTGTGCTGCACCCCGACCCGGACGGCCCGCCCCTGTTCCAGTACCTGCGCGCCGACATCGACACTGGTGGGAAGGACACGCCGACGCCCGGGTGAGGAGGGCCGTGCCGAGGCCGCCGTCAGGAGGCGCTGCCGAGCCGCGAGGTGTCACCAATCCTGGAGGCGGTAACACCGAACCCGAGTTTGGTGTCACCTCCCAGGGCATGTTGCCGCGTGAGCCGGCGGCGGGTTCGGAGGACCCGAGAAATGTCCTCGCCCGTATGCGGTCCGGCCTGGAGTCGCCGGCTTCGTTCCTCGGGTGCGGGGTCTTGCTCGGCCGGCGGCATTGGGTGAGAGGATTCCCGGGGAAGCGGCTACTGCTGGTCGGCCGGTGGTTCGGTGAAGCGCCGGCGGTAGGCGGTCGGGGTGGTGGCGAAGGCCGCGGTGAAGCGTTGCCGGAAGGTGATCGGGCTTGCGTACCCGCATGCGCGGGCGACACGGCTGATGGGCCAGTCGGTGGTCTCCAGCAGACGGCGGGCCTCGTCGAGACGGCACGACCTCAGCCACTCCCCGGGGCTGACGCCGAACTCCGCCTGGAATCGGCGAGCAAGATGACGCGGACTCATGTTTCCGACGTCGGCCAGGTCCTTGACGGTGACGGGCTGGTCGAGGTGTTCCTGAACCCACGTCACCACGGTCCCCAGCCCGCCGTCGGCAGTCGATCTCGCCATGGGGCGGGTGATGTACTGGGCCTGGTCCCCCTCACGGTGAGGCGCGATCACCAGACGCCGCGCCACCGTGGCGGCTGCGGCGGATCCCAGGCGGTCGCGCACCATGTGGAGGCATGCGTCGAGCGCGGCCGCGGTTCCCGCCGAGGTCACCACATCGCCATGATCGATGTACAGCGCTGTCGCGTCGACCTCGACGTGGGGGTGTGTTTCGGTCAGACGATCGGCGGCGGCCCAGTGCGTGACCGCGCGGCGTCCGTCCAGCAGGCCACTCTGCGCGACCGGAAACGCGCCGAGGCACAGCCCGACGATGACGGCTCCCGCCCGATGAGCCCGCCGAATCAGTGAGACCAGGGCTTCGGATGCGTCCGGAAACTGCGCAGGCCATGAGCAGAACACCACCACGTCCGCCGCAGCCACGGCCTCCGCCCCGGCAGGCTCGGGCAGGGCGAGGCCCTCGGCGGTGCTGATCGGTTCACCGTCCTCACTCCATGTCACGGTCTTCCACTCGGCCAGCCCGAGCCGGGCCACCTCGCCGAAGACGGCGAGCGGAGCCGCGAGGTGGAACAGCCTGATGCCCTCGAACGCGTGCACTGCGATCCGCGTCATGTCCCGATCCCATCGAACAGTGTCATTTCGGACACTCGCGATGCTACGCAGTCCCCAGGAATGATCGATTCAGCAGAACCAGTAGTCGACCAGGAGCAGCACCGCACTCATGACCTCACCTCGCCGCGCACTCGTTGTCATCGACGTTCAGCAGGAGTACTTCTCCGGCCCCCTTGAGATCCATTACCCGGCACGCGATGAATCCCTGGCGCGCATCCTCAGTGCCATCGATGCCGCCCAGACGCAGCGCCTACCGATCGTGGTCGTACGGCACGAGAACCCGGTCGGCGCCGCGGCCTTCGCGCGCGGGTCGACGGGCGCGGAACTGCACCCCGCCATCGCGGCGCGGGTGCGCCCCGAGTGGAAGCAGATCACCAAGCACTACGCCAGCGCCTTCGACGGCACCGATCTGGCCGACTGGTGCCGGCGACATCGCATCGACACCCTCACCCTCACCGGCTACATGACGGGCAACTGCGTCCTGGCCACTGCGGCCTCCACCGCCCCGCACGGGCTCACCGCCGAAGTCCTGTCGGACGCCACCGGGACCACGCACCTCGCCAACGGCGTCGGCGGTATCTCCGCGCGCCGGCTGCACCAGACCCTCATGGTCCTGCTCCACTCCAATCTCGCCGCGGTCACGACGACCCGGGACTGGGCGAACGCTCTCGAAACGGGAACGGCCAGCACGAGGAGCAACCTCGTCGCCTCGGCCGCGGCGGGAGAGGGGCAGGCAAGTCGAGGGTGAGAAGGGGTCGTGCCGATCCCGCCGCCAGGAGGCGCTGCTGAGCCGCGAAGTGGGACCAGTCCCGAAGGCGGCAACACCAAACCCGAGTGATGACCGATGAACATCGAGGAACTGATCGCCGTCGAGGCCGAGGCCGCCGAGCAGAACAGGGACGCCCCGCTCCGAACCGGGGCGCGGGTGACGCGGGGCAATGGCCGGGCGAAAACCCTTCAGATCAGGCTCAATCCCGAGGAACTGGCTGCTCTGACTGCTCTCGCCGAGGAGCGTGGGCTTCCCGTGTCCACCCTGGCCCGGGACATGCTCCTGCGAGAACTGGCCGCGGGGTCCGATGACCCGCGAGCGGTCCTCGCCCGTATGCGCTCCGGTCTGGAGTCGTTGGCGTCGGTCGTTGGCTGAGGGGTCCCGCTCGGTCTGCGGCGTACGGGTGAGCGGATTCCCGGGAGAGTGGCTACCGCTCGTCGGTCGATGGTTCGGTGGGGCGATCACCAGGCGCCGCGCCATCGCAGCGGCTGAGGTAGTCCCCCAGCGGTCGCGCACCATGTGGCGGCAGGCGTCGAGCGCGGCCGTGGTGCCCGCCGAGGCCACCCGCCGCCGTGGTCGGGTGAACGGCAGAGGCGCCAAGGGTTGTGCAAGACTGTTTCACAGAATTCGAATGCGGTGACCGTTGTCCGAGACGAAGAGCGTTGCACGGCCGCCAAGGGGGTTGAAGAGTGGGACGAGCAGGCGAGAAGAAAAGACGATGGGCTCCGGCGCTCCCTGTCGCTGGGCTGATGATTGCCGTCATCGCATTTGTCGCTGACGAATTTTATCCAGAAGGCAGGTATAAGGCTTTATTCTTCTTGTGTCATGAACTCGGAGTGCTTCTCGTCATCATCTCAGCGATTGTCGCCGTCATTTCAGGCGGCGCGGCCATGCGGACTCGCAGAAGGATCGTGCTGAGTGCCGGCGCGGCCCTGATGGCCGCCTATCTGGTGGTGGCCACGGCATTCTGGTGGGCTCTCGGCGGGCATTACGATCTCAACCGGCTGAAGTATGACGACAATTGGATCATCGGAAGGAATATTGCCGAGGTTGAAGAACGGTACGGCGATGCAGAGGAATGGGGCAGCCATAGCTACTGCTATACCCTTTATCGGGATGAAGCGGCGATCATGCCCTCGCACAGTGTCATGTACTATGTCATGTACACCGATGACAGTGGCGTGGTGACGGAAATCAAAGAGCGCCATCGCCCTGGTGAATGATTCACTCGTGAGGCGGATGGAATTCCATCGCGGGTCCGGACTCGGACCCCTGCGTGTCATGTGCGGCTTGTTCGCCTTGCCCATGGAGGGAGTAGGACAGTCGGCCGCAAACGCCGTCCTGTGGGGGTCCCGAGAGGGCTGCTGGGTCAGCCCGCGTCCTGGTCCACGGGAGTCTGCCCCGGCGCCTCGGCCCGTGCCCTGCCCCTGAAGTCCCGGACGAACGCCCCCAGTGCGATGAGACCGATCATGATGCCGGCGGACCACAGGAACTGATCGTCGCCGATGTAGGCGCCGCCCTCCTGGCAGGTGTTGAGTGCTTTGAGGAGCCACAGCGGGTCGTGAGAATGCGACTGGAAGGTCTCGGTGGAGCAGTCGGTGATCTCCCGGTCCGATATGCCCGACGCCAGCGTCCGGAGGATGTTCGCCGGGGAGAAGCCGATGCGCGTCATCGAGACCAGGAGGACGATGAACACGAGAGGAGCCACGAGCCGCCGGACGACGAGGTTCTCCGCCTTGTGGCACATCCTCGTGAGGGAGACGAACAAACCGATCGTCACCCCGATGATCGCGGACGCGGCGGGGATGTCGACGAGAATTCTGGGGGTGAGGGACATGGACTCGTCATCGTGAATCGTCAGGAGGAATGCCGCGGCGGGTACGAGCGCCGCCGTGAGGAGCCCGGCCGCCGTCCCGATGCCGGTCCCCTCGGCGATGGCCCGGACGGTCGCCCGCAGGTCGAGGCCGACGGTCAGCGTCCGGGAATAGGTCAGGACCGCCATGAAGAGGATCGTCAGGACGAGTGTCGTGGTGAGGCACGAGGCGATGGCCAGGCCGTTGTATCCGAACTCTGCTCCAAAAGTTGCCCGGGAGAGACTGGGGCTGCTCTCCACCGTCCACACGAGAAGGATCGCGACCAGGACCGGGGAAAGGATCACACTCAAGAGGTAAGCCCGGATGAAGGTCTGAGGTTCGAGTAATTTCTCCAGCGAATGCGGGCCGATGTTCAGCTCGCCCCACCCGTGTGGTGCGATGATCCGGTTCCCCCGGCGGAGGGTCGTCCGGGTCCTCGCCGCCGTCCGGCGCGCCCAGCGCAGCGGGAGGGATCGGATCGGGGCCCCGTCGTTGCGCTGAACACTTCGCAGCAGCCGTGACACGCTCAACGTGATCACCGCGGCGCACGAGCACACCAGGAGCATGACCAACAGCGTTGTGGTGGACGCGACGGGGGCGAGGGGGATGAGTGCGGCGCCGACGCACCAGGCGATGACCTCGGTGATGGCCTTCACGGCGGACAGCACCGGGTGCGTCCGTCCCGGACGGCGCAGCCACCCGGTGAACCGGGCTCCGCCGAGGACGAGCAACCCGATGCCAATGATGATGAGGCCTGCCATGCGTCTCCAGGGTCGTCAGGTGGGTGTGGATGATTGTTCAGCGCCGGCCCCGGGGTGAAGAGGCCCGCCGTGCCGTCGGCGCGGCGTGTCTGGCGGGAGCACGCGCCGCCTCGTGCAACGGACCCATGCTCGCCCGGCGTGACAGAAAACCCCTGGCCAACCAATGGTTGGCCAGGGGTCTCGTGCTGTGCGCGAGAGAGGAGTTGAACCTCCACGCCCTAAACGGGCACTGGCACCTGAAGCCAGCGCGTCTGCCATTCCGCCACTCGCGCAACGCCGCCATGCGGCAACCCGAACAACATAGCACAGCATCCCCAGTGCCCGGCAAACCGGTTCTGCTCGAAGGCCGGCCGTGGGCCGTGACGGGGCGGGCGGGTGCGGGGTGCGCCGACGAGCGGCATGTCCTGCCTCGAGGATGAGCCCCTACCGGTCTGGCGCCAGTGAGTCGCGCCGGGACTTGGGGGAGGGGGTGCACGGAGGTCGCGCACGGGCCGGATGCGGGCACTGCGGGTGAGAGCCCTCCTGGCTTTCCGCGGGGGGGTCCGAGAGCTGTCCGGCGGGCGCTGCGTATGAGGGTGTCCTCGGGGGCTCCGTGGGGTGACGTCCTTGGTGTCTGCGTAGGGGGCGAGGGGCGTCGGAGCGGTGACCGGCTTGTTCCATTCCAGACTGGTTGGAGGGCGGGGGCTGGCCTGGAATTGTCATTTCCATGGCAAGGAATGCGAAACCACATTCCAGTCTCACTCAAA
Source organism: Propionibacterium ruminifibrarum (assembly GCF_900289195.1). Classification (GTDB taxonomy): domain Bacteria; phylum Actinomycetota; class Actinomycetes; order Propionibacteriales; family Propionibacteriaceae; genus Propionibacterium; species Propionibacterium ruminifibrarum. The sequence continues at coordinate 96,844 of NZ_OMOH01000003.1, forward strand.
AGAATCTCACGCCGAGACCCTTTCAAGCTGAAGAATCTGCTGTGCAGAACCAGATAATCGCGTGAGGGGAACCTGAGTTTCGGGTGGGCGGCCTCGATTCGGTTGGCGGCGGGCCGTAATCTTGTGACTTGGCGGGGTGCCCCCTAGGGGTACCCAGTGCTCACGTTGCCCTGTTCTTTCAGGCTGCATCACCCTGATGCGCCACTGGATCGTCGAAGGTGAAGACATGATCTCTCTCACTCGCCGTAACGTGCTGCAGGTCTCCGGCGCGGCCGCCGCTGCCGCCGCCCTGGCCGGCTGCGCCCAGACCTCCGACAGCTCGTCCGGTTCCGGTTCCGCCGCCTCCAGCGACGGCATCACGATCGGCACCACCGACAAGGTGACCAGCCTCGACCCTGCCGCCCAGTACGACCACGGCTCGTTCGAGATCATCTCGAACGTCTTCCCGATGCTCATGAACGTGCCGCTGGGGGCCACTGACGGCACGCCGGAACTCGACGTCGCCGAGTCCGCCGAGTTCACCTCGCCCACCGAGTTCACGGTCAAGCTGCGCAGCGGCCTGAAGTTCGCCAACGGCCACGACCTCACCGCCGAGGACGTCAAGTTCAGCTTCGACCGCCAGCTGTCCATCAACGACCCCAACGGCCCTGCGAGCCTGCTGACCAATCTCGATTCCACCGAGGTCGTCGACGACCTGACCGTCGTCTTCAAGCTCAAGGTCGAGAACGACCAGACCTTCGCCCAGGTGCTCATGAGCCCCGCCGGCCCGATCATGGACAGCGAGACCTTCCCCGCCGATTCGGTCATGAGCGACGAGGACATCGTCGCAGCCCAGCCCTTCTGCGGCCCCTACGTCATCGCCGACTACTCCAAGAACCAGCTCGTCAACTTCACCAAGTGGGACGGCTACACCGGCACCATCGACGCGCCCCAGGCCGACTCGATCACGCTGAAGTACTACTCCGAGGCCGAGAACCTCAAGCTCGCCGTGCAGCAGAACGAGATCGACGTCGCCTACCGCAGCCTGACGGCCACCGACATCGAGTCCCTGCGCTCCAGCGACGGTCTGACCGTCTACGAGAGCCCCGGCAGCGAGATGCGCTTCATCGTCTTCAACTTCGACACCATGCCGCACGGCGCCCAGAGCTCCGAGCCCGACACCGCGAAGGCCGCCGCCGTCCGGCAGGCCGTCGCCTCGGTCATCGACCGGGATGCGATCGCCGAGGACGTCTACAAGGGCAGCTACACGCCGCTGTACTCCTACATCGTCCAGGGCTTCGCAGGCTCCACCGAGACCCTCAAGAGCGCCTACGGCGACGGCAACGGCGGGCCTGACACCGACAAGGCCAAGCAGATCCTCTCCGACGCCGGCGTGAGCACGCCCGTCACCCTGAGGATGCAGTACAACCCCGACCACTACGGCACGAGTTCGGCCGACGAGTACGCGGCCATCAAGAACCAGCTGGAGGCCACCGACCTGTTCACCGTGGACCTGCAGTCCACCGAGTGGGTGCAGTACAACAAGGACCGCGTCTCCGACGTCTACCCCGTCTACCAGCTCGGCTGGTTCCCCGACTTCGCCGACCCCGACAACTACCTGACCCCCTTCTTCGGCGCCGACAACTTCATCCACCAGCACTACGAGAACACCGAGGTGCAGGAGCTCATCACCGCCGAGGCCACCACGCAGGACGAGGCGTCCCGGGAGCAGATCCTGTCCGAGGTGCAGGAGAAGCTGACCGCCGACCTCCCGACCATCCCGTTGCTCCAGGGCAAGCAGATCATGGTCGCCAACAGTTCGGTCTCCGGCTGCGAGAACGCGATGGACATCGTGTCCAAGCTGCGCCTGTCGGCCCTGAACAAGTGACCCATCCCGTCCAGGCGAAGATGCCCGTTCGGTCCTCCTCGCAGGGCCGGCGGGCATCTTCGCCGCATTCGCTCCCACTCACCGCGAGGAAGGCCTCATGAGCCACACCGAAGAACCCGATCCCGACGAGGCGGTGGCGGCCGACGTCGCCGAGGCCGTCGCGGACGCCGAGACGAGTACGGGAGAGTCGGCGCGATCCTCGGTGCCCGTCGCAACGGCCAAGGGGGCCGGTGAGAAGCGACGCCGAGGCGGGCTGAGCCGCTACATCATCACGCGCTTCCTGCTCATCTTCCCGACGATCTTCATCCTCGTGACCGTCGTCTTCTTCCTCATGCGCGTCACCGGCGACCCGATCACGGCGGCCCTCGGCGGACGCCTCACGCCCGACCAGCTCGCCCAGCGGGTGCACGAGGCCGGCTACGACCGGCCGATCCTCATTCAGTACCTCGACTACCTGGGCGGTCTCGTACGCGGCGACTTCGGCACCACCTACACCGACAACATGCCGGTGCTCTCGGTGCTCAAACAGTACGGCTCGGCCACCCTCGAACTCGTCCTCTTCTCCCTGGTCATCTCGCTGCTCATCGGCCTGCCGCTGGGCCGTCTCGCGGCCGCCAAGCGCGACAAGTGGCAGGACGCGGTCCTGCGCATCTTCGCGATCCTCGCCTACGCGACCCCGGTCTTCTTCCTCGGCCTGCTGCTCAAGCTCGTCTTCGCCGTCAAACTCGGCTGGCTGCCCGTCTCGGGCCGGATCAGTGCGAGCGGCGAGGGGACGATGGGCCGGCTGCTCAACCCGTCGCCGTTCTACCTGGTCGACGCGATCAGGCTCGGCAACGGCCCCCTCATCGTCGACGTGCTCAGGCACGCGGTGCTGCCGTCGGTGGCCCTCGGCCTGCTCAACGGCGGCGTCTTCCTGCGCCTGGTGCGCACGAACGTCATCGGCACCATCGACCGCCAGTACGTCGAGTCGGCGCGCTCGCGCGGCGTGCCCGAACGCCGCCTGGTCACCAAACACGCCATGCGCCCCGCGCTCATCCCCATCATCACGGTGATGGGCATGCAGATCGCCCTCATGCTCGGCGGCGCCGTGCTCACCGAGACCACCTTCGAATGGCGGGGCCTGGGCTTCATGCTCGCCCAGTACATGACGGCCCGCGACTACGTCGCCGTGCAGGGCATCGTCATGCTCATGGCCGTGATCGTCGCCCTGGCGAACTTCATCGTCGACGTCATCGCCGCGCTGATCGACCCGCGAGTGAGGTACTGAGATGTCCCAGACCACAACCGTTGTCGCCGAGGGCCCCAGCCGCGCCCCCTGGTACCTGCGCCTGCCCGTCATCGCCGACCTGCGCCGCTCCGTCGGCCTGCAGCGCGGCATGCTCATCGTCGGTCTCGTGCTCACCGCCCTCCTCGTGCTCACTGCCATCTTCGCGCCGCTCATCGCCCCCTACGGCTTCGCCGCCTCGGCCGCCGACGGCGTCGGCTTCGGTACCCAGCAGGCGCCGAACCCGACGAACCACTGGGGCACCACCGTCGCTGGCTACGACGTGCTCAGCCGCGTCGTGTGGGGCGCCCGCACGGCCGTCCTCACGATCATCACCTCGGTCACCATGAGCTTCGTCATCGGCGTCCTGCTGGGCCTGGTGTCCGGGTACGTCGGTGGCTGGTTCGACCGCATCTGCACGATGATCACCGACGCCGTCTACGCCTTCCCGTCGCTGCTGCTGGCCATCGTCCTGTCGATCGTCATCTCCGGCGGTCAGTCCAGCGCGGCCGGCGGCATCATGAGTGCGGCGATCTCGATCACCGTCGTCTACGTGCCCCAGTACTTCCGCGTCATCCGTGCCGAGACGGTGCGCCTGAAGGCCGAACCCTTCGTCGAGGCCGCCCGCGTTACCGGCGTCCCCGTGCGCCGCACGCTGTTCGGCCACATCCTGCGCAACGCCACGCGCACCCTGCCGCTGATCTTCACACTCAACGCCTCCGAGTCGATCCTGACCCTCGCCGGCCTGGGCTTCATCGGTTTCGGCATCGAGCCGTCCAGCGCAGCCGAGTGGGGCTACGACCTCAACCGCTCGATGACCGACGTCACGAGCGGCATGTGGTGGACCGCCATCTTCCCGGGCCTGGCCATCGTGCTCTCCGTGCTCGGCATCACCCTCATGGGCGAGTCGATGAACGACCTGAACGACCCGCGCCTTCGCCGCCGCCGGGCCCCGAAGAAGACCAGGGCCGCGGCACCAGCGGCCCGCGCCGCCGAGCCAGGCGCCCCCGCCCGGGCGGAGGCCCCGACCGGATCGGCTTCGAGCGGCCCCGCCGGCGACGGGCCCGAGGGGCCCGCCCGCGCGGCCGACGACACGGACGACACGAAGGAGGCATGAGATGACAGGCGAACCCGGCACCGATCTCACCTCGCACCGCTTCGGCACCGGCGAGCCGCTGCTGCAGATCAAGGACCTGTCCATCAGCTTCGCCACCGACCGCGGCGACGTCCCGGCCGCCCGCGGCGTCAACCTCGTCCTCGACGAGGGCGAGATCCTGGCCATCGTCGGCGAGTCCGGGTCCGGCAAGACCGTCACCGCCCGCTCCGTGCTCGGCCTGCTGCCCGAGACCGCCACCACGACGGGGGCGATCCTCCTGCGCGGCCAGGACGTCGTGACGATGAGCCGCGCGCAGTTGCGCAGGGCCCGGGGCGCCGACGTGTCCATGGTCTTCCAGGAGCCGTCCAGCGCCCTCAACCCGGTGTACCCGATCTGGTGGCAGCTCGGTGAGGGGCTGCGCGCCCACGACCCGAAGCTGACCAGGGCCCAGCTCAAGGAGCGGGCCGTCGAGGCGCTGCGCATCGTCGGCATCCCCGACCCCGAGAACCGCATCAACCGCTACCCGCACGAGTTCAGCGGCGGCCAGAAGCAGCGCATCATGATCGCCATGGCCCTGGCCCTCGGCACGAAGGTGATCATCGCCGACGAGCCGACCACCGCCCTCGACGTCACCGTGCAGGCAGAGATCCTGCAGCTGCTGCGCGACGTGCGGGACAACTACGGCGCATCGATCATCCTCATCACCCACAACATGGGCGTGGTGGCCGACCTGGCCGACACCGTCGCCGTCATGCACGACGGCGTCATCGTCGAACGCAACACCGCCCAGGAACTGTTCGACAACCCGCAGGACCCGTACACGAGGACGCTGCTCGCGGCCGTGCCGCGCATCGGCGCCGCATCGGCCTCGGGCCGGATGAGCGAGACCGACCGCGCTGAACTCGCCGGCCACGAGGTCATCGTCGAGGCCAGGGGGCTCGAGGTCACCTATCCCGGCCGGCTCGGCACCAAACCCTTCCGCGCGGTCCGTGGCATCGACTTCACGATCCGCGCCGGCGAGGTCTTCGGGCTGGTGGGCGAGTCCGGCTCGGGCAAGACGACGACCGGACGAGCCATCGTCGGGCTGGAGGAGACCACCGGGGGCTCCCTGACGGTCTTCGGCTACGAGATGCGGCGCTTCCGCGAGCGCACCTTCAAGCCGCTGCGCAAGGACATCGGGTTCGTCTTCCAGGACCCCGCCACGAGCTTCGACCCCCAGCTGACGATCGGCGCGTGCATCGCCGAGCCGCTCCAGGTGCACGCCAGGGACCTGCCCAGCGCCGAACGCCGCCGCCGCGTCCACGACCTGCTCGAGGCCGTGCAGCTGCCGGCCGCCTATGCCGACCGCTACCCGCATGAGCTGTCCGGTGGCCAGCGCCAGCGTGTCTCGCTGGCCCGCGCCCTCGTGCTGCGGCCCAGGCTGCTCATCGCCGACGAACCGACCTCGGCACTCGACGTGTCGGTGCAGGCCACCGTCCTGGAGCTCTTCCAGCAGCTGCAGGCAGAGTTCGGTTTCGCCTGCCTGTTCATCAGTCATGACCTGGCCGTCGTCGACATGCTGGCCCACCGCATCGGCGTGCTCTACCACGGCCGGCTCGTCGAGGAGGGCATCGGACGGGACGTGCTGCAGAACCCGCAGCACCCCTACACGAAACGGCTCGTCGCCTCGCTCCCGGTGCCCGACCCGGCGGAGCAGGCGAGGCGCCGTGAGGAGTTCCGCATCCTCGACGCGCAGCTGCCCGCCGCCGACGAGATGGGCTGAACCGGGCCCGCACGGCCGTCATCGGGCGCAGGGGCACCCGCCTACCGGTCTCGGCTCGTGGGGTGCCTGCACGCCCGCCTCGGCCGTGCGTCCTCCGCGTTGTCAGCTCGTGAACCGGTACAGCCGCCAGGTGAGGCCGCGGCCGTCCCGCCACTGGCGGACCATGGTGGCAACACCCGCGCCGTCGGCCCACATGCCCGGGTACTGCTCCTCAATGGCGTCGGCGGGGGCCGTGTCCGGAGACGTCAGCAGGGCGTAGTCGACGCCGTTCCCGCGGGGGTCGGCGAGCAGCTCCCTGAAGTCCTGGTCGGTGGTGATCGCGTAGACACGCGGATCCTCCGCAGCCAGGACGATCGGGAAGGAGTAGGCGACGTCGGTGATGACGGAGCCCTCGGGCAGGCCCATCGCGGTGATGTCCTCGGCGGCCTGCTGCTCCATGGGGTACTGGCCGCCCCTGGCGACCTCGACGGCGAGCGCCTCCTCGCGGCCGAACCGGGGGTTCGTCTCGGTCCACCAGGCCAGCGGCAGTGTCAGTGCCGTTGCGCCTGCCAGGGTCACGACACCGGCCCGGCGCAGCCCTCGTGAGGCACCGGACCGGCTCACCGCCCCGGCGAGACAGCCGACGGCAAGCACGGCGAGCGGCACGGCGGTGATCTGGAACCGCAGCCAGCCGAACGACATGCCCCGCAGGAAGGTGAGGTTCTGGAAGACGAGCACCGAGCCGAGCACGAAGACCGGCGACAAGAACCTCGTGTCCCGCCGCCGCAGGGCCACGACGAGAGCGACCAGCGTCAGCGGGACGGCCAGCGGTGCCGTGCGTGCCAACTGCTCGACCAGGTAGCCCGGGCGGGCGTACCGGCCGGTGCCGACGATCCCGTCGATCGACTCCTGGAAGGTGCCGACCTGGGCCGAGTTGCCGTACTGGGAGGTGAAGGTCTCCAGCCACGAACCGACGATGATCTTGCTCGCCAGCGCCCACAGGCAGAAGGCCGCGACGATCGGCCCCACTGCGAGGACCATGTCGAGAACGGCCATCCCGAGCGCCCTCGCCCGCCCGCGAGAACGGGCCCACGTGACGACGAGGACGAGCACGCCGACCGCTGCGCCGACCGCCAGCGCCTCGTATCGGACGAGGTAGGCCACTCCGACGCCGACGCCGACTTGGACGAGCTGCCAGGGGTCGTTGTCGGTGAGCCAGTCGACCAGGTGGGCGGCGACGTACAGGCACACCGTCAACAGCATCGCCTCGCTCGCGCCGGTCGCGGAGGCGAGCAGCACCAGCGGGTGCAGGGCGAAGAGGGCGGTGAGGACGACACGCATGACCCGCCCGGCGCCCAGCTGACCGAGCAGCCGATGCATGAACATCACCGCGAGCGCCCCGCACAGTGCCGACACGAGGCAGCCCGCCAAGGCGTCGCTCGCCAGCGCGGGCCACAGCGGCGACAGCAGGAGCAGCGGGATGACGGCGAGCGAGGGCAGCGGGTTCCACACGAAGCCGATGGCCGCCAGGTGCGGGTCACGGCTGAACAGCACGTAGTAGGCGTTGGCGACCCGGCTCATGGCGTCCGGGAAGACGAGGTCGTGGGCGCTGAGCCAGAACGCCGCCACCAGGTAGCCGACGAGGAAGACCAGCCCCACCACCCGCTCGGGGCGGTGTTCCTGGCGGCGTGTCAGGGCGCGGCTGGGGGCGCCGGCGTCGAGCTCCGCCTCCGCGGCCCCCGCGTCGAGTGCGGCGCGGCTCATGAGGCGCCTCCCGCCTCGGCGGCCGTCGTCTGCTGCCGGTGGAGCCCGTGAGTGGTCTTCTCCCAGTAGGACGGCGCGGTGACCAGCTGGATCACGGCCTTGAGGGCAGCCAGCCACATGAGCCCCCAGTACAGGGGCATCAGGAGGGCGGCCGGGAGCAGATCGGGGCGCTCCAACTGTCGCGCGGTGAACACGCCCATGTAGAGCACCGAGAGATTGCCCAGGACGAGGCAGACCATGCCGAGGTAGTAGACCACCGGCGGGAACAGCGCGGCGATCGCCGGGTCATGGGAGGTGAACCACATGGCCGTCAGCGCCCAGAAGAAGCCGTTGAGCGCCGACAGCAGCGGGGTGCCGGCGATGAAGACGACCAGGCCGGCCACGCCGCGCGCACCGAGCTGGGATGTGACGAGCCGGGGGCTGCGCACGTGGACGAGGAAGGTCTGGATGTAGCCCTTGTACCAGCGGCTGCGCTGCCTCACCCAGTTGATGGCGTCGGGGTTGGCCTCCTCCAGGGTCGTCGACCCCAGCACCCCGACCCGGTAGCCCGCCCGGTGCAGGCGCAGCCCGAGGTCGGCGTCCTCGGTGACGTTCCACGGATCCCAGGCTCCGACGTCCCGCAGCACGTCGGAGCGGAAGTGGTTCGAGGTGCCGCCGAGCGGCACCGGTGCGCCCAGGGCGACGAGCCCGGGGAGCATGTTCGTGAACCAGGAACCGTAGTCGAGGGTGAACCAGCGGGTGAGCATGTTCTGGGCGCTGTTGTAGAAGCCCAGCCGCGCCTGGACGCAGGCATAGGACGGGCCGAGCCGCCTCATCGCGACGACGGCGCGCCGCAGCTGGAGCGAGTCGGGGTCGTCCTCGGCGTCGTAGATGGTGCACATCGCGCTCTCGGCCGTGAGGAAGCCGTAGTTGCAGGCCTTGGGTTTGGTGCGCGGGTCCAGGGACGGGACGGTGACGACGCGGACGTGCTCGCGCGGCGTGATCCGGCGGGCCGCATCGGCCGTCTCGGTGTCGTCGGCCTCCAGCAGAAGACGGACGTCCAGGAGGTGGCGGGGGTAGTCCAGCCGTTCGAGTCGTTCGACGAGTTCGCCCAGGAGCGGCTCGTGGAACACGGGCACGAGCACGGTGTAGGTGGGCAGTTGGTCGTCCGGGACGGACCGGGCCTCCTCGTCGCTGACCATGACGGTGCGCCCGCCCCTGGCGCCGAGGCGGAACAGGGCGAGTCGGTAACCCAGCGCGGCGATGTAGGCGAGGACCACCAGGGCGATGACGACGACGCCGGCGGTCCTGGGGGAGAGCAGCAGACCGGCCAGCAGCCCGGCGGTGAGGACGGCGAGCACGACACCCTGCCAGCGCACGAGGACGCTGCGGGCGGAGTACGCGGGAGCTGCGGTGGCGAGGCCGTGGCACGACAGCTCGACCAGCTGGTCGTGGTCCTCGGCGAGCACGCTCGCGGGCGGCACGCTGAGGAACCTGGTTCGGTTCTGGGTGACGTCGGGTGTCACCAGGACCACCCCCATGCGGCGAGGAGCACCAGGGAGGCCGCCACGGCGGGCACGACGAGTCGGCGCGGGTCGACACGGTCGAGCTGGCCTGGTGGTACGGGCCCGCGGCGGGCGGCCATGACGACGGCGCCGAGCAGGCAGGCGGCGAGCCCCACGGCGCCTGCCGGCACGGAACCCAGCGCGGGGACGGCGCCGAGCAGTGGTGCCGGGGCCGCGGGCAGGGCCCAGCAGCTCTCGCGGGTGCCGAGCACCCAGAACAGGCAGCCCAACACGAGTGAGGTGGCCGCCGCGCCCGCGGCGAACGGGTGCTCGCCGGCATCCCACTGGAGGGCGGCCCAGGCCGCGGTGAGCAGCCCGCCGCACCCGAGGATCCGGTCCAGGTCGCGGTCGTCGATGTGCGGCTGGTGCCGGCGGGTGAAGACGAGGGTGGTCGCGAGGGCGAGGCCGCCGATGTTCCACATCCAGGAGCCGGGGGATGCCGCCGGGCGCGGCATGGCGGCCCAGAGGCAGGCGCAGGCGCCCAGCACCAGTGCGTGCTGGAGGACGAGTGGACGCAGAGCGGGCAGGGCAACAGGGGGCGGTGTCATGGCACTTCTCTTTTCCAAGACGACATGGCATGGGGTGCGGTCGTCATTCGGTGACGTCGGGGGCGGTCACCATCGGGGATGGGGGCCGTGCGCCAATAACACGACTCCCGGAGACGAGCCCATCATGGCACGCGACACCGACAGGCCGGGCTTGTCTTGGCCAGTGGAAAGGATCGTCCCAACGGCGCGGGGAGGCCCGGGTTTCCTGCCCTGGGCCCTGCTCTCCCGGTCTTCCGGTGGCTCAGTCCTCGGCCTGCTCGTCCCCGCCTTGCCCGGCCCGCCGACGCCGCACGAGAGTCACACCGGTGCCGCCGGCCAGCACCACCGCGACGCCGAGCGTCGCGAGGATGATGCCCCGGCGCCCAGAATCCGTCGCGGCGGCCTGCTCCTCGGGCGCGGCCAGGTGGGGGAGCCCGGTGAGCTCCGCGGTCACCGCGTCGAGCGTGTCCGGCAGGTTCTCCGGGGTGTACGAGCCGTGGTTCGAGCCGCCGTCGGAACGCTCCTCCTTCAGCGTCGTCGAGCGGGTCAGCACGCGCGACAGCGCATCGGCGGAGTCGCAGACCGGGTCACCGGCCGTGCACACCGACCACGTCCTGGGCGCCGCCTCGCCGGGCACCGCGGCACCCGAGCCGGACATCGCCGAGGAGAAGGATGCGGCGTCGACCGTGCCGTCGTACAGGGCGACGACGACCTCGATGAGTCGTTGTACCTGCGCCTGGCGGTCGCCGGTGCTGCCGGCAAGCTCCGCCTTGAGGTAGTACAGGGCCGCCGTCAGGCCGTAGGAGCGGTTCGAGGCGGTGCCGTCGAGCTCGGTGATGTTCTGCCCGTCGTAGTGCAGCGGATTGCCGAGCAGCACGGCGCCCAGCAGGTTGCCGTTCAACGCCCCAGAGCCGAGGGCGCGGGTGGCCACCTCGGCGCCCTGGCTGTACCCCACGACGAGCAGTTTCTCGTCGGGGCAGCGCTGCGCCTCGGCTCCTGCCAGCCGCTCCAGTTCGGTGGTCCCGGCCTCGACGGAGGCGACGTAGGCCGGTGCGGCCGACGACTCCTCACCCAGCACCATGTCCTGTACCGATGCCGTGTCGATGTCGTCGAGGGAGACGGCCGGGTAGTCCAGGTACACCTGGGCCAGGTCCACGTCCGGCCGCTGCTCGCCGAGCCGTGAGGCCAGCTCCGAACGCACACCGTCCACCATGTCGCCGTACGGCGCCTCCTGGCCCGAGCCGCGGGCGCCGACGAGCAGCACCTGCGCGCAGCCCTGGGTGTCGGCGGCGCTGGAGGCCACGGGATCGCCGGACCAGCCGTCGTCGGCCCCGGCCGGCACCGAGGTCAGCGCGGTGGCGGCGAACAGGGCGGTGGCCGTCGCGGCCGCGGCCCACCTCGGGCCCGCAGTGGTGACCCATCCGGGCATGCGCATGATCAGGGGGCTCCTTCGGTGAGGTGACGTCATCGTCATGATTCCACCTGGCGGCCGGCCGGCCCGTCCAACCTGCCGAAGCCGACGACATGGACGATGAGATCGTCGGCCTCGTCGCAGGAGTCGAGGTCGATCGTCGCGGTGATCGCCCAGTCATGGTCGCCTTCGGGGTCGGCGATCGTCTGGCGCACCGTCCACAGACGGCCCGTCTCGTCGATCCGCAGGAACTGTGGGCCACGGGCGTCGGCGCCGGTGCCGATCTCGTCGTGCTCGTCCCAGTAGTCGCCCAGCGCGTCGTCCCAGTCGTTGAAACCGAAGCTCGCCTCGGGGTCGGACGAGTTGAGCGCCGCCAGGGCCTCGACGTCGTCATCGGCGGCCAGCTGCACGCGGCGGAACATCGCGTTGCGCACCAGCACCGTGAAGGCGGCCCTGTTCGCCGTCAGTGCCCGGCTCTTCTCGGCCGGTTCGGGCCGTTCGACGCCGAGATCGCCGCCGGCGCCCAGCCGCGCCCACTCGTCGATGAGTGAGGAGTCCGTCATCCGGACGACCTGACCGAGCCAGTCGAGGATCTCGTCGAGGGCCGGCGTGCGCGCGGTCAGCGGGACGGTCTGGCGCAGCGCGCGGTAGGCGTCGGACAGATAGCGCAGCACGGTGCCCTCCGAGCGCTGCACCTTGTAGAAGGCGCAGTACTCGCCGAAGGTCATGGCCCGTTCGTACATGTCACGCGCCACAGTCTTGGGGTGCAGCGGGTACTCGGCGAGCCAGGGGCGGGTGGCCGAGAAGGTCTCGAACGCGGCCTCGAGCTCGTCGGCCAGGGGCTGCGGGTAGCTGATCTCCTCAAGGGCCGCCATGCGCTCGGTGTAGTCCATGCCGTCGGCCTTCATCTCGGCGATCGCCTCGTCGCGCTCCCTGCGCTCCTGGGCCCGCATGAGGGGCCACGGGTCCTCGAGCGTGGCCTCGATCGTGCTCACCACGTCGAGGGCGTAGTCCTCGGCCGTCGCGTCGAGCAGTTCGAGGGCGGCCATGGCGAAGGCGCTGAGCGGCTGGTTCAGCGCGAAGTCGTCCTGCAGGTCGGGGTTCAGGTCGTACCAGCGTCCGCCGGGCGTCGGCTCCTCGCGGCGGACCACGACCCCCGCCGAGATCATCGACCGGCCCAGCTGGGCGGCCCGGCGCAGCAGGCGCCCGCGGATCCTCCGATCGGTGACGCAGGCGTCGACGATGTGGACCAGGGCCGCGCCGGTGTCCTCGTCGCGGCTGAGCAGGTTGAGGAGCATCGAACTGGTCACGCGCATCCGGGCGTGGAGCGTCTCGGGCACGGACTCGATGAGCTTGGTGAAGCTCGCCTCGGTGTAGTTGACGAAACCCTCCGGCGGTTTCTTCTTCCGGACGCTCTTGAGCTTCTTGGGGTCGTCTGCGAACTTCGCGGCGAGGCGCGTGTTCTCGACCTGGTGCTCGGGGGCCTGCGCCACGACGTAGCCGATCGTGTCGAACCCCGCGCGGCCGGCGCGCCCGGCGATCTGGTGGAACTCGCGGCTGCGCAGGATCCGTTGGCGGCGGCCGTCGAACTTGCTCAGCGAGGTGAACAGCACCGTGTGGATCGGCACGTTGATGCCGACACCGAGGGTGTCGGTTCCGCAGATGACCTTGAGCAGGCCCTGCTGGGCCAGCTGCTCGACGAGACGACGGTATTTCGGCAGCATGCCGGCGTGGTGCACGCCGATGCCGTGCCGCAGCATCGACGAGAGAGTGGCGCCGAAACCGGGTGCGAACCGGAACCCGCCAATGGCGCCTGCGATCTCGTGGCGCTGCTCGGTGGTCACGAGCTTGACGCTCATCAGTGCCTGGGCCTGCTCGGTGGCGAGCTTCTGGCCCGAGTGGACGATGTAGACCGGTGACTGGCCGGTGGTGACGAGCTCACTGATCGTCTCGTGCAGCGGCGTGAGGGCCCAGTGGTAGGTGAGCGGCACCGGGCGTTCCGCGCCCGTGACGACCGAGGTGCTGCGGCCCGACCAGACGGTCAGGTTCTGCGACAGCTCGGTGACGTCGCCGAGCGTGGCGCTCATGACGACGAACTGGCAGCCGGGCAGCTCGGACAGGCCCACCTGCCAGGCCCAGCCGCGGTCGGGGTCGGCGATGAAGTGGAACTCGTCCATGACGACCAGGTCGATGTCGGCCTGCGAGCCCTCGCGCAGCGCGATGTTGGCCAGGATCTCGGCCGTGCAGCAGACGATCGGGGCGTCGGGGTTGACCGAGGCGTCCCCGGTGACCATGCCGACCAGGTCGGCGCCGAAGATCTCGCAGAGCGCGAAAAACTTCTCGTTGACGAGGGCCTTGATCGGGGCGGTGTAGTAGCTGCGGCCACGCGCGGCGAGCGTGACGAAGTGCGCCGCAGTGGCGATCATCGACTTGCCCGAGCCCGTCGGCGTGGTGACGATCGCGTTGTCGCCGGCCAGCAGCGCCATGAGCGCCTCGCTCTGGTGCGGGTACAGCGACAGCCCCTGCCCGGCCGCCCAGCGGTCGAAGGCGTCGAACAGGGCGTCGGGGTCGTGCGCCAGCGGGCCGGTGGGCAGCAGATCGGTCAGTGTCTGGGTCATCGTGGAGCCAGTCTAGGGGCGCCCGACGCACGGGGACGTGCGGTGCCTTGCGCCCTGGGCGCGGTGTCCTCGACGGGGCGCCCCGGTGTACGGGACGGTTGATCCGGGTCGACCGGGTTGCTGCGACGACCCAGGACGGGAGCCGGGGCCGTGCCGTCCCTGCCCGCCGGGTGATCCGGCGAGGCCGTGGCATGGTCACGGGGGTCCACTGCACGGCGCTGGGGCTGGGTGGGATGCCTAGAATCAACCCGTGAGCGAGATGACCGAGGCCGGCGAGCAGCCCGGCGCGCCGGCGCCCCTGCCGCGCGAGCTGGAACTGGTCAGGGCGCTGGTCGTCCTGCCGGACAGGGGTGTCGACAAGCTCATGCCGGTCATCGAGGTGCTCGTCCAGGAGAAACTGGACGTCGTGGCCGTCGAGCTCGGGGACGAGGACCTGTCGGCGCTGTTCCCGCTCTACGCGTTCCGCGCCTGCCTGGGTGTCGCCGGGATCACCGGGGCCGGTGATGCGCGCCGCGCGGTCGAACTGGGTGCGGCGTTCGCCCTGTGTCCCGACCCCGATGACGAGACCCTCGACGTGCTGCGAGCCGGTGGGATCCCGGTGATCTGCGAGGCGCTCACGCCCGGTGAGGTCCGCGCCGCCTGGCGTCGTGGCGTCGCGGCCGTCGAGGTGCGGCCCGCGGACGTGATGGGTGACCGCTACCCGAAGGCGCTGCCGCCGATGGTGCCCGGCGTACGTCTCATCGCCAGCGCCCAGGACGTCCCCACGGGTCGCACGTGGCTTAACCAGGGCGCGGTTGCCATTGATGTCACTGATCCGGTTCTCTCGCGGGTGTTCGTCTCGGGCGATCACGCCTCGCTGCGCAAGCGCGCGGCCGACGCCGTACGGCAGGTGAGCCGACGCCACTAGGGGTGAAACCACTCAGGGAGGCCTCAGGGAACCCTGGTTCTCTCAGGAACGCCACGCAGTTCCCCGGCGTTGCTCCTGAGAGACCGCCTGCTGATTCTGAGATTCTCGGCCGCCGAAGTTGAAGTTTTCTCAGGAAGTCACATATGGTGGGACGCGTCCGGTGCTCAAGCACTGATCATTCCCTGACCATCACAGAGAACGAGGAAGCCGTGACCGCACGCCGAGCTCTGCTGAACGACGACACCATCGAGGTCGTCGAGACTGCTGAACCCGCTGCCACCCCCCGTCGCGCCATGATGCCGGCCCTGGCCGACATGGCCGTCGAGTCCGCCAGCTCGCGGGACGTCACCACCCTGCACGTCGTCGGTGGCTCCAAGGCCGCCCCGACCAAGAGCCGCCGCCGTTTCGCCGCCCCGGTCACCGCCGTGGCCGCCGCCTCGGCCATCGGCGTCATCTCAACGCTCGTCCCCGCCGCCGCGGTGACGAACCCCTCCGTCCAGTCCGGCGCGTCCTCGGTCGATGACGGCACCGTCTTCCAGGCCAACGCCCTCGCCGCAGTCGAGGCGAACAGGAACGCCGACGAAGCCCTCAACGGCAACATCGACGCCCTGGCCGCCGCGTCAGACGAGGCCAACTCCGCCTTCGCCAACGCCGGCGCCAATGCCGCGGCCGCAGAGCAGAAGAAGCAGGAGGAGGCCGAGAAGGCCGCCGCCGCTGCTCTCGCCGACCAGGAGGCCGCGGATGCGAACGCCGCCGCGAGCACCACGAGCAGTGAGGCTGGTTCCTCCGCCCCGTCGGTCACCGCCTCCAGCGCCGCCGCTCAGGCCGCCGTCGACTTCGCCCTGGCCCAGCTCGGCAAGCCCTACGTGTACGGCGCCACCGGCCCCGACGGCTACGACTGCTCCGGCCTCATGATGGCAGCCTATGCGGCCGCCGGCGTCTCGATCCCCCGCACCAGCCAGGCGCAGATGGCCGGTCTCACCTCGGTGTCCCTCAGCAGCCTGCAGCCCGGTGATCTCGTCTTCTTCTACGGCGGCAGCCACGTCGGCATGTACATCGGCAACGGTCAGGTCGTCCATGCCCCCACCGAGGGCGATGTCGTCAAGATCGCCGACATGAACTCCATGGGCCCCACCAGCGCGGCCCGCGTCGCAGGATGACCGCGCGGAAAACCTCGGCGATGTCCGCAGCCCCGGCTGCGGACCTTGCCGTTAACACAGCTCCGCGCCGTAGGCTGAGCCCCATGAACTCCTCACCTGTTGATCCCACGACCACTGGTGCCTGGGCCGAGCTCAGCCGGTTGCACGGCGAACTGACCGTCGACTTCCGTGCCTGGTTCGCCGATGACCCGCGGCGCGCAGAGGACTACACGCTGACCGCAGGCGACCTGCTCGTCGACCTGTCGAAGAACTACCTCACGCCCGCCGTGCGGGACGCTCTCGTCCGGCTCGGCGAGCAGGTGGGGCTCGAGGCCCGCCGCGACGCGATGTACGCCGGCGAGCACATCAACACCACCGAGGACCGCGCAGTGCTGCACACCGCCCTGCGCCTGCCCCCCACCGAGACGCTCGCCGTCGACGGGGTGGACGTTGTTGCCCAGGTGCACGAGGTGCTCGATCGTGAGATCGCCTTCGCCGAGAAGGTCCGTTCCGGCGAGTGGACCGGGGCCACCGGCAAGCCGATCACCACGGTGATCAACATCGGTATCGGCGGCTCCGATCTGGGGCCCGTCATGGTCTACGAGGCGCTGAAGCCCTACAAGGCCGACCGCATCGAGTGCCGCTACATCTCGAACATCGATCCCACGGACATGTACGAGAAGACGAAGGACGTCGACCCCGAGACGGTGCTGTTCATCGTCGCGTCGAAGACCTTCACCACGCTCGAGACCATGACGAACGCGCGCATGGCCAAGAACTGGTTGATCAACTCGCTTGAGAACGCGGGCGCCATCGAGTCCACCGTCGCAGCCCGCGAGGAGGCCACCGCCAGGCACTTCGTGGCCGTCTCGACGGCCCTCGACAAGGTCGCCGAGTTCGGTATCGACCCGGCGAACGCCTTCGGCTTCTGGAACTGGGTCGGCGGGCGCTACTCCGTCGACTCCGCCGTGGGCCTGTCGAACCTCATCGCCATCGGCGCCGACAACTGGCGCGCCTTCCTCGACGGCTTCCACGAGATGGATCAGCACTTCGCCACGGCGCCGCTGGCCGAGAACGTCCCGGCCCTCATGGGCCTGCTCAACGTCTTCTACGCGAACTTCTACGGCGCCCAGTCGCACGCCGTGCTGCCGTACTCGCAGTACCTGCACCGCTTCCCCGCCTACCTGCAGCAGCTCACGATGGAGTCCAACGGCAAGTCGACCCGGTGGGACGCCAGCGCCGTGGTGAGCCAGACCGGCGAGGTCTTCTGGGGCGAGCCGGGCACCAACGGCCAGCACGCCTTCTACCAGCTGCTGCACCAGGGCACCCGCATCGTCCCGTCCGACTTCATCGGGTTCGCCACCCCCGCGCACGCCCTGCGTGAGGGCGGCAACGACGTGCACGCGCTGTTCATGTCGAACTTCTTCGCCCAGACGAAGGCCCTGGCGTTCGGGAAAACGGCCGACGAGGTGCGCGCCGAGGGCTGCGACGAGGCCATCGTGCCGGCACGCGTGTTCAGCGGCAACCGCCCGACCACCTCGATCCTGGCGCCCGAGCTCAGTCCCAGGGTGCTCGGCGAACTCATCGCCCTGTACGAGCACATCACCTTCACCGAGGGTGTCGTGTGGGGCATCAACTCGTTCGACCAGTGGGGTGTCGAACTCGGCAAGAAGCTCGCCCTGCAGATCGCACCTGCCCTCGGCGGCGACGAGCAGGCGCTGAACGACCAGGACGGTTCCACGCGCAACCTCATCGAGAACTACCTGCGCATGCGCAAGAACTGACCGGATTTCGTGGTGGAGGGAGCCGCGCCGTGACTGGTGCGGCTCCCTCCACGTCCGGCCCCGAGTTGACCCCGACGCCGACCCCCTCAACACCCTGACTGAACCCTGGTTTTTGACCGGCTGAACGGCTCTTGCCTGTAAAAATACGGACCCGGTTGGTCCGCAACATTCGGTCTGGTTTATCGTCTGGCTTAGGAACGGTCTGACCGGTGTCAACGTAGACCCGGCCTTCTGTGAGGAGGCAAGATGTCGTCACCCACCATCAACAAGGAGATCGGCACCACCCGGCTGATCGATCGCGTCGGCATGGCACACGACGCGTCGCACTACCTGCTCATCCCCGAGGTTGTGATTACGGCCACCGACACGGCCCATGTTGCTTCGGTGATGGCGCAGGCCCGCCGTGACGGCAAGCACGTCACGTTCCGCTCGGGTGGCACCAGCCTGTCAGGGCAGGCGCTCAGCGACTCGATCCTGCTCGACGTCCGCAAGAACTTCCGCGGCGTCACCGTACTCGACGGCGGCGAGCGGGTGCGCTGCCAGCCGGGCGCCACGATCCTCAACATCAACGCCCACCTGGCGCGCTACAACCGCAAGCTCGGCCCCGACCCGGCGTCCTCGCGCGCCGCGACGATCGGCGGCGTCATCGCCGACAACTCGTCCGGCATGAGCTGCGGCACCCAGCTGAACTCGTACCAGACGGTCGAGTCGATGGTCATCGTGCTGCCCAGCGGCACCATCATCGACACCTCGTCGCCCAACGCCGACGACTACCTGCACCGCGCCGAACCCGAGATGTGGGAGGGCCTGGCCGCCCAGCGCGACCGGCTGCGCGCCAACCCCGAGGCGGTCGCCAAGATCCGCCAGCAGTACGCCATGAAGAACACCATGGGCTACGGCGTGAACTCCTTCCTCGACTACGACGAGCCGGTGCGCATCCTCGAGCACCTCATGGTCGGCTCGGAGGGCACACTCGGTTTCGTCTCCGAGGTGACGATGCGCACCATCCCGATCCAGCCGCACGCCGCCACCGCGCTGCTCATCACGCCCGAGCTGAGTGTGGCCACCGACGCCCTGGAGGACCTCATCGCCAACGGCGCCAAGTGCCTGGAGCTCATGGACGCCGCCAGCCTGCGGGTCGTCCAGACCTACCCCGAGGCCACGCCCGAGCTGGCCGCCCTCAACGTCCGCGAGGACTCCGGCCTGCTCGTCGAGGCCCTCGCCGACTCCGAGCAGGAACTCGTCGAGCGCATGGACGCCCTGAACTCGGTGCTGGGCGGCCTGCCGATCGCCGACCCGCCGCGCTTCACCAAGGACCCGCGCGAACGCGCCAATCTGTGGCAGCTGCGCAACGGCCTGTACACATCGGTTGCCGGTTCGCGCCCGGCCGGTACGACGAACCTGCTCGAGGACATCGCCGTCCCGGTCGGTGACCTGACCGCACAGACCGATGACCTGCGCAAGATCTTCGCCGCGAACGGCTTCAATGAGGCCGTCATCTTCGGCCACGCCAAGGACGGCAACATCCACTTCATGGTCACCTGCGACTGGAACAAGCCCGGCGACATCGAGCGCTACGAGGCTTTCACCGAGGACATGGTCGCCTCGGTGCTGGCCCACGAGGGCACCCTGAAGGCCGAGCACGGCACGGGCCGCGTCATGGCCGCCTATGTCGAGCGTCAGTGGGGGCCCGAGATCTACGACGTCATGAAGACCGTGCGTCGTCTGGCTGACCCGAGTGGCGTGCTCAACCCGGGCACGATCATCACCGACGACCCGCAGATCCACATGAAACACTTCAAGATGATGCCGCCGGTCGACGGCTTCATCGACCGGTGCGTGGAGTGCGGCTACTGCGAGCCCACCTGCCCGTCGAAGGACCTCACCCAGACCCCGCGGCGCCGCATCGCGCTGCTGCGCTCGATGAAGGTGCTCTCGGACGAGGCGGCCGCCGAGATCCGCAAGGACTACGCCTACGAGGGCGTCGACACCTGCGCCGCCGATTCGCTGTGCTTCCTGTCCTGCCCGCTGCGCATCGACACGGGCAAGTTCATGAAACGCTTCCGCGCCGCTCGCCACTCCAGCCCGTACAAGGCCGTCATGACCGCGGCCGCCAAGGGCTGGGGCCCGGTGGTCTCGGTGCTGCAGGTGGCGCTCAACGTCGTCGACAAGGTGCCGAGCCCCGCCATGACCGGCGTGACGAAGGCCGCCCGCGCCGTGCTGCCGAAGGACATCATCCCGCTGGTGGGCGACGACCTGCCGGCCGGCGGTCCGAAGCGCCCCGCGGCACACAGCACGCCGGCTGACGACTTCGTGCTCTTCTCCAGCTGCATGGGTGCCCTGTTCGCCCCCGCCGAGCACAGCCACGGCGGTGGAGCCGGGTCGAGCTTCACCAAGCTCGTCGAGCTCGCCGGCCAGCATGCCCGGGTGCCCGAGGGCCTTGGCAAGCTGTGCTGCGGCACGGTGTGGGTATCGAAGGGCTTCACCGACGGCGCCGACGAGATGGCCCGCCGCGTCTACGCCTCGGTGTGGGAGGCCAGCGACCACGGCCGCCTGCCGGTGGTCTGCGACGCCGCGAGCTGCACCCACGGCCTGGAGGAGACCGGCAACCACCTGAGCGGTGAGGAGGCCGAGAACTGGCGGAAGATCACGATCTACGACTCGACCACCTGGGTGGCCAAGTTCGTGCTCGACAAGATCACGCCGCGCTCGAAGGCCGGCTCGATCGTCATCCACCCGAGCTGCTCGATGCGTCACCTGGACTGCGTGGACGACACGGTGGCCTGCGCCGAGTTCGTGAGCGACGACGTGACGGTTCCGGTCAACGCCGGTTGCTGCGCCTTCGCCGGCGACCGCGGCCTGCTGCACCCCGAGCTGACCCGTTCGGCCACCCGCGCCGAGGCGGCCGAGGTCGCCGAGCGCGAGTACGACGAGTACGTCTCGGCGAACCGCACCTGCGAGCTCGGCATGAGCCGCGCCACCGGCCACGAGTACCGCCACATCCTGGAGGTGCTCGCCGAGCACGTGTGAGACGTCGACCGGCTGTCGCGCCGGCCGGCGGACGATGAGTGAGAGCCGGGTGGGCCGCCCTTGGGTGGCCCACCCGGCTCTCTGCGCGGCAGTGTCGCGCCAGAACCGGGTTCAACCTGCGGTTCTTGTGTGTCATTTCACGACGAGCGCAAGGCGAACCGGCGCCGGCACAGGTCATCACAGGGTGTTCACTCGAGAGACGACTACTCTTGCGTGCCCGGGGCGCTCGACGCTCCGGGTCTCCTCGCGGGCCGGGGAGACGGCAGGGACAAGACACGGGAGACAGAGACTGCATGAGCGCTGTCAGCGCACCGGCCGAGCACATCGAGCAGATCAGGGACGCCGTCGATGAGCGGCTGCGGCGCAGGAGGCAGCGGAGGCTCTTCCAGAACAACGAGACCTACGCCGCGGCGGCGCTCGCCCTCGCCACCGTTATCGCCCTCGTGTGGGCGAACGTGGGGGACAGCTACCAGACCTTCTGGCACACGTCGGCGGCGGTCTCTCTCGGCCCGTTCGAGATCGACCTCACTCTGCACGAGTGGGTGGACGAGGGCCTCACGTCCGTCTTCTTCTTCATGGTGGGCCTGGACGTGCGCCGCGACCTCACCCTGGGAGACCTGCGGCTGCCCGGCCACGCGCTCCTTCCTGCGGCGGCCGCCGTCGGCGGGTTCATCGTCCCCGCCGTCGTCTTCGTGCTCGTCACCGGAGGCGGTGACGGCGCCCATGCGTGGGGTGCGGTGATCTCCACCGACACGGCCTTCGCCCTGGGCATGCTCGCCCTCATCGGCCCCAGACACGCGCCCCGGCTGCGGCTGTTCCTGCTCGCCTTCGCCGTCATCGACGACATCGGCGCGTTGACGGTCATCGCGATCTTCTACTCCGGCTCCCTGAACCTCGTGGCCCTCGCGGTGGCCGTCGCGGGGCTGGCCGTCATCTGGCTCATGGCCCGCCGGGGCGTGTGGCGGGTGCCGCCCTATCTCGTGCTCGGCGTCGTCATCTGGTACGCCCTCTACCGCTCCGGTGTGCACGCCACCCTGGCAGGGGTGCTCATCGCCCTGCTCATGCCCGTGTACACCGTGCGAACCCGGGACGTGGACGAGTCGAACGAGATCGCCACGCTCTACCGTCAGGCCCCGGCTCCAGCGACCGCCCTGGCGCTGCGGGAGTCCCTCATCTACTCCATGCCGCTCAACCAGCGGCTGGCGTTCGTGCTGCCCCCGTACGTCAACTACGTGGTGGTGCCCCTGTTCGCCCTGGCCAACGCCGGTGTCGTACTGAGCGCCGACAGCCTCGGCAACGCCTTCTCCTCGCGGCTCACCTGGGCCATCGTCGCCGGCCTCGTGCTCGGCAAGGTGCTCGGTGTCGGCCTGGGTGCGGGCCTCGTGCTGCGGCTCGTGCCGCACTCGCGGCTGCACGGCCTGGACATGCCCCGGATCCTGGGGCTGGGCGCCCTGTCCGGCATGGGGTTCACCATCTCGCTGCTCGTGGTGAACATCGCGTTCGAGGACGAGACCCTGCGTGACCAGGCGAGGCTGGGCGTGCTGTTGGCCTCCCTCATGGCGCTCGTCCTGGCCTGGGTGATCTTCCGCGTGGCCGGCAGGCTCTCCCCGCTGCCCGAACCGGCCGGTGAGGTCCTGGAACGCCCCGTCGACGTCGAGCGGGACCTGACCGTCGGCGACCAGGACGCCCCGCACGTGCTCGTCAACTACGCCGACATGAACGACGAGGGCAGGTGGCGTCTCGCGGAGGCCCTGCAGGCCAGCCAGCACCTCGTGCAGTCCGGTGAGCTGCTCCTCGTCATGCGCCACATCGTCTCCGGGCCGGAGAGCCTGCTCGCGGCGCTCGCGCTCGAGGCGGCCGCGGCGAACAAGGAGCCGAACCTGTGGCCCTTCCACGACGCCCTGGCCGCACTGCGCGGCGGCATCACCGCACGCACCATCACCCGGGCCGCCCGCGAGACCGGCATCGACGTCGACGCCCTGTGGCGGCGCATCGACTCCCGGACGGACGAGAAGAAGGTGCTCGCCGACTCCGACGACGTCGAGGACCTGACCGAGGACGGCGCCCCAGTGGTGTACATCGACGGCAGGCGCCTCACCCGGCTGCTGCACAGCTGGACCATCACCGACGAAATCAACCGGCTCAACCAGGAGGCTGCCGACCAGGAGGACTCCGTGCAACGCCCCTGAACACGGACCGGCAACCGGCGGGGCCGATGCGTCAGGTCGAGGGGACGCCGACTGGTCGTCCTGGTCATCGGAGGTATCGGCGAGGACGCCGGACTTCATGGTGGACACCGACGGGCCGGCGGGCTGCACCGTCCCGGCGGGGCCGGTCGACTCAGCCGCTGGGCCGGATGCTCTCAGCGGAGCAGGCGCCTGCCGTGGCTGCCCGCCCAGCCCACGGTGACGGCGACGAGCACCCAGCAGACGTTCTCGAAGACGCCCGGATGCCGGCCGGCGGCCAGCTGGATGACCAGGTCGAGCAGCAGGCAGGCAAGCGTGATGGCGGCCCACTCGGCAACGATCCTGCCGGTGATCCTCACTCCACTCGCAGCCATGGCGGCCCCTGGTATTCCTCGTGGCAATCAGTGCCAGTTTAGTTCAGCTCGTCGTGGTCAGGGTGGACGTGCCGTCCGGGCTCGGGCGCACGCTCACCCGCTCGGCGATGCGCTGCTTCATCGGTGCCTGTGTCTCAGCTAAGAAAAAAGTGGACAGCGTCCAGCGGGAAGTCACTAGGTGTTAACTGGGTACAAGATCACCATCACTGGATGGAGCAATGCTAATGGCTAGAGGAACCTCGCTGGCAGGGCCGAACAAATTCGTGGGGTGGGGTATCTGCACCGCAGCATTCCCTTGGGTATTTTTTATCATTCAATGTATCGAGCAAGTGTTTATATCGGTGCGTAATGCTCATGATATCAAGTCAACCATAGTCTCTTCTTTTTCGGGTTCTTTCTCTAGCTTGAAAGGGTCAATGCCTGGAGAGCTCAGTGTAGTTCTGGCGCTGCTTACTGTTGAAGGCATTTTGATGGCTGCAGCGTCGGGGTTTAAGGGGGTTAAGTTTAGACCATGGTCCAAGGTGCGAGGCGAGTCATTATTGACAATTACAAGTGAATATCAAAAAAGATGGTCAGCTTATATGGTGATAGCAGTCTTGGGATCCTCTTCGGGGGTTGTGCTTTTTTGCGGCGTGGTTATCCTCTTTTCCAACCATGGCTTATTATTTGCATTAATCATGATTTGTCTGGCTGCTATGCATGTCGTGGTGAATGTATTTCTCGTTTCGCTAGAGGCGGGTGACTTAAATGAATTTGCCCCGTATGTACTCTATTGCAAGCTCTTTCAGCGCGTAGTTGATGTTAAAGCCGCTGGGCCGCTAAATCGCAGAGATAGCCCGACCGCTGTACCGGTCTTGGCTTATGCGTTGGCGGTGCTGGCGCTACTTCTGTTACCGGTGGTTCCGCTGATCGGGGTGATAGCTGTTGAGTGGGCTGAATTGCGCGAAGAATATAGATGGGTCTTTGTTGTGTGGGTCTTTGGGCCAGAAGTTGTATTGGCCTGTGTTGCCTTGTTTGTTGCCCGGTCATACTGGGGTGGCTGCCACTGGTCTGCCGACTATAGTGATAGCGCATCGAAGCGAGTCGCCGTATTGCTCATAGAGTGGGTGCTGTTTGGGGGTGTGGCTTTGTTCATGGTTCTGTCCCTATTAATATATCATGACGCGGGTGTGAGTGGATTGAGCATGATTCTCTTTGCATTGTCCGTGATGTGCAGTATCGTCGTAGCGTTCATGGCTGCTTCTCGCTCGGGGGTAATCTGGCGGCGCGGTCTGATGAATAAGCTTTGGAGTCAGATATATCATATGGCTGGTCAACAATTCGTTCAGGGTCGTTCTGACCTTTTCAAGATGGACGGCGGCGCGTCACTTGACAGCGCCAATAAGGAGTTGTTGCGAATGTATTCCGCCAAAGATCGTGCTGAGCTGTCGGTGATCGCAAAACAGATTATTAATTGGGGGTATGACGGCTCCAATTCTGTGGGCTGATAGGTATGGCGGTATGCGCCACCCATGAAAACAGGTGGCGCATACCGCGTTTCTGGTGTTGCTCGTAGAACTGGTTCAGTTCGTCGTGGTCAGGGTGGACGTGCCGTCCGGGCTTGGGCGAACGCTCACCCGCTTGGCGATGCGCTGCTGCATCTCGGCGACGTGGCTGATGACGCCGATGCAGCGCCCGCCCGCGCGCAGCTGTTCCAGCTGGCCCATGACCGTGTCGAGGGCGTCGGCGTCGAGGCTGCCGAAGCCCTCGTCGATGAAGAGGCTGTTGAGTTCGATGCCCCCGGCCTCGCTCGTCACCGTGTCGGACAGGCCGAGCGCCATCGCCAGCGAGGCCAGGAAGGTCTCGCCGCCCGACAGGGTGCGCGGGTCGCGTTCGGTGTCGACGGGCACGTGGTCGACGACGACCAGCCCCAGGCCCTGCCTGCGGGCCCGGCCCTCGCGCTCGTCGGTGCGGCGCAGGCTGTAGCGGCCGTGCGTCATCACCTCGAGGCGCTCGTTCGCCCGGTCGATGACCTGCTCGAACCGCTGCCGCAGCACGAAGGTCGGCAGCGTGACGCCCATGAGGTTCCGTTTGCCGGTGGCGTTGGCCAGCTCGGCCATGCGCAGGTACGGCTCGGCCCGCGGCCCGACGCGGGCGTACGCGGCCAGTGCGCGGTCCAGGCGCTCGGACGCCTGCCGGCCCTGCTTCAGCTGCGAGTTCGCCTCGCCCAACCGCTGCTGGGCGTCCTGCGCCTCCTGCTGGGCCCGTGCCGCCGCGGCGTCCAAGGCCTCCAGGTCTGGCTCGGGGGCCTGGGCGGCGGCCACCAGCTGCTCATCGGCGAGCAGGGTGCTCAATTCCGCGGCGCGCGCCTCGTACGCGATGATCCGGCTGGTGAGGGCCGTCAACTCGGCTTCGGGCAGGGCGGCCGCGAGTACCTGCCCCGGGTCGTCTGCGAAACCCTCATGGGCCATGGCCGCGAGGGCGGCGGCGCGTGTCACCGCGTACTCCCGGCGGGCCTGGACGAGCTGGTCCAGCGCCTGCTGCAGGGCGGTGATCTGGCTGGCGCGCGCCGCCAGTGACGCGGCCCTCTCAGCGACGCTGGTGAAGCCCTCCCGGGCCTGTGCGACGCGGGCCTCGTCGCCGGCGAGCGAGTCCTGCGCGGCCCGGATGGCTTCGGCCAGCGCGGCCTGCCGGGCGGTGAGCGATGCGATCTCCGTTGCTGCCTGCTCCGCCTCGGCCCGCAGCTCCTCGGCCCTGGTGCCGAGCTGCCCGCGTCGGGTGACGGCGGCGGTGGCCTGGTCGACGGCCCGCTCCGCGTCGTCGGCCGCTGCCCGGGCCTGCTCGCCGGTCAGGCCCCCGGCGAGGCCCTGCTGCTCGGTGAGGTGGGCGGCGACCCGGTCGCACTCGGCCGTCGCCCGCATCAGGGCCCTGCCCTGCTCGGCGGACGCCTCGGCCAGCCGTTCGACGTCGTCCCTCGTCGGCGCGTCCGGGGCGAGGACCGCCGGGCTCGGGTGGTCCATCGCGCCACACACCGGGCACGGCCTCCCGGGCGCCAGCTCGGCGGCCACCTCACCGGCCAGCCCGTCGAGCCAGCGGGCGCGGGCCGCCGCGTGCTCGGCCGTCGCGGACTCCGCCGCCAGCCTCGCCTCGTCCTCGGCGCCCCGCGCCAGTGCCAGGGTCTGCTGGTCGTCCTCGGCGGCCAGCGCGGCTTGGAGCCTCGCCGCCGCGGCCTGCTGGGCGGCCCTGGCGTCGGGCAGGCCATCGGCGGTGGCCGCCAGCTCCTCGGCCTCGGTCACGGCCTCCTCGCGTCGCCGCACCAGGTCGTCACGGTCCTGCCTCAGCGCCGCCAGCTGTTCTCCGAGCGACGCGGCCTGGTCCTGCTGGGCCTCGATGTCCGTGCGCCGCCCGGTCAGTGACTGTTCCAGCTCGACCAGCTCGGTCAGGGCACCGCTGGACTGCTGGGCCTGCCCCAGCGCCTCGGCGAGGGCGGCCCGGGTGTCGGCGATGGCCGTGGGCTCGGCCTCGTCGGAGTGGCCGCCGCAGGCCTCGAAGCGCTGCGGCAGCGGGACGTCGGACAGGTCGCTCTGCTCGGCGGCCTGCTGCCGCCAGCCGTCGGAGGCCGCCTCGAGGCGCGCCCGCGCCGTCTCGGACGTGTTGAGCGGACCCTCGCAGCGGGCGGCACGTCGGGCGAGCCCGGCCCGTTCCCGGCAGGTCTCGACCTCGCCGGCCCGGGCGGCGTGCTCGGCCTGCTCCCGCTGCAGCCGGGCGTGGCGGTCGCGGTCGGCGGTGAGCCGGTGTCCCCGTTGGGCCCCCTCGCGGGCCGCGTCGGCCGTTCCGGCGGCCCGCTGGGAGGCCTCGTCGAGCCGATCGCGGCGGGCCCGCAGCGCCGAAAGACGCGCTCGGGCCAGGGCGCCGAGCGCGGTGAACTCGCCCGTCTCGACGGCGGCCGTCATGGCCTGCGGGTCGTCGGCGGGGGAGGGGCCACCGGTCCCAGCAACGGAACCGCCGGTGTCCTCGGCGGGGCCACCGGGAGTCCGGGCGGAGCCGACGGCAGCTCCGGCAAGGCCTCCGGCGTCCTCGGCAGGATCGTCGGCGCCCTCGGCGGGGAACAGGGCACGGTCGTGGGGAAGACCCGGCTGGGCAGCGGCCGGTTCGCCGTCGCCAGCAGCGGTTCCGCCTGACCCCGCGGCACTGGCCGGCGCCTGTTCGGCGTCGGCCGCGGCCGGCTCGGTGCCCTGCTCGGCTGATCCGGTGTCCGGCTGCGGCCAGGCGGCGTGGATGAACTCGGAGGCGGCGGAGGCCACCTGGTCGCGGACCTCCTGCACCCGGTCGGAGCGCTCCCTGGCGAGGCGTTTCAGCTCGTCGGCCAGCGACTCGTAGACCTGGGTGCCGAAGATCTGCTGCAGCACGTCGCGCCGCTCCTCGGCCTTGGCGCGCAGGAAGGTGGCGAACTGGCCCTGCGGCAGGACGACGGTCTGGGTGAACTGCTCCCGGCTCAACCCGATCGCGGCGCGCAGCTCGGCACTCGCCTCCTGAATGTTGGACGAGACGGCGACGCCCTCGGTGTCGGCGGGGTCGGACAGCTTCCACAGGGTGATGCGCGGGTTCTCGGTGGTGGTGCCCGCCCCGCGCCTCTTGGGACGCTCGTACCTGGGGGAGCGCCGCACCCTGTACAGGCCGCGGCTCGTGTCGACGACCAGCTCGACGTAGGGTTCGACGCCCGGTCTCAGGTGGGTGGACGCCAGCCGGTCGTTGCTCGACTCGCTGCCGGCCACCTGGCCGTAGAGGGCGAAGACGACGGCGTCGATGATCGTCGTCTTGCCCGACCCCGTTGGTCCTTCGAGCAGGAACAGGCCGTTCTCGCCGAGCGCCTGGAAGTCGATGACCTCGCGGCCCGCATACGGGCCGATGCCGCACAGTTCGAGGCGGAGGATCTGCATCTCAACCCCGCCTCTCCGCTGCCTCGAGTGCCTCGGCCAGCACCTGGCGCTCGGCTTGGTTCGGCGGCTCGCCCGACACCTGCCCGACGAAGTCCGCCGTCACGGCCAGGGGATCGTCTGCGCCCGGGGCGGCGCCCGCCGCAGACCGGCCGCGGCGACCGGTGGGTTCGAAGAGCACCTGCAGGGCGTGCGGGAACACCTTCTTGACCTCGTGCACGAGATTGTCGGGCCGGGACTCGCCGGTGACGGTGACCCGCACCCAGTCCTCGCGCCGGGCGGCGAACCGCGGGCCGAGCACCTCGTCGAGGCTTCCGGCCACGTCGGACAGCCGCCGGGGCACCGGCGCGGGGACGAGCCGCACGCCGGCCACCGCGCCCGAGTCGTCGAAGTCGACGACGGCCGTGGACTTGCGGTGGTCCTTCTCGGAGAACGAGAACGCCAGCGGCGAGCCCGCGTAGCGCAT
Source organism: Propionibacterium ruminifibrarum (assembly GCF_900289195.1). Lineage (GTDB taxonomy): Bacteria > Actinomycetota > Actinomycetes > Propionibacteriales > Propionibacteriaceae > Propionibacterium > Propionibacterium ruminifibrarum. Next base: position 125,478 of record NZ_OMOH01000003.1, read on the forward strand.
GACCGGCGCCGGACGCGCCCCGCCTCCGCCCCGTTCCTGCGGGTCACGGGAGCCGGCGACGGCCTGCGGGCCGTGCAGGTGCCCGAGCGCGACGTAGTCGGCGCCGACCGACGAGAACAGGGCGGCCGGCACCGAGTCGACGCCGCCGATGCGCAGATCGCGCTCGGACTCGCTGGGCCGCCCGCCCGTGACGAACTCGTGCGCCATGACCACGGCCGGCACCCGCTCGGCGCCGCCGGACCGGCGGGCGGCCAGGTCGTCTCGGACGAGCCGCAGGGCGGCACCGACGACCGCCTCGTGCGAGCGGGCCAGCGGCTCGTCCGAACCCGCCGCGGCGGCCAGCCCGGCCCGCGTCATGTCGGGGTCGAGATAGGGCAGCGCGTAGACGAGCAGCCCCGTCGCCCCGTCGGCGGCCGGCACCGTCACCGGCGTCGCCACAGCCGCCGGGCGGGCGCAGATGTGCAGCCGTTCGCCGAGCAGCCCGGCGTTGAGACCCAGGCGCTGAGGGCTGTCGTGGTTGCCCGGCGTGACGACCACGCAGGCGATCTCGCACAGTCTCGCGAGCGCCCGGTCGAGCAGTTCGACGGCGGCGACGGGCGGCAGCGCCCGGTCGAAGACGTCACCGCTGACGAGCACGGCGTCGACCCGCTCCGCGGCGGCCAGGTCGGCGAGATGGTCGAGGAACCGCTCGTGGGCGTCGGACAGGTCGACCCCGTGCAGGGTGCGGCCCAGGTGCCAGTCGCTCGTGTGCAGGATCCTCATGGCCAGGAGACTAGAGGATCGGTCCGACACACCGGGGCCTGCGCGGTGCCGGTGGATCAGGCGACGCCGATCCTGTGCAGCCACGCGGTGACCGCCTTGGCGTTGGCGGCCGCTTCGAGGCGGGTCCCCGGCTTCCAGTCGCCGGTGTCGTCGAGGGCGGCGAGCCGGGTCGCGCTGCTGCCGACCGGTGAGGAGTACGAGGTGCAGAACGGCACGACGGTCTTGCCCGAGAAGTCGTTCTGCCGGACGAAGTCGTCGAGCACCCAGGCGGCCTCGCCCCACCAGACGGGGTAGCCGACGAGGACGGTGCGGTAGTCGGCGAAGCCGTCGGGGGTGGTGCTCACCAGCTCCACGTGACGCTTGCCCGGATCGTCGTGCTCCCTGGAGACCCTGCTGCGGGGGTCGTTGTAGTTCAGGTCCGCCTCGCTGTAGGGGTCGGCGGGGGTGAGGACGAAGGTGTCGGCGCCGAGCGTCTTGGCGACGGTCTCGGCGACCCGGCCGGTGTGCCCGTGAGCCGAGTAGTACGCGACGAGGACCGAGGAGCCGGATGCGTTCGGAGTGCTCATGTCATGCCTTCCTGATGGGTGCGCGCGGTCGACGACGCCATGTCTGGTGGTCGTCACCTGGATGGGGTCTGACGTGGATGCTGTGGGCGTGGCCGGGGACGTGTCGAAGTGCCCAGTCGCCTGGCTGCAGCAGATGCCTGCCTCGGCATTGCTGCCGGCATCGCGGTGACCGCAGGGCAGTTTACCCCCGTCGCCGTGCGGATCGTGGTCCTGAACCCGACTGCCGGGCACCGGTCAGGGACGGTTCGCCCCGGACGCCACGGCGGGTGGAACCCCTCATGGATTCCACCCGCCGTGGTCTGTTCTCCTCCGGTCCGCGGCCGTGACCGGGGGTCAGACCGTCGCCGTCTCGTCCGATGCCGGCTTCAGGCCGAGCCTTGCCCGCTCGTGGCGGGCGAACGGGCCGATCTCGGACTCACCGGCACGGCTGTCGGTCAGCAGGGTGAGGTCACGTCCGGCGACCTCGGGCATCGCGATGGCGGCCGACAGCGAGCACAGGGAGAAGAAGGCGAGCATGACCGCGATCGGGACCCACGAGCCGGTGGTCGCGGCGACCCAGGCGGAGGCGATGACCGGGCCGGCGCCGGTGCCGATGATGGCGGCGAGCTCCTTGGCCAGGGCGAGCTGGGTGTAGCGGTGCCTGGCCCCGAAGATCTCGGACATGGTCAGGTTCTCCAGCGACGCCAGGGCAAGCACCGATGCCTGGTGCATGATGATGTAGCCGGCGAACACGGCGGGCACGGTCTTGCCGGACAGGATGAACATCATCGGGAACGCCAGGATGATGGACAGGGACGCCATGATGATGTACATCGTCTTGCGCCCGAAGATGTCGCTCAGCAAGCCGATGATCGGGACCGTCGCGAAACCCACGAGCGAGGACACGATGACGACGTTGGTGCCGACGGACCGGTTCATGAGCAGTACCGCGGTGATGTAGCTCACGAGGTAGGTCTGGATCATCCCCGAGTTGCCGGCCTGACCGAGGCGCAGGAAGAAGGCGGTGACGAAGGCGCGGCCCTTCTTCTTGTCCGGGGCCAGTACCTCGTCGGCCTTGCCCGCGTTGACGATCTCACGCAGCTCGGACCGGGAGACGGCGACGCCGTCCTTGACGTCGGCCCTGGCCTCGAAGACCGGGGACTCCTTGAGGGAGCGCCTGATCCACACGGCGAAGAAGAGGATGACGACCGACCCGAGGAAGGGGACGCGCCAGCCCCAGGACAGGAGCGTCTCCTCCGACATGGCGGCCACGAGGATGCCCCAGACGGCCGAGGCCAGCAGGGTGCCGGAGTTGGTGCCCAGCGCGACGAGCGAGCCGATGAGGCCCCGGCGGTGCCTCGGGGCGTACTCGGTGAGCATGACGGAGGAGCCGGCGATCTCGGCTCCGGCGCCGAAGCCCTGGAGGAGCCTCAGAACGACGAGCAGGATCGGGGCGACGATCCCGACCTGGTCGTAGGTCGGCAGGACGCCGATGAGGGTCGTCGCGACACCCATGAGCGCGATGGTGTAGTAGAGCACCTTGGTCCGGCCGATGCGGTCGCCCAGCCGGCCGAAGAACCAGGCGCCGAGCGGGCGGCTGAGGTAGCCGACGCCGTACGTGGCCATGGCGGCGACGACGGCCATGGCGGCGTCCTCGGTGGTGAAGAAGATCTGGTTGAACACGAGCGCCGCGGCCAGCGAGTACAGCTGGAAGTCCATGAACTCCAGGGCGGTGCCGAGCCAGCCGGAGACGGCGGCCCTGGCCAGATCCGAGGTGGTCCGTTCCACCACTGTGCCGCTGGAGGAGCGGACGGTGGTTATCTTCTTTGACATGGTGTGGGCCCTTCGTCCCTTCTGTTCGGTGAGTCGTTCTTGATGGAGGGGCCGGTCAGTCGATCCACATGGAGACGAGGACCTTGCCGGACTGTGTGCTGTCCCGGGCGACCCTGAAGGCCTCGGCGGCCTGGTCGGCCGGGAACGTGTGGGTCACTGCCGTGGTGATCCGGGGATGCTGGGCGATCATGGTGACCGCGTCGTCGATCTCCGCGTCGTAGCGGAACGACCCGACGTAGCGGATCTCCTTGGTCTCCAGGTGGGCGATGTTGACCGAGATCTCCTCGTCCGGGAGCGTCCCGACCTGGCACACCGTCCCCGTCCGGCGGGCCGCCCGGATGGCCGGTTCGACGGCCCTGGGTGATCCGGAGCACTCGAACACGATGTCGTAGCCCGAGTCCTCCGGGCTCTCCTGCCCCAGCTGGATCGTCCGGTCCGCGCCGATCCGGCTCGCCCGTTCCAGGGGGACGGCGAGCATGTCGCTCGACGTGACCGAACGGGCACCCAGGATCTTGGCCGCGCCCGCGACGAGGAGCCCGATGGGGCCCGCCCCGGACACGAGGACGTCCCGCCCCTCGACGCCGCCGGCGACGGCCAGGGCGTGCAGGGCGACGGCCAGGGGCTCGGCGAGTGCACCGTGCTCCAGGCTCACCGATTCGGGGAGCGCCCGCACCATGTACCGCTTGATGAGGACGTACTCGCTGGCGCCGCCCTGGTCATGAGGGAGGTTCGCCGCGCTGCCCATGTAGTGGCTGCCCGGCCACAGGTAGGACTTGTCCTCCAGCCCGGCGACGGGCCGGCCCGGGGAGGCCGGGGCGATGGTGATCGGCGTCCCCGGGGCGTAGGTGCCCGACGGGTCGGCGTCGACGACACCCGACATCTCGTGGCCGAAGCTGAAGGGCTCCCGCACGGTGTTGGGCCCGTTGGCGCCCCGGAAGTAGTAGTTGAGGTCGGAACCGCAGATACCGACGTAGTGGATCCGGACGCGGACCTCGTCGGGCCCCGGTTCGGGGACGGGCAGGTCCTGGACGACCATGTCCTGTGGGCCGAGGATCTTCAGAGACTTCATCGTGGGGAGTCCTTCCATGAGGGTTTCGGCGCTCACCAGTCGGTGAGCGTGCCGTCCAGCCGGCGGGCGACGGGCAGGTAGGCGGCGGTGTAGGGATGGGCCCGGAGGACGTCCTCGTCGAGGTCGACGCCCAGGCCCGGCGCCTCGCCGGGCTCGAGGTGGCCTGAGGAGAAGGTCCACGCGTGGGGGAACGCCTCGTGAACCAGGTCCGGGTAGCCCATGTACTCCTGGATGGCGGCGTTGTGGGTGGCGATACCCAGGTGGATCGACGCGGCCAGGGTGATCGGCGAGACGTCGGAGGGGCCGTGCGGCGCCGCCTGCACGCCGTGGACCTGGGCGAGGGTGAAGATCGTCCGGGCGTGGCTGATGCCGCCCGCGTGCACGACGGCGCACCGGATGTAGTCGATGAGTCGGTTCTCGATGAGCCGCTGACAGTCCCAGACGGTGTTGAACACCTCGCCGATCGCGAGCGGGGTCGTCGTGTGGGCGCGGACGAACTCCAGCGCAGCCTGGTCCTCGGCCGGGGTGACGTCCTCGAGCCAGTAGAGACCGACGGGTTCCACGGCCCGGGCGAGGCGGGCCGCCTGGTTGGGGTTGAGCCTGTGGTGGGCGTCGTGGAGCAGCCCGATCTCGTCGCCGACGTGTTCGCGGACCGCGGCCAGGACCGCCGGCACGGTGGCGATGTACCGTTCGGCGTCCCAGCGCTCCTCGCTGGGACGTGCCGCGCGGCCCGCGGGTTCGTAGCTGGCGGTGCGCGAGACCCCGTAGACGGTGTCCAGGCCGGGAACGCCGCTCTGGACCCGGACGTGGGTGCACCCGTCCGCCAGGTGCCGGTCGACCTGGTCGAGGAGCGAGGGCAGGTCCCACCCGAAGGCGTGCCGGTAGGTGGTGAGCCACTGGCGCACCCGTCCGCCCAGCAGCTGGTAGACGGGCTGGTGCGTGCGTTTGCCGAGAATGTCCCACAGGGCCATGTCCACGCCGCCGATGGCGGCCATCGAGATGGGGCCGCGGCGCCAGTAGACGCCGCGGTACAGGTACTGCCAGGTGTCCTCGATGGCGTTCGGGTCACGTCCGATGAGGATGGGGGCGACGTGGTCGCGCAGATAGGACGCCACGGCCAGCTCCCTGCCGTTCACCGTGGCGTCGCCCAGGCCCACCAGACCGTCCGACGTCGTGATGCGGATCGTCACGTAGTTCCGCCCCGGGCTGGCGACGATGACGTCGGCCGACTCGATCCTGTCTGCCATGTGGTTTTCCTGTCGCTCGTGCTCCATCGCCAGTGACCGATCGGCTCGCCCTGCCGCCGGACCGTCCTGCGCTGACGCCACCCGGCATGGAGACATACCCTTGAGTTTCTTTGAACAAAACGAATATATCGTTTGACGAAACATAGTGTTACTCTCATGGTGACCGGAGGGCAAGTCGGTTTCGGCAATGTCTCGCCGGGACGAGGAGCCGTCCGTCCACGCGTCGTCGCACCGGTCCTGGCGCGCAGGGGCGCAGTCCATTGACGTGCTGGAAGCAACGTGAGTCTCCCGAGGGGGAGAACGGAGGGAAGACATGACACCGTCATTCGACATCTCGGGCAGGCTGGCCCTCGTCACCGGTTCGGCCAGGGGCCTGGGGAACGTGTACGCGCGGGGTCTCGCCGCGGCGGGCTGCGATGTCGTCGTCCATGGCCGTAACCCGGACGCGGTGGCCGAACAGGTCGATGACATCGCGCGGACCTACCGGGTCAAGGCCCACCCATGCGTCGTCGACGTGGCGGACCGTGACCGCGTCGCCCAGGCCATCGGGGCCCTCATCGACGAGGTCGGTGCGCCCGACATCCTGGTCAACAACGCCGGTGTCCAGCGCAGGGCGCCGTTCCACGAGTTCCCCGTCGAACAGTGGGACGAGGTCATCGGCACCAACCTGAGTGGCGTGTTCTACGTGTCACGGGCCGTCGCCCCGGCAATGGTGGAGCGGGGCTCCGGCAAGATCATCAACATCGGCTCCGTCGTCACCGTTCTCGCACGCCAGACGCTGCCGCCGTACACGGCCGCCAAGGGCGGCATCGCGATGCTCACGAAGGAGATGGCGGCCGATCTGACCAGGTACAACATCCAGGTCAACGCCATCTCGCCCGGCTACTTCCGCACCGAGATGAACACGGCCCTCATCAACGACCCCGAGTTCGACGCCTGGGTGGTCCAGCGGACCCCGGCCCGACGGTGGGGCGAGCCGGAGGAACTGCTCGGAACCCTGGTGTATCTCGCCTCCCCGGCCTCGGACTTCGTCACCGGCCAGAACATCCTCGTCGACGGGGGCATGACCTCGGTGCTGTGAGCCCCGGATGCCAGGCGCGCGGCCGGCGTCGAGCGCCCCGATCACGACCTGGATGAATCCCGCCGGCTCAATCTGCGGGCGGCCGAGCTGCTCGACATCGTCCAGGACGAGATCGTCGCCCAGGGCTCGGACGGGCGCTGATCCGGCGGGGTGCCGCCCGGCCCCGCCTCCAGGATGGCTGCGGACCACCCGGCCTGCACTCGCGTGGCCTCGGCGGGTGCGCGCCGCCCGCCGGGCAGCCGGTGCCCGGCGTGTCCTCGACTCGTGCGGGGGCGTCGTCCATGGTGCGCATCCAGCGCGGCAGCGCCGCATCGACCGGGATTCTCGGGGGATTCACCAAGGGCGCAGGAAAGCCTCACTTAAATACGAGCATGTCCTTTTCCAGGCCGTGGTGGTCAAGCCCCCAGGGCCATTGTTCAATTATTCCAAGTGCATTCGAAAAATATTACGGACCGTTGTCGATCAATAATTATTAATTCATAAAAAACCCTCTGACAAGGTGTAACAATGAGTTATTGGCGACAAGGTCAGCCTGTGCTGTCTTGCGGGCGAGTTGCGGAAGGGGAAGAGTTATAGATATCAGAAGTGACACCCGGAACATCTGAGAGGATGAATGATCATGACTGCCATCGCCCCCGTCACAACCTGCGCCACCACCGCCTGCGCCTTCAACAATGGCGGCTGCACCGCATTCGCCGTCACGGTCGGCAGCAAGCCTGTCTGCCAGACCCTGGCCGTTCTCGATGCCCGCGCCGGCCTCGCCGAGGCCAACGGCCAGGTTGGTGCCTGCCAGTGCATCGAGTGCGTCCACAACAAGGACCTCATGTGCACCGCCGAGAGCGTGAGCTTCGGCGCCGAGGGCGCCCCCTGCCTGAGCTACGAGGTCGCCTGATCTGAGCGGTTTCACCGGGGATGCCCGGTGAGTGATCATTCCATTGGGGCCCCTGCCGATCATTCGGCAGGGGCCCCAATGCGGTGTGTGCGAGGCGGGATGAGAGTCAGCCGAGGGTCGGTGCCGTGCGGGAGGCCAGCTGCTGAAGGGCTGAGTCCAGTGCCGCCATGGAGTCGACGGGGGAGTCGAATGGGGCGAAGAAGGTACTCGTCTGGGTCGGCTCCACCGTCATGAGCGTCAGGCCGTAGCGGTCGACGTCGACGCAGTAGATGCGGTTCCAGGTGTGCGGGCACCCCGCGGTCACGGTGTGTCGCGAACAGATGCGGCCCGCGATGCGCTCGTCGTCGATGGCGTCGGCGATGTTCCACAGGGCGTCCTCGCCGAGGGCCATTGCTGCGTCGAAGGCCTCGAACTCGTCCTCGATGGTGGGGAAGGGCATGCTGGAACTGGTCTCCATCAGGGTGCCGAAGGCCATCGGGGTGACGCCCGTGGAATCGTGCAGCAGCACGCGCTGGGTCCGGATGACGCCCAGCCGACCGTGCGGATGGGCGACGGTGGCGGCCACCCGGGGCGGCAGCTGGCCGTCGGCCAGCAGCTGCGCCGAGACCTGCAGGGGCATCCACTCGAGGGTGCCTAGCAGGTGCACGGCCGAGGAGATGATGTGTACGCCCGGCTCCTGCGAGGCCTTGGTGACGTCGAGGCGAACGGCGATCGACTCGGTCAGCGGCATCTCGGCGACCTCGTCGCCCGGAGTGGGACAACAGGCCACGACGATGCGGCCGGATCTCGTCAGGCCGTGCGCGAGGAACTCAATACTGACCTGGGGGTCCTGGCGGTATGCGAGCAATGACCCGCAGCCGGAACCACAGAGCAACCGGTAGGCGATCGACTGGGTGCGTCCCACGAGTGCGTCGGTTGTCGCCGCACCCGCCTCCGGTACCAGGGACATGTCGGGATCCTTCCGTCGGGAAGCGTCGCTCCTGTCATGGAACGCTTAGGCGAGCCTAATCTGTAGATCCCCGAATGGGAAGATCGAGTCTGCTCTTCGGACGGGAAATTCGCTCGAAAGCGGAACCGGGTCGCTGCTCGGCGGGCATGCGCGCCTGGTCGATCATGCATGAAACGCATGACTCAAGGCTTCGATGCGCATAGCGGAGAGCTTCCATGGCGGGCCGCTGATTTCATAATCATGCTTCATGACAGTAAGGGGCCGTCATGCGTTGCCAACAGGGGATTCGATACCACGCGGACGTCTGGCGTCCGTGCTCGTGAGCTGTCGAGGCCCGGCGCCGCGACCTGTCAACCGGGCCATGAGCCCCCACCGAACAACAGAGGTTCCATGAAACGCACAAGAATCATCACTCTCGTCGCCGTCCTCGCCGTCCTGGCCGCCGCGCTGCTCGGCTATGACCTGCTCCGTCGCGGATCCGATGCCGCTTCGCCTGCCCGGGGCCAGTCCGATAGCGGCGCCGCCGAGTCGGCGAACCCATCGGCCGCCGGATCGGACGCGGGCGACTCCAAGATCCTCATCGTCTACTTCTCCCGCACCGAGGGCGTCTACGACGGTCCGCTCGATGTCGGGCACACCAAGGTCGTGGCCGACTTCATCCAGGCCCGCACCGGCGCCGACGAATACGAGATCGTGCCCGCCACCGATTACCCGACCGACTACCAGAGCACCACCGAGATCGCCCAGGCCGAGCAGAACGAGGACGCCCGTCCGGCCATCGCCAACCCGCTGCCCGACGTCGCCGACTACGACACCGTCTTCATCGGGGCGCCGATCTGGTGGGGCGAGTACCCGATGATCGTGAGAACCTTCATGGACGGCGTCGACCTGAACGGGAAGACGCTCGTACCGTTCACGACCCACGAGGGCTCCGGTCTCGGGACGACCCAGAGTCAGCTCGCCGCCCAGTATCCTGATGCGACCGTTCTTGACGGACTGGGCGTACGGGGCGGCGAGGCCGAGTCCAGCCGGCCCGACGTGGATGAGTGGCTCGAGGGGCTCGGGTTCTGAACCGGTCGGGTTTCACGCAGCATGTTCAGGCATCACCCCATTGAGTGGTACCTGGCATGGGCCGTCGTCCTCGTCGCGGCGCCCATGCCATTGGTCTACACGCTGAACATCTCGATGGTCGACGCCCCGCCCCGGCTACTCGTCCACGACCTCGGGGCGGCCGCCTACACGTGGTGGCTGGTGGCCGTTGCGTTGTCGAGCCGGCCGCGCTGGATCGACCGGATGATCGGGCTGCCGGCCGTCTACACGATGCACGCCGTCCTCGGTGTGCTCGCCCTGGGGGCCGCCACCGCGCACGTGCTCGCCTCGTTCACGATGCACCCGGTCATCCGCTGGACCGGACGGATCGCGTGGTACCTGGCGATCTTCGGTGTGCTGTACGCGGGCCTGTTCATGAGCGGCCTGCTCGTCGACCGGCTGCCCCGAGCCGCCAGGCTGAAGGCCAAGGCCGAACGCGTCCTGGCGCATCGGGTCTCGGTATGGGTCCACCGGCTCAACCTCGTCGCGATCATTCTCATTCTGGTGCACGTCCATGTCATCCCGAGGGTGGCGCGGGCCACCGGCTTCGTCGTCGCCATGGACATCTACACCTTCGTGGCCTTGGCCGCCTACGTCTGGGGGCGATTCGCCGCTCCGGCGCTCCGGCCGAACCGTGGTGTCGTCATGCGAACGAGACGCTCGGGCGGCATACCCGTAGGCTGAGCATCGAACTCGACGGCAGGACGCCGGCCCCCATGGCCGGTGACTACTACTTCATATCGGTGCACGGCGTGCCGGGAGTGACGACCGAGTCGCACCCGTTCTCCGTCACCTTCGCGCCCTCGGGGGAGCGCGGCAGGACGGTGGACTTCACGATCCGGGAGGCCGGTGACTTCACCGGAACCGTCGAGATGATCCCCGTGGGCGCTGATGTCGTCCTGGAGGGCCCCTTCGGCCGTTTCGGACCGGTCATCGAGGCCACGAACCCGTCACGACGACTGGTGCTGGTGGGTATGGGTACGGGGATCGCCCCGCTGATCGGTATCGCCCAGCAGTACGCCGGGGTGCGGCCGGTCACCGTTCTTCGCACTGTCCGCTCACCGGGCGATCTGCACGATGATGCCCTGCTGGCGAGGCTCGCCGAGGAGCATGAGTCATTCGTCTACGAGCGCCGCGTGCACCGCTGGGACGCCGCCCAGGTGACTGCATGCATCGCTCCCGAGGACCTGAGGACCGCACTGTTCATCGTGGTGGGTCCGGCGCCGGCGGTACTCGGCGCGCGCCGCATGCTGCGCGGCATTGGTGTTCCCTCGCGGCACATCGAGGACGAACGGCTCACGATGTGAATCCGCCGCCGGGCCCTGCGGTACTCGGCGCGCGACGCCGTGGCCCGGCGGGCGGGCCGTGGCTCACCGTGGCGGACCGGGCCGAGGGGGCTGGACGGAAGGGACGGTGGCGAGTCCACCGGTTCGCCCGCGACTTCGATGAACGGCATGGGCGTTCCTGCCGGCTGATCCTGGTCGGGATGGGCGGGCATGCGGTACGCTCGCGCGGGTCCGGGGCAGGAGGGGCCGTGGTGCGACTCACGGCATCATCTTGTTGCCCCGCCGTTCCGCTCGCGCGTTGACCGCTTGGTTCTCCTGATCGACCGAGCCGCAGCGCGATCACTCGAAGGAGACTCGATGAGAGCCCTGCTGCTCGATGCCCCAGGAGGCCCGGAGACGCTGCGCGTCGGCGAGGCCGACGAACCTGTTCCCGGCCCCGGCCGGGTGCTGGTCCGCGTGCACGCCTGCGGCCTCAACCCGGTCGACTGGAAGGTCGCCTCGGGCGGCAACCCGGACTGGTCCTGGCCGCACATCCTCGGGCTGGACGTCGCCGGGACCGTCGAGGCCCTCGGCGAGGGCGTGAGCGGCGTGGCACCAGGCCAGCGGGTCGCTCTGCACCACGACCTGCGCCGTCCCGGCGGCATGGCCGAACTGGTCGTCGTCGACCCCGTGGCGCTCGCCCCCATCCCCGATGCCGTGAGCTTCCAGGACGCCGCCGCCCTGCCGTGCGCGGGCATGACCGGTTACCAGGCCCTCACGCGTCGGCTGCACCTGCACGCCGGGCAGAGCCTTCTCGTCACCGGCATCGGCGGTGTCGGCGGCTACGCCGTCCAGGTAGCCGCCCGCCTCGGCGTCCACGTCATCGTCACCGCCTCCGCCGCCAAGCACGCCGAGGCCCTTGCCCTCGGCGCCGAGCACGTCATCGACTACGCGGGCGGCGACGTCGTCGCCCGCGTGCGCGAGCTGACCGACGGACGCGGGGTCGACGCGGTGCTCGACACCGTCTCGGCCGCCTCGGCCACGGCGAACCTGGGTGCGCTGGCCTTCAATGGCGGTCTCGCCTTCACCAACGGCCGTCCCGATCTGACGACCGTGCCCGAGTTCACCACCGCCCCGTCGGTGCACGAGATCTCGCTCGGCGCCGCGTACTCGTCCGGTGGCTCGGAGGCCCGCGCCGACCTGTCGGCGATGCTCGGTGAGCTCATGGCGCTCGTCGCCGAGGGCTCGCTCGGCGCGCGTATCGCCGACACGCTGAGCCTCGGCGAGGTGCCGCAGGGGTATGCCCGCATCGAGAACGGGCACATGGCCGGCAAGCTGGTCATGGTCGATCCCTGGGCCTGACGGCAGGCGCGGCGGCCCTGCCGGGCAGCGCCGTCAGAGGTGTTTGACCAGCAGGTACACGAGCAGGGCCATGCCGCCGAACGGGGTCAGGGCCGAGGCCCAGGCCGCCAGGTCGAGGGCGCTGCGGTGGGGTTGCTGGGCCTGTGGTGTGGGCGAGGACGTCGGGTCCTGAGAGGACGACGCCGAAGGGTTGTTGCCCGGGACCTGTGAGGGGCCCTGACCGGTGCTCGGGGCCGCCGTGGTCGGGTTCGCCAGATCATGAGGGCCCGGCGCCGCGTCCGAGTGCTGGGCCTCACCGGCGTCGGTGGCCGTGGTCGGCTGCGTGTCCTGTTCGGCGGGCGTCTCGGCCCGGTCGGCGGAGTCCTGCTCGGCCGGGGCCGCGTCGTCGGGCGATGCCTGCTCGGTGGCCGGTGCCGCGGACTGGTCCTTCGCCGAGGTGCCGGGCTGGTCGCCCTGCCATGCGGCGTTCACCAGGGCGCCGCGGTCCGGGCTCTGGGCACTCACGCCGAGCAGGTCGGCGACGGCGGCGGGCAGATCAGTGCCACTGCCCCTGGCCGGCGAGTCCTCCGACAGGCGCAGATCCGAACTCGCCCACGCCGTGACCTGCTCGGACTCGTGAACGAACAGCGGGTTCTCAGCGGCCGTGCCGTGCAGGTCGAGCCCATGGGCCTCCTTGCCCAGCGTCGTCACCAGCGGGCTCGCGGTGAAGTCGGACAGGTTCTCGGCGTTGACGTTCTTGTCGGGCCCCGTCCACAGCACCGTGGTGTTGGGCACATCGCTGCTCTTGTCGCGGTAGTAGACGTTGTGGTCGATACCGGCGACCATCTGGTTGGCCCAGACCGGGTTGCCCTGGTTGTCGTCGGCGTGACCGACGAACTGCACCGTCGGCGAGTAGTGCCACGGGTCGTCGGGGCCGGAGAGGGTCTCGGAGGAGAAGATGTTGTTGTAGAGCGTCGTATCGGTAGTGTCCCAGCTCAGGCCGTGCTCGATGCTCCAGGACTCCTCCTGCAGGCAGTTGCCGTCGCCGGCCCGCTTGTTGCAGCCGCTGGTGCGGCCGTCCTCGTAGGCGTCGATCGAGGTGCGGGCGTGCGAGATCGTGTTGTTCCACACCTGCGTGTGGTCCGAGCCCGCGATCACGATGGCGCTGCCGGCGCCATTGACGATGTTCGACGCGATGGTCGTTGCCGAGGAGACCTCGGCGATGATCGCCTTTTTCGTGTTGACGAAGTAGTTCGCGGCGATCGTGGAGTTGATCATGCCCTCGTCGAGCCACAGCGCCGGCTGTCCGCCCGTGCTTCCGGGCTGGGAGCGGTCGGGCGCCCCCGCGTAGTCGAAGGTGTTGAACGAGAAGGTGACGTTCTCGGAGTGCGTCGCCTTGAGGTCACCGATCGTGCAGTAGGCCCCGCAGTCCGCCAGCGACATCTCGCCGCGGTTGTTGTCGTACCAGCTGTTGTTCGTGATGGTCACGCCGTGCGACGTGTTGATGCCCAGGCCCCCGGCCGCGTTGCGCGCGAAGGTGTTGCCGCTGACGGTGGCACTGGTGGCATCGCTGAGGTCGAGCGCGGTACCCATGCCCGAGTGGCTGAACGTCGCGTTCCGGTAGGTGTTGTCCGTGCCGTGCATCATGACCATCTCGGCCCCGGTGGAGGTGCCGATCTCGGGATCGGCGTAGTCCCAGCGTTGGACGGGGGAGTACTTGGTGACATCGAGGCCGTCGACGACGATGCCGTCACCGCTGAGGGTCAGTGCCCGAGAGTGCTGGGTGATCTCGACGGTGTGCCCGGTGGGATCGGAACCGAGCACGTAGCTGACGCCTCGGTGCGGGGCCGCGTTGAAACCGCCCCAGCTGTTGCCCTCCTGCTTGAGGGTGACCGGCTGCGGGTCGTCGACGAAGAAGGTGCCCGGTTTCAGCTCGTCCCTGCTGAGCACCTGGGTCTGCTCGACGCCGTCGATGAAGACCTGCTCGGGATGGGCCGCTGCCCCCAGGCGCGCCGGGTCGGGATCGGTGGTGCACACGTCGCAGAAACGCACCTTGTCGTGCGGGGTGGACCAGGTGCCGTCCCCGGACGCCGTCCAGTCGGTGACGACATCGGCCCCGTTGAGCGTCGCCTTGCCCGCTCCGTCGGCGGAGACGATCGTCACCTGCTTCCTCACGACGAGTTCGCCCTCCCGGTAGTCGCCGTCGGCCAACTCGATGGTGTCGCCGTCCCCGGCCGCCTCGAGCGCTGCGCCGAGGGTGCGCAGGGGCGCCTGCGCGCTGCCCGCGTTCGAGTCGTCGCCGGAGACCGACGAGACATGAATGGTCGTGGTGCCACCAGGGGCGGCGGTAGCGGCGGGCACGTGGAGGCCGAGTAGCAGTAATGGGAGGGCGCACAGGGTGGTGGTTCGCAGGCGACGCATCGGTGAGTTCCTGTTCGAGGCAGGGGTGGGTGGCCCCCTCAGAGTACGCGAATCTGAGTTTTCTGTGAGACGGTTCCCGGCGGGGAGGATGTGCCCAAGGCTTCCCCCTCGGCACCTGGGCGAGAAGCATTCAAGCTAGCCACGATCTGAATTCGCCACGGCCAGGGGTGGGACTCGGTGACCTGCTTCAGGGTATTCCCTGAGGCGTGAAAGAACTGTGCTCGGGATTCGGCAAGGGTGTTTTCCCGGGTATGCCTGGGCCCTCCCGCAGTCGAGAACTCATGGTGTCGGGTGAATCGGCTGGCTGTTCCTTGCCTCAGCCGATTCTCGCGAAGTCGCTGGCCCCGTTCGTCCTGCGGTTGTCGGGTGTCTGTTCACGCAGACCGCAGGCCGGATGTGACGATGCCCTCCGGGAAGCGCTGAAACGCCTGCCGGAGGGCGGTGGCGGAGGATACGAGATTCGAACTCGTGAGGGCGTGAACCCAACCCGCTTTCCAAGCGAGCGCCATAGGCCTCTAGGCGAATCCTCCGCCCGAGAGCTTAGCGCCTCGGCGGTGCCCGGGCCAACCGGTCCCGCGAGCTGTGCCCTGCCGCACGTGGGACGTCGGACGTGCGGATGCGGGTGCAGTGCCCGTGGTCGCCACTGCGAGAACGGCTTGAGCAGGCGCTCCCACATGCTGCCGCGGTGGCGTCGGCCGGGGCGGTGCGCGGCACAATGTGCAGGTGAGCACCATGGACATGAACCAACTGGCCACTATGGTCGACGAGGCCGCCGACTGCCTCAAGGACGTCGCCGTCGAGACCCCGTTGCAGTACGACGAGCGTCTTTCGCTGGCCACCGGCTGCAAGGTCTGGCTCAAGCGCGAGGACCTTCAGCCCGTCCGCAGCTACAAGCTCCGCGGTGCCTACACCTTCATCTCGCAGCTCTCCGAGTCCCAGCGCGCCGCGGGTGTCATCGCGGCATCGGCGGGCAACCACGGGCAGGGCGTCGCCTGGTCGTGCGCCAGGCTCCAGATCAAGGGCACCGTCTACGTGCCCAGCACCACGCCCCGCCAGAAGCGCGACCGCATCCGCTTCTTCGGCGGCGACTACGTCGACCTCGTCGTCGGCGGCGAGACCTACGACCTGGCCGCCGCCGCTGCTGCGGCGGAGGCCGAGCGCACCGGTGCGACCATGGTGCCCGCCTTCAACGACCCCCGTACGGCCTCGGGTCAGGGCACCGTGGCCCGCGAGGTCTTCAGCCAGCTCGGGCATGTGCCCGATGCCCTCGTCATCCCGGTCGGCGGCGGCGGCCTCATGGCGGGCTGCGGCGCCTGGACGCGGGTCAACCACCCGGGCGTGCGTCTCATCGGCGTCGAGCCGGCCGGTGCGCGCTGCATGGCCGCCGCCATGTACGAGGGGCACCCGGTCACCCTCGATCGTGTCGACAGCTTCGTCGACGGCGCCGCGGTGGCCAGGGCCGGTGACTTCACTTTCTCGATGACGCGCCTGATCAGCCCCGAACTGCTGGCCGTGCCAGAGGGGCAGGTCTGCTCCGAGATGCTCAACCTCTACCAGGTCGACGGCATCATCGCCGAGCCGGCCGGCGCCCTCGCCTCGGCCGCGCTGAGCAACAGGCGGGTCGACGTCTCGGCCCAGCTGGAGCCCGGCCAGGAGGTCGTCGCGATCGTCTCGGGCGGCAACAACGACGTCTCCCGCTACGCCGAGGTGATCGAACGCTCAGGCGTCCACGAGGGCCGCCGCCGCTACTTCCTGGTGAACTTCCCGCAGGAGCCCGGTGCGCTGCGACGCTTCCTCAACGACGTGCTCGGGCCCGACGACGACATCATCGTCTTCGAGTACACGAAACGGTCCAACCGCGAGACCGGGCCCGCCCTCGTCGGCATCGAGCTCGGCGACCCGGCCAGCTACCGGTCGCTGCTGGCCCGCATCGACGGCTCGCCGCTCAAGGTCGAGGTGCTCGAACCCGACACGGCGATCTACCGCATGCTCGTCTGAGGGCCGGGGCCGGGCCCAGCGCCGTGGGTTCTGCCTGAAGGAAGGGTCCGTGACCGCGGGTCATGCCGGCCGAGTCCGCGCCGCGGGCGCCCAGCGGGCACTGGCCCCGTGTCCGCCGAGACGAAAAGGGGCCTCCCGCGCACCCGGAAGAGCTCACTTACCCTTGCTGCCTTCCGACCCTGGGGGAGTTGGGTGAGGTACCGCCGCGCGAGAGACCTTGCGCCCTACTCTAGCCGGACGACGCGCTGCACCGAAGCGGGGGCACTGGCTTCAGTGTCCCGGCCCGGCCGAGCAGATTCACGGCTCGGCGCAGGGCGAGGCCGGGCTTCGCGGGTTGCGGGGCCATGGGCTGTGCACCGTGGTCACACCACGGGTGCCGGGTCTGCTTGGTGCGGGGCGCCGGTGCCGTCGGCGGATTCACCTGGGTCACCCCGCGCTTGGCGGGCCAGCTATTGTTACAGTCCACTTGTAATTAATAGTTCCGGTGGCCCGACCACCCTGCGAAGGAGACCGATATGGCAGACCTGCCGATCACCGAGACACACGATCACGAGCCCGAACTCGACGCCACCCAGATCCCGCACGAGATCCGCCACGCCGCCATCCTCGGCGCGCTGCAGGGCCTTGGCGTGGGTGGCTCGATGATTCTCGCCGCCCCGCACGACCCGCTGCCGCTGCTCGCCCAGATCGACGGCGCCTGGCCGGACGTCTTCGCACGCGAGTACGTCCAGGAGGGGCCCGACGTCTGGAAGATCCGCTTCACCCGCCAGGTGTGACCCATGATCGACGATCCTCACGCCAACAGGACCGCAGGGGCCGACCGGGAGCCGGGCGCGGTACGCGAGCGCGTCCTGTCGGCCCTGGTCCGGGCGGGCGGTCCGCTGTCCATCGACGACATCGCCGCCAGCATGGACGTGCACCCCAACACGGTGCGTTTCCACCTCAACCACCTCACCGACGAGGGGATCGTCGAGGCCACCAAGGCCACCGCCTCCGGGCGGGGCCGCCCCCGCATGCTCTACACGGCAACCGACAAGGCCTTCAGCGCCGGACCCCAGAACGACCGGCTGCTCGCCGACGTCTTCATGCACCACTTCGCCAGCCGGCACACCGGGGCGCTCGGCGCGGCCGCCGAACGCGCCGGGCGCGAGTGGGCCGAACAGGCGCTCGACGAACGGCCCGTCGTCCCCGGGGGCGACGACGTGGCCCGCCTGGTGGGGCTGCTCGACGCGTGGGGCTTCTCCCCGGTGCTCGTCGAGGGTTCCGGCGACGAGCGGACCATCGAGTTGTGCGGCTGCCCGTTCATCCACGAGGTCGAGCAGCTCCCGGGTGTCGTCTGCCCGGTGCACCGGGGCATCGCCGCCGGGGTCCTCGCGCGACTCGGCGGCACGTGGCGGGTGGCCGAGCTGACGCCGCACAGCTCGCCCGGCAGGTGCTCGCTCACCTGCTGCCTGGCCGATGGCTGAGGCGCCCCCCGAACCCGTCCACCCACGACCCACGAAAGGGCACCATGCCGCAGGCCCCGTCCGCACCAGCAGAGCCGAGGCAGGGGCGAGCCCCTGCCGGCCAGCTGCGCCGCGTCCTGTTCCTCATCCCGTGCGGGCTGTCCATGCTCATGGGCCTGGACGCCGCGCTGGCCCTGCTCGACCTGCCCGCCCCGCTCAGCGGGGAGCGCTTCACGAGCGGCCACGGCATGCTCATGGTCATCGGTTTCGTCGGCGCCCTCGTGAGCCTGGAGCGTTCGGTCTCGATCAAGCGCTGGTGGGCCTATGCCGCGCCCGTCGCCATGGCCCTCGGCTCGCTGCTCACCCTCGTCGCGCCGCTGCCGGTGCGGGCCGGCAGAGCCGTCATGGTTGCCGGCTGCCTCGCCATGTGCGCGAACTACGTCGTGCTGTGGCGCCGCAACCGGGAACCACTCGTCGCCGTCCAGATCGGCGGCGGCATCTCGGCCCTGTGCGCGACGATCGTGTGGCTCGGCGGCGTGCCGATTCCCAGCTTCATCGCCCTGCTCATCTCGTTCCTGGCGCTGACGGTCATCGCCGAACGCCTCGACCTGTCGCGCATCGGCCAGCTCGCGTGGACGCCCCGGCGCCGCCGGCTGCACGAGGACGCGCTCGTGCTCCTCGCCGTGCTCGCCGTCCTGGCCGGGGCGGCCACGGTGACGTGGCCCGCCGTCGCCCTGCCCTGCTACGGGCTCGTGCTCATCGCCCTGTCGGTGCAGTCGGCCTCGGGCGACGTGGCGCGCCGGGGCATCACGGTGCCCGGCCCCAACCGGTTCATGTCGGTCATGATCCTGGCCGGCTACGGCTGGCTCGTCGTCACGGGCCTGATGCTGCTGCGTCCGGCCCTGTCGGGGCTGCGGTACGACGCGACCCTGCACGCCGTCTTCCTCGGCTTCATCATGTCGATGGTCGCCGCCCACGCCTCGACGATCCTGCCCGGCCTGCTGGGCATCCGGATGCGATTCGTCTCCGGGTTCTGGGGCGTCGGCCTGGTGCTGCACCTCAGCCTGGTCGTGCGGATCGCCGCCGACCTGGCCGACTCGCAGTCCTGGCGCCAGGTGGGCGGCCTGGGCAACATCGCCGCGATGCTCGGCCTCGTCGCCGTGGCCATCTGGTCGGCGACGACGAAGGACGCCGCCGAGGCCGAACAGCGGCCCCCTCGCCCCGCCGCGCAGGACGGCCCCGGCATCCCGCTCACCACGACGAGCCCGAGGACGAACCCATGACCATCGACCGCCCCGCACCCACCAGCCACGGCCCCGGACAGGGCCGCGAGCGGCACCGCGGCCTCGCCTCGCGACGCGTCTGGCACCGCATGACGGCCGTCCTCGTCTGCGCCTGGGCGGTCGTCGCCGTCGCCGGCACGATCGGGCAGCGCTGGCGCTCCGGCCTCGGCTGGGTCGGCCTGCACGCCGCGGCGCTCGGCGTCGCCACCAACGCGGTCGTCGTGTGGAGCGACTACTTCACCGCCGCCCTCATGCGCAGCCCGGCGACCCGCCGCGCACCCCAGATCGCGGTCCTGTCGGTGCTCAACGCAGGCATCATCGCCCTCCTGGCCGGCACCGAGAGCGGCCGCGAGGCGCTGCAGACCGCCGGCGCGCTGCTGTGCGTCGCCGCCGTCACCGGTCACGTCATCGTCCTCGGCGTGCGCTCCGCGGGGGCGCTCACCACCCGCCTGGGGCGGACGGTGCTGGCCTACTACATGGTCTGCGGCTTCTGGTTCGTCGTCTGCGGCATGCTCGGCCACCTGATGACGGCCGCCGGCGGCAGCCGCCTGGACGTCTTCATGCTCCCGCACATCGCCACAGGTGTGCTCGGCTGGCTCGGCCTGGCCGTCATGGGCACCCTGCTCACGTTGTGGCCGACGATGCTGCGCACCCGCATGGTGCCCGGTGCCGAGATCAGCGTCCGCCGCGTCCTGCCCCTGTTCTGCCTCGCCATCGCGGCGACCGGCCTGGGCGGTGTCACCGCACGCGGCTGGATCTCGGCGCTCGGGCTGTTCGGCTACACCGCCTGCGTCGGCGTGGTGGCCAGTACCATGTGGGCCGCGGCGAAGGTGAAACGCCCCGTCAGCTACGCCTCCCGCTCGGTGATCTGCGGTCTGGCATGGCTCGTCGGCACGCTGGCCGTGGCCGTCGTGCTCATGGCCACCAGCACCGACCGCCAGCAGATGCTGGGGCGGCTGCCGCAGCTGGCCTGGCCCCTCCTGGGCGGTTTCGCCGCCCAGCTCATCGCCGGGTCCCTGTCCTATCTGCTGCCGGTCATCTTCGGTGGCGGCCCCGGCAGGGTGCGCCGCCGCAACGCCATCATGGACACCGGCTCGGACGCCCGCCTGATCAGCGCGAACACCGCCGGCCTGGCCCTGCTGGCACCGCTGCCGTCGGCGGCCCGCGCGGCCGCGCTCGCCGTCCTGGTCGCCAATGTCCTGTTCCTCCTCGCAACGATCCTTCGCTGCGGCCTGGCCAGGGAACCGCTCGGCCTCGCCGACGACGACACGCTGGCCGAACGCGGCCGCCGGTTCACCTGGATCCTCGGCGCCGGCGCGGTCGCGCTGGCCATGGCGGTCGCCACCGCCGTCTCGCCGTCAACGATGGTCGGTGGCCTCGGCCCCGGGGCGGGAACCGGCGCCGACGTCTCGGACGCGCCCGTCCAGCGCGTCCAGGTCACGGGCGCCGACATGGCGTTCACGCCGAACCGGATCACGGTGCCCGCGGGAACGCATCTGATCGTCACCCTGACCAACGAGGACACCGGCGGCCAGGTGCACGACCTGACCTTCGCCGGCGGTGCAAGCAGCGGCCTGCTCATGCCGGGGGCCAGCGCCGAGGTCGACGCCGGCGTCATCACCGAGTCCCAGGAGGCCTGGTGCTCGGTGGCCGGGCACCGCCAGATGGGCATGGTCCTGCAGATCGTCGTGGAGGGCACCGCGGCCGCCTCCGGCTCCTCCGCGGGGGATCCCGGCGCCGGCGACCACGCGGTGCTCGACCCGAATGCGACGATGAGCGTCGGCGCCTTCGACGCCGCCCTGGCCCCCGCCCCGGGCCAGACCGTCCACGAGGTCCACCTGGAGGTCACCGAGGAGGTCGTCGAGGTCGCCCCCGGCGTGCGGCAGCTGCGTTACATGTACAACGGCCAGACCCCGGCCCCGATCCTGCGCGGGCACGTCGGCGACACCTTCGTCGTGACCCTCACCAACTCGGGCACGATGGGTCACTCCCTCGACTTCCACGCCGGAGACATCTCCCCGGACGACCCGATGCGCACGATCCCGCCCGGCGAGAGCCTCGTCTACACCTTCACCGCCCACCGCTCGGGCATCTGGCTGTACCACTGCTCGACAGCGCCGATGTCGCTTCACTTGGCCAACGGCATGTTCGGCGCCGTCATCATCGACCCCGAGGGGCTGCCCGAGGTCGACAGGGAGTACGTCATCCTCGAGTCCGAGGCCTGGTTCGGCGCCCAGGGTGAGAGCGCCGACGCCGACCGGCTCGGCGAGACCGAACCCGATGCCGTCATGTTCAACGGGTACGCCTTCCAGTACGACGAGCACCCGCTGAGAGCCACGGTGGGGGAGAGGGTTCGTTTCTGGGTGCTCGACGCCGGGCCGAACGAGCAGCTCAACTTCCACATCGTCGGCACCCAGTTCGACACCGTGTGGAAGGAGGGCGCCTACACACTCGAGTGCGGTCACCAGCCGGCCGCCACGGTGGACGCCTCATGCGCGAGCACCGGCACCGGCGGCTCCCAGCTGCTCTCGCTGGGCGCCGCCGAGGGCGGGTTCGTCGAACTCGTCGTCAACGAGCCCGGCCACTACACCTTCGTGAACCACTCCTTCTCGTACGCCGAGAAGGGCGCGCACGGAGTCCTCGAGGTGACCGCGCGCTGAGAACCGGTCCCCGCCCGCGCTCTCCGGGGCGGCCCGTCGTGGCGGCCGCGGGACGATCCGGGCAGGGCCCGGGCCGTCCGGATGCGGGTCGGGAAATGCCCGCGGCGCCTAATAGTCTGGTTCCCGTGAGCGATCCAGAAGAAGACGTCGAACCCCTCGATGCCGTCGACGAGGGCTTCTTCGCGCAGACCGGCCCGAGCCTCTTCGGCGACGATGAGCCTGCGATGCCCGCGCCCGCCTTCGTCGACGAGCCACTGGTCGACACCGAGCTCGACGAGGCCGGATCGGTCGAGGCCAGTATCGAGGAGGGCTTCGACCCCGACGACCCCGCTCTCGGCGAACCCGACGACGATGCCGACGGCGACGGCGGGGGCCCGGCCGCCGAGATCACCGAGCCCGTCTTCGACCCGGGCCCCGACGAGGAGGCAGAGCTCGAACGGCTCGTCGAACAGGACGCCTCGCAGGCCCAGCTGGCGCTCTACCGCCGCTACCGCCCCGACACCTTCACCGAGGTGATCGGTCAGGAGCACGTCACCGAGCCGCTCATGCGCGCCATCGCCAACGGCCGCGTCCACCACGCCTACCTGTTCAGCGGCCCGCGCGGCTGCGGCAAGACCACGAGCGCCCGGATCCTCGCCCGCTGCCTCAACTGCGAGCAGGGCCCCACCCCCACCCCGTGCGGGCACTGCCGCAGCTGCCGCGACCTGGCCACCGGGGGCCCGGGCAGCATCGACGTCATCGAGATCGACGCCGCCTCGCACGGCGGGGTCGACGACGCCCGGGACCTGCGCGAGGGCGTCTACTTCGCCCCCGTCCACTCGCGCTACAAGATCTACATCATCGACGAGGCTCACATGGTCACCCCGGCGGGCTTCAACGCCCTGCTCAAGGTGGTCGAGGAGCCCCCCGCCCATGTGAAGTTCATCTTCGCCACCACCGAGCCCGACAGGGTCATCGGCACCATCCGCTCCCGCACCCACCACTACCCGTTCCGCCTGGTGCCGCCGAAGGTACTCACCGGCTACCTGCAGAAGATCTGCGACGAGGAGCACGTGCGGGTCGAGTCCGGCGTGCTGCCGCTCGTCGTCCAGGCCGGCGCCGGGTCGGTGCGCGACTCGCTGTCGGTGCTCGACCAGCTGCTCGGCGCGGCCGGTGAGGACGGTGTCGGCTACCGGCAGGCGGCCGCCCTGCTCGGCTACACGCCCGACGCGCTGCTCGACGAGATGATCGACGCCTTCGCCTCCGGCGACGGCAAGGGCGTGTTCGGCACGGTCGACAAGGTCATCGAGATCGGTCAGGACCCTCGCCGCTTCGCCGAGGACCTGCTCTCGCGGCTGCGCGACCTGGTCATCATCGCCCAGGTGCCCGACGCCCTCACCTCCGGTCTCATCGACGTCGCGCCCGACCTGGCCGACCGGCTCAACCAGCAGGCCGTGCGCTTCGGGGCCGGTGAGCTGTCCCGGGCCGCCCAGGTCATCGCCCAGGGGCTCACCCAGATGCGCGGCACGACCGCCCCCCGGCTCTATCTCGAACTCATGTGCGCGCGCGTGCTCGTGCCAGGCGCCGACGCCTCGGAGGGCGGCATCACCGCCCGCCTCGACCGTCTGGAACGCCGCCTCGGCGTTCCCGCCGGCGGCGGCGACCAGCCCGCCTTGGCCCAGCCGACCCAGCAGGCGGCTCCGCCGGTCCCGGCCCCACGGGCACCGTCCCAGAACCCCGTCGCGGCGCCGGCGCAGCACGGTGCCGACCCGGCGCCCGCCCCGAGCCCCGCCTCCGATCGGCCGGCGGCTCCGGGCCAGGCCAGGGCCCAGCGTCCAGCCGGCCAGCCCCCCTCCGGACAACGCCCGGCCGGGCAGGCGCCAGCAGCGCAGCCCCCTGCCGCCCAGCGCCCCGCAGGGCAGCGTCCGGCGGGCCACCCGCCCGCCGGTCAACGCCCGGCGGGCAGCCCCCCGGCCGGCACGCCCGCCCCGCAGCCACCCGCCCAGCAGGGGCCGGCGCCGCAGACCGGCGTCGCCCAGGTCACCACGGCCCAGCTGCGCCAGATGTGGCCGCAGGTGCTCGAAGCGGTCAAGGACCGCCGCCGTTTCGCCTGGATGACACTCGGCCCCAACGCCCAGGTGCTCGACGTCAACGGCGGCCGCCTCACGCTCGCCTTCAACAATCCGGGGGCCCGCGAGTCCTTCGTCTCGCACGGCGGCGCCGACGTGCTGCACGACGCCCTCATCGCCACTCTCGGCGCCGACCTCGAGATCGACACGGTCATCGAAGGGCAGGCCGCGGTCAACGACCTTCAGCAGCGGGGCGACCCACCCGCGGGCGGCGGCGACCAGCGCCCTTTTGAACCGGCGTCTGCGCGGACCGGCCGGCCCCCGGCCGGTCCCGTGGACGACAACCCCGGTGCCCCGTCGGTTCACGACCCGTGGGCCACCCAGCCCGGCGCCGGTGCGCCGGAGCCCGCCCCGCAGCCAGGCGCCGACCCGGGCGACCCGGCCCCGGCGGTGCGCCACCACGTCATCAGCCCACCCGACGAGGCCGAGGGCGACGAGTACGACCCGGACGCCGATGTGAGCATGGACGACGTGACCATCGTGGATTCGGACAAGCCGGCCACCCAGCTGCTCATCGACGAGCTGGGCGCCGAGCTGATCGAAGAGGTCGCGAACGAGGCCCAGCCCTGACCCCGTCGCCACGTACCATGGATGACCGGTGACCGGCCCGTGACGGCCGTGCACGCATCGGCCACTCGTCCTGAAAGGCAGACCATGTTTCCCGAGGGTATGGATATGAACGCCCTGCTCGAGCAGGCCCAGCAGGTGCAGGCCCAGCTCCAGGCGGCCCAGCGCGACCTCGAGGCCACGAGCTTCACCGGCACCGCCGGCGGCGAACTCGTCGAGGCCACCGTCAGGGGAAACGGCGAACTCATCGGCTTGGCCATCAAGCCCGAGGCCATCGACCCCTCCGACCCCGAGGGGCTCGCCGACCTCGTCCTCGCCGCGGTGCGCGACGCCTCGACGAAGGCCTCCGCCGCCGCCCAGAAGGTCGTCCCCGATCTCGGCCAGCTGGGTCTGTGACGTGTACGACGGACCAGTCCAGGAACTCATCGACGAACTGGGGCGCCTGCCCGGGGTGGGGCCCAAGAGCGCCCAGCGCATCGCCTTCTGGTTGCTCGAGCAGCCGCAGGCCGACGTCGAGCGCCTCGCGAACGTGCTCATGACCGTCAAGGAGCACACTCACATGTGCTCGGTGTGCTTCAACGTCACCGACGCCGAGACCTGCCGCATCTGCCGCGACCCGCGCCGTGACCGCTCGCTCATCTGCGTCGTCGAGGAGTCGAAGGACGTCGTCGCCATCGAGCGCACCCGCGAGTTCCACGGGCTCTACCACGTCCTCGGCGGCTCGATCAGCCCCATCGACGGCCGCGGCCCCGGCGACCTGCGGATCGCCGAGCTGGTGCGCCGCCTGTCCGACACGACGGTCGAGGAGGTCATCCTGGCCACCAACCCGAACCTCGAGGGCGAGGCCACGGCGACCTACATCTCACGCCTGCTGGCCGACACCCCGGGCATCCGGGTCAGCAAACTCGCCTCGGGCCTGCCCGTCGGCGGCGACCTCGAGTACGCCGACGACGTGACCCTCGGCAGGGCCTTCAACGGCCGCCGCTACATGGGCGACGAATAGGCACACAGCTTCTCTGGGGACACGGCGGCACGTGGTTATGCGGCCCCGCCGCACGGGATAGTGGCCCTGGCCGTCTCCTTGCCGTCCTGCTCCTCGATCACCACGCACACCTGATTACCAGAGGGGGATTCAGCCGGGCTGCTGCTCTCCTTGGCCTTCTCCAGGCGTTCCTTGTAGGGCTCCTGGTCGCAATCGACCTTTCTCTCGGACCAGAAGAAATATTCATCGCCTGCACCTCGCCGCTCTTCCCTGACCTTGCAGATGGGATCACTGGGCTCGGGAGAGGGCGTGGCAGAACTCGGCGGGGCGCTGCTTTCCGATGCGGAGGAGGCAGGGCTTGATGGGGAAGGGGCCTCGGTTTGTGAGGCAGAGGGACTTTCCGGGGACGTGGGGTTGCTGGGAGTGAGCGACGGCTCAGACGTGCCTGAATCCTCGTCCCCATTGCGGGAATCGGGCCCGCTGGGGGAGCCCGGCCTGAGAGCCTCGATGATCCGCTCGGGCAGTGAACGCAGGGTCTCGAGGATCTCCTCGAGGATGTTCGGGTCGGTGCCCGGGCCGGCGGGTTCCAGCTCGGGCTGGGAGGGCTGCACCAGGATGGGGGCATCCGAGGGCGACGCGCTCTGTTCGGGAGACTCGGACTGCGTGGGCGACGATGACGGAGACGCCGAGGACGACTGGGACGGGCTGGCCGAACTCGGGGTGATCGTCACGACCGGGGTGGAGACCGGAAGGTCGGAGTTGTCGTTCGACGTGACAACGCCGATGGCGACCCCCGTCGTCGCGATGGCGCCGGCCGTCACCGCTGCGGCGATCTTCATGCGCGCAACACGGCGCGCCTTGATCGCGAAGCCGACCGCCTGATCCGCCAGGGAGGCGCTCATCGCGGTGGCTTCGGGAGGCGTGGCTGCAAGATCGCGCAGCTCGTCGCTGATACCCACAGAATTTCCTTAACCTGTGGCCAGTCTGCGGGGCGAGGGCCCTTGCGGCTGGTCATCATCGGGGGCGTTCTGCATCACACGGGCCGGCCCACCGGAACGTGTGGAAGCGTCATCGTCGTTGTGTACCGGCGGCTCGCCGGCATTGCGGTCCGTCGCCGACAGCGCAGGATCGCCGCTGTAGACCTTACCTCGCGATCCTGGCTCGTCGCCCTGCACCCAGGTGAATCCGATCTGCGCGGCAGAACCCACGGATGAATTCTCCGCGGCCTTCTCGGCTGCGCTCTTGCGGCCGGCCTTCGCGTCGAGGTGGCGACGGATCTCGACGATGGAACCGAACTTGCGCTTGCGGGGCTGCGTCTTCAGCGGGATCAGTCCGTGCTGTTCCCGCTCGTCGCGGCCCGCGCCGTTCCCGGCGGCGGGCATGACGACCGTGGGTATGTCACCCTCGTCGTCGTGCTGGACGGGCGGCGAACTGCTCAGCGCACTGAAGGTGGCCAGGGCACTGCGCACCTCGCCCGTGCTGCACGCGAGATCGGTGGCGACCTTCTGCGTGCTGCAGTCGTCGAGCACGGCGTGCACCGCGATCGCGCGGTCCACCGGTGCGAGGGCCGCCAGGCGGCGCGCGATGAAGGCCTCACCGCTCTGTTCGCCCGCATTGGCCGGCGGGGCGTCCTCGTAGCCGTCCTTGCCGGCGTCCTCGAGGAACAGGCGGTAGACGCAGAGCCGCGCCCACTCGGCGCACTCGGCGTCGCTCGTGCGGTGCTTGTACTGCTTGAGCAGTTCCTTGGCGGTCCGGTTCAACAGGTTCTCTGCGATGTCGCGGTCATGACTGAGGAGGAAGGCGATGCGGTAGAGCGCAGGGGTGTGCTCCGCGACGAACTCGCGGTAACCCTCGGGCACTCCCATGCAATGGCTCCGATTCGGTTTCGACGTGGCGGGGAACGACGACCCTGCCGGGGAGGTGAACCACGCCAGCTTAGCAACAGTTAAGGAAAAATCATATTCTTCCTAGCCAAACCCGATATAGCTTTCACAGGATCAATTCAGGGTCGCCGTTGGGGTGGTCCCGCCGGCGCCACGAGTCGGTGGGGGCGGCCGCGGGCGAGCCGGGGCCATTGGGCTGCTCGTCTACAATGTTCGGGTCGCACGGCGTTGATGGAGCCATCACTTCGGAGCCGCCGGAAGAACGGCAGGGCATCCTGCTCATTAGAACCGGCAGCGGCACACAAGCAAGAGGGGGTGCCCGGTGGTGCCCCAAGAAGGGTGGTACCGCGGGCCGCCCCGGCCTGTGAAAGGCCGGGCCTCTCGTCCCTTCGCAGCGTCAGCGACGTCGACAGCGAAGAGGAACGATGACACCAACCGAGCCAGCCGCGAACCGATACCGCGCGGTTCCCGCCCAGATCGACCTGCCGGCGATGGACCACGAGATCATCGCCTTCTGGGAGGCCAACGACACCTTCGCCAAGAGCTGGCGGGCGACCCAGGACGGTCCCCGCTGGAACTTCTTCGAAGGCCCGCCCACCGCCAACGGCCAGCCCGGCACCCACCACATCGAGGCCCGCGTCTTCAAGGACTTCTTCCCCCGGTTCAAGACGATGCAGGGCTACCGGGTCGACCGCAAGGCCGGCTGGGACTGCCACGGCCTGCCCGTCGAACTGGCCGTCGAGAAGGAACTCGGCATCGACAACAAGAGCCAGATCGAGGAGTACGGCATCGAGGCGTTCAACGCGAAGTGCCGGGCCTCGGTCAGCGAGCACGTCGACGAGTTCGTCGAACTGACCCGCCGCATGGGCTACTGGGTCACCATGGACGACGCCTACTGGACGATGGCCCCCGAGTACGTCGACTCCGAGTGGTGGGCGCTGCAGAAGATCTTCAACGACGGCCTGCTCGTGCAGGACTACCGCGTCACGCCGTACTGTCCCAAGGACGAGACCGCCCTGTCCGACCATGAGGTCTCCCAGGGCTACCGCGACGTCACCGAGCCCTCGATCTTCGTCGCCCTGCCGCTCACCAGCGGACTGTGGGCAGCCCGGGGCGCCAAGCTGCTCGTCTGGACGACGACCCCCTGGACCCTCGTCTCGAACACGGCCGTCGCCGTACACCCCGAGGTCACCTACGTGCTCGCCACCGATGGCACGCAGCGGCTCGTGCTGGCCGAACCCCTCTTCGACACCGTGCTGGGGGCCACCGACGAGGACGGCGAGCGGATCTGGACGGTGCTGGAGACCGCGACCGGCGCCGACATGGCGGGCTGGGACTACCAGCGCCCCTATGAGCTGGTGCCCTTCGACAAGCGCGCCAACTTCATCGTGCTGGCCGATTACGTCACCACCGGTGACGGCTCCGGCCTCGTCCACCAGGCGCCCGCCTTCGGCGCCGACGACATGGCCGTCGGCCGCGCCAACGACCTGCCGGTCATCAACCCGATCCGTCCCGACGGCACCTTCGAGGAGGGCCTGCCGCTCGTCGGCGGCCTGTTCTTCAAGGACGCCGACCCCGTGATCGTCGCCGACCTGGAACGGCGCGGCATCCTGTTCCGCGCCGAGGACCACACGCACTCGTACCCGCACTGCTGGCGCTGCGGCACGCCGCTGATCTACTACGCCCAGCCCAGCTGGTACATCCGCACCACCCAGCGCAAGGACGAACTCCTCGCCCAGAACGAGAAGACCACCTGGTACCCGGACAACATCAAGTGGGGCCGCTACGGCGACTGGCTGCGCAACAACATCGACTGGGCCCTGTCGCGCACCCGCTACTGGGGCACGCCGCTGCCCATCTGGCGCAACGACGAGGACCCGACCAGGCTCCGCTGCGTCGGCTCGCGCGCCGAACTCGCCGAGCTGGCCGGCCGGCCCGAACTGGCCGACATGGACCCGCACCGCCCGTTCGTCGACGACGTGACCTTCACCCTGCCCGGCGAGACCGGCACCTACCGCCGCGTGCCCGAGGTCATCGACGCCTGGTTCGACTCCGGCTCGATGTCCTTCGCCCAGTGGGGCTACCCGTGGGTCGAGGGCTCGAAGGAGAGGTTCGCCGAGCACTTCCCGGCCGACTTCATCTGCGAGGCTATCGACCAGACCCGCGGCTGGTTCTACACGATGATGACGGTGCCGACCCTCGTCTTCGGCGAGTCCAGCTACAAGAACGTGCTCTGCCTGGGTCACATCCTGGCCGAGGACGGCCGCAAGATGAGCAAGCACTTCGGCAACATCCTGCTGCCGATCCCGCTCATGGACCGTCACGGCGCCGACGCGGTCCGCTGGTTCATGGCCTCCTCCGGGTCCCCGTGGTCGGCCCGCCGGGTCGGCGACACGACGCTGCAGGAAGTCGTCCGCAAGGTCATGCTGACTTACTGGAACACGGTCGCCTTCCACAGTCTCTACGCCCGCGCCAACGACTGGACGCCCACCGGGCAGGCCCCGGCAGTCGCCGGGCGGCACGTGCTGGACCGCTGGCTGACCAGCGCCGTCAACCAGCTCGTCGCGGACGTCACCGAGGCGTTGGAGGCGTTCGACTCGCAGCGCTACGGCACCCTCATCGCCGGCTTCATCGACGAGCTGTCGAACTGGTACGTGCGGCGCTCACGCCGCCGCTTCTGGGACGGCGACGCCGGCGCCCTGTGGACGCTGCACGAGACCCTGGCCACGCTCACCCAGCTCATGGCCCCGCTGGCCCCGTTCATCACCGAACGGGTCTGGCAGGACCTGTTCCGCCCGACACTGCCCGACGCCCCCGAGTCGGTGCACCTGACCGGCTGGCCGCAGGCCGACACCGCGCTCATCGACACCGAGCTGGACGATGCCATGGAACTGGCCCGCCGACTCGTCGAGGTGGGCCGTTCGGCACGCGCCGAGGCCAAGGTGAAGACCCGCCAGCCGCTGGGCCGGGCACTCGTCAACTCGGCCGCCATCGACCGGCTGCCCGCCGAGCTCGTCGACGAGATCACCGCCGAGCTGAACATCGAACGGCTCGACTCGTTCAGCTCCGCCGGCGACGTCGTCGTCCACACCGCCAAGGCCAACTTCCGTGCCCTCGGCAGGCGCTACGGCAAGCAGACGCCCGTCGTCGCCTCCGCGATCGCCGACGCCGACGCGGCGGCCCTCGCCTCGGGGCTCGCCGACGGCGGCACGGTGACGCTCGACGTCGCCGGCGTCGGGCCCGTCGAGCTGGGGGCCGACGACGTTTTCATCACCGAGCGCCCCCGCGAGGGCTGGTCGGTTGCCGACGTCCAGGGCGACACCATCGCCCTCGACCTCACGCTCACCCCCGAGCTCGTCAGCGCCGGCCGGGCCCGTGAGGTCATCCGGTTCGTGCAGGACTCCCGCAAGGCCGCCGGCCTCGACGTCTCGGACCGCATCGACCTGGCCTGGGCGAGCGATGACGCCGACCTGGCGGCGGCCATCGAGACCCACTCCGAGCTGATCGCCGCCGAGGTGCTCGCCACGAGCATGCACCGCGCAGAGCCGGCCGGTGACTGGCGTGAGGACGACGAACTCCGCCTGAAGGTGAAGGTCACCAAGGTCTGAGCCACGCCGCGCACTCGTCTGCGCCGCCCGCCCGACCCGGGCGGGCGGCGCACCGTCGGTGAGCGCCGGGGTGCCCGTGGGTTCGTCGAGGAGAACGAGCCCGAGGCCGGGAATCGTCGGTGAGCGCCGGACGTCCAACCGGTTCGACGCCCCGGTCGAGGGGACCGGCCCGGTCAGGACGTCTGCTCGCCCAGCCCGTTGATCCGGTCCGTCGCCTCGGCCACCCACGGCACGTTGTGCCCGGCGTAGCCGGCCGAGCAGGCCAGTGAGAGTGTCTCGTGGACGCCGTCGCCCACCACCGGGGCGACCTGTACGTCACCGGCCAGCCGCGTGTAGTAGCGCACGTCCTTGCGGGCGTTGCCCAGCGCGAACTGCTGGCGCTCGTAGTCGCCGTTCAGGGTGGCGCCCATGATGGCGAGCAGCTGGTTGTCGAACATGCCCTTGCCCAGTACGTCGACGAGCGTCTGCGGGTCGGCGCCCGCTGCGCGCGCCACGGTGAACGACTCGGCCAGCGCCGTCGTCGCCGCCTGGAGGCAGAAGTTGTTGAGCAGTTTGATCGTGTGGCCGGCCCCCACCGGGCCCGCGCGCAGGATGTTCTCGCAGTAGCTCGCCAGCACCGGTTCGATCCGGGCGAAGACCTCGTCGTCGGCACCGACGAGCGTGTTGAGGCGCCCCTGCTCGGCCTCGGCCGGGCCGCGGGTGAGCGGCGCATCGGCGTAGGCGACCCCGGCTGCCGCGGCCTGCGCGGCCAGCTCGCGGGTGACTGACGGTTCGCTCGTCGCCGCGTCGACGATCACCAGGCCCTCACGCGGGCTGGTGAGCAGCCCGTCCGGCCCGGTGACGACCTGCTGCACGTCCTGGGCGGTCGTGATGCAGATGACGACGATCTCGCACTGGGCCCCCAGCTCGGCGTTGCCGGCGACCCGGCGGGCGCCCATCGCCTCCAGATCGGCCGGTGCGTTGCGGTGCACCGTGTAGACCAGGTCGAACCCGGCCTTGGCGATGTTCTTCGCCATCCCGTGCCCCATGAGGCCGTTCGCCCCGATGAACCCCACTGTCGTCGCCATTGTCCTCGTGTTCCTTCCCGTCCGGGTCGATCCCAGGATGTCACAGGGTCAATCGGTCGTGCGGGCGGTAGCCGAACTGGTCGAGGGCCTGCGTCATCGTCTGCGAGACGGCCAGGGTGTCCGACAGCGGCACCAGTTCGTGCTCGGTGGCGCCGGCAGCGATCGCGTCGGTGGCCGACTGCAGTTCGTGACGGTAGCCGGCGCCCTCGAACGGCTCACTGATCACCTCGGCCTCGACGTGGTCCTCCGGGGTGTGCACCGTGATGGCCGAGGGGTGGTGGAACCGGGGGCCGACCTCGATGAAGCCGCTCGTGCCGATGATCGCCATGCGTCCCGGGCCGTGGCCGGCCAGCGAGCAGCACAGCTGCGCGAAGGAGCCGTCGCCGTAGCGCAGCTGGAGCGCCACATCGGCGTCCACCCCGTTGCTGTAGCAACGGCCGATGCACTGCATGCCGGTGGGGGTGCCCAGGAAGTCCTGGGCGAAGTGCAGCAGGTAGACGCCCAGGTCGAGCATCGAGCCGCCGCCCATCTCGGGCGCGAACAGCCGGTCGGTCGGGTCGAAGTCGCGGTACGAGAACAGGTCGCCCTGCAGCGCCCGCACCCGGCCGATGCGCCCCGACTCCACGACGCTGTGGGCCGCCTGAACGGCCGGCAGGAAGCGCGTCCACATGCCCTCCATGAGGAAGACGTGGCGCTCGCGGGCGGCGCGGATCAGCTGGCGGGTGTGCTCGCCCTGACAGCACATCGACTTCTCGACGAGGACCGCCTTGCCGGCGCCGATCGCGGCCAGGGCCAGGGGGAAGTGCTGGGCGTTGGGGGTGCCGATGTACAGAGCGTCGACGTCAGGGTCGGCGACGAGCTCCTCGTAGCTGCCGTGGGCGTGCGGTATGTCGAACTCGGCCGCGAAGGCTCGCGCCCGCTCGGTGCTGCGCGACCCGACGGCGACGACCTCGGCGTCCTCGACGGCCTTGAACTCTGACGCGATGATCCGTGCGACCCGACCCGGTCCAGCGATTCCCCATTGAATGCTCATGTACTGAAGACTAGATTCCCGCCCCGCCCGATGAACAGCCTTCGCCCAGTGGCCGCGGCCGATTCAGGGGCGAGCCCGTGGGCCGCTGCGCCCGCGAGAAGCCGTGCCGGGCACGACCGGCAAGACCGCCAGTGTGCTCATCCCCTGTGCACGGCCCCGTCCTCGGACGTGACTGCGCCTGGCGGGGCTGTGCCGGACGTCGGGTCTCAGTCCTCGTCGCCCGGCGGCAGCGCCTTGTTGTCACGAAGAGTGCGCTGGATCGTCCCGGTGAGGATCGAGACCACCATGGCGATGAGTACGACCCGCCACGGGGCACCGAAGAAGAGGACGCCGATGAGGGCCACCGGCCAGACCGTGCCGCTGATCGTGCCGAGCACGACGGACAGTGTCCGGTGTGCGTTCCCGCCACGGGGCGCCGGGACCGGCGCCTGCCAGGGCGTCAGGGCGCTTGGGCTGGCGGCGGGCCCGACCGGGCCGGTCTCGTCGAAGAAACGGGCCTGGGGATCGGCCGGCAGATCGGTGAACAGCGCGTCGAGCTCGTCCTGGTGGTGCGCGGCGAGAACCGCCGACATGCGCTCCTCGAACTCCTCGGTGCTGAGACGCCCGGCGGCGTAGTGACTCTGCAGGAGCTCGAGTGCTGCGTCCCGTTCGGCGTCGCCGATGCGCAGGAAGGGCTTGTCCACGCGCCCAATGCTATTCCCGCCGGTCACGGCCGGGCAGCTAGAGTTGGGCTCGTCAGTCCACGAGGGGAAGCCATGGCAAGGATCGTCCAGAAGTACGGCGGGTCATCCGTTGCGGATGCCGCATCCATCAAACGCGTCGCGCGGCGCATCGCGCGGGCCCGCCACGACGGCAATGACGTCGTCGTCGTCATCTCGGCGATGGGCGACACCACCGACGAACTGATGGACCTCGCGCTCGAGGTGAGCCCTCAGCCGCAGCCCCGCGAACTCGACATGCTGCTCACCACCGGCGAGCGCCAGAGCGCCGCCCTGCTGGCGATGGCCCTCAACGACCTGGGCGTGCCCGCCCGCAGCTACACCGGCAGCCAGGCCGGGGTCATCACCACGGGCCTGCACGGCAACGCCCGCATCATCGACATCACGCCCGGCCGCATCAACAAGTCCCTCGAACTCGGCAACGTCACCATCGTGGCCGGTTTCCAGGGCGTCAGCCAGGACACCAAGGACGTCACCACCCTCGGGCGCGGCGCCTCGGACACGACGGCGGTCGCCCTGGCAGCATCCCTCGGCGCCGAGTACTGCGAGATCTACACCGACGTCGACGGCGTCTTCACCGCCGACCCGCGCATCGTCCCCTCCGCCGCCCAGATCCCCGAGATCACCTACGAGGAGATGATGGAGATGGCGGCCTGCGGCTCCAAGGTGCTGCACCTGCGCTGCGTCGAGTACGCGCGCCGCGAGAACATCCCCGTGCACGTGCGCAGTTCGTTCAACGACAAGCCCGGCACCTGGGTCACCGGACACACCGACATGAGGAAGGGCAATGAGATGGAACAGGCAATGATCACCGGCATCGCGTCCGACCGCGGCGAGGCGAAGGTCACGATCGTCGGTGTGCCCGACCAGATCGGCAAGGCCGCCAAGATCTTCGACGTCATCGCGGAGGCCGAGATCAACATCGACGTCATCGTGCAGAACGTCTCGGCCGCCAGCGGGCGCACCGACATCTCCTTCACGCTGCCGATGAGCGACGGCAAGAAGGCCATCGACGCCCTCACCGCCAACCAGGAGGAGATCGGCTTCGAGAAGCTGCTCTACGACGACCAGATCGGCAAGATCTCCGTCATCGGTGTCGGTATGCGCACCCACCCCGGTGTCACCGCCCGCTTCTTCGACGCCCTGGCCGAGCAGGACATCAACATCGACATGATCTCCACCTCCGAGATAAGGATCTCCGTCGTGGTCCAGGCCGACCTGCTCGACAAGGCTGTTCGTGCCGCCCACACCGCCTTCGGCCTCGACGCCGATGGTGAGGCGGTCGTCTACGCGGGTACCGGGCGTTGAGCTATCGCCCCCGCAGGGCCGACATCCCGCCGCCGGATCCGTACGGCGACGACGAGCCGACACGCATCATCCCGCGCGTCGAGCTCGAGGCCCTCGCCCCCGCCTTCCCCGGGGCGGGGTTACGGATCCACCCCGGCCAGAGCGGCCCGGGGGCGCCGACGACGGGCGGGACACCCGGGCCGGCCCGCGGCCTGCCCGGTGACCGTCCCGACGTCCCGCGTCGCAGCGCCCCGCCCGACCAGGCCCGGCCCGGCGGGCCGGCAGAGGGCGAGCAGATCGACCAGGCGGCGATCGACGAGCGCGACCGCCGGAACCTGGGCCGCAACTCCATCCTCATGGCCTCCGGCACCCTCGTGTCCCGGGTGCTCGGCATGGTCAACGCCATGCTTCTGGTGAAGGTCGTCGGCCAGACGCTCGCCGCCGACGCCTTCCGCTCGGCCAACTCGCTGCCGAACTACATCCTCGTGCTGCTGTCCGGCGGCATCCTCAACGCCGTCCTGCTGCCGCAGATCACCAAGGCGATGAAACGCCCCGATGGCGGCAGGCAGCTCGTCGACCGTCTCCTGACCATCACCTTCGCGCTCATCCTGAGCATCGCCCTGCTCTGCACCGTCGGAGCCGGCCTGCTCATGCGCATCACCCGGCTGCAGGGTCCTGCCCTGCACCTGGCGATCGAGTTCGCCTACCTGTGCATGCCGCAGGTGCTCTTCTACGGCATCTTCGCCGTCTTCGGCAATCTGCTCAACGCCCGCGGCTCCTTCGGCCCCTACGGCTGGGCGCCCGTGCTCAACAACGTCGTCGCGATCGGCGGCGAGCTCCTCTTCCTGCGCATGTGGGGCCAGCAGGCCGACCCGACCACCTGGACGACCCCGATGGTGTGGGTGCTGGCCGGCACGGCCACCCTCGGCATCCTCGCCCAGGCCCTCGTCCTAGTGCCCGTGCTCATCCACACCGGTTTCCGCTGGCGGCCGCGCTGGGGCCTGCGCGGCTACGGGTTCGGCCAGATCGGCCGGTTCGCCAGTCTCACCTTCCTGGCGCTGTGCATCGCCCAGGGCGGCGGCCTGTTCATCATGAACGTCGCCACCGGCATGATCGACCGCGCCCCCGAGGGACGCTACGTCGCCGGCTACGCCGCCTACCAGAACGCGAACACGCTCTTCCAGATGCCGTACTCGCTCATCGCCTTCTCCATCCTCACGGCCCTGTTCCCGCAGCTGGCCCGAGCCTGGCAGCGGCGCGACGAGGCGGTCGGCCTGGGCGACATGCAGGAACTGCTCTACAAGGGCCTGACCCTGCCGATGGTCGGCATCATCCCGACGAGCGTCATGCTCATCGCGCTCGCCCGCCCGGTCGTGCGCGGCATCTACTGGAGCCTGACCCCGGAGGAGGCCACCGCCACCGCCTGGGTGCTGGCCGTCATGGTCTCCTCGACCGTCGCGTACACGATCGTGACGCTGCAGCAGCAGTACTGTTTCGCCACCGAGCAGGGCGGCACGAATCTGTGGATGCAGTGCCTGGTCACCGGCCTGCAGGTGGCCTTCGCCCTGGTGGCACTGACGGTGCCGGCCAGCGTCGGCGTCGTGACGATCTGCCTTGGCATGTTCACCGGCAACACGGTGCTGGCACTCGTCTTCACGGCCTACGCCCGCCGCCAGATGGGCGGGCTCAACCTGCGCGGCGTCCTCAGCCTGTACGCGCGGATGCTGGCCGCCTCGATCCTCGCCGGGGTGCCCGCCTACTTCACCGCCTCGTACATCGTCTGGACCATGCACGACAGGCTCATCGCCCAGTACGCGGCCGACCTCGCCGGGGCGGTCGTCTTCGTCATCTTCCTCCTCATCGGCGTGCGCATCTTCCGGGTCGGGGAGTTCCAGACCTTCCTCGACTCGATCCTGCGCAGGCTGCACCTCAAACGGGGCTGAGCCCGGCCGACACCGTCGCTCAGGCTAGAAGGCCCAACGGGCCCCAGCAGGAGACGGTTCTCACACCCGCTCCTGTCCCGGCGGGTGACTACCCCTGGGATCAGGAGCGCGAGGAGAGCAGCGCCCGCACCTCGTCGGCGTCCGGAGGGTTCGCGCCGATGCGCGAGCAGGTGATCGAGGCCGCCGCGCAGCCGGTGCGCAACGCCCGGACCAGGTCCTGATCGTCACTCAGCCACACGCTGAGGAAGCCGGCGGTGAAGGTGTCACCGGCCCCAACGGTGTCGGCAACGGCGGTGGGGATTCCCGGTACGGACACGGGCTCGCGGTCGGCGCCGACGGCGAAGGCGCCCTCGCCGCCGGCCGTGACGACGACCAGGTCCAGCCCGTGTTCGCGGGCCATGCCGGCCGCGATGTCCTGGGCCGAGGCCCCACCTTCCGGGTAGAGCCAGCGCAGGTCCTCATCGCTGGCCCGGACGATGCCGCCGCGCTCGCCGAGCACCTTCAGGAAGGGGGCGAGCAGTTCGGCGTAGCGCTCCCGGTCCGGTTGCACGGTGGGACGCACGTTCAGGTCGAACGACAGCCTGGCCGGCGTCGTGGACAGGTAGTCGAGCAGGGCGCTGCGGCCGGGTTCGACGACGGCGACCAGCGAGCCGGTGTGCAGCCAGTCGTCGGCGCTCAGCTGGGGGAAGTCCTGGCCGGTCCAGTTGAAGTTTGCGGTGTTCAGCAGGTGGAAGGTGTAGGTCGCCTGGCCTGTGGAATCCACGCTGACGATCGCCAGCGAGGTGGGCTCGGACTCGGTCTGCACCGTCATGTCCAGGCCGACGCGGTTGACGGCCAGGTGGCTGCGCAGCTGAGCGCCGAAACCGTCGCCGCCGAGCCTGCCCAGGAACTGGGCGGGCAGGCCCAGACGGGCCAGGGCAATGGCCGTGTTGAGCGGCCCGCCGGCCGAGTGGGCCTGCCACAGGCTCGACTGTGTCGTGCCGGGGACGGAGTTGTCGGGGATGAGGTCGATGAGTGCTTCGCCGCACACCACTACGCGCATGGCTCCACTCTAGGGTAGATGGCCCGGCCGTGTCGGCCGATCACCGGACTCGTGCCGGCCGTTTTGCGGCGCCGTTCACTTGCGTCCGTGGATGATGCCGGCGCCCTTGAGCATCCAGGGCGTCCTGATCCAGGCTGGTGCGCCGGCCACGCTCTCGGTGCGCGGGATGTACTCGATCTGTGTGACGCCCCCGTCGCGCAGTTCCTGCACGAAGGCCTCCATGTCGCCGTAGAGCCTGCGGTGACCGAACATGTCCTGGAAGCTGAAGGCGCCGCCGGGGCGGACCACGCGCAGGGCCTCGCGGACGAGCGCCCGCTTGTCTGGTTCGGAACGCACCTCGTGGAAGACGAAGTTGCTGACCGCGGCATCGAAGGCGCCGTCGGGGGCGTCGAGACGGGCCGCGTCACCGTCGACGAAGGCCACGCGGTCGTCGACGTTCTCGGCGCGGGCGTTATGCTCGCACTGCTCCCTGGCATGACTCCACTTGGGGTTCCACCGGTCGATCCCGGTGAACCGGCCGCCGGGGAAGGTCTTGGCGCATCGGATGGTGAGCGCCCCGGCGCCGCAGCCGATGTCGAGCAGCTCGCCACGGCCATCCCAGTCGAGGTTGTCGACGACCAGCTGGTGCATGGCGCCCATGAGGCGGCCGCCGTCGAAGGCGAAGCGTCGGCGGCACAACTCCAGGTAGCCGGTGAGGGCCAGTGCGAGAAGACACAGCACGCCGACGACGGCCAGGACGGCCTGGTTCGCCCACATGATGAGCAGCAGGGAGAGGACCAGTAATAGGATGCCGGAGGCGACGAGCAGGGTGCCCATGAGCGCGGCCGGCACCCAGTTGCCGTAGTCGACCTGGCCGGTGCGTTGCAGTTCTGCCTCTGCCCAGGCGTACCCCTGCGTGTCGGTACGCGGTGGTTGTCCATCGCGTTCGGTCATGCTGTTCCTCCACCCATCTCAGGGCAGCAGCTTAGTGAACCCCTGAGCGTCCGGCTAGGGTTGGGAGAAGAAAAACCCATGTCAGAGGCCAGTTTCGCCCCTAGGTGACACGCGGACCGGCCAGGCGGGCGGGTTCAGGAGGCCAGGTGTTCGACGAGTTCGGCGCCCGGCAGGGCCAGCAGTGAGCGGCCGGGGACGATGAGTTTGGCCGCCCGGGTGCCGGCCCCGATGCAGACCTGGTCGGCGGCGGCCACGGCTGAGTCGATCCAGATCGGCCAGGCCGCGGGCAGGCCGACGGGTGTGATCGCGCCGTACTCCATGCCGGACTCGGCGACGGCGTCGTCCATGGGCGCGAAGGAGCACTTGCGCACGTCCAGGCGCCTGCGGACGAGCCGGTTGACGTCGACGCGGGTCGTTGCCAGGGCCAGACAGGCCGCCGTGCGCACGTCCTCGCCGCGCCGGCCGCGGACGATCACGCAGTTGGCGCAGGTCGACTCGTCCTCACCATAGGCGCGGCACAGCGCCTCGGTGTCCGACAGGGCCGGGTCGATGGCGAAGACCTGGGCCTCGGGCAGCAGGTGGATGAGTCGGCGGACTGGCTCGCCGAGCAGCTCGGGGTGCTCGGTGGCGGGCAGGTGCACAAGGGCGTCGAACATGGTTCGAGACTAGTGCGGGTACCGAGTCCGTCACCGCCCGTCCGCGCCGGCAGGCCCGCCGGGAATGGCACGAATGTGCGGCACAGGGGCGTCCGGTGTGAAGATGCTGTCGACCTGCCGTCCTGCTGATGAATGGGGGAGGGCCCCGGGGTAGCTTCGTGTCATGAAGAAACTCATCAATTCCGTCGACACCGTGGTCACAGATGCCCTCACCGGCATGGCGGCGGCGCACCCGGGCGCTCTCCGCGTGGACACCGATCAGCACATCGTCTACCGCGCGCAGGCCAAGGAGCAGGGCAAGGTCGCCATCGTCTCCGGCGGCGGCAGCGGCCACGAGCCGCTGCACGGCGGATTCGTCGGCTCCGGGATGCTCGACGCCGCATGCGCGGGCGAGATCTTCACCTCACCCGTTCCCGACCAGATCGTCGCGGCCACCGCTGCCGTTGACCGCGGCGCCGGCGTGCTGCACCTGGTGAAGAACTACACCGGTGACGTCATGAACTTCGAGATGGCAGCCGAGATCGTCGCCGCCGATGGGATCGAGGTGGCCTCGGTCGTCACCAACGACGACGTGGCGGTCGAGGACTCCCTCTACACGGCGGGCCGCCGGGGCGTGGGCGTCACCGTCCTCGCCGAGAAGATCGCCGGCGCCGCCGCCGAGGAGGGCCAGTCCCTGGCCCAGGTCGCCGAGATCGCCACCCGCGTCAACGCCAACGGACGCTCGATGGGCATGGCCCTGACAAGCTGCACCGTTCCGGCCAACGGCAAGCCCTCGTTCGACCTGCCCGACGACGAGATGGAGATCGGCATCGGCATTCATGGCGAACCGGGCCGCCACCGCGAGAAGATCGCCCCGGCCTCCGAGATCGCCGGCCGGCTGACCGAGCCGATCCTTGCCGAGCTGCCAGCCGGCGACGGCCGCGGCGTCATCGCCTTCCTCAACGGCATGGGCGCCAGCCCGCTGCTGGAGCTCTACCTCATGTACGGCGAGGTCGCCAAGATTCTCGGTGCGGCCGGCATCACCGTCGAGCGCTCGCTCGTCGGCAACTACATCACCAGCCTCGACATGGCCGGCTGCTCGCTCACCCTGCTGCGCGCCGACGACGAGCTGCTGCGCCTGTGGGACGCCCCGGTGAACACGCCCGGCCTGCGCTGGGGAGTGTGAGCATGGCGTCCACGATCGATCTGAAGGGCCTCGTCACCTGGCTCGAACTGGCCGACGCGGTGATCGCCGAGCACGCCGACGAGCTCACCCAGCTCGACGCGGCCATCGGCGACGCCGACCACGGCACCAACATGAGACGCGGCATGGCGGCCGCGGTCGAGGCCGTCGCGGCCGGCCAGTTCACCACTGCCGATGCGATGCTCAAGAAGGTGGGCATGACGCTCGTGTCCACCGTCGGCGGGGCCTCGGGGCCGCTGTACGGCACGTTCTTCCTGCGCATGGGCGGCGCCCTGGCCGGCAAGGACGAGATTGACGCGGCGGCCCTGGCTGCTGCCGTGGAGGCCGGCATCGGCGGTCTCGTCCAGCGGGGCAAGGCCGCCGCGGGTGAGAAGACGATGCTCGACGCCTGGTACCCGGCGCTCGAGGCCCTCACGGCGCACCCCGGCGACGTGGCGGAGGCCACCCGCGCAGCCGCCGACGCCGCGGCGGCCGGCCGTGACGCCACCGAACCGATGATCGCGACCAAGGGCCGCGCCTCCTACCTGGGAGAGCGGTCGACGGGGCACATCGACCCCGGCGCCGCCTCGACGGCGCTCCTCCTCGACGCCCTGGCGCGGGCCGCCGCGGGTGAGACCGCATGATCGGCGTCGTCGTCGTCTCGCACTCGCCCGAACTCGCCGCCGCAGCGGTCGGCCTCGCCAGGGGGCTCATGCCGCCGTCGGAGGTGCGGCTGGAGACCGCCGCCGGCACCGCCGAGGGGACGCTCGGCACCGACGCCATGGCGATCGTTGAGGCCATCGGGCGGGCCGATGACGGCGAGGGCGTCGTCGTGCTCATGGACCTGGGCAGTGCCGTGATGAGCGCCCAGACGGCCGTCGAGTTCCTCGAGCCCGAGGTGGCCCAGCGCACCAGGCTGCTGGCCGCCCCGCTCGTCGAGGGCCTGTTCGCCGCCTACTCGGCGGCGACCATCGGCCGTGACCTCGACCGGGTGTGCGCCGAGGCCGAGAAGGCCGTCGACGCGAAGAAGAAGCAGCTGGCCGGCTGATCCGACGCCTGCCGGCATGACAGTGGCGCGGGCCGCAGGGCCCGCGCCACTTCGCGCCCGGGTCCGTTCTCCTCGGCTCGGGCCGGCCCCGAGTCGACCGGTCGTGACCAACGCTGTGCCGGTCCCGGTCCCGCGCCGCCGGGTGTGGGCTTCGGGCCGGTTCGGGCGATGAGCGCCCGGCTCGGCCGCCCACCGGGTCAGTGGTCGGGCCGGGCCGGTGCCGTGCTCTCGCGCTCGGTGAGCTCGGGCACCAGGACCTGCTCCCCAGCGACGAACCGCTGCCGCGCGAGCCCGGCCGCACGCTCGCGCGCGACATGGGCCATGAGCGTCGTGTCCTGGCGGATCGTGGTGAGCGGGGTGACCGCGGTGCGTGCGATGCGCGCGTCGTCGAAACCGATCACCGAGACGTCCTCGGGCACCCGTAGGCCGGCGCGGACGAGCATGGTGAGCACGCCCGTGGCCGCGCGGTCGTTGAAGGCCGCGATCGCCGTCGGCGGTTCGCCCTCGTCGAGAATCCGCCGTGTGGCGCGGATGCCCTCCTCCTCGGTGTTGCCGCCCGGTATCACCCGGGCCTGATCGCTCAGGCCGTGTGCTGCCATCGTGTCCCGGAAGGAGCGCCGCCTGATCGCGGCCCCGGGGTGCTGGCCGCCGTCGATGTAGGCGATCGCCCGGTGCCCGAGCCCGATGAGGTGCTCGGTGGCCAGCCGCTGGCCGCCCCGGTCATCGGTGCGGACCACGTCGATCCCGGCGGCGCGCACCTGCCGGGCGACGAGCACCAGGGGCACCTCCTCACGGATGCGGCGCAGCCGTGCCACGGGCAGCATGCTGCCGATGAGGATGATCGCCTCGCACCGTTGACGCAGGAGCGGTTCGATCGTGTGCTCGACGTCACGTCCGGGGACCATGGCCCCCAGCACGAGGTCGAAGCCGTCTCCCTCCGTGCCGTACAGCCCCTCGACAAGGTCGGCGTGGAACGGCTCGGCGACGTGGTAGGCGACGCCGATGAGCCCCGAACTGCTCCGCCGCAGGCTCCTGGCTCGCTCGTCGGGACGGTAACCGATGCTCTCCGCGGCCTCCATGACCCGCTTGCGGGTGGCGTCCGAGGCCCCCGGGGCCCCGCGCATGACGATCGAGGCGAGCGACGTGGAGCATCCCGCGGCCTCGGCGAGCTCGACGAGTGTCGGGCTCTGTCTGCCGCGCCTGCTGCCTGCCACCATGCCCTCCCCGGTCCCGGCCTTGTGCCAGCAAGCCTAGATCATCCCCGGAGCATCCCCGCTGGACGGGTTTAATACTAGAACGTTCTAGTACTGATTCCCTCGGATTGAGATGAATAATGCCCTGTTGACTAGGTGATTAAATATGTTCCGAATTATTTTGTCTTAACATCTTCCAAAGAAGAACTGGAACGTGTTAGCGTGACGAGCATTACAGCATGAATGCGAACGAAGGAGTTCACGTGACTGTCCCACCCATCCGTCTTGCCCTGGTCGGCTCGGGTCGCATCGGCACCCACCACGCTCGGGCCATCGCCCGCGAAGTGCCCGGCGC
Organism: Propionibacterium ruminifibrarum; assembly: GCF_900289195.1. GTDB lineage: Bacteria > Actinomycetota > Actinomycetes > Propionibacteriales > Propionibacteriaceae > Propionibacterium > Propionibacterium ruminifibrarum. Next base: position 168,944 of record NZ_OMOH01000003.1, read on the forward strand.
CGAACTCGCCGCCGTCATCGATCCGAGGATCGACGCCGCGACGGCCCTCGCCGACGAGCTCGGTGCCGCGCCGGCCCCCGACGCCTCCGCCGTCCTGACCGATCAGTCGATCGACGGCATCGTCGTCACCACGCCGGCCGCGCTCCATCGCGACCTCATCGTCAACGCCGCCGCTGCCGGCAAACACGTCTTCACCGAGAAACCGATCACCACGACGCTCCCCGAGGCCACCGAGTGCATCGAGGCGGCCAAGGCCGCCGGCGTCACCCTGCAGGTCGGTTTCAACCGCCGCTTCGCCCCGGGATTCGCCGCCGCACGCGCCGCGATCGACGACGGCCGGGTCGGCACCCCGCAGCTGCTGCGTTCACTGACCCGCGACCCGGGTCCCTACAGCGGGGACCCCTCCCGCACGCCGGCCTGGACCATCTTCCTCGAGACCCTCATCCACGACTTCGACACGCTGCTGTGGCTCAACCCGGGGGCCAAGGTCGTCCAGGTGAACGCACTGGCCGACGCCCTGGTGCGCCCCGACGCCAAGCCCGACGGTTTCCTCGACACCTCGGTGGTCACGCTCACCTTCGACAACGGCGCCTTCGCCACGGCCGAGGCCTCCTTCAGCGCCACCTACGGCTACGACGTGCGCGGCGAGGTGTTCGGCTCCGGCGGCATGGTCACCGCGGGGGACGGCCGCAGCACCGACATGACCTACTACGGCCCGGCAGGGCTCAGCGCCGACACCTCCCGCGCCGACACCGACCTGTTGCACAGCGCCTACGTCGGCGAGTTCCAGGCCTTCGTCGCATCGATCCGCGGCGAGGACGCCGACATCCCCACCGGCGAGGACGGTTTCAACGCCCTCGCCATCGCCCGCGCCGCGATCGTCTCGGTGCAGGAGAACCGTTCCGTCTCCGTCGAGGAGGTCACCCGATGAGCACCCTGACCCTGGCCGCCTGCGCCGAGATGATCTACACCGATCTGCCGTTCGTTCAGCGCGTCGAGAAGATCGCCGCCCGCGGACTCCAGGTCGAGATGTGGAACTGGACCACCAAGGACCTGAAGGAACTGGCCGCCACCGGAGCCACCTTCTCGTCCATGACCGGGTACATCTCCGGCAACCTCACCGAACCCGACGCCGTCGAGGAGTTCCTGGAGTCGGCGCGTCGTTCCGTGGAGGCCGCCGAGATCATCGACAGCCCGCGTCTCAACGTGCACGGCACCGGGCTCGACGGCGAGGGCCACCCCGTCCGTCCCGTCGAGGTGGTCACCCCCGACATGTGGCTGACGGCGCGGGACACCCTGGCCCGGCTGGCCGAGATCGGCCGCGCCGCTGGGCGGGTCTTCACCCTGGAGAACCTCAACCTGCCCGTCGACCACGCCGGAACGCCCTTCGCCCTGGCGAAGGACACCCGTACGCTCGTCAAGGCGGTCGACTCGCCCCACCTCAAGATGAACCTCGACCTCTACCACTGCCAGATCGGCGAGGGCAATCTCATCGAGACCTGCCGGGAGTCCCTGCCCTGGATCGGTGAGATCCAGGTTGCGGACGTGCCCGGCCGCTGCCAGCCCGGCACCGGCGAGATCAACTACGCCGGGGTGGCCCGGGCCCTGCGCGCGATGGGCTACGAGGGCGTCGTCGGCATGGAGGCCTTCGCCTCCGGCGACTCCGATGCCGCTCTCGACGACTTCGTCGCCGCGTTCTCGGAAGGAGGCGGGGCATGAGTGGAGCCGTGGCCCCTGCCGGCGACCAGCGCCGGGTCGACCGGCGGCTGTTCACCATTCGTTCCATCGCCACCCTCGGCGGCCTGCTCTTCGGCTACGACACCGGCGTGATCTCCGGCGCCCTGCCGTTCCTCAAGGAGTCGCCCGAGGCCGGCGGTTTCGGGCTGTCCGCCTTCGACGAGTCCCTCGTCACGACCGGGCTGACCGTCGGCGCCGCCGTCGGCGCGCTCGTCGGCGGCCGCCTGTCAGACCGGTTCGGGCGCAAGAAGAACATCATGACGGTGGCCGTCATCTTCCTCATCGGCGCCCTGGGCTGCGCCGTCGCCCCCAACCGGGAAGTGCTCATCCTCTTCAGGTTCATCCTCGGTCTCGCCGTGGGCGGCGCCTCGGCCACCGTGCCCGTCTACCTGTCCGAGATGTCGCCGGTGAAGATCCGCGGCACGATGGTCTCGCGCAACGAGCTCATGATCGTCACGGGCCAGCTCGCCGCCTACACCTGCAACGCGATCATCGCGACCATCTGGCCGCAGGCCCACATGTGGCGCTGGATGCTCGCCATCGCGACCCTGCCGGCCATCGGCCTGTGGATCGGCATCCACCTGCTCCCGGAGTCCCCGCGCTGGCTCGCCAACAAGGGACGCGTCCAGGAGATGTGGGCGGTCCTCAACGAGGTGCGTCTGGCCGACGAGGTCGAGGACGAGGGCCAGGACATCATCCGCCGCGTCGAGGAGGAACGCGCCATCGGGCGGGGCACCTGGGCCGATCTGCGCATCCCGTGGATCCGCAGGATCACCATCATCGGCGTCGTGCTGGCCTTCTTCTCCCAGCTCACCGGCGTCAACGGCATCATGTACTACGCGCCGACGATCCTCATCTCCACCGGCCTGGGCACCCATGCCTCCATCGTGGCGACGATCGCCAACGGCGTCGTCTCGGTCATCGCGGTGTACATCGGCATCAGGTTCTTCCTCAACCGGCTCCCGCGCCGCCGGATGATGCTCACCGGACAGAGCGGGGTCGTCGGCTCGCTCATCGTCCTCGGCCTGGTCTTCCTGCTGCCCGAGTCGACGGCGCGCAGCTACCTGGTGCTGCTGTTCATGCTGAGCTTCCTGTTCTTCATGCAGTGCTTCATCGGCGTGACCTTCTGGCTCATGCTCTCGGAGATCTTCCCGATGCGCGTGCGCGGCATCGCCAACGGCGTCGCCGTGCTCTGCAACTGGCTGGGCAACATCATCGTCGCCTTCACCTTCCCCAACCTCATCGAGGCGGTGCAGGGCAATGTGTTCTTCATCTTCGCCGCGGTGAACATCTGCTCGCTGCTGTTCTACTGGCGCTTCCTGCCGGAGACCTTCGGCCACTCGCTGGAGGCCCTGGAGCGTCGCTTCGAGGAGCGGTACTCCTGAGCCGAGTGGCCACTCACCAGCCCGTCCTGCGGTCCCCGTGAGAGGACACACGAGGACCGCAGGACAACGGGGGCAGAGAAAACGGGGCGGGCCACCACGATGTGGTGACCCGTCCCGTGCGTGTCTCGGATCACTGGCCCATCCGACGGTCCCAGTACCCCGGTTCTCGCCTGTCGTGGGCGTAGGCCACGATCACCAGTTCGTCCTCGTGCACGAGGTGGTGATCCGGTAGGGGAAGCGCAGAAGATGTCTGCTCCTGAGCTGAACCGGCTGGCCGGCACTGCTCTGATCCTCCGGTGCGGCATCGGGCCACCTGTCAATGGCGGCTATCGTTTGGGCGACCGCTCTGAACAACTCGTGGCCAAGTCCAGGCTGCTGCTCCTCATACCAGGCGGCTGCGGCCTCGAGTTCTGCGCTCGCCTCCGGATGCTCCGCGTGGCGTCGGGTCATGCCTGGGGATGTCTGGCGCAGAAACGGGCATGGGTCTGTTCGAACGAGCCGAGCTCGATCCGGTCCTGGAGGATCTCGTCGGTACGACGCGTGATCTCCTCCCGCCAGGCTGCGTCATGGTCCTTTGTCTCGGCGCCCTCGTCTTCGTCGTCGAGGCTGAGAAGGCCACGATGGATGACGGCCGCACGTTCTCGAGGCTCAAGTGCCAAAAGGGCCTGCTCCACGCGCACTGCTCGGGCTGTCATGGAACAAGTTTAGACAGGCTCCGTGCGGCGAACGCGTCATGGAGATGTCGATCCAGTATCGGCGCCAACACGCCGGTCGGCGATCCAATGGGGGCACTGGTTCATGCCCCCAGGAGTTGGTCGGGGTGACAGGATTTGAACCTGCGACCTCTTCGTCCCGAACGAAGCGCGCTACCAAACTGCGCCACACCCCGTGGCCCTGGCCGCCGGTCAGTTTAGCCCACGAATCGGCCCGAAGACGAATCGAGTCCGGCCAGGGACCTCACTCGGCGGGGACGAGCCGCAGCAGCGTCGCCGACGGCCTGCAGAACAGCCGGTACGGCGCGAACGGCGAGGAGCCCATGCCGTTGCTGACGTGCAGCCAGCCCTCGTTGCCGTCGTGTTCCCAACGGTGCAGGCCCCTGGCGCGCTCGGGGTCGATGTCGCAGTTCGTGATGATCGCGCGGCCATTCGGCAGGCAGACCTGTCCGCCATGGGTGTGGCCGGCCAGGACGAGCGGCAGGCCGTCGTCGACCATCGCGTCGAGCACGCGCCGGTAGGGGGCGTGCGTGACGCCGATCGTCAGTTCCGCGTCGGGAGCCGGCGGGCCCGCCACCTGCTCGTAGTGGTCGAAGCGGATGTGCGGGTCGCCGGTGCCGCGCAGGTCGATCGTCCGGCCGGCCGCCTGGACGCGGGCCGTGGCGTCGTTGAGATCGGCCCAGCCCAGGCCCAGCAGCCGCTCCCGCAGGTGACCGGTGGGCAGTGCGACGCGGGCGTGTTCGGTGTCACCGGCCGTGCTGCGCCACAGGTAGGCGGCCGGGTTGCGCCAGCGCGGCGCCTCGTAGTCGTTCGACCCGAAGACGAAGGCGCCGGGAAGTCCCTTGAAGGGCGTGAGCGACTCGATGAGGGGGATGATCGCCCGGCCCTCGCTGATGTGGTCGCCGGTGCTGATGACCAGGTCGGGTTCCTCGTCGGCGAGCCGGCGCAGGAAGGCCATCTTGTCGCCCTGGCGGGACATCAGGTGGATGTCCGAGATATGGAGCACGCGAATCGGGGCGGCACCCGGCGCGAGCACCGGGACGTCGACGTGGTGGGTGACGAAGGCGTGCGCCTCGACGAGGCCGCCCCCGACCATGCCGGCGCCGAACACGGCCGCGCCGCCCAGCGCGGCGGGGATCAGGCGGGTGGGAGTCGGCATCATGTCACCTTCCCGTGTACAGCTCGGACTGCGTGGAACTCTTCGGGGTGTACCCGGCGAAGCCGGACGGGTTGGCGATGTTGCCGATCTCGGCCGACATCATGGACCGCCAGATGCTGCCGGACTCGGTCGTCGAGTTGCCCGACAGGTAGGTGCCGTTGGCCAGCTGCAGGCCGGTGAGGGTCTTGCTGCGGCCCGTCCAGTAGTCGTCGCCGGAGTCGACGGAGATCATCGCGACGCCCTCGAGATCGGGCGTGTAGGCGTTGAACCACACGGCCGACTCGGTGTCGGTGGAGCCGGCGGTACCGGTCTTGCCGGCCTGGTCGTAGTCGCCCGACAGGCGTTGGGCGTAGCCGGTGCCGCCGGACTGCAGCACGGACTTGAGGACGGAGTTCACCCCGTCGGCGGTGTTCTCGTCGATCACCTGCTGGCAGTTGGCGCTCGGCACGGGCACCTCGGTGCCGCTCTCGGTCGTGATGGACGACAGGATGATCGGATCGCAGTGCACGCCCCGGTTGGCGAAGGTGGCGTAGGCCTCGGCCATCGACAGCGGCGTCACATTGAGGGCGCCGAGCGTGAACGAGGCGACGTCGCCGTAGTCCTCCAGCGTGCTGCCGTCGCTGCTGGACAACTTCATGCCGACCTTCTCGGCCATCTGCACCGAGGCGCAGATACCGGCATCGCGTTCCAGGGCGACGAAGTAGTTGTTCACCGAGTAGGCCATGGCGGTGTTGAGGTTCATCGAACCGGTCTTCCACGAGTTGGAGACCTGCCAGGAGTCGACCAGGGAGAAGTCCCCGTTGCAGCCCCTGAAGGTGGTGCCGGCCCAGTTCTTGGTGGACGGCGCGTTGTAGATCGTCTGGTCGGGGATGAAGCCCTGGTCGATGGCGGCCGCCGCGACGAAGGCCTTGAAGGTCGATCCGGCCTGGTAGCCCTCGGCGCCGCCCATGGACTCGTCGACGGCGTAGTTGTAGTAGGTCTCACCGGCCTCGGTGTTGTCGCCCATCACCGGCCGGGACTGGGCCATGGCCTTGATCAGGCCCGTCTTCGGGTCGGTCATGACGGCCACGGAGACGGCCGGGTCGGTCGGATTGACCAGGGCGCTGATGGCGTCCTGGGCGGCGTCCTGGGTGGCCGGGTTGATGACCGTCTGGATGGTCAGGCCGCCGCGGTAGAGGGTGCGCTGGCGTTCCTCGGCGGTGGAACCCAGGTCAGCCATCTGGTCGGACAGCAGCACGTTCTCGACGTACTGGCAGATGAAGGGGTAGCGGGCCGCCGTGCAGCCGCTGGAGTCCTCGGTGACCCTGCTCAGGTCGAAGCCGGTGGCCTTGGCCGCGTCGACATCCTCCTGGGTGAGCTGGTCGACGCCCTCGAACCAGGCGCCCTCCTGGTCCCACCGGAGCATCTGGTCGAGCACGACGTTGCGGCGCTCGATACCGGCCTCGGTGTTGTTGACCGGGTCGGTCTGGCTCGGGCTCTGGACGAGGCCGGCGAGCATGGCCGACTGCTCGAGGTTGAGCTCGGAGGCGTTGATGCCGAAGTAGTGCTGGGCGGCCGCCTGGACCCCGTAGGCGCCGTCGCCGTAGTAGCTGATGTTCAGGTAGCGCTCGAGGATCTGGTCCTTGGCCGCCTCGAGGGAACCGAGCTGGTTGGTGAGCTGCTCCTCGAGCGCCACCGCGTACCGCATCTCGAGGATCTTGCGGCTCAGGGTGGCCTCCTGGGCGGCGGCCTCGGCCTCGGCGTCGTTGTTGTCCTGGGCCAGCTGAATGCGGACCTGCTTGATGTACTGCTGGGTGAGCGTCGAACCGCCACCACTGATGTCGCCCCCGGCGACATTGCCTGCGAGGGCGCGCAGCACACCCTGCAGGTCGATGGCGCCGTGCGAGTAGAAGCGGTGGTCCTCGACGGCCAGCTGGGCCTTCTGCATCATCGGGGAGATCTGGTCGAGTGCGACGTACTCGCGGTTCTGGTCGTAGAACTCGGCGAGCGCCGACCCGTCGGCCAGCAGGACCCGGGAGCCCTCTGCCTGCTGCGGGACGGTGAGGTCGGCCGGCACGTTCTGCAGGTTGGCGGCGACGGTCTTCGTCCCCGCCGACGCGACACCCGCGAAGGGCATCCACATGCCCGCCACGACGACACCGCACACGATGCTGACGAGAAGGAACATCATCATCGAGTTGGTTCTGGCACCCGACTGTCGGTCACTCATGGACTCAAGACTAACGGCCTTGTCTGTACGAGAACATGCGCTTGCCCGGCTGCCCGGCCGGGCGGGACGTCGTCGGCGCCCGCGGCGGACACCGTCGGCGGCCGTCGGGCACTGGGGTAGCTTGGACGCTGTCCCCGCGAGGGTTCACGGTCCGCGGGCCGTGCCGCGGGGCCGCGCCCGGTCGGCTCCGGGTGCACACCACGATCCACGTCCGGCGCCCGCCGGGCGCTGCGCAGAACAGGGGACCCCCATGTCCGACAACGGCACCGCAGACGTGACGAAGTGGGAGTACTTCACCGCTCCCGTCTTGAGCCACGTCGCACAGCAGATACTCAACAACTTCGGCGCGGACGGCTGGGAACTCGTCCAACTCGTCCCCGGGCCCGAAGCGGCCCCCGCCAATGACGGCATGCCCGCCGCCGTGAACTACGTCGGTTTCTTCAAGAGGCCGGTGAGGTCATGAGCACCCCGTCCCAGCGGCTCGCCGAGCTCGGCATCACCCTGCCACCCGTCGCCACCCCAGTCGGCTCCTACGTCCCGGCCACCCGCCTGGGCGACACCGTCCAGACCTCCGGCCAGATCCCCTTCACCCCCGAAGGCCTGGTCACCGGGCTCGTCGGCGACGGGATCGACCTCGAGGCGGCTCAGGCCGCCGCCCGCGTCTCGGCGCTCAACGCCCTGGCGGCGGCCGCCGACGTGGCAGGCGGGCTCGACGCCATCAAGGGCATCGTCAAGGTCACCGTCTTCGTGGCCAGCGCGCCCGGCTTCACCGAGCAGGCGGCCGTGGCCAATGGCGCCTCCGATGTTCTCGCCGAGATCTTCGGTGCGGACGGCCGCCACGTCCGCAGCGCCGTCGGCGTCGCCGTCCTGCCCAAGAATGCCTGCGTCGAGGTCGAACTGGTCGCCAAGGCATGAGTGAGAAGCTGCTCACCGACCCGGCCCACGACGGCGACCTGCGGGTGCCGCCCCCGCTGGCCGAGTTGTCGAACGCCCTCGCCGATCCCGCGACGGCTGCTCTGCTGCCGGCCCAGTGGCTCGCCCGGGGGCAGGGGAGCCCCTCGGCGGTGCTCCTGCTCCTGTCGGACGGCGCCGACCCGGATCTGGTCTACACCGAGCGGGCCGGTGGCCTGCGGGACCACGGCGGGCAGATCTCGTTCCCCGGCGGCCGCGCCGATCACGAGGACGAGGGCCCAGTCGCCACCGCCCTGCGCGAGGCGCACGAGGAGATCGGTCTGGGCCCCGATGCCGTGCACGTGCTCGGCACGATGCCCGCCCTGAGCCTGACCGCCACGGGGTTCGACGTCGTCCCGGTCGTCGGCTGGCGCAGCGCCGAGGCGGCGCTCACACCGGGCGACCCCCACGAGGTCGCCAGCGTCCACGCCTGGCCGGTCAGTTCCCTCGCCGATCCGGGCAGGCGCGTCAGCGCCCGCTTCACGGGGCGGACGATCGGCCCGGCATGGCAGTTCGGCGAGCTGTTCCTCTGGGGTTTCACGGCCTTCCTCACCGACCTGCTGCTGCGCATCGGCGGGTGGGAGCGGCCGTGGGACGCGGGCCGGGCCGTCGAGGTGCCCGAACGGTTCAGGTCCGACCGGCGCTGACCTGGCCCGCCCGCGTTTTGACTGGACCCTCCCGAGGCGTCACTGTGGAGACATGACGAGGATCGACGTGTGGTTGTGGAGCGTGCGCATCTACAAGACCCGCAGCATGGCCACCCAGGCGGTCAAGGGCGGGCACGTCAGGCTCAACGACGCGCCGATCAAACCGGCCCAGCGGGTCAGCCCCGGCGACATCGTCACGGTCCGCACGCCCGGCTGGGATCGCACGTTCGAGGTCGTCCAGCTGCTCGACAAGCGTGTCGGCGCCAAGATCGCCCAGGCCGCCTACCGCGACCTGTCCCCCGAGCGGCCCGCCTACCTGGCCAATCCGGTGGCCCGCCGCGACAAGGGTTCGGGCCGGCCCACGAAGAAGGAACGCCGCGAGATCGACAGGCTGCGGGGGCGGTGAGGAGGCCGCTCCGGGCCTCCTCACCGCCTGCCCGCTCAGGCGCCGAGAAGGGCTGCCGCCCTCGCCTTGGCGGTCACTGCGTCGGGGGCCGTGACGGCGGCCTGGGCCGCCTGACGGCACTGCTCGATCGTCACGTCGCCGAGCTGCACGCCTACTGCGGGCAGGGCGGGGGAGGCCATTGACAGCGAGGTGACGCCGAGGCCGGCGAGCACGCAGGCCAGCAGCGGGTCGGCGGCCGCCTCACCGCACACACCGACCGGCTTGTTGGCGCGCAGGCCGGCCTGCGCGGCCATCTGGATGAGCCTCAGGACGGCCGGCTGCCACGGGTCGTTCAGCGCAGCCAGGTGCGGGGACAGCCGGTCCGAGGCCATGGCGTACTGGGTCAGGTCATTCGTGCCGATCGAGAAGAACTCGACCTCGGCGAGCACCTGGTCGGCGTTCAGCGCGACGGCGGGCACCTCGACCATGACCCCGGGCCACAGGCCGCGGTCGCGGCAGGACTTCGCGAAGTCGCGGGCCTCGGCAACGGTGGCGACCATCGGGGCCATGACCCAGACGTCGATGTCGAGGCCGGACTTGGCCGCCGCGATCGCGTCGAGCTGGTGGGCGAGCAGCTCCGGGTTGTCGGTGGCCAGGCGCAGGCCACGGACACCGAGCGCCGGGTTCTCCTCGGTCTCGAAGTTCGCGAAGGCCAGTGGCTTGTCCGAGCCGGCGTCCAGGGTGCGGATGACCACGTGCGTGTGGCCGCCGCGGCCGGCGTACGGTTCGAGGACCTCGCGGTAGATCGCGGCCTGGTCCTCGATGGTCGGTTCAGTGGGGGCCGACAGGAAACTCAGCTCGGTGCGGAACAGGCCGACGCCCTCGCTCTCACCGGCCGCCGCCTTGACCGCGGCGTCGCCGTTGCCCACATTGGCCAGCAGCTCGACGCCGTAACCGTCGCTCGTACGGCCCGGACCCTTCCAGGCGCGGACGCGGTTGAGGTAGGCGGCCGATTCGGCCACGGCGGCCTCGGCCTTGTCCGGGTCGGGGTTGGAGACGACCGTGCCGGCCCTGCCGTCGACGAGTACGGGGGTGTCGTTCTTGATCTGGCGGATGGCCTTGCCGGTGCCGACGATGCACGGGATGCCCAGCTGGCGGGCGATGATGGCGGTGTGGCTCGTCTTGCCGCCGGCCTCGGTGACCAGCGCGACGGTGAGTTCGGGATCGAGGCCGGCGGTGTCCGCCGGGGCGAGATCCTCGGCCACCAGGACGATGGGCCGGGTGGGCTCGGGTACCCCGGGTGCCGGTTCGCCGCGCAGTTCGGCGATGACCCGGTCGCGGATGTCCCGCAGGTCGGTGGTGCGTTCGGCGTACAGGCCGCCGAGGCGTTCGAACTGGGTGACCAGGTTGTCGACGGCCTGCACGACGGCCCACTCGGCGGTCTCGTTCTGCTTGATGAGCTTCTTCACCGCGCGGGACAGGCCCCGGTCGGCGGTGAGCTCGGCCGTGGCGCGCAGCACCTCGGCGGCGTTTCCGGTGGCATGCTCGGCCCGGTCGAGAAGGTTGTCCTGCACCGCCACGACGGCCTCGGCGAAATGGTCGATCTCGGCCTGCTGCTCGCTCTCCTCGATCGTGCCCTGGGTGGGCAACTGCGGTCGCGGTTGCACACGGCTGACCGGCGCGTACGCGACGCCGGACACCACGCCGGTTCCGGTGACTGTCAGTGATTCTGTCTGGGCCATGACTTCCTCCTGCACGCCCCGCTGGGGCCGTGAACCGCGTCGGCGCGGCCACAAGGGGTAGACGAATGCCCTCAGTGTCGCACGTCCGGCCGGTCGCGTGCAGGGTGCCCAGTTTCTGGGCCGCGGGGATTCATGAATCGTCCGCGGGTGTGGGAGAATCCCTCACGTACCTGTTCAACAAGGAAGGGATCATCCCATGGCCAGCAAAGACGCAGTCGTCGGTTCCTCGGTCGGCCTGCACGCCCGCCCCGCGGCGCTCATCGCCGAGAAGGCCGGTGAGTTCGACGATGAGATCCTGCTGTCGATCGCCGGCAGCGACGAGGAGGGCGTCGACGCGGCCTCCCCGCTCATGATCATGACCCTCGGCGCAGGCCAGGGCGCCACCGTTCGTGTCGAATCCGATGACGCCGCCGCCGTCGAGGCGATCGCTGCTCTCATCGAGCAGGATCTGGACGCATCCTGAACCGTCCGTCTGTTCACGGGCCGCCGGCCCGTCGACACCCGAACTGACAGTGGGGCCGCCCCTCGAAGGGGCGGCCCCACGCGTGTTCCAGGGCGGTGTGACTCAGCCGACGTAGGTGCTGGAGTCGCCGCTGTGACGGTTGATGACGCCGCGCTTGGCCTCGGAGACGCCCTCGGTGACGGCGTTGGACAGCGCGCTGACGGAGGCCTTGGCCTCGGCGATGGTGGCGGTCGGGGCCTTGACCTTGCGGAACTGCGCGAAGGCGATGACGCCGAAGACGATGACGATGATCAGCGAGATCAGGGCCAGGGTCAGGAAGGCGAAGGCCATCGAACCGAGCCATCCGAAACCGACGACGGCGTGGAAGAAGATCGCGATGCCGAAGACCGCGGCCCACAGCAGGCAGTGCAGCAGGAACAGCCCGAAGGCCGCAACGACGCCCACCCCGAGGCCGCCGATGCCGGCGTGCTTCGCGGACGGGACGATCTCGGCCCGGGCCAGCTCCTTGATGTCCGAGATCATGTGCGGAACACCGCTCCTGATGGTGGAGATGTAATCCCCGAGTCGGGAACGCTCAGCCATGATTTCCTCCGAACTGTGACGACGGTGCTCCTGGACAAGAGCGTAACGGTTCATCGAGTCCTATGGCACACGAGGTCGGCTTTGAGGCCTGTTCATTGTCTGGTCACAGGCCGGAGACAGGGGAGCCGGCCTGTTGTTCGGCGGCGCCCGCGCCGTCAGGGCCGGTGGGCGTGGCTGCCGACTGCTGGCGGGCGCGCTGCTCGGCGCGGGCCTTCTCGCGGCGCCTGTTCTTGTGGGCCGCGGTGCGCCACTGCAGCAGGGCCACGGCGATGAGCGCCGAGATGAGGCTGCCGATCAGCACACCGGCCTTCGCCTCGTCGTAGACGTGGGGGTTGTCGAGGAAGCTCAGGTGCGCGATGAGCAGCGAGACCGTCAGGCCCACGCCGCCCAGCTCCGCGACGGCGACCATGTCACCCCAGGTGAGGTTGTCACCCAGCGTGGCCTTCGACAGGTGAACGGTCAGCCAGCTGCCCACGAAGATGCCGATGAACTTGCCGACGACCAGGCCCGCGATGATGCCGAGCGGAACCGGGTCCGTCCACAGCGCCGCGAGCAGTGGTCCGTCGACGTGCACACCGGCGTTCGTCAGGGCGAAGATCGGCACGACGAGCCCGGCCGACCACGGGTCGATGGTGTGCTGCCAGCGGTCGAGCGGCTCGTTGAGGGCCTCGGGGGTGTTCCGGGTGAGCAGACCCAGCCCGACCCCGGCGATCGTCGCGTGCACACCGGAATTGAGCATGCAGTACCAGCAGACCAGGAAGATCGGCAGGTAGATCCAGCCGTTGTCGACTCGTCTGCGCTGCAGGATCCACCACACGAGCATGCAGGCGGCCGCGCCGGCGAGCCACAGCAGGGACAGGTCGGCGCTGAAGACGACGGCGATGACGATGATGCCCCCGAGGTCGTCGGCGATGGCCAGGGTGAGCATGAAGGCGCGCAACGAGGGCGGCAGGTGCTTGCCCGCCACGGCGAGGATCGCGAGGGCGAATGCGATGTCCGTGGCGACCGGGACGGCCCAGCCCCGGACGATGCCGCCCTCGACGGTGCTGTTGATGGCGATGTAGACCAGCGCCGGGCCGGCCATGCCGCAGATCGCCGCGACGATCGGGACCATGGCGTCGGCGGGGCGGCGCAGGCTTCCCTCGGTGAACTCTCGCTTGAGCTCCAGCCCGGAGATGAAGAAGAAGATGGTCAGCAGGCCGTCGGAGGCCCATTCGGCGACCGTGTGGGGGCCGACCGGGTACTCGACGAAGGCCTCGTAGCTGTGCTCGCTGAGGAAGGCCCACGCCAGTGCGATCACGGTGGCGATCAGCATGAGGATGCCGCCGGTGGTGTTGGCGCGCAGGACCTCGCCTAGGTGAAGATTGTTCGGGTTGATCTGGCGGGCGCGCCGGGCCAGCGGGGGTGTGATCTTCTTCATCGGGTTCATGAGACAACTTTCGGTGCACGTGCCGGGCTCTGCCGTCGACCAGACTTCCCGACACACCTTCGAACGATCTTAGCGTGCCCCCCATCCGCGGCCCGTGGCCGACGAGACGAGGACCCGGCCCGGGACTGGTGCGGTGCCGCCGCGCGGCAGGGTCACAGGTGGATGATCAGGGCGTCCTCGCCGAGCTGGATCGGCGTGGTCATCTCGGCGTGGTCGACGTAGGCGCGCAGGCAGGTCAGGTGGTACGGCAGGCGCAGTTCGCCACCGGCCGATGCCCCGTCGTAGATGGCGCCCACGCCGTGCAGGATGCGCTGGCGGTCACGCTCCGCGAGTTCGGCCACGGCGGGCAGGGCGGCGGCCATGGCGATGAGCGCGGTACGAGTCGCCGGAACCCAGATCCGGAAGTCCCGCTGTTCGCAGCGGGGGAAGTACTTGTGGTCGATGAGGGTCTCGATCGAGCCGACGCCCAGATCGGCGCTCATCGCCGTGGGGTCGACGCTGCGCATCAGGGCGATGAGCCGACGGACCCACGGCACCGAGTCGTCGCGCACCAGATAGGACGCCGACACCCAGCCGCCGGGGCGCAGGACGCGAGCCATCTCGGAGACGTGCGGTTTCTCGGTGAGAAGGTGGAGCATCTGGTGGGCCAGGACGACGTCGAACTGGCAGGCGTCGAAGGGCAACGCGGCCGTGGTGGCGGCGAGCGGGTCGACTCCGGGCACGTCGGTGAGGCGCCGCACCTGGTCAGGATCATGTCCGATGCACCAGACGCGGTTTCCGGAGGCGGCGATCCTGCGGGGTAGTCCTGCCGTGTTCGACAGGGTCAGGACCCGGTTGTCGGTGCGGTCGCCAGTGAGCCAGCTCAGGGCCTGGGCTGGGAATCGGGGGCCGGAGGACGACATGGCGCCCATACTAGGGCGGCGTCCCAGCCCCGGTGCCCGTCGACACGGGTGGGGGTCTTGTCCACAGGCGCCCGGTGGCTGAAGGATTCGCGGTTCGCTGAACACACTGCGGGCATGAGAGCGGTACGAGTGCGTTCGGCGGCCGGCGGGCAGCGCAGCGGCGACGGCGGCCGTCCCGGGCGGGTTGACGATGGCCGGCTCCTGCGGGTCGGGGACGGACGCGATGAGGCATGGGTGACCGATGGGGAACAATCCGTGGCGGAACGCGACGACGGTGGGCCGGCCGCGGCCGATCGGGCGGAATCCCGGCGGGGCGAGGGCGGGCTGCTCCGCGGCCTCCTCCGTGGCGGATCGCAGGTGCCGGCCGTCCAGGCGGGGGCCGATGGCGGGGGCCGCCGGCGCCGGTCGCAGGGCGCACAGCGGGGCGGGTCGTCCCCGGCGCTCGTCATCACCCGAGACGACCACCTCCTCGATGTCATCCTGGCGGCCGCCGCGTCGTGCGGCAGCGAACCGGTCGTGGCCCGTGAGGCCCCCCAGATCCGCCGGATCTGGGCCAGGGCCCCGCTCGTCCTGATCGGCGCCGACATGGCACCGCGGGTGGCCGGGATGGGTCTTCTCGCACGCACCGACGTGCACATCGTCGGTGACGACGCGGACTCGGCCGCCGGCTGGTCGGTGCCACTCGGGGCCTCGGCGCTCGTCCTGCCGGAGCACTCCGGTTATCTTCCCGCGCTGCTCACCCGGGCCCAGGGTGGCCGCACCGCCTCGGCCCTCACCGTCGACGTCATGAGCGGCAGCGGGGGAGTCGGCGGATCGACGCTCGCCGGTGTCCTGGCGCAGCGCTGCGCCGAGGGCGGGTTGTCGTCGGTGCTGGTCGACCTCGATCCGTGCAGCGGGGGCGCCGATCTGCTCTTCGGCGCCGAACACGAACCCGGCTGGCGCTGGTGCGATCTCGCGTCGGCCTCCGGCACGGTCGGTGACCTGAGCGGGCGGCTGCCACGGATGTGCGGGGTCGACCTGCTCGCCACCGCGCGCGGCAGGGGCGACTCGGCCCGGGCACTGCCCGGCCCGGACGCGATGCGGGCCGTCCTCGGCGCCCTCGCCCGCTCCTACCAGGTCGTGGTCCTCGATGGCCCCGAACCCGCCGACCTGTCCGGGTCCGGGAACGCCGTGCGGCTGGTCGTCGTGGCCGCCGAGGTCCGCTCGGTCATGTCGGCTCGTGCCCGCGTCGCCCACCACGGGTGGCAGGACGCCCAGGTCGTCATACGCACCGGCAGGGACTTCCCGCTCGCCCCGGGCGCGGTGTCGGACTCGCTCGGTCTGCCGGTCGCCGGTGTCATCGGTTCCGATCCTCGCCTTCCCGCAGCCTCCCGCGTCGGGGAACCACCGGCCCGGGCCGCCCGGCGCCGCTACCTGCGTCAGGTCGACTCCCTCATCGAGGCGGTGATGGCCGATGCGTGACGATGAACTGGAGCTGCTGCGCGGCTGGCTGGCGACCCGCGGCCGCAACTGGGGTCCGCGCGAGGTCGCCCAGGGCCTCGACCGGCTCGGCCTGGTCGTCTCCGATGCATCCGTGCTCGCCGCGACCGACGCGCTGCGGCGCACCAGTGTCGGCGCCGGCCCGCTCGAGGCGCTGCTCCACATCGAGGGTGTCACCGACGTGCTCGTCAACGGTGCCGAGGACGTGTTCATCGATCGCGGCGCCGGTCTGGAACGCGTGCCGGTCGAGTTCTCGTCCGATGACGAGGTGCGGCGCCTCGCGGCCAGGCTCGCCGCCTCGGCCGGTCGCCGTCTCGACGACGCCATCCCGTGGGTCGACGCCCGCCTGCCGGACGGCACGCGCCTGCATGCCGTGCTGGCGTGCCTGACCGAACCCGGCACCTGCATCTCGCTCCGCGTCCCGGCCCGGCGGTCGATGTCACTCGAACAGCTCAGGGCCACCGGCAGTATCGACGCGCGCACCGCCGAGGTTCTCGCCGGGATGATGGCCAACAAGGTCGCCTTCCTCGTCACCGGCGGCACGGGTTCGGGGAAGACGACGCTGCTCGGAGTGCTGCTCTCGCTCATCCCCGACGATCAGCGCATCGTCATCGTCGAGGACTCCCGCGAGCTCAACCCGGACCACCCGCACACGGTGCGCATGGAGTGCCGCCCGGCCAACGCCGAGGGGGCCGGTGCCGTGACCATGACCGATCTGGTCAAGCAGGCGCTGCGCATGAGACCCGACCGGCTCGTCGTCGGTGAGGTGCGGGGGCCCGAACTGTGCGACCTGCTCACCGCCATGAACACCGGCCACGAGGGCGGGTGCGGCACGGTGCACGCCAACAGTGTCGCCGATGTGCCGGCCCGGCTCGAGGCCCTGGCCGCGCTCGGCGGGATGAGCAGCGACGCCTGTCACGCCCAGATGGGCGCGGCTCTCGACGCCGTCATCCACGTGCGGCGAGGGGCCGGCGGTCAGCGCGGCGTCGGCCAGATCGGTGTCGTGCGCACGGGCGATGACGGACGCATCCGCATCGCCGAGGCACTGGCCGTTGACACGTACGGGCGTTCCCGCCCCTCAACGCAGTGGGAACTCCTCTCGGAGCTGTCGGGGGTCCGCTCATGAAGATCCTCGCCGCCGCCGTGTTCGCCCTCGCCCTGGGGCTTCTGGCCGGGCCCTCCGGCGCGCGCAGGTTGCGTCGCCTCGACGTGTCCGCCCGCTCGCCGGGCCGTCACCGGGCCGGCCACCACCGGGCGGGCCGGCTCGGCGCCCTCGTGGTCGCGGCCTGCTGCGCCGGTGCGGCCGTGGCCATGCCCTGGGCACTGGCGTGGAGTGTCATCGCCGCCACGCTGTGCGGCACGTTCGGCTGGGTGCTGTGGGCGCACCGACGCGAGAAGCAGACCCTCGAGCAGACCGAATCGGTCGCTCAGGCCTGCCGCGTCATCTCGTCGCAACTGCGTATCGGGCAGGCTCCGCACCGGGCCCTCGAAACGGCCGCCGGGGAGTGCCCGGTTCTCGAGGGGGTGCTCGGCGCCCAGCGGGTGGGCGGTGATGTCGCCGAGGCCCTGTCCGCGGCGGGAGAGCGTCCCGGCTGCTCCGGGCTGGCCAGCCTGGGGCGGGCCTGGCGGCTGTGCGAGCGTACCGGGGCGCCCCTGTCGCCGGTGGCGCGGCGCGTCGCCGAGAATGTCTCGGCGGAGGCCCAGACACGCGCCGAAATCTCCGGGGAGCTGGCGGTGGCCCGGCTCACCGGGCGGCTGCTGTGCGCCCTGCCCGCGGCCGGGATCGCCATGGGCTTCCTCGCCGGCGGCAACCCGGTCGGTTTCCTCACGGGGACGGCCGCCGGGACGATCTGCCTGGCCGCGGCGGTCGTCCTGGCCTGCGCCGGCCTGGTCTGGACCGAGCTGCTGGCCCGGCGAGCCCAGGAGGCCGGATCATGATCGCCCCGGCGGTGGCGGCCGGCTGCTGTGCGCTGGCGTGCGGTCTTCTCCTCGTCCCTGACGGGGGCGTCATGCGGGTGGCCACCGCCGGAACCAGCCCCGGCATGGTGCCCGACAGGGGAGAACAGGGGGTCGTGATCCCCGCCAGGGTGCGAGGGGCCGGCGCGGTCTCGCTGGCGGCGCTGCTCCTGGTGCTGCTCCCGGGCCCGCCCGCCGTCACATGGCCGCTCAGCACAGCGGCGGGCGTTGCGGCCTGGTTCCTCATAGCCCACCTCGAACCCGGCCGGGTACGCGCCAGACGCGAGCAGCTGATACTCCAGCAGCCCGAAGTGCTCGAACTCATGGCCTCCTCCCTGCAGGCCGGGGCCGCGTTGCGCACCGCGACGAGCGAGGTCGCCGCCGTGGCGCCCGAACCGAGCGCCACCCTGCTGCGCGATGTCGAATCCCACCTGAGAGTCGGGTTCAGTGAGGCCGCGGCCTGGGACAGCTTGCGCAGCCACCCGGTCTGGGGGCCGGCGAGCCGCGACCTGGCGCGCGGAGCCCGCACCGGTGAGGCCATCGCCGAGACCCTCGACATGCACGCAGAACTGGCCCGGCGGACCAGGCGCAACCACGTCGCCGAACGGGCCAGGACCGTGGGTGTCAGATCAGTCGGCCCCATGATGTGCTGCTTCCTCCCCGCCTTCATCCTGTCGGGCGTCGTACCGATCGTCGCCGGCGTCCTGGCGAACATCCACTTCTGAGGGCTGCGGCCACTGCTCGCCGCGGAAACGGTCGCCGACGCCCGGCCGGCCCCCGCCCCCGAGACCGCGGCCACCAGGTGTTGTCCGTTGCCGGTGGGTGTTGTCCGCCTGATCGCCCCGACCGGCTGTCGGACACACTCCAAGTGCTTGGCGGCAGCGAGGCCGCACAGCGCCTCCCGGGGGCTCGCCATTCGACGCCCCGACAGACCAGGGCCCGCCGATGGGCCCGCGACAGAAGGGAACCACCATGACCGCGCAGATCATCCCCCTGCATCCCCACGGCGCCACCGACACCAGCCGGGGCGAAACGCCCTGCCCCTCCCGGTTCGTTGACGTCCCGGCCGTCGCCGACAGCCCACAGCCCGGCCGTCTGCGCCGCGCCTACGAGCGGGGCATGGCCACCGCCGAGTACGCCGTCGGCATCCTCGCCGCGGCGGCCCTCGCCCTCGTCCTGCTGCACGTCTTCACCGACAACTCGTTCTTCCAGAAGATGCTCAAGTTCGTGATCGAGCTCATCGGGAAGATCGCCCCGATGATCGGTTCCTGACCCCCATCCGGTGGCGCGCCGGACACCCCCGGTGCGCCACCGCCCCGACCATCACAACCACCCCCTGGGACGAGAAGGAGAGCAGCACGATGAGCACCATCGGAAACGCCCGCCGCGGTGGCGGTGCACGGGTCGTCGGCCGGGCTAGCCCCCGGACGCGCGCGGGGCGCTCCGGCCGCCGCGCCTGCTCCGGGCAGTCCCGCGAGCGCGGCATGGTCACCGTTGAACTGGCTGTCTCGATCCTCACGGCGGCACTCATCGCCGCCGGCCTGTGCTGGGTCGTCGGCGTCGTCGGCGCCCAGATCCGCTGCCAGGACTCGGCGGTGGCCATCGCCCGGCAACTCGCCCGCGGCGACGAGGCGGGAGCCGGCCGGGCACGCGCCGCCGTGCCCCCCGGAAGCACCGTCCAGGTCAGCAGTGACGGCGACGTCGTGCAGGTCACCGTCCATGACGAACTCAGCTGGGGGCGTATCGGCCCGGTCCCGGTCAGCGGCCGGGCCACCGTCACGAAGGAGCCCCACGCGGTGGAGCAGAGGCCATGAACGCCATGGCAGCCGGCCGTGCGGGCCATGCCCGAACCACCAGGGGTGAGGAGCGGGGCACTGGCTCATCGCCCGTCGCGGCGATCATCGTCGTCGTGTGCGGCGCGGCCTTCTGGACGCTGGTCCTGGCCGGGTGGATCGCCAGCGCCCAGCATGCCAGGCAGACCGCCGATCTGGCGGCACTGGCCGGCGCCCACGCGCACAAGCAGGGGGAACAGGCCTGCCAGGCCGCAGGCGAGTACGCCCGGCGCAACGGCGGTGAACTCGCCGACTGCAGCGTCAGCACCGGGACGGGGGAGTACATCATCCATGTCGAGGTGGCGGTGGATCTGCGGCCCGCACTGCCCGGGGCGCCCACCGCCGTGCGCGAGAAGGCCCACGCCGGATTCCTGATCCCCGATGAGGAACCCGGGAGCGGCGAGAACGGACGCGATGCGTCCGGCGCGGGTGGCCCGTGACAGTCCGCCGGCGTCAGTCGATGCCGCGCCCCGGACGGTTTCGGCGCCCGGGCGCCCTTGGCTCAATCGCCGAGGAGGGCGGCCAGCAACCGGCCCGCCGCCTGCTTGTCCAGGTGCTGGTTCGCGTTGCCGCACTTCGGCGACACGATGCAGGCCGGGCAGCCGTCGAAGCAGTCGCAGGTCAGCAGGCGTTCGAGTGTCGCCCGCCCCCACTCGTCGGCCACCTCGTAGCCGCGCGACGCGAAACCGGCGCCACCGGCCACACCGTCATGGACGATGATCGTGCACAGCTCGGTGTCGGGGTGCACCACCATCGAGACCCCGCCGATGTCCCAGCGGTCGCACGGGGCGAAGGCCGGCAACAGGCCGATCGCGGTGTGCTCCACCGCGTGGGCGGCGTTGCCCGCCATGACCGCGGAGAACCCGAGTTCCTCGATGATCCGTTGCGGAACCGTCCACCACGTCGCCTTGGTCACCATGCGGTGCTCGTCGAGCTCGAGCGGGGTCTCGTCCCACACCTGGCCGGTCTGCTCGTCCCTGCGCAGGTACCCGATCACCTGGGTGATCAGTTCGACGTCACCGGTGGCCACGTGCGTCGTGCCGAATCGTTTGCGGGCGTCCTCGTGCAGGATCCGGGCCTGCGTCGTCGACAGCGGCTGCGTGTGGTAGCCCGGCCGCTGCCTGTGCACGAGCGCCTCGCGGCGTGCGGGGGCGTACTCGTCCACCACGTACTGCTCGCCCTGCTGCAGGTAGACGGCGCCCGGGAACACGCTGCGGTCGGCCGCCTCCACGTCGACCTGGCCGAGGACGCGCCCCGAATCGGACTCCACGATGTCCAGCGGCCGCCCGCCCAGGCCGCGCAGGCCGATGGCATCGGCGGCCCGCTCCGGGCGGGGCCAGAACCAGCCGTTCGGGCGCTGCCGCAGCAGGCCGGCCGCGGTGAGCCGGTCGGCCAGATCGGCCGTCGCCGGGCCGAACCAGCGTTCATCGGCCGTCTCGAGCGGCATTTCCTGGGCGGCAGCGGCCAGCTGCGGGCCGAGCACGTGGGGGTTCTGCGGGGTGAGCACCGTGCGTTCCACGGGGGCATCGAAGATCAGCTGCGGGTGCGCGAACAGGTAGGCGTCCAGTGGGTTCTGGCTGGCCAGCAGCACCACCAGGGCGTCGCGGTCGGCCCGGCCGGCGCGCCCGGCCTGCTGCCACAGCGAGGCCAGCGTCCCGGGGAAACCACAGACCAGCACGGCGTCCATGCCCGAGATGTTCACGCCCAGTTCGAGGGCGTTCGTCGCCGCCACGCCGTTCAGCTCACCAGCGACCAGCGCGTGTTCGAGCTCACGCCGGTCGCGGTCGAGATAGCCGGACCGGTACGCGAGAATGCGCCGGCCGGTGCGCAGCCGGCTCGCCGCCCGCTCGGCCACCAGCTCCGACTGGGCCCTGCTCGGCACGAAGGCGATCGTCTGCCGGCCGGCGTCGACGAGCCGGGCCAGCAGCGTCGTGGCGTCGGCGTAGACGTCGCCCTCGGGGCGCCACAGCACCACGTCGCGGGCCGGGTGCGGCGAGCCGTCCCGGGTCACCTCGGCGATCGGTTCGGGCTCGCCGATCAGGCGGGCCGCCGATTCGCCGGGCGAGACCGCGGTCGCGGAGGCGACGACGAACACCGGGTCGGAGCCGTAGGCCCGGCACAGCCGCCGCAGCCGGCGGATGACGCAGGCCACCTGAGCGCCGAAGACGCCCCGGTAGCGGTGCCCCTCGTCGATGACGACGTACCGCAGGCCGCCGAGCAGGCGGGCCCAGCGTCCGTGCCGGGGGAGGATCGCGTGGTGCAGCATGTCGGGATTGGTCAGCACATAGCTGGCGTGCTCGCGGGCGAAGCGCCGGGCCGCGGCGTCCGAGTCGCCGTCCACGACGGCGACCGGCCACCGGTCGGGGCCGAGCGCACGCGCCGTGCGGCGCTGGTCGTGGGCCAGCGCCTTCGTCGGCGCGAGGTAGAGGGCCGTCGGCTCGCGGTCGATGCCGAGCAGGGAGCGGGCCGCCGTCGCGGTCGCCGCGCGACCGGCCCCGGCACGGCCCCGCCGGCCCGGGGGCGCCGTACCCGGCTGCGCCGCAGGGCCCGCCGGGGAGGGGTTCTCGGGCGCGGTCGCGGCGATGATCGCCATCAGATAGGCCAGGGTCTTGCCCGAGGCGGTCGGTGTCGCGATGGCCACGTGCCGGCCGGCGTGCATGAGCTCGGCCGCCTCCACCTGGTGCGCCCACGGGGATTCGATGCCGTGCCCGGCGAGCCTGTCCCGGTGAGCCGCACCGAACCAGGCGGGCCACTGCCCCGGCCGGCCCGGGACGGCGTCGCGGTGGTCGATGTGAATCGCGCTGGGATTCGCGCTCAACCACTCGGGGACTGCCATGGCTCCATTGTGCCCAGCACTGCCGGTCGGGCCCCGGCCTTCGCCGGTGCCGGCCGGGGCGTGTGCCACAGTGGGGCCATGCTCAACGGCCAGGACATCGATGCGCTCCGCGGCGCCCTCACCGACGCCCGCTACACCCTCGACGCCGTGCTCGACCGGCTCGGTCCGGCCGGTCGGGCAGGCCTCGCGCGCAATGTGACGATCCCCGCGCTGCACGTCCTGGGCGCCGCCGACGACGCCCAGGCCCTGCTGATCCGGCTGTTCCCGCTCCAGCAGGCCCTGCCGCGCCGGGTCGTCGATGCGGCCACCGGCGGCCCCCTCGACGTGGACGTGCTCCTGCGAGCCGGCATCCTGCGCGAGAACGCTCCCGGCGCGGGCGGCGGGGAACCGGGGGAGGGGCCGCTCGTCAAGGCCGCCGTCGACATCCGCCCCTACGGTTTCGAGGACGCCGCGGGCCAGTGGTCGGGCTGGGTCGCGGCCGACCCCGTCCCCGGCCTCGACCAGCTGGTCACGCCGACCCGCCCCGACTACGTGCTCGGCGTCAGCCCCGCGTCCACCTCACTGGCCCAGCTGAGTGTTCCCGACGAGGTCGGTTCGGCGCTCGATCTCGGCACCGGCTGCGGCGTGCAGAGTCTGCACCTGTCCCGCCACGCCGGCCGCGTCGTCGCCACCGACCTGAACCCGCGGGCCTGCCGGCTCGCCGGGCTCACCATGGCGCTCAACGGCCTGGGCCGGGTCGAGACGCGCGAGGGCAGCCTCTACGAGCCGGTCGCCGCGGACCGCTTCGACCTCATCGTCACCAACCCGCCCTACGTCATGAGCCCGCCCAGCGGCGACCACGAACGTCTCGTCTACCGTGAGGGCGCCTTCACCGGTGACGGCCTGGTCGAGCGGATCGTGCGCCGGGCACCCGACCACCTCAGCAGGGGCGGTCTGCTTCAGGTCCTCGCCAACTGGGCCGACATCCGCGGCACCGCGTGGCGGGACCGGCTGTCGCAGTGGGCGTCCGGGACGGGCTGCGACCTGTGGGTCATCGAACGCGAGCACCTGGACATCTACGAGTACATCGAACTGTGGCTCACCGACGCCGGGCTGGCCGGCAGCCGGCAGTGGGCGCCCCGCTACCGCGAATGGCTCGACTACTTCGAACGGCTCGGCGTCACCGGCGTGGGCATGGGCTGGATCATGCTGCGCAACAGCGGAGCCGCCCACCCGCGGCTCCGCCTCGAGGAGTGGCCGTACGAGATCGGACAGCCCGTCGGCCCCGCCCTGTCATCGGGCTGGCGGACGTTCGACGCCGCCGCGCTGGGCGACGACGAACTGTTCGCCGCCCACTGCACGCTCGATCCGGACGTCGTCCAGGAGACCATGGGTACCCCGGGCGCCGCAGACCCCAGCCATGTCGTCCTGCGGCAGGGCACCGGGCTGAGGAGAGCCGTCGAGGTGGGCACCGCCCTTGGCGGCGTGCTCGGTGCCTGCGACGGTGAACTCAGCCTGGGGCGGATCATCGACGCGGTCGCCGCCCTGACCGGCTCCGACGCCGCCGCCCTGCGCGCGGAACTCGCCCCGCGACTGCGCGAGGCGATCACCGACGGGTTCCTCGCCGTCACCGCTCGGGGCTGAACGGCACGCCTGGCCGCTGCTCGCGCGCCCGTGACGGGCGCCCCGGTGCCCGCGACCCGCCGCGCCGTGCGCGGACGCAGGGGAGCGGTGCCGTGCGTGGACGGTTCGTCGTTACCGCTTCTGGGGAGTTATGGTGAGCCTCGCAGGGCTCCGGCACGGTCGGCCCCTGCCTGCCCGGCAGGTGCCCGACCCGCCGGGCGCTACGATCTTGGCGTCCGCCCGACCCGGTCGGACGCCCGTCGGCCCGATTGCGGGGCCTGGACTCATGCAAAGGAACACAGTGGCAGACACTCCGCGCCGACTCGTCATCGTCGAGTCACCAACGAAGGCGACGAAGATCGCCGACTACCTCGGCCCCGGCTATGTCGTCGAGTCGAGCCGCGGGCACGTGCGCGATCTGCCGACCAGCGCCGCCGAGGTGCCCGCCAAGTACAAGGGGCAGCCGTGGGCGCGCACCGGTGTGAACGTCGATGCCGACTTCGCGCCGATCTACGTGGTCAGCGCCGACAAGAAGGCCACGATCCGCCAGCTCAAGGCCGACCTCAAGGACTCCGACGAGCTCTACCTGGCCACCGACGGCGACCGCGAGGGCGAGGCCATCGCCTGGCACCTGCTGCAGGAGCTCAAACCGAAGGTGCCGGTCAAGCGCATGGTCTTCCACGAGATCACCAAGGACGCCATCCAGGAGGCCGTCGCCCACCCGCGCGAACTCGACGAGGACCTCGTCCAGGCGCAGGAGACCCGCCGGATCCTCGACCGCCTCTACGGTTACGAGGTCAGCCCGGTGCTGTGGAAGAAGGTCATGCCGCGGCTGTCGGCGGGCCGTGTGCAGTCCGTCGCCACCCGCCTGATCGTCGACCGCGAACGCGAGCGCATGGCGTTCCGCGCCGCCTCCTACTGGGACCTTGAGGCCACCCTCGACGCCGGTGCCGCCGCCGACCCGCGCCAGTTCACGGCCCGCCTGGTCGGCCTGGACGGCCGCCGCATCGCGCAGGGCAGCAACTTCGACTCCCTCGGCGCGGTCAAGGGCGATGTCATCGTCCTCGACGAGGATGCGGCGGCCCGGCTCACCGCGGCACTCGAGAAGGCCCCGTTCGCCGTCACCGCCGTTGAGGCCAAGCCCTACACCCGCCGCCCGGCCGCGCCCTTCCGCACGACGACGCTGCAGCAGGAGGCGGGACGCAAGCTCGGTTTCACGACCGACCGCACGATGCGCGTCGCCCAGGAACTGTACGAGGGCGGCTGGATCACCTACATGCGCACCGACTCGGTCACGCTCTCGGACCAGGCCGTCAGCGCCGCACGCGCCGCGGTCAGGGCCCTCTACGGGCCCGAGTACCTGTCGGACAAGCCCCGCGTCTACGCCAGCAGGGTCAAGAACGCCCAGGAGGCCCACGAGGCCATCCGCCCGGCCGGAGCCGACTTCCGCACCCCGGCCCAGTCCGGCCTGAGCGGCGACCAGTTCCGCCTGTACGAGCTCGTCTGGCAGCGCACCGTCGCCTCCCAGATGGCCGACGCCGTCGGCCAGCAGGTGAGTGTGCGCATCGAGGGCACCTGCGCCCTGCCGGTCGACCTCGGCGAGCAGGCACCGGCCGTGCGGGCCGCCCAGTTCACCGCATCGGGCCGCACCATCACCTTCCCGGGCTTCCTCAAGGCCTACGTCGAGTCCACCGACGGTCCGGCCGAGAAGTCGGCGCGGCTGCCGCAGCTGGCCGCCGACCAGCAGCTCGACCTGGTCAAGGTCGCCGCCGAGGGGCACACAACGAAACCCCCGGCGCGTTTCACCGAGCCGAGCCTGGTCGCCAAGCTCGAGGAGCTCGACATCGGCCGCCCCTCCACCTATGCGTCGATCATCCGCACGATCACCAGCCGCGACTACGTCTTCAAGAAGGGCACCGCCCTGGTGCCGACCTGGCTGGCGTTCGCCGTGACCCGCCTGCTCGAGGAGCACTTCACCGCGCTCGTCGACTACGACTTCACCGCCGACCTCGAGGAGCAGCTCGACTCGATCGCCAAGGGACAGGCCGACCGTCTCGAAGTCCTGCGCGACTTCTACTTCGGCCCGCAGACCGAGCAGTCCCAACCCTCCGGCCAGTCCGCACGCGAGGGCCTGCACGAGCTGACCACCGCGCTGGGCGACATTGACGCGAGGGCCCTGTCGACCTTCCACATCGGCGACCTCGACTCGGGCATCGACGTGCGTGTCGGACGCTACGGCACCTACGTCGAGGACGAGGAGTCGCACCGGGCCAACGTGCCCGAGGACATGGCCCCCGACGAACTGACCGCCGAGACCGCCCGCGAGCTGCTGGCCAGGACCAGCAGCGGGGACCGCGAACTGGGACTCGACCCGCAGACGCACCTGCCCATCGCGGTGAGGAGCGGGCGCTACGGCCCCTACGTCACCGAGGTCCTGCCCGACGACGAGGAGCCCGGCAGGGGCGGCAGGAAGACGAAGCCCCGCACGGCCAGCCTCTTCCGTTCGATGGACCCGGCCACCGTCACCCTCGACGACGCCCTCCGGCTGCTCAGCCTGCCGCGCGTCATCGGCGGTGAGGGCGACGAGGTCATCACCGCCCAGAACGGCCGTTACGGGCCGTACCTCAAGCGGGGCACCGACACCCGGTCGCTGCCCAGCGAGGAGGCCATCTTCACCACGACGCTCGAACAGGCCAACGAACTGTTCGCCCAGCCCAAACGACGGGGCCGTGCCGCCGCGGCGCCCCTCAAGGAACTCGGCGCCGACCCGTCCAACGGGAAACCGGTCGTCGTCAAGGACGGCAGGTTCGGGCCCTACGTCACCGACGGCGAGACCAACGCGACCCTGCGCAGGACCGACTCCGTCGAGGCCATGACCCTGGAACGCGCGGCAGAGCTGCTCGCCGAGAAACGCGCCAAGGGGCCGGCCCCCAAACGCCGCACCACGCGCGCGTCCTCGGCGAAGAAGAAGACCACGACGAAGAAGACCGGAACCACCAAGAAGTCGGCCACGAGTACGAACCAGGCCACGGGCACGAGAGCCGTCTCGAAGCCGGTGGCGCGAACCACCGAATGACCCGGGCCGGCCAGGACGATCGGGGACTGTGGCGGAGCCACGAACCGGCGGCACCGGGCCGACCACCGATCCGAGGAGCGGGCATGAGCGCACAGCAGAGCAAGAACTGGTTCTTCGAGACGCCCTGGCACGTGCACGCCCCCGAGTTCACCAGCGAGGCGCTGGCCATTGACCGGGTCGTCCTGCTCGACAACGGGGCGGCCGGACAGGTCACGGTGACGGTGCTCGACACTCCCACCGAGCGGCTGCTGCACGCCGGCGTCATGCTCGCCCAGCGTGCCGTCGGCGAGGTCGGGGAGTGGTTCGTCTGGGCCCCGGACTGGGAGCCCTGGCTGCCCGGCGAGCACACCGGGCCCATCGCCAGCGACAGCGACTCGGAGATGCCCGACGAGGTCGACGAACTGGTCGCGCCCTTCCGCCGCGGGGCCACCCTCGCCCCCGTGGTCAGCTGCACGCGGGTGCGTTCCCGCTACGGCATCCTCGACGAGTCGGGCGAGACCCTGGCGGTGCTCACCGATGACCGCATCACCATGCGGCGCGGTGGTATCGCCACCGGCCGTTTCCGCGAGACGACCTTCGACGTGTCACGTCTCAGCCCTCACCAGCGGGACTTCATCGCCGAGCAGATGGCCCAGATCGGCGCGGTCCGCGTCGATGGCTTCCGCGACCTGTTCACCCGCGTCTCGCAGGTTGCCCCGGAGCCCGTCCGATCGGGCAAGAGCCCCGCGGACCAGACGACGACCGGTTTCCTGTCCTGGCTGCTGGCCCGCCGCTTCCGGCTGATCCTCGCCGCCGACCTGGCGCTGAGCAATGGCGAGGCCGCCGACCCGGGTCTCCTGGCCGACCGCCTGCACGAGTTCCGGGGCGAGCTCGACGCCCTGCGCGGCATCATCGACGAATCCTGGCGAGCCGACCAGCTGGGACGCCTCGACGCCCTCGCGGCGGCAGAGCCCCGGACCCTCACCGGCAGGGTCGAGTACGACCAGCTGCTCGACGCCCTCGACCTGGCTGCTCGCATCCCCCGTGTCGACGAGAACGCCGACGACGACGCGGGGAAGGCCCTCGGCGGCAAGCTGGCGGCCGGGATCGCCGATCTGCGTGCCATCGCCGACCACGCGGTCGAGCACCCCGACGCCGACGCCACCTGGGAGCAGGCGCTGGTCGTCGCCGATGACACCCTCGGCCTCGCCCGTGTCGCCCGCCCCGCCATCACCAAGGCGAAACGCACCATCAAGCTGCTCGCCCGCATCGTCGACGCCCTCGCCGATACGCGGGGCCCCGAACGCTCACCGGACCAGGTCGCGGCGCTCACGCCCGAGCAGGCGTACCAGGCCGGACGTGACGACGAGCGCGCCGGCGCCCGGGCAGTGGCCGCCAGGGCCGCCTTCGCCAAGGAGTGGCCCGGTCTTCGCGGCGACCTGCCGCAAACCCCCGGCGCCGCCAGGACACCACTGCCCAGCCCGGCCCGCGTCGTGGAGGCCATCACCGAGCTCGGGCGTCAGGGCTAGCCATGACCCCACCCGCACGCCCCCACAAGGGCTGGTTCGTCGTCTTCGAGGGCGGTGACGGCGTCGGCAAGTCGACGCAGGTGCAGCTCGCCGCGCGGGCCCTGCACGAGGCGGGCGTCGAACACATCGTCACCCGCGAGCCCGGCGACACGAGGCTTGGCGAGGCCCTGCGCACGCTCCTGCTCGACCCCGCCACCGGCGACGTCGCGCCGCGCGCCGAGGCCCTGCTGTACGCGGCCGACAAGGCCCAGCACCTGCACCAAGTGGTGCGCCCGGCCCTCGAGAGGGGGGCGGTGGTGCTGTGCGACCGCTACATGGACTCGATGCTCGCCTACCAGGGCGCCGGCAGGGTGCTCGACGTGGACGACATCGCAGCCATCGGGGCGTGGGCCACGGGCGGGCTCATCCCCGACCTGACCGTGCTGCTCGACATGGATCCGGCTCGGGCCGTCGGCGTCAAGCGGGGCAGGGACCGCCTCGAGCAGGCCGGCAACGGCTTCCACCAGCGCGTGCGCCAGGGTTTCCTCGACCTGGCCGCCAAGGCCCCCGAACGCTACCTCGTGCTGCCGGCCCGCACCGGACGCGAGCACCTGGCCGAGCAGGTCAGGCGCCGGCTCGTCGACCTCGGTATCGAGGCCCTCCGGGGCTGACCGTTCCGCGGAGCCGCGACGACTGCTCGCCCCGCGGCCCGGGGCGAGGCCCGTTTTCTCGTTGCCTCCGCGGCGATGGCAGTGCGCATGATCCTTGCCGTCGTCGCCGCGGGTCCGAGAGATGCCCCGGGGATCGGCGGGTGTGATACTCCCCGACAGGTGTGCAGTCGATGATCCCGCCACATCAGGTCATATCACGATTCAAAAAGGTGTGCCTTTCCTGGGTGGACTTGGTATTCGGATTTCCCCTCAGGGAATTTGTCCCGTTTCCCGGAGATCCCCCTGAAGGACGCGCTCTGGCGCGGCAGTGAGGCCTGGCGAGACCATGTCCTTTCCTTGACGCGGATGCTCGGCCGGGTGTTTTTTTAACAGTGACAGATGTTTGCCTTGGGTGAGTACCACACGCACGATTGGTATTTCAGCTGTCCTCGTCGTGGTGTGCGGCCGTCGAGGTTCTCACCGAGTCACCGGACGAGATCGGTTTCAGTATCGTTTCGACGTGCAGAAGATGCCTGCAGCGGCCAATCGGAGAGGCCGCGCGAGCGCGGCTTCTCCGCTCGCCATGTGGCCGGAGGCTCAGCCCTGGATGAGTGGTCGTCGGCGACTTGGACTTACTCGCGGTGATCCATCCTCCGCCTCATCGAGGAGCTGAACCGGGCGTCGCGCTCCCTCGGGCGAATTCAGACGGCTGTGTCGCATGGCCAGATGCGGAACGGGAGATGAGGAAACATGGGGATGAACACGAAGTCCAATATCTCGGTCACTGCTTGGGTGATGTTCGGCTGCACCATTACAGTGCCCGAGGCGGTCGGGTTGCCAGGCGCGGTGGGCAGGTCATAACAGGGATGAGGGGCTATGCGATGTCGGGCATTACGACTACTGGATGGGTTATGTTCATACTCGCGATCACGATGCCGGTGGCGGCTGTCTTGACCTATTATGCTCAGAGTCGTCCCAATGCCAAGCCCAATCACTGGGCTGGTATTCGGATCAGGGTGGTGGCGAGTTCCCCGGAGGTGTGGCGGGCCGCGCACCGGGCTGCCCTGCGGTGGGAGAAGTTCATTCTCATCGGTTTTTGCGGGGCTGCGGTGGTCTGCCTGCTCGTTCTTCGGTCGTGGCATCTGGTGCTCGCCGAGAGCATTCTCTTCGGTGGCTATCTCATCCCGCTCGGGTTCAATGTCCGGCATGCCTGCAAGGTGGCGAAGGACATGGTTGACGCTCAACAGGACGGACCACTCCGGTCCGCTCAGCAGTGAATACATGTTCCGGGCGATCAGCGGGGCCGGGCTGCTTCGAGGCTCTGGTGAGCCGGGCCGAACATCGAGATGGAGCAGACGGCCGTTCATCTTCTGAAAGCCGGACACTTGCTGCGGGCGGGTTGGGATCGTGGCGACGGGGTGGGTCATCTTCATGGTCGCCCGGGGAACCATTGTCTCCGGTGAGGTTGGTCGGTTCGCCATTTTCCTCACCACGATCATGGCGGTCCAGTCCAGGGGTGCAACAGAACAGGTCATTTCGAGAATCCAGGGAAGTGATGACATGTCAGGAATCCCAGCCATCGCATGGGTGATGTTCGCAGCCGACGTCGTGCTGCCGGTGCTGGCCACGATGATCTTCTACCGCAGGAGCCGTCCGGCGGCCGGCTCCACCGTGGCCGGCACCCCTGGCTCGGACTCGCAGGACGCACGCCGTGCCGGGTACAAGGCGGCCCTGCATCTGGCGAGGGTGGATCTCATCGGGGTCAGCGGTGTCGCCCTGGTCTGCATGATCGTTCTCCGCTCGAACCCCTCGGGGCTCATCCTCACCGAGAGCGTGCTCTTCGGCTGCTGCCTCGTCTCACTGGCGTTCAACATCTGGCACTCCCGCAGGGTTGCCAGACAGGCGGCGTCTACCCCGGATCGTCCGGGCCGTGGCTGGTGAACCGAGTGGGGAATCCGGCAGGGTCGTTCGAGGTTGACGTCGTTGCGTAACGCCTTGTTATGGTGCAAAAGATGAGGGTTGGAGGCGTAAAGGGGCAACCGGTCACGAGCCCGAGGCTCGCCCTGGCGGGTTCTTCGACGGTGCTGGTCATCGCGGTGCTGCAGGCCATCTGGTCCGTGGCCCGCGGGCTGGAGCATGGGGCGAACGTCGTCTCCCTCGCCGCCGCCATCGCCATGATCGGTTGCGCGGCCCTGACGATCTGGGGCGTCCGATCGCCTGGCCGGCGAGTGACCCACGGCCGGCGAGGAGCGGGCCGGCCTCGTAAACCCGCCGAGGGCACCAGCGGCACATGACCTCGCGGATCGGGGTACAGCCTTGCCGTGAAGATCTCTCCGGTCCACTCATCCACCGCATACGCCATCAATGGGTTCCGGCTGGCGGTCAGTAACGTTCCTCGGTGGACATCGCGGCCGGCCATCCGCTCTGAGAGCGCTTGGCGTCCTGTGCGCGGATCGCCCATTGCGCCGGAATCAACAAGGAGCGCGTCTACAGCTACTACGGTTCCAAGTCCAAGCTGTTCGCCCGGGTGCTCCGCGAGCAGCTGTCCAAGGGCACCGGCGAGGTTCTGCTGGATGCCACGGATCCCGAATCGCTCGCGGAGTTCGCCGGGCGCATGTTCGATGACAACCAGGCTCACCCGCAGTACGTGCGCCTGCTCATGTGGGAGGCGTTGTCCTTGACGGGGGAGGTGCCCGAGGAGTCCCAGCGCCGCGAGGTGTACGCCTCCCGGACGGCTGTGATCGCGGCAGGCCAGACACGGGGCGCGATCTCGGACTCGATCCCCCGGGATCCCTGCATTTCGAGCTGCTGGCGCTCGCGGGCTACGCCGCTGTCATGCCCCAGGTCGCCCGGTGCACCCGGCAGATCGCTGCGATCTGGGCGTCTGCGGTGTGGATCGGTGACCCAGCGCGCTCACGGGCGGCAAGGACCTCGGCGTACTGCTCGACTGCAGGCTCGTCGAATGGCATGATGGCGCGGGTCCCGCGGTACGGCTCAAGCACTTCCTCGATCATCGCGGTCAACGCCGTCCGACGCCGTCCAGCGGGAAGCCTTCGCACGCCGGCGAGCAACTCGGCGAGTGTGATGGTGGTGATGGCGACGTCGTCGGTGAGTCCTTCCAGCCATGCAGTGACTCTCGCGTCCGGGTGGGGGCGAAGAGTTTCCGAGATGACATTCGTGTCGAGGACGATCATGTGAGGTCCACCGCCCGGGCGGTGTCGGTGCGCCCGGGCACGGGCAGTTCGTCAATACCACCGGTCTCCCGCGCAGCGTGCAGAAACGCCAGACCGATGTGGGGTGGGGCCGCAGCCCTCGTGAGGATCTCGCGGACCTCGGCCTCCATGGAGCGGCCGTGCTCCCTGGCCCGGGCTGCGAGCCGTTTCTTCACCGACTCGTCGAGTTCGCGGACGATGATGGACGCCATCAGACTCTCCTTATTGATAGCTTCAGTGGTATCACTTCCCCTGGTGGGTGAGCGGGGGCGCCGAGCCTGTTCGCGCCCGGTTCGGCCGTGACCAGGGATCGTCGGCGTCTGCTGGCAAGATGGGTGATGCACGATGCGACGGCACGGCGGACAGCGATGGGGGAGGGCCATGACGCAGTCACCATCGGGGCAGGTTGCCGCCCCTGCTGCGCCCGAGGCCCCGTCCGGCCCGCTCACCGGGGTCTGGGCCGACCTGGTCGGCCAGTCCGAGGCCGTCACCATCCTGCGCCGGGCCGTCGCCGGGGGACTCCACGCCATGACCCACGCCTGGCTCGTCACCGGCCCGCCCGGCTCGGGCCGCTCCAACGCGGCCCGCGCCTTCGCCGCAGCGCTGCAGTGCCCCGACGGCGGCTGCGGCACCTGCCGCGAGTGCCGTTCGGCGTTGTCCGGCGCCCACCCCGATGTCACCCTCGTGCGCACCGAGAAACTGTCCATCGGCGTCGACGAGGTGCGTGACCTCGTCCGCAAGGCCGCCATGAGCCCCACGATGGGGCGCTACCAGGTGATCGTCATCGAGGACGCCGACCGCATCACCACGCAGGGCGCCGACGCGCTGCTCAAGAGCATCGAGGAGCCCCCGCCCCGTACGGTCTGGATCCTGTGCGCGCCCACCGCAGACGACGTCATCGTCACCATCCGCTCACGCTGCCGCCAGGTGGGCATGCGCACACCCGCCGACGCCGACGTCGTACGCCTGCTCATCAACCGCGACGGCGCAGACCCGGCGATGGCCGAGTACGCCGCCCGTGCCGCCCAGGGTCACATCGGTCGCGCCAAGGCCCTCGCCCGCAGCGAGGAGTCCCGGGCGGCCCGCCGCACCGTACTCCAGGTGCCATCGCGCCTCGCCGACCTCGATGCGGCCCTGACGATCGCCGCCGAACTCGTCGACACCGCCACCGACGAGGCCAAGAAGGTCACCGACGTGCTCGATGACCGGGAGAAGAAGGAACTCCAGGAGGCACTCGGCTACGGCACCAAGGGCGCCCGCCCGCGGAGCGCCGCAGCTGCCCTCAAGTCGTTGACCGACCAGCAGACGGCCCGCGCCAAGCGCCTGCGCCGGGACGCCCTCGACCGGAGCCTCACCGAACTCACCACGTGGTATCGCGACATCCTGGCGGTGCAGACTGGTGCCGTCGAACTCGATGCCGCGTCGGCGGCCCCCGGCGAGGGGCGCGTGCCCGGGCTGATCAACACCGACATGCGCGACGAGATCGGTGCCGCCGCCGGCGCCTCGACCCCGGAACGCACACTGGCCTGCATCGACGCGATCCTGGCCTGCCGCGAGGCCCTCATGCACAATGTCGCCGAGGTGCTCGCCGTCGAGGCGATGCTCGTCCGGCTCAGCGGCCTCGGCCGCTGAAGGCCCTTGCTCGCCCATGAATGAATCGCCACTCCGGGCGTGTTGCACAGTGGCGCCGTCTGGTGCTTCCGCAAAGATGGATCATGCATCCATGTGTCTGGCGGGTGCCAGTGCATCAGCAGCGGAGAGGACCAAGCCTGTGAGTGACCAGAACGAGGGCCTGTACGACAGCGTGAGTGCGCCTGCCGACCAGCCCCACCAGACTTCCAGCGCCTCACACGGGGCGGACGCGGCTGTCGCTGACGAGACCGTGGGATCCCACTGGGCCGCCCGGGCCGCCGAGGACGAGGAGACGACCGCTCTGGACGAGGTCGTTCCCGACGAGCCGGCAGCCGAGGACGCCGACGCCACCCAGGTCTTCGAGCTGCCCGCCGAGGAGGACGAGGCCGAGCCGACCGCACTTCTGGAGGACCCCGCGTCCGGTGGCGAGGACGGGTCCCCGGACCAGGTCCAGCCGACCGCCGAGGAGACCGTGCCCGACGAGGCCGTGGACGCCGCAGCCGAGACCGTCACGGCCGAACCCGCCGTGACGTCTGCCGAGGAGACCGGCTCGGAGGCGTCCGAGCGCGCGGCCCGCGAGGCGGAGGTCCGAGCCCAGCAGGCCGAGGCCGCGGCCCGCGCCCGCCAGAAGGCCGAACGCGACCGACGACTCGGCACGGTCGCTCCCGCCGCGGCACCGGCCGCCGCCCCGGCCGGCAAGCCCCGCACCAAGCGCACCACCGACAAGTTCGCCGGTTCCCTCGGCCTGTTCTTCCTGCGCGTCGTCGCCGCAGCCACCGTCGGGGTCCTCGGCTTCCAGATCATCACCGAGTCCGGGCCGGTCATCAGCGCCCTGCAGGGCATCGGCGTCCCCCAGGCCGACATGGTCTCCATGGGGATCGGTGTCCTCGTCCTCGTCATCGCGGTGATGCTCCTCTTCGGGCTGGGTACCCGCATCGCAGCCGTCCTGCTCGTGGCGCTGGCCGCGGCCACCCTGGCGTTCTTCCGCTGGGGCCGCTTCAACCCGTTCATCGCCGGCCAGGCCGGTTTCTCCGGCGACATGGAACTCCTGCTGGCCGGCATCGGCCTGTGCTTCCTGTTCCTCGGCGCCGGCGGCTGGTCCATCGATGCCGGTCTGCGCCGCTCCCGCGCCAGGAAGAAGGCCCGGGCCCGGGCCGCCCAGGCCAAGGCCAAGGGCTGAGCCCAGTCATCCCGCACCCCGCCCGGCGCATCCGCCACCGGGCGGGGTCTTTCGTGTCGGCCCGGGTGAGGGGCACGGCAGGAGGCCGGCTGTATCGTGCAGGCATGACGAGAGCCCTGGCGGTGAGTTTCGAGCCGTACGGGCAGCTGCACTTCCTGGCTGCCGGCGGGCGTGACTACGCGCCCGGCGACAAGGTTCTCTACCCCAGCGAGGGAGGCCTCGAGGTGGCCGTCGTCGCCTGGTGCGGCGAAGCGGACATCGGCGGGGGCGTGCCCACCTGCGCGGGGCCCGCCACCGCCGCCGACGTGGCCCGCGACGAGGAGCACCAGCTCCGCCGCGCCCGCGGCGAACAGGTCGCGCGGGCACTCATCAGGCGGCACGGCCTGGACATGAAACTGCTCGCCGTCGATTACCTGGACGATGACGGCGAGGGCAACCGGCTCACCGTCGTGTACTACCAGGCGCCCGAGCGGGTCGACTTCCGCGCGCTCCTCGGTGATCTGGTACGCGCGCTGCGCACCCGCATCGACCTGCGCCAGGTGGGTGACCGGGACGCGACCCGCCTGCTCGGCGGTGTCGGCATGTGCGGGAGGTCGCTGTGCTGCGCCAGTCACCTGCGCACCCTCGACCCCGTCTCGCTGCGCCTGGCCCGCTCCCAGGACCGGGGTTCCCACGGCACCCAGCACATCGGGGCCTGCGGCCGGCCGGCCTGCTGCCTGCGCTTCGAGCAGGACGCCTACGAGGACTTCCACGCCCGTGCCCCGCGCATGGGAGCCGCGGTGACCACCCCCGACGGGCCGGGGCGGGTCGTCGGCTACCAGGTGCCGCTCGACGCGATCATCGTGGCCGGCCCCGGCGGCGAACGCACCAGCTGCCCCCTCGGGAGGGTCTGCCCGGCCGGGGCCGCGAGCCAGTCGCCCCGCCGGAACCAGGCGCGCCAGCGGGAGCGACGCCACGACGACCAGGAGACATGATGATGAGCCACCCCCGCAGCCGCGTCTGCTCACTGGCCCTGGCCTGCGTCATGGCGCTGGCCGGCTGCGGCGGCGCCACCTCGCCGACGCCGTCACCTAGCCCACCCCAGAGCTCCGCGACGAGCAGCAGCACGCCGTCGCTGCCCAGCCCGTCGGCGACCTGGGACGGACTGGGCGCAGCCCCCGACCGGCAGCAGATCGACGTCCCCCAGCCCGACGTGCCCGGTTTCACCGAGGCGCCGAGCGGCCAGGGACTGCAACGCTATCTCGGCCAACAGGTCGACTGGGGCGAGTGCGCGCCGCTTGAGGACGCCGACGAGGACGAGCAGCAGGAAGCCTCCGGCGACCGGTGCGCCACCGTCGCGGCCCCGCTCGACTGGAACGACCCCGACGGGCAGGCGATCACCCTGGCCATGCGCATGCGCCCGGCTCCCGGCGGCGCCTCCGACCAGTACCTGTTCATCAATCCCGGTGGTCCCGGCGGCAGCGCCCAGGACTTCGTCACCTACGTCGAGACCACGGGCTTCGAGAGCTACAACATCGTCGGCGTCGACCCGCGCGGCTCCGGCGAGTCCACGCCGGTCGTCTGCGGCGACCTCGAACAGACCGACGCGCTCGAGAACGCCGACTGGTCGCCCGATGACCAGTCCGAGGTCGACGCCCTCGTCGCGGCATCGCGCGACTTCGCCGCACAGTGCCGCCGGAACTCCGGGGCGCTGCTCGACCACATCAGCTCGATCGACACGGCCCATGACATGGATCTGGTCCGTGCACTGCTCGACCAGGACGTCCTCAACTGGTACGGCGTCAGCTACGGCACCTGGCTCGGCGCCGTCTACGCCGAGCTCTACCCGGACCACGTCGGACGCATGGTGCTCGACTCGGCCGTCAACGTCACCGACCGCGACGACGTCAAGCAGGCCGATGGCTTCGAGCAGGCCCTCGGCGCCTTCGCGCAGTGGTGCGCGGATGATGCCTCCTGCCGGCTCGGGGACGGCCGGCAGGAGGTGCTCGAGACCATCGCGGCCTTCCTCGACGACCTCGACGCCCAGCCGCTCCCCGTCGACGACCGCTTGCTCACCCAGACCCTGGCCCTCAACGGCATCCTGCAGTTCCTCTACTTCGACTCCGACGCATACCCCTACCTCAGCCAGGCCATCACGCAGGCCCGCTCCGGCCTCGGCCGGTACCTGCTGCGGGTCTCCGACATCATGACGGGGCGCGGCGACGACGGCTACGACCCGATCGCCTACGCCTTCCCGGGGATCGGGTGCGCCGACACCACCGACGACGGCGAGCAGCAGGCCATCAGCGACTGGCAGAACGACGACTTCCCCAACGCCCCCGTGCTCGGGCGGGCCATGGGTCCTGAGCTGCGCTGCCCCGCCTGGGCGGCCCGGCCGGGTCCCCAGATCAAGGTCACCGCCGCGGATGCCCCACCGATCCTCATCGTCTCGAACACGGGCGACTCGGCGACACCGCACGAGTACGCGCAGTGGATGCGCCAGCAGATGCCCACCACGGTGCTCGTCACCCGCGAGGCCGAGGGGCACGGGGCTTTCGGATCGGGCAGCGCATGCCTCGACGGGGCCGTCACCGCCTTCCTCGACGCCGGAACGGTGCCGCAGGACGGCCTGGTCTGCACCGACTGACCCCCGGACCGCGCCGCCCAGCAGCGCCGTCGGCCGGGCGGGGGTGAGAAGGTCACAGCCGGCCGGTCCGGGTGCCAGCGGCCTCCCGGCCCCTAGGCTGAAACCGCCGGTTCCCCGCAGGTCTCCTGCGCGGGTCGGCCACGCGGATCGGCGACGCCACGCAACGCGGGAGCGATCCGCACCCAGACGTGAGCCACGGAGCGGCTCATCCGGTGGCGGCCACCACTCATCCATCCACTCAAGGCCGGCACCACCGAGGGCGGGTGCTTTGGACGGGCGCCCGCCCTCAACCATCGCCGGCCCAGCGACGCGCGTGCCCGGCAGGGGGCGTTCTGACCAGACGATTCGTCCCAGCCCCATTCGCCCGGTATAGTGAACGCGCTGTCCCTCGCGGGCGGCGCGCCAACTTAGCTCAGTCGGTAGAGCGACGCTCTCGTAAAGCGTAGGTCGCGGGTTCGATTCCCGCAGTTGGCTCCACCACGGGACTGCTCCGGGCGATCACGGGCAGGGTCCTGATGACTCTCGACGACGCCACGAACAACCGGCTCCGCGCCGTACTCACCGACCACGACCTCCGCCGCACCGCCCCTGATGACCGGGCCCGTCACAGATCTCAGGGATTTCTCGGTGGTCGAGGGTTCGGCATCCGGCCCGATTGTGTGCCACCCTGGTCAAGTTCACCCCTAGTAGAACCCCAGTCGAGGAGCTCTCCCCGTGAAGAAGCGCGCCATACCCGCCGTCCTGCTCAGCTTGATCGCGATGCTCATCCCAGGCACCGCGTATGCGAGCCCATCCGGGGGAGATGACGTCACACGGTTCCCGACCGTCGAGGACATGAGTGAGGCGAGCGGCCTGAGCGGCACCGTCCAGACGGCCGGCTACGCCACGGCCGGCGACGGCGGCGGCATGACCTACACGATCACCGACACCCAGCCGCAGGGCACCTACGGGAACATCGCGGTGCGTCTCGCCGACGGCGACTGGGCCGTCCCCGAGAACCTGGACGAGCAGACCGATGCGCAGGCAGACAGCACCCTCGTCGAGCACGAACTGACCCGTGCGCAGAGCTTCGCGGCGGCGGGAACCGACCTGGTATGGGACTCCTCACGGGCCACCCCGCTGTCGGGGAAGGTCATCCACGCCACCGACTCGAAGCCCTACGCCCTGACCTGCTCCTCATTCGTGGGCATGGTCCTCATGGGCTGGGACTACGAGCACACCACCTACGTCGCGGACCGGAACACCCAGGTGGGTGAGGGCGTCGACTTCGGATCCGCAGCGCACAACGGCGAGCTGTGGGGCGCGGCCAACCTCGCACGCTGGTTCCACGCCCATGGCGAGACGTGGCTGGACGACGGCTCCGAGCAGTACCAGCCCGGCGACGTCCTGTTCTTCTCGCAGCAGCCCACCGACGGCGGCAGCAGCGTCTCATCGGATTCCGACCAGAGCCAGTTCGCGAACATCTACCACGTGGCCCTCTACGTCGGGGACGGCCGGATCATCCACTCCTACGGCCCCGAGTCGGGCGCCGGGGTGATCGAGGAGGACTTCTCGGCCTCGCTGCAGGACGATCTCTCGTTCGTCGCCCGCCCCTACACCGTCACCTCGCAGGAGACGTCCCCCGACGAGTCGGCGGACACCAGCCAGGAGCCGCCGTCGGAGACGACATCCGCCGCCCCCGAGCCGTCGCCGACCGCCGAGCCCAGCTCGGCCCAGGCCACCGAGCCCGCCGGGACCGATGAGGCCCAGCCCGCCGATCCTGCCGGGGACGACGCGGAGGCCCCGAAACCCGACTCGGAGGAGCCCGCCGGTCGTCCCTGGGGCCTGCCGCGCACCGGCGGCACCATCATGTCCTTCGTCGGTGCGGCCATGGTCGCCGTCGGCACCGCCGCATCCCTGGTGACCAGGCGTCGCAGACGCGGCTGAGTCACCCACCCCGCCCGGTGCGCCGCGCGGTCACGTGCCGCGCGGCACCGCCGTGCTGCGCCGGACGACGAGGGGAGCGGGCACCAGGACCCCGCGGGGTTCACCCGGCTCGCCCCGCAACTGGGGCAGCAGGGCGGCCACGAGCTCGGTGCCGATCGTCGTGAAGTCCTGGGCGACGGTGGTCAGCGGCGGCCACATCCACTCGGCCATGATGTCGTCGAAACCGACGATCGAGACGTCCTCGGGGATGCGCCGACCCGTCTCGTGGCAGGCCCTGATGAGGCCGAGGGCCATCTCGTCGTTGGCGCTGAAGACGGCCGTCACACCGGGGTCCTCGAGCAGCCGCAGACCGGCCTCGTAGCCGGACCGGGGCGACCAGTCCCCGCGCGCCAGCGGCGGGACGGCGCGCCCGTGCTCCCACAGGGTCGCGATCCACGCCTCCTCGCGGGCCTTGGCCTGCACCGAGGTGGTCGGGCCGGCGATGTGGTGCACGGTCTCGTGCCCGAGATCGAGCAGGTGGCGCACCGCGTCGCGGGTGCCGGTCGCCTGGTCCGTGCCGACCGCTGTGTACTGGTCGGTGTAGCGGAAGTCGCCCACGACGAGGGGGATGCCGTCGGGCAGGCTCACCGTCGAGGCGCTCGGCGTCTCGAGACTCAGCACGATGACCCCGTCCACCGACTGCGACAGGGCGTTGAGCGCCTCGATGAAGTCCTCGACGCTGTTGGACGGGGCGTCCACGAACATGGCGCCGAAACCCTCGGTGCGCAGCGCCGCGGTCACGGCATCGGTGATGTGGGCCTCGCCGGTCCGGGCGAGCCGGTGACCGATCACGCCGACGGTGTTGAAGGCGCCGCTGCGCAGCGCCTGCGCGGCGCGGTTCGGCGCATAGCCGAGCTGGCGCATCGCCGCACGGACCTTCTCGGTCGTGGCGGGACGAACCGTGTCCTCACCGCGCGCGACGCGCGAGACCGTCTGCGCCGAGACGCCGGCCAGCCGCGCGACGTCCTGCATCGACGCCCTGGGGCGCCGCGTGCTCATGCGATCCGGTCCAGACACAGCCCCCACGATAGAACCAGATCCTGTCCCGGGTGGAGCCGGAACAGGTGGTCGCCGCTGGCCAGGGCGTTGGCCGGGCACGACATGGGTTCGGCGGCCACGCCGGCGCGCTCCAGCGGGCCGAGTTCGGGGAAGTCGCCGGTGGTGACCTGCCAGTAGTCCAGCGGTGCCCGCGACCAGGCCGCCGCGGCGAAGCCATCGGGCGAGGCCAGACGCACCCAGGAGCGGCCGTCCCCGTCACGGGTGGCACCGGCGAAACCGTGATCCAGCACGGCGCCGCCCACCAGCCGGGGCGCCGTGAAGTCGAGTTCGGGGGGAATCGGGCGGGTGGCCACCGGCAGCAGACGCTCGTCGGTCTCGACCCAGCCGGACGCGTCGATGCTCAGCGTGCAGTCGTCGACGCTGGCGTCCCCGGGCGACAGCCACGGGTGGAAACCGATGCCGAACGGGGCGTCCGTGCCGCCCCGGTTGGTGACGGTCGTCGTGGCCGTCAGGCCGTCGTCGGCGAGCGCGTAGCGGACGGCCAGCTCGACGGTGAACGGGTAGCCCGGTGCCGTGTCGAGCAGGACCATCGCCGTCGCCGTGTCCTCCCCGGCCCGGGTCAGGTGCCAGTCCATGTCGTGGACGAAGCCATGGTTGGCGTTGTCGCGCGCCGGCTCGTTGACCGGGACCTGGTGCTGCACGCCGTCGAAGACGTAGCGGCCGCCGTCCAGGCGGTTCGGCCAGGGGGCCAGGACGGCGCCGTGCAGTCCCGAGGTCGGCAGGCCGGGGCCGAGGGGGACGATGACGTCGCGTCCGGCCACCCGGTAGGCGCGCAGGGCGCCGCCCTGGCCGGCCACGACCGCCTGCTGGTGCCCGCGGGTGAGGATCAGCTCGTTGCTCACAGCCGTGCCCCGTCCTCGACCCGCATGGGGCGGGTCGTCGGGCCGAGCACGACGTCGCCGCGTGCGACGACACCGGCCCCGAAGGTCCAGTCGCCCTGGACCGTCAGGCTCGTGGCCTCCCGCAGCGACGGCACCCCGGAGGGGAAGCGGGCCTCGAAGTCGGCGATCAGCTTGTAGTGCTGCGGGTCGAGGCGCACCAGCGGGGTGCTCTCGGTCCTCCTGTGCAACCGGTAGTCGGCGCCCAGCTCGTAGACGTCCGAGCGCACCAGGGCCAGATCGTCGGTCGTCTTGACCGGCAGGAAGCGCTCACGGGGCACGAGCACCGGGCGGGCCCCGTCGAAGACCTCGACGATCGCGCCGAGCGCCGACTCGATCTGGAAGACCTCGGGGGAGGCCGGGTCCGACGGGTCGACGTGCTTGCGGTTGCGGATGAGCGGCAGCCCGGGCAGGCCGCCGCGCGCCGCCAGCGCGTCCCGCAGGGCGACCAGGTCGAACCACAGGTTGTTCGTGTGGAAGAAGCGGTGGCGGTGTTCGTCGGTGAACCAGCGCATGTCGGCCTCGGGGGTCTGCGCCGTGTCGCGCAGGATCATGCGGCCGTCACTCGTGCGGATGGCCAGGTGGCCGCCCTTGCGGTCGGCCGGGGTGCGCAGGCAGACCTCGGGGGAGTAGGGCGCGCCGGAGGCGGCGAACCATGCGGCGAGCCGCCCGTCGGGGGCGGCCCCCAGGTTGTCGGCGTTCGCCGTGTTCGCGTAGCGGTAGCCGCCGGCGATGAGCGCGTCCAGGATGCCGGTGGTCTGCAGTGCGACGTAGATGTCGCCGTGACCCGGCGGGCACCACTCGAGTTCGGGGTCGGCCGGCCAGTCCACCGGTTCCAGCGAGTCGACGAGCAGCTTCGGCTCGCGGTGCTGGCAGAAGTCGGCGGGGATGCCGTCGGGGTTGAGTCGCGGGTAGCCGGACAGCAGCTCGAGGCTGTCATCCCTCGTACGGAACGAGTTCATGAGGATCAGCGGCGCCTGCACCCCGGTGCTGGCGCGCACGGCCTGGAGCTGGCGGACGATGATGTCGAGGAAGCTCAGGCCGTCGCGCACCGGTAGCAGCGATTTCGCGCGGTCCATGCCCATGGAGGTGCCCAGGCCGCCGTTGAGTCTGATGAAGACGGTCTGGCTCAGCGCCCGGGCCTGCTCCTCGGCGCTAAACTCGGCGTCGGCGAGGTCGTCGACCTGGGTGATCGGGGTGATGGTGTCCTCGCCGATCAGGCCGGTGCGGCCCTGCTCCAGCTGGTGGTAGTAGTCGCTGAAGACGTCGATGGCGAGCCGGGGGAGGCCGGCCTGTGTCATGCGCTCCGCGGCGCGGGCGAGACCCTGGGCGCTCATCACCGCACCTTCCTTCCTGCCTTGGCGGCGACGGCGGGGATGAACCGCGGCTCGGCCCAGCCGTGCTCGGCGTAGGCCTGTTCGACGGCCTGCTCGACCCGGCCGACCAGCTCGGTGGGCACCAGCGCGATCGCCGAGCCGCCGAAACCGCCGCCGGTCATGCGGGCACCGAGCGCCCCGGCGGCGCGGGCGGCCTCGACGGCCGCGTCCAGTTCGGGGCAGCTCACCTCGTAGTCGTCGCGCTGCGAGGCGTGCGAGGCGTCCAGCAGCGGGCCGATCCGGTCGTAGGCGCCGGCCCGGACCAGCTCGATGAACTGTTCGACGCGGCCGATCTCGGTCATCACATGACGCACCCGTTTGAGCTCGACCGGGTCGTCCAGGCGTCCCAGCAGCTCGTCGGCGTCGGTGATCTCGCCGAGCAGCCGTACGCCCTCGCGGGCCGCGACGGTCTCGCAGGTCGTGCGGCGGGCCCCGTACTGGCCGTCGACGAGGGCGTGCGAGGCGCGGGTGTCGATGACGAGCAGGTTCAGGCC
The DNA here is from genome assembly GCF_900289195.1 of Propionibacterium ruminifibrarum. Classification (GTDB taxonomy): domain Bacteria; phylum Actinomycetota; class Actinomycetes; order Propionibacteriales; family Propionibacteriaceae; genus Propionibacterium; species Propionibacterium ruminifibrarum. Next base: position 212,588 of record NZ_OMOH01000003.1, read on the forward strand.
GTGCGCCGTCAGGTCGAAGGGGACGAGCTCGGTCGAGCCGTCCAGCGTGTTGAGCGCCAGCGCCCGGCCCTCGTCGGCGAGCAGCGAGGCCGACTGGTCCATCGTCCCGGTGGGCGCGCCCACCACGTCGTTCTCCGCCTGCTGGCACGCCAGGACCAGCTCGGGGCGGGTGACCGGCAGGTCGAACGTGTCGACCAGGGCGAGGCCGACCGCGCACTCGATGGCCGCCGAGCTCGACAGCCCGGCGCTGATGGGCACGCACGAGACGACCGCGGCGTCGACGCCGCGCAGTTCGTGGCCGGCCCGGGCCAGCGCCCAGGCGACACCGAGCGCGTAACTCACCCAGGTCGGTTGCCCGCCGCCGGGGCGGATGTCGGCCAGGGTGCCGGTCCACAGTTCGGGATCGGTGCCGGCCGAGGTGATGCGCACCCGGTCGTCCTCACGAGGGCTCAGGGCCACGTAGGTGGCGTGCGGCAGGGCGATCGGCACGCACGAGCCGCCGTTGTAGTCCAGGTGCTCCCCGATCAGGTTGACGCGCCCCGGTGAGGCCCACACCCCTGCCGGTGCGGCGTCGAAAGCGTCGGTGAACAGTGCCGTGGCCCTGGCGGCCCCCTCGGCCTCGGGCCAGGAAGAGATCTCGTACGTCATCGTTGCGTCTCCTTCGAGCGGTCAGGGCTGACCGCACAACAACATGGTGACGTAAACATTTTCTTTTTGCAAGTCTTGCCGCATGCCTTGACAGGAGGGCAATGCAGCAAGCAGACTGACGTCAAACTAAATGGTGGCGTAAACATCCCGAATCGCGGCGTGTGGATTCGGGGTGGCGTCTCCTGCGAGAGAGGACATCAAGGACGATGGACACCATCATCCATGCGAACTTCGTGGACTATCTGATCATCGCGATCTACTTCGCCGCCGTCCTGAGCATCGGACTGGCGGCCCGCCGGCAGGCATCCGACACCATCGGGTTCTTCCTGTCCGGCCGGTCACTGCCGGCCTGGGTGACGGGCCTGGCCTTCGTCTCGGCCAACCTCGGTGCGGTCGAGATCATGGGCATGTCGGCCAACGGCGCGCAGATCGGCATCCCGACCGTCCACTACTTCTGGATCGGCGCAGTGCCGGCCATGCTTTTCCTGGGCGTCGTCATGATGCCCTTCTACTACGGCTCCAAGGTGCGGTCGGTGCCGGAGTTCATGCGCAAGCGATTCGGTACCGGCGCCCACCTGGTCAACGCTCTGTCGTTCGCGCTGGCTCAGCTGCTCATCGCCGGCATCAACCTGTACCTGCTCGGCTCCATCGTCCATGCCCTGCTCGGCTGGCCGCTGTGGGTCGCGCTCGTCGTCGCCGCCGTCATCGTCTTCGCCTACATCAGCTTCGGCGGCCTGTCCGCGGCGATCTACAACGAGGTGCTGCAGTTCTTCGTCATCGTTGCCTCGCTGCTGCCACTGACACTCATCGGCCTGCACCGCGTCGGCGGCTGGGACGGCCTGAAGGCCAGGATCACCGAGTTCGCCGACACCGCCCCCGCCGGCGCCGAGGTGGCCACCGCCTCCCAGCAGCTGCACTCCTGGCCCGGCCAGGCGCTGTCCGGGTTCAACAGCCCGGTGCTGTCGGTCATCGGCATCGTCTTCGGTCTCGGCTTCGTGCTCTCCTTCGGCTACTGGACGACGAACTTCGTCGAGGTGCAGCGCGCCATGGCCTCCGAGTCGATCACCGCGGCCCGCAAGACCCCGATCGTCGGCGCCTTCCCGAAGATGTTCGTGCCGTTCATCACGATCCTGCCGGGCATGCTCGCCGCCGTCCTGGTGCCCGAGATCATGCAGGTGAAGTCGGGCATGGAGGTCGCCGGCGGTGCCTCGGGCGACGTGAAGTACAACGACTCGATCATCCTGCTCATGCGCGATCTGCTGCCCAACGGCCTGCTGGGCCTGGCCATCACCGGCCTGCTCGCGGCGTTCATGGCCGGGATGGCCGCTAACATCTCGGCGTTCAACACGGTCGTCTCGGTCGACCTGTGGCAGACCTACGTCGTCAAGGACCGCGATGACGCCTACTACGTCAAGGTCGGCCGCGCGGCCACCCTGGGTGCGACCGTCATCGCCATCTTCACCGCCCTCATCGCAGGCCAGTTCTCGAACATCATGGACTACCTGCAGACGCTGTTCGGCTTCTTCAACGCGCCCCTGTTCGCCACCTTCATCCTCGGCATGTTCTGGAAGCGCATGAGCCCTGCCGCAGGCTGGAGCGGCCTGCTGGCCGGCACGTTCTCGGCGGTCGTCGTCTGGCTGCTCAGCCTGGTCGACATCGTGACCCTGCCCGGCCAGGGCACGGCGTTCGTGGCGGCCTCCACCGGCTTCGTCGTGGACATCCTGGTGAGCATCGTCGTCTCGCTGTGCACCAAGCCGAAGCCGTCCTCCGAGCTCGTCGGCTTCGTCTACTCCGAGACGCCCAAGTCCCATTTCCGTGACCCGGACGAGGCGAAGCTGCCGCTGCTGAAGCGGCCCGTCCCGCTGGCGCTCATCGCCCTGGTCCTGGTCATCATTCTCAACATCGCCTTCTGAGGAGGAGTCGGACATGAGTGAATCCACCCAGACACGCCGCCACACCGCAGGCCTGTTCGACATTCGCAACGTCATCGGCATCCTGCTGGGCCTCTACGGGATCATCCTCACCCTGATGGGTCTCTTCGCCGACAAGGCGCTCGACAAGACCGGCGGTGTCAACGCCAACCTGATCGGCGGCATCGCCCTGATCGTCGTCGGTCTGGTCTTCCTGGCCTGGGCCGGGTTGCGGCCCACCTACGTGCCCGAGCCCGCCGATGAGGCGGCGGGTCAGCAGGCCGCCTGACGCCACTACCGAGCCCATTGGCAGGGGCGCCGTCCGCTAAGGGCGGCGCCCCTGCTCCTGTCTCCGGCCGGATCGTTCCGGGGCGACCGGGGTGCCGTGCCTCGCGGGGCCGCCCGTGGTGATGAGGCGGTCCTCGCAGAAATCGCTCTCTGTCAATAGACCTGCCAGTAGACACCGCGGAAGCAATGTACAATTTTATGTACAGGAGGTCGTGATGAAGACAATCAGCTACACCGAGTCACGCGCACGCTATGCCGAGGTGCTCGATGCGGTCACTGATGACCGTGAGGAGGTCATCATCACCCGAGCCGGCCATGACCCGGTTGTCATGATCTCGCTGGAGGATTACGAGTCATTACGCGAGACGGCCTACTTGATGCGCTCCCCGGAGAACTCGAGGCGACTGCTCGACGCGGTGGAGCGTCTCGAGTCCGGTGGCGGACGTCACCATGAACTTCTCCCCGAGGACTGACTGTGCTCCTCGTCTGGGACGAGAACGCCTGGGCCGACTACCTGTGGTGGCAGACCCAGGACCGTACGGTGCTCAGACGCATCAACCGCCTGATCGGTGACATCGAACGCAACGGCAACGAGGGCATCGGCAAGCCCGAGGCACTGCGGTACGGTCTCTCGGGCTACTGGTCGCGCCGGATCACCGATGAGCACCGACTCGTCTACAAGATCGATGGCGAACGCATTCTCATTGCGGCCTGCCGTTACCACTATGGGCGCTAGCCCGGCTCCGGCCGAGCGTCGGGTCTGCGAGAATCGTGGCATGACCGCCCCTGATGCGTCCGATGCGCGCTCCGTCCCCGAACTCGTCGCCGCCCTGGGCGACGGGGCCCGCCCCGAGTGGTTGTTCTTCTGGGGCCACCATCCCCGCAGCCCGGGCGAACCCGACAAGGCCTGCCTGAGCCAGTGGTGGCCGGCCGTCTTCGAGGCCGACGGCGAACGGTTCGCCAGCGCTGAGCACTACATGATGTGGTCGAAGGCCCGCCTTTTCGGCGATGACCGAAGCGCCAGGGCCATCCTCGCCGCGGACTCGCCGGCGCGCGCCAAGAAACTCGGCCGCCGGGTCACCGGCTTCGACGAGGAACGCTGGCGCCGGGCCCGGTGGGACGTCGTCGTGACTGGTTCGTGCGCGAAGTTCTCCGCCGACCCCCGGTTGTGCCGGTACCTGCTCGGCACCGGCCGGGCGGTGCTCGTCGAGGCCTCACCGGTCGATCGCGTCTGGGGCATCGGGCTGGCCGCCGACTCCGGATCGGCGCGCGAACCCGCCCAGTGGCCCGGCCTCAACCTGCTGGGCTTCGCCCTCATGGAGGCCCGGGCCCGGCTCGTCTGATGGCGGACACGGGTTGGTTCCGTGAAGAATGAGGGTCATGGACCTGACAACCTTCCTCGACCTCATGGAACGGCGCGAGCCGATCAGCGCGGGCTCCCCGGCGCACCTGTTCATGCACGAGCAGTCACAGCGAGCCTTGCGGATCACCGCCGAGCTCAACGGCAGCTACCATCCCGCCGACCGGGTCAGGGTCCTCATGTCGCAGCTCATCGGCCGCGAGGTCCCCGACTCGTTCGGCCTGTTCCCGCCCTTCCACAGCGAGTTCGGCCAGAACATCCACCTCGGCGACAACGTCTTCATCAACTCGGGCTGCACCGTCCAGGACACCGGGGGCGTCTGGATCGGCGCCGGCTCACTCATCGGCCACGGCTGCACCCTCACCACGCTCAACCACAGCGAGGATCCCGCCCGCCGGGGCGACATGGTCCCCGCCCCGGTCCGCATCGGCGAGAACGTCTGGCTGGGGGCGCGCGTCACCGTCGTGCCGGGTGTCACGATCGGGGACGGCGCGATCATCGGTGCCGGCTCGATCGTCACCAAGGACGTCCCGCCCCGCACCATCGCCGTCGGGACCCCCGCCAGGGTGCTGCGCGAGGTCCGCGCCGGGGACGATCCCCATGACCCTGCGGTTGTCGTGGAATGACGCACGAGAACCGCAGGATGACGTAGCTGCCGCTGCCACGTGCGACGATGGCGGCATCCCCAGTACGTACAGACCCGCCCCGAGGAGACAACCATGGCCACACCCGAGTACGTCCTGAGGCTGCGCGAGCAGATCGGGCACGACCTGCTCGTCCTGCCCGGAGTCTGCGTCGTCATCGTCCGCGAGGGCCCGCAGGGCCGGGAGGTGTTGCTGGTGCGCCGTGCCGACAACGGCCAGTGGACGCCGGTGACCGGTATCGCCGATCCCGGCGAGGACGCCGACACCGCGGCCATCCGCGAGGCCGGGGAGGAGACCGGGGTACGGATCGAGATCGACCGCGTCACCTGGATCGAGACCCTCGAGCCCCAGACCTACGACAACGGCGACCAGTGCCAGTTCTTCGACACCTGCATGCTCGCCCACCCGGTCGGCGGCGAGGCGCACGTCGGCGACGAGGAGTCCACCGAGGTGCGCTGGTTCCCCGCCACGGCGCTGCCTGCGATGAAGGCCCGCTTCGAACGCAAGGTGGCTCACGCCCTGTCCGGCGACACGCGCGTGAGGATCGGCGCCGACGGACGGTGACCCCGGCCCGGGCGGGCGTGCGGCATCCGCCCACCGACCCCCGGCACACGACGGGTCGGTCCCGGCCCGGCGGCGTCTGTGTGCTGGAACCGCGGCCCGGCGGCACCGGGCCGGAGTAGATTTCCGCTCGTTGCGCGTGCGCCCCGCGGCCCCTGGCCGTGGGGCGCCGTATTCACGTGAAAGGGGCTCGTATGGCCACCGGGAACGCCTCGGTCGAGAACAGCGGTGAGCATCTGCAGCGCAGTCTGTCCAACCGCCACATTCAGCTGATCGCGATCGGCGGTGCCATCGGCACCGGGCTGTTCATGGGGTCGGGCAAGACGATCAGCGTCGCAGGGCCCAGCATCATCCTCGTGTACGCGCTCATCGGGGTCATGCTGTTCTTCGTCATGCGCGCCATGGGCGAGCTGCTGCTCCACGACCTGCGGTACAAGTCCTTCCAGGACTTCGCGGCCGACCTGCTCGGCCCGTGGGCGGGCTTCTTCGCGGGATGGACCTACTGGCTGTGCTGGGTGGTGACGGGCATGGCCGACATCGTGGCCGTGTCGAACTACTGGCAGTTCTGGGTGCCGTCCAAGAACTGGTCCCTCGTCCTGGCCGTCGGGACCCTCGTCGGCCTGTTCCTGCTGAACCTGCTCACCGTGAGGCTCTTCGGGGAACTGGAGTTCTGGTTCGCGATCATCAAGGTGATCGCCATCATCGTGCTCATCGTGCTGGGTCTCGTCCTGCTCGTCGTGCGCTTCACCGAGCCCAGCGGCGCCCAGGCCAGCCTCTCGAACCTGTGGACCCACGGCGGTTTCTTCCCGACCGGCCCCAGCGGCTTCCTCGCCGGATTCCAGATCGCCGTGTTCGCCTACGTCGGCATCGAGCTGGTCGGCACGACCGCCGCCGAGACGCGCGACCCGGTCAGGACCCTGCCGAAGGCCATCAACGCCGTGCCGGTGCGGGTCCTCGTCTTCTACGTGGCCGCCCTGACCGCCATCATGTGCGTCACCCCTTGGGACAGCCTCGACCCGGGCCAGTCCCCGTTCGTGACGATGTTCAACCTGGTGGGCTTCGGTGCGGCCGCCGTCGTGATGAACTTCGTGGTGATCACCGCGGCGGCCTCCGGGGCGAACTCCGGCCTCTACTCGACCTCCCGCATGCTCTACGGCCTCGCCCACAAGGGCATGGCCGCCCGCAGCTTCGGTCATCTCACCCGCAATGGTGTGCCCGCCTGGGGGCTGTTCGTCACCGTCGTCCTCGTCGGGTCCTCGCTGCTGCTCACCCTGTCGCAGTCGATCATGGCGGCCTTCACCCTCGTCACGACCGTCTCGGCCGTGCTCTTCATCTTCATCTGGGGACTGATCCTGGTGAGTTACCTGGTGTACCGGCACAAGGCGCCGGACGCCCACGCCTCCTCGGCGTACAAGATGCCGCTCGGCCGCTTCACCTGCTGGCTCGTGCTGGTCTTCTTCGCCTTCACGGTCTACGTGCTGACCCGCCAGCACGACACCCTGGTGGCGCTGGCCGTCACGCCGGTCTGGTTCATCGGCCTGGGGGTCGCCTGGTTCTTCGTGCGCAGGCATGCCCGCCACGACGACACGTTGGGAACGGCCGGCGCTGCCCGGCAGCCCCCCGTGCCCGCCCGCGACGTGGAGGTCGCGGGGCTGGGCGGGTGAGCCGGTGCCGACCGTGATGCCCATGGCCCGACCGGTTGGGCCACCGGATGCGTGCTTCCTCACCCCGACGGCTCTGCCGGGAGCGGCTCTCGGTAGAGTCACCGCTGACAAAGCGCCTTAAGTTCATCGTGGAGCCCAGGAGGGCATAGTGCTTGATTGTGTAGTGGTCGGCGCTGGTTTCGCCGGCCTGACAGCGGCGAAGGAACTCATCGAACGGGGCTATGACGTCGCACTCGTCGAGGCACGTGACCGCGTCGGCGGCCGGGTCATGTCCGCCACGCTGTCCGGTGGCGAGGTCATCGACCTCGGCGGCCAGTGGATCGCCCCCAGCCATGACCGGATGCTCGAACTCGTCAAGGATGCCGGTCTCGAACTCATCCCGGCCAACCCGGGGATGCTCACCCTCGTCCAGCACGGTGAGATCCGCAATGTCGCCCAGTCCGACAGCGACGACGACGCCCGCACCCCGTTCGCGGTGGCCGACCTCGGCCAGGGCCTCATGCGCCTGCGCCGCCTGGCCGATCGTGCCGGTCAGGACGACGTGTGGGCCGAGGCGAATGCCGCCTGGCTCGACCAGTCGATCGACCGCTGGATCGTCTCGAACCTTCGCACTCCCACCGGGCGGCGTGACATCCGCGCCGCCATGAAGGCAGTCTTCGAGAGCGCGCTCGACAAGATCTCGCTGCGCCAGGCGCTCGACAAGGTGCGCGAGGGCATCGACATGGAGAACCTCATCGCCGCCAACGGGGACATCGGTCAGGCCAGGGTCAGGGGAGGCCTGGCGCAACTGCCCGAGCGGATGGCCGCCGAGATCGGCGACCGGCTCAGGTACCGCTTCGTCGTCGACAGCATCGAGCAGGACGACGACCACGTGATCGTCCGCCCGACCCTCGGCGAGCCGCTCGAGGCTCGTACCGTCATCCTCGCGCTGCCTCCGTGGCTGGCCATCCGGCTCCGCGCCACCCCGCCGCTGGCCGGCTGGCGCGAGGACGCGGTGCGCAAGGTCGGCGCCGGCAATGTCATCAAGTGCTATCTCGTCTACGACAGGCCCTGGTGGCGGGACAAGGGCCTGTCCGGTCAGATGAGTGCCGACGAGGGGGCCGTGCGCGTCACCTTCGACTGCACCGACAGCCCCGAAGGACGAGGGGTGCTCATGGGTTTCTTCGAGGGCGCCGAGGCCTCGATGCTCGCCAAGTTCTCCAAGTCGATGCGCGAGCGCGTCTTCAAGGACACCCTGGTCGACGTCTTCGGTCCGCGGGCCGCTCACCCGCTCGAGTACACGGACATCGACTGGGCGGCCGAGGAGTTCACCCGGGGCAGCCACGGCGCGCACTTCGCGCCGGGCGTGTGGAGCGTCACCGGCGCAGAGCTCGGCGTGCCCTGCGGACGCATCTACTTCGCCGGCGCCGAGTACGCGAACAAGTTCAACGGCTACATGGAGGGGGCCGTCCGCTCCGCCCACGAGACCGTGCAGTCGGTCATCCTGAGGGTCAACGAGACGGCCGCCTGAACCCGGTCCCGACTGAGGGCCCCGCCAACGGCGGGGCCCTCGCTCATGTCCGCAGCATCTGCAGAACGAGGCGCGCCAATGTCCCCAAGCCTCTAGTAATCGATTAGGTAATCGATTATCTTGATCGTGTCACCAGGTCACGTCATTCAAGGAGGAACAAGTGACTGACACACTTCGCGTCGGCATCATCGGCACCGGCGTCATGGGATCCGATCATGCCCACAACCTCGCGCGGGGCGTGCGGGGCGCAGCCCTCGTGGCCATCGCGGACGCCGCCGCCGACCGCGCCCAGGCGCTGGCCGCCGAGGTCGGCGTCGAGACCGTTTTCACCGACGGCACCCAGATGATCGACTCCGGTCAGGTGGACGCCGTCATCATCGCCGTCCCCGACCCCTTCCACGCCACCCTGGTCGAGGCCTGTCTCGACGCCGGCCTGCCCGTCCTGTGCGAGAAGCCGCTCGCCCCGACCGTCGCAGAGGCCGTGCGGATCATCAAGAAGGAGGACACGCTCGATCACCCGCTGCTCACCGTCGGCTTCATGCGCCGGTTCGACCCCAGCTACCTGGCCATGCGCGCCCGGCTGGCCACCGGCAGCGAGGGCGCCCTGCTCATGACCCACTCCTGCCACCGCAACGTCGAGGCCTACCCGGGTCAGGACTCCTCGGCCACCGTCACCAACTCCGCCGTCCACGAGATCGACGTCCTGCCCTGGCTCGCCGGCAGCCCCATCACCGAGGTCCAGTGGCTCTCGGGGCGTCCGTCCTCCCTCATCGACGAGCGCATCGACCCCCAGCTGCTCCTCATGCGCGCCGCCGACGGCGTCCTGCACACCGTCGAGCTGCAGGTCCACGCCCAGTACGGCTACGACGTGCGGTGCGAGCTCGTCTGCGAGCGGGGCAGCATCGAGATGCCCTCGGTGCCGAGCCTCGTCGAGGCCGACGAGTACGTCGTCTCGGCGAACCTGGCCCGCCAGGCGGCCTACCCGGCGGACTGGCGTCCCCGCTTCGCCGCCGCATACCGCGCCGAGCTCGCCGCCTGGGTCGAGGCATCACTCGCGGGCGGGCTGCCCGCCGAGGCGGCCACCGGACGCGACTCCCTGCGCGCGACCATCGTCGCCGACGCCCTCGTACGGTCCATGAACGAGGGCGGCGCGCTGGTGCAGGTGCCGAGCGTCGAGTCCGTCATGACTGAGGAGGCCTGAGCCGTGGAACTCGGAATCGTCACCGACTCCCTCGCCCACCTGCCCTTCGAGGAGATGCTCGACGTGGTCGCCGGCCTCGGCATCTCGGCCGTCGAGTTCCCCACCGGGGGCTGGTCCAGCGCACCACACCTCGACCTCGACGAGCTCCTCGAGGACGGGGCCGCTCGTGCCCGTTTCGTCGATGCCGTCTCGGACCGGGGCCTGCACATCAGCGCCCTCAACGCCAACGGCAACCAGCTCCACCCGGTGATCGGCGAGAAGATCGACTCGCTCGTGCGCCGCACCGTCCGGCTGGCGGAACTGCTCGAGGTGCCCACCGTCGTCCTCATGTCGGGCCTGCCCGCCGGGGCGCCCGGGGACACCACGCCGAACTGGGTCACCACGTCGTGGCCGCCCGAGACCCGGGCCATCCTCGACTACCAGTGGAACGAGGTCGCCATCCCCTACTGGAAGGACCTGGCAGCCTTCGGCGCCGACCACGGCGTGCGGTTCGCCGTCGAGATGCACGGCGACCAGCTGGTGTACAACGCCGCCACCCTGCTGCGGCTCCGCGAGGCCGTCGGGGACGTCGTGGGTGCCAACCTCGACCCCTCGCACCCCATGTGGATGGGGGCGGACCCGCGGGCCCTGGCGCGCGCCCTGCCCGGTGCGATCCACAACGTCCACGCCAAGGACTCACGCATCCAGCGTCACATCGCCGACGTCAACGGGCTCCTCGACACCCAGGGCCCCGAGCAGGCGGCGACCCGGGCCTGGAACTATGTCACGCTCGGTCTCGGCCACGAGGGCGGTCGGCAGTTCTGGGGGCAGTTCCTGTCCGACATGCGCCAGTCCGGCTACGACGGGGTGCTGTCGATCGAGCACGAGGACGTCGTCCTCGACGCGGTCGAGGGCGTCGCGGCGACGGTCGACCTGCTCAAGCAGGTCATGCCCGTGGCCCCGCCCAGCTGGAAGCCGCAGGACATCTGACACGGCGCCCCTCCGGCAGGGGCGTGGACCCGGCCGGAGGACGTGCCCCGGCCCAGACGGCGGCGTCGCGCAGCTGCCGGCGCCGAGCGTCCTCAGCCGCGCGGTCCCGTGGTCTCGCGGACGACCAGTTCGACGGGCAGGACGATGTCGTCGACCTGCTCGCCGGCGAGCAGGCGCGGCACCATGGCCATGGCGCGCGCGCCGATCTCGCGGGACGGCTGCCGGACCGTGGTGAGCGGGGGAGACGACAGGGCGGCCCAGCTGATGTCGTCGAAGCCGCAGACGGCGACGTCCTCCGGCACGCGCAGCCCGCGCCCGATGAGTGCCCTCACCAGGTGGATGGCCAGCAGGTCGTCGCCGGCGAAGAAGGCGTCGATCGTCGGGTCCGCACCGATGATGCCGAGGGCCTGGTCGACGGCGTCGGCGGTGCGGCGGACGGCCGTGCCCACCGCGGTATCGGCCACCTCGAGACCGAGTTCGCCGGCCCGCCGGCGGAAACCCGCGATGCGCTGAACGGAGGTCGGCATGCCCTCGGGCGCGCCGATGGCTCCGGCGCGCCGCCGACCGCAGGCCGCCAGGTGCTCGGCGACCAGCTCACCGCCGCGGACGTTGTCGACGCTGACGCAGGCGGCGGCTGCGCCGGCGACCGGCTCGTCGAGCAGGACCAGCGGGGGAGTGGAGGCCCGCGGCCCGGTGTTCTCGGCGGCCAGCAGGTCCGGGGTGAACGGGGTGCACAGCACCGCCGCGAAATCGGACGCGAGGGCGTCACGAAGGTAGCCGCGCTCGCGCTCGGCATCGAGATTCGAGTTGCGCAGCACGACGGACAGCCCGAGCTGCGCGGCCTTCTCCTCCGCGCCCACGAGGACCTCGGTGTAGAAGGGATTCGTGACGTCCGGGACGATGAGCGCGACATTACGGCTGCGCCCGGTACGCAGGGCCATGGCGCTCGTATTGCGCCGGTAGCCGAGGGACTCGATGGCCTCGATGACGCGTTCCCGGGTGGGTGCGGTGACGGTGCGCTTGCCGGACAGGACGTAGCTGACGGTCGCCGTCGAGACGCCGGCTGCCTCGGCCACGTCCTTGATGCGGACCCTGCGCGATGCGGTCTTGCGGTCGGGACTCATCCGCGGGCCTCCTTGGACGTGACGATGGCACGACCATACCCGCGCCAGGGCGTCGATCCTCCGGGCGCGACGCGTGAACCTGCGATTCCTGCTCGTCCCGCCACGCGCCACGAGACGCCGGCCGTCCGGCCATGGCGTTCGGCCCAATGGACGCCACGGCCGGACCCGGGGTGGTCGTACTCAGATGGCGCTCACCCCGCGTTCACCGGTGCGGATCCGCACGACGTCCTCGACGGGGCAGCTCCAGACCTTGCCGTCGCCGACGTTCCCGGTGCGGGCCGCCTCGCAGATGGTCGTGATGACCGATTCGACGTTGTGGTCCTCGGAGAGGAGTTCGATGCGCACCTTGGCGATGAAGTCGATCGTGTACTCGGCACCGCGGTAGACCTCGATGTGGCCGCGTTGGGCGCCGTAGCCGGAGACCTCCGAGACGGTCATGCCGTGAACGCCCGCACGGGCCAGGGCCACCTCGATGTCCTCGAGGGCCGAGGGCTGAACGATTGCTGTGACGAGTTTCATGACGGATTCCTTTCAGCTGCGCGCGGGAACATCGGCCGTCTCGGCCCCGGCGCCGTCAGGAGGCACCATGACCGTGCGCGAGATGCTGCGCGTGGAATAGCCGATGTGCGAGAGGTCGTAGCCGACCTCGGCATGCTGGTCGACGTCCATCCCGGCCAGCTCGACCTGGCTGGAGACGCGCAGACCGATCAACCGCTTGATGACGAGGGCGATGGCCAGGCTCATGACGAACGAGTAGGCCATCACGGCAAGGGCCCCGGCGGCCTGCCTGCCGAGTTGGGCGAGACCACCGCCATGGAACAGCCCATCGACGCCGGAGAGCTCCTGGGTGCAGAACAGGCCGGTGGCGAGGGTGCCGATGAGGCCGCCGACGAAATGAACACCGACGACGTCCAGGGCGTCATCGAAACCGAGCCGGTACTTCAGGCCGATGGCGAAGACGCAGCCGACGCCCGCCAGGATGCCGATGCACACGGAGCCGAGCGGCGTGACCGTGGCACACGCCGGTGTGATGGCGACCAGTCCGGCGACGACGCCCGACGCCGCTCCGAGACTGGTGGCGTGTCCGTCCCGAATGCGCTCGACAACGATCCAGGACACCATGGCGGCACAGCTGGCGGCAAGCGTGTTCACCCAGGCGAGACCGGCAGTGCCGTTGGCCGACAGGGCGGAACCCGCGTTGAACCCGAACCAGCCGAACCACAGGCCGACAGCGCCGAGCATGACGAGGGTCAGGTTGTGCGGGCGCATCGGACGGGAGCCGAAACCGATGCGAGGCCCGAGAACGAGGACGAGGGCCAGCGCCGCCGCACCCGCATTGATGTGGATGGCGGTGCCGCCGGCGAAGTCGAACGCGCCAAGCGTGTTGGCGATCCAGCCGCCCCGCGCACCGGCGCTCGTGAAACCGTCGAAGGCGAAGACCCAGTGCGCCGCCGGGAAGTAGCACAGGACCGCCCAGGCCCCCGCGAAGGCGCACCAGGCGCCGAACTTCATGCGGTCCGCGACGGCGCCTGAGACGAGGGCGACGGCGATGATCGCGAAGGCCGACTGGAAGCCGACGAAGACCAGTCCGGGGATCATGTGGTCGGGGTCGGAACCGAACTCGGCGTCGAGAAGCCCGCGCATGCCGGCGTACTGGGCGGGATTGCCGATGAGCCCGTGCCAGGAGTCGCCGAAGGCCTCCGAGAAGCCGAACAGCACCCAGGCGACACCGACGATGCCCATCGTGACGATCGACATCATCATCATGTTGAGGACGCCCTTGGCCCGGACCATTCCTCCGTAGAAGAAGGCCAGGGATGGTGTCATGAGAAGAACCAGCGCCGCGCTGATCAGCACCCACGCGGTGTCACCCGTATTGATCTCGAGAACAATCATGTCCCAGACTCTTCCGGACGAGTCACCGCCTTCGGTGACGTCCGCGTAACCGGCGCGTGAACAATCGCGACGTTTCGTTACGGGTCTGTTTCACCGTTCACCGCAGGGCCGGGCGCCGCCTCGACGGGCCCTCCTGCGCTCCGGCGTACGCCCTCGCCCGAGGGCTGCGGGCCGGTGCACCGGCTCAGCAGTGACCGACTCCGAAACCATGAGCGGTGAAGTACACCTGCCCGGCCACGGCGTCGGCGGCCTCGCGGGCCGTGTCGATCTGGTCGGCGGGCGCGGTGACGACCAGGCTGACCCCCACCCGGTTGCCGTTCGAGGTGGGGATGATCGCCATCTGACGCAGAACGACCGAATCGTTCGCCGTCGTGCCCTCGGATGTCTTGATGTAGCTGCTGACGACCTGACCGAAGCCGTAGGAGTGCTCCTCGTCGACGTGCTGCATGCGGCTGATGATGTACCAGTCGGAGCTGGAGCACCACAGCTGCCCGGCGAACTCGGCCTGACTGGCCACGGTCCAGTCGGTCTGCGTGAACGCCGGGACGCCTGGCCGGTCGGTCTTCGTGGCGACGGTCGTCACCTGGTCCCCGTACTCCTGGAAGACCCGGTTGACCGCCTTCGACGCGGCGTCGGTGGTGCCGAGGAAGGTGTAGAGGGCCTCGTCGGAGGACAGTGAGGACTCGCTGATCGACTTGGTGAGCATGTACGTCAGATTGCTCGGCATCGAGTCGGTGTCGAAGATGGCCACGGCGATCGGTATGTCGAGCGTGCCCCATGCCGGCCCGCTGGTGAGGGAACCGGCCGTCCATGTCGCTGTGGAGCGCTGGCCGACGGGAGCGATCCCGGCCACTCCCAGGCCGATCCGCACGCCGTACCTCGACTGGATCGAGTCGACCTGGGTCTGCAGTACGGTCAGGTTCACGTCGTCGACGGGTTCCGGGCTGCTGGGGGCCTGCGTGGGCGAGGTGCTTTGAGTCGGCGTCGGGGTCGGGCTGGTGGTCACCTCGACGGCCGCCGGACGCCCGTTCGTCGAGCGGCTGGCCCCGAAGGCGACGACGGCGCACAGCACCAGTGCCATGCCCGTCGAGATGGCGGGCAGCGGGGCGTGCCACACGCGCCTGGCCCCGCTGCGCAGTACCGAGGCGGCCCGTGAGAGCACGGCACGCGCCCGGGCGCGGTCGAGGTGCGCACCTGCCGGGTGTCTGCTGGCCATCGGTGCCTCCTTCGCCCCGCCGCTGCGTGTCCGGGCCGCAGTCGCGGCTTCTCGGGGCGCGGGCATTCCGCGCCGATGTGGACCTTATCCTAGAACTCGGCCGGGCGTACCGGGCTGAGCCGCTGTGCTCCGTCGCCGGTGTAGTCGAAGGGGTCGAAGGATCCCAGCTCGCTCCAGGGCACGTCGACGTCGAAGGCCGCGACGGTCGCCACCGGGAAGGAGCACATCTGCATGTCGGCGTCGCTGCGGTCGGCCGCCCAGGTGAACTCGCTGGCCAGCGTGGGGATGGTTGGCGCGTGGCCGATGACGATGAGGCCCTGCACCTCGTCCGGGGCCTCGGCGATGCGTGCCAGCACCAGGCGGGGGCCCGCCTCGTACAGCGCCGCCTGGAACTCGACGTGCACCGGGACGCCGTTGATGTCGGGGAGCTGCAGGTCGGCGAAGGTCTCCCGGGTGCGCTCGGCATCCGAGACCAGGGCCATCTGGATGCCGGCGCCGGCGAGCCGTTCACCCGCCTCGCGGGCCTGGGCGTGCCCGTTGTCGCTGAGCCTGCGGCCCTTGTCACCGCCCGTTCCGAAGGACCTGGCCTGGGCGTGGCGCATGAGATACAAACGTCGGGTCATGCTATAGAGCCTATTGCCCGGCCCGAAATCACCGGGCGGGTATGCCCTGGGGGTGTCTGAACGGGTCGTTCCGGGGCTCAGCGGGCTGGTTTGCGGGCGACGATGAGGTCGCGTCTGATCGAGGAGTCGACGCGGTGGCTGAACTGCTCCCAGGCCGGCCCCGGGCAGACCTCCAGGCCGGCGTCGGCGCAGATGGCCGCCAGGTCGTCGCGGGTGAGTCCGAAGGCGTTCCAGGCGATTCCGAGCGCACCCCCCGCCCTCAGCTGCCCGGCCCACACGGGGATGGCCTGGGCCAGGAGCGCAGCGGGGGAGCGGTCGCCCCTGCCCTCCCGGTTTCCCCTGGCCGAGCGGGCGCCGTGGACGATGCCGTACGGCGCGTCGGTGACGATCGCGTCGAAACGGCGTCGGCCGAACAGCCTCGCCGAGTCGCGGGTGTCACCGGTGAGGACACTCATCGTCAGCGCCGGGGCGCCCTCGAGCGCATCGTGCCCGCCCGTGGCGACCCCCGGGTGCGCCGTCACCTCGAAACGGCGGCCGATGACGCGGCCCTCGCGGCGCACCGGAGCGGCGTCCGCCTTGTGCCTGAGCCGCTTGCGCCGCAGGTAGGTCTTCATGAAGGCGGCCAGCTGCTCGACGGCCCTCTCATCGGTCTCGACCCCGAAACCGTTGTGGCCCATCAACCAGGCCGCCTGCAGCGTGGTGCCGCGGCCGGCCATCGGGTCGAGCACGTCCAGCTGCCGGACGCCGCCGGGCAGCACAGGGCGTTCGGGCCCAGCGGTGCGCACCTGCGCGCAGGTGACGTGCAGCAGAAGCCTGGTGAACATCTCGTTGGTCTTGCCCGCGTACTTGGTGATGGTGAGCAGGTCGTCGTCCATCACCTGCACGGCCGGGAGTTGTACGGGACGCAGCAGCTCACCGGCGCGCTCGAACAGGGCGAGTGCGCTGGACTGGCGGGCGATCGCGGCCGGGTCGAGGGCGTCGGCGCCGAAACCCACGTACTCGACGCCCGCCATGGCGGTGCGCTCAGGGTTCTCGACGGTGGTGGTGACGGCCAGTTCCGCCACCGCCATCGTCGGTGCCTGCTCGGCGTAGACGTGGTTCGCCGACGGGGCCACGAGCATGACGTAGTCGCTCACGGGCCAATCCTTCCACGACGGGCCAGCCGGCCGCCCGATCGTGGGCCGGGATGGGGAGCTGCCGATACGACGAGGGGCCGGGCGTCGCTGCCCGGCCCCTCGCGCTGTCTCAGCGGGTCACTGCAGGTCGACCTTGTGGTGCTCGTACGGCGTGCCCTTGGCGCGGGCGTACGAGGCGCGGATCTCGGCCTCGGCCTCCTCCCGGCCGGCCCAGGACGCGCCCTCGACCGACTTACCGGGCTCCAGGTCCTTGTAGACGGTGAAGAAGTGCTCGATCTCGAGCATCACCATCTGCGGGACGTCATCCAGGTCGTCCATGTAGTCGCGGCGGCGGTCGGCCGTCGCGATGCACAGCACCTTGTCGTCACCGCCCATCTCGTCCTGCATCTGGAACATGGCGATGGCACGGCACTCGATGAGACAGCCGGGGAAGGTCGGCTCCGGCACGATCACCATGGCATCGAGCGGGTCACCGTCCTCACCGAGCGTGCCCTCGATGAAGCCGTAGTCGTACGGGTACTGCGTCGAGGTGAACAGGGTGCGGTCCAGGCGGATGCGACCAGTGTTGTGGTCCATCTCGTACTTGTTCTTCGTGCCACGCGGGATCTCGACTGTCATGTCGAAGGTCAGGCCGTACTGAGGCAGGCCAGTGGCAATTCGGAAATCATCGGTCACGGCGTTGCGTCCTTATGATGATGAAGTGGAATCTGAGCCTGACACTACCTGTTTGGGGGCTGCAGAGTGAATTCGCGCCAACAACATCCTGGAAGACGGTGGGTGATCCTCGCCGGCGTCGTGGCCGTCACGCTCGTCACCGCCGGCCTGGGGGCGCGGTTCGGCGCCGGTCCCGCCGGGCTCCTCGTCGAGGACGGCGCCGCCACGGTGTCGCCCGGACTGTACGGCGCCACTGACGACGGCACCGGTGTCATCGATCCGGCTCTCGGCCCGGGACAGTACGCGTCCCTGTCGGCCGAGGAGGTCTCCGGGGCACTGGCCGGGGCGGGTCTCGACCCGGCCTGGTCGGTCTCGGTCCGTGACCTGGCGAGCGGCGACGAGGTCTTCGACCAGAACAGCGCGCAGGCCATCATCCCCGCCTCGAACCTGAAACTCATGACAACGATGGCCCTGCTCGACGCTGCGGGGGCCGGCACCACCTACGAGACGACGGTGGTGGCCGAGTCCGACGGCAGCTATACGCTCGTCGGCGGCGGCGACCCGCTGCTGGCCAGCACCGAGTCGGCCTACCAGTACGAGGGGGCGAAGCCGGCCACCTCCGCCGAGCTGGCCGAGCGGACGGCACGGGCCCTCAAGGCCGCCGACGTCACCTCGATCACCCTCAACTACGACGAATCCCTGTTCAGCGGCCCCACCCGTCATCCGGACTGGGCCGAGGGGGACATGGAGTACGTCAACGACATCTCGGCCCTGACGATCGACCAGGGCGATGACTCGGGGGACTCGGGGGCCTCGGCGGCCACGACCTTCGCCGAGCAGCTCACCGCAGCCGGCATCACCGTCGAGCCCGACCCGACCCCCCGGACCGCCGGACAGGGCGCGCAGGCCATCGCCCGGGTCGAGTCGCTGCCGCTGGGCCAGATCGCCCAGGTCTGCCTGCGCCATTCCGACAACTCCATCGCCGAGACCCTGCTACGGCACCTGGCCATCACGGCAGGCCAGCAGCCCACCTTCGACGGGGGCGCCGCCGCCCTCGAGCAGCGGATGCGTGCGCTGGACGTCTGGTCCGACGCCGACTCGCTGCACGACGGATCCGGTCTGTCGGAGAACAACCGCCTCACCGCCGGCACCCTCAGCAAGGTCGTCGCCGTGGCCGCCGGCTCGGACGACATGCGGACCGGGCTCGCCGGCATGCCCGTCGCCGCGGCGACCGGCAGCCTCGAGACCCGCTACCTCGACTCCTCCTCGTCGGCCGGCGCGGGCCTGGTGCGGGCCAAGACCGGGACACTCGACGTGGCCAGCACACTGACCGGCTACACCCCGACGGCCGATGGCTCGATCGCCGTGTTCACCATCGTCATCAACGGCGCCGGCACCGAGGCCCGCCCCTACCTCGACACGCTCGCCGCCTCCCTGGCCGCCTGCCGGTGCGCGGGCTGACACCGTGAGCACCCGTGCCCTCGGCCCGGCGGCCCTGGCCCTGACGCGCGCGCTCGCCGTCGTCGTCGGGAGAGCGCTCGACGATGCCCGGCGCGTCCGTGTCGCCTGCTCCGGCGGCCCCGACTCCCTCGCCCTCGCCGCCGCCCTCGCCTGGCACGCCAGGCGCGAGCCGGCGCTCATGGCCGAGGGCCTGGTCGTCGACCACCAGCTGCAGGACGGCTCGGGACCGGTGGCGGCGAGAACCGCCGAGCAGCTGCGCGCACTCGGTCTCGCGGCGTACGTGGTCCCCGTCGAGGTTCCCCGGGACACCGGCCTGGGTCTTGAGGCCGCCGCCCGCGCCTGCCGCTACGAGGCGCTGCGCGCCCCCGGGCCATCCGGCGTCCGCCCCGGCGTCGTCCTGCTCGGCCACACCCTGGACGACCAGGCCGAGACCGTCCTGCTCGGCCTGGCACGGGGCTCCGGGACCAGGTCGCTGGCCGGCATGCCGGCCTCCTTCGGTGCCGACCCGCTCTTCGTGCGTCCCCTGCTCGGGCTGCGCCGCGCCGACACCGCGGCCGCCTGCGCCGAATGGGGCCTCGAGCCCTGGCAGGACCCGCAGAACGCCGACGTGTCCTACACCCGCGCGCGGGTGCGCCACGAGATCATGCCCCTGCTCGAGGAACGCCTCGGGCCCGGCATCGCCCAGGCCCTGGCCCGCACCGCGCGCCTGGCCGCCGCCGACGCCGACCTGCTCGATGAACTGGCCGATCGGGCCGGCGCCGAGGTCGCCCGCGACGGCGGACTCGACACCTGTGCGCTGGCCGCCCAGCCGCCGGCCCTGCGCGGACGGATCGTACGGACCTGGCTCACGGGGGCCGGGGTCGTCGAGCCGAGTGCCGCCCACACCGCGGCGGTGCTCGACCTCGTCGAGAGCTGGCACGGGCAGAGGGGCGTCGACCTGCCCGGCCGCGTGCGGGTGGTCCGCGCCGGCGGGCAACTACGCCTCAGCCGGCCCGGGCAGGAGGCAGGAGCCCAGCCCGGTCGCCCCTGCGACCTGCCCGGGGTGCACTAACCTTGGCCACGTGGATGCAGCCGATATCAGCGCAGACCTGAAGCACGTGCTCTACACGGCCGACCAGATCGATGCGCGCGTCAAGGAACTCGCCGCTCAGATCGACGCCGACTACGAGGGCAGGAAACCACTTCTCGTGGGCGTCCTCAACGGTGCGATGATCGTCATGTCCGACCTGTGCCGGGCCATGCACGGGCATGTCGAGGTCGACTGGATGGCCATCAGCTCCTACGGCTCCGGCACGCACAGCTCCGGCGTGGTGCGGATCCTCAAGGACCTCACCAGCGACATCGCCGGGCGTCACGTCCTGGTGGTCGAGGACATCATCGACACCGGCCTGACGCTCAGCTACCTCGTGCACAATCTCGCCACTCGCGGCGCGGCCAGCATCAAGGTGGCCACCATGTTCCGCAAGCCCGAGGCGGTTCACGCGCCGGTCGAGGTCAGCTACGTCGGCTTCGACCTGCCCGACGAGTTCGTCGTCGGCTACGGCCTCGACTACGACGGGCGTTACCGGAACCTGCGTGACGTCGCCACCCTCGAGCCCCACGTCTACCACCACTGACGTCCAGGCGCCCGCCGAGGAAGGTGATCCGGTGACCGAGAACGAGCCCCACGAGACAGACAACACGCCGTACGCGGTCCCCGGCGGGCGGCTCGCGCCCGGTTTCGACGGCGCCCGCATTGAGGCCGCCGTCCGCGAGCTGCTCATCGGCATCGGCGAGGACCCCGACCGCGATGGCCTGCGTGACACGCCGGCCCGTGTCGCCCGCGCCTACGCCGAGGTCTTCAGCGGTATCGGCCAGGACCCCGGCGATGTGCTCGCACGCACCTTCGACATCAGCCACGAGGAGATGATCCTCGTCCGCGACATCGAGGTCTACAGCACCTGCGAGCACCACCTCATGCCCTTCCACGGCGTCGCCCACGTCTGCTACATCCCTCCCCGGGACGGCCGCGTCACCGGGCTGTCGAAGATCGCCCGCCTGGTCGAGATCTACGCCCGCCGCCCGCAGGTGCAGGAGCGACTGACGGGGCAGATCGCCGACGCCCTCATGGGCTCCCTGCACGCCCGTGGCGCGCTCGTCGTCATCGACTGCGAGCACCTGTGCATGACGATGCGCGGCGTGCACAAACCGGGCGCCCGCACCCTCACCTCGGCCGTCCGCGGCCTGCTGCGCGACCCCGCGACACGCGCCGAGGCCATGAGCCTCATCAACGCCTGACCGGACGGGCTCCCGGACGGCGTCGACGAGGCATCCTGATCGGTTCCTGTGAGAAGTGCGGTACACCGAAGATGGTGTCGCGCGGCCTCTACACTTCCCCTCATGAGTCACACCTCGGTCATGGGCATCATCAATGTCACTCCCGACTCGTTCAGTGACGGAGGCATGTGGCCGGACGCGCACGCCGGGGTCGGGCACGGGCTCGAGCTCATCGCCCAGGGCGCCGCAATCCTCGACGTGGGCGGCGAGTCCACGCGGCCCGGGGCCGAACGGGTCAGCGAGGCCGAGGAGCTGGCGCGTGTCGTCCCGGTGATCGAGGGACTGCGGGTCCCGGCCACGGCGACCGGCGTTCAGCTCAGCGTCGACACGATGCGGGCCTCGGTGGCCCGGGCGGCGGTGCAGGCGGGCGCGACGATCGTCAACGACGTCTCCGGGGGGCTGGCCGACGAGGCGATGCTCGACACCGTCGCGAACCTGGGCGTCGACTACGTCTGCCAGCACTGGCGGGGCTTCGGCCAGGAGATGGACGCCGCGGCGGAGTACGACGACGTCGTCGCCGAGGTGCGCGACGAACTCCAGGCCCGATGCCAGGCCGCGGTGGATGCCGGCATCGCGCCGGAACGCATCATCGCAGACCCCGGCCTGGGTTTCGCCAAGACGGCCGGTCACGACTGGCAGATTCTCGCCCACCTCGAGGTGTTCACCGGGCTGGGCCACAGGGTGCTCATCGGCGCCAGCCGCAAGCGTTTCCTGGGGAATCTGCTCAGGGGCCGCCCGGCCACCGAGCGTGATGCGGCGACCACCGCCGTTTCGGGATGGTGCTGCGCGCACGGGGTCTGGGCCGTCCGCACCCACGAGGTGCGTTCACAGGTGGACGCGATCACCGTCATCGAGCATCTTCTCGCCCTGGCGAATTGACCGCCGATTCCCGGGCGCGGCAGCCGGTTGCGTCGGCACGACCGGACCGGCCGAAATGGCGGCACGCGGAATCGGCTGCCGGCCACAATTGCGTGCATCTGGAACAATGACATACCGAATGGCCGTCGGAGGGCTGATGGTGGAGGGGACACTGGGAAATCCCGGCCCGGGCCGGGTGCAGATCGTGTTGACCGGTCTACACGTCATGGCACGGCACGGGGTACTGCCCGAGGAATGGGTCGACGAGCAGCCCTTCGTCGTCGATGTCGAAGCGATCGTCGACGAGCCGGATGCCGACGATCTGTCCCGGACCGTCAGCTACGCCGACATCGCTCAGCTGGCGGTGCGGCAGTTCGAGGCCGGGCACGTCAATCTCATCGAGACGCTCGCCGCCCGCATTTGCGATGCCTGTCTGGGGCTGCCTGGAATACACGCGGTGGCAGTGCGCGTCCACAAACCCCGGGCGCCCATCGGAGTGCCTTTCCACGACGTCTCGGTGACCGCCGTCAGGTCCGCCGGTCGTGACGGATCGCCGGCATGAACCGGGTCGGGGACCGTGCCCGTGGGACTCGAACGCGACACGTGGTGTTCAGCCTGGGATCCAACATGGGCGATCCGCTGGATTATCTACGGGCCGGTGTTCACGAACTCGCCGCCACGCCGGGAATCACATCGACACGCGTCTCATCGGTGTATCGCACCAGGCCCGTGGGCAACACGGCCCAGGACGATTTCCTCAACATCGTCGTCACGGCCGATTCGAGGCTGGGCCCGCTCGACCTTCTCGACCGGGTCAACGCCATCGAGGATGCGCATGGGCGGCGCCGCGACCCGGACAACCCGCACGGCCCACGCACTCTCGACATCGACTTGGTCGTGGTCGGTGAATGCACCAGCGACACGAGGCGGCTGCACCTGCCACATCCACGTGCCGGCGAGCGTGCCTTCGTTCTCGTCCCATGGGCAGAACTCGAACCGGACGCCGTCCTCCCGGACGGCAGAATTGCCGACCTGCTGAGCGCCATGGACCTCTCCGGTGTCGAACTCACCGGCTACCGGGTTTCGACTGGCCGGGCACCAGGAGCAACGGACGCCGGTCCCCTCATCATTCCCTGATGCCGTGCCGGGCGGCGTTTTCTGGTTGCCCGAATCCAGTTTTTGGGGCGAGTTTTTGGCTTTGCCGCGTCGTGTTGGTTATATTGACTTCGTCAGATGAAGAACAAGCGGGCGCCGACATGGTGCGGTGCTCTTGACGAGGAGGAAATGATGGCGCGCAAGGTGCAGGTGATCCTCACCGACGACGTTGATGGCAGCGAGGCCGCCGAGACCGTGAATTTCGGTCTCGATGGGGTCAGCTACGAAATCGATCTCTCCGATGAGAATGCCGCGAGGCTGCGCGATCAGCTCGCTCACTGGGTGGGGAATGCCCGCCGTACCGGTGGTCGTCGCAGCACCGGTCGTCGTTCCGGGAGCGGCGGCACGAGCAATGCGGCCAAGATTCGGCAGTGGGCGCAGGAGAATGGCCACGAGGTCCCCCCGCGCGGTCGTATTCCCAATGAGGTGCGCCAGGCCTACGAGGCTGCGCAGCACTGACCCGATGCTTGAGCTCGCGGCGGCCGGCCTGGTCCAGACGCCGCGAGGCTGAACGGATGGGGCGGGGAGCTGGTCTCCTCGCCCCATCGTCGTGTCAGCCGCCGGCGCCGGCGTCCTCCTTGCCGGGTCTGCGCCCGGTGCACGCCTTGTGCCTGGGGCGAACAGGCGGAACATTGGGCGTTGGGTGGGGGTTTGTATGATGAAACTTGAGCGTACCCGACTCAGGCCACCAGGTCGGGGTCGGGCGCTCATGGAGGATCCGTACGGGTCTGCTGAAGGAGACCAATGTTTGAGCGCTTTACCGATCGGGCACGCCGAGTCATCGTGCTCGCTCAAGACGAAGCGAAGATGCTTAACCACAACTACATCGGCACCGAGCACATCCTGCTGGGCCTGATCC
>NZ_OMOH01000003.1:236696-369098 GCF_900289195.1 Propionibacterium ruminifibrarum
TACATCGGCACCGAGCACATCCTGCTGGGCCTGATCCGTGAGGGCGAGGGCGTGGCGGCCCAGGTGCTGATCAAGCTCGGCGCCGACCTCAACCGTGTCCGCACCACGGTGCTGGCACTGCTGAGCGGCTACCAGGAGGAGAGCGGCGCACAGCCGGCCACCGCCGGTGCCCCGGAGGCCCCGAGTTCCAACCCGTCGAACAGCACGCTCGACCAGTTCGGCCGCAACCTGACCCAGGCCGCCCGTGAGGGCAAGCTCGACCCGGTCATCGGCCGCCAGAAGGAGATCGAGCGCGTGATGACGGTGCTGAGCCGTCGCACCAAGAACAACCCGGTGCTGATCGGCGAACCCGGCGTCGGCAAGACCGCCGTCGTCGAGGGCCTGGCCCAGGCGATCGTCCGCGGCGATGTGCCCGAGACCCTGCGCAACCACCAGATCTACTCGCTCGACCTGGGCGCCCTCGTCGCCGGCTCGCGGTACCGCGGCGACTTCGAGGAGCGTCTCAAGAAGGTGCTCAAGGAGATCAAGACCCGCGGCGACATCGTCCTGTTCATCGACGAGATCCACACCCTCGTCGGCGCCGGCGCCGCCGAGGGCGCGATCGACGCGGCCTCGATCCTCAAGCCCATGCTGGCCCGCGGCGAGCTGCAGACCATCGGCGCCACGACACTCGACGAGTACCGCAAGCACATCGAGAAGGACGCGGCCCTCGAACGCCGCTTCCAGCCGATCCAGGTGGACGAGCCGTCCATCGCGTTGACCATCGAGATCCTCAAGGGGCTGCGCGACCGCTACGAGGAGCACCACAAGGTGACCATCACCGACGAGGCGCTCACCGCGGCGGCCAACCTCGGTGACCGCTACGTGCAGGACCGCTTCCTCCCCGACAAGGCCATCGACCTGATCGACGAGGCCGGTGCCCGCATGCGGATCGCGCGGATGACCGCTCCGCCGGACCTGCGCGAGTTCGACGAGAAACTCGCCGGGGTCCGTGCCGAGAAGGAGTCGGCCATAGACCACCAGGACTTCGAGGCCGCCGCGAAGCTGCGCGACGACGAACGCAAGATCCTCGCCGCACGCGCCGAGAAGGAGGCCGCCTGGAAGGAGGGCGCCTCCGACGTGCCCGCCATCATCGGTGAGGAGCAGATCGCCGAGGTCCTCTCCGGCTCCACCGGTGTGCCGGTGTCGCGCCTGACCGAGGCGGAGTCGCAGCGGCTGCTCCACATGGAGGACGAGCTGCACAAGCGCTACATCGGCCAGGACGAGGC
Source organism: Propionibacterium ruminifibrarum (assembly GCF_900289195.1). Classification (GTDB taxonomy): domain Bacteria; phylum Actinomycetota; class Actinomycetes; order Propionibacteriales; family Propionibacteriaceae; genus Propionibacterium; species Propionibacterium ruminifibrarum. Next base: position 237,965 of record NZ_OMOH01000003.1, read on the forward strand.
GGTGAAGGCCATCTCCCGGTCGATCCGCCGCACCCGTGCCGGCCTGAAGGACCCCAACCGCCCCTCGGGCTCGTTCATCTTCGCCGGCCCCTCCGGCGTCGGCAAGACCGAGCTGACGAAGGCGCTGACCGAGTTCCTGTTCGGCGACGAGGACGCCCTCATCACCCTCGACATGAGCGAGTACTCCGAAAAGCACACGGCCAGCCGCATGTTCGGCTCCCCGCCCGGCTACGTCGGCTACGAGGAGGGCGGCCAGCTCACCGAGAAGGTGCGCCGCAAGCCGTTCAGCGTCATCCTCTTCGACGAGATCGAGAAGGCCCACCCGGACATCTTCAACTCGCTGCTGCAGATCCTCGACGAGGGGCGCCTGACCGACGCCCAGGGCCGTGTGGTCGACTTCAAGAACACCGTGATCGTCATGACCACGAACCTCGGCTCGCGGGACATCAGCCGTACCGTCAACCTCGGCTTCAGCCGCGCAGGCGACACCGAGAGCGGCTACGACTCGATGAAGGCCAAGGTGTCCGAGGAACTCAAGACGCACTTCCGCCCCGAGTTCCTCAACCGCGTGGACGAGGTCGTCGTCTTCCACCAGCTCACCCAGGACGACATCCTGCGCATCGTCGACCTCATGGTCGGCCAGATCGAGAAGCGCCTGTCCGAGCGCGACATGAGCATCGAGCTCACCGACGCGGCCAAGCAGCTCATCGGGCGGCGCGGCTTCGACCCGGTGCTCGGCGCCAGGCCGCTGCGCAGGGCCATCCAGCGCGACATCGAGGACCCGATCAGCGAGCGGATCCTCTACAACGAGCTGAAGCCCGGCGAGATCGTCGTCGTCGACGTGGCCGAGGGGGCCGACGAGAAGAGCTCCGAGCCCTTCACGTTCGCCGGCACCCCCAAGGCCGCCGTGGCCGACGCCGATCTGGCTCAGCTGACCGGCGGTGACGTCCCGCAGGAGTGATCCGGACATGATCGGCCAGAGGCCGGTGCGCACCAGGCGCACCGGCCTCCTTGCTGTCCGGGCCCGACCACGGCGGTAGCCTGAGAACCATGTCGACGATCGAACTGGCCACCGTCGAGCTCGGCGGGCCGAGGCCCGCCATCATCGTCCCCCTCACCGGCCCCGACGACGAGCAGGTACTCGCCCAGGCCACCGGTGCCGCGGCGAGCCCGGCCGACATCGTCGAATGGCGCGTCGACCTGTTCGACGAGCCCACGCCCGCCCGCGCGGGGAAGCTGGCCACCGAGGTGGCGGCCCACGCCGCACGGCCGCTGCTGACAACCGTGCGGACCACTGCGGAGGGCGGCCGGTTCGGCCGCGGAACGGGCGCCTACGCCGATCTGGTGGCCGCCCTGGCCGCCTCAGCCGGCGTCGAACTGGTGGACGTCGAGTGCGCACGCCCCGGCGCGGCGGGTCTCGTCGCGGCGGTGCACGAGGCGGGCGGGTACGTCGTCGGCTCCTTCCACGACGTCGCCGCGACGCCCGGCGTGGGCGAGATGCTCGATCGGCTGCGCGCCCAGGCCGCCGCGGGCGCGGATGTGTGCAAGATCGCCGTCATGCCGCAGGCCCCGGCCGACGTGGCCCGTCTGCTCGAGGCCTGCGCCCTGGCCGACGCCGAACTGGACCAGCCCGTCATCGCGATGGCCATGGGGCCGCTGGGGCTCGCCAGCCGCCTCATGGGCGGTGACTTCGGGTCCGCGGCGGGATTCGCCTCGCTCGGCGGGCACGCCTCCGCCCCCGGGCAGGTGCCGGTGGAGGACCTGGTGGCGGCCGTCGCTGTCATCGACCGGCTGCGGCGGGCCTGAGCCGGGGCGGGGCCGTCGGCTCCTTCTCAGCACCAGCGCGCGCGGATGTCGGCCAGGCGCGCAGGACGGTTGGCGCGCCAGTGGGCGCGTTCCTGGTCCGCCCAGTCGTCCCAGTGCGGGGCGAACAGTTCGCCGTCGCGGCCCAGCGCACGCGTCTTGCGGTCCTCGGGGCCCATCGTGAGCCACAGGCGCGTCGTCGCGAGCGGCGCCGAGTCGCGGGTGAGGGCCCCGCAGCCCTCGACGAGCAGGGGAGCGGCGGGATCGAGCACGACCCTGGTGGTGCGGTGGTGCTCCTGCCAGTCCCAGCGCCAGTAACCCGGGTCGGTGCCGGTGATCAGCGCCGGCACCTGGGCGGCCGCATCGGCGAGGCCCCGCCAGCCGGGATAGACGTCGTCCATCCGGACCAGTTGCAGGCCGGTGACGCCGCGTTCGGCAAGGGCGGCCGCGAGCTCATCGGCCAGCCGGCTCTTGCCGCTGCCGGAGCCGCCGTCCAGCAGGACGACCATGCGCCTGTCGGCCGCGTCCGCGATGACCCGGTCGGCCAGCGCGCCCAGCGCGGCCGGCAGGCGCATCGTCATGAGGTCACCGGCGCGAAGGTTCCCGCCACGATCGCGGCGGTGAGGGACACGGCGACGAGCGTGAGGGCGATGGCCACCCCGACCGCATCGGCTCGACCCAGCCTGGACGGGCGCGCCCAGGTGCGGTTGCGGGCGTGCTGGGCGTCGAAACCGCGGGCCTCCATGGCCGTGGCCAGTCTCGTGCCACGCCGGATCGCGAAGACGAGCAGTGCGAAGGCCATCGTCGCCCAGCGTCTGAGCCGGCCGGTGTCACCCAGGCCACGCGCCCGGCGGGCCTGCCCCAGGGTGCGCCAGTCCTCGAGGAACAGGCTCAGCATGCGCATGCCGGCCAGCGCGCCGAGCACGAAACGGGCCGGGAGCCTGAGCACCTGGGCCAGGCCGTCGGCCATCGCCGTCAGGTCGAGTCCGCCGAGCAGGACGACCGCCGACAGGCCGAGGACGAGGACCCGCAGGATGACGGCGCCGGCCATGGTCAGCGAGCGCTGCGTGATGACGACGAGCCACCAGTGCCAGTAGACGGTGCCGCCAGGTTTGCCGTAGAGGGCCATCGTCACGGCTGCGAGCAGTGCGGCGACGGCGACCGGGATCATGCGGCGGGCCATCGTGGCCGTCCGGACACCGGCGGCGCGGAAGACGGCGAACAGGCCGACGAGCATGATGCTCGCGCTCAGCCAGTCCAGGCTGATGAGCACCGGCAGTGCGACGAACACGGTCAGCAGGAGCCGCGAGACGGGGTTGAGGCGGTCGAGCGCTGGGGCGGCCGGTTTCGTGTCGCCGGCGGGCGGAGCGGCCCGCCCGGACCGCGTGGCGGCGGTGGCACTCATGCCGCCTCCCGGCCGGTCGGCTCCAGGGCGAGGAGGTTCTCGCCCAGCAGCCGCACGTAGGTGTCGTCGTGGGTGACGGAGATGATCGTGCGGCCCTCGTCCAGGATGGCCTGCACCAGACGAACCAGGTCGGTCCAGGTGACGCGGTCCTGCCCGAAGGTCGGTTCGTCCAGGACGATGAGCGAGGGGCCGGTGGCCAGGACGGTGCCGACCGACAGGCGGCGTTTCTCGCCGCCCGAGAGGGTGAAGGGATTCGCGTCGGCCACGCCGGTCAGGTGCAGGCGCTCCAGCAGGGCGTCGACCCGGCCGGTGATCTCGGTGCCCGGCCGGCCGAGCGCCCTCAGCCCGACACCGAGTTCTGCGCGCACGCTCGTCTCGACGAACTGGTGTTCCGGGTTCTGGAAGACGACCCCGAGCCGGGTCAGCAGGTCGCGGCTGGCCCAGGTGGCCGGTGAGGCCGGGTCGAAGCGTCGCCGCATGGCACGGGTGAGGAAGCCGGTGTGCCGCGGCCGCAGCTGCTCGGCGGCCTCGACCCGTCCGGCGAGCGGGGCGAGCAGACCGGCCAGGGTGAGGGCCAGCGTGGTCTTGCCCGTGCCGTTCGGTCCGACGACGACGGTCGAGCGGCCGGGCGGGATGGCCACCTCCAGTCCGCTCTGGACCGGCCGCCCGGTCTGGTAGCCGATCGTGAGCCGGTGACCGGTCAGGAGCGGGCGGCCGGCAGGGGGCGGGCTGTTTCGCGGTTCGATGTCGGGAGCGACCCCGGGTACCCATGCCCCGGCCGCCGCGAGTTCGGGGCCGCGTTCGGCGAAGACCTCGGCGGGCGCGCCGTCGGCGAGGACGCCCCCGCCGGGGGCCAGCACGATGACCCGGTCGACGAGGTCGGACCAGACCTCGACGCGGTGCTCGACGATGACGAGCGTCGTGCGGCGGTCGGCGACGACGTTCGCCACGGCCTCGCGCACCCGGTTCACACCGGCCGGGTCGAGATTGGCGGTCGGCTCGTCGAGGCAGAGCAGACGCGTGTCGGCTGGGCTGCCGGACCACATGGCCAGGGCGCCCGCGATCGCCAGGCGCTGCTTCTGCCCGCCGGACAGGGCGCTCGTCGGGTGCTCCAGCGGCAGGTGCAGGCTCACCGCGTCCAGGGCGGCGCGGACGGCCGGCCAGATGTGCTCGCGGGCCATGCCCAGGTTCTCGCAGCCGAAGGCCACGTCGTCGCCGATGCGCTGGCTGATGACCTGCGCGTCGGGGTCCTGCATGACCAGTCCCACGGCGCCGCGCATGCGGGTGGGGTGTTTGCCGCCCACCAGCACCGAGCCGGTCTGCTCTCCCTCGTCCTCGTCCCCGAGCACGCCGGCCAGCGCCGCGAGCAGCGTCGACTTGCCGGCGCCCGAGGCGCCGAGCAGGAGCACCCGTTCGCCCTCGCCGAGGGTGAACGAGATGTCGCGGGCGGCCCAGGCGCTGCGGCCGGCGTAGCGCCAGCCCCAGTCCCGAACCTCGACCGCATGCGTCATCTCAGGCCGCACGTCCCGAGGCGAAACGGTTCAGCGCACCGGTGCGGGCCAGCGCCCGGGTGATGACCCAGGCGAGCAGGCCGGCCAGCAGGAGGCCGCTGATGATGTTGGTGACCAGGTAGATCGCGTTGTACGCCAGTCCCAGCGTGATGTTCGGCGTGGTGCCGATGAACAGTTCGTTGAGCCAGGCTCCGACACCGGCGCCGGCCCCGGCGAGCATCGTGACGGGCAGCGACCAGACCCGGTATCGGAAGAGGGCGAAGACCAGCCCTGCGCCGAGGCCCTGGAACAGGCCCGAGGTGAGGGTCGTGATGCCCCACTGGTTGCCGATGGCCGTGGAGACCAGGGCGGCGACGAGTTCGACGAAGACCGCGGCTCCCGGTTTGCGGATGACCTGGCCACCCAGGGGGCCGCCGAGGTACCAGATGCCGGTCGCCAGGCCCCCGAGGCCCGGGGTCAGCGCGCTCATCGCCCCGTACCAGGCGCCGCCGGCGGCATTCCAGAGCCAAAAGATCAGGCCGACGGCGACCGCCAGGACGGCGGCGACGACGATGTCGACGACTCGCCAACCGTGGCGGCCGGTCCTGGCGGGGCGGGTCTGGTCGGCAGCGGATGATGACGATGACATGTGTGCCCTCTCGGTGACGGACCGCCGGTGCGGTCCTGGCTGGTGGGCACGGTGCGAAGCTGCTCCGCAAGAGGCCTCCCTGCGCCGGCATGACCCGGATCAGGTTCGACGGTCGAAGGCTCGTCGCCTTCCTCTCAGCCCGGTGCACCGGACTCCCGTGTTCTGCGCCCAGTATAGGGCTGCGCCGGGCGGTGCACGAATGCCCCGGATGGGGCGACGGTCACCGCGGCTGCGGACAGGCGGTCGCCCGGTTCGTGCGTCCCGGCCCGCTCGGCCGGGGCCGGTCACACCGCCGAATCGGCGCTCGCCTCCGGCCCTTCCCCGGTGGCCCCCCTGATCACGGCGGGGAGGAAACCGGGGAATGCCGCCTCCACGTCGGCCGTCCTCAGGACGTTCATCCGGGACGTCCCGACCCAGTACTGGTGAATCAGGCCGGCCCTGCGCAGCGCCGCGAAATGGTGGGTGGCCGTGGAGGCCTTGACCGGGAGTTCGATCGCGCTGCAGCTCATCGGCCGATCGGACGCGGCGAGCTGCACGACGATGCTGAGCCTGATCGGATCCGCCACGGCCTCGAGGGCGCGTGAGAACTGCATCTCGTGCACCTCGGGCTCATCGCCGGGTTCGGTTCTCGCCATCTGGCCCTTCCTCATGATCGCCGACGAACCTTCGCATGACCGGCCGGGGGCCATGCCGAGACGATCGTCCCGGACGCTGCGCCGACCGGCCCGCGCGAGCACGGGCTCAGGGTCGCCCGGGTGAACGGGATCTGGTCGCGACGGTGACAACCCTAGCTCCCCGCGCGTGCCGGGACCGATCGTGAGTCGCACCGGCCACGATGGTGCAGTGCAGGGGCTCTCGGCGCGAGCCGGGCGGGTCCGGGCTGGAACGTCCCCAGTACTTTGATTATAATCAAAATTGATGTGGATCGAATTATCTGCGGTGTCCGGCCCCGGCACGTCATGACCGCCCACGGCCGGTTCTGGCCGGGAGTCGTCATGCTCCCGGCCCGCTCGTCCGGAGCGAAGTGCCGGACGCCGGCCCGCGCATCCCCTCCACGGAAACGAACAACCATCCGGACTCACTTCCTCCGGACTTACTTCACGAAAGACAGGACCCCCATGGATCCCACGTACGCGCCCCTCTTCGAGCCCTACACCTTGAACAACGGCGTCGAGATCAAGAACCGCCTCACCGTCGCCCCACTGACGATCTACGACCAGGGGCCCGATGGTGAGATCACCGAGGCCAACCGCCGGTTCTGGAAGGACCGCATCCGTGGCTTCGGGCTGTACATCATGCCCTTCACGAATGTTCACCCCAGTGCCATCGGCTTCGAGTCCCCGCAGGCGATCAGCGAGTCCAATCTCCCTGCGCTCACCGAGTACGCCGAGATCGCCCACGGGCAGGGGGTCAAGGCCGTCGTCCAGCTCGCCCACGCCGGCGCCCACGCCAATCGGGCAATGACCAAGGGCTACGACGTCATCGCCCCCACCGGGCATGTTCTCGACGCCTTCCGCACCATGACCGATGCCGAGGTGCGCGAACTGATCCACAGTTTCGCCAATGCCGCTGAACTCGCCCTGCGGGCCGGGTTCGACGGCGTCGAGATCCACGGTGCCAATGGCTTCCTCGTGCAGCAGTTCGTCTCCGCGGCCACCAATCTGCGCACGGACCACTGGGGTGGGGACTTGGCCAAGCGCATGAGATTCTCCCTGGAGATCATCGACGCGATCGACGCCGTGCGGCGCGAGCACGATCGGCCCGACTTCATCATCGGGTACCGGTTCTCGCCGGAGGAGCCGGGGGCGCGCGGCCTCACGATGGCCGACACCCTGAACCTCGTCGACGCGCTCGTGGACAAGCCCCTGCAGTACCTGCACGTCTCGCTGTGGGACTTCTACAAGCGGGTCCGTCGCGGTGCCAACCAGGAGCTGACCCGTATGCAGGTTCTTCATGACCGCATCGCCGGTCGCCTGCCACTCATCGGGGTCGGCAATCTCTACACCGCCGACCAGATCCTCGAGGCCTACCGGACGGGCTGGGCGGAGTTCATCGCCGTCGGCAAGAGCGTCCTGCTCAACCCCAATCTCGCCGAACTCATCGAGACCGGCCGCCAGGATGAGATCCAGACCGTCTTCGACTGGGACAGGGCCGATGAGTACCGCTACACACCGGCCATGCTCGAGGGCACCAGGATGGGGGCCGACTTCTACCCGCCGTCGAAGCAGTACGGCGTGAGCTACGTGACCGAGAAGTTCTGAGCCCGCGCCGCGTGGGCCGGGCGCCGGGCCGCGTGGGGCACCCTCATGGTGGCGGTCCCGGGATGGTCTCCCGCCGCGGGATCACAGGGTGATGAGTTCGCCGTGGCGGTGCGCCAGCCCGTCGGCCAGCAGGCCGTCCAGGGCGCGACGGGCCTGCGCCCGGTCCACGTCCCAGCAGCCGAGCAGCGTCTCGGTCTCGACGCCGGCCCGGTTGCGGCGCAGCTGGTCGAGCAGGCGGCCGCGGGCCTGACGGTCCGTGCCCGCGTACGCCTGCCCGCGCCGGGCCGGGCCCTCGTGGGCGGGCCGCCCTGCCGCCAGCCAGCGGCAGTGGCCGGCCACCGGGCAGTGGGCGCAGTCCGGGGCGGCCGCCGTGCACACCAGCGCCCCGAGTTCCATCGACGAGGCCGCCCAGCGGGCCGCGGTCGCGGCGTCCGCGGGCAGCCAGCGGGCCGCCAGCCGCCGTTCCGCGGCGGTCGTCGAGTTCGCCGGGTACTGCCTGCCCCGGTCGATGCGGGCCAGCACGCGCCGCACGTTCGTGTCCAGGACGACGGCCCGGGCGCCGAAGGCGAAACTGGCGATGGCGGCGGCGGTGTACTCGCCGACGCCCGGCAGCGCCCGCAACTGTTCGGGTTCGGCGGGCACCCGGCCGCCGTGGCGCGCGACGATTGCCACCGCCGCACCATGCAGGCGCAGGGCGCGGCGCGGGTAGCCGAGGCGCCCCCACGCGGCGACGGCCTCACTCGACGGTTCGGCGGCCAGCGACGCCGGTTCGGGCCAGCGGCGCAGCCAGGCGCGCCAGGGCTCGATGACGCGGGCCACCGGTGTCTGCTGGGTCATGAACTCGCTGACCATCACCCCCCACGGGCCCACCGACGGGTCGCGCCACGGCAGCGGGCGCGCCGCGGTGGTGAACCACTGCGCGACGGTCCCGACGATCCGGGCGCGCTCTGCGGGGCCTGGTGCGGCGGCGGGCTTGTCGGCGGGCATGCCGGCAAGCCTATGCGAGACGGCCGGCTGCGACGGCTGGGCAGCTGCGGGTCGCGGCGGCCCTGGTTCGCCATCGGCCTGCTCCGAGGGGCGGATTGAGCGCGGCGACGAGGCGCGTCGCGTGCGACGCGGGCCGCGGCGCCCTTAGCATGAGGGGCATGAACACACTCCTGCACCCGCAGGGGCCCGAGGGCGAGGCCGTGTACTGGCGCCGCCGCGCCGTGATCATGTTCATCGTCATCGCGATCATCGCGGCCATCAGTCTCATCGTGGGCCGCGTGCGAGGCGACGGAGACGGCGCCGAGGCCGTCGGCACCGCGAACCCGGGAACGACCGCACAGGCGCAGGAGCCCGGCACGGTCCCCGAACCCACCGACGACGGCCAGTGCGTCCTGGACGACGTGGTCCTGGACGTCACCGCACCCGACGGCACCGAGGCCGGCCAGGCCGTTGAACTGACCGTGCACCTGGCCGCCAGCGCCGGGACCCCGTGCTCGCTCGACCTCGACGAGCACGCCCTGTCCGTCACGGTGAACTCGGGAACGGACGAGTACTGGAGCACCGCCACCTGCACCGACGCGGCACCGGCCGGGCAGCTCGCACTCATGGGCGCCGACCCGGTGCCGTTGACCATCACCTGGCCGGGCACGCGCGTCGCTGAGGGCTGCTCCGACACCGGTGAGGCCGCTGCCGCGGGCAGCTACGCCGTGACCGTCGAGATCGACGGCGGCGGCTACGCCACCTCGCAGTTCGCGCTGGTCTGAGAAACCGGCGGCCCCGGGCGTGGGGAGCGGGCGGCCGTCACTCCGGGTCGCCGGCGCCCCTGCGGTTCGGCCTGCGCAGGTCGAGCACGCCGAGGGCCTGGGCGACACTGGTGACCTCGACGACCTCGAGACGGCCGGGGAGCGGGGCCCTGCGGTCCCGACTGTTCGCCGGGACGACGGCCAGTTCGAAACCGAGCCTGGCGGCCTCGGCGAGGCGACGTTCGAGGCCCGGCACGCGGCGCAGGTCACCTGCCAGGCCGACCTCGCCGAGGGCGAGCACCTTGTGCGGGAAGTTGCGGTCGACCAGTGCCGAGGCGACGGCGATCGCCACCGCCAGGTCGGCGCTCGGATCGGTGATGCGCGCACCACCGACGGTGCTCACGTAGACGTCCCGGTCGAACAGACGCAGCCGCGCCTTCGACTGCAGGACGGCGAGCACCATCGAGACGCGGGAGAACTCGATGCCGCTGGTGACCCGGCGCACCGGCACCTCCTTGCGCACCTTGGCGGCCAGGCCCTGCACCTCGGCGAGCAGCGGACGGCGCCCCTCCATCGTCACGGTGACGCAGGTGCCCGGCACCGGCTCGTCGTGGCGGGTGGTGAACAGGCCCGACGGATCGGGCACCTCGACGATGCCGTTCTCGGCCATCTCGAAGCAACCCACCTCGTCGGAGGGGCCGTAGCGGTTCTTGACGGCCCGCACCATGCGGAAACCAGAGTGCCGGTCGCCCTCGAAGTTGAGGACGACATCGACCAGGTGCTCGAGGGTGCGGGGCCCGGCGATCGCGCCGTCCTTCGTGACGTGCCCGACGATGATGACGGCCATGCCGCGGGCCTTCGCGACACGCACGAGGGCGGCGGTCACCTCGCGCACCTGCGCCGAACCGCCCATGATGCCGTCGGTCTGGGCGGCGCCGACCGTCTGGATGGAGTCGAGCACCAGAAGGGTGGGTTCGGTCTGCTCGATGTGGCCGAGCACGGTGCCGAGGTCGTTCTCGGCCGCCAGGTACAGTTCGTCGGCCAGCGCGCCGGTGCGCTCGGCGCGCAGCCTCACCTGCGAGGCCGACTCCTCGCCAGTGATGTACAGCGTGCGGCTGCCGCCCCGCGCCCACTGCGCCGCGACCTCGAGCAGCAGCGTCGACTTGCCGACGCCCGGCTCACCGGCCAGCAGCGCGACGACACCGGGCACCAGGCCGCCCCCGAGAACACGGTCGAGCTCACCGATGCCCGTGAGGCGGCGGTTGACCGCCTGCGCGGAGACCTGCGCGATCGGCACCGCCTTCGACGCCGGTTCCTGCGAGGCGACCGATGCCGGCGCGGGGGCGTCGCGCTCGACGACGCTGCCCCAGGTCTGGCACCGCCCGCAACGCCCGACCCACACCGGGCTCGTCCACCCGCACTCGCTGCACCGGTAGGCGTCTTGCTGTTTCCTGGCCATGAGTCAAAGGTACGGGCCGGCACCGACATTCCCGGCCCGGCCCGGGGCGGGCCGCTCACCGCCGCACGTCGCCGGCCCATCCGCGCGCCGCGGCCGCCTCACCTGGGACCAGGTGTGCCTCAACACCCCCCGGGGCCTGTCCTCGCGCCCGCCGACGCCGCCACGCGAACCATCTCGACCACGAGCGGCGAGGACCCATCCGGTCGCGTGCCGGCGCACTGCTGCCATCGCCGGGCCGCCCGCCCGCGGGGTCCACTACCCTTGAGCGAGACCGGGCGGTGCGGGGCGGGCGCCGCGTGGTCGTTCGAGCCCAGTGGTGCCGCGGCACCCCGACACGAGCGGAGCGGTGATGCGACGGATGCTCATGCGCCTGTCACGGCTCGACGGTTTCCGCCGCCTGCTCGTCGAGGCTCCCGCGACCCGCGAACTGATCGGACGCTACGTCGCCGGCGAGACGCTCGACGACCTCACCGAGGTGCTCGCCGACCAGCGGTACAAGGGCCTGGCGGTCAGCGTCGACGCGCTGCTGCCCGAGGCCGCCGGCGAAACCACGGCCGGCACCAATGAACGCTCCTACCTGGGCTGCCTCGACGCGCTCGCCGAGGCCGGGTTGAGCGCCGGCGCCGACATCAACGTCAAACCCTCCGCGCTCCTCGCCCCGGCGGGGGACCGCGAGGGGCTGTACGCCCGGCTGGCCCGCATCTGCGCCGCTGCGACCGGTGCGGGCGCCGACGTCACGGTCAACGTGGGCGGGCCGGACGAGGTCGAACCCGCCCTGGAGGTGACCGAGCGGCTGCGCGGGGACTTCCCGCGCACCGGCATCGTCCTGCTGGCCGGCCTGCGCCGCACCGAGTCCGACTGTCGGGCACTGGCCGCCGCCGGCGCCCGGGTCCGGCTGTGCAAGGGCGACAGGGGCGCCGGCCGCGACGTGTTCGGGAGCAGGCACGCCGTCGACCTGTCGTACGTGCGCTGCCTGCGCGTGCTCATGGCCTCCGGCGCCTACCCGGTCGTCGCCACCCACGATCCGCGGCTCGTCGAGATAGCCCTCGACCTGGCCGCACAGCACCACCGCGGACCGGCCGACCACGAGTTCCAGATGCTCTACGGGGTGCGCCCCCTCGAGCAGCGCCGCCTGGCCGACATCGGCCGGACGATGCGCACCTGCGTGCCCTTCGGCCCGGGCTGGTACGCCTACTTCCTGCAGCGCGTCGCCGACCACCCGGCCAACGGGGCGCTGTACGCCCGCAGCCTGCTGGGGCGGCGATGAGCGTTCACGGAACGGCTGCGGAGCCGGCCGGCCGCGGCGCGGTGGTGGCCTCGGGTGCGACGGCCGCGCGGCGCCGCCCCCACCTGGGGCTGGAGACCCTCGGCGTGCTCGCCGTCTGCCTCGGCCAGTCGGCCGTCTACTCGGTGCTGTCGATCCTCAACAAGCTGACACTGGGCCCGGCCCTCAACGAGCAGACGACCACCATCAACAACTCGGCGACCCCCGACCGGCCCTGGCTCGACCTCGCCTACAAACTGGCCGACTACCTCTTCCTCGCCGCGCCCGTGGTCATCGTCCTGTACCTGCTGGCCACCGTGTGGCGTCCCGGCCGTGACCCGTGGCGGGCCATCGGCCTGGACGCCGGGCGCCTGGGCCGCGACGCCACCATCGGCGCCGGACTGGCGGCGGCCATCGGCGTCCCCGGCCTGGGCTTCTACGTCCTCGCCCGATGGATCGGCATCAACACGACCGTGGCGGCCGGCAACCTGTCGGAGCACGCCTGGACCGTCCCGCTCTACGTCCTGGCGGCCTTCGCGAACGGGCTGCTCGAGGAAACCGTCATGGTCGCCTATCTGCTCACCCGCTGGCGCCAGTGCGGCTGGCACCCGGGCGCCGCCATCGCGGTCAGCGCCCTGATCCGCGGCGCCTACCACCTGTACCAGGGCTTCGGCGGTTTCATCGGCAACGCCGTGATGGGCGTCGCCTGCTGCCTGTACTGGCGCCGAACGGGACGGCTGTGGCCGCTCGTCATCGCGCACACCCTGCTCGACGTCGTCAGCTTCGTCGGATACGCCCTGCTGCACGACGCGGTGAGCTGGCTCTGAACGGGACCGGCATCCACGGGGCGGCCCCAGCCCTCGGCACCGGGGGGCGCGTTTTAGACTCGGCCCATGCGAGTTGGTGTTTTTGGAGCAACAGGTCAGGTGGGCGGCGTGATGCGCACGTTGCTCGACGAGAGGAACTTCCCCGTCACGCAGATGCGCTACTTCGCGTCGTCACGCAGCGCAGGACGCACACTGCCCTGGAAGGATCAGCAGATCACCGTCGAGGACATGGCGACGGCCGACTTCAGCGGTCTCGACGTGGCCATCTTCTCCGCGGGCAAGGGCGCCTCGAAGGAGTACGCCCCCAAGGTCGCCGCCACCGGCGCGACCGTCGTCGACAACTCCTCCTGCTGGCGCATGGATCCCGAGGTGCCGCTGGTCGTCTCCGAGGTCAACCCCGGGGACGTCGTGAACCCGCCCAAGGGCATCATCGCCAACCCGAACTGCACCACGATGGCCGCCATGCCGGTGCTCAAGCCCCTCCACGACGCCTGGGGCCTCACCCGCCTGATCGTGGCGACCTACCAGGCCACCTCGGGTTCGGGCCTGGCCGGTGTGCGCGCCCTCGAGGAGCAGACCCGTGCGGCCTGCGAGGGCGACATCCACGAGCTCACCTTCCACGGCGACGCCATCGCCTACCCCGACGACCTCGGCCCGTACGTCGCGCCGATCGCCTTCAACGCGGTGCCGCTGGCCGGCAGTGTCGTCGACGACGGCTCACTCGAGACCGACGAGGAGCAGAAGCTGCGCAATGAGTCCCGCAAGATCCTGCACATCCCCGAGCTGGCCGTCGCGGGCACCTGCGTGCGCATCCCCACGTTCACCAGCCACGGCCTGGCGGTGAACGCCGAGTTCTCCGGCGAGGTCAGCGTCGAGGGCGCCCTCGAGATCCTCGCCGACGCTCCCGGCGTCCAGATCAAGGACGTGCCGACCCCGCGCGACGGCGCCGGCATCGACCCGAGCCTGGTCGGGCGCATCCGCATGGACCAGTCGGTGCCCGGGCCGCACGGGCTGGCGATGTTCGTCACCGCCGACAATCTGCGCAAGGGCGCCGCGCTCAACGCCATCCAGATCGCGGAACTCGTCGTCGCCGGCAGGTCCTGACGATGACATCGGCACAGGAGACCCGGGCGGGAGAGGCCGCCGCCCCGCCCCGCCTGGGTTTCCTGGGTGCCGGCACCATGGGCGGCACCATCGTCGCCGGACTGGTCGCCTCGGGACACCCGGGTGAGCTGATCGGCGTCACAAGCAGCACCCCGGCCACTCGCGAACGGCTCGCCGAGCAGCTGGGGGTGCGTCCCTTCGAGACCAACACCGGGGCCGCCGCCTGGGCCGACGTCGTCGTCCTCGGCGTCAAGCCCCATGCGGCCGGCGAACTCCTCGACGAGGTCCGCGCCCAGCTCGGCGACCAGAAACTCGTCATCAGCCTCTGCGCCGGACTGACCACCGCGGCCCTCGAATCCCACCTCGATCCGGGGGCGCGCCTGGTGCGCGTCATGCCCAACACGCCCTCGGCCGTCGGAGCCGGCATGGCCGGCATCAGCGCCGGCTCCTGCGCCACCCGGGACGACCTCGACACCGCCGTCGCCCTGATGAGCGCCGTCGGCAGGGCCGTCGTGGTGCCCGAGTCGCAGCAGAACGCCCTCGCCGCCCTCAGCGGCTCCGGGCCGGCCTGGGTGTTCCACGGCATCGAGGCGCTCATCGAGGCGGGCGTCGCCCAAGGCCTGCCCAGGAGCCTCGCCACCGAACTGGTCGTCCAGACCGTCAGGGGCTCGGCCCAACTGCTCGACGAGACCGGTCAGCACCCCTCCCTGGCCCGCGAGGCGGTCACCTCGCCCGGCGGCACCACGGCGGCCGGGCTGCGCGTGCTCGACCAGCGGGCCGTGCGCGCGGCCGTCGTCGACGCGGTCGACGCCTGCGTCCGGCGCGCCGAGCAACTCGGCTGAGCCCCTCACACCGGAAAAATCCGACACGCAGGAAGCCGAATCGGAATTTTCCTACATGGAGTGTAGGAATTTTCCTACACTCCATGTAGGATTTTTCCATGCCGGAGTACTCGTACCGCCCACGTGCCGTGGAGCAGGTCTTCGCCACGCGGGCCTCCCAGCAGGTGGCGATCCTCGAGGGGCGTCGTGCAGTGGGCAAGTCGAGCCTGGCCCGACACCTGGTCGAGGCGGGTACCTATGCGAGCTATCAGTCACTCACCGAACCCGATGTGCTCAGGAGCGCCGGAGCCGATCCCGGTCGGTGGGTCCGAACACTCGAACTCCCGGCGGTGATCGACGAGGCACAGCTCGTTCCCGGGGTGAGTCTTGCCGTGAAGGAGCTCGTCGACGAGTTGCCGCCGGGACACCACTTTCTCCTCACGGGTTCCGCCAGTGTGGGGCGCGGCACGATGGCGGGTTCGGATCCGCTCACCGGGAGGTCGGTACGGATCCGCTTGGACCCGTTCGCCGCGCTGGAACTCGGCGCTCACCCGGATCAGGCAGTGCCGTCGATCGTCGACATCCTGTTCGACGCCGAGTTCCATGGCGAGAGCGTTGGCATGAGTGAGCAGGCCGAGCTGTGCGCCGTGCTGCGTACCGGTGGGATTCCCGCCTACTGCCTGCCCGCTGTGCGGCTCACGCGCAGCGCCCTCAACGCCAGGGTGGCATCGGACAACCTGGCGATCCTCGGTGAACAGCTGCTGCCGGGCGAACGTCTCGACCCCGGTATCGCCCTGCGCGTCCTCGACTCGGTGCTGAGAATCCCCGCAGGCCAGCTCAACCGCACCCGGCTTGCGCAGGAGCTCGGCGTGAACCACCAGACGATCAGCCGCTACCTGGGCATTCTCGAACGCAGATTCATGATCACCGAACTGCCCAACATCAGGGCCGGGGCCTCCAAGGCCGGCCGGGCCGCGCCCAAGGTGCACGGCGTTGACTCGTCCCTGGCCTGCGAGGCACTGGGTCGCGCAGGACACGACGTCGAAACCAGTCCGGAACTGCTCGGCCAGACCTTGGAGACCTGGGTCTTCACCCAGATCAATGCGGCACGCGGCTGGTCGCGTCTACCCGCGGACATCTTCTACTGGCGTGACAACAAGACCCGGCGGGAAGTCGACATCGTCCTGGTCGATGGGCAAGGCCGAAGGGTCGGGGTCGAGGTGAAACTGGCCACCTCGGTCTCGTCCGCCGACCTGAAGGGGCTGCGTGCCATGGCCGATCCCAGTCATGGCGGCCTGCACCGCGGGTTCGTCGTGTACACGGGCAGTCGTTGTCACCGGCTCGACGAGACCACTTGGGCGCTTCCGCTGGCGGTGCTGCGCTCGCAGGACGCACTGCGCCGCATCGTGGCCACGGACGATCCGGCTCAGGAGACGCAGCCGGTACGAGCGTCGATTCACCATCCGAGAGGTACGGCCATGGTCAATGATGGAGCGAACCGGGTACAGGCGGCGGGACACGATGCCGCGGAGACGATCTTCCTCAGCTATGTGCACGCCGACGATGATGTCCTGGACGGCGGCATCACCGAGTTCGCCCGCCAGGTCAAGCAGGCGACCGAGTTCAACCTGGGGCGCCCGATCGAACTCGTCATCGACCGCGACGTGCTGGGCTGGGGCGCCGACTGGAAGAAGACCCTGCAGGAACAGGTGGCGCGCACGACGTTCCTGCTCGCCATGGTGACACCCGGCTACGTCAGATCGCCGGCCTGCCAGGAGGAGTTCACCTTCTTCGCAGCGAGAGGCGCGGCCCAGGAGTACGACGGGCTGCTCACCCTGCTGGTGAGGGACCCGCGATGGGACGCCCCGGACATCGTCGACAACCCGGTGTGTCAGGAGATTCACGAGACGATCGACAGCCGCCAGTGGCTCGAACAGCCTCTTGAGGACCTGGCGGTCGGCACGCCCGAGTTCAAGAAAGCAGCCAGGGCCGTAGCCGAGGCCCTGACCCAGCGCATCATCGACCTTGAGCGGCGTGTCCCGAGAACCGAAGCACGCGGCCTGGCGGACAACGACGATGACGGTGACGGCCTGGTTGAGATCATGGACAGGCTGCAAGACGAGTACTTCCCGGATCTGACCGCCCAGACAGACCGCTTCACTGCGGCGTTGAGTGATTTCGGCATCAGGTTCGCGCGGGAGATGAACCGGATTCCATCGGGGGGCCTACCCACCGCGAAGACCCTTGTCTTGGTGGCCCACAACTGCGAAGGGCCCCGTGAAGAACTCGATGCGGCGGCGGACGAGTTGAGTCGGGCCTGGAAACAGACCAGCGATGGGCTCTCCAGGGCTGTCTCGCGCCTTCGCGAGCTGGATCAGAAGGACCAGGTCGAACAGATGAAGCAGGAACTCACCAGTATCACGTCGGGGCTCGATGCCGGTTCCCTGGACGAGATGCAGACGATGGTGAACCAGATGGGGCTGCTCTCGGCATCGCTGAAACCGACGGGCCGGACGCTGTCGAAGGCTCTCTCGATCATGACGTCGATCAGGGGCTCTGCGGAGGCCTGGGTCGAACAGCTGTGACTCCCGGCTCGGGGATCCGGTCGACCGGGGCCGTTCGGTGCGACATGTCCTCGAACAGCTCCCGCACTCGGACGAAGTCGGCGCGCACGTCCACCTCCTCGCGGACGCCACCGTCGGCCAGGTGAATGAGCCTGTCGCAGGCCGCTGCGATCAGTTCCAGGTCGTGGGTGATGACCAGCACCACCCGGTCGGCCGCGAGACGGCGCAGCAGGGCCGCGACGCGCTGCACGGCGTCGCGGTCGAGGCCGCTCGTCGGCTCGTCGAGGACGACGAGCCGTTTGCCGCCGGCCATGGCCGTGGCCACCGCCAGTCGCTGCTTCTGGCCGCCGGACAGTGTCGCCGGGTGTCGAGGGCCCAGGCCGGCCAGGTCGAGCCCGTCCAGCAGCCCGGCCACGTCGACGTCCTGCGGCCGGGCCAGCCCGAAGGTCACCTCAGCGTCGACGGTCTCGGCGAACATCTGCTGTTCGACGTGCTGGAAGACCATCGCGGCGTGGCGCGGCAGGACGCGCCGCGAGACCGGGGCGCCCTCGACGAGGATCCGCCCGGCATCGGTGCGGACCAGCCCGCACAGCGCTCGGCCGAGCGTCGTCTTCCCCGCGCCGTTGGCTCCGGTGAGGGCGACCACCTCGCCCGGGCACAACCGAACGTCCACGCCGGCGAGCACCTGCCGTCCGCCGCGCCGCACCGACAGGCCGGCGGCCCGCAGCCATGGCCGCCCCGGACCGCCATGGCCGCGGGGCGGTGGGGGAGCGGGTCGGATACCGCCCGCCGAACGGGCCCGCAGGCCCATGGCCGTGACGTCCGCATCGCTGAGTTCCGCGAACTCGTCGGAGTCCAGGACCCGGTCGACCCGGCCGCCGGACAGGACGCAGTAGCGATCGGCCAGCCCGGCGAGCCAGGAGAGCCGGTGCTCGGCGACCAGGACCGCGCAGCCGGCGGCCTTGGCCCTGGCCACGCAGTCACGCAGGTCACGCACCGCTCCCGGATCGAGATTGCCCGTCGGCTCGTCGAGTACGAGGGTCCCCGGTCGCATCGCCCACGCCGAGGCGAAGACCACTCGCTGCAGCTGACCGCCCGAGAGTTCGAACAGACTGCGCCCCGCCAGCCCGCGCAGCCCCAGCTCGTCGATGACCTCACCGGCGCGTGCCCGCATCCGCTCGGCCGGCCATCCGGCGCTCTCCATGCCGAAGGCGATCTCGCTCGTCGTGTCGGTGGTGAAGAACTGGGTGGTCGGGTTCTGAAAGACCGAGCCGACCCGTTCGGCGAGCTGCCACGACGTCAGCTGCGCGACGTCCTGGCCGTCGAGGAGCACCCGGCCGCTCAGCGTCCCGGGGAAGAACGACGGGGCCAGCCCGTTCGCCAGACGGGTGATCGTCGTCTTCCCGCAGCCCGATCGCCCGCACACGACGAGCACCTCACCGGGGCCGACCGTCAGCGTGATGTCACGCACCCCTGCGCCACCCTCGTGGCCCGTGCCGTGGTGCGCATAGCTGAAACAGGCGTCGCGGAACTCGATCATGCGTTCACCCGCAGCACGATGGCGAGCACGAGGACAACGATCCCCGGGGCCGTGGCGAGAACGTCGACCCTGCCGAAACCGATGGGCGTGCAGCAGGTACGGCGCGCCGGGTTCTCGATGCCACGCGCCACGGCCGCCATCGACAGCTCGTCGGCCGCCGTCGAGGCGCTCATCAGTAGCGGAACGTAGACGCACTCGATGGTCCGCACCGGATGGCGCACCAGGGTGATCGGGCCGGGGCCGATGCCCCGCAGTCGCATCGCGTCCCGGATCGACGCCCAGTCCGCACGCACCGTCGGCGCATAGCGCAGCATGATGGCCAGTGGGACCACCACCTGACGGGGCAGCCGCAGCGCGTTCAGCGCGCTCATGAACTCGCCGACCGGTGTCGTCGACACGGTGACCGCGGCGACGAGGCCGCACGGCAGCACCGTGCGCATCAGGGCGCCGAAGGAACCGAGCATGGTCCGCAGCGCCACGTGGTCGAGGCGGGGTACGCCCTGCAACGCGGCCATCATCGCCGCGTACCCTGCCAACCCGACCAGCCCCATCCTCGGGCGGCGCAGCACCAGTGCGAATACCGCTGCCGCGCCCATGACGACGAGATCGAACCACACCGCCGGGCTGAGTGCCGTCGCGGCGGCCACGGCCAGCAGGACGAACAGTTTGCTGCGCGGATCGGCCGACCCGGTGCGCCGTGCGCCCGGCCCGGGCGGCTCGTCCGCTCTCCCGGATCGGACGCTCACCTGGCCGTCACTCCCGCCTTCTCGAACTGGCGTCGCAGGAGGCGGCGGCCGAGCAGGCCGCTGATGAGTGCGCAGCCGAGAATGCTCGCGATCATCGCCGGGAACATCCACCCGACCCCGGTGGCGAGCATCGTGTCCATGTAGGCCTGTTCGGTGCCCCTGCCGACGAGATAGGCGGCGTACGAGTCGGGGCTGAGCCACAGCATCGCGTACGAGCCGAGCGGGTTGAGGCTGAACAGCATGAAACTGAGCAGGTTCAGCCCCTGGCTGCGAAAGCCACCGGCCCCCGCGACGAGATCGCCGACGAACCCTGCGACGACGTAGGTGACGGCCCAGCCCCAGTACATGCCGGTGACGAACATGATCAGGCCGAGGACGGCGCCGACGATGACGACCGGCCCGTGCTTGGGCACCTTGGCGATGAGCAGCAGGTAGACCGGGCCCGTCAGCAGGGCCACGGCCGCGGGCATGGCGAAGGTGAGCACGGGGTTGGGGGCGAGCAGGGCGCCGCCGGCCATGGTGAAGAACAGCATGAGGGCGGCGAAGACGCCACACGTGATGAGATCCCTGGCCGTGAGTCGTCCGGCGGTGCTCGCGGCGGGCGCAGTGCGGGAGGTCAACATGTCCGCTCCTTGATTGAGGTGAGGCTAAACTGATCCGGTCGGGTCAGCCTAGGAACGCCCCGCCCCGCCGGTCGGGTCGGGGCGGCGACCGGTGTCCGAACCGATCACGGGCGCGTCCCATCACCACAACGGGCAGGAACAGGAGGGGCGACGGTGGCGTTCTTCCAGCGCTCCCAGGTGGGTCAGAGCGGCTTCGTGCCCACCGGCGCACCCGGCTTCGGCCCGGGCTGGGAGAGCTTCACCGCCGACAACCGGCGCCTGCGGGGCCTGTTCCACTCCTTCGCCCCCGACGACGCCGAATGGGCGATCACCATCCATGACTTCGCCCTCACCCGAGACAGCAGACTGCGGTTCGAGCTGCCCCACTATCTGACGGCGTGCTGGTTCGAGTCGATCGCGGGCCGTCAGCTCACCCCGCGCCGGCCGCTGCGCGCCAACAGCATCTGGGGTCACTGGACCGGCGACGGCCTGTGGGAGGGCATCGTCCGCGGCGCCGTCCCGATCCGCGCGGTGTCCATCGAGGTGAGTCCCACGTTCTCGGCCCGCTTCCTCGATGCCGAGTACCCCGGACAGTTCCGTGACGTGGCCGACGCCTTCCGCTGCCTGGGGCTGGAGGACGACTTCCCCGACCTGAAGAACCTGCTCGCCGAGCTGTGGCCACAGCCGCACGACGCCCCGCGCGGTCGCCTCCACTACGAGGCGAAGGTCCTCGAGGCGATGGGCATGATCGTCGAGCACACCCGCGGGGCCGCGCAGGGGACCCGGCTGCGCAGGGCGGACGTGGAGACCCTGCACGCCGTCGTCGCCTACATCGACGAACACCTCGACCGGCAGCTGCGCATCGACGAGTTGTCCCGGATGGCCTGCATGAGCCCCACCAAGTTCAAGGCCGACTTCCGCGCCGCCAATGGGTGCACGGTGGGGCAGTACATCCAGGCGAGCCGGATGAGCCGGGCCGAGGTGCTGCTCAGACATTCGGACATGACGATCGGACAGGTCGGACGTCAGGTCGGCTACCACTGCGCGAGCCGCTTCTCGCAGCTCTTCAAACGCGAGAAGGGCATGCTGCCGAGCGAGTTCCGGCGTGCCCGGACGCAACCAGGAGCCCCCTGACAAGGAAGAACACTCGCCGAGAAGTGACCGGCGAGCCTGCGGCGAGGCGGCTCTGAGCGCTGCGGCCGCGGCCTGCGGCAGCTCTTGACCAGCGGTCTAGCGTCACGAGAAACCGTCCCGGCCCGGTGGGCCCCGGGAGGGTCCGTCAACAGGCTTGGAGCGTGGTCAGGTGGGGTTCTGGGAGCTGGTTCGCCCCGTGCGGGGGCAGGTGGTGGCGGGAACAGCCCTGCAGGGGCTCGGCGCACTCGCCGCCCTGGTGCCGATGGCCGCGATCGTCGAACTGTCCGGGGTGCTCATCGCCGGTGGTGCGGGGTCGACGGCCTGGCGCTGGCTGCTGGTGGCGGTCGGCGGCGTCATCGCCCGCATGGCGCTCACCGGCGCCGGCGCCGTCGTCCTGCATTTCGCCGACTCGGCGCTCGCCGCCGATCTGCGACTGCGACTTTCGGCCCAGCTGTCCCGCATACCGGTGGGCCAGGCCCGCTCCGTCGGCTCGGGGCGGCTGCTGAAACTCGTCTCGGACGACGTGGCGGCGCTCCACACGCTCGTCGCCCACGCATCCGGAGACACGGTCGTCGCCGTCGTCACCGCCGTCGGCGCATTCGGCCTGCTGGCCCGATACGCCTGGCCGCTGGCCCTGGTGGCGCTCGTTCCGGTCCTCGGTTTCCTCGGGGTGTTCGGCGCCATGATGGGCAGGGCCGTGTCCCAGTTCGACCAGTACGACGAGGCCCGGGGCCGGTTGAACGCCGCGACCACCGAGTTCACCCGAGGCGTCTACGTGGTCAAGACCTTCGGGCGTGCCGGGCACGCCTCGGAGCAGTACGCCCGGGCGGTCGACGACTACGCGAGGTTCTACGGTCGGTGGATGGGGCCGATGATCACGAGTTCGGCCCTGGGCCTGGCGATCGTCTCCGCCCCCAGCGTGCTCGCCGTCATGGGCCTGAGCGCCCTGGCGATGGTCCGGGCCGGCCGTGTCGACGTCACCGGGGCGGTGGCGGGCCTGGTCCTCGGTATCGGCCTGGCCATCCCGCTGACCCAGATGGACGGCTACAGCGTCAAGCTCAGGGCGGCCCGCGAGGCCGCTGCGCGGATCGGGGCCTTCCTGGCGGCCGAACCCCTGCCCGTCGACACCGACCCGGTGCCTGCCGAGTGGGGCGAGGGGGGCGATGTGGAACTGCGCGAGGCGCGTCTTCGGTACGAGCCCGGTGCCCCCGAGGCGGTGTCCGGCGTCAGCCTGCACATCCTGCCCGGCACGGTGACGGCCCTCGTCGGCCCCTCCGGCGCCGGGAAATCGAGCTGCGCCGGTCTCATCCCCCGGTTCTGGGACCCCACCGGCGGCCGGGTGCTCCTCGCCGGCACCGACCTGAGGCGGTACCGCGTCGAGGACCTGCACCGCCACGTCGACTTCGTCCTGCAGGACGGGCGGCTCCTGCCGCTGAGCCTGGCCGAGAACATCTCTCTCGGCAGGCCCGGCGCCGGTCAGCAGCAGGTCGAGGACGCGGCCCGCCGCGCCGGGATCCACCAGCGAATCTGCGAGCTGCCCCGCGGTTATGACTCGGTGCCCGGCGTCGACGCCCTGCTGTCGGGCGGCGAGAGCCAGCGGGTGGCAGTCGCCAGGGTGCTGCTCGCCGGGGCGCCGGTCCTGCTGCTCGACGAGGCGACCTCGTACGCCGACCCGGAGAACGAGGTACTGCTGCAGCAGGCCCTCTCCACCGCCGCGCGGGGCCGCACCGTCCTCGTCATCGCCCACCGTCTGGCTGCCGTTCAGGACGTGGACAGCATCGTCGTCCTGGACGAGGGCCGGGTGGCCCAGCAGGGCACTCATGACGAACTGCTGGACCGGGACGGGCTCTACCGGCGGCTCTGGCGGATGCAGGGGGCCGGGTCTGCGGACCCGCTGTCCGGCCCCGGCGACGGGCAGGAGACGACACGATGATCCGCACCATCAGCGCTCTCGTGCGCCTGGCCGGTACCGGGGCCCGTCCGCGCCGCTATCTCGTGCTCGTCATCGCCTACGGTCTCGCCCAGGGCCTGGCCCTCGTCTCGCTCGTGGCGTTCATCGACGCCCTCGTACGTTCCGACTGGGGACAGGCCCGGGTGAGGGCCGTCGTGCTGCTCGCCCTGGCCGTCGTCTCGGCCGTCCTGTGCTACCTGCAGGCACGCGCCGGGTATGCCATCTCGCTCGCCATCATGCGGGCTCTCCAGCACCGCATCGGCGACCACGCGGCACGCCTGCCGCTCGGCTGGTTCGGACGCTCGCGGCCGGGTGAACTCGTCCAGCTCGCGACGGCAGGCGCCGAGACGGTCGGATCCACCACCGCCCACCTCGTCGAGCCGATGCTCTCGGCGGTCATCGCCCCCGCGGTCGTCGTCGTGGGGCTGGTCTTCTGGGACTGGCGGGTGGCCCTGGCCGGCGCCGTGTTCGTTCCACTCGTCGGCGTCATCGGGCGTCTCGTGCCGCGACTGAACGCCCGCGCCGATGCGCTGCTCGACGAGGCGGCCTCCGAGGTCAACGGCGCGGTCATCGACTTCGCGCTCGACCAGCCGCTGCTTCGCTCGACCGGGCGAATGGTCGGTTCCTATCCGCCGCTGGACGAGGCGCTGGACGATTACGCGCGTGCCCACCGGAACAACCTGTGGCGCACCCTGCCGGGGCTGCTCGTCAACTCGGTCGCCGTCCAGGCCTGGCTCGTCCTGCTGCTGGCCGTGACACTCGCCCAGGCGCTCGGCGGGGCCCTGTCGGTGCCGGCGGCGATCGGCCTGCTCGTCGTCTCGGCCCGCTTCGTCGATCCCCTCGCCCAGCTGTCCGAGTACGCCACGGCGCTGCGAGCCTCGGCCGACGCGCTGGGCCGCAGCCAGTCGTTCCTGGCGACGCCGGTGCTGCCCGAACCGGTCGTTCCCGCCGCGCCCGACGCGTCGGCCGGGATGTCTGTCGTGCTCGACGACGTCGCCTTCGGTTACGCCGATGACGGCCCGCGCGTTCTGTCGGGCGTCGACCTGGTGGCCCGGCCCGGCACGATGACCGCTCTCGTGGGCCCCTCCGGCGCGGGGAAGACGACGATCCTGCGTCTGATCGCCCGCTTCTGGGACGTGACCGGCGGTTCGGTGCGCATCGGCGGCGTCGATGTCCGTGACCTCGGCTCGGAGACGGTGATCGACCAGGTGTCCATCGTCTTCCAGGACGTCTACCTGTTCGAGGGGTCGATCCGCGACAACGTGCGGCAGGGTCGCCCCGGGGCCGGCGACGAGGAGATCCGGCGGGCCATGGCCGCCGCGCGGGTCCTCGAGATCGGCGAGCGGCTGCCGGACGGTCTCGACACCCAGGTGGGGGAGGGCGGCGCCAGGCTGTCCGGTGGCGAACGCCAGCGGGTCTCCATCGCCCGAGCCCTGCTCAAGGACGCGCCGATCGTCCTGCTGGACGAGGCGACGGCCTCCGTCGACGCCGAGAACGAGGTGGCCCTGGTGGAGGCCTTCCGGGCGCTGGTCAGGGACCGCACCGTCATCGTCATCGCCCACCGGCTCGAGACCATCGCCGGAGCCGACCAGATCTGCTTCCTCGAGGCCGGGCGGGTCGTCGAGCGTGGCCGGCACGACGAACTACTCGCGGCAGAAGGCCGTTACGCGGCCTTCTGGCGGGCCAAGACCCGGGCGTCCTCGTGGCGGCTCGGGGCGCCGTGACGCTCGCCGGCCGACGGCGAGCGCCGGCCACCATGGTGTGCCCGGCCCGTCCATGCAGCGGCCACGCGCCCGCTTTCAGGCGGGTCGCCGGGGGTGTCGCAGGGCCCGCCCGCGCGGTGTCCACGGCCGCCGAGGATTTTCGCCGACGGCCCGGGGACGGGTAGACTCATGCCGTTGCCGTCGGGGGCTCGGCCGTCGGGTCGCCGTCCCCGGTGAGGAAGACATCGGGTCAAGGCCCAAGACAACGAAAGGTCCACAGTGGGTTCGGTCATCAAGAAGCGTCGCAAGCGCATGGCTAAGAAGAAGCACCGCAAGCTTCTCAAGAAGACACGTATTCAGCGCC
This sequence comes from Propionibacterium ruminifibrarum, assembly GCF_900289195.1. Taxonomy (GTDB): domain Bacteria; phylum Actinomycetota; class Actinomycetes; order Propionibacteriales; family Propionibacteriaceae; genus Propionibacterium; species Propionibacterium ruminifibrarum. The sequence continues at coordinate 263,382 of NZ_OMOH01000003.1, forward strand.
GCCGCGCCGGCAAGTAAGTGGTCTTCTGACTCCCACTGCACCGGGCCGGTCCCGCGTGACCAGCTCATCACATGCCTGCCGGGGCGTTGTTCGTGCGCCCGATTGCATGAGAGGGGCCCGCAATGAGCCAGCCAATGAATCAGGACAGCAGAGGCACCGATGACGAGCCCGAGCGTGCAGGCATCGCCGGTCGCGTCATCTTCGCCGGCGCCCTGCCGAACGCGGTCCACCAGCTGACCCTGTCCTGCCTGCGTGCCGTCGAGCGCGCGGACGTGCTCATCACGAGCACGATTCTTCACGAGGCCCTCCAGGACGCCGACGTCGTCACCAAGCCCGGCTGCCGGCTCGTCCTCGACACGAACCGGCCGGTCGAACTGGAGCAGAGGCACGCCGCCGAGGGCCGCACCGTGGTGCGCCTGGTCGAGGGCGACCCCCTGTTCGAGGGCGGCATCGCCGACGAGGCCAGCGCCTGCTCCCTGGCGGGCCACGCCATCGAGATCCTGCCGGGCGTTCCGACACTCACCGCCGCGGCCGGATTCGCCGGCGTGCAGCTGGGCAACTGCCCGGCCCGCCTGGTGCTCGTCAGCCCCGGCGACGAGCAGGTCCAGCTTCCCGCGCTCGGCGAACTCGCCGTGCGATGCGAGCTGCGCCAGGTTCCGGCCGTCGCCCGAGCCGCGCTCGATGCGGGCAGGAACGACCGTGAGCGGACCCTGCTGACCCTGGCAGGCGGCACCTTCCGCCAGGAGACCCGCTCCGGCGCCCTCAACGACTTCACCAAGGTGGCCGTTCCGGACGAGGACGGCGAGCAGCCGGTCTACCTGTTCATCGGTGACGGGCTGGCCGAGCGGAAACCGGGCCTGGACTGGTTCGAGACCCAGCCGCTGTTCGGATGGCGGGTCCTGGTGCCCAGGACGCGCCAGGACTGCAGCGAGCTCATCGAGCGGCTGGCGTCCTACGGGGCGACCGCCGAGGAGGTGGCGACCATCGCCGTCGAGCCGCCCCGCAACCCGGCCCAGCTCGACAAGGCCCTGCGTGGCCTGGTCGACGGGCGCTACGAGTGGATCATCTTCACCAGCCGCCACGCCGTCAACGCCGTCTTCGAGAAGATCAGCCAGTACGGCCTCGACTCGCGGGCCCTGTCCGGCCTGCGCATCGCGGCCGTCGGCCAGGACACCACCGAGGCGCTCACCAGCCACGGCGTCGTCCCCGACCTGCACCCCACCGATGTGCGCACCGTCGCCGGCCTCGCCGCGGCCTTCCCCGCCTTCGACGACGTGCTCGACCCGATCAACAAGGTCTTCATCCCCCGCGCCGACATCGCCACCGAACCGCTGTCGGCCGGCCTCACCGAGCTGGGCTGGGACGTCGACGACGTCATCGCCTACCGCACGGTGCGCGCCGCCCCGCCGCCGGCCCCGGTGCGGGAGGCCATCAAGACGGGCCACTTCGACGCCGTGGCCTTCACGTCCAGCACCACCGTGCGCAACATGGTCGGTATCGCCGGCAAACCGCACAACCTCTCCGTCATCGGGGCCATCGGCCCGGCCACCGCGGACACCTGCGGCGAGCACGGCATCCGCGTCGACACCGTCGCCGCCTACCCGGGCCAGGTGCAGCTCGCCGACGCCCTGGCCGCCTTCGCCACCAGGCGCGCCGAGGAACTGCGGGCCGCCGGCAAACCGGTCGTGCGGCCCTCCCAGCGCCGCCGACGACGCAGCGCCCGCTGAACGAACGTCCCAGCCCGGGCGCGCGTCCTCCGCGCAGAAGACCTGTGCCGGCCCGCGAGGCGGCCCGAGAAGACCCGAGGAGCAGCCATGAGCGACCCGACCGTCGTCCACGTCATGCGGCACGGCGAGGTGCACAACCCCGACGGCATCCTGTACGAGCGCCTGCCGGGCTTCCGGCTGTCGGCCAACGGCCTGGCCATGGCCGAGGCGGTCGCCGAGTCCTTCGCCGAGGTGCCGCTGACGCACCTGCGCACCAGCCCGCTGCAGCGCGCCGTGGAGACCATCGCCCCCTTCGCCGCGACCCGCCCCGAACTCGAGGTCGTCACCGACGAACGCCTCATCGAGGCCGGCAACCGCTTCGTCGGGCAGGTCTTCGGCAAGCACCACGCGGCCCTGAAGAAGCCCCGCAACTGGCCGATGATGCTCAACCCGTTCAAACCCAGCTGGGGCGAGCCGTTCACCGAGATCGCGGCCCGCATGCGGGCCGCCCTCGTCGACGCCGCCAGGGCGGCCGGCCCCGGCGGGCAGGCGCTCGTCGTCTCGCACCAGTCGCCGATCTGGACCGTCCGCCGCGCCCTCGAGGGCAAACGGCCGGCGCACCTGCCGGGCACCCGCAGCTGCGCGCTGGCCTCGGTCACCAGCTTCAGCTTCGAGGGCGACCGTTGCGTCGCCATCACCTACTCCGAACCCGCCGCCCACCTGTTCGGCGCCGACGCGAACGCCGCGTTCAGCTCCGGGGACTGAGCGGCGCTCCGCGGGCCGAACCGCGCCCGCGCTCAGGCGTAGCGCCTCGCCACGGCAACCGTCTCGGCGCCGTACGGGCCGCCGAAGAGGAAGGCGTGGATGATGAGCATGTGGAGCTGGTGCAGCCCCACCCTTTCGCGCCAGCCGTCGGCGAGCGGGGAGACCTCGTCGTAGCCGGCGACGATCCGCTCCAGGTGCCGCTGACCGAAGACGCCGAGCGCCGCCAGGTCGGTCTCGGCGTGCGCCCCCTGGGCGAGCGGGTCGATGAGGACGCCGACGACGTCCCCGCGCAGCTGCTCCCCGGTGCCGCTGGCCGGCCCCAGCCCCGCCCGCGCGGGCGCCCAGTCGAGGCTCTCGGGGCGCGGCACCCACAGGACGTTGCCGGTCCACAGGTCCCCGTGGGTGCGGGCGACCGCGACCCGGTCGCCTCGCTCGCGGGCCGCCCGGGCCACCAGCTCCGGCTGGTCCGCGTCGAAGTCCCCGTCGCGCAGCCGCGCGCACACCCGCTCGATGACGGCGACGCCGGCGGCGCTCAGCGCCCCGCGGTCGCGGCAGGGCCGCAGGTAGGGGGCGAGGCGGTCGTCGGCGAAGAACTCGCCCCACCGGCGCGGCTCGGTGCCCTCCGGCTCGGGCTCGCAGGGCCGGATCCGTACGTCAGAGTTGCCCATCCGGGTGCGACCGTCCCAGCCGGGCGGGGCGACGCCGAAGGCCGGGGCGCCCGCGGCGTGGGTGACGGCGAGGGCACGCCCGAAGGCCTCCGCGGCATCGGCGGTCACCGAGCCGGAGGGCAGGCGGGGCTCTTCGAGCCAGCCCGGGCCGCTGGTCACCGGGACCACATGGGCGCCGCCGCCGGCCATCGGCTCGGCGAGCCAGGCCAGGCCCAGCGCCTCCAGGCCAGTCGCGCCGGGGTAGTCGTCCTGCTTGCGGATCGTCGGGTTCGTCCTGCTCATGACAGCATCCTTCCACGCGGCCGGCCCTCCGCCGGGTCACGGCAGCGCCGGGCAGGCCCCGCCGGACGCGGCCGGCCGGGGGAGCGGCGACCGGCGCCCCGATGATGGACGTCCCGGCGAGGACGGCCGCGCAGCTGTGCGACCATGGGGCCGAGAACCCACCCGGCAGGAGAGACACGTGAGTACACCCCAGCAGCCGACTCCCGAGGAACGTTTCGAGCGGGCCGTCAAGGGCCTGAGTGAGCTGCCCCCGACCGGCGCCGTCACCTTCCGCGGCATCACGAGCCCCCAGGGCACCGCGTTCGGTGCCGTGGTGACCCGGGGCATCACCGCAACCAGCCGAGACCTCGTCGTCGCCACCGCCGGGCTGACCAGCCCGGGCCTCGCAGTCGTCATCGGACACACCGGGCGGGACGTTGCGCCGGTGTCCGCGGTCCGGGAGGCCCAGGAGGTGGCGCTGCTGCCCGGCACGGTGCTGTCCGTGGGCCGGTTCATCCAGGTCGCCGGGATCGACGTCGAGGTGATCGAGGAACTCACCCGCACCGAGGACGGCCGGTGGGCGACCAGCCTCGCCAACGAGGCGATCGAGGGCCTGGCGAGCGTGGTCGCCACCACCCTCGCCAACGCCCAGGGCGTCCCGTGCCCCGTCGATGTCGACTACTGCCGGCGGTTCGCCGCCCCGCTCGCCTGATTCCTGGTGGGTGATGACCCGTCTGCCCTCAACGCGGGGCTCAATCCTGCGGTTCTCGTGTGTCATTCCACGAGAGCCGCAGGACCAATCCGCTGGGCGGCCCAGGACGCCGGCCGTCTCCGAGGCGGGTCGTCCGCTCGGGTCTCACCGCTGGTCCGTGCAAGGATATGGGGCATGGCCCAAGAGCACTTCGACATCTGCATCATCGGTTCAGGGTCGGGCAACTCGATCATCGACGAACAGTTCGACGACAAGGCGATCGCCCTCGTCGACCGCGGTGTCGGCGAGGACCTGTGGTTCGGCGGAACCTGCCTGAACGCGGGGTGCATCCCCACGAAGATGATGGCGGCGCCCGCCACCATGGCCGCCACCGGCGAGCACGCCGGGCGGCTGAACGTGGACCTGCACGTGGACGGCGTCGACTTCGCCGCGCTCCAGCAGCGCGTCTTCGGCCGGACGAACGGCATCTCGCAGGCCGGGCTGGCCTGGCGCGAGTCCAACGAGAACGTCACCGTGCTGCGCGAGGCCGCCGCCTTCGTCGACGAGCACACCCTCCAGGTGGGCCGCCAGACGATCACCGCGGCCCAGTTCGTCATCGCCGCTGGGTCACGCACCCGGGTGCTGGACGTCCCGGGCCTGGACGACCCCGACCTGGCCGGCATGGTCCACACATCCGAGACGATCCTGCGCATCAAGCAACTGCCCGGGCGCCTGGTCATCGTCGGAGGCGGCGTCGAGGCCCTCGAGTTCGGCCACATCTTCACCTCCTTCGGATCCCGGGTCACGCTGGTCAACCGCTCCGACCGGCTGCTGCGCAAGATCGACGAGGAACTCGCCCGGCGCGCCACCGAACTGGCCGCCCAGCGCTTCTCGGTGCGCCTCAACCAGGAACTCTCCTCCGTCGAGCCGGCCAAACGCGGCGGCCTGCTGCTGCGCTTCACCGACCCCTCCGGCACCGAGTACCGCTACAACGCCGACGCCCTGCTCCTCGTCCCCGGCAGGGTGCCCAACGGCGACCAGCTCAACGTGACGGCCGCCGGCGTCGACGTCGACGCGGCGGGTTTCGTCGTCACCGACGAGTACCAGCGCACCAGCCGGCCGCACATCTGGGCCCTCGGCGACGTCTGCGACCCCCACATGCTCAAGCACGTGGCAAACGCCGAGGCCCGCACCGTGCAGCACAACCTGCTGCACCCCGACGAGCCGGTCACCCGCCCGACGGTGCCGGTGCCGCAGGCCGTCTTCACCCAGCCCCCGATCATGGTCGTCGGCGCCACCGAGCAGGCGCTGCGCGAGGCCGGAACCGACTACGTCAAGGTCGTCCAGCCCTACGCCACGGTCGCCTACGGGTGGGCCCTCGAGGACGAGACGGGCTTCGTGAAACTGCTCGTCGACCCGGCCACCGGCATGCTGCTGGGCGCCGGCGTCATCGGCCCCGAGGCCCCCGACCTCGGCCAGCTGCTCGTGACCGCGATGAGTTTCGGCATCGACGTCGGCACGATGGCCCGCGGACAGTACTGGGCCCACCCCGAACTCGCCGAGGTCGTCGAGAACGCCCTGCTGTCGGCGGCCGCCGAGTGCGACAGGCGCGCGGAACAGGAGGGGCGCTCATGAGTGACAGGATCAGCGCGCACCGCCCCGCACCACGCCGCGGGCGCCCCCGCGGCGTCACCGGCATCGTCGGGGCGACGCTGCTGGCCATGGCCGTCGCAGGCTGCTCGATGGGCCCCTGGGGTTCCGGCAGCGGACCGTCCCAGCCCTCCTCGACAGCCGGTTCGTCCGGCCCCGCCTCCAGCAGGCCCCGGTCGTCGACGGGCGAGCAAGGCCCGGACTCGCCCGTGGGGGCCTGCGCGGACGCGGCCGCCGGGATGAGCCTGTCCGCCCAGGTTCAGACGCTCTACATGGGCGCCGTCACGCAGAGCAGCCCCGGCGCCGGCGCCAACGAGCTGGGCCAGCAGATGGTGGGCTCGGTGATCCTCGTCGCCAGCCCCACCTCGATGAGCGCTGCCAAGAACCTCACCGACGCCCTGCACAGGCAGGACCCGGAGGCCCTCATCGCGGTCGACCAGGAGGGCGGCGAGGTGGCGCACCTGAGCGGCAACGGGTTCACCCCGATCCCGTCGGCCGCCGAACAGGCCGCGCTGCCCGTCGAGCAGATCACCGAGAACTGGACCACCTGGGCCGGTGAGCTCGGGCAGGCCGGCATCAACTACGACCTCGCGCCCGTCGCCGACGTCGTCGCCCCCGAGATGACCGCCAGGAACCAGCCGATCGGTCTGCTCGGCCGCGGCTACGGGCAGACGCCCAAGGACGTCACCGCCAACGCGGGCGCGGCCCTCACCGGAATGCGCAACGCGAACATCCTCACGAGCATCAAGCACTTCCCGGGCCTGGGCGACGTCACCGAGAACACCGACTTCGCCGTGGCCATCGACACCACGACCACCACCGACAGCGACACGGTCAAGGTGTTCGCCGACCTGGCGGGAAACGCCGACTCGGTCATGGTCAGCTCGGCGATCTACCAGCAGATCGACCCCGACAACCCGGCGGTCTTCTCGTCCACGATCGTCACCGGAATGCTGCGCGAGCAGCTCGGCTACCAGGGCGTCATCATCTCCGACGACCTCGGCTCCGCGGTGGCGCTCGAGAGCTACGAGGTCGCCGAGCGCGGCACGCTCTTCCTGCGGGCCGGCGGCGACCTGGCGCTCGACGTCGACCCGTCCACCGTCAACGACATGGTGCGCAACACGCTCGACGCCGCCCAGTCCGACGAGGAGTTCGCCGCCCAGATCACCGACAAGGCGGCGCGCGTGCTGGCCCTGAAGGAGCAGGCCGGCGTCTACAGCTGCAGCGGCTGACCGGGCCCCGGGCGGCCCAGCGCGGTACCGACGGCCGGCGGGTTCACGGGCCCGCGGCCCGATCGTGCCGGGCGGCCGGACGCCCCGCCGTCTGTTCCCGTGGGCGGGTGTCCTCACGGGTGATGCCGGAGGACGGGGCGAGTTCCCGCACCGTGGGCCGGGGCCGCGGGTCCTCTCCAGCCCCGTCGAGCCAGTCGCAGCATCCTCGTCCCCGTGGGCCGGGGCCGCGGTTGTGGCTCAATCGTGTCCACCTGGTTCCCCTCCCCGTCCCCGTGGGCCAGGGTTGTGGCCCGCCAACCCGCCGGGCTGCCACTCGTGAGTCCCGGTGGGCCGGGGGTTCTGCGCCTCTCGTGCGGCTGCTAACGTTCACCGTGACACGGGGTGCCTAAGGCTGAGATCACACCCGTTGAACCTGTCCAGTTAGTACTGACGAAGGGATGTCGCATGGCTGCTCACGCGACCGCACGCACCGTTCTCGACCGGCTGAGGGCCTCCACCCCTCTCATCGGATGCATCACCAACTCGGTCGTCACCAATTTCACCGCCAACGTCCTGCTCGCCCTCGGGGCCGCCCCGGCCATGGTCGACATCGCCGGCGAGACCGGGCCGTTCGCCGCCGCCGCCGACGGCCAGCTCATCAACGTCGGCACCCCCACCCCCGAGCAGCGCCTCGCATCCGTCGAGGCCGCCGACGCCGCGAACCGGGCAGGCACCCCATGGGTCCTCGACCCGGTGGCCATCGGCACGCTCGTGCACCGCACGGCCCTGGCCCACGAACTGGTCGCCAGACGCCCCGCCTGCGTGCGCGGCAACGCCTCGGAGATCATCGCGCTGGCCGGCTCGGGCGGCGGGGGCCGGGGCGTGGAGAGCGCCGACGACGTCGACTCCGCGCTCGACGCGGCCCGCTCCCTCGCCGAGCGCTTCGGCGCCGTCGTGGCCGTCTCCGGCCCGTCCGACGCCATCGTCACGGGCGACCGCGTGACACGCGTCGGCGGCGGCTCGGCGATGCTCACCCTCGTCACCGGCGGCGGCTGCGCCCTCGGCGCCGTCATCGCGGCCTTCCTCGCGGCGGGCCGTGCCGCGGGCGTCAGCGACGCCGACGCGGTCGTGTCCTGCCATGTCGCGTACTCGGCCGCCGCCGAGATCGCCGCCGAGAACTCCTCCGGCCCCGGCTCCTTCCAGCCGGCCTTCCTCGACGCCCTCCACCACCTGGACGGCTCCGACCTCGAGCGGATCGGGCTGTCATGAGACCCGCACCCGATCTGAGGCTGTACCTGGTCACCGACGAGCCCCAGTGCGCCTCGGCCGGGCGCAGCGTCCTGCAGACGGTCGTCGCGGCCGTCGACGGCGGCGTCACCTGCGTGCAGCTGAGGGCCAAGGACACCGACGGCGGGCCGTTCCTCGCCCAGGTGCTCGAGGTCAGCCGCGCCGTCGGCGACCGCGTGCCCGTCATCGTCAACGACCGGGTCGACGTCTTCCTGGCCGCCCGCGAACTCGGAGCCGCCGTGGCCGGCGTCCACATCGGCCAGTCCGACCTGCCCGCGCCCCTCGTCCGCGCCCTCATCGGCGACGACGCATTCCTCGGCCTGTCGGCCAGCACCGACTCCGAGATCATCGCGGCGCAGGCCGAGGGCGCCTGCGACCACCTCGGCATCGGGGCGGTGCACGACACCGCGACGAAGACCGACGCGCCGGGCGGGCTCGGCGTCGCCGGCGTGGCCCGGGCCGCGTCCCTCGTCGGGCTGCCCGCCGTGGCCATCGGCGGGGTCAAGGTGCCCGACATGGCCCCGCTGGCCGCCGCCGGCCTGGACGGCGGGGCCGTCGTCTCTGCGATCTGCTGCGCGCCCGACCCCCGCCGGGCCGCCGCCGAACTGCTCGCCGCCTGGACGGATGGCCTGCGATGATCGTCACCGCGCTGTCCATCGCCGGTTCCGACCCCAGCGGCGGGGCCGGCATCCAGGCCGACCTGAAGTCCTTCAGCGCCAACGGCGCCTACGGCATGTGCGTCCTCACCTCGCTGCCAGCCCAGTCCACCCTCGGCGTGCGGAGCGTCTTCGTGGTGCCCGTCGACGTCGTCCGCGACCAGCTCGACACCCTGCTCGACGACATCACCCCGGACGCCACCAAGATCGGCATGCTCGCCACCGCCGAACTCGCCCGGGCCGTCGGGCGGTACCTGCCGCGGCTGACCAGCACGGTCCTCGACCCGGTCATGGTCGCCACCAGCGGCGACCGGCTGCTGGACGCCGACGCCGTCGACGAGGTGCGCCGCCTGTGCACCATGGTCGACCTCATCACCCCGAACCTGCCGGAGGCCGCGGTCCTGCTCGGGCGCCAGCCGGCCACCAGTGTCGACGAACTCGTCGAGCAGGCCGTGGCCCTGCGCGGTCTCGGCGTGCGCCGGGTCCTCGTCAAGGGCGGGCACCTCGACCGGGACGCCACCGACGTCTACGTCGACGAGGACGGCCCGGTCCTGCTGCGCGGGCGACGCATCGACACCGCCAACACGCACGGCACCGGCTGCACGCTGTCCTCGGCCATCGCCGCGCTGCGGCCCCGCTGCGACAGCTGGCCGGAGGCCGTGCGGCAGGCGAAGGAGTACCTGACGGCCGCCCTCGCCGCCGCCGACGAGCTGCGGATCGGCCACGGCCACGGCCCCGTCCACCACTTCCACGCGTACTGGCCGAGGGAGGACGACCGTGAGCTTCACTGACGACCTGTGGCGGTGGACCGGACCGATCCGCGCGGCGATCGACGAGCTGCCCTTCGTCAGGGCCCTTGCGGACGGCACCCTGCCGCGTGAACGTTTCGACTACTACATGGGCCAGGACGCGCTCTACCTGGGTCAGTACGCCCGCGCCCTGGCGGGGGCCGCCGCCCTGGCCGACGATCCCGCGGAACTCGTCTTCTGGGCCGAGGGCGCCCGCGACTCGATCGTCGTGGAGCGGGCCCTGCACGCCCAGTACGTCGATGTCGGATCCGGCGCCGAGCCCTCGCCCACCTGCCGGGCCTACACGTCGTTCCTGCTCGCACAGTCCGCCCGCGGCGAGTACGGGGTGCTGGCGGCCGCGGTGCTGCCGTGCTTCTGGATCTACCAGGACGTGGGCGCGCGACTCATCGCCACGGCCGGTGACCTGGCCTTGCACCCCTACGGCGACTGGATCGGCACCTACGCCGACCCGGCCTTCGCCGAGCAGACCCTGAGGGTGCGCGGCATCGTCGACCGGCTCGCCGGGCAGGGCGACGAGTCGCTGCGCGGTCGCATGGCCGCGGCCTACGAGCAGGCCAGCAGGTACGAGTGGATGTTCTGGGACGCCGCGTGGCGCATGGAGGGCTGGCCGGGTCCGGTCCGGGTCAGCCGAGCCGGCCGGTGATGTAGTCCTCGGTCTGCTGGTGGCGGGGATTCGAGAAGAGTGTCGCGGTGTCGTCGTACTCCACCAGGCGGCCGGGGGTGCCGGGCCCGTCGGTGCTGAAGAACGCCGTGCGCTCACTGACCCGGGCCGCCTGACGCATGTTGTGAGTGACGATGACCACCGTGCGGTCCTCGCGCAGTCGCCCGATGAGTTCCTCGATGGTCTGGGTCGAGATGGGGTCGAGTGCCGAGCAGGGCTCGTCCAGCAGCAGCACCTCGGGTTCGACCGCGACGGCGCGGGCTATGCAGAGGCGGCGTTGCTGGCCGCCGGACAGGCCGGTGGCGGGCTCGTCCAGCCGCTCCCGGACCTCCTCCCACAGATTCGTGCCGCGCAGGCACGTCTCGACCACGGTGTCCGCCTCGGCCCGGCCGAGACGGCGGTTGGTCAGGTGGACCCCGGCCAGCACGTTGTCGCGGATCGACATGGTGGGGAAGGGGTTCGGCTGCTGGTAGACCATCCCGACGGTGCGGCGCACCCGCACCGGGTCGACCATGCGGCCGTAGATGTTGGTGCCGTCGAGCAGGACACGCCCCTCGACGCGGGCGTTCGGTATGACCTCGAGCATGCGGTTCATGGCGCGCAGCATCGTCGACTTGCCGCAGCCCGACGGCCCGATGAAGGCCGTCACCGAGCGCGGCTCGATCGTCATGCTCACGTCCTGCACGGCCGTCAGGGCGCCGTAGCGGGCGCTCAGATGCCTCAGTTCAACGCGACGGGCCATCATTGCTCCTCACGGGTTGTTCCTCGGGCCGTGCCGGGCAGGGATGACCCGGCCGGCCAGTTCCAGGGCGACGACGATGACGACCAGCCACGCCACACCAGCCCACAGCCCATCGGCGCCGGACGCGAACCGGTCGACGATCCAGCCCGGCAGGCTGCCCGGCGTTGGCCCGGGGGCCGAGCCGGACACGACGAGCATGAGCGAGGCCGCGCCGACCGCCCGGGAGAGCGCCAGAACGACGGCCTGCACCAGGCCGGCCGACGCCGTCGCCAGCTGGACGCGCAGGATGACCGACCACGTGGCCGCCCCTAGCGCCAGCGCCTGCTCGCGCAGCGCGGGAGGCACGAGATCGAGCATCTGGGTGGCGCCCCGCACGATGTAGGGGATCATGAGCGCGCACAGCGCGACGCCGGCGGCCGCACGCCCGGGCACCTGGGCCGGGCCGGCCAGCAGACCGAAGAACGCCAGGGCGCCCAGGCCCGCGGTGAGCGGGGGGACGCTGACCGCGGCGTCCGCCAGGGAGGCGACGACGCGGGCGCCGCGCCGGCCCGCGTACTCGGTCGACCACACGGCGCAGGCCAGTCCGACGGGCACCGAGACGACGGTCGCGGCGGCGATGGTCGCCAGGGTCCCGCCCACTGCCGTCAGCACCGGGGCCGAGGAGAACACCGCGGGGGAGGCCACGGCGCCCAGAACCGCACGGACGAGCAGTGAGACCAGGGGCAGCACCGTCAGCGCGAACGCCACCGCGCACAGGTCGCGGCAGCCGGTGTCCGCCGCGCTGCGCGACCCCTCGACGGCCCAGACGACGAGCAGGTGGGCGAGCAGATAGGCGAAGGCCCAGCCGACGAGCGTTCCGGTCAGGCCGGCGGCACCTGCCAGGGCCTCGAGCAGGACGACGACGAGCAGGCATGCGGGAGCCAGCACGGCGCCGGACCAGCCCGGCAGCCGACCACCCGCGAGCGGGGCGCCGACGCCCCTGCCCGCGGAGTCCGGGCGCCCGGCCCGCTCCCGGCGCGGCCGCCCCCGGGGGCGCCGGGCGGTCAGCGCCCGGGCGGCCAGGCCGACCGCGAGGACGGCGAACGCGACGGCGAACGCTGCGAGTGCGAACGGTCCGAGGCCGCCGCCAGAGAGCAGGAGACGCCACAGCCCCGAGCGCGAACCGTCCCCGGGCCAGGTCAGGCGGTCGGGGCGGACACCGCCGAACAGGGCCGCCAGGGTGAGCGCCTCGGACAGTGCGCGGGACAGCGCGAGGGCCGCCGTCGAGCGCAGGGTCCGCGCCGAGAAGGGCAGGACGACCTGGCGGACCATCTCCCAGCGGGTGGCGCCGAGAGCCAGGGAGGCCTCCATCCGCCCGAACGGCACCTGGGCGAAGACCCCGTGACTCAGTGAGGCGATCGTCGGGACGATGGCGGCCATCAGCACCAGGCCGGCGAGGACGGCCCGGTCGACGTCCCCGCCGGCCGGGTTGACGAGCCCCTGCGCCAGGAGCAGGTAGGCGACCGCCGGGACCGCCGCCAGCAGGTCGATGACCGTCCCGAGGGCACGCCGGGCCCGGCGCGGCGCGAACCGGGCCGCGAACAGCGCGGCCCCGACACCGACCGGCAGGCCTGCCGCAACGGCGGCGGTCGCGGCGCAGAGCGTCCACGCCAGTAACCGGCCCAGCCCCTCGCCCGGGCCCCCCGGCGCCGTGGCCGACTGGCATGCCAGGACGGCGATGAGCGCCACCGGGATGAGAACGGCCGCCCCGGTTCCGGCGCGGGCCAGGGCGCGCGCGGCCCGGTCACCCGTGCTGCGCGCGCCGGGCGGCACGACCAGCCGGCCGGCGGGCGCCGCCGGGGGCGGCTGCGTTGCATTACTCATCGTGCTGGGTCCTCGGGTCGGTGGCGGGCGCGACGTGCCCGCCGACACCGAGGTTATGCGGCCTGCGCGGCCGGTGAGAACCTCGGGGAATGATCGTGGCGGCGCACGTCGCGCCCCCGGCCCTCACCCGGCAGCTGCTCACCCGATGGCGAGGTGCGACTCGGTGTCGAGCACCTGCCCGTCGGGGCCGATGTGCAGCACGAGCGACTGCCCGGGGTGCATCGGGGTCTTGCCGAGACCCAGGCCGGCCTGCATGGCCGGCAGCACCGGGCGGTGCCCGCACACGACGGGCCGGGTGCCGGGGTCTGCGCCGACACCCGTGCGCAGCTCGGCCATGAAGGAGGACACCTGGTCGCCGTTCCCGTCTGCCACCTCCTCGCTCAGCAGGGCGACGAGCTCGGGCGGCAGGCCGGTGTCCTCGGCGTAGGGTTCGACGGTCTGGGCGCAGCGCGTCGACGTGCTCGTGATGATCCGGTTGACGCCGTAGGCGGCGAACAGGGCGGGCAGCCGCGCGGCCTGGCGCCGGCCGCGCGGGGCCAGCGGACGCAGCCAGTCGTCGCCCTTCCAGGCCTTGCGGGGGCTGGCCTTGGCGTGGCGGGTGAGGACGAGCACCCCGGACGGGCCCTGCCCGTGGACCTCGACGGCGCGGGCCAGCAGCGCCCGCTCGTCCTCGTGGGCGAGCAGCGCGTCGGCCTCACCGACTGTGGCCCACAGCACCTCGTCGGCCTCGTCGTCGTGGGGGGCGACCGTCTCGTCCTCGGCGACCCCGAGCCACCAGTGGACCCGTTTGTGGTCGTGGCCCACCATGTAGTCCAGCGGCGGCAGCGGCCGGGACAACCGGACCCGCACCCCGGTCTCCTCAGCCACCTCGCGCACGGCGGTCACCGGGAGCGGCTCGTCGGGCTCCTGGTGGCCCTTGGGCAGCCCCCAGGTGCCGTAACGCGGGACGTGCTCGATGAGCACCTGCGTGCGGCCGTTCCTGACGCGCAGGACGACGGCGCCGGCGGCCCAGATGCTGGGCTCGCCCTCCAGTGCCCCGGTCATCGGTTCTGCAGGACGCCGGGCCGCTGGAAGTACCAGGTGCGGCGGGGGGTCCGGGTGGTCTGGCGGCGGGTCGCGGTCTTGGCGATGAGATGCTCCTGGATGTCGAGTTTCGGGTTGCCGTCGGCGTCGAGGGTGTCGGGTGTCCACTGGCGGTCGGTGAGCTTCCAGCTGACCGTACCCTCGTCGAAGGCCAGGTCGAAGAGTTCACCGATCTCGTCGATGTGCCGCTGGCTGGTGATCGAGACGATGGCCTCGACGCGGCGGTCGAGGTTGCGGTGCATCATGTCGGCCGAGCCGATGCCCACCGCCGGGTTCCCGTCGTTCTCGAACCAGAAGATGCGCGAGTGCTCCAGGAAGCGGCCGAGCACCGAGATGACCCGGATGTTCTCGCTCAGCCCCGGCACGCCCGGGCGGATGCCGCAGATGCCGCGCACCCACAGGTCGACCGGGACGCCGGCCTGGGAGGCCCGGTAGAGGGCGTCGATGACCTGCTCGTCGATGATCGAGTTCACCTTGATGCGGATGCGCGCCTGCCGGCCGGCGCGCTTGTGCTCGATCTCGCGGTCGATGGACTCGATGATGCCGCTGCGCACCCCGTTGGGGGCCACCAGCAGCCGGCGGTACTCGGTCTCGGCCGTCATGCCGGACAGGTGGTTGAACAGGCGCGAGACGTCGTCGGTGACGATGGGGTTGCAGGTCAACAGCCCCATGTCCTCGTACTGGCGTGCCGTCTTCGGGTTGTAGTTGCCGGTGCCTATGTGGGCGTAGCGGCGCAGCCCGTCGGGTTCGTCGCGCACCACGAGGATGAGCTTGCAGTGGGTCTTGAGCCCCACCATGCCGTAGACGACGTGGACGCCGTGACGTTCCAGCTTGCGCGCCCAGGCGATGTTGTTCTGCTCGTCGAAGCGGGCCTTGATCTCGACCAGGGCGAGCACCTGCTTGCCGGCCTCGGCGGCCTCGATGAGCGCGTCGATGATGGGGGAGTCGCCGCTGGTGCGGTAGAGCGTCTGCTTGATCGCCAGCACCTGAGGGTCGGCGGCCGCCTGCTCGATGAATCGCTGGACGCTCGTCGCGAAGGAGTCGTAGGGGTGCTGCAGCAGCACGTCGTGACGCTTGATCGCCTTGAACAGGTCGGCCTCGCTGGACGTCTCGACCGGCGCCAAGTCGGGGTGCGTCTTGGGCAGGAAGTTCGGGTACTTCAGGTCCTCGCGGTCGACGTCGGCCAGGTCGAACAGGCCGGTGAGGTCCAGCGGGGCGGGCAGCTTGAAGACCTCCTTCTCGGAGATGTCCAGTTCGTTGACGAGCAGGTCGAGCAGCTCGTCCGAGACGGTCTCCTCGACCTCCAGACGCACCGGGGGACGGCCGACCTTGCTGCGCAGCAGCTCCTTCTCCAGGGCGAACAGCAGGTTCTCCGCGTCGTCCTCCTCGACCTCCACGTCCTCGTTGCGGGTGATGCGGAACAGGCACGAACTGGTCACCTGCCGGCCGGTGAACAGCTCGGACAGGTGGTTGATGATGACGTCCTCGAGCGGGATGAACCGCGTGGGTGTCAGGCGGATGAGGCGGTCGAGGATGCGCGGCACCTTGATGCGGGAGAACTGGCGGGCGTCGTTGGCCGGGTTGCGCAGCAGCACGCCGATGTTCAGCGACAGGCCCGAGATGTACGGGAACGGGTGCGAGGGGTCGACGGCCAGCGGCGTGAGCACCGGGTAGATGCGCTCGGTGAACAGCTCGTCCATCCGGGCCTTCTCATCGTCGGTCAGCTGGCTCCAGCGCAGCAGGTCGATGCCCTCGGCCTCCAGGGCGGGGAGGATGTCGTCGCGGAAGAGCGCCGCCTGGGAGTCGACTAGCGCGTGGATGCGGGTGAGCATCGCGTCGTAGAGCTCGCGGGGACGCATGCCCGTGACGGAGGGGACGGCCACGCCGGCGTCGATACGGCGTTTGAGCCCGGCGACGCGGACCATGAAGAACTCGTCGAGGTTGGAGCTGAAGATCGCCGTGAACTTGGCGCGTTCGAGAAGCGGCACGCGCCGGGCGTCCCGGGCCAGGTCGAGGACGCGGTTGTTGAAGGCCAGCCAGCTCAGCTCGCGTTCGGAGTAGCGGTCGGGCGGCAGCTCGGCCGGCTGGTCCGCTGGCGGTTCGGTCATCTCTGGGCTGGCGTTCATCGGTTCTGCTCCTGGTCTGCCCCGGCGGGCACACGCGCGTAGGCGGTATCCGTGGAGATCACCTGGAAGCCCGAGGACTGGTACATGTGCACCACCCTGGGGTTGCCTGCCTCGACGTAGAGGTCGATCGCCTGGGCACCGTGGTTCTGCATGTGCAGGATACCGGCATCGAGCAATGCGCGGCCGACCCCTTTGTGCTCCCAGTCGGGGTGGACGCCGAGGACGTAGACCTCGCCGCGCACCGTGCCGCCGACCGTCTCGACCTTGGTCCAGTGGAAGCCGGCGATCCGCCCGGAGCCGTCGCGCGCGACGAGCAGCCCGGCCGGGTCGAACCAGTCCTGCCCCATCCGCGCCCGGGCGTCCGCGGCCGTCATGGCGCCCTGCTCCGGGTGGTGCTCGAACGCGGCATGGTTGACCTCGACCAGGCGGTCCAGGTCGTCGTCCCGGTAGGTGTCCAGCGTCAGGGCCCCGGGCAGCCGCGCGTCATGACTGGCCTCGCCGGGCAGTTCCATGCTCATGACGAGCAGGCCCCGGACGGGGCGCAGCCCAAGGCTCGCGGCGAACCCCTGGGCGGGCGGCAGGTTCCCGAACGCCCACCACGTCAGGTTCTCGGGGATCGGGGCGTTCAGGTCCTTCGCCCGCGACAAGGTGGTGTGACCGACGACGGCCCGGGCCAGCGCGGTCCCGATGCCCCGGCGCCGGGCGCCGGGGGCCACCATGATCTGCACGGTCTGCTCCCGGCCGTCCCAGTGCGCGTAGCCGAGTAGGCCGCGGTCGGTACTGCCGATGGGGCCCGGCTCGCGGGCCAGCCAGTGACTGTGCAGGGGGGGCTGAGCCGCCCAGTGAGAGCCGGGCCGACTCGTTGAGGGGCACCACGCCGTCGGCCGAGGCCACGTCGGCGGCGAGCGCGCGAACGAGGTCGGCGTCCGGTTCGGACAGGCGGATGGCCGGAGGCGTGATGACGATGTTCATGCCCTCCAGCCTAGGTCTCAGATCGCCGCTACGAGACTTTCGAGCTTCTCGCTACGCCGGGGCACCGGCCAGCAGCCATGCTTAAATCAACGGAAGTTGCCCGTTTCTGGGGTTCAAGGGCGCGACATCGCCACGTCGCGTCAGAAAAAGCATGGCCCAAACCCATGGGCGTCGAGATGGTTGTCCGGGAGCCTGCGCAGGCGTGGAGTGGTCGTTCATGCCGGGGCTTACGGGCCAGTGGCCGCCGGAGGTCAGGAGTCCTTCCCGGCGGCAGGCTGTGTGGAATTAGGGCCATTTCGGTTCAGGATGCCCCTTGAAGAAGCAGTGGCTGACCACGTCCTCAGGGCGAATCTCCCACAACACCCCCTGTGTCGGGTGAGAGGGGTTGACTGCGAGGCACCGTGCCCAGGAGTGGCGTTTGGCCTGCTGGAGACGCGCGCGCTCGGTGGTGCCCTCGGCGCTGTTGTCCCAGGCGTTCCAGAAGCGGTTCATCCCGCGTCCGTTGAAGGAGTCGTTGATCACGCGCTCCCACCCGGAGGCATCGGTGAGGAGCACCCGGTGGGGGTCGACTCGCAGCTCGAGCATCACTCCCGGGGCGTACTGCTGGTATCGGCGGAGATCGGGCCGGACCGGCCCGTCGCTGCCGATGCACCAGTGGGCCCAGACGGGCCATCGGAGGCGGGGTGTGGGGCGGGGATCCCTGTGATCCAGTCGATCAGCGATCCAGTCGTATGCGGCGACCAGCTTGGCCCGCAATTCCTCATCTTCTTCGATCGAGGGCCAGCACAAGTCATCGGGCACCCGGTAGCTCTGACCCGTCTTGAGTCGCTGCCAGACGTCGCGGTGCTGCAGGGTCCACAGAGTGATCGGGGAGTCCATGATGGTCACAGCGGCACCACCCCGAAGCGCAGCTCCCAGCTCGGGAGAATCCCAGCGAGCATCCCCGGCGTCGCGGAATCGTTGGGCACTCCGAAATCGAGTATCGACTGGACTCGTGAGGGGCGATGACAGGCGACCAGCAGAAGCATGACAGCCATCTGATAAGGCCTTGTCAGGAGCCGGAGTGCATGTTCGGGCTGCGGTGAGGGCTCGGCCTCTTCCCAGTGGGGTTCCCACCCGAAGGCGTCACGGAGTGCTTCCCGTTCGTCGTCGGCCGTCCAGCTCTCGTCGTCCCCGAGTCGGTCGGGGAGACACCAGGTGTCGAAGGCGCTTCGCGCTGTGCGGTATGGGGCACGCCAATAATGTTGTGTCCAGTGCCTCTCACCGAAGGACACCGACTCCCACTTGTAGGAGGTCCTTGAGAGGATCGGCCACAACCCGGTCGAGGGGAACTGCTTCGCGCAGCGAAGCCACAGGCCGCAGAGGGGCTCTGTCTTGTCGGCGATCCGATAGCCGAGGACCTCGCCGTGGTCGCCGGAGAACAGTTCCCCATCGGGAAGGTCCAGAACAGCCAGGTCAGCGGGCATCGCGGTGTGGGACGACCAGAGATCGTCGTGCAAACCAACTGGTTTTGCGGCAGTACTCATCACGGGCCTCCTGGGCATGTGCTCCTTGTGACCAGTGTGGCCTCGGGTACTGACGATTCGGCTCTGGCGCCTGAGACCAGCAGTTCTCGTAGCCCCAGAGGTATGGCCATTTCGGGAGCGGCAAGAAGAAATACCTCGTGAAATCAAAGGACCTGGGGCCGGGCAATCCCAGTGTTCCTCGTTGGGAGTCTTCCTTGCTGTGGGTGGTGAAGGCCAGGTCCAGAACTCATTGTCGTTCTGGTACGAGGGGAACCTGGGAGAAGAGCTCGGGGCGGGCGCCAGCTTGGTTGAAGAGTGCAGAACATGGTAGATCGTGGGGCCGACTGCACCTATGCGCCGGGCGAAGGTCGGCGGCGTGCTGAACCCGTGGCGCTCAGGGCCCGGTGCAACGGCCCGAATCGGTGAGCCCCGGTGTCAGGTAGTGGACAGTGGTCCGGCCCGGTGCCCACCGCCCCAGGTGAGAGGATCAGATCGCGCCGGCGTTCCCGGCGAACGCGAGAAATGAGATCACCATGGACTTCGACGTGCTCGACTTCGCGCGGCTGCTGAACAGACTCCCGGCGCACCTGCCGATCTCGGACGACTACGACGGGTTCGTCGATGGCGAGTACCGTCGGGGGACGCCCTGGTACACCTCACAGCGGCAGCACATGGTGGGGTGGTTCCGCGCCCAGGCCACCACCGGTTCGGGCGACTACAGCAGGAACACGCCGAACCACTCGGCGCGGAGGGCGTACAACCGCATTCTGAACGCCGGTTCGCTGCTGTGGATCAACGAGGCGCTGGGTCAGGACCCCGATCTCGTGAGGCAGGCCGCCGAAGCGGCCGCCCTCGAGCGCGAGTACCGCAGGCGCTGCCGGATCGTGCGCGAGTACCTGCCGTGGGACCGGGTCGCCGAACTGGCCGAGGCCAGGGGCACGCTCCGCGGACGCGTCAGGACGCTGGGGGAGCGGTTCCGCCGCTGACCCGGCCCTGGTGCGGCTGGCGCGCGCCACGCGGCCGTGCTCTGCCGGACCGGACCGTCGGGGGCTGCTGCGGCGGGTCAGCCTCGCGCCGGTCGTGGCGCCTGCCCGCTCACCCGCAGCGCGTTGTGCCCCAGCGACGGGTGCCCGGCCTCGAGCAGCCCGGCCCAGGCCGTCTCGCGGGTCTCCGCGGCCTGCAGCCCGGCAGCCAGCTGCGGGTCGATGAGGGTGACGCTGACCAGGGCGATTTCCAGGGCACCCCAGACCTGTTCGGTGCCGATCCACCCGGAGGGCGCGCCGAGCAGCACGTTGACCCGGCCGTCGGGCCCGCGCAGCTGGTCGGGGCCGTCGGTCAGCTGCATGACGAAGAAGCCCCTGCGGGTGATGCGTTCGTAGACGAGCCCGCCGTTGATCGCGAAATTGGCCACCCGGCGCAGGGTGTGGAAGATCCAGTAGTCCTCGAGCTCGGGCCCCGGCGCGATCCGCGCGTCGGCCTCGGCGAACAGTTCGACGCGCAGGCCGTCGTGGGGCTTGGGGTCTGCCAGGCCCTCGGACATGACGAGGGTCGTGCCGTCCTGGGTGCCGAACAGCCTCCACAGCTCCGGGCCGGCCGGCCAGGTGTTGCGCGTCAGGAGGGGCCAGCGGTCGTCGAAACGGGCCGCGCCCAGCGGTTCGAGGCCCGAGGCCGCGTAGAAGGCGCCGCGGTCGCGTCGCACCGCGTCGACCCCGGTGAACTCCTGCTCGTAGAGGGCGCGCAGGCCGGCGTCGACGCTCAGCGGCAGGTCACCGACCGGTTTGTCGGCGGTGAGGCGGGTGCGCAGCATCCTCACCTCGATGACGAAGACCCGCGGCGGGTCGGCGGCCAGGGAACGCAGCCTGCGCAGGTGAACGATCGACTCGACCGGCATGTCCCGGAAGCCGTCGCCCAGGGGGTGCGCCGCGTCCCCGTCGACCGACGGCACGAAACCGACCGCGTAGCGGCCCCTGCCCGCCTCGCGGGCGGCCTGGAGGGCGCGGCGCAGGTGGTCCTCGGCGTCCCACTGCTGGATGTGCAGGCCCCTGCGGCTGATGCGGATCGTGTAGTAGCCGTCGGGCAGTGACGCGGCGCCCACCGCCGAGTGGGTCTGGTAGCGCAGCGGCCCGCCGCGCAGCTCCTCCTCGTCCGTGAGCACGCTGCCGGTGCACGTGCCGGCCTCGGCGCTGATCCAGCCGACCCGTTCGGGCACGTCCTCGAGCAGCCCCAGCTGGACGATACGACGATGCATCGTCTCGAGGCTCGCCCGTGCCGCCGGGGTCAGCGCAATGTCGTGCATGGCCCCAGTATGGTCGCTCGCGCGGGGCGGGACCGGCACGGGAACGATGGGCGGACCGGCCTCGGCCCGGCAGGCCTCAGGCGCGGGGGTCGAAGCGGTAGCCGACGTTGCGCACCGTGCTGATGCACTGGTCGTGCTCGGTGCCGAGCTTGGCGCGCAGCCGCCGCACGTGCACGTCGACGGTGCGGGTGCCGCCGTAGTAGTCGTAACCCCAGACGTTCTTCAGCAGTTCCTCGCGGCTGAGCACCAGGCCCGGGTGCGCGACGAGGAACTTCAGCAGCTCGAACTCGGTGTACGTCAGGTCGAGCTGCTCGCCGCCGACGGCGGCCGTGTAGGCCGACTCGTCGATCTCGATGGCGCCGCTCGACAGCGTCTCGTGCTCGTGCGGGGCGATGAGCAGGCGCAGACGTGCCTCCCATTCGGCGGGCCGGGCGCCCTCGAGGATGAAGTCGTCGACGCCCCACTCGGGGGAGAGGGCCGGCAGGGACTCGGGGCCGATGAGCAGCAGCACCGGTTTGTCCCCGCTCGCTGCGGTGAGCACCTGGCACGAGGTCCTGGCCGCGTCGAGTTCGGCCCGGGCGTCGACGATGACGGCGTCGGCGAACTCGAGGTTGTTGAGGGCCTCGGCGCCGTTGGCCACGGCGATGAGCTCGTACTGGAGCAGGGCGAGGTTCTCCGGCGGGATGAGACCGGCCGGGCAGACGAACAGCGCGTGGGCCATGCCTGCCTCCCGTCTCGGACCGTCTTGAGCGGCCGCCCCGACGGCGGCCGATGCGCCGGGTCGTCCCGAACCGGCCGCCCGGTCACCGGGCCCGCCCGGGGACGAACGCGTCCGGGCTCAGGATAGTTGAGCCCCGGATCCGCGCCGCCGGGCCCGCCCAGAATCCGATGCCGTGCGCGACCGGTCCGACCGGCGGCCGGCCGGTGGTGCGGCAGGTCAGGCCGCCGGGGGAACCGGCGGCGGTCAGCCGTCGCTGTCGAGCAGGATCGTCACCGGGCCGTCATTGACGAGCGAGACCTGCATGTGGGCGCCGAACCGGCCGGTCTCGACATGGGCGCCGGCCTCGCGCAGCGCGTCCACGTAGGCCTGGACGATCGGCTCGCTGACCGGGCCGGGCGCCGCCGCGCTCCAGCTGGGGCGGCGGCCCTTGCGCGTATTGGCGTAGAGCGTGAACTGGCTCACCACGAGCACGGGCGCGTCGAGGTCGGATGCGGAGCGCTCGCCGTCCAGGATGCGCAGGGAGAGGGTCTTGGCGGCCATCGCCGCGGCGGTGGCGGCGGTGTCCTCGTGCGTGACGCCGACCAGCGCCACCAGGCCCGGCCGGGGCAGGGCCCCGACGACCTCGTCGTCGACGCTCACCGAGGCGGACAGGGCACGTTGCAGGACGACTCGCATGCCCCCATGCTCCCACGATGCCGCGGTGCGCGGCCATGCCCGCCAGGGCCGGTCGGGCAACCCGGGGGGACTGGTCGCGGCGACCTAGACTTGCCCACGTGGCGATGCTCGATGTGATCCTCCAGCTTCTCGCGGTGGCCGTCGTGGCAGCCGCCGCCATCGCACTGCTGAGCGCCGTGGTGCGCTGGTTGCGTCGCCGCGAGGCGCGCGACCTGCGCCGACCCCGCCCGGGCAACCGCACCGACAGGAGACGCTGACACATGGCCTTCCAGATCCCCGAGGACCTCAACCCGGCACTCATGCCGCTGGCCTGGCTCATCGGCCGCTGGGCCGGCAACGGCCACGGCAGCTGGCCGGACCGGGGCGACTTCGAGTTCGGTCAACAGGTCGAGTTCGCCACGAACGGCGAGCCGTACCTGCACTACATCTCGCAGACCTACGTCGCGGACGAGAACGGCACGCCGATCGCGCCGCTGAGCATGGAGACCGGCTTCTGGCGCCCCCAGGCCGACGGCGGCGTCGAGGTCGTCCTGTCCCACCCGGACGGCTGGAGCGAGGTCTGGAACGGCCGCATCGACGGCGCCAAGATCGAACTCGTCACCGATGTCGTGGCCCGCACCAAGAACGCCGCCCTGGAGTACACCGGGGGCCAGCGCCTGTACGGCAACGTCGAGTCCGACCTGCTGTGGACCTTCGACCGCGCCACCAAGGACGTCTCGCTGCAGCCGTACATGTGGGCCCGGCTGCAGCGCCGGACGATGTGACCCCCTGAGGAGGATGCCATGAGCGCCGTCACCGTTCCCGAGGGGCCCGACGAGGGCCTGCTGTGGCACCGCGGCCGTCCCCTCGCCGAGCAGCGAGCCATCGAGGAGGGTGAGGCCGTCGTAGAGCTGGGCCGCCGCGAGGTCGTGAGTGTCGCCGGCCCGGCCCGCCACGACTGGCTGCACTCGCTCACCACGGGCGTCTTCAACGGCCTGTCGGCCGGCGCCGGCGTCGACGCGCTCGTGCTCAGCCCCGTCGGCCACATCACGCACGTCATGCACGCCGTCGAGGACGGCGAACGAGTGTGGATGTTCGGCCAGGCCGGCTCCGGCGGCTCACTGGGCGACTTCCTCGAGTCGATGGTCTTCCGCACCAAGGTCGTCGTCGAACGCCACCCGGACGCCCACGTCTTCTGGGCGGGTCACCGCGCCGGGGACGTCCCGGCCGGGCTCGCCCCCGACCTCGCCGCTCCCTTCGGCGACGGCTTCGTCCGCATCGCCGCCACCGGGATCGACGACGAGGACGAGCGGGCGGCCGGCACCTGGGCGTGGGAGGCGCTGCGCATCGCCGCCGGCGTCCCGAGGATCGGCGTCGACACCGACGAACGGACCCTGCCCAACGAGCTCGGCCTGTACGCGACGGCCCTCGACAAGGGCTGCTACTGCGGCCAGGAGACGGTCGCCCGCGTCCACAACGTCGGGCACCCGCCGCGCCGCATGGTGCGCCTGCAGCTCGACGGCATGCGCTCCCAGTTGCCCGCCGTCGGCGCCGAGCTGCTGCTCGACGGCGCGCCGGTCGGTTTCATCGGCGCCAGCGCCCAGCACTGGCAGGACGGTCCGGTCGGGCTCGGCCTGGTCAAGCGCACCGTCCCCGTCGACGCCCAGCTCGTCGCCGACGGCGTGGACGCCTCCCAGGAGGTGCTCGTCGACCCCGACGTGGGCCTGCACGTGAAGGCCCCGGCCGGACTGCGCCGGCGACTCATCTGAAACGAGTCCGCCCCGGCCCCGGCGGGGCACCGATCGGCCGGTCGCCCCGGGCCGCCCGACCCTTCGAAGACCGCTGCGGGGCTCAGGCGTTCGCGTTCTGGCTGCGGTTCTTGATGCGCACCTTGGCCCGGTCGCGGGCGTCCAGGATCACCTTGCGCACCCGGACGGCGTCGGGGGTGACCTCGAGGCACTCGTCCGCGGCGCAGAACTCGAGTGACTGCTCCAGGCTCATACGGCGCGGGGGGATGAGGCGTTCGAGTTCGTCACCGGTGGAGGACCGCACGTTCGTGAGGTGCTTCTCCTTGGTCGGGTTGACGTCCATCTCGTCGGGGCGGGAGTTCTCGCCGACGACCATGCCCTCGTAGACCTCGTCGCCGGGGGCGATGAAGAGCTCGCCGCGCTCCTGAAGGTTGAACAGCGCGTAGCTCGACACGGTGCCCTGCCGGTCGGCCACCAGGGAGCCGGTGGGCCGGTTGCGCATCTCGCCGACCCAGGGCGTGAAGCCCTCGGAGACGTGGTTCATGATGCCGGTGCCCCGGGTCGCGGTGAGGAACTCGGTGCGGAAGCCGATGAGGCCGCGCGAGGGCACGACGTACTCCATGCGCACCCAGCCCGAGCCGTGGTTGATCATCTGGTCCATGGTGCCCTTGCGGGTCCCCATCATCTCGGTGACGGTGCCCAGGAACTCCTCGGGAACGTCGATGGTGAGCCGGTCGGTGGGCTCCAGCAGGGTGCCGTTCTCGTCGCGGCGGGTGACGACCTCCGGCTTGCCGACGGTCAGCTCGAAGCCCTCGCGGCGCATCATCTCCACCAGTACGGCCAGCTGCAGCTCGCCGCGGCCCTGCACCTCCCAGGTGTCGGGGCGGTCGGTGCCCAGCACCCGGACCGAGACATTGCCGATGAGCTCGGCGTCGAGACGGCTCTTGACCAGGCGCGCGGTCAGCTGCGTGCCGGATCGGCCGGACAGCGGCGAGGTGTTGATGCCGATCGTCATCGACAGGCTGGGCTCGTCGACGTGGATGAGTGGCAGCGGGCGGGGGTCGGCCGGATCGCAGATCGTCTCGCCGATGGTGATCTCCGGGATGCCGGCGATCGCGATGATGTCGCCGGGGCCGGCTTCCTCGACGCTCACCCGGTCGAGGGCCTCGGTCATGAGCAGCTCGGACAGCCGCACGGTCTGCACCGAGCCGTCGCGGCGGCACCACGCGACGTTCTGGCCGCGCCGGACGGTGCCCTCGACGACCCGGCACAGGGCGAGCCGGCCGAGGTAGGGCGAGGAGTCGAGGTTCGTGACGTGTGCCTGCAGCGGGGCGCCCTCGGTGTGGGCGGGGGCCGGGATCGAGGACTCGATGAGGTCGAACAGGGGCTGCAGGTCGCGCGAGTCGGGCAGCTCGCCGTCGGCCGGCTTGGTGAGGCTGGCGCGGCCCGCCTTCGCGGCGCAGTAGACGATCGGGAAGTCGAGGCCGCCGGCGTCCTCGTCGTCTAGGAGATCCATGAACAGCTCGTAGGTCTCGTCGACGACCTCGTCGATGCGGGCGTCGGGACGGTCGACCTTGTTGACGACCAGGATGATCGGCAGCTTCTTGTCCAGCGCCTTGCGCAGGACGAAACGGGTCTGGGGGAGCGGGCCCTCGGAGGCGTCGACGAGCAGGATGACCCCGTCGACCATCTCCAAGCCGCGCTCGACCTCGCCGCCGAAGTCTGCGTGGCCCGGGGTGTCGATGATGTTGAGGGTGAGTTCACGCCCGTCGGTCATGGTGTGCTTGACCGCCGTGTTCTTGGCGAGGATCGTGATGCCCTTCTCGCGCTCCAGGTCCATGGAGTCCATGACCCGGTTCTCCACGTCCGAGCCCTCGCGGAAGGCCCCGGACTGCCACAGCATGGCGTCGACGAGGGTCGTCTTGCCGTGGTCGACGTGGGCGACGATGGCGAGGTTTCGCAGATCCTGGCGAACGGGCATGGAACTCCAACCGAGGGGACGTGACGGCCTGCCGTCCGCGGGCGGCAGGTGCCTGCACGGTGCAGGCGCACGAACGGTGAGTCTACTCTGGCGCGGGCCGGGCCCCCGGTCGCCGCCGTCGGGGGCGGCCGGCGTGGTCGAGGGGGCAGTGCTGCGGGCGTGCGGGGCCGGACATCCCCCTGACCAGTGGTTCCAGGGCTGCGGCAGGGCCGCGGGCAGGCACTGGCGGCCGCCTCGCCCCTAGACTTGGGCCGTGGACGGAGACGGGACGACGCGTGACAGCCTGAGGTGGGCGAGGGTGACCATCTTCGCCGACACGGTCTGGCGGGCGCTTCGTCGGCTTCTCCTGGGCGCCGGTGCGGTGCTGTTCGTCGCGGCCCTGGCCAGCCCGTGGTCGGTCGAGGTCAGTTGGCCCTACGAGGGACGGCTCATCGGTTGGCGCAGCATGAACCGCTTCGACGACGTCAGCTGGCCGCGGGTGCTGTCCGTCGTCCTCGCGCTGACGGTCGCCGTTCTGTGGTGTCTCGGGGCCTCGCGCACCGAGCGGGAGAGGCCCTGGGTCGCCGCGCTCGTGAACGTCCTCGGCGTGGCCGGCCTGGGCAGCGCGGTCCTCGTCGTGGCGGCCACGAAGACCATCTGGGACGATGGCGACCAGCGCTTCATCGGGCCCGCGGTGGTCCTCATGACCCTCTCGCTCGTGTGCAGCTGGGTCTGCGCCGCCTTCCTGCGCGAGGAACCGGAACTCACCGGACGGCCGGCCGGCGGCAACGGACCCTCCCGGCCGCCCGCCGGTCCGTGACCCGTGCCATCCTCAGCGCCCGAGCAGCCGCCCCAGCAGCCCCGGCCTGCGGGCCGCCGCGGCCTCCTCGGCCGTGTGCCTGCCATCGCACCAGCGCTCGGGCGGCACCTGGGCCTTCACCTGGGCGATGTGCTGGCCGCACCCGGCCCAGGTGGTCTTGCCGCAGGTCTTGCAGGTGACGGGTCGGCACATGAGCACTCCTCGACGTCTCGGCATGAAGGGACGGCCGGCACCCGGCCACACCCGATTGTATACCCCCGGGGGTATGTGACACGATAGTGGCATGAGAATCATCATCGTGGGCGGAGTGGCAGGCGGCATGTCGGCGGCGACCAGGCTGCGCCGGCTCGACGAGAGCGCCGAGATCACCGTCATCGAGCGCAGTGGCAACGTCTCGTTCGCCAACTGCGGGCTGCCCTACCACGTGGGCGGCGTCATCGAGGACCGGGCCGACCTGCTGCTGCAGACCCCTCAGTCCCTGGCCGCCCGATTCGGCATCGACGTGCGCGTCCGACACGAGGCGATCGGGATCGACCCGGCCGCGCGGAGCCTCACCGTGCGCGAGCTCGACACGGGGCGGACCGTCGAACTGTTCTACGACGCGCTGCTGCTGAGCCCCGGCGCCCGCCCGGTGCGCCCGCCGATCCCCGGCATCGAGCGGGCCCTCGGCCTACGCAACGTCGAGGACACCGACGCGATCGTCGCCGCCGCAGGCGAGGCCTCGACGGCCGTGGTGATCGGGGGCGGGTTCATCGGCGTCGAACTCGCAGAGAACCTCGTGCGCCGCGGCCTGGCCGTGACCTTGGTGGAGGGCGCGGACCAGGTGCTCGCCCCGCTCGACCCGGAGATGGCCGAACTCGTGCACGAGAGGCTGCGCGCCCATGGCGTGCGCCTGCTGCTGGGCCGCACCGTCGCCTCGATCGGCCCCTCGCAGGCGGTCCTCGACGACGGTTCCACGGCACCGGCCGACCTGGTCGTGGCGGCCGTCGGCGTACGCCCCGACTCGCAGCTGGCCGCCCGGGCCGGCTGCGAACTCGGCCCGCAGGGCGGCATCCTCGTCGACGACCACTTCGCCACCAGCGTGCCCGGCATCTGGGCGGTCGGCGACGCGGTGCAGAAGACCGATGCGATCGACGGTTCCGGCGCGATGGTCGCGCTCGCCCAGACGGCCAATCTGCAGGGCCGCAGCGTGGCGGACGCGATCGCCGGCCGCCCCGTCACCGACCGGCCGGTGCTGGGCAGCTTCATCGTCGGCGTCTTCGGGCTCCAGGCGGCCGCCACCGGCTGGAACGAGCGGCGCGCCAGGGCGGCGGGCAGAAAACTGCGCATCATCCACACCCACCCCTCCGACCACGCCGGCTACTACCCGGGCGCCGAGCAGATGCACCTCAAACTCGTCGTCGACGCCAACACGGATGCGATCCTCGGCGCCCAGGGCGTCGGGGCGTCGGGAGTGGACAAGCGCCTCGACGTCATCGCGACGGCGATGGCCGGCGGCCTGCGGGCCGCCGCGCTGGGACGCCTCGAACTGGCCTACGCGCCACAGTTCTCCTCGGCGAAGGACCCGGTGAACATGCTCGGCTTCATCGACGAGAACCAGCGCGACGGGCTGGCCGAGACCCTGCAGTGGCACGAACTCGACGCGGCCGTCGCCGCGGGCGCCACCGTGGTGGACGTCCGCACGCCCGCCGAGCACGCCGGGGCGGCCATCCCCGGCTCGCTGCTCATCCCCCTGGACGAGCTGCGCGACCGGCTGGACGAGTTGCCCGACGGCGAACTCGTCGTGCACTGCGCGGTGGGCCTGCGCGGCTACCTCGCCTGCCGCATCCTCGCCCAGCACGGGCGCCGGGCCCGCAACCTCGACGGCGGCATGGCCACGTGGTCGCGCGGTTCGGCGGCCTCGCGCGCCTCAGGCCAGTGAGAGGAAGAGTCGCTCCATCTCGGCCGGGTCGGGCCCGGACTGCGGGTCGGCGATGCAGTGGCGCAGCCCGGCCGCGATGACGGCGAAACCGGCGCGGTCCACGGCCTTGCTCACCGCGGCGATCTGGGTGACCACGTCCTTGCAGTCGCGGCCGTCCTCGATCATCCGGATGATCCCACCGAGCTGGCCTTGGGCGCGCTGCAGGCGCCTGATCACGCCCGCCAGTTCGTCATCGGTTCGGTCGTCGGCCGGCACCGTCCCGGTCATGGGGGCTCCTTCCCTCGGCATGACCCAAGGATACCCCGGAGGGTATCCGGGCTCAGGTCTGTGCGATGCCTTCCAGGGGGAGCCTGCGCATGCGGTGCGGCAGGACGAGGCGGCCCGCGCGGTCGAGGTCCGTGTCGCTCACCCGGGTGCGTCCGTCCCAAGCGGCCAGCGCGCGGGCGGCCCGCACCATCATGATGTCGGCGCGGTGGCCGTCCACGCCCGCCTCGATGCAGGTGGCCGCCACCCGTCCCAGGGCGTCGTCGTCGGCCCGCACCCCGGGGAGCAGCCGCATGGCGCGGTCGATCCGGGCGGCCAGCTCGTCGCCGGCCGCCTGCCAGGACGCCGCGAAGGCGACCGGGTCGTCCTCGTAGGCCAGGCGCCTGCGGATCACCTCGATGCGGGAGGCGGTGTCGGTCTCCGCGGACACGGTGACGCACAGCCCGAAGCGGTCGAGCAGCTGCGGGCGCAGCTCGCCCTCCTCGGGGTTCATGGTGCCGACGAGGGAGAACCTGGCCGGGTGCGTCACCGACAGGCCCTCCCGCTCGACGGTGGACACCCCCATCGCCGCCGAGTCGAGCAGCAGGTCGACGACGTGGTTGTCGAGCAGGTTCACCTCGTCCACGTAGAGGATGCCGCGGTGCGCTGCGGCCAGCAGACCCGGCTCGAAGCGGCGCGAGCCCTGGGTGAGCGCGGCCTGGACGTCGAGGCTGCCCGTGACCCGGTCCTCGGTGGCGCCGACCGGCAGGTCGACGATCTGCACCCGGCGTCGCTCGACGCTCGGCGGCGCCGCCGTGTCCAGGCCGAGCCCGTCGGCGTACACCGCGAACTCGTCGGGGGACAGGTGGTAGGGGTTGCCGACCACCTCGTCGCGCTCGGGCAGCAGGGCGGCCAGGCCGCGCACGGCCGTGGACTTCGCGGTGCCCTTCTCGCCGCGGATGAGGATGCCGCTGAGCTCGGGGCAGATGACCGCCAGGATGAGCCCGAGGCGCATCTGGTCCTGGCCGACGATTGCGGCGAACGGGTAGACGGGTCGTTCCATGCTCCTCAGCTCCTTGCCGGTGGTGATGTCGGGTGGGTCGCGGCCCGGCGGGCGGTGCGGGCCAGGCCGGCCAGTTCGTCGGCGCGCAGCTCCTCGAGGGTCAGGCAGCGCGCCCCGAGGGCCGCGGCCAGGCCGGCGGCGGCCCGGGTGCGACGCCCGGCGGTGTGCTCGGTGTCGACGACCAGCCAGGTGCAGCCGTTGCCGGCGAGGCGGGCGGCCACCGTGATCGTCTCGTCCTGGGCGCCGCGGCTGACCCGGCCGTCGAGCCCCACATTGGCGCGGCCGTCGGTGACGACGATGACGATCTGCCGCTGGCCGGGGTTCGTCGCGCGCAGCGAGGCGGCCAGCCCGTCGGCGGCGAGCAGCCCCGCCGACAGCGGGGTGCGCCCGCCCACCGGCATCCGGCGCAGGCGTTGCTCGGCCAGCTCCACCGATGAGGTGGGTGGCACGAGGACCTCGGCCCCCGTGTCGCGGAAGGTGACGAGCGCCACCTGGTCGCGGCGGACGTAGGAGTCGAGCAGCAGGCTCAGCACGGCGCCCTTGGAGGCGACCATGCGCCCGCGGGCGCCCATCGAACCGGAGGCGTCCACGACGAGGATCACCGCCGAACCGACCTGAGTGGTGCGCACCGCCTGTCGCCAGTCGTCCGGTTCGACGATGACGGCCAGGTTGCGGCGCGGGTCGCCGGGCCCGAGACCGGCCCGCCGGTCCCGCTGGTGCGGGGCCGCGGCGCGCAGCGTCGCGTCGAGGGCCAGGCGGCGCGCGTCCCGGCCGGGGCGTGCCGTGACGTAGTGGCCGCGCCCGTCGCCGCTGATCGTCTCCTGGCGGCGTCCCGAGCCGGTGCGCGGGACCTGGTCGGGGCCGATCCGCAGGTCGCGGACGGTGAAGGTCTCGCCGATCTCGGCGGTCCGCTCCGGGGCCGGTCCGGGCGGGCTGTCCCGGGCCCCATGGTCCTGCTGCTGGTCGGGGCCGGTTTCGGGCTCGCCGCGCTGCTCGCCCGGGGCGTCCTGGTGGGGCCGGTCCGGGTTCTGCGGTGCCGGGGGAGTGGGCGGTGCCGCGCGGCGTCGGTGGGCCAGAACGAACTCGGCGACGGCTTCGACGTCCTCGGCCGTGGCCTCGGTGCGGGCGGCCAGGGCGGCCTCGGCCCGGGCCGCCCGGGCCATGACGACATCGGCGCGGTGCCCGGCGCACCCGGCCCGACGGCACACGTCGACGATCATGTCCCGCACCGGACTCGGCAGCCCGACGCGGGGCGCCAGCGCGCGGGCCTCGCGCAGGCGCCCGGCGAGGGCCTCCTCCTGCGGCGCCCACCGGGCGAGGAAACCGTCCGGGTCGGCGTCGAAGTCCAGACGCCGCCGGATCACCTCGACGCGGGCCCCGGGATCGGTCTCGCCCCGCACGTCGACGCACAGGCCGAAGCGGTCGAGCAGCTGCGGGCGGAGCGCCCCCTCCTCGGGGTTCATCGAGCCCACCAGCGAGAACGCCGTCTCCTGGCTCGCCGACAGGCCCTCGCGTTCGACCCGCAGCAGGCCGGAGGCGGCCGCGTCGAGCAGCAGGTCGACGAGGTGGTCGTCGAGCAGGTTCACCTCGTCGACGTAGCAGATGCCGCCATCGACCTCGGTCAGCAGTCCGGGCATCAGCCGCGGCGCACCGCCCGCCAGGGTCGCCTCCAGGTCGAGCCCGCCGACCACCCGGTCCTCGGTGGCGCCCAGCGCGAGGGTGCGCACCCGGCCCGACGGCAGCAGGGCGGCCAGGGAGCGGACGATCGTCGACTTCGCGGTGCCCTTCTCGCCGCGCAGCAGCACCCCGCCGATCCCGGGCGAGACGGCCACCAGTTCGAGGGCGTGCCGCATCGCCGTCTGACCGACGACGGCGGTGAACGGGTACAGCGGGGCCCCCGCGGGCGGCCCGGCCGGGGCGCGGGGGCTCACTGCGGTTCGGTCCCGTCGCCCTCCAGGGCGGCCTCGAGGTCGAAACCCATCGCGTCGAGTGCGTCGAGCCGGTGCTCGTCGGCGGCCCACAGGCCGCGCTCGGAGGTCTCGGTGAGGCGCTGGGCGATGTCGGCCGCCGCGTGCGGGTTGTTGGCGACCAGACGTTCGCGCATCTGCTCGTCGCCGATGTAGCGGTCGAACACCTCGTCGAACATCCAGTCCTCGACCTGCCCCGTCGTCGCCGCCAGCCCGACCAGGTTCGTGACCCGTTTGGAGATCTCGGTGCCGCCACGGTGCCGGTGGGCGAGCATGGCGTCCTGCCAGTCCGGGTTGAACAGCCGGGTGCGCAGGCCGTCGGCGGTGGCCTCGCCCGCGGTGCTCGTGTGCACCGCGGCGCCACTGGTGTCGGCGACCAGGGTCAGGGGGCGTTCGCCGCGCACCTGCGCCACGGCCGCCGAGAAACCGCCCAGGTACTCGAAGTAGTGGTCCAAGTCGGTGATGGCGTACTCGTTCGAGGACCGCACCTGCGAGACCACCTCGACCCGCCTCAGGTTCGTGGCGTAGAGCCCGTCGACGCGTTCCCCGGACCGGCGGCGCGAGTAGACGTGGTCGTTGGCGTGGGTGAACTCGTGCGCCAGGTCCTCGGTGCCGTCCCACTCGCCCGCCTCGACGGTGTCGGTCATGCCGGTCCCGTAGTAGCTGCTGGCCGGCCCGAAGATCCGGCTGCCGGCCAGCTCGCCGGCCTCGTCGGCGTCGTGGCCGCCGGCGATGAGCTCGGCGCGCAGGGCGCGCGCCGAGGCGGCGATCGGGTTGATCTCGGCCGGTTCGTCGAGGGCGGCGATGGCCGCCACCAGCTCGTCCAGCTCGGCGATGAGGCCCGAGAAGAGGTCGCGGAAGAAGCCGCAGATCGTCACGACGACGTCGACGCGCGGCGCGGTGAGCTCTGCGGCCGGGATCGGTTCGAAGCGCGGGCGTCCGGGCCGGGGCCGGGCCACCGGGCGGGCGCCCAGCAGCGACAGGATCTGCGCGAAGGCCTCGCCCTGGGTCCGGGTGGTCTCCAGCCCCCACAGGACGACGCCGACGCAGCGCGGTTCGGCGCCGTCGTGCTCGGCGCGCCAGGCGGCGCGGACGTCCTCGGCGATGCGCTCGCCGCGGCGCCGGGCCACCGGGGTGGGGATGCGGCGCGGGTCGAACTGGTAGACGCCGTGGCCGGACGGCATGATCTGCGGGTCGCGGATGACGTCGCCGCCCAGCCGGGCGGTGAGGTGCCGGCCGGTGAGCGCCCGGTGCAGCCCATCCCATTCGTCGTTGCGGCCGAGGGTCGACCTGAGTTCGCGGGCCCGTGCCGCCAGGGCGCCGAGCGCCTCGTCCCCCCGCGGGCGGGCCGGTGCCGCGTCTGAGGCCAGGCCGAGCATCTCGGCGACCTGTGGTGGCATGCCGGCCGCGGGCGCCCCGGCCCCGGGCCGGTCGCCGGCCGCCGGGGCGGCCGGTTCCGGCGCGTCGAGCGCCTCGTCGATCAGTCGCGTCGCCAGGGCGCGCAGCCCGGCGAGTTCGGTGCGCGGCAGCCGGTCGAGCGAGTCCGGGTCCAGGCCCTGCGCCTCCGCGACGACCTCGACGGCCGGCGGCAGCTCGGCGCCGCCGTGCCCGAGGGCGCCGTGCACCATCGTGCGGGTCTGTTCCGGGGTCCACGCCCGGCCGAAGACGTGCAGCCCCATCGGCGTCAGCGACTGCGCCAGGCGGTCCAGGTGGGGCTCCAGTTCGTCCGGATCGGTGGGCAGGTGCTCGGCCTCCGCGCGCCTGCGCACCTCCTCGAGCAGCTCCCCGCTCGTCGCCGGCGACAGCGCGAGGCTGCGCCGGTACTCGGCCACCAGTTCGTCCAGCTCGGCGAGCGTGTCGTGCAGCCCGCCGGGCACCATCGCCACCGGCTGGTAGCTGACGATCTGAGCGTGCGAGCGGCGCACCGCGATGAGCCCCTCGGCCGGGTTCCCGGCGTAGTAGAGGTAGACGTGCGGCACGGAGCCCATCATGATGTCCGGGTAGCAGCGGGTGCTCACCGCGTTCTCCTTGCCCCCCAGGAACTCCAGCGTCCCGTGCGTGCCGACGTGGACGACGACGTCCGGGCGCCACACGCTCTGCAGCCAGGTGTAGAACGCCAGGTACTGCGGATGGGGCGGGGCCGTCTTGTCGTGGGCCTGGGAGTCGGCCGTCGCACCGCCGCCGCGCCCGGGCTGGATGCCGACCAGGGCATTGCCGAACTCGAGGGCCGGGATGATGAAGTCGCCCTCCGGCGTCGTCATCGGGGCGGCCGGCCCGTCGGCCGGCCACGCCTGGTCGACCTGCGCCCAGGCCCGCTCGTCGCCGAGGTCGGCCCGCGCCTGCGCCCGCGGGTAGACGAACGGGGCGTCCGGGGCGTCGAACCGGGGCGAGTTCACGGCCCGGGACAGCAACTGGTCCAGCAGCTCGTCGGGCTCGGGCGTGCCCACCCGGTAGCCGGTGCGTGCCAGCTCGGCGAGGATTGCCGACATCGAGGCGGCGACGTCGAGGAAGGAGCCGCCCAGCAGCCTGCTCTCGCCGGCCGGGTAGTCGTAGCCGATGATCGCCACGCGCGCCTCGGCCGGGTCGAGGCGCCGCAGCCGCAGCAGACCTGCGACGCGTCCGGCCAGGCGGTCGACCTGCTCGGGGATCGGGGTGAGCGCGTTGAGGGCGACCCCGTAGCGCTCGTCGACACGCGGGGCGCTCATCGCGGCCACCGGGATCTCGTCGATGCAGCCGTCGAGCTCCGGCAGCATCATCGACACCATCACCTTGGCCGGGCTCAGCCCGGAGGCGGCCCGGAGCCAGTCCTCGATCGTGATGCGGGTCAGCAGGATCGGGTGCACGTGCGCGGCGCCCCACTCGTTGAGCAGTTCCGCCCCTGCGCCCGCCCTGCCGCCGCCGTAACTCGTGCCCAGCCGCAGGCTGAGCATGTTCACGACGACATCGGGTACGATGCCGGCCTCGCCCATGAGGCGCCGCAGGTCGTCGACCGTGCGGGTGGCGTTGCGCACCGCCAGCGGCAGCACCCAGCAGTGCGCGCCGAGCGCCTCGGCGACCGCCCTCGTCGCGGCCGTCGAGTCGATCGGGTAGCCGTCGCCGGGGTACAGCACGAGTGCGATCTGCCGGTCGCCGGGCCCGCCGACGGCCTCGATGTAGCGCCTCACGTCGGTGAATTCGCGCCCGCCCGCCAGGTCGACCGCGACGACGCCGTCGGCCGGGTACTCGGCCGACGTCACCACGACCTCGGGGTGGCCGCCGTACTCGTGCAGCAGCAGCGTGAGGAAGGCCCTGGCGTGCACCGGGCTCATCGCGTGGAAGCAGCGCAGCAGCGTCGACAGGTTGGCCAGGTCGGCCGCGAATCGTTCCGGGTCGGCGCCCTCGGCGCTCGTGGGCCGGGCGCCCGGCCCGGCCGGCCCGATGGGGACGCCGCCGGGGGCGGGACGGACGGTCCCCAGACGCAGCCTGTCGGTGAACAGGTGCCCGGGCGGCAGCAGATCGCCCTCGTAGGCCGCCACCGGCCCGGCCAGCGCGTCGGCCCAGGCCTGCGGCGCGCCGCTCAGGTCGATGAGCAGGAAGTCACTGCTCGACACCGCCCCGGGCAGTCGCGCCGCGTCCTGCGGCGACGGGGGATCGGTGGCGTTGAACAGCCGGAGCTCGCAGGCGCCCGGATGGGTCCTCGCCAGATCCTGGTCGACCGCGATGAGGGCCGACAGCAGGTCCGGGCACACGCTGATGATCGTGATGCGCATGATCACTCCTCCTCGGGGCCGGCCGCACTCGTGGCGGCCGGTGGTCGGTTCGTCGGTCGCCGCCCGCCCGGCGCCGGCTCGTCCGGGACGCGGACGCGATCCGCTCCCGGGGCCAGGGCGGTGCGCCTACACTGCCGCCCGTGACAGATGAACCCACTGAGGCCCGGCACGTTGCGTCCCCGGCCGGGGACGGCGCCCCGGCCACGGGCCGCCCGGGCCCGGCCTATGCGAGCACGGGAGCCCGGTTCTACCCGATCATGCTGGCGGCCATGGCCGTCGTCATCGTGCTGTCGGGCATCGGCGGCTCGAAGGCCGTCCAGTTCGGCCCGATCCTCACCGACGGCGCCTTCTTCATCTTCCCGTTCAGCTACATCCTCGGTGACTCGATCACCGAGATCTACGGTCCCCGGGCCGCCCGACAGGCCATTACGACGGGTTTCGTCGTCAACATCATGAGCTCGATGATCTACTGGGTGATCATCGTGCTGCCGGGCCTGTCGGACGGCGACAACGCGGCCCGCGACGCGGCCTTCCGGCTGGCTCTCGGTCCGGTGTGGCAGGTCGTCCTGGCCGGTGTCGTCGGTTTCGCGGGCGGGCAGAGCGCCAACTCCTTCATCATGTGGCTCGGCAAGCGGCGCCACCACGAGAAGGGCCTGTACGGGCGGCTCGTCTCGTCGACCGGTGTCGGCGAGTTCATCGACACGCTGCTGTTCTGCCTCATCGCCGCCCGCGCGATCGGCCTGACCACGGCCGGGCAGGTCGTGAACTACACGATCGTCGGCTACCTGTACAAGATCGCCCTGCAGTACGCCCTCATGCCGCTCACCGGGCGCATCATCACGGCGATCAAGAAGCGCGAGCCGAGCTATCAGGCGGCGCTGGCCGCGGCCTGAACCCCGCGGGCCGGCCCCCGCCAGGTTCGGGCCGTGCCCGGGTCGGGACGGCGATGACATCCGGGCCGGCCTGCGCGTCCGGGTCCAGAACACCATGGCGTGACGTCGGTTCAGCCCGTGACCTTCTCCTCTATCGTGACGCCGTAGGTGTTCTGGAAGTACTCCTGCGTGGCGGTCATCAGCTCGGCGGTCTCGGCCTGCGCCGAGTCCCAGCGCCCGTGCTGGCGGACCGGTTCGGAAGCGTCGTTGCCCTCGTCGTCCGTGATGCCGGTGAGGACCTGGTCGTCCAGTCCCATCGTGTAGTCGTACGTCGTGCCGCGCGCGGCCACGTGGTGGTGGCGGACGAAGGTGCGGTCGGCGTAGTTGAAGATGAAGTAGTCGCTGTAGTCGTCGCCGCTGGCGGGATCGACGAGCTGGAAGGTTGCCGTGCCGTCGGCGCCGGGTTCGATGGTGATGCGCACCCCGGCCCCCTCGGCCAGATCGGCCCCCAGGTCGGTCGCGGTGAGCACGCCGTCGGCGGTCTCGAAGTCCGTCG
Source organism: Propionibacterium ruminifibrarum (assembly GCF_900289195.1). Taxonomy (GTDB): domain Bacteria; phylum Actinomycetota; class Actinomycetes; order Propionibacteriales; family Propionibacteriaceae; genus Propionibacterium; species Propionibacterium ruminifibrarum. The sequence goes on from NZ_OMOH01000003.1 coordinate 300,608, forward strand.
CGCTCGGCGCTGCGGTCGAGGACCCACCGGGGCTCGGCGCCGCACTCGTCGTGCCGGCCTGGGTGCTCTGAGGCGCCGAGGCGCTGTCCTGGCTGTCGCCGGACGACCCGGAGCAGGCCGACAGGGGCAGCGCCAGGGCCGCTGCGAGGAGGGGGACCAGTACTCGTGCGTTCATCATTTCTCCTTGTCCAGAGGTTTTCCCGCCTGGCGGGCGGGGTTGGGTGAGGATCTGTGGCCGCCGGTCCGGCGTGACCGCGGCGCCACGACCGGCTGACCGCTGACCGGGTCGGCGCTGATCCATGCGTCGACGCCGAAGACCTGCTCGATGGCGCCGGTGTCCAGCGCCCGTCCGGGCGCGCCGGTCGCCCGCACACGCCCGTCGGACATGAGGACGGCGTTGTCGCAGTAGCGGGCGACCTGGGTGAGGTCGTGCAGCACCATGACGACGGTCAGCCCGCGCTCGGTGTTGAGCTCGCGGACCAGGTCGAGGATCTCGAGCTGGTGGGCGATGTCCAGGTAGGTGGTGGGCTCGTCGAGCAGGAGCAGCTGCGGCTCCTGGGCCAGGGCCGCCGCGAGCCAGACGCGCTGCCGCTCGCCGCCCGACAGCGTCCCGATCCGCCGATCCGCGAACGGGACGAGGCCGGTGCGCTCCAGCGCCGAGGCCACCGCGGCTCGCCCGCCGGCGTCACGGGCCGTGAACCAGCCCTGGTGCGCGTAGCGCCCGTAGCCGACCATGTCGGCCACCCGCACCTCGGGGCCCGCCTGCGCGTTCTGCCAGACCACCGCCATCGCCCGGCCTCGTCGCCGCGAACTCATCGAGGCGACCGGCTCCCCGCCCAGCAGCACCCGGCCCCGCACCGGCGCGGTGCCGCACACCGCGCGCACCAGCGTCGTCTTGCCGCAGCCGTTCGGCCCGATGATCCCGTGGACGAGGCCCGGCGCCAGGTCGAGGTCGATGCCGTGCAGGATCTCCCGGCCGCCCAGTTCGACGACCAGTCCGCGCATCGACAGCCCGGCGCCGCTCACAGCGCCCTCCTCAGCAGGAAGAGGAAGAAGGGCACGCCCAGGACCGTCATCGTGATGCCGACCGGGATCTCGACGGGGGAGAAGACCGTGCGCGAGAGGGTGTCGCTCACGACGAGCAGGGCCGCGCCGGCGAGGATCGAGCCGGGCACGGTGAGCCGGTGGTCCGGGCCCAGCACCATGCGCATGATGTGCGGAACGATGAGCCCGACGAAACCGAGCAGCCCGACCGCGCTCACCGCGCTCGCCGCGAGCACCGCCGCGAGCGCGGTGAAGAAGACGCGGTTGGCCTGGACGTTCATGCCCATCGAGCCGGCCGCGTCATCCCCCAGCACCAGCACGTTCAGCCGCCGCGCGAAGCAGCAGGCCAGCGCCAGTGAGACCAGTGAATAGGGCCACAGCCCGCGCACCTCGGTCCAGCCGCGCATCGACATCGCGCCGTTCATGAACATGAGGGCTCCGGCCACCCGGTCGGAGAAGAGCACCATGAGCGCCGAGATGCCCGCCCCGCACAGCGCCGAGACGGCCACCCCGGCCAGGATGATCCGCAGCGGCTGGATGCCTCCCTTCCAGGCCAGCAGGAAGATCGCCGCGGCCGCCCCCATCGCACCGGCGAAGGCCGCCGGGGTGACGAGCGCCAGACGGCTCGGGGCGACGAGCATGATGCCGATCCCGAGCAGCCCGGCCCCCGAGGAGACGCCGATGATGCTCGGATCCGCCAGGGGATTGCTCATGACCGCCTGCAGGATGACGCCGCTGACGGCCAGGTTCATGCCCACCAGGACGGCGAGCAGCATGCGCGGCAGCCTGATGTCCCAGACGATCCGCCGCAGCGAGGCGTCGCGGCCCGTCAGGGCGTCGAGCACCTGACCGGCCGACAGGTGGATGGAGCCCGCCCCGATCGCGTACAGGGCCCCCGCGACGAGCAGCACGGCCAGCGCGATGAAGACGCCGACGCGGAACCAGCCGCGCCCGGCGAGGCCGTGGTGGCCGTTGCCCGGGGATACCCCGGCGCGGCCGGTGATCGTCGCGCTCATGCGTACTGCTGGGCGTCGCCGTAGACGTCGGGATGGATGCAGGCGGCCATGTAGGCCACCGCGTCACCGTAGTAGGGGCCGCCGTTGAGCAGGAAGTACTCCTGCGGCAGATAGGAGATGCGGCCCTCCCGCACGGCGTCGACCGCCTGCCAGGCCTGGTTGGACGCGAACTCCTCGTCCATGCGCGCCTGGGCGTCGGCGTCGGTCTCCACCATGCTCGTGACGAGCACATGGTCGGGCTGGGCCGCCACGATGGCCTCGATGTCGAGGGGCGTCGTCTCCGAACCGGGATTGTCCGGGGTCAGGCCCGAGGCGATGTTCGTCAGGCGCAGGGTGCCGGCGATCTGCCCGGCGATCGAGTCGTCGAGCTTGACGGCCAGCGAGGTGGCGGTGACGTAGACGATGACGACGGACGGGGAGCCCTCGGGCAACCGGTCGACGACCTCGTCGACCCGGTCGCCGATCTGGGTGATGCGTTCGGACGCCGTGTCCGGGTGGCCGGTGAGCACGCCGAACGCCCGGTAGATCGCCTCGAGTTCGGCCTGGGAGCGGGCCCTCACCTGAAGACCCCGGATCCCCAGTTCGCGCAGCCTGGACAGCACGGTGTCCTGGGCGCCGCTCATGACGATGACCAGGTCGGGCTCGTACGAGCTGACGGCCTCGATGTCGACGTTCGAGGTGGCGCCGACCGTCGGCACCGCGCGCATCGCCGCGTCGTTCTCGGGGACCGTCTTCACGTTGTCGGTGATCTGCACCGAGCAGACGGCCGTGCCGCCCACGTCATACCAGATGTTCATGGCGGTGCCCGCCAGGATGCACACCCGCTGCGGCGCCGAGTCGAAGTCGACGCTCCGGCCGCTGAAATCGGTGATGCTCAGCGGGAACTCGGTGCTCGTCATGGGCATCGGGCCGGCGTCGGCGGCTGCCGACGGCTCATCGCCGGGCGGCGGGTCCTGCTGGCCGGCCGAGCAGCTCGCGCCGAGCATCGACATCGTTGCGCAGAGCACCGCAGCGAGTGCCCTGCGTGTTGCGCGGCGACGGCTGGTGACGGACATGGCGGCCTCCTGCGGTGATGCGAACGCGGTCACCTTATCCATGACCAGCCAGAAAAAAACAAGATCTTTGTGAAAAAAGTTTGCTTTTTCACAAGCGTGTTCGGTTCTAGCACATAAGGTCAGGCGAACCTTGCATGATATGGTCCGGCGGTCTGCCGTCCGAAGCCCCGCCCCGGCCCGCAGAACTCCTCACTGCCTCGACGCCGGGAACGCATGGGCGCCCGGCCGCGCCGGGCGGTGACGGTGGCCGGTTGTGCGGAGGCGCCCTCGGGTCCCCCGGGCGTCACTGCCGAGGCCGGGATCGGAGCCGGCGGCGTCGCCGCGGGGCGCGGGGGAGGACGGCTTTTCCGGACGATTCATGAGCCCCGGGGGCAAGGGGCGCGCCGGTTTGTGTACATTGAGAAGTGCTGGTTCAGCCCATCGTCAGATGGGCTGTCGTAAGAGGGAATTCCGGTGAGAGGCCGGAGCTGTCCCGCAGCGGTGTATGGGAACAACGTCACAACGAGCACTGGGCCCGATGGCCTGGGAAGCGGTGGTGTAGGAACCGGGAGCGATCCCGAGTGCCCATGAGCCCGAAGACCTGCCAGCCGCAGCGGCGCGAGCCGCTGCGGAACGTGCCCCGCGGAGGGTCCACGGATCGGAGCGATCGGTGCCCGGCGATGCGCATCATCACCGGGTCCGGTCACGAAGATCAGTGCCAGCGGTTCCGGCGAACGCCTGCCTGGCGAGCCGGTGGGCGACCACCGGACGAACCAGCAGGGCCGCACCGGAGCCACCAGCCCCCGACGTCAGCGCCGGGGCCATGCCAGGTGGGTGCCGGGCTCACGCCCGTCGCCCGCCGATGACCGGCTGGCAGCCAGTCCCCGGTGCGCCCCACCCGGCGCACCCTGACCCTTTCAGGAGCAGGAGTCGAATGAGCAACACCGAATCGGGCGCCACCGCGGCCGAAGAGGCCACGCCCGCTCAGCTCAGCCTCGCCGGTGATTTCCCGGCAGTCACTGAGGAGCAGTGGGAGATCGAGGTGGCCAAGGTTCTCAACCGCGGTCGTCCACCAGAGAAGCAGCTCTCCGTCGAGCAGAGCATGAAGCGTCTGACGGTTCACACCGTCGACGGCATCGACATCAAGCCCATGTACCGGCGCGATGACGTCCCCGGCCCGCTGGGCTATCCGGGCGTCGCCCCGTTCACGCGCGGCACCACCGTGCGCAATGGCGAGGCGGATGCATGGGACGTGCGCGCCCTCCACGAGGATCCCGACGCGGACTTCACCGCCAAGGCGATCCTCACTGATCTGGAGCGGGGCGTCACCTCCATCTGGCTGCGCACCGGTTCCGACGCCGTCAACCCGGCCGACGTGGCCACCGTGCTGTCCGACGTGCTCCTCGAGATGGTCAAGGTCGAGGTCTCCTCCCGCGAGGACCAGCAGGCGGCCGCCGAGGCCCTTCTCGCCGTCTACGAGGCCAGCGACAAGCCCAAGGACCACCTCGCCTTCAACCTCGGTCTCGACCCCATCGGCCTGGCCGCCCTGCAGGGCACCGCCGCCGACCTGTCCGGACTGGGCGCCTGGGTCGAGCGCATCGCCGCCTACCCGAAGGGCAGCGCGATCACCGTCGACTCGACGATCTACCACAACGCCGGCGCCGGCGACGTCGCCGAGCTCGCCTGGGCCCTGGCCACCGGAGCCGAGTACGTGCGGGCCCTCGTCGAGCAGGGCGTCGACGTCAATGACGCGTTCCGGACGATCGAGTTCCGCGTGACGGCCACCCACGACCAGTTCCTCACCATCGCCCGGCTGCGCGCGCTGCGCACCTGCTGGCAGCGGATCGGTGAGGTCTTCGGCGTCGACGAGGCCAACCGCGGCGCCCGTCAGAACGCCGTCACCAGCTGGCGGGAGCTGACCCGCGAGGATCCCTACGTCAACATCCTGCGCGGCACGATCGCCACCTTCGCCGCCTCCGTCGGCGGCGCCGAGGCCATCACGACGCTGCCGTTCTGCGCCGCCTTCGGCCTGCCCGACGACTTCGTGCGCAGGATCGCCCGCAACACCGGCATCATCCTGGCCGAGGAGGTCAACATCGGCCGGGTCAACGACCCGGGCGGCGGCTCCTTCTACGTCGAGTCCCTGACCGACGCCCTGGCCAAGGCCGGCTGGGCGGAGTTCCAGAAGACCGAGGCGGCCGGCGGCATGGCCGCCGCCCTGGTCGGCGGGCACGTCGCCGAGGTCCTGTCCGAGTGCAACACCGAGCGCGCCAAGCGCCTGGCGAGCCGCAGACAGCCCATCACGGCCGTGAGCGAGTTCCCGATGCTCGACGCCCGGACCGTCGAGGTCAAGCCCAATCCCGAGGCCCCGGCCCGCGGCGGCCTGGAGTGGCACCGCGACTCCGAGGTCTTCGAGAAGCTCGTCGACCGCTCCGCCGCCCTGCCCGAGAGGCCGAAGGTCTTCCTGGCCTGCCTCGGCACGCGCCGTGACTTCGGCGGCCGCGAGGGCTTCTCGGCCCCCGTCTGGCACGTGGGCGGTATCGAGACCCCCGAGGTCGAGGGCGGCACGGTCGACGAGATCGTCGCCGCGTTCAAGGACAGTGGCGCGCAGGTCGTAGACTTGTGCTCGTCCGCCAAGGTCTACGCCGAGCAGGGCGTCGAGGTCGCCAAGGCCCTCCGCCAGGCCGGTGCGAAGGCCGTCTACCTGTCCGGTGCCTACAAGGAACTGGGCATCTCGGACGACGAGGCCGCCGAGATCTTCGACGGTCGCCTGTTCATGGGCATGGATGTCGTCGACATCCTCACGCGCACGCTCGATGTCATGGGGGTGACGGAATGAGTGCTCTTCCTCGTTTTGATTCTGTCGAACTCGGTGCGGGGGCCGTCCCGGCCTCTGCCGCCGAGGACTTCGCCCGCCTGGCCGCTGAGGCAGGCACCGGCGAGCAGTGGGTGACCCCGGAGCAGATCCCCGTCGGCACCCTGTACGGCGAGGAGGCCTACGAGGGCGCCGACTGGCTGGACACCTACGCCGGCCTGCCGCCGTTCACCCACGGCCCGTACGCCACCATGTACGCCTTCCGGCCGTGGACGATCCGCCAGTACGCCGGGTTCTCCACCGCCAAGGAGTCCAACGCCTTCTACCGCCGCAACCTCGCGGCCGGCCAGAAGGGCCTGTCGGTCGCCTTCGACCTGCCCACCCACCGCGGCTACGACTCGGACAACCCGCGCGTCCCCGGTGACGTCGGCATGGCCGGTGTGGCCGTCGACTCGATCTACGACATGCGTGAGCTGTTCTCGGGCATCCCGCTCGACCAGATGAGCGTGTCGATGACGATGAACGGCGCGGTGCTGCCGATCCTCGCCCTCTACGTGGTGACCGCCGAGGAGCAGGGCGCCAAGATGGAGCAGCTGGCGGGAACGATCCAGAACGACATCCTCAAGGAGTTCATGGTTCGTAACACCTACATCTACCCGCCCCAGCCGTCGATGCGGATCATCTCCGACATCTTCGCGTTCACCAGCGCGAACATGCCGAAGTGGAACTCGATCTCCATCTCCGGCTACCACATGCAGGAGGCCGGTGCCACGGCCGACATCGAGATGGCCTACACGCTGGCCGACGGCGTCGACTACCTGCGCGCCGGCGAGTCCGTGGGCCTCAAGGTCGACCAGTTCGCCCCGCGCCTGTCGTTCTTCTGGGCCATCGGCACCAACTTCTTCATGGAGGTCGCGAAGATGCGCGCGGCCCGCATGCTGTGGGCCAAGCTCGTCAACCAGTTCGGTCCGAAGAACCCCAAGTCGCTGAGCCTGCGTACTCACTCGCAGACCTCCGGCTGGTCGCTGACCGCTCAGGACGTGTACAACAACGTGGTCCGCACCTGCGTCGAGGCCATGGCCGCGACCCAGGGGCACACCCAGTCGCTGCACACGAACTCCCTGGACGAGGCCATCGCGCTGCCGACCGACTTCTCGGCCCGTATCGCCCGCAACACCCAGCTGTTCCTGCAGCAGGAGTCGGGCACCTGCCGTGTCGTCGACCCGTGGAGCGGCTCGGCCTACGTCGAGCAGCTCACCAAGGAGCTGGCGCGCAGGGCCTGGGGTCACATCCAGGAGGTCGAGGCGGCCGGCGGCATGGCCAAGGCCATCGAGCAGGGCATCCCGAAGATGCGCATCGAGGAGGCGGCCGCCCGCACCCAGGCGCGCATCGACTCCGGGAACCAGCCGCTGATCGGCGTGAACAAGTACCGTCTCGACCACGAGGACCCGCTCGAGGTCCTCAAGGTCGACAACTCCCAGGTGCTCGCCGAGCAGAAGGCCAAGCTGGTCAAGCTGCGCGCCGAACGGGACGAGGAGGCCACCCAGGCCGCCCTCGACAGGCTCGCCTGGGCCGCTGCGAACCCCGATCCCACCGACCCCGACCGCAACCTGCTCAAGCTGTGCATCGACGCAGGTCGCGCGATGGCCTCCGTGGGAGAGATGAGCGACGCCATGGAGCGCAGCTTCGGTCGCTACACCGCGCAGATCCGGACGATCTCCGGCGTGTACGCCAAGGAAGTGAAGGATTCGGCTGAGGTGGACGAGGCACACGAGCTCGTGGAGAAGTTCGAGCAGCTCGAGGGCCGTCGCCCTCGTATCCTGCTCGCCAAGATGGGCCAGGACGGCCACGACCGCGGCCAGAAGGTCATCGCAACGGCCTTCGCCGACCTCGGTTTCGACGTCGACGTGGGCCCGCTGTTCCAGACGCCGGAGGAGACGGCGCGTCAGGCCATCGAGGCCGACGTGCACGTGGTGGGTGTGTCGTCGCTGGCCGCCGGCCACCTCACGCTCGTCCCGGCGCTGCGTCAGGAGCTCGACGCCCTGGGTCGCCAGGACATCCTCATCGTCGTGGGCGGCGTCATCCCCGAGGACGACTTCCAGGCCCTCCGCGATGCGGGCGCCATGGACATCTACCCGCCCGGCACGGTCATCCCGGATTCGGCGGTGCGTCTGCTCAAGGAACTGATCAGCTCCCTCGACGCGGACGAGGCCCCGGCGGATGCCTAGGAGCATCGACGTCGATGCGCTGGTCGGCCAGGTCCTGGCCGGCCAGCGCACTGGCATTGCCCGTGCGATCACCCTGGTGGAGTCGGCCCTGCCTGCGCACCGGCCGCTGGCGCGCAAACTGCTCGCCCAGCTGCTCCCGTACGCGGGCAACGCCACGCGCGTCGGCCTGACCGGTGTTCCCGGCGCCGGGAAGTCGACGTTCACCGACGCCATGGGCTGCCGGCTGATCGACCGCGGCCACAAGGTGGCGGTTCTGGCCGTCGACCCGTCGAGCACCCGCACCGGCGGCTCGATCCTCGGCGACCGCACCCGGATGGGCAAGCTCGCCGAGTCCGACTCGGCCTACATCCGCCCGTCACCGTCCGGTGGCCATCTCGGCGGCGTGGCCCGGGCAACCCGTGAGGCCATGATCATCGTCGAGGCGGCCGGCTACGACACCGTGATCGTCGAGACCGTCGGCGTCGGCCAGTCCGAGGTCGCGGTGGCCGGCATGGTCGACACCTTCCTCATGCTCTCCCTGGCCCGTTCGGGCGACCAGCTGCAGGGCATCAAACGCGGCATCCTCGAGCTCGCCGACGTCATCGCCGTCAACAAGGCCGATGGCGACAACGCGCCGGCCGCCCGCTTGACGGCCCGCGACCTGTCCATCGCGATGAAGCTCATCAATGACGAGTCCAGCGGGCGCCGCACCCCGGTCATGACCTGTTCGGCCCTGACCGGCGACGGGCTGGACGACGTCTGGAAGGCCGTCGAGGAGCACCGCGCCTGGATCGAGGAGACAGTCGGCCTGGCGCGCTACCGCGCGGACCAGCAGATCGACTGGATGTGGGCCCAGATCGAGAGTCAGGTGCTCGACTCACTGCGCTCGACCCAGGAGTTGCGTGAACTCGGCCGCGCCCTGGAGGAGAAGGTCGGGGCGTCCACCGAGAGCGCCCTCGACGCCTCGGTCGAGTTCCTCACCACCTGGGCCGAGCAGGTGCCCGGCTTCCAGTGGGAGTGACCCGGCGCGATCTCCCAGTACTTGACTGAGGGGCCCGGACCCGTGATGCGGGGCCGGGCCCCTCAGCCCGTCACGGCCGGTCAGCGACCGGCCAGGGCCTCGAGGGCGTCCGACAGCGCGCGAAGCGCGGCTTGGGCGTCGACGGCGGTCAGCACCCGGGCGTTGGGGGAGCGGTCCAGCAGGTGCCGCACGTCGGCGACCGTCGTGCCCCGGGTCAGCGCCGAGCCCGCCTCGACGTCGACCCACAGCGGCTCGTAGCGCGCCCCGAGTGGCTCGTCGGCGGCGATCTCCGCCGCCAGCAGGTCATGGACCTGCGCCAGGTAGCCGTAGCCGTGGTCGGCGTGGAACTCGAAGTAGAAGCGCAGGGCATCGGTGACCAGGTCGAACAGGGCGTTCCCGGTGGCCGAGGGGCCCCTGCGGCGAGGGTCGCCGGGGTTGAGATGGGGCGCCGGTACTCCGATGGCGGCGGCCGCCGTGTCGAGCAGGGCCGGGTGCAGTTCGATGGTCTCGGTGACGTTGAGCGGGCAGATGATCGGCAGCCGGTCTACCGGCATCGACTCGAAGGCGGCGTAGACCTCGTGGGCGGCGTGCGGGTCGCACCAGGCGTTCCACTCGGCGGTCGGCAGCGTGTTGCCCGGGTGGTTGAAGGCCCCGCCCATGATGACGATGCGCCGGACCAGCTCGGGCAGGCGCGGCTCGGCGCGCAGCGCCAGCGCCAGGTTCGTCATCGGGCCGGTGACGAGCAGGGTCGTCTCGCCTGGGTGCTCGCGCAGCTGGGGCAGCCACAGCTGCGCGATCGGATCGCCGGGCCGCAGGGCGTCGGCGGCGTCGGGCAGCTCCGCATGGCCCAGCCCCTCGTCGCCGTGGGTCAACGGCGTCGTCGCCGGTTCGACGACCAGCGGCCGGCCCCCGCCCGTCCACACCGGTACCTCGCCGCGGCCGGCGAGCGCCAGCACCGCGGCGCTGTTGCGGGCCGCCAGGGCGGCGGTCGTATTGCCGGTCGTCGTCGAGACGCCGACCAGGTCGACGTCCTGGCGCGCGGCGAGATAGATCAGCGCCAGCGCGTCGTCGATGCCCGTGTCCACGTCCGCGATGAGCCGTACCGGCGTGCGATTGCCCGTCATGGACCCCATTGTGGCCCCGCCGGGAGCAGGGATGTCGGCGGCCTTCTCCCAGGTGATGTCGGTGCGCCGGAAGGACCCGGAGGAGCCGTGCCAGGGCGGCGACCCTGTCCAGATCCGGGGCGGACGTGGCAGCAGTGCCTGCAGGACCTTAGAATCTGTGTGCAAGAGCCCGATGCGTTGCGCTTGCGCACACAGCGGGCTTTCGTGCGCCGGGGCACCCGTCCCGGCCACCAGACAGGGAGAAAACACATGCCAGGCATCGTGGTGATCGGCGCCCAGTGGGGCGATGAGGGCAAGGGCAAGGCAACCGACCAGATCGGTGAGCGTGTCGACTACTGCGTCCGCTACTCCGGCGGCAACAACGCGGGCCACACCGTCGTCGTCAACGGGGAGAAGTTCGTCCTGCACCTGCTGCCCTCGGGCATCCTCAACCCGGGCTGCACCTGCGTCATCGGCAACGGCGTCGTCATCGACCTCGAGGTGCTGGCCGCCGAGCTGGACGAGCTCGACAAGCGCGGCGTCCATGTCGCGCATCCGCTGATCAGCGCCAACGCGAACATCATCGCCCCCTACCACCGCACCCTCGACAAGGTCAGTGAGCGTTTCGCCGGCAAGCGCCGCATCGGCACGACCGGTCGCGGCATCGGCCCCGCCTACTCCGACAAGGTCAACCGCATCGGCCTGCGCATGCAGGACCTGCTCGACCCCGAGGGGCTGCGCGACAAGGTCGAGGCGAGCCTCGGGCAGAAGAACCAGATCCTCACCAAGATCTACAACCGGCACCCCATCGACGCCGCACAGATCACCGAGGAGCTCCTGGGATATGCGGACCGTTTCGCCCCCTACATCGTCGACACGGGGCGGCTGCTCAACGACGCCCTTGACGAGGGCAAGGTCGTGCTCTTCGAGGGCGCCCAGGCCCACCACCTCGACGTCGACCACGGCACCTACCCGTACGTGACGAGCTCGAACCCGACCGCTGGCGGCGCCTGCACCGGGTCGGGCGTCGGCCCCACTCGTATCGACCGGGTCATCGGCATCTCGAAGGCCTACATCACTCGTGTCGGCGAGGGCCCGTTCCCCACCGAGCTGTTCGACGAGGCCGGCGAGAGGCTGCGGCAGGACGGCGGCGAGTACGGTGCCACGACCGGTCGTCCCCGCCGCTGCGGCTGGTTCGACGCGCTGGTCGTGGAGCAGTCGGCCAAGATCAACGGCTGCACCGACATCTTCCTGACCAAACTCGACGTGCTCACCGGCTGGGAGAAGATCCCGGTGTGCGTGGCCTACGACGTCGACGGCACCCGCTTCGACCACTGGCCCACCACCATGAACGACCTGTCCCGGGCCACGCCGATCTTCGAGTACGTCGACGGCTGGAGCGAGGACATCTCGTCGGCCCGCACCTTCGACGAGCTGCCGGCCACCTGCCAGGCCTACGTGCACTACCTCGAGGACCACGTCGGCTGCCGGATCTCCGGTATCGGCGTGGGGCCGGGACGTGAGCAGACGATCATCGTCAACGAGCTCATCTGATCGTTGAGACACGCGGCCGCACGGCACGGGAACCGTGGCGGCGACCGACGACCACGAACTGCCCCGTCCCGCCGGACAATGCTGGACGAGACACTCTGCAGCGGCGCCGCTCGCCGTAGACTGCCGTCGTGAGTTCTGGACCTGATGCCATCACCGTTCTCGTCGTGGGCTCGGGAGGCCGCGAGCACGCCCTGGCCCTCGCCATCAGCAAGGATCCTGCCGTGGCCGCCGTCCACGTGGCGCCCGGTAATCCCGGTACGGCCGGCTTCGCCACCAATCATCCGGTCGACATCCTCGACGGCCCGGCGGTCGCCGCGCTCGCCGTCGACCTGGGCGTCGACCTGGTCGTCGTCGGCCCGGAGGCTCCGCTGGTGGCCGGCGTCGCCGACGCCGTGCGCGAGCGCGGCGTCGCCTGCTTCGGCCCGGGTGCTGCCGCCGCCCGGCTCGAGGGCTCGAAGGCCTTCGCCAAGCAGGTCATGGCCGACGCCGGCGTGCCGACGGCCAGGTCCCGCACCGCCACGACGCCCGAGCAGGCGGCTGCCGCGCTCGACGAGTTCGGTGCCCCCTACGTCGTCAAGGCCGACGGCCTGGCAGCCGGCAAGGGCGTCGTCGTGACCGACGACCGCCAGACGGCCCTCGATCATGCGGCCGAGTGCGGCCAGGTCGTCATCGAGGAGTACCTCGACGGCCCCGAGGCCAGCCTGTTCGTCATCACCGACGGGGTCACCGCCGTCCCGCTGCCGCCCGCGCAGGACTTCAAACGGGTGGGCGACGGCGACGAGGGGCCCAACACCGGCGGCATGGGCTCGTACACCCCGCTGCCCTGGCTTCCCGGTGGCACCGTCGAACGGGTCATGGCCGAGGTCGTCGAACCCACCCTGGCACGCATGCGTGACCTCGGTGCGCCCTTCACCGGCCTGCTCTACGTCGGCCTCGCCCTCACCAAGGCCGGCCCCCGCGTGGTCGAGTTCAACGCCCGGTTCGGCGACCCCGAGACCGAGGCGATCCTGCCCCGTCTGAACACCGGCCTGGGGACCCTGCTGCTCGCCGCCGCAACCGGCGCGCTCGCCGAGCAGCCGCCCCTCGAAGTCTCCGGGGACGCCTGCGTCGGTGTCGTCCTGGCCGCCAAGGGCTACCCGGCCACCCCGGCCAAGGGTTGCGTCATCACCCTGCCCGACGAGCCCGAGGGCGTCCACGTCATCCACGCCGGCACCGCCCTGGACGCCCGGGGGCGGCTCGTCGCCGCCGGCGGTCGCGTCCTGGTGGTCGTCGCCACCGGATCCGACATCGCCGACGCCCGCGAGCGGGCCTACGCCCACATCGACCGGATCGACTTCGCCGACGGCTTCGCCCGCACCGACATCGCCTCGCAGGCCCGCCTCGACGCCATCGCCGCCCGCCTGGGCCGAGACAGGAGAGAACAGTGAGCGTTCCCAATGTGCTGGCCACCCGCTACGCCTCGGAGCAGATGCGCCGGATCTGGTCGCCCGAGCACAAGGTCGTTTCAGAGCGCCGGCTGTGGATCGCCGTGCTCGAGGCCCAGCGCGACCTGGGCGTCGACTTCGGCGGCGACGACCCGGACGTCGTCATCGCGGACTACCGCAGGGTCGTCGAGCAGGTCGACCTCGACTCGATCGCCGCTCGCGAGCGCGTGACCCGCCACGACGTGAAGGCCCGCATCGAGGAGTTCAACGCCCTGGCCGGCCACGAGCACGTTCACAAGGGCATGACCAGCCGCGACCTCACCGAGAACATCGAGCAGGCGCAGGTGCTGGGCGCCCTGAGACTGATCCGGTCCCGCGTCGTCACATCCCTGGCCCGGCTGGCCGAGCTGGCCGCACGCTACGCCGACCAGCCGATCGCCGGCCGCAGCCACAACGTGGCCGCCCAGGTGACCACCCTCGGCAAGCGCTTCGCGACCTGCGCCGATGAGCTGCTCATCGCCCATGCCCGACTGGACGACCTCATCGCCCGCTACCCGGCCCGTGGCATCAAGGGGCCGATGGGTACCGCCCAGGACATGCTCGACCTGCTCGGCGGCGACCTGGAGCGGCTCGCCGAGCTCGAGCAGCGCATCGCCTCGGACCTGGGTTTCCACCACGTGCTCACGAGCACCGGCCAGGTCTACCCGCGCAGCCTCGACCTCGACGCCCTGTCCGCCCTGGCCCAGACCGCCGCCGCCCCGTCCAACCTGGCCACCTCGATCCGCCTCATGGCGGGCAACGAACTGGTCACCGAGGGCTTCAAGCCCGGCCAGGTCGGTTCCTCGGCCATGCCGCACAAGATGAACACCCGCAGCTGCGAACGCATCAACGGCATGGCGGTCATCGTTCGCGGCTACGTCTCGATGATCGGCGAACTGGCCGGCGACCAGTGGAACGAGGGCGACGTCTCGTGCTCGGTCGTGCGCCGCGTGGCCCTGCCGGACGCCTTCTACGCCCTCGACGGGCTGTTCGAGACCTTCCTGACCGTGCTCGCCGACTTCGGGGCGTTCCCCGCCATGATCGCCGCCGAACTCGACCGTTATCTGCCGTTCCTCACCACGACGAAGATCCTGATGGCCGCGGTCCGCAAGGGCGTCGGCCGCGAGGACGCCCACGAGGTCATCAAGGAGAACGCCGTCGCCGTGGCGCTCGAACTGCGCGAGACCGGCTCCGGGACGAACCCGCTGTTCGACCGGCTGGCCGACGACGGCCGCCTGCGCCTGAGCCGCGACGAACTCGCCGAGCTGGTGAGCGCCCCGCTCGAACTCACCGGCGCCGCCCGTCACCAGGTCGGCCGGGTCATCGCCCGGATCGAACCGATCGTCGCAGCCGACCCCGAGGCGGCCGCCTACCGGCCCGGCGCAGTGCTCTAGCGGCTCGGCGCGCCAGGCGACCCGTACCCGGCGTGCCAGGGCAGGACATGCCACATCCTGTGAGAAAAAGCATGTCTTCGTGTCGCAGCCCCGGTCCAGAGTCATATCGGGCGGTCCGGGGGCTGGTCGCGGCGCACCCGCCGCCGTTTCTCAGAACTCCCCGCCGCGCTCGTCGGCCAGGCGGGCGCCGGCGTCGACGAAACCCGCGACGGTCACGACGAAGGCGCTCACCGGGCGGTCGCCCTCGGGGGTGCGGAACCATTCCAGACCCAGGTCGATCCGCGCGCCCCAGCGCTCGGCGCGGTCGACCACCTGCTCGATGACCAGCCCCAGCTGCTCGGCCGTGTCGAAGGCGAGCGCATAGCTGAGCGAGTCCCGCAGGATTCCCGAGGCCTCCTCAACGGGGATCTGTTCGGGGCTCAGCGAGTCGAGGTGACGCCGGTAGGCGAGCAACTCGTCGCGAGTGCTGGCGCCCTCGTCGGTGCGCTTGCTCATGAGACGCCCCAGCGAGGCCAGTTCCAGGCCTGCGACGACGATGAGCACCGGCCCCACCAGGACGCCCCAGTGGCCCGTCGCCATGACCTGAATGACCCCGAGCACCGCCAGGACGAGCCCGATGACGATGACGACACCGCCCGCCCATCCCCAGCGGTTGTTCACCGTGGAACCATGCTGGAACCAGCCGCGGCCCATCGTGTCCTCGCGCAGCTGGCGCTTGGTGCGCGACAGCACCTGCCCCGTCGACGTGACGACGCTCGAGAGGGTCACCGAGTCGTCGGGGCCGGTGAAGACCTGGTTGAGCAGGAAGTGCTCGAAACCGTGCAGCCTCTCGCCGTCGGTCCGCCTCGTCGTGCGGGTGAGCACCCAGTCATGGGCGGGACGGTCGGGATGCGCCAGCACGGTGATGGCCAGGAAACCGCGCTGGGCCAGGTCGATGAGCGTGATGAGGACGTCCCTGCTGGTCGTCGACTCCTTCAACAGGGTGTTGACCATGCCCGGCGTCAGGCCCGCCGGGGACGTGGTGACCGGCTCGGGTTCGATGAGTCCGGGACGGTTCACCGGGATCTGCTCGTCATCGGCTCGAAGCCGGCGGGAACGGATGACCGCGGTACTCGCGACGACGACGGCGGCGATACCGACGATGAGCACGACGAGCGCCAGTGTGTCCACGATGCAAACCTCCGCAATCACCCTAGCGGCTGAATGTGGCCCCAGCGGAGAGGATCACACACCGGCCATGACTACAGCTTTGTGAATGACCTGTGAAGACCGTGTTTCTCATTGAATGGCATCTTTGTGAACAAGCTATGGCCAGCCTGTCAATTGAATAATTCATGTCTGGCAGAATGGACAGGTGCACACCCCTGAAGAGAAGAAGGGCCGTGTCACGGGCTACGTTCCCGGCGGCTTCGACATGTTCCACATCGGACACCTCAACGTCCTGCGCGCTGCCCGCCAGCACTGCGACCGTCTGGTCGTGGGCGTCGCGGCCGACGAATCGCTGTACCGCATGAAGGGTCGCATGCCCATCATCCCCCTGCGCGAGCGCTGCGAACTCGTGGCCTCGCTGCGGTTCGTCGACGCCGTCGTGGTCGACCTCGACCAGGACAAGCGCCTCGCCTGGCGTCTTCAGCCCTTCGACATCCTGTTCAAGGGGGATGACTGGAAGGGCACCCCCAAGGGGGACAAGCTCGAGGCCGAGATGGCAGAGGTCGGCGCCACCGTGTTCTACCTGCCCTACACGCCGAGCACGTCCAGCACCAAGCTGCGTCGTTTCATCGCCCCCGAGGACTTCACTGACGAGGACGTCCTCGCCGAGGGGGCCGTGCCGAGCGGGGTGCAGGTCAGGTGAGCCCTGCCCAGTCCGAGACCGCCGACGAGACCTGGGGGCAGCGGTTCAGCCGCTATCGGGCCGAGCTCGACGCGGCCCAGAAACCCGGCAATGGCGTTCCCGCCTACACGCGCTGGGTCAACCGCCGCGGCGCCCGGGTCGTGGCGGCCTTCGCCGCCGCCACCGGATGGACGCCGAACAATGTCAGCGCGATGTCGTTCCTGCTGTCCGCCCTCGGCATGGTCGTCCTCATCGCCTGCCGGCCCGCGGTGTGGGTCGGTGTCGTGGCCGCCGTGTTCCTCGCCCTCGGCTACCTGTTCGACTCCGCCGACGGCCAGGTCTCGCGGGTCACGCACGCCTCCAGCAAGACGGGGGAGTGGATCGATCACGTCGCCGACGCCTTCCGGTCACCGGCGATCCACCTGTGCCTGGCCGTCACCACGGTCATCCACACCGACCGCCTCTGGTTCGCGCTCGTGGCCGTCGGCTACGCGTGGGTCACATCCGGCCAGTTCCTCTCCCAGATCCTCGCCGAGCAGTTCGTGCGGGCCGCCGGTCGCAAGCAGACCCGGGGCGGCACCCTGCGTTCCTTCGTCCTGCTGCCGACCGACCCCGGCACCCTGTGCTGGTCGTTCGTCCTGTACGGCCTCGGAGCACCCTTCATCGTGGTCTACACGCTGCTCGCCGTCATCGCCGTCTGCCACTCGCTGCTGTCGCTGAGCCGCCGCTACCGCGACCTGCGGGCCCTCGACGCGGCCGCCCAGGGGGGCTGACGTGCCGCGCCTGTCCGTTCTCCTGCCGGCGCGCAATGCCGAGCGGACCGTCGCCGGGGCGGTGCGCTCGACGCTGTCCGCCATGCCCGCCGACGCAGAGCTCCTCGTCGGCGACGACGGTTCCACCGACCGCACCGCCGAGCAGGTCCTGGCCGCAGCGACCCGCAGGGGCGTCACCGACCCCAGGCTGCGCATGGTCGAGGTCGCTCCCGGCCCGGGCGGCATCACGCGCGTCCTCACCCGGCTGCTCGACGTCTCGGACTCGGCGCTGGTCGGGCGCATGGATGCCGACGACATCTGCCTGCCCGGCCGGTTCCGTGCCGCGCTGCGATCCATCGGCCGCGGCGACGACATGGTCTTCCAGCAGCAGATCGAACTCCGCGAACCGGCGGACGGCGGAACGCGGCGCCGGATCGTGCCCCGCGCGCCCTACCCGATCAGCCCCGACGAGTTCGGTCTTCACCTGCTGTTGACCAACCCGGTCTGCCACCCCACGATGGTGGCGACCCGGGAACTTCTCGACCGGGTGGGCGGGTACCGTGACGTGCCCGCCGAGGACTACGACCTGTGGCTGAGGTCGGCCGCCGCCGGCGGGCGCCTGCGCCGTCTCGGCCGCTGGGGCCTGATCTACCGCGTCCACCCGGCGCAGATCACCGCCTCCCGGAGCTGGCGGGACGCCTCGTGGGCCGATGAGCGCCAGGCGCAGGCCTTCGCCGACCTGTCCGAGCGGCTCACCGGCGCCCGCCTGCGCCGGATCGTCTCGATGAGTGCCCTGCCCCCCGCCGAGCGCGAGGCGGAGATGGCCCTCTTCGCGGCGGCGGTCCGACCGGCCATCGACGCCCTCGGCCCCCGGCGGGCCGCCCCCCTCAACAGACGCCTCGAGGCCCGCCAGTCCTGGTTGCGCAACCAGAAGAGTCCTTCCGAGCAGAATCTCCAAGGAGAGACCGAATGAGTACCCTCACCCCGCCTCCCACCGGCGGCCCCCAGATCCTGTGGCACGAACTCCAGCGCCGCTGGAGGGAGATCCTCGCGGGCGTTCTCATCGGCGGCCTGCTCGCGGGGCTGTCCCTCATCATCGGGCCGAGCTCGCACACGGCGACGGCGACCGTCGCGATCACGAACCCCTCGTCGAGCCCCGAGCCCGCCGCCCGTTCCTCGCTGTCCAGCACCGACATGGTGACCGAGAAGGGGATCGCCACGTCGGCGACCACGCTGCGCCAGGCCCTCAACTCCCTGGACGAGAAGGACCTGACCCTCGCCGACCTCGAATCAGGCCTCGAGGTCGAGGGGGACACCAATGGCACCATCGTGACGGTCGCCTGGTCGGGTGGTGATCGTGATCAGGCCGTCGCAGTGACCAATGCGATCACCGCCGCCTACATCGAGCAGCGCACGGGCCTCACCGAGCAGCGCGCGGACGAGATGCTGGCGACCGTCACCGAGAAGATCAATGCCCTGAACGAGGAGGCCGCCGGTCTCGACACCGGGACGCCTGCGGGGCAGGTCCGCTCCGCCGCGATCCAGTCCGAACTGTCCGGCCTGCTCACCGAGCAGGACCAGCTCGCCTCCTACCACGTCACGGCCGCGCGGGTGCTCACCGACGCCGGCGACTCCCCGGACGTCACCGATCCACCGAGGATGAGGACCCTCGTCGCCGGCCTGCTGATCGGCCTCGTCCTCGGCCTGGCCATCGGTTTCGTTCGTGAGCGCCGCGAGAAGCACGTGCTGGCCGCCCGCCAGCTCTCCGACCTGACCGGCCTGCCCGTCTGGGGCGCCCAGGATGGTGCCGGCCCCGGCGCACAGTGGGACGCCCCGGCCCAGTTGGCCGCCCTGGCCGTCGGCAAGGGCTCAGAACTCATCTTGTTGGCCGACGGGTCGGACCGGCGCGCCCTGGCCTTCGGCCAGGCCCTCGGCCGCGCTCGCAGGGCCCAGTCCGCACCCGCCCCCGTCCTCGTCGACAACCGCATGCCCCTTGCCGAGATCGTCGAGCGGCTCGGCGATGAGGGCCGGATCCTCATCGGCACAGCCACCGGCGCCTCCCTGAGTGAGCTGCACGAACTACTCGACCAGCTCACCATTGCCGACCGCGACGTCGTGGGTCTCGTCATGCTCGACGGCGATGCCCCCGCGGCGGGCACGCGGATCACCAACGGGCAGCAGCCTCAAACCCCCACCGAGCCTCGGAATCCCTCGTCCCAGGGCGCCGCCGAGTCCTGGCGTGCGGCGTTCCAGAGGCCCGCCGCAGAACCCCCGCTGACTCCGCAAGTCCCCGAGCCCCAGCCCGTCATGTCCCCGCCCACCGGGCCTGCGAGCGCCACGACCGCCGGGGATGCGCCTTTCTCCCCGCAGGTCGCGGCCGAAGCCCCGCACCCGGCTCCCCCCTCGGAAGTCCCCATGTCGAGGACCGCCGTGACCGAGGCCGGTGGCGCGGAGCAGCCCACTGCGCTGCGGGGACCAGACGCCTCGCCGGATGCCGGCACCCCCGCGGAGCCCGTGTCCGCCGGCGGGGCGGAGCCCGCCGCCGAACCGGCGGAGAGCACCGCCCGACAGGAGGACGACAGGCCCGTGCCGCCGCGCAACAGGGCCCGATCCGCGGCCGACTACCGGAGAATGATCCGTCGTCAGAACCGCGGGAGGAAACATGGCGGCCGCTGACGCACTGCCGGGGGAGATCGACGAGGCCGGTTCGCGCATCGTCCAGTGGGACCGCTCCACCGGCCGGCTGAGGGTCGTCAGCGACTTCGGTCAGGCCACCACCCTCGTCCTCGTGCGCGACGGCGCCCGCACCGTCGGCGCCGTGACCATCGCCACCGGCCAGGACATCGCCACGGCCCCCGAGGTGCGGGCGCTGCCCCCAGCGGCCGACAGGGCCTGGAAGGAGGGTGCCGGTGCGGGACTGTCGGCCTCGGTGGTGTTGTGCACGACAGGTGACTGCGACCTGCTGCACCCGGCCGTCGAGGCCCTCCTGGCCCAGACGCATCCCGACTTCGAACTCGTCGTCGTTGACAACGCCCCGGCCTCGGGCAGGGTCCGCCGCGTGCTCGGCGATGTCGAGGACGCCAGGATGCGGATCATCGAGCAGCCCGCCCGGGGCCTCTCCCACGCCCGTAACGCCGGTGCGGCGGCGGCGAGCCGACCCTTCATCGCCTTCACCGATGACGACGCCATCGTCGACCCCGGTTGGCTCGTCGCCCTGCTCGACCCCTTCGCAGCCGACCCCGATCGCGTCATCGGCGCGACGACCGGGATGGTGCTGCCCGCCGAGCTGCGCTACCGGGCCCAGCGCTGGTTCGAGTCACGTGGCGGCTTTCCCAAGGACGACGTACCGCGCGTATGGATGGCGTGCCGACCGGCCCCGCGCCCGGTACGCGACTTCGGCGCGCCCGGTGAGGGCGGCCCGCTGTACCCGGTGACGACCGCGCGCGTCGGCGCCGGCGTCTGCATGGCCTACCGGGCCGAGGCGCTGGCCGGCGCCGGCAGTTTCGATGTCGCACTCGGCGCGGGCACCCCGACCCGCGGGGGAGAGGACCTCGACATGTTCGCGCGCGTGTTGCGCGCCGGATGGGCCATCGTCCACACCCCCGACGCGGTGCTGCACCACCGGCACCGCCGGGACGAGGCAGGCCTGGACACCCAGGTCCGCGGCAACGGCTCCGGCACGGCGGCGCTGCTCACCAAGTCGGTGCTCGAGCACCCGAGCACGCTGCTCACCCTGGCAGGGCGCCTGCCCGCTGTGGCGGCCCGGGTCAGGCCCGGGTCCGACCGGGTCGCCGGGACCGACGACGACACGCCCGGCTCTCTCACCAGGTCGGAGATCAAGGGTTTCCTCGAGGGGCCGGTGCTCTATGCCCGATCGGCGTGGTCCGCGAGGCGGGCGCGGTGAGGGCTCGACGAGCACTCGCGAGCGGCCGCTGGGACCGTTCACCCGGCCGCGGGCGGTGGCAGCGTACGACGGCCCGGGGGCTGTGGCGCCGCCCAGCGGTCGGCCGGGCCGGCAGGCCGGTGGAACTCGAGGCGCAGTCCCTGCCGGCCTGGCCGTTCGTCGCGGCCTTCGGCAGCTACATCATCTGGTGGTTCGTCGGCATCGGGGACATGATCTGGCCGATCATGGCCGCCGTCATGCTCGTGCTCATGGTGCGGCGGCGTGGCCTGCGGTTCCCCCGCGGCTGGGCCATCTGGGCCTTCTTCCTGCTCTGGGCGACGATCTCGATCGTCGAGTGTGACACCGCCGGACGTGCGCTGGGTGCGCTCTACCGTCTGGCGATGCTGTTCGCCGCCACCGTCTTCGCCTTCTATGTCTACAACGCCCGCAGCACCATCACGCTGCGCACCGTCGGCTCGGCGATGAGCCTGTTCCTGTTGTCCGCCGTACTCGGCGGGCTCCTCGCGATGATCGCTCCCGAACTCCAGATCAGCACACCGTTGTCTCATGTCCTGCCCGGCGCGCTCACGTCGAACAGTTTCGTCCACGAACTCGTCTACCGCTCCACCACCCAGTGGATCGAGAACTCGTGGGTGCAGACCGATCCGCGCCCGAGCGCCCCATTCGTCTACGCGAACACGTGGGGCAACGTCTTCTCGCTCGTCTTCCCGATCGTCCTGGTCCATACCGTGCAACTGTGGCGCGAGTACTCGCCGCGTCGCTGGCCGGTGACGATCCTCGCCGTCGGCTCGCTCATCCCGGCGGCCGCCACGCAGAACCGTGGCATGCTCGTCGGCCTGGCGGTCATCGCCCTGTGGGTGGGCGTCCAGCAGGCCAGGACCGGCCGTACCCGCCAGGTGCTCGCCGGGTTCGTCGTCGCCATGACCGCAGTGCTGGTCTGGGTCGTCTCACCGATGGGCCGGTCGTTGTTCAGCCGGGTCCAGACGAGCACATCGACCGAGGACCGGCTCATCAATTACCTGGAGACGGTCAACACACTCCGCGAGTCGCCCCTGCTGGGCTTCGGCGCCCCGCGCCCGTCCACCGCGTCGTGGTTGCCCTCGCTCGGCACCCAGGGCCAGTTCTGGACGGTCCTGTTCTCGCACGGGGTCGTCGGCGCGATCCTGTTCATGGCCACCTTCGTCGCCGCCGCCGTGTACGCCTGGCGCTCCACGGACACCTACGGCGCGGTCCTCGGCGGCATCGCAGTGGCCACGTTCGTGGAGTCGTTCTACTACGGGATGACGACGGGCCTGATGGTCTCGCTCGTCGCCGTCGCCCTCCTGGTGCGTCAGCGTGAGACCGGCGAGACCACTGGCCCGCTGCGAGGGCAGGTCAGCACGTCGGATCGTCGGGGAAGGTCTCGCTGGCGAGTTTCCAGGAGCCATCGGGATTCGTGAGCGTGAAGATGGTCAGCGAGCGCTTCGGCTGCGAGGCGCGCAGATCGGTGCCCTGGTCGTTGAGCACCTGCACCGCCGAGGAGTCGACGCAGGCCTCGACCTCAAGGCTCGTCCCGTCCTCGGAGGTGTTCGTGATCCGGGCGTTCTCGATCGTCGGGGCGCCTTCCTGGTGCACGCCGGTGTTCATGAACTCCTCGGACTGCGCCAGGTACTCGTCGAGCGCGCTGCCGGTGAGTACATCGGACAGGTCGACGGGGTTGCCCGGGTCCGACAGGGCCGTGGCCGTGCGGGTCAGGGCCTCAAGCGTCGTGTCCGCGGCCTCTCCGTCGGTCAGGGGAGTGGCGGGCGCGGTGCGTCCCGGCGTGGCGTTCTCGGGTGGGGCGACGGTCGACGGGGCGCTGGACGGGGAGCCCTCCGAGTCCTCCCCGGGCGTCGCCCGCAGGAAGCGGACCGCCGTGACGATGAGGACGAGCAGGAGCACTGCGCAGATCACTGCGACGACCAGCCGCCTGCGTGAATGAACCGTCGTGAAGGCCATGGGACACACCAGTCAGTGGGAAACGGGGGGACTAGGGCTCAGATGCTACCCCAGGAGAAGGATTGTTGAATGAGTGAGCACAAAGAGGATCGCACGGCCCTGGCCCGGGGCGGCATCATCGGTTTCGTCGGCGCAACGCTCAGCGCCGTGCTCGGCTTCCTGCTCTCCGTGCTGCTGGCCCGCCTGCTCGGTTCGGCCGGGTCGGGCGTCGTCACGCAGGCCACGGGGGTCTTCTCGCTCATCATGGCCATGGCCAAGCTGGGCTTCGACTCGGCCGCGATCTACCTCATGCCGCGCCTGCGCATCGGCAGTCCCGAGGAGATCCGTTCCTGCCTGACCTACATGGGCACCCTGACGGTCGGCATCTCACTCGGTGTCGTCCTCGTGCTCGAGATCGTGGCGCCGCGCATCTGGGGGGCCGATGACCCGTCGGTGCTCAACGCCGTCCGGGCGATCATGTGGTTCATCCCCGTCGGCTCCCTGACGGTCGTCGCGGCCGCGGCCCTGCGGGCCCTCGGCAACATGCGCGAGTACGTCCTGGTTCAGAACATCACCCTGCCCGTCCTGCGCCCGGTCCTCGTCGCCGTGGCCGTCGCGCTGGGCGGCTCGTTGACCGCCGTGTCGGTCTCCTGGGCGCTGCCGTTCGTCGTCGTCCTGTTGCTCAGCTGGTTCCTCCTGCTGCGCCACCTGCCCCCCGAAGCCGAGACCGGTCCCCAGCCCCGCTGGCCCGGCGCCCGGCGCCGGCGCGCCATCATGGGTTTCGCCCTGCCCCGCACCCTCTCCGCCACCCTCGAGCAGGGGCTGACCTGGCTCGACGTCCTCATCGTCGGCGCGCTCGCCGGCAACGCCGCGGCAGGCATCTACGGCGGGGCCAGCCGCTACATCCAGGCCGGGCTCATCGTGGACACCGCTCTGCGCATCGTCGTCTCGCCGCAGTTCAGCAGGCTCATGCACACGAACAAGATGGATGAGCTGCGTGCCCTCTACTCGACGGCGACGATCTGGCTGGTGCTCTTCGCCACCATGATCCACCTGCTCATGGCGATCTTCGCGCCCTGCCTCATGCTGATCCTCGGCCCGGAGTTCCTGCCGGGCTCGTGGGTGCTGGTCATCCTGTGCTGCGGAGCGATCGTCACCTTCTGCGCCGGCAACATTCACTCGCTGCTCATCATGAGCGGGCGGAGCGGCTGGGCCGCCTTCAACAAGGCCGTCGTCCTGGTGACGAACATCATCGGCAACCTCGTGCTCATCCCGGTCCTGGGGATCAACGGGGCGGCGCTCAGCTGGGCGGTGTGCATGGTCGTCGACGCCGCGCTGGCCACGATTCAGGTCGTCCACTTCCTCGACGTGCGGCCGAACGTCGTCGACGTCCTGCGGCCGCTGGCCGGCGTCGGGGTCAGTGTTGGCATCCCGGCCGGCCTTGTTGCCCTGGTTCTTGGACGAGATTCGTTCCTCGGCATGGGGATCGGGGTCGTGGCCGCCCTGGTCTGCTTCGCCGTCATGTGCCGACTGCTGCGGGAGCCTTTGCACTTGTCAGGGCTCGGATCAATGCTAAAGTCAAAGACCAGGAACAGCTGAGGGTAACCCGTAGGGGTGTTTTCATAGGCAATACCCAGCGCGACCCAATGTTCACAACAGTTTTATGTGAACCTTCAAACGTGGCATGATGTGCGCGTAAGCAGTTCTGACACTGAGCCGTCTGCACCCCCGAGGAAGAAATGCGCCACCTCCGCACGCGCGGGGCAGCCCTTGCTGTCCCGCTCATGATCATCGCGTCCATCATGTCGGCCCTCCCCTCCGCGGCCGCCGATCCGGCCGCGGACGATGACACCGCCGTCACCACCAGCGCCACGGCGCTCGCCCACGATGGCAGGACCGAGGCCACCGCGGCCGCTTCCTGCTGGGAGATCAAGCAGAACGACCCCGGCTCGGCCGACGGCACCTACTGGCTGCAGACGCCAGCCATGGACGCTCCGGGGCAGTTCTTCTGCGACCAGACCACCGATGGCGGCGGATGGGTCATGATCGGGCGCGGCCGCGAGGGCTGGCAGAGCTACACTCAGGGCTGGGGCGACCAGTCCCTGTTGCTGACCCGGGATCGCTCGGGCGCCAACCTCGATGTCGCCCAGCTGCCGGCCGCCACCGTGGACGGCCTGCTGAACAACCAGCCGGTCGCCAGCCTCGACTCGGGCTACCGCGTCGTGCGCGCCGCGAACGCTCAGGGCACCAAGTGGCAGACCATCGACATCCGCCCCACGCAGACTCAGGGCTGGGTCTGGCCGTTCAAGACCTACACCACGTACAGAGCTCGCTTCGACAACGGTGGCTGGAACTACGGCACCACCATGGACGAACAGCTGCTGCCCAACTGCTACTGGACCGCCTGCGCCAAGTCGATCGACGTGCGGTCGAAGTCGGAGAACGGCTTCAAGGCCGGCTGGGCCTACTCGAAGTTCGCATTCCTGCGCACCGGCACCTTCATCACCCAGCCCAAGAGCGGCAGCCAGTACCTGCCCTTCGCCGAGATGTACGTCCGGCCGCAGGTCACCTCGGACGATCCGGGATTCGCCGCCATCGCCGACTCCGGCACCGCCGCGATCCCCTCTCGCACCGACAACGCAGCCTCCGAGTACGCCCAGAAGACCAATTGGGGCGTGAGCGGCAACCTCACCGGCTCGGTCACCGAGGGCAGCATTCAGGTGCAGGCCTTCGCCCAGATCGGCAGCACCATGTTCGTCGGCGGCAACTTCACCGGCGTGCAGCGCGGCTCGAACGGGGAGGTGCACGACACGACGGCCCTCGCCGCCTTCGATGCGAACACCGGCGAGTGGAACGGCGCGCTCACCTTCAGCTTCGACAACCAGGTGCACGACCTGCTGGCCCTGCCGGACGGCAGGCTCCTCGTCGCAGGCGATTTCACCACCGTCAACGGCTCGGCCCATGCGGGCACCGTCGTCATCGACCCGGCCACCGGAGCGGTCGACGAGTCCTGGGACCTGCAGATCGTCAATCGGCTCTCGAGCGGCACGATGACCGTGAAGACCCTCACCACCGACGGCACCTACGTCTACCTGGGCGGTGCGTTCACGCACCTGTCCGGCCAGGGCGTCCAGAACTCCTACGGCCGGGCCGCGGCCCGCGTGGACGTGTCCACCGGCAAGCCCGACCGCTCGTGGAACCCCGAGTTCAACGGCTCGGTGTGGGGCTCCAGCGTCGACACCGACACCGGCAAGTACTTCGCCGGTGGCTACTTCTCGAAGTCGGGAACCACCGACGTCAAGTGGGCGGCCTCGATCTTCACGGCCCCCGGCGCCCGGGTCGATGACTCGTTCACCTTCGTCAGCTCGGTCACGGGCTACACCTACACGTACACGAACCCGAAGAAGTCCTACCAGCAGGCCGTCGACGTCGTGGACGGCAACGTCTACTTCGGCGGCTCCGAGCACAACCTGTTCCGCTACGACATCGCCACCATGAACCGCCAGTCCGGCTCGATCACGCTGGCCAACGGCGGCGACATCCAGGCCATCGAGTCGAACAACGGCGTGACCTACGCGTCCTGCCACTGCTCCGACTTCGCCTACCAGGATGCCTACAGCTGGGATGAACTGACCAAAGAGGCCTGGACCGAGGCCGATCCGATCCGCTGGGTCGGCGCCTGGGACAGCGCCACCGGCGAACAACTGAACTGGACCCCCTACAACCTGAGCTCCACCCGCTCCACCGGCGCCTGGGCGCTCAAGGTCACCGACAGCGGCATCCTGTGGGCCGGCGGCGACTTCAACAACTCGTACACCTCGCCCACCGGCCAGCAGTGGAACGGCGGGTTCGCCCTGTACGGTCCGCGCGACAACACCCCCACCGAGGCGCCCGGCCTGCTGCGCGTCACCGGCTCGGATGACGACACCGTGACCCTGGCCTGGGGTGCCGTCCCCGACGCCACCGGTTACCAGGTGCTGCTCGACGACCGCACGATCGCCACGACGACCGCCACCTCGGTCACCGTTCCCCGTGCCGGCAACCAGCGCTACTTCGTCCGCACCGTTGACGGCAACGGCAACATCAGCGCCTCCTCGCCGGTCGTCGTCGCCCCGGAATCCGGCGCGGCCGACGACTCCAGCCCTGTTCTGCTCGAGGACGACGCGACATGGTCCTATCTGTCAGCTGACACCGTCCCCGCCGAGAACTGGACCGGCGCCGACTACGACGACTCGTCCTGGTCCTCCGGTGCGGCCCCCATCGGCTACGGCGACGCCGAACTGAACACGGCGATCACCCCGGCGCCGGCGCTGAGCCGCCCGGTCACCACCTACTTCCGCAGCTCGTTCACCGTCGGCGACGTCTCGGCCATCAGCGGCGTGTCCGTCTCCTATGTCGCCGACGACGGGGCCGTGGTCTACGTCAACGGCACCGAGGTCAGCCGGACCCGCCTCGATGACGGAGCCGTCACGGCGACCACCCGCGCCAATGCGGTCGTCAAGACGGCGGCGGCCCGGGCCGACCGCACGGTCGTCACGGTGCCCGCCTCGGCGCTCGTAGACGGCGAGAACACCATCGCCGTCGAGACGCACGTGAACTACCGTTCCAGCGCGTCCATGACGATGCAGGCCATGGTCACTCGCGTCGACCAGGCCGACATGGCCGGCGAGCCCGCACCCGATCCGGCGGCCGAACCCGCTGATCCGGGGGTCGAACCCGCTGGCGGTGAGGCCGCCGACCCCGCGGAGGAACCCGGGGCCGAGCCCGCCGATCCTGAAGCGGAACCCGCCGGTGAGGCCACGACCCCACCCGAGCCCGTCGACCCCCTCCAGCCCGTCGACGCCACGAACGCCACGGGCGAGGTGATCCCGGCCGGCTCGCAGTGGTCCTACCGCTACGAGACCACGAAGGCCGAGGACGGCTGGAACGATGACGCCGACCTCGGCGAGTGGAAGACCGGCGCCGGCCCGATCGGCTGGGACAGCAGGAACAGCACGATCAACACCCCGCTCGAACGGGGCCTGGCCAGGACGGCGTACTTCAGCCGCGACATCGACCTGGGCACCGTCACCGACACCACCAAACTGATCCTCAAGGTCAGGGCGGACGACGGCGCGGTGGTCTTCGTCAACGGCACAGAGGTCGGCCGGCTGCGCATGAAGTCCGAGGACATCGACGGCGACGGCAGGCCCGACAACGTGATCCAGTTCACCGACAGCGCCACCCAGGCGATCAGCACCGTCGAGGCGAGCAAGGACGAGAACATGCTCACCATCGAGCTCGATTCCTCGGTGCTGCGTGACGGCGTCAACCGCATCGGTGTCGAGACCCACGCCAACTACATGGCGACGCTCTCGCTCACCTTCGACGCTGAAGCGACCCTGGAGCGCTGACCCATGACGGACCGGCACGCACGTGGCGGCCTGGACACGGCATTCCTCACGCGTTTCGCGCGTGAGGTGGGCCGCCCAGGATCCGTCGTCACCTGGCTGAACCACTGGTCGCTCCTGCATGCCGACCCGGCAGCCCTGAGCGCGATGGGTCTCATCGGCTTCGACGGCACTCTCCTGCAGATGGTGCTCGCCCGTCACGGCCACAGGGCCGGGCGCAGTTCCGCCGACCTGGTGCTGCCCATCGTCCTGGACGAGGTCCTCGACCCGGAGGCCCCGGTCGCTCTCATCGGCGCGGCGCCCGGGGTCGCGGCCGGTGCCGCGGCCAGTCGTCTCGGCCGCCATCCCGCGGTCGCCTTCGACGGTTACGGCGAGCTCAGGGCCCTCCAGTCAGACCCCCAGCGGCTCATCGACTTCGGACCCCGCCTGGTCATCATCGGTCTGGGTGCCGGGCTGCAGGAGCGGGTCGCACTGCAGGTCCACGAGTGGTTGCCCAGCGCCTCGGTCGCCACCGCCGGAGGCTGGATCGACCAGCTCGACCGGTCGGAGCGGTACTTTCCCGCCTGGGTGCACCGCCTGCGTCTGGGGTGGGCCTGGCGCATCGCCCATGAGCCCCGCCGTCTGCTCGGCCGCTACACCCTGGAGGCCGTCCGGTTCATGGCTGCCTCCGGGCAATTCGTCGAACAACTCGAGACGATCGGTCCCCTCACCGAACTGGGCATTGACCGCCGCCAGCACGATGGTGACATCGCGGCGAGCGCCGCAGGCCGATCCTGAGCGTGCGTGCGGCCCCCGGGCCCGCACGGCATAGGATGTGTCCGTGACTGATGCCCAGTACGCAGATCTTGGCCTCCCCCTCATCCATGCCGGAAAGGTCCGCGAGCTCTACTCGCTGCCCGACCAGCCCGGCCGGATCCTCATGGTCGCCACGGACAACATCTCGGCCTTCGACTACGTCCTCGATTCCACGATCCCCGACAAGGGCGTCATCCTCACCCAGTTGTCGCTGTGGTGGTTCAACCACCTGTCGGGCATCGTCGCCAATCATGTGGCGAGCACCGACGTGCCCGAGGCCGTCAGGGGCCGCGCGGTCATCGTGCACGAACTCGACATGATCCCCGTCGAGTGCGTCGCCCGCGGCTATCTCACCGGCTCCGGCTGGCAGGAGTACCGGGAAACCGGCATGGTCTGCGGCGTCCGCCTGCCCGAGGGACTGCATGACGGCTCCGCCCTGCCCGAGCCGATCTTCACCCCGGCCATGAAGGCCCCGGTCGGCGAGCACGACGAGAACGTCACCTTCGACGAGATGGTCGACCGCCTCGAGGTGCCCGACGACGGAGAGCAGATCCGCAACCTGACGCTGTCCCTCTACCGCGCCGCCGAGCCGGTGGCCCGCAAACAGGGCATCATCCTGGCCGACACCAAGTTCGAGTTCGGCAAGCTCTCGGACGGCCGCATCGTGCTGGCCGATGAGGTGCTGACCCCCGATTCGTCTCGCTTCTGGGACGCCAAGGCCTACGACGAGGACGGCACGCTCGTCAGCTTCGACAAGCAGTACCTGCGCGACTGGCTGCTCAACGAGTCCGGCTGGGACCGTGGCTCGGGCGCTCGGCCCCCCGCGCTGCCCGATGCGATCGTCGAGGCGACCCGCGCGCGGTACGTCGAGGCCTACGAGCGCCTGACCGGTGAGCACCTGGTCGTCTGACGGCGGGACACGCACGATAGGGTTCTGGCATGTCACGAGTTGTTGTGGACGTCATGCCCAAGCCGGAGATCCTGGATCCTCAGGGCAAGGCCATCACCGGGTCGCTCCAGCGGCTCGGCTTCGAGGGGCTGTCGGTCCGGCAGGGTAAGCGTTTCGAGATCGAGGTCGCCGGCGACCTCACCGAGGAGCGGCTGGACCAGATCCGTGACGCCGCCGAGAAACTGCTGGCCAACACGGTGATCGAGGCCTTCACCGTCCGCGTCGAGGAGGACTGACATGGTGCGGATCGGGGTCGTCACCTTCCCCGGCACCCTGGACGATCAGGACGCGCTGCGGGCCATCAGGATCTGCGGCGCAGAGCCGGTCGGCCTGTGGCACGCCTCGGATGATCTCCAGGGGGTTGACGCAGTGGTCCTGCCCGGCGGCTTCAGCTACGGCGACTACCTTCGGTGCGGCGCCATCGCCCGTTTCGCGCCGGTCATGGGCCAGGTCATCGACCAGGCCCGCAAGGGCATGCCGGTCCTCGGCATCTGCAACGGTTTTCAGGTGCTGTGCGAGTCACACCTGCTCCCGGGCGCCATGATCCGCAACGAACACCGCAAGTTCGTCTGCCGGGAGCAGCGCCTGCGCGTGGAGACCAACGACACCACCTGGACCTGCGCCTTCGCCCCGGGTGAGGAGATCAGCATCGTGCTGAAGAACGGCGAGGGCAATTACATGTGCGACGACGACACCCTGAAGTCGCTCCAGGACAACAACCAGATCGTCTTCCGCTACCTCGGCAACCCGAACGGATCCCGCGACGACATCGCGGGCGTGACGAATGAGGGCGGCAATGTCGTGGGCCTCATGCCCCATCCCGAGCACAATGTCGACGAGCTCATCGGGACCTCGCTCGACGGCCGCCGGTTCTTCGAATCCGTCCTGCAGTTCCTCTCGGCGCGGGTCTGAGCCCCCGGGCCCGCGGCGGGCGACCGCCTCGTACCCGGCACCGGCCCGGGGATTCGTCCCGCCTCAGTCGCCGACGATGGCCCGGGCCGTCGCGGCGTCCAGAACGACATCGGTCATGAGCCCGGCCTCCAGGACCGTGCTGATGGCCGGGGCCTTGGCCGGGTCCGCCGCGACGAGCAGTCGCTGCCTGATGCGGCGCAGCTCGTCGAAGGGGAGCCCGGTCGATCTTTCGTTGACGTTGATCTTGTCGGTGCTGGCATCGGTGCGGAAGAAGATGCCGCCGAGGTTGCCCACGACGTGCTCGCGCTCCATCTGCGCCATGTCGGCGCTGGTCAGGTAGCCGGAGTCGTACAGGTGGCCCGGCAGGTCACCGTCCGGCGTGCCGACACTGGTCAACAGCAGGTCGGCCTCGGCCCGCAGCGTGAGGACCTGCTGGATCGACTTCTCCTGCCACATCGCGGCGCGCGTGTTCGCCGAGTCGAAGAACGCCGGCACGGGGAAGTAGTGCACCCGGGCGTCGAACGCGCTGCCGATGCGGTCGAGGATGAGGCTGGCGTAGTTCGTGCCGAGGGTGGCCACATTGCCCGAGCCGTGCAGCTGGACGACCTGCATGTCCTGAACGGGGTGCGGGCGCAGCTGCAGTGAGATGTTCTCGACGGTGCTGCCCCAGGCGACGTCGAGGATCACCCCGGGCCGGACGAAGGCATCGAGCCAGGCCGCGGCCTGACTGGCGACGGCCAGCATGCGCGCCGAGGCCCTCTGCGGCTGCTCGACCGGGGCGACGATGGCGCGTACCCCGTAGCGCTGTTCGACCTGGCGGCGCAGCAGGTCGATGGGATTCTCGTCCCGGTGCACGGTGAACTGGATGATGCCCGTCTCGCGGGCCTTGGCCAGCATGCGCGAGACCGTGGAGCGCGAGACCCCGAGCTGGGCGCCGACCTCCTCGACCTTCTTGCCCTGCACCCAGTAGAGCTCGGCCGCGTCGGCCAACCTGGCCCGCTCCAGGGGCCGCAGTGCCCTGCGCGGCCGGTTCGGCTGTTCGGTCGTCATACGGGTGGCTTCCTGGATCGGGGACGGCTGGCGCTCAGCCTCGTCACTGAGACGAGCCAAGCATAACGCTGCACTGTCAACAATGCGACATTTTCCCGTTCTTCTTACAAATGACCCTCCTTGTGGCGCAAAAGGTGAGAAATTGTGTAAGCTGCGTCTGCATCGAGGTTCGCCCCGAGCAGTCCTTCACTGTTCGTCACTCACACATCGAGGTACGTGCATGTCATCGCCGACATCCATCACGACCGAACGTCCCACGCACTACCGGTGGGTTGTTCTCACGGTCATCTTCATCACCTACGTGATCTGCATGGCGGACCGCTCCAACATCGGAGCCGTCCTGCCGATGATCAAGGGAGAGTTCGAGATCTCCAACTTCGCGTCCGGCGCCATCTCGAGCTTCTTCTTCCTCGGCTACGCGATCTCACAGATCCCGGCCGGCCTGGTCATGACCAAGAAGGGCACCCGGCACATCGTCTCGCTGGCCGTCCTGCTCTTCTCGATCATCACCTTCTGCATGGGTTTCGCGACCACCGCCGTGGCGCTGCTCGTCCTGCGCCTGCTGCTCGGTCTCATGGAGGGGCCGACACCCGTCGGCATGACGTCCACGGTGAACGCCTGGTTCCCGCCGAAGGAGAAGGGCACCGCCACCGGCGTCTACATCGCCTCGACGCAGTTCGCCCCGATCATCGTGCCGATCATCGCCGTCGCACTGGCCAACGCCCACGGCTGGCGTTCGGTGTTCCACTGGTTCGCCGTGCCCGGCGTGATCATGGCCGTCGTCTTCTTCCTCGTCCAGCGCACCCGTCCGAGTGAGTCCAAGCGCGTCAACGCGGCAGAGCTCGCCCACATCAACGACACCAGCGTCTCCGACGTGAAGAAGAAGGCCGACTTCGGCGACATGGGGTGGATCGACCGCCTCATCCGGCTGCGCGACGTCAAACCGCTCGACACCAACGGCAAGATCATGCGGTCGTGGAACATCTGGGGCAATACGATCGCCTACTTCTTCATGAACAACGTGCTGTACGGCATGCTCACCTGGATCCCCTCGTACCTGGTCGCCGCCCGCGGCTACAACTTCATCAAGATGGGCTTCGTCGCCTCCGCCCCGTCGATCGGCGGCCTGATCGGCGCCCTCATCGGCGGCATCGTCTCCGACCGCGTCTTCCGCGGGCGCCGCAAGCCCACCATGCTCATCACCGCCCTCATGACCGCCGTCATGATGGTCATCGTGCTCGTCGTCCCGCAGAACACCGTCCTGGTCGTCGGCTCGCTGATCCTCACCGGCTTCTTCCTCAACATCGGGTGGCCCATGTTCACCGCCTACGCGATGAACCTGACGACCGACGAGACCTATCCCTTCGCCATCTCGGTCATCAACTCCGGCGGCAACCTGGGCGGCTTCTTCGCCCCGATCATCGTCGGGGCCCTGCTGGATGCCTTCTCCGGTAACTACACGGTGGCCTTCAGCTACTTCGTCGTGGTCCTGATCATCGGCCTCGTGCTGATCCTGACCCTCACCGAGGCCCGTCCGCAGTCCAAGCCGGAGGCCGCGGCAGCGGCGCAGGCCTGATCTCTGCAACGATGGACCCTGCACAAGGAGGTGCCCAGAGATGGCGAATGTTGGAATCGTCGCCGATGACCTGACCGGCGGGACGACGGTCGGCGCGCTCATCGCCCGCGAGGGCGTGCCCGCCACCGTGTTCTTCGACCCGTCATACGTCGAGACGACGCCCCTGCCGGACAACGCCGCGGCGATCGTCAGTACCGACTCACGTGCCATGCCCGCAGAGGTGGCCTACGACCGGGTGCGCAGGGCAACCCTGACCCTCAAGGGCAGGGGAGCCACGATGTTCGCCAAACGCATCGACACCACGGTCCGCGGCGGCGTGGGGCCCGAGGTCGAGGGCATGCTCTCCGCGCTCGGCCCCGACTACATGGCGGTCATCGTGCCGGCCATGCCCCAGTCGCGGCGGGTCGTCCTCGAGGGTTACTCGCTCATCGACTCGGTGCTCCTGACCCGTACCGGCGTCGCCCAGGACGTGCGCACGCCGGTACGGGAGGCCCATCTGCCCACCCTCTTCAAGGCGCAGTTCAAGGCGAAGCTCGGCCATGTGAACATCAAGCCCGTCATGGCTGGCAAACAGGCCATCAAGCATGAACTCGTCGAGTTGCGCCGCGAGGGCACCAGGATCTTCCTCATGGACGCGCTGAGCATCGACGACGTCGACCAGATCGCCCAGGCGGTCGTCGACCTCGGCTGGAGGATCGTCTGCGTCGACCCGGGGCCGTTCACCGATCGTGTCGCCGTGCACTCAGGGGCCATCGAGCCGGCGGAGGTGCCCCAGCGCGTCACCCGTATCGACCCGGTGCCGGGCGAGACGGGCACTGTTCTCGTCGTGGCGGGCAGCGCCACCAAGGTGACGCACAACCAGATCACCCGGCTCACCCGGGAGCCCGGGGTCGTCACGCTCTCGATCGACGTCCTGGCGATGCTCGACAAGGACACCAGTGTCTACGAGGCCGAGTGCCGCAGGGCCGAGGCCGAGGCGAGGCGCCTGCTCGATGAGGCAGCCACGCCGCCTCGCGTGATGGTCTGCGCGCTCGACACCGTCTACGCCGGCACCACCACCCCGAAAGCCGTCATGGAGGAGCTGTCCGGTCTCACTGGCCCCGAACCGGCCAAACAGCTCACCGTCCGCTTCGGCGGCCTTGCCCGGCGCATCCTCGACGTGCTCGGAGCGGAGGACTGCGCCGGTGTCTACCTCACCGGCGGTGACGTCATGGTCGCCAGCTGCGAGGCCTTCGAGGCCAAGGGCATTACGCTGGTCGACTACGTCATCCCGCAGATCGACCAGGGAACCATCACCGGTGGCCCCTTCGAGGGGCTGCCCGTCGTCTGCAAGGGCGGTCTGACCGGCACCGAGGTCACCGCCATCCAATCTGTCAACCGAATCCTCGACGAAAGGATGCGCACTCATGGCGCAAACGCGTAAGCCCGTCATGGCGATCACCATGGGCGATCCCGCCGGCATCGGCCCGGAGATCACCCTCAAGACCATCCAGGACAAGCGGATCTACGACATCTGTGATCCCTTCATCATCGGCAGCGCCGACTCCCTTCAGCAGGCGGCCGAGATCCAGGGGGTCAAGGACCTGGACATCAATGTCATCACCGAGCCCGAGCAGGCACGGAACCAGTACGGCACCATCGACCTGCTCGAGACCGGCGTCGAGCCCGACGCCCAGATCGAGTTCGGTCAGATCCAGGTCGCGGCGGCCAAGCGGGCCTACTCCTACATCGAGAAGTCCATCGAACTCGGCATGGCCGGCCGGATCGACGGCGTTTCCACCGCGCCGATCAACAAGGCGGCCCTCAAACAGGCCGAGGTGCCCTACATCGGGCACACCGAGATCTACCAGGCCCTCACGAACTCGCCCTACGCCCTGACGATGTTCAACGTGCACAAGCTGCGTGTCTTCTTCGTCAGCCGCCACGTCTCGCTGCGCGAGGCCTGCGACCTGGCCAACCACGACCGCATTCTCGAATTCCTCAAGAACATCGACACCGAACTGAAGAAGTTCGGTTTCGAGCACCCGTCGATCGGCGTCGCGGCCCTCAACCCGCACGTCGGCGAGGGTGGTCTGTTCGGCACCGAGGAGATCGAGCACATCGCCCCGGCCGTCAAGGACGCCCAAGGGCTAGGCATCAATGCCCACGGCCCGGACTCGGCCGACGCGATCTTCGCGTTCAACCTCGACGGCCACTACGACGCCATTCTGTCGATGTACCACGACCAGGGGCACATCGCCTGCAAGACGCTGGACTTCCAGAACGCCGTCACCCTGACCCTCGGCCTGCCCTTCATGCGCAGCTCGGTCGATCACGGGACAGCGTTCGACATCGCAGGCAAGGGCATCGCCCAGGGCGAGTCGATGATCGAGTCCACCCGCGTGGCCGCCGTCTACTCCCAGATGCAGATCGACGCGAAGGCCAAGGCGGAGCAGTCCTGAGGCGCTCGCCCGCAGAACCCGCCCGCTGACCGTCCTATAGGGTTGACGGCGGGGCCGGCACTGAGGCCGGAACCCGCCGTCAACCGTGGGGCGGTCCTGGGCATCCAGCTCACACGCACACCGTCCGTGACGAGGAGAGGACACAACACATCATGAAGCTCATCTTCGGCTGCGATCCCAACGCCACCGAGTTCAAGAAGGGCCTGATGGCCAAGGCCGTCGAGCTCGGCCACGAGGTCGAGGACTACGGCGCCGACGACCCGATCTACGCCAACGTGGCCACCAAGGTCGCCGAGGACGTCGTGGCGGGCAAGGCCGATCGCGGTGTCGTCGTCTGCGGCACCGGCATCGGCGTCTCGATCGCCGCCAACAAGGTCAAGGGCGCCTACTGCGCCTGCGTCGCCGACGTCTACCAGGCCCAGCGGGCCACCCTGTCGAACAATGCGAACCTGATCGCCATGGGCTCGCAGGTGCTCGGCATCGAGACGGCCAAGGTCCTGCTCGAGAACTACCTGGCCAACGAGTTCGACCCCAACTCGCGCAGCGGCGTCAAGGTCGCGCGTATCCGCGAATACGAGAACGAGCACTGAGCGGTGCGGGGAAGCCGGGATCTGGACATGAGTGAACCGATCGTCGCGGTGAGTCTCAAGATGTACTTCGAGCGGGCCCGCACGCTCGACTACGCCCGCTCGCTCGTCGAGCTGGTCGGCGCCGAACAGGGCCTGTCCGAGGCCGTGCGAATGGCCGTGCTGCCGGACTTCCTGACCATCGCCGAGGCCGGGACCATTCTCAACGGCTCGGGCATCGTGCTCGGCGCCCAGGACCTCTGCCAGGACGACCGCGGTGCGCGCACCGGCGAGGTGTCAGGCGCCGACCTGGCGGCTCTCGGCGTCGGGGTCGTCGAGGTGGGCCACGCCGAGCGCCGAACGATCTACCGCGAGGACGATGCGATGGTCGCCGCGAAGACCGCGGCGGCCGTCCGCAACGGCATCATCCCACTGCTGTGCATCGGTGAGGCCGAGCGCTCCACCGAGGCGGAGGCGGCCGCCAAGTGCATCGCCCAGGTGCGCTCCGCCCTGGCCGGTACCCGGCCGGACGATCTCTGGCTCGGTTACGAGCCCTACTGGGCGATCGGCGCTCCGGCTCCGGCGCCGTCCGAGTACGTCTCGGGCGTGTGTCGTCTGATCCGCGAGGGTCTCGGCGACGTGCCCGGCCTGAGCCTGCTGTACGGCGGCTCGGCCGGCCCCGGCCTGCTCGGTACGCTCGACCCGGCGATCGATGGCCTCTTCCTGGGACGCTTCGCCCACGACCCGGCCGCCTTCGTCTCGGTCGCCAAGGAGGCCCGTGACCGCGCGGTGGTCTGAACGGAGCCGTGACCCGCTTCTCGAACCCAGACGCACTGGCAGGAGCCGCCGGTACCATGCCCGGCGGTTCCTGCCAGTGCTGCGCACTGTGAGTCCGGTGTTCTTCCTCCCCGAGTGGCGCTCCGGGGAGATGTCGTCGGCGAGTGAGGCGCCAACGGGTCACGGCGGTGTCACATCTGGGCCGTGAGGCGTTTCGTCGCGGTTCTCATGTGGGCCCGCATGGCCTGTTCGGCGGCCTCGACGTCGTGTTTCTCGAGTGCCCGCAGGATCTTCTCGTGCTCGCCCAGGGACTCGACGGCGTCGGCCACGCTGCTCAGTGCCCGATCCATCCAGATGCTCAGCAGGGTGCGGCAGGTGCGCAGCATGTCGGCGGTCAGGGTGTTGCCGCAACTGTCGACCAGGATGACGTGGAAGCGGTAGTCGATGGGGATGGTCTTCTGCACGTCGGGGAGTGCCTCGCGCATTGATTCGATGTTGTCCTGGAGCAGGCCGATGGCCTGCTCGTCGGCGCGTTCGGCGGCCAGACGTGCCGCCTCGACCTCGAGTGCCGAACGGACCTCGAGCAGCTGCTGCGTGTCGTGCTCGCCGAGCAGCATGCCCCAGGTCAGCGTCTTGGGCAGCAGATCCGATGTCGTGCCGCGCACGTACGTGCCCGCCCCGGGGCGCACTTCGACCAGGCCCAGCAGCTCGAGGGCGGCGAGCGCCTCGCGGACGGCCGAGCGCCCCACCCCCAGCTTCTCTGCCAGTGCGCGCTCCGGCGGCACCCGATCGCCCGTCGACAGGGGGCCGGTGCCGAAGTGAGCCAGCAGGTGCTGAGCGACCTCGGCGGCCGTGGTCCCGCGGGGGAGCGTCGACATCTCCTGGAGGAACTCGTCGGCAGGGCCGGATGCGTATGCGGGCATGCCGTCAATCTACTAGGCGTGACGTGGCCGGTGCCGAGCACGAAAAGATTACATGTTAACCGGTTGACAGGTTTACCGGTGTTCTTCTAATCTCGTCCCCATACCGACGCCGCGCAGCGTTGCGCGAGTCGTCCGAACGATGACGAGGAGGTCACGTGTCGAGTGCTACAACCGTGAACCCGGCTGCTGAGAAGTCGGCGGTTCACAAGATCTCCGTGCGGCTGGTGCCATTCGTCGCACTGATGTTCTTCATCAACTTCCTCGATCGCACTGCGATCGGTTATGCGGGCCCCAACGGGATGCAGCAGGACCTGGGCATGACGGCCGCCCAGTTCGGCCTGGCCTCGGGGGTGTTCTTCATCGGGTACATCATTCTTGAGGTCCCCTCGAACCTGGCGCTGCACCGATTCGGCGCCAGGGTCTGGCTGTCGCGCATCATGGTGTCGTGGGGCATCGTCGCCGTCCTGTTCACCTGGGTCCAGTCCAGCGGCCAGCTGTACGCCCTGCGTGTCCTGCTCGGCGTCGCCGAGGCCGGCTTCTTCCCCGGGGCCATCCTGTTCCTGAGCATGCTGGTGCCCTCGCAGCATCGCAGCCGTACCCTCATGCTCTTCTACCTGGCCCAGCCGCTCACCAGCGTGGTCGGGGCCCCGCTGGCCAGCTGGCTCATCCAGCACCACGGCGCCCTCGGGCTCGAGGGCTGGCGCTTCATGTACCTGTGCGTCGGCGCTCCGGCCATCATCGTCGGCATCGTCGCCTTCTTCTATCTGAAGGACAAGCCAGAGGACTGCCCATGGCTCACCGCGGAGGAGGTCGCGAGCCTTCGCACTCAGCTGGATGCCGAGGCTGCGGCCAACAGCGGCGAGAAGGGTGAGAAGAACGTCGTGGCCGCGCTCACCAGTGGCCGGGTGTGGGTCCTCTCGCTCATCTACTTCGGCTTCATCTACGGCCTGTACGCCCTGAGCTTCTTCCTGCCCACGATCATCAAGGGCTTCGGCGAACAGTTCGGCATCGAGTTGTCGATCCTCCAGCAGGGCCTGGTCACGGCCATCCCGTACGCCTTCGCCGCCCTCGCCATGTACGTCTGGTCGAAGGACGTCACCCGTCGCGGCCTGCGCAGCTGGCACATCGCCATTCCCGCCGCCATCGGCGGTGTCTCGATCCCGGTCGCCCTGTTCGTCGGTTCGCCGGTCATCGCCATCGGGGTCATCTCGATCACCGCCATGTCGATCTTCGCCGTGCTGCCGAACTTCTGGACGCTTCCCACGCAGTTCCTCACAGGAGCCCCCGCGGCTGCCGGCGTCGCCCTCATCAACACGATCGGCAACATCGCCGGGTTCTCGGCCGGATACATCACCGGCGCGATCCATGACTGGACCGGCGGCTACACCGTCCCGATGTTCGTCGTCGGCGGCTTCATGATCGTGTCCGCGACGCTCATGGTCCTGCTGGCCCGTCGCGGCCAGGTGAGGGTCGCCGACGCCTCCTGATCGTCAGGGGCCGGGAAACTGGAAAGGAAGTGAGGACAATGGGCCTGGGGATCGGCACCTACGCCCTGTTCTGGGAGTGGTCTGAGGCGGTCGAGCATCCCATCGACCTGACGGGCATGCTCGACGTGGCGGCCGAACTCGACTGCGATGTCTTTCAGATCTGCGACTACCCGCTCATCGAGACGATGGACGTCCATCAGCTGAACGACATCGCCGCCCAGGCTCGTGGGCTGGGCCTGGAGCTCGAGCTGGGCACCCGTGGCACACGCTCCGAGCACCTGAACAGGTACCTGGACATCGCCGAGACGCTGGGCGCCCACATGCTGCGCTCCATGGTGCGCGTGGGCGCCGGCGAACCCACACTCGACGAGTCCCTCGCCTCGGTCCGGGGACTGCTGGCGCGGCTCCACGAGAACGGCGTCTCGATCGCCTTCGAGACCTATGAACAGCTGCCCAGCGAGCGTCTCGTGCAGTTCGTGACCGATGTCAACGATCCGCACGTCGGCATCTGCCTCGACCCCGCCAACTGCGTCGCCGGGCTCGAACTGCCCGGTGACGTGATCGGTCGCTGTGCGCCGTACACGCTCAACCTGCACGTGAAGGACTTCGCCTTCACCCGCCAGGCGGGCTGGGTGGGGTTCACCTACGCGGGGGCGGCGATGGGGGAGGGGCTGCTCGACTTCGACGCCGAGATGAAGGCGGTCCGTCCCCTCGAACGGGGCATCAACATGATCGTCGAGCACTGGCTCACCTGGCAGGGCGACCCGAAGTCCACCGTCGCGCTGGAGCGGCAGTGGACACGCCGGAGCCTCGACTACATCCGCAACTACATCGAAACCAAGGAGAACTGAACCATGAGTGAGAACCTGAAGATCGCAGTCGTCGGCGCCGGCGGCAAGATGGGCATGCGCGTGTCCAACAACCTGCAGCGCACCGACTGGACCGTGTTCTACTGCGAGAACGGTGAGGCCGGGAGGCAGCGCGTGCAGGAGGCGGGCCGCGAGGTCGTGCCGACCGACGATGTCATCGGTGACGTCGACGTCGCGATCCTGGCCGTGCCCGACGTGGCCCTTGAGCCCGTCACCGCCGACGTCGTCCCCAAGATGAAGTCCGGCGCCATGGTGCTGACCCTCGACCCGGCGGCGGCCTATGCCGGCCTGCTGACCATGCGCGATGATCTCGACTATGTCGTGGCCCACCCCACGCATCCGTCGGTGTTCCTCGAGCGCCACACGCCGGAGGAGTACGCCGACACCTTCGGTGGTGTTGCCGCCCCGCAGAACTCGGTCGCGGCGCTGCAGCAGGGCGACGAGTCGATCAAGCCGCTCGCCGAGAAGATCATCTCGACCATGTACGGTCCGGTCATCAAGGTCTACTGGACCTCGGTGCACGACCTGGCCGTGCTCGAACCCACCCTCAACGAGACCATCGGCTGCATGATCGGCCAGTTCCTCAAGGACGCCATCGACGCCACGGTATGCCACACCGACATGGACGAGGCGACCGTGACAGCCATGATCCATGGCCACATCTGGATCGCCCTGACCAATGCCCTGCGCGGCTCGAACCCGTTCTCGGACGCCTGCCTGCTGGCCATGGACTACGGCCGCGAGGCCATCATCAAGGACGATTGGGAACGCATCTTCAACGATGACGACCTCGACATCGTCATCGCCAAGATGCTCAAGCTCGACAAGGTCAGGCACTGACCGACTGTCGGATCGGCGAAGAAAGAGGGATGGTGGTCTCGTCAAGGAGGCCACCATCCCTATATCCTGTAGGAACTAACCCTATGGTTCGGGCCGCTGGGCCCTCAACGATGAGCACAACCATGAGATGGGAGAGACAATGACGTACCTGGTTGGCGAGCCGCTGGATTTCGCGGCTGACAGTCTTGCGGGCTTCGTGGCCGCGCACTCTGATCTGGTCCAGGCGGTTCACGGTGGCGTGGTCCGCGCCGACGCCTCACCGCAGGGCGAGGTGGCCGTCGTCGTCGGCGGGGGTTCCGGTCATTACCCGGCGTTCGCGGGCTGGGTTGGCCCGGGCATGGCCCACGCTGCCGTCTGCGGCAACATCTTCGCCTCGCCGTCGGACTCGCAGGTCGTGTCGGTCTCGAGGGCGGCCGACAACGGCGGGGGCGTCCTGCTGCTGTTCGGCAACTACGCCGGTGACTGCCTTCAGTTCGGCAAGGGTGCCGAGGTGCTCAACGCCGAGGGCATCGCCACACGCATCGAGACGATCACCGATGACGTGGCCTCGCGCCCCGTCGAGCAGTGGGCCGAGCGCCGGGGCATCGCCGGTGACTTCTTTGTCGTCAAGATTGCCGGCGCTGCCGCCGCGGCGGGCTACGACCTCGACGGTCTCGTAGAGGCCACCCGTCGCGCGAACGCAGCCACCAAGACCCTGGGCATCGCCTTCGACGCCCCGACCCTGCCCGGTGCTGCCGAGCCCCTGTTCACCGTGCCCGAGGGGCACTACGAACTCGGTCTGGGCATCCACGGCGAACCCGGCCTGTCCTCGCACCCGCTGAGCGGGGTCGATGATATCGCCAAGACCCTCGTCGAGGGCCTCCTCGCCGAGAAGCCTGCCGATGCGCGACGAGTCGGCGTCCTGGTCAACGGCCTGGGCTGCACCAAGTACGAGGAGATGTTCGTCCTGTACGGGCGAGTGGCTCGGCTGCTCGAGGCCGCCGGCTTGCAGATCGTCGTCCCGATCGTCGACGAACAGGTCACCAGTCTTGACATGGCCGGTGTCTCCCTGTCGGTCTGCTTCCTCGACGACGAGCTCGAGAAGCTCCTGCTCGCCCCGGCTCTGACACCGGCCTACACCCGTGGCGCCGTTGAACACGGCGGTCCTCGGCGCGAGGTCTCCACCGAGGAGAGCGCCGAGCTGGCGGCCGGTTCGCCGGAGTCGGCGGCGCAGGGCGCCAGACTCGCCACGATCGTGGCCCTCATGGCCGAGACGGCCGTAGCCGATGCCGACTTCCTCGGCAGGCTCGACTCCATCGCCGGCGACGGCGATCACGGGCAGGGCATGGTGCTCGGTTCGCGTGCCGCGGCGAAGGCTGCTGCTGTCGCCTCGGATGCGGGGGCCGGTGCCGCGACAGTCCTGAAGCAGGCGGGTCTGGCATGGGCGGAAGGCGCAGGAGGCACCTCGGGGGCGTTGTGGGGTCGCGCGCTCGAGGCCGTGGGTGCGGGCCTGTCCGATGACGCGGCGGCCGATGCGGCCACAGTGATCGCCGCTGTCGCAGCCGGTGCCGAATCCGTG
Source organism: Propionibacterium ruminifibrarum (assembly GCF_900289195.1). Classification (GTDB taxonomy): domain Bacteria; phylum Actinomycetota; class Actinomycetes; order Propionibacteriales; family Propionibacteriaceae; genus Propionibacterium; species Propionibacterium ruminifibrarum. Next base: position 343,835 of record NZ_OMOH01000003.1, read on the forward strand.
GCTGCCAGCGGCGGCGCCGTGCCAGGCGACAAGACGATGGTCGACGCCACTACTCCGTTCGCCGTTGCGCTGCGCGATGCCGGTGATGACCTGCCGGGCGCCTTCGCCACCGCGGCCAGGGCCGCCACTGACGGGGCAGAGGCGACCAAGGACCTCGTGGCCCGCAAGGGCCGCGCCACGACGCACGGCGACGCCTCACTCGGCCATCCCGACCCGGGGGCGATCTCCTTCGCCCGCCACATGACGAGGATTGCTGAGTACCTGGCCGATCATCAGGCCTGACGCGGGACCGCAACTGGAGCACGGGCGCCTCCTCCATCGGTGAAGCGAAGCCGGTGGAGGAGGCGCCCGTGCGCGATGGATGTGGCTGGGCAGGATCGTGATCAGGCGGTTCGGTGTCCGGAGCCAACCGTGGTGGTCGCGGGTCTGCTGCCGGATGGATCGCAACGGCAGGCCTCTGGTCGATCGCCGATAGGTGTCGCCTTGTGCCCCATGGATGCGCGAGGGGCTGTAGACAGATGAGGAATTACTGGCGTTAGCGTCCTATATGATCTATGATGTGGCATATCTGATCGACGATGACGTCCTGATCGGAGGGACATATGCACACGACGGATGCATGGCGCATCGGGTGCACGACATCGCCCCATGCGCACGCTGGGGATGGCCAGGTTGCTGACCGGATGGTTCTTGGTCCTGGGCCCCACCTGCTGAATCGCAGCACGCGAGTCGGGCTCGGCGAGGCAGACACCGTGGTGTGCTCCGCGTCTCAGAAAAGATGGGGCCATGCGCTCTGAAGCGCCATGGCCTCGTTCACACCAGTCGCCGAAACGGGCGGCGGGTTCACCAAGTTTTAGTTCAGCTATGTGACAAGGAGGTCCATCATGGCGGGAGAACTGACTTCTCGTGTGGCGCCAGATGAAGCGACCGTGAACAGTGCCCTTGGCAAGGTGACCAAGCATCTCATCCCATTCCTGTTACTCATGTACGTGATTGCGTTCGTTGACCGGACAAATCTTGGCTGGGCGCAACAGGAATGGGAGGCTAACTATGGGATATCCACCGCTGCCTACACATTCGGCGCCACTTTGTTCTTCGTGGGCTACGCCGTCTTCGAGGTGCCTTCGAACCTGATCATGCACAAGGTCGGGGCGCGCTGGTGGATGACCAGGATCATGATCACATGGGGCATCGTGGCGGCATGCTTCATGTTCGTCCAAGGACCCAAGACTTTTTATGCCCTTCGATTCCTGCTGGGTGTCGCCGAAGCCGGCTTCTTCCCCGGTGTGATGTTGTACCTGACTTACTGGTACCCTGCTGCCCGCAGGGCATGGGCGACCGGGCTGTTCTACATGGGGCTACCCATCGCCAATATGTTCGGGAATCCCCTGTCCGGGAGCCTGCTGGAGCTCGACGGTGTTCTGGGTATGGACGGCATCCACTGGATGTTTCTGGTCGAAGGAGCATTGGCCGTGGTCGTCGGCATTATCTGCCCGTGGGTTCTCGTCGATCGTCCCAGCAAGGCGTCATGGTTGACTGAAGAGGAGCAGCGGGACCTCACCCAGCAAATCGAACTCGAGGAAGCGGCAAAGCAAAAGGCCAAGCCGATCAGTTGGGGAAGGGCACTGGCAGATCCACGCATCCTCTATTTCTGCCTGATCTACTTCTGCATCCAGGCCTCTGTCTATGGACTTACGTTCTTCTTGCCGAAACAGGTCACCTCGATGACTGGCACGACGGCAGGTTTCAAAGCATCACTTGTCACCGCGATCCCATGGGTGGTTGCTCTCATCGGAGTCCTCATTGTCCCCAAAGTCGCTGACCGGCGACAGAACCACCGTTTGCTGTCGGGGCTCATGCTGGCCTTCTCTGGAATGGGGATCATGGGATCCGCACTGTTTCTTCATCAGCTCGTGCCGGCGCTGGCGCTGCTGTCCATTGCGGCGATCGGCTTCACCTGTGCGCAACCCATCTTCTGGCAGCTCCCGACCAGGTACCTCAGTGGTGCGGCACTCGCCGGTGCCACTGGCTTGATCAATGCCGTCGGAAACCTGGGCGGTTGGGCTGCTCCGCTGCTGCGTACTTGGGCGACTCAGAGCGCATTCGGCACCGCAGACAGCCCAAATGAAGCGGCTGGTCTCGTGGTGCTCGGCATGGCGGGTGTCGTCGGTGTTCTGCTCGTCACCGGACTCAATTTCTTCAAGAAATCAGTAGAAGAACGTGAAGCTCTTTCCCTGCAGAGCGGGGAATCCTTGGACAAGTGAATCATGGAGAATATCTGACAAGGAGGATTGGAAAGATGAAAGAGTATCAGAAGGCTGTATTCCCAGATCGTCACACGGCCGTTGTGAGTGGTGCGGGAGCACCTCGAGGGATCGCCCGCAAGACTGCCCACAGGCTAGCCGCCGAGGGCTGGGACATCGTGGTTGTCGATCTTTCCGACAAGGTGTTGGAGTTCGGGGATGAACTTGCCCGGGAATATCCTGAGCAAGACTCCCTGGCAATCCAGCTCGACATCTCTGACGAGAATCAGGTGAAAAATGCCTTCGCTCGGATCAAATCGGAGATGCCGCCCGTGGTTGGTCTTGCAAATATCGCGGGAATTGCCTGTCCTGTGCCGTTGCTCGAACTGGACGCCGCGCTCTTCGACAAGGTTCTGGCGGTCAACTGCCGCGGCACGATGTTGATGATGAAGTACGCGGCTGAGCATATGAAAGAATATGGGATCGGACGTATCGTCAACTTCTCGTCCATTACTGCTCTGGATGGCGGAGGCACTTTCTCGAAATTCGCATATGCGGCGGCAAAGGCTGGGGTTCTTGGCATTACCAAGGGTGGTGCTCGAGAACTCGGACCCTACGGCATTACAACCAATGCGGTTCTGCCCGGTCCGATCGACACCGACATCATGGGCGGTAAGCTCACGGACGAGCGCAAGAAGCAGATGTCCTCGAACATTCCAGTGGGTCGTGTCGGCCAGCCCGAGGAGATTGCTGCCGTGGTGTCCTTCCTCCTTTCTGCTGACGCCTCGTTCGTCAATGGCGTCTCGCTGAATGTTGACGGTGGTAAGCAGATGCACTGAGTGGTATCTGGGTGGCGGGTCTTGCCTCAATAGTGCCCGCCACCCGGGGTACCTGAGAAACAGGAGGAGGGATCATGACACTTCCGACGATCACGGATATCCGTGCTTATTTCATGGGCGGAGCGAGTTCTTCGAGTGGCGGCCAAGGAGGTGGTGATTATCACGATCAAGGATCTGGGCACTGGATTGACGATCACATCGCCACTCCGATGAGCAAGTATCCGCAATACGAACAGTCTCGTCAATCATTTGGCATAAACGTGCTTGGTACGCTTGTGGTTGAGGTCGAGGCAAGTGATGGGACGATTGGGTTCGCTATTTCTACGGCGGGCTTGATAGGCTGTTTCATAGCCGAGCATCATCTATCCAGGTTCCTCATCGGTCGGCGCGTTGATGACATCAAATTGATTCACGATCAGATGACCAACGCCACGCATTTCTATTCCGGTGGTGGTGGCGTTGTCATCAACACGATCTCATGCATCGACTTGGCGCTGTGGGATTTGTTCGGCAAGGTTGTGCAGCAGCCCGTGTACAGCCTGCTGGGCGGTGCGGTGCGAGATGAGATTCAGTTCTATGCTACTGGTTCCCGTCCGGACTTGGCACGCGAGATGGGCTTCATTGGTGGCAAGATACCCACGCACTACGGACCGCATGACGGGGATGCGGGAATTCGGGCAGAGGTGGAGCGGGTCAAGAGGTTCAGGGGTCTGGTGGGGCCAGATTTCTGGCTCATGTTTGACTGCTGGATGAGTCAGGATGTCAATTATGCTGTCAAACTTGCCCATGCAGTGGCTCCGTTCGGCGTGAAGTGGCTGGAAGAATCGTTCCCGGCTGCGCAATATGAGAGTTATGCTGCTTTGAAACGGCAGATGCCACCAGGGATGATGGTCACCTCTGGTGAACACACTGGAAACCTTGTCGCGTTCCGAACGTTGAGTGAAACAGGTATCGACGTCCTGCAGCCTGATGTGGGATGGTGCGGTGGTCTCACCTCGCTCGTGGAGATCGCGGCGATTGCGAAATCAAAAGGGCAACTTGTGGTGCCGCACGGTTCCTCCGTCTACTCCCACCATGCCGTGATCACGTTCGTGAACACTCCGTTCAGTGAATTTTTGATGACGAGCCCGGGTGCCGATGAGATCAGGCCCCAGTTCGATCCCCTCCTCGTCAATGAACCCGTTCCAGTTGACGGGCGGATCAGCAAAGCGGAACTCACGAAACCTGGCTTCGGAGTGGACCTCAATCGCGCATGCCCGCTTGAAAGGCCATTTGTGCACTGACCATGGAGAAGCTGATGTCAACTGAAACGAGTCACGTTCCCCTTAACCGATTGAAAGAACGCCTTCGGGTTGGCGATGAACCTCAGCTGGGGTTGTGGCTGAGCAGTGGCTCACCGGCAATGACGGAGATCGCTGCGGGTGCTGATTTTGACTGGGGGCTCATCGACGGCGAGCACGGGCCCAACGGGATCGAAAGTCTCCTTGCCCAACTCCGTGCTATCGCTCCTCATCGAACGGCGCCGATTGTACGCCCCGCTGAGACGAGCCGGGTACTTATCAAGCAGATTCTCGACATTGGGGCACAGAACCTGCTGCTGCCGATGGTTGACTCCCGAGAAGACGCCGAGATGGCTGTCGCGAGTACTAGGTATCCGCCCCGGGGGACGAGGGGAGTGGGAGCGTCCATTGCCCGAGCAGGCCAGTGGGGCAGGATCAAGAATTACATGATGGAGACCGAAGATCAGCTCTGTGTGATTCTTCAAGTGGAAACTCGCGAGGGACTGGCCCACCTTGATGAGATAGTGCAGGTTGAGGGTGTTGACGGTGTCTTCATCGGCCCTGCTGACCTCGGCGCCGCGCTGGGGAGTCCCCCCATCGAGGAGCTCAACTCCATCGTCTGCGAATGTCTGTCCAAGATCCGCAGGGCTGGTCTCATCGCGGGATCGATCGCGTTGGAGGAGGCCACGGCGCGCACTTACCTTGAAGCCGGGGCAAATCTTCTTGCGATTGCTTCTGACACTGATTTGCTTGTGCACTCCCTTGATGACTGCAAGAGCAGATTTGCCGATGTCACCACGACTCGTGATTCACGTCGAGCTGGCTCAGGAAATAAAAGCGAGAAGGGCTGATGTGAATGCTGGGAAGAGCTACTATCAGGTGTCCTGGGGGATCATTCGGCGTGAGACCATCGCCAGATGGTGGGTCATGGCATGTATGGCTGCAGCCTTGTCGCCTGAACGCACGGCATCGAAGATCGTCTGGTGTTCCCCGATCGCCGTGGGGGCATCGACCTTGCCCGTCCCACTCGTCTGCCGCATCAAATGAACGCTGAAACCCAAGGAGTTCACAGATCTGTTGATGTACCTGTTGCCGCAGTGATTCAGGATCGTCTGGTGGAAGTCCCAGTCGCGATGGTAATAGTTCCAGATCGCCGCTCGGTCACTCATTGCGCCTTCCGCATCGAGCCTGTCTGCTGCTTCAATGTTGGCGGCAAAAGATGTTTCGAGGTCTGCGACCAGTCCTGGGAGATTTCTGCTCATCGCACGGTCGAGCGCGCTCGTCTCCATGATGAGCCTGGCCTCAATCAGCTCGGACATCTGCGCCGCTGACATCGGCGGGGCGACCCGATAACCGCGGTTCGCCATGCGCCGCACCAGTCCCGTGTCCTCGAGCCTGGCCAAGGCCTCCCTCACTGGTGTCTGCGACACCGCGAGATAGCGCGCCAGTCCATCGATCGTGAGCGGCGAGTTCGGTTCGAAGGACCCTGACGTGAGCATGTCCAGCAGAGCGTCGTAGACGTCGTCGCGTAATCCTCGCGGCCGGATGGGCCTCAGCTGGGGCATCTCTAGGTCGGGGCTGCTGCTCATGGGCCGGATCATATCCAGCTGTTCAGGAACCAAGCTGTCTGCGCGCTGTGCCCGGACTGTTGCCCACGATTCCGCGCTGGCCAGAACCCAACTCATTACGAGTCCGCGGGCCGGACTGCGGCGCGACGCCTCAAGCGGCGGTCGTCAGTTCCGGTCCGCCGGGAGCCGTGCCGCTGAGTATGTCCGTGCGGAAAAGGGGGAGGACCACACCGATGAAGGTGACCAGGGCGGCGAACAGCACGATCACTGAAGAACTCCTCTGCTGTACGAGGGCGGGCATAGGACCCGCACCTGACGAAGCCACAGCGCACTCCGTCGTGTGGAGCAACGATAGATTCACCGGCAGCCGATGAGCCAGGCCGTGACCGGGGTGTCGCCCCATCGTGCCCCGGGCACTGGGCCCAGCGCCCGGTATGGTTGATGGCGACGCATCGGGGGAGGAGGTCTCATGGCGGGTACCCGCGAGGGGCACTCTTCCGGCCCCAGGGCCAGGCAGTACGCCATCGCTCAGGCGGTCATAGCCAAGGGCAAGGCGACCGTCGAGGAACTCGCCGATCTGACCGGCGTCTCCGCCATGACGATCTACCGCGACATCGCGGTGCTGGAGCAGAGCAACATCGTCCAACTCCACAACGGCACTGTCGTCGCGGTCGCAAGCGGCTTGCACGAGGCCGATGCGGTCTTCCGGCTGGAACAGGCCTCTGACGAGAAGCGACTCATCGCTGCCGAGGCCGCCACACTCGTCGCCAATGGTTCCTCGGTCATGCTCGACGACTCGAGTTCATCGGTCTGGCTGCTTCGTGCCCTGGCAGATCTGTCATCGCTGACGATCGTCACGAACTCCCTGCTCGTCGCGGGCGAGGTCACCGAGAACCGCTTGGCGCAACTGATCATGACCGGCGGCGAGTACCGGGCCTGGGCCCACGCCCTGATGGGACCGACCACCGTGCAGAACATCACGGCGATGCACGCGGACTACTGCTTCCTTTCCACCTCCGGTATCTCGTCGATGGCCTGCTTCCACCCCTACCAAGAGGTGGCCGAGGTCAAGGCCGCCATGCTGCGCTCCAGCGAGGTACGGGTGCTGCTCATCGACAACAGCAAGTTCAACCGTCGTGCGTTGTTCAAGTTCGCCGAGCTGAGTGACTTCGACCACGTCATCGTCGACGACAAGGCGCCCGAGGCTGATCTCAGGCACCTCGAGGATGCCGGTGTTGCCGTTACCGTGGCCGCGTCCCGGGGGCGACGCGGCAGGCAGACGGCCGTTACCGCGCACCGCGGCTGATGGCAGACGCCCCGAGGCCCTCACCGGGCCGGCGTTTCCTCTCGTCGTGACTCAATTTATGCGCCTCCCACAAGGCATTTAACATATATGATGATATTTGAAGCATTCTCAAAGGTGACATACCTCAGCCAAGCTGTTACTGTTCAGTCATGGAACAGGTCATGGCGGACCGCTCCGGGGGTGTGATGCTCGCCAGGGCGACAACTGGCGTACAGGGCGGCGTCTTCCCGGCAGTCAGGGCCAACGGGCTTCCGAGTGGCGATCGTTCGCTGAGAATTACCTTGCCAACAAGGATTTTAGGGTTGCCTGAGGTGCTCGGTCCGCGGTTCTCGTGTGCCGCCGCTGATGGGGGTGGGTTGAACTCGGAGTCATGGCCGGCCGTTGTTCCATGGGGCATGACGCCTCGTAACAGTATTTGTGATGATGGTATCGCTGATGCTGTTAATGACGTGTTCTCGTGGGTGGGGCTCGTTACGCGCATCGCACTGCCCACCCCGGTAAGCACCCCGTGACGGATTCAGTCGGCGCGTCACACCTCACGTGGTGAGCCCGCGCCACGCCTGACACCGGGCGCAACCCTGTCCACCACTGAACGAACAAAGGAACAAGGATGTTCACAACCTCCCTGGGGGTCTTCCTCTTCGGCCTGCTGGCCGCCATTGCCGGCGGAACCGTCGGCGCTGCGATCGGCGGCAACTACGCGTTCGTGCTCGTCGGTTTCTGCGTACTCGCCTCATGGGGCATGTTCGCCGCCACCGGCAGCACCTTCGGCTTCGACTACCTGGCCTTCGGCCCCTTCATGGGGCCGCACATCGCCTTCGCAGGCGGCGTCGCGGCGGCCATCTACGCCCGCTACAAGGGACACTTCGATGACGGCAAGGACGTCAACTCCCCGCTGGCCGGCCTCGGCAAGCCCAGCGTCCTGATCGTCGGCGCCTGCTTCGGCGTCTTCGGCTACCTCTTGCAGATCGGTGTCAGCCACGTCCCGTGGTTCGGTTCCCACACCGACTCGGTCGCCTTCACCGTCCTGTGCTCCGGCCTGCTCGCTCGTATCGTCTTCGGCGGTGTTCCGGGCAAGGGCCTGTTCAAGGGATCGCTGCACAACCCCGAGGCCTTCCACGCCGACGCCACCAGCTTCCCGGCCAAGATCAAGCCCGGTCCCAACGGACGCTGGCTCGAGTGGCAGGAGAAGCCCTCGCAGCTCATCACCATCGGCTCGCTGTTCGGTGTCTTCGCGGGAGGCGCCGCGCTCTTCCTGGCCGCCAACGTCGGTGCCCATCTCACCGAGAAGGGTTTCGCCAACAACCTTGCGGCAGCGAACGCCAACACCTTCGGTTTCGGCATCTCGGCCATCATCATCCTGTTCCTCATCACCAACCGGAACATGCCCGTTCAGCACCACGTGACGAACATCGCAGGCCTTGCCGCCGTCCAGTTCTTCCCCGTCCTCATGGGGGAGAGCTTCGCCACCTTCACCTGGACCGCCACCTCGGCCTGGGACTCGCACACCTGGTTGATGGCCTTCGTCGCGATCCTCATCGCGGGTTTCTTCGGTGTCGTCGCGGCAGCGCTCGGCGAGTTCGCCGCCCGCCTCTGGTACAACCGCGGTACGAGCCACATCGATCCTCCGGCCGCGTGCATCTGGATCAGCAACACCCTCGTCGTCTCACTGGCGGCGCTGCTGTCCTGAGGGCCCGCGGCCCGATCGCCACGAAGGAAGAAGGGAACCACGCATGAGTCACGGTCTCGTGAGCAGCCCCACCGAGTTCGCCAGTGCCTACATCTTCGACCTCGACGGCACGATCTACCTCGGCAGCCAGCTGCTGCCCGGTGCCAAACGCTTGATCGAGGAATTGCGCCGACGCCGGATCCCGGTCCGCTTCCTGTCGAACAATCCCACCAGGGATCCCGACATGTACGTGAAGAAGCTGACCGGTCTGGGGCTGCCCACGGGGCTCGACGACATCTGCAACACCGTCGTGACCACCGTCCGCTGGCTCAAGCAGAACCACCCGGACGCCGTCCTGTTCCCGATCGCCGAGGAGCCCCTGTGCCGCGCCCTCACCGAGGCCGGCTTCGAGTTGAGCGATGACCCGTCCCGGATCGACATCGTCATCGCCTCCTACGACCGCACCTTCGATTACCACAAACTCCAGGTCGCCTTCGACGCCATCTGGTTCCACAAACGGGCCATCCTCGTGCAGACCAACCCCGACCGCTTCTGCCCCTTCCCCGGCGGGCGCGGCGAGCCCGACTGCGCGGCCATCACCGCCGCCATCGAGGCCTGCACCGGTACCACGTGCCAGGTGAACTTCGGCAAGCCCTCGCCCGTGATGCTCACCGAGGCCCTGTCCGGCCTGGACGTCGACGTGGCCGACTGCGTCATGGTCGGTGATCGCCTCCAGACCGACATCCAGATGGCGCTCGACGCCGGGATGAAATCGGCGTGCGTGCTCACCGGCGAGGCATCGCCGGCCGACATCGCCGCCCTCGACGAGGCCCACAGGCCCACCTACGTTCTCGACCGCGTCGACCGCCTCATCCCTGCCCGGTACTGGGGTGAACTCGGCTGGTCGGAGGACGACCTCTGAAAACCGCAGGCTCCCAACGGGGGAGCGCTGCAAGTCAACGTGCTCAAAGGAGAGTTCCCATGACCGACAACGGCCCTTACGTGCTGGGTATCGACTACGGCACCGAGTCCTGCCGCGTGGCCATCTGCGATCTGCAAGGCCGCCCGATCACCTTCGCCGCCACGCCCTACAAGACCACTCACCCGCACCCGGGCTGGGCGGAGCAGAACCCGGAGGACTGGTGGAAGGCATTGCAGGCCTCCACTCACAAGGCCCTCGAGAGCTCGGGTATCCCGGCTTCCGCCATCGCCGGCATCTCCTACGACGCCACGACCTTGACGATGGTCGCCCTGGACGCCAGGGGTGTGGAGCTCCGCCCGGCCATCATGTGGATGGACGTGCGCGCCACCGAGCAGGCCGAACGGGCGAACTCGTCCGGGTCAGTGGCCCGTCTCTACAACGGAGGTGGCCATTCCCCGGCGACGGCCGAGTGGTACCCCTTCAAGGCCGCCTGGTTGCGCGAGAACGAGCCCGAGACCTATGCCAAGGCAGCGCACCTGGTCGACGCGCCCGACTGGGTGACCTACAAGCTGACCGGCGAGTGGACCACCAACATCAACTCGGCCGCCATCCGCATGTACCACAACCGTGACAAGGGCGGCTGGCCGAAGGACTTCTACGAGACCATCGGCTGCGGAGACGTCTTCGACAAGATCCCCGAACGCGTCCTCGACCTGGGCGCCCCGGTCGGTGAGCTCGGCACCATCGCCGCCCAGCTGCTCGGCCTGCGTCCCGGTATCCCGGTCGCCCAGGGCATGGCCGACGCGTGGGCGGGCCAGATCGGTCTGGGCGTCCTGCAGCCCGGGCAGATGGCTCTCATCACCGGCTCCTCCCACGTCCTCACGGGCCAGTCGGACAAGGAGATCCATGGCGAGGGCTTCTTCGGCGCCTACACGGACGGCGTCATGCCCGGCCAGTACACGGTCGAGGGCTCGCAGGTGTCCACCGGCTCGGTGCTCAAGTGGTTCCGCGACAATTTCGCCCGTGACGTCATCCAGGCGGCTGAGCGCGTCGGCCTCAACCCCTACGACGTGCTCAACGAGCAGTCAAGGAGCATCCGGCCCGGTTCGGACGGGCTCATCATCAATGAGTACTTCCAGGGCAACCGCACGCCGTACACGGACTCGAAGGCCCGTGGCATCGTCTGGGGTCTGTCGCTGGCCCACACCCCGGCTCACGTCTATCACGCGATTCAGGAGTCGGTCTGCTACGGGAATGCGCACAACCTGCGCGCCATGAAGGCCGCCGGTTTCGAGGTCAGCCGCATGGTGGCCTGCGGTGGCGCGACCAAGAGCCGTGACTGGATGCAGATGCACGCGGACGTCTCGGGCGTGCCGATCGCCCTGACCGAGGTCGGGGACGCGGTGGTGCTCGGAACCTGCATGCTTGCCGCGGTGGGTGCGGGGCTGTACAAGGATCTTCCCGAGGCGGCCGCCTCGATGGTCCACGAGATCGACGTCCTGGAGCCCGACCCCGAGCTGCACGAGGAATACGCGTTCTACGTGGACGCCTACTGCGACACGTACCCCAAGTTGCGGTCGATGATCCATGACATGGTGGACCACGAGGCGCAAAGGTGAGGAGTCTGGAGAGAAAGGGACAATGATGTCAGATCTGATCGAGCAGGCACTGGCGAGCGCCGACGACACCGACAGGGTCGTGATGGGCGATGGGGTGCTCGCGGCGACGGGCCCCATGTTCAGGGAACTCTTCGGTCAGGCCAGGGGTGTCATCATCGCCGATGAGAACACCTGGGCGGCGGCCGGTGAGCAGGTGAGCGCATCGCTCAAGGACGCAGGCGTCGAACTCGCCGAGCCGTACGTCTTCCCGGGCAGCCCCAGCGTCTACGCCAAGTACGAGAACGTCGAGTTGCTGCGGGAATTCCTCGCGCCACTCGATGCGAATGCCGTCGTCGTCGGCTCGGGGACGCTCAACGACCTCGTGAAGAGGGCCAGTGACGAGCTGGGGCGGCGTTATCTCGTCGTGTGCACCGCGGCGTCGATGGACGGCTATGCGGCGTTCGGCGCCTCGCTGTCGGTCGACGGGTTCAAGACGACGTTGACCTGCCGCGCGCCCCAGGGCCTCGTCGTCGACCTGCCGACCCTGGCAGCGGCGCCTCAGCGCTGCACCGCCACCGGCGTCGGCGATCTCATCGAGAAGATCCCAGCCGGAGCGGACTGGATCCTCGCCGATGAACTGGGCATCGAACCCATCGACCAGGGCTCCTGGGACCTGGCCCAGGGACGGTTGGAGGCCGCCATCAGCGACCCCCAGGGTCTGGTCGACCGTGAACCCGGCGCCTTCGTCGCCCTTGCCGAGGGATTGGTGCTCTCGGGCCTGTCGATGCAGAGATACCGCATCAGCTCCCGCCCGGCCTCCGGAGCCGGCCACCTCTTCTCACACGTCTGGGAGATGGAGCATCTTGGCATGGACGAGGACCCGCCGCTGACCCACGGCTTCAAGGTGGGGCTGGGCACGCTGGCCACCCTTGCGCTGTGGCAGAACGCCGTCGACCTCGACGTCTCGAGCATCGACACCGAGGAAGTCGTCGCCCGGTGGCGCAGCCGCGAGGACACCGAGGCCTTCGTGCGTTCCTGGTTCACCGGGAACATGGTGGAGCCGGCCGTCAAGCAGACACTCGACAAGTACCTCACCGCTGACGAACTGCGCGGACGCATCGAGCTGATCAAGGACAGGTGGCCCACGATCACGGAGCGGACCCGGGCGCAGATCATCCCGCCGGAACGGGCCGAGGCGATTCTCAAGCAGGTGGGGGCCTACTGGCACCCGCAGCAGATCGGCCTGAGCCGTCAGCGCTTCCGGGACACCTATCTGCGCTGCCGCATGATCCGCAGCCGTTACACCCTGCCCGATGCCCTGTTCGAGCTCGGCGTGCTCGATGAACAGGTCGACCGATTGTTTGCGCCCGATGGCTTCTGGGGGCGGCGTCCCTGGGCCGAGTGACTGGCACGCCGGGTGCCGGGCACGTCATCGGCGGGCCGGAGGGTCGATCCGCCCGGCCCGGTACCCGGATGACCGAGCAGCTCGGCAACCCTGCCCCTGTTTCTCGACGAGGAGGAAACATGACTGAGAAATATGTAGTGGGACTGGATTTCGGTACCCTGTCCGGCCGAGCCGCCGTGGTTCGCGTCAGTGACGGTGAGATGGTCGGCACGGCGGTCTGCGAGTACCCGCATGCCGTGATGGACACGAGACTGACCGCGGCGAACGGGCAGGAACTGCCACCAGACTTCGCGCTGCAGGACCCGAGCGACTACCTCACCGCACTCTACGAGACGGTCCCCGCGGCCGTGGCCGACTCGGGCGTCGAACCGGCCGACATCATCGGCGTGGGCCTGGACTTCACCTCGGCGACCGTCGTGGCAGCCACCGCCGAGGGCACCCCGGTGTGCGAGCTGCCGCAGTTCGCGGACAACCCGCACGCCTGGGTGAAGCTGTGGAAGCACCATGGTGCCGTCGAGCAGGCCCGGCGCATCGTCGATGTCGCCACTGAGCGAGGCGAGGAGTGGCTGAGCCGCTATGGCGGCGTGCTCAACTCCGAGATGCTGCTGCCCAAGGTCGCCGAGACCCTGGAGTGTGCTCCCGAGGTCTATGCGGCCACGGACGTCTTCTGCGAGGCCATGGACTGGCTCACCTGGCACCTGACCGGCCGGTTGACCTTCTCAGCGGGCTCGTCCGGCTACAAACGCATCCTCCAGGACGGCCGGTACCCGTCCAGGGACTTCCTGCGCCAGGTGAACCCGGGTCTGGAGAACGTCTACGACGAGAAGATGAACGCACCGGTCCTGCCCCTCGGCCACAACGTCGGTGGCCTGCTGCCGGAGGTGGCGTCCAGACTCGGGTTGCCGGCCGGCATCGCAGTGGCCAGCGGGAACATCGACGCCCATGTCACCGGCCCGGCGGTGCAGGGCGTCGAGGACGGTGTCATGACGGCCATCATGGGAACGTCGGTCTGCTACCTGCTCTCATGGCCGACACCTGCTCCGGTAGCCGGCATCTTCGGGATCGTCGATGGGGGGATCGTCGACGGCTCCTGGGGTTTCGAGGCGGGCCAGACCGCAGCCGGCGACATCTTCGCCTGGTTCGTCGACACCTGCGTCCCCGCCCGGTACCAGGCCGAGGCCGACGAGCTGGGCATCCCGGTGCACGAACTGCTCACCCGCAAGTGCGAGCATCAGCCGGTCGGCGCCCACGGACTGGTGGCCTTGGACTGGCACAACGGCAACCGCTCAACCCTCATGGACGCACAGTTGTCCGGCCTCATGCTGGGCACGAGTCTCACCACGACGCCCGAGGACCAGTATCGAGCCCTGCTCGAGTCCTGCGCCTTCGGGGCCAGGACGATCATCGAGGCCTTCGTCTCGGCGGGGATCGACATCGAAGAACTCGTCGTGGCCGGCGGCCTGACCAGGAACCGCCTGTTCATGCAGATCCTTGCCGACGTCTGCCGTCGTCCCCTCTCGGTCGGTACCGCCGAGCAGCCCGGCGCCCTCGGCTCGGCCATCTTCGCCACCGTCGCGGCAGGGGAGTATCCCGATGTCAAGGCTGCTTCGGCTGCCATGGGGGCGAAGAAGGAGGGCGTCTACCTGCCCGACGAGGCCCGCGCGGATCAGTATGACCTGCTGTATGCGGAGTACAGCAGGCTGTACGACTACTTCGGCCGAGGCGGCAACGAGGTCATGCACCGGTTGAAGAGCCTCCGGGCGCAGGCCCGGGCAGCTTCTGCATAGTGATCTGACTGGCCTGCGCAGCAGCGGCCAGAGCGCGAGGCACTGGGCCCCCGTCATCAAGGCGGGGGCCCAGCCATGTCGTTGAGCAGCGCACTGTCGATGGACTCTGAAGCTCCGGCCGGTCCTGTACCGCTGCCACTGAACGAAGAACTGAGCCGGTGCCATGGCGATCTGGGCTCGCCGGAAGCTATGGACAAATAGAATATATGATCTATGATCGTCTCATGACGTCCGACCAACGGTGATCGGACGGGAGAGGACCAGATGTACACGGCTGATGCATGGCCCATCGCCTGCAAGATGAACTTCGGACCACTCGCCGAGGACGGCACCCCCATCGCGGAGGCCCCGCTGGAGATCTGGCGGGATCAGCTCCTCCAAGTCGCCGAACTGGGGTTCAAGCACTTCGACCCCATGGACGACTGGATCCCCCTCGCCGACATCAGCGAGGAACGGTTCGCACAGTTCCAAGTGCTGCTCGACGAGACCGGCCTGGCCTGCCCGGCCATGTCGATCGGGCGGAACAGCGTCATCGATGCGGACAGGGGTGATGAGAACCTCGCGCTCGTGCACCGCACCATCGACAGGGCCTCGGCGCTCGGCGCCACCATCGTCAACATCGGCTTCCAGCAGGAGCTCACGGAGCCCCAGAAGGAGGCGTTGTGGTTCTGGCTGGCTGACGGGCACCACGATGACCCGGGGTTGTATGACCTCGCAGTGGAGCGGGTCAGGGAACTCGCTGACCACGCCCAGCGTCTGGGCCTGCAGATCAGTCTGGAGATGTACGAGGACACGTTCATCGGCACCGTCGACGGTGCTCTGCAGTTCCACCATGACGTTGATCATCCTGCTGTCGGGATCAACCCCGACCTGGGAAACCTGATCAGGTTGCACCGGCCCATGCCGAAGGGTGAGGAGATGTACGAGAGACTTCTTCCGCTCTCGAACTACTGGCACATCAAGAGCTACATCCGCGACGAGGATGACGTCACCGGTGCGTACATGTCAGCGCCCGTGCCGCTCAAGTACGGCGTCGTGAATTACCGAGCGGTGATCAGACGGGCAATCCAAGTGGGATATGACGGCCCCTTCATGACCGAACACTATGGCTCGGATTGGCTTGGGGTGGGCGCCGAGAACGCTGAATACATCAGGCAGGTCTTGAGGGGAGCCTTGCGCTCTTTCGGGCGTGACAAGTAGTTTCCATGAGGAATCTTTGCTGGGGTTCGATCGCGAGGCAACCCGGGTGGAGACGGGTTGAGGGGGAAGATCCATGAACGGGTGGCTGGCCTGACGCGCCGTTGGATTCTTGTCGGCAAGCCATCTTGGGTCTGGAGGGCGACGATGCCCACCAATTGAGTGATTGTGGCCGATGGTCACGGTGTGAAATCTTGGCGTGAGCCTTGGGTTGTGCCTCATTCGTGGGACGCAACAACTTCTATCGCTGTGGGCGCAGTTTTTGCGCCCATTTCCCCTGTTGATTCTGTTCGTTCAAGTATGCAAACAAGGAGTTTTCGGTGAAGACAATCAATAGTGTAACCGTTGTCGGCGCAGGGTACATGGGCGGTGGCATCGCTCAGAGCTTGGCCCTGGCCGGTATGAAAGTCACTGTCGTCGACGGTGACCCCGAACTGACGAAGAAGCAGTTCGCCCGGCTGCTCTCCGAGGCTCAGGATTTTGAGGATCAAGGGCTCTACAAGCCGGGGAGTGTCGAAATCATCAAGGCGAATCTCGTCTGCGGCACAACCATTGAGGAGGCGGTCGGTGACGCGGATTTCATCGAGGAGGCAGTTTTCGAGAGGCCGGATGTCAAGATGCCCGTTCTTGAACGGATCTCGACACATGCTCGTCCTGATGCCATCATCGGAACGAACACGTCGACCATTCCAGTGCACGTTCTGGCGCCGGCGGTTGACCATCCTGAACGGTTCATGACGGTGCACTTCTCCAACCCGGCGCCGTTCATTCCAGGGGTGGAGTTGGTCGTGGGTGAGGCGACGACCCCTGAGACCGTCGCCCTCGTCAAGGATGTGCTGAAGCGCTGTGGGCGGCAAGGGGCCCAAGTCGCCGACCGTCCCGGAATGGTCCTGAACCGTCTGCAATACGCCCTGCTCAAGGAGGCGACTGCGTGCGTCGAAGAAGGCGTTGCGACGCCCGAGGACGTTGATGTCATCGTACGGACAACCTTTGGCTTCCGCTTGGGCTTCTTCGGCCCCTTTGCCATTGCTGACCAGGCTGGTTTGGATGTCTATGCCAACTGCTTCAAGACCTTCGAGGAAGCCTATGGGTCCCGGCTTGCCACCCCGAAGATGCTCTCCGATGCGGTCGCTGCCGGCCGCCTGGGCGTCAAGAACGGCAAGGGAATCACCGGAGACTTCGATGACGAGACCAAGACAGCCCTGATCGCCTATCGCAACAAGGCGTACGCGCGCATGTCGGAGCTTCTCGCCGAACTCGGCCCCGCTCCCGAGGGAGTCAAGGTCGACGATCGGGATCAGTTCGAGGCGTTACATCCTCAGGAGTGATGATCATGGAGTTCGAGAAGGCTCTGACACGCAAGATCACCTTGCGGATCATTCCGTTCGTCATGGTCCTGTACACGGCTGCCTACGTGGACCGCTCGGCAGTGGGTTTTGCTCAGCTGCACATGGAGACCGACATCGGTATCGACTCGGCCGCCTATGGCTTCGGTGCCGGCCTGTTCTTCTTGGCCTACTTCCTGTTCGAGGTGCCGAGTAACTGGGTCCTGCCGAAGGTGGGTCCCAGACGCTGGTTCGCGCGCATCCTCGTGACATGGGGACTGATCACTGCGTTGATGGCAGCCGCCCGAGGGCCTATTTCCTTTTACATACTGCGCTTCCTGCTCGGGGCTGCCGAGGCTGGTTTCTATCCTGGGATTCTCTACTATCTCACCGAGTGGTACCCACAGCGCAACAGAACGAAGGCGACGGGTGTTTTCGTCATGGCGGCGCCGCTGGCGTTCCTTATCATGAGCCCGTTGGCCGGCTGGCTGCTCGGCGTGACCGGTCTTGGCATGGTTGGTTGGCAGTGGCTGTTCGTCGTCGTGGGTGGCGTGGCCGTCCTGCTCGCGATCCCGACGTTGCGTCTCCTGCACGACAGCCCGCACGCCGCCCCGTGGATCACCGAAGAAGAAGCTGCCTGGATCGACGCCGAACTGGAGAAGGACAGGCAGGAACTCGGTCAGGCAGATCACAAGAACCCGTTCAAAGCCCTTCTGGACAAGAATGTGCTCCTGTTCGCCGTGCTGTTCTTCCCCTCCACGGTGGGTGTTTACGGCCTGTCTTACTGGTTGCCGCAAGTGATCAGCAAGTTCTCGAGTAGCGACATGAACACCGGCTTGCTTACGGCGGTGCCGTATATCTTCGCGCTGATCGGAATCTGGATCACATCGCGTTGGGCGGCACGATTCCGTGAGAACTGGATCCCGCTGGCCGTCATCTTCGCCGGGGCTGCAGTGGGTATCGGTGCTTCGGCCTTGGTCAGTTCACCGCTCGCTCAGCTGGCATGCCTGTCACTCGCGGCTTTCTGCTTGTACTCGATCGCCGGAGTCTTCTGGGCGCTGCCGACCCTGTACGTGATCGGGGCAACTGCGGCGGTCGGTATCGCGGCGATCAACAGCTTTGGCAATCTGGGTGGTTTCGTCGGCCCCTATGTGGTGGGGCTCATTGCCCAGTCAACCGGGACGACGACGGCCGGCATGCTGTTCCTGTCCGTCGTCCTGTTCCTGGGGGCAGCAGGGACCATGGTGGCCAAGGCCGTCAAGGGCCGATCTTCCGGGCATTGACCGACGCGAGTGCATAGGGTCACCTGCGTACCGCAGATGATGATGGCTGAGGCTGGGCCCGATCACGACGGGTCCAGCCCGGCCGTTTCGGCGGGGCAGTCCTCGGGTGGTTCCATCAGTCGGACGGCGGAATGGACGGTGTGTGACCCCAGTCAGGGTTCAGCGGGAGCATCCGACAGGCAGCGACCCAAAACCTTGTTGAGGTGCCCGGTCATCGCATCGGCCGCTGCATCCGGGTCGCCGGTGCCAACGGCATCGAGGATCGCAGAGTGCTCCTCGATCGCGAACGGGGCGTCACTGACCTGCGTCCCGAGAGTCTGGCGCATGCGGTGCACGCTGAATGACAGTGAGTTGACAGCCCGGCTCAGGTATCGGTTGCCGCAGTGGTCGAGGATCGCCTGGTGGAACATCCAATCCGATTCGAAATAGCGCTTGACCTGGGAGGGATCCTCAAGGGCATGCGGTTCGGCCATCTTGGCGGCCCATTGTTTGTGAGTGGTGAAGGCGCTTTTAAGTGATTGGAGCAAGGCCTCGGAGTCGCGCTGCATGGCCCGGTACAGGGCGCTCGGCTCCAGGACGAGACGGGCGTCCACGAGTTCGGTGATCTGATCACGTGACATCGGCGGGGCGACCCTGTACCCACGATGCGCCTCGCGGGTGACCAGACCGGTGTGTTCCAGGCGCGCCAGAGCCTCCCTGACCGGGGTGGGGGACACCGACATCGACTTGGCGAGGCCATCGATCGACAGGGGCGAGGCCGGGGGGAGCTGTCCGGCGAGGAGGACTTCCAGAATGGCGTCGTACACCTCGTCGCGTAGCCCATGAGCAGACAAGGGATTGAAGCCGGAAAGCCCCTCAGCCGCTGATTTCATGGCCACAGGTTACAAGTCGGAATGCGGTGGCTGCTGACAGCGCTCCGATGGTGAACCGAGACGCGGCGCTTCATGCGAAGAGCATCATGTGTGAATGACGTCGTCCGCCGGGTCACGCGAAGGCCTCATGCACCCGCTGCCGCAGGGCAGAGTCAGGAGCCATGCAGGACATCGTGAAACAACCCCCCAGGCCATTGCCGCAGGCGTCGATGATCCTGGCCTGGCTGAAACGTTCACGAATGAGCTGTTCGAAGCGCTCACGAAGCACCACGTTGCGGAAGACCTGACCGAGCATGCCCACCACGGGGTCGGGGCGCTCGTCCTGACCCACCCTGTGCAGCCCGGCAACAGCCGAGACCGCGAGTTCGGTGGCGGCGGCCTCGCTGATCGACCGCGCAACCTCGTCGGTGCCGGCGAGTTCGGAGACCGTCTTGGCGTACGAGGCGATCCGTCTCACCTTGTGCTCGTCGGCCTGCAATTCCAGGTAGGCCTTCTCCAGATCGGGGAAGTCCCGTTCGACCTGTTCGCTCAACGCCGTGGCGGGGCCGCGCCCGTCATGGGCGCGCATGACGGCGTCGAGTGCCGCGCGTCCGATCCAGTAGCCCGAGCCGGCATCGCCCAGCAGGTAGCCCCAGCCATCCACGCGGGCAACGCTGGTCAACCCGACGGCGAGCGTGACGACCCCGGTGCCGGCCGCCACGACGACGCCGGGCTGGTCGCCGATCGCACACAGGTAACTCGTCGTCGAGTCGTGGGCGAGGAGGACGTGGCGCACGCCCGCATCCCGGATCAGCGAGAGCAGCTCGGTGGGGTCGGCGTCATCGGCCAGCCCCGATGAGCCCACCGAGACAGTGGAGCAGGGCTGGTCATAGGTGCGCAACGCCTCAAGGATGTACCCGGCCAGCTGAGGGATCTGGGGCCTGTCGTTGACCACACCCGGATGTGACGTCTCGGCGACGACAGTGCCGTCCCGTCTCAGCTGAGTGCGGGTTCCGGTCTGACCGCCATCCACGCACAGGACAACCTCGTCCCCGGTGTGCTTCATGTCCTCGTCGATCAGGGCGCCACTGCTCATACGGTGAGTCTAGTGAGGCGGCTCGACAACCCAACCGCGGGCCGCTCATGCGGGCATCCCAATCGCGGGGCACACGGGTGAGAATGTCATCGCGCCCGATGCGGTGGAGTGGCCAGGGCGTCAGATGCGCCCGGCCCGCCGGAGCGCGGGAATGACGTGGTCGATGAGCAGTGGCGCCTGGCGGGGATCGCCCGTACAGTCGAGCAGATCGGTCCACTCGTACTCGGCGATCTCGTGGTCGGTGCGGGCCAGGGCGTCACGGGGCCAGTCGGCGACGTAGACAGTGCAGTGGATCTTGTCGGCGTCGCCATTGGCCGGGGCTGAGTCGAAGTCGCCCAGCAGTTCGAGGGCCTCCGGGTCGAGGTCGATGCGTAGTTCCTCGGTGGCTTCGCGCAACACCGCATCGAGGGTGCTCTCGCCGGGCTCGATCTTGCCGCCCGGCAGGATGACGTGATCGGTTCCGCGCTTGCGCACGTTCAGCACCTCGTGGCCCCGCAGCAACGCAACCGCGGCCAACTCGAAAACCTTCACGTCTGCTCCTCATGCCGGATCCGTTGCGAGGTTACCCGGGATGGCGGTGTCGACGGCGTCCGTGGGGCGGGTGGCAGAGGTCTCACTCGTGGCGAACGGTCAAGGGATGGCATCGGGTGGCCAGGCGAGATGGCGAAGCCTAATCTGAACTCCATCGTCGCGGGCATCCGGTACCGCACGCGTTGGCGCTGGAAGTACCGGTATGACCACCAAAAATGTCATACTGACAGGGTCCGTTCGCGGCACAGGTACGGCCGAGGGAAGATCCCCCAGGCGTACTGGACCAACAGAAAGGCAATCCGTGACCATCGCTGAAGCCGGCACAGTTCAGACCGAGAACCCCTGGCATGACTTCGTCACCGGCCCCTGGACTGAGGCCATTGACGTGCGCGATTTCATCCAGCGCAACTACACCCCTTATGAAGGAGACGCCTCCTTCCTCGAAGGCCCCACGGAGAAGACCCTCCGCGTGTGGGACCACCTGGAGAAGAACTACCTGAGCGAGGAGCGCAAGCGTCGCGTCTACGACGTCGACACCCACACTCCGAACGATGTGGACGCCTTCGGGCCCGGCTACATCAGCGAGGACGACGACGTGATCGTCGGCCTGCAGACCGACGTGCCGCTCAAGCGCGCCATGATGCCCAATGGTGGCTGGCGCATGGTCGAGACCGCCATCGGGGAGGCCGGCAAGGAAGTCGATCCCCGGGTCAAGGAGATCTTCACCAAGTACCGCAAGACGCACAACGAGGCCGTCTTCGACATCTACACCCCCCGTATTCGTGCCGCCCGCAGCTCCCACATCATCACCGGTCTGCCCGACGCCTACGGGCGCGGCCGGATCATCGGCGACTACCGTCGCGTCGCCCTCTACGGCGTCGACAAGCTGATCGAGTGGAAGCAGGCCGACAAGGACAAGGTCGCCGACCAGCCCTTCAGCGAACACTGGGCCCGTTACCGCGAGGAGCACTCCGAGCAGATCAAGGCCCTCAAGAAGCTCAAGAAGATGGCCGCCGGTTACGGCTTCGACATCTCCGTGCCCGCCAAGAACGCCAAGGAGGCCGTCCAGTGGACGTACTTCGGCTACCTGGCCTCGGTGAAGTCCCAGGACGGTGCCGCCATGTCGATCGGCCGGCTGTCCGCCTTCCTCGACTGCTACTTCGAGCGCGACCTCAAGGCCGGTCTCATCACCGAGTCCGATGCCCAGGAGATGATCGACGCGATCGTCCTCAAGCTGCGCATCGTGCGTTTCCTGCGCACCATCGACTACGACCAGATCTTCTCCGGTGACCCCTACTGGGCCACCTGGTCCGATGCCGGCTTCGGTGACGACGGCCGCGCCATGGTCACCAAGACCTCCTTCCGTCTGCTCCAGACGCTGCGCAACCTCGGCCCGGCCCCCGAGCCGAACATCACGATTTTCTGGGACAAGGGTCTCCCGAAGGGGTACAAGGACTTCTGCGCCGCCATCTCGATCGAGACCAGCGCCATCCAGTACGAGTCCGACAAGGACATCCGCGCCCACTGGGGTGACGACGCGGCCATCGCCTGCTGCGTGTCCCCGATGCGGGTCGGCAAGCAGATGCAGTTCTTCGGCGCCCGCGTGAACTCGGCGAAGGCCCTGCTCTACGCCATCAACGGCGGACGCGACGAGATGAGCGGCAAGCTCGTCGCCGAGGGCTTCGAGCCGGTCTCCGGTGACGGCCCGCTCGACTTCGACGACGTGTGGAACCGCTACGAGAAGATGCTCGACTGGGTCGTCGGCACCTACGTCGAGGCCCTGAACATCATCCACTACTGCCACGATCGTTACGCGTACGAGGCCATCGAGATGGCCCTGCACGACTCCGACATCGTGCGCACCCTGGGCTGCGGCATCGCCGGCCTGTCGATCGTCGCGGACTCCCTTTCCGCCATCAAGTACGCCACGGTGACCCCGGTACGCGACGAGACCGGCCTCGTGGTCGACTACATCACCGAGGGCGACTTCCCCAAGTACGGCAACGACGACGACCGCGCCGACGAGATCGCCTCGACCGTCGTCCACACGATCATGAGCAAGATCCGCGAGATCGAGCTCTACCGCGACGCCATCCCGACCCAGTCCGTGCTGACGATCACCTCGAACGTCGTCTACGGCAAGGCCACCGGCTCCTTCCCCTCCGGCCACGAGAAGGGCACGCCCTTCGCCCCCGGCGCCAACCCGGAGAACGGGATGGACACGCACGGCATGGTCGCCTCCATGCTGTCGGTGGGCAAGCTGGACTACAACGATGCGCTCGACGGCATCTCGCTGACGAACACCATCACCCCCACCGGGCTCGGCCGCGACAAGGAGGAGCAGGTCAGCAACCTGGTCGGCATCCTTGACGCCGGCTTCCTCCCCAACGACTGCAACGAGTACTGACAGCCCCGACATCTGAACCAGAGGAGATAGAAAGAACATGTCCGTCAAGACCTACGCCGAACGCGTCGCCGACATGAAGGCCAACCGCGAGGCCTCCGGCGCGACCGATGGCCTGTACCACGCCAACATCAACGTGCTGAACCGTGAGACCCTCGAGGACGCCATCGAGCATCCCGAGAAGTACCCGAACCTCACCGTCCGCGTCTCGGGCTACGCGGTGAACTTCGTCAAGCTCACCAGGGAGCAGCAGCTCGACGTGCTGAGCCGCACCTTCCACCAGTCGGCCTGACACGCCAACCAATGACCGCTGACACGATCACGCCGGCCGGGGACAACTCCTTCAAGTCCCCGGCCCGGCGTCTTCACGGGGCAGGCCTCGATGGGATCACCACCGAGGACCTGCCCCGCGGCGCTCGCCTGGAGGCGATGCGCGAGGGCACCGTCGGGTCGATCCACTCCTGGGAGCTCGTCACCGCCGTCGACGGGCCGGGCACCCGCATGACCGTCTTCTTCGCCGGCTGCCCGCTGCGGTGCCAGTACTGCCACAACCCCGACACCTTCTTCATGGCCAGGGGCCAGCTCGTGGCCGTGGAGGACATGCTCAAGCGTGTCAGCCGCTACCGCGGGGTCTTCAACGCCACCGGCGGCGGCCTCACCCTGTCCGGCGGTGAAGTGCTCATGCAGGCCCCCTTCGCGGCACGGCTGCTGCACGGCGCCAAGCAGAGGGGCATCCACACCTGCATCGACACGTCCGGTTTTCTCGGCGCCTCCTGCACCGACGAGATGCTCGAGGACATCGATCTGGTGCTGCTCGACGTGAAGGCAGGTGACCCGGACCTGTACGAGGAGGTCACCGGGCGGGCACTGGCCCCGACCCTGGCCTTCGGCGACCGGCTGGCGGCCAGGGGGACGCAGGTGTGGGTCCGTTTCGTCGACGTGCCCGGCCTGACCCATGACCCCGCCAACGTGGCCGCAGTGGCCGACATCGTCGCGAAGTGGCCGAACGTCACGCGCACCGAGGTGCTCGGCTTCCACCAGATGGGCCGTGACAAGTGGCACGACCTGGGCCTGGACTACAAGCTCGAGAACACCCCGGCCCCGACCCGTGACCAGCTCGAGGCCACCCGCGACATCTTCCGCTCCAAGGGCCTGACGGTGTACTGAGCTGGCCCACGAGGTGCGCATGCTGGTAGACAGGGAACCGTGAGCACACCCCGTGAGTCTCAGACCTCCGATGAACTGCTCCGCCATCTCGTCGGTGACCGGCTCGTCTCGGTCGCGTTCGTGCTCGACGACTACGTACAGCTCCAGTTCGACGGGGCATCCATGAACATCGAGGTGCTTCCCCACATCAGCTACGAAGGACGCCTCTGGCGGGGCCAGGACCTCGGCTACGCCGACGCCTTCCGCAGACTCGGGGGCCACGAGGTGGTCGCCGTTTCCGGACGCGCCGGGGAGGGCCTGCGCATCCGCGTGGACAACGGCGAGATCCGCATCGACCCCGACCCCGGCGAAGCCCCCGTCGAGATCGCGAGCCTGCGCGTGGGCGACAGCCGCTGGGAGTCCTGGTACCCCGGCGAGGGCGTCTTCGAGCACCTGGCCTGAACCAGCAGGCCCTCGGCGCAGCGGCCCCGGCCGAGCGGGTCCCACCGTGATCCGGCAAGGACCGGTTCGGTGACAGCCTGTCCGGTAAGATGAACAAGGTTCCAAGCAGTGCCCCACCTGATGCGCTGCGCGGCGCCCAGCGAGGCAGCCGTACCGTTCCCCGAGAAGATAGGCGCGTCGAGTGGCCCACAGTTCCATCGCCCTGCCCGCAGGTACGCCCGCGCAGACCACCGCTGCCACGGCGCGCCGTGGGGATATTCAGGGTTTGCGTGCGGTGTGCATGATGCAGGTGTTGGCTTATCATGCGTGGACGGTTGGTTCGCCGATTGGTGTGGATGCGTTCATCATGATC
>NZ_OMOH01000007.1:0-109470 GCF_900289195.1 Propionibacterium ruminifibrarum
GACTGGCCGCTCATGAAGCGGATCACCGCCCGCATCCTGGCCCAGGTGTCCGGCGTGTGCCGCGTGGCCTACGACCTCACCCCCAAGCCCGTGGGCACCATCGAATGGGAGTGAGTCTCGTGGATGAGCCACCATCCGCGGGTACGTGCGAAAGGTGACGGCCGCTATTGGGAACTCGGGACGCCATACGGGAAACGTTCATGGACATCTACGCCCGCGAGCGCTTGGACCGCATGACGGTGAAGGCCCTCTGCGCGGCAGTTCCGGTGGCCCGCACCACGTTCTACGCGCACTACCGCAATCTTGACGACGTGCTCGTCGAGGTTGAGGACGAACTCCTCGCCGGCTTGGGCGAGGTCACGGACCGCGTCTCCGATGGCGACCTTCCCGGCATGGACTTCGGCGTCTTCCTGGACGAGACCTTCGGCTTCGTCGAGGAGAGGTGGTCGGATTTTCGGACACTGCTCGTCGTGCAGCCCGATGCCCGCTTCGTGGCCAGGTGGAAGGACGCGATCAAGACCAACTTCGCCCGGCGCTACCCGTCATCGCGGATGCAACCCAACCGGGACCTGCTCGCCGAGATGGGCGCCTCCGCTGCCATCGGCGCCTACACCTGGTGGATGGAGCATCCTGAGACGACCGGCGTCGAGGACGCGAAGCGCCTCGTCGAGCGGGCACTCTCCGCTGTCATGGCAACGCTGTAGAACGTCCCCCGCCAAGTCCGAACACTCCCGCCCTCCGTGTCGTGTTCGCAGGCGCCTTCTTCACGTTGAATGGGGTCGACACATTCCGATGACCGGCGAGCGGGAGACGCCCATTGGCGGGCGGCGACGTCCACGTGTCCCGCCGAGACGGCCGTCACGAGAAAGGAAATGAGCGATGGCACACAGCAGGCCGACGGCCCTGGTCACGGGTGCATCCGGCGGTCTTGGGGCCGAGGTCGCCCGCGTACTCGCAGGCGAGGGCTTCGACCTCGTGCTCGTGGCCCGTAACGAGGGCAAGCTCCTCGCCTTGGAGAACGAACTGGAGGACGGGTACGGCATACACGCTCACGTCTGCCCGGCAGACCTCTCGCGCGAGAATGAGGCGCTCGATGTATACGATTTCGTTCTCGAACATGAGCTGAACGTCGATGTGCTCGTGAACAACGCGGGCTTCGGCGACTCAGGGACATTCCATCGTGCCGATTGGGCCCGGCAGCGAGACATGGTGCAGGTCAATGTGGTCGCACTGATGCAGCTCACCCGGCTGCTGGTGCCGCCCATGGTGGAACGCGGGACGGGCATGGTCCTCAACCTCTCGTCGGTCGCCGCGTTCAGCGCAGGACCGTACATGAGTACCTACTACGCCACCAAGGCGTACGTGCTCAGCTTCTCCGAGGCTCTTCATGAGGAGTTGGCTGGTACGGGCGTCACCGTGACGGCGCTGTGCCCGGGCCCCACCGCCACCGGCTTCGAGTCCGCAGCCGCCATGAGCTCGGGTTCTGCGATGTTCCGCCACGCCGCGAGCGCAGCCGACGTGGCCCGCGACGGCTGGGCCGCCATGCGCAAGGGCAAGGCCGTCTGCCTGCAAGGGGCGTTCACGAAGGCCATGGCGCTTGGCTCTCGCCTCGTGCCCCGCTCGGTCGCGCGCAAACTGGCCATGCGCATCAACCGGTGACGGTTCACCTGGCATTGTCCGCCGGGGCACGTGCCCTCTCTGTTCCCGGGAGTTCAGGGGGCGGAGGACGGCGCCTCATGATGCTGGCGCATGCTCCAGGAATTGCGCGAGACCGGCCGTGCGCACCGTCCTTGGTGTGGACATCGCCCATTGCAGCCGTCGCGTAGGTATCCCGACTGGCCGGTGAACACTTACCGGCACGTGCGTGGCAGCACTGTCGATCCCGCCGTTGAGGGACCGCGCTACGCTGCACCTGTATTACTTAGTGATACAGGAGGTGGCGATGGACACGCGATTCTCAGTGGCGGTGCACGCCCTGGTGCTGGTCTCGCAGGCGGAGGAGCCGGACGGGCCCATCACGTCAGCCAGGATCGCGACGAGCACGGGCGTGAATGCCAGCTATGTCCGCAAGGTCATGGCCGGTCTCGGGCAGGCCGGAATCGTCGGCTCCCACTCGGGGTCGGCCGGCTACCACATGCTCATGGACCCGCGCGAGGTCACGCTTCTGGCAGTTCACGACGCCGCCTGCGGCCACCCGGTGCATGCCATCGACATGCACCGCAACCCGAACGACGCCTGCGTCGTCGGCCGTCACATCGAACCGGTGCTGACCCCGATGTTCGCCGAGGCTGAGGAGGCTCTCCGTCGGGCACTCGCCTCCCGCACCCTCGCCGATTGCGTCACCGCCATGCGCGCCCGGCTTTCGCCCGCCGAGCGCGCCGAACTCGACCATGGAGGAACCAGATGAAGGCAGCAGTCCTCATGCGCCACGGCAAGGCGCCCTACGCCGTGCAGGTGAGCGAGGTCCGCGACCCCGACGTCGGGCCGAAGGACGTGCTGGTGCGCGTGCGTGCCGCCGGCGTGAACCCCCTCGACACGATGATCGCCCGCAAGGAGGTCGCCCTCCTGGTCGGCTATCGCACCCCGCTCATCATGGGCAACGAACTGGCCGGCGAGGTGGAGGCCGTCGGTGCCGAGGTGACGCGGGTGCGGGTGGGGCAGCGGGTCATGTGCCGGATGCCGCTGGATGGGATCGGCGCCTTCGCCGAGTACGCCGCCGTCGACCAGGACGCACTCGCCCCGATTCCCGATGCCTACGGCTTCGAGGAGGCCGCAACCCTGTCACTGACCGCGCTCACCGCGATGCAGGCCCTCGACCTGCTGGAGGGCGCCGGTGAGGGGGACACCGTGTTCATCTCCGGCGGGACCGGATCGCTGGGCGCCACCGCCATCCCGCTCGCCGCGGCCCGCGGGCTGCAGGTGATCACCTCAGGCAATGCCCGGCACGAGCAGCGGGTCCGCCGGCTCGGCGCCGCGCGCTTCATCGACTACCGCACCCAGGACTACGCCGACGTGCTCCACGACGTCGACTTCGTCATCGACTCCCTGGGCGGCGACGAGATGAGGCGTCAGCTGGGCATCATGCGTTCCGGCGGCACCCTGGTCTCGCTGCGCGGCGGCCCCAACGGCGAATTCGCCCGACGGGCCGGCTACGGCCCTCTCAAGAGGGCACTGTTCACGCTGGCCGGCGCCGGTGCGGACCGCGCGGCCGCCAGGCGCGGGCAGCGCTACCGCTTCGTCTTCGTCCACGCCGACGGCGAGCAGCTGGACCGGGCCGCGACGATCCTCGCCGGCCAGAACGTGCCCGCACAGGTCGGCCCCACCCTGCCGCTGGCACAGGTGTCCGAGGCTCTGGCCCGCGTCGACGCAGGCGGCGCCGTCGGGAAGATCGTCCTCGTGCCCTGAGCCGGCGGGGAGGACGGCACCGGCCCGGGTTCAGGCCCGCGCCAGCGCCTCGGCGATGGGCTCCGAGCCCCGGCGCATGTCGATGATCCGGCCCACGGTCCTCGGCGTGTCGAGGACGCCGACCAGGACCTCGGCCACATCGGGGATGGGGATGCTGCCGTCATGCTCTGGATTCAGTTCGATGCGTCCAGTGCCGGGCTCGTCCTTCAGGACGCTGGGCCTCACCAGGGTCCACTCCAGGCCCGACAGCCTGGTCAGCCATTCGTCGGCGAAGAACTTCGCGATGTTGTAATTGGTGATGCTCTTCAAGGACTCCTCGTGCTCCCATTTCTCGGGCTGCAGCGAGAAGATCGAGCTGAGCATGATGAAGCGGCGTGCATCTGCCGCGGCGGCGGCCCTCATGAGTTTCACGGCGCCGAATGCGTCGGTCTGCAACAGGTCCTTGCCGCGCGAGCCCGCGGTGAAGACGACGGCGTCGCTTCCACGGACCAGATCGGTCAGCGTCCCCACGTCGGCGTGGAAATCGAGGTTGCGGGCCACGACCCCCGCCGGCCACTGCCGCGACTCGGCGCTGCGCGATGCGGCGACCACCTCGTGCCCGCGTGCCGCCAGCCGCGTCACCACCTCCTGCCCGACACGGCCGGACGCTCCTGCCACGAATACCCTCATGTCATTCCTCCTCGTTGCGCCGTTGGCCGATCACTTGTCGGTGAAGACCTTCGCGGCGATCTTCCAGCCGTCCTCGGTCTTCTTCAGCACGTGGAGGTCCACGTAGTCCGCCCCGTGGAAGTTCTCCATCGTCACGCGCACGGCCGCGATGTCGTTCACGACGTCGAGTACGTCGATCTGCGCGGTGGACTCGCCGGGGCCGAGTTCGTCCACGGTGTCGAACAGCGTTTGAATGGGGTCCCCATTGATGGTCGCCCCCGCCAAGAAGGCGGGCCTTTGCGCGTCGCCGCTCACGTTGCCGCCCTCGGTGTAGATCCTCACGCAGTCGATGATGTCCTGGTAGTCGCGGATGGATGCGTTGGCCATGTCAGGGGCCCTCTCTCATGATCGATGTGCGGTCGCGGCGGATGTCCGCGTCTGGTGACGCACTCTATTGCGACGACGAAGCCTGAACCAGTACTGTTTTTGAGAACAGGTACCTTCTCAGAAGAAAGCAGGGGGATGTCTGATCAGGCGCCGAGCATCGCGGATGCACAGTTCGAGGGCACCGGCTACAGCTACACGATGTCGCTCATCCGGGGCAAGTACAAGATGGCGATCCTCTACTGTCTGATGGAGTTCCAACCGGTGCGCTTCAACGAGATGCGCCGCTACCTGGGGAGGATCACCGACAAGACGCTCTCTGCGAACCTGAAAGAACTGGAGGCCGATGGCCTCATAGCGCGCCAGGAGTATCCGCAGATTCCCCCGAAGGTGGAGTACTCGTTGACCGAACTGGGGGAGTCCCTCATGGAAGTGCTCGACCAACTGTGCACCTGGGGCGAGACGCACATGAGCGGGTCAGTGGTGGCGCCATGACCCGGTGCGGTGGACGCCATCGGGTCTTGCGCGCGGGGCACCTCTGCGTGGAAGGGTGGAGCGTCCTGCTTCACCGAGGTCATTCGCACGATGCTGCGACACATGCGCACGCCGCGTCGCTGCCGCATCACCCAGGTCTCACGGCGGCAGGTCCTTGGCCGCCACGATCGAACGTCCGGGACGGTGCAGGTCTGGTCGTCGCAGCAGAGCGAGTCGGCGGTGAGCGCAGATTTCGTCTGGGGCGAGCAGCATGCGGGTGCACTCGCCCTGAGCGGCCGATTCACGAACAGGAGAGGGGAACACGAGCATGGACAAGGTCATGAAGGACGTCGTCGCGTTGGTGGGGGCCGGGGGTATCGGCGTCGCGATCGCCCGGCGTGTGGCTCAGGGCAAGCACCTGGTGCTGACCAGCCGTACGCAGGAGGAGGTCGATCGTGTTGCCGCGGACCTGCAGAGGGATGGTTTCGACTGCTCGGCCATGGCCTGTGATCTCGGCAGCCGGGAGGACATCTTGGCGGTGATAGCGCACTGTCAGCAATTCGGCCCCATCACCAATGTCATCTGTGCGGGAGGGGTGAGCCCCTCGCAGGCCCCTATTGCTGAGATCCTGCGCGTCGATCTCTACGGGACATCCGTCCTGCTTGAGGAGTTCGGCAAGGTCATCGCCCAGGGCGGTTCGGGGGTTGTGGTGTCCAGCCAGTCGGGCCACCGTCTGCCCGCTCTTTCCGCCGAGGAGAACTGGGCGCTCGCCATGACTCCGACAGAGGAACTGCTGAATCTGCCCCTCCTCGCCGAGGACAGCGTCGGCACGACGCTGCGTGCCTACCAGTACGCCAAACGGTGCAACGTGCTGCGCGTGCAGAGCCAGGCGTGTGAGTGGGGCAGGCGCGGTGCGCGCGTGTTCTCCATCTCGCCCGGCATCATCATGACGCCGCTCGCCTTCGATGAACTGAACGGCCCACGCGGCGAGGGCTACCGCAAGATGCTCGACCTGATGCCTGCGAAGCGCGCCGGCACCGTGGACGAGATGGGAGCGCTCGTGGCCTTCCTCATGGGGCCGGAGGGCACCTTCATCACCGGTACCGACATTCTCTGCGACGGCGGATCCACGGCTGCGTACTGGTATGGCGACCTACAGTACCTGCAGGAGGGCTGGAGCCAGTCCTGAACATCGGTGCCAGACGATCCTGTCACAGCGGAGAGGAGATTCCCCATGGTTTACCAAACGAGGTTGACGGCTGACGCCCAGGCGTTTCACGAGAGGATGTTCCCGGGGTACGAAAGTGACTTCCTGCGCACCGACCCCGAGTTCATCGAGCGCTTCGACAACTTCGCCTTCGACGAAGTCGTCGATGCCGTCCAGCTCGACGAGGTCACCCGCTACCTCGGCTGGCTGGCGACGTTGCTCGGCTGCCAGGGCATCGACGAGTACCGTGCCATCGCCCCGGCCGCCCTGCGCAACGGGATCACCCCCGTGCAGCTCAAGGAGATCGTCTACCAGGCGGTCGCCTACCTGGGGATCGGTCGTGTCTTCCCCTTCCTGAAGGCCACGAACGAGATCCTCGAGGCGGCCGGCGTCGAACTACCCCTCGAACCCCAGGCCGGCACGACTCCGGACCTGGACAGCCGCCTCGCCGGGGGAGAACGGGCTCAGGTCGACATCTTCGGTGAGGGCATGCGCGGCTACAAGGATAAGGGAAACCCCGACTATCCCAAGATCAACGAGTGGCTGGTCGGCAACTGCTTCGGTGACTGGTACACCCGTGGCGGGCTCGACCTGAAGCAGCGCGAGCTCGTCACCTTCTGCGTCATCGTCGCCCAGGGCGGTGCCGACGCGCAGGCCCGCGGGCATGCCGCCGGGAATCTCTCGGTGGGTAATTCCCGCGGGCTACTCATCCGGGTCATCGAGTCGAATCTGCCCTTCATCGGCTACCCCCGCACGCTCAACGCCCTCGCGGCCCTCGACGCCGTCAGCGGTTCGCAGGCGCAGGAGCAGTCCTGACGGAGTTCCCCGCCAGCTGCGCGGCGGCCGACCGTCTCATGTGAGGAAGGGCGGTCGGCCGCCGTCGTTGTGCCCGTCGGCGGTCACCCGCCCAGCGTGTAGCGACCGGCGTTGATCGAGGCGATCGCACCGCCGGCGATGAGCGGTCCTGCCGGTGGCCAGTTCGCCGAGGTTGCTGTTCGACCTTGTCGCTCAGACGCATCATGTGGCCGGCCTGGCTGGAGATGATGAGCCCGGCGCAGCCTCGGGCGAGGACTGGTTGGGGGAGGCCCCTGCCGCGTCCTGCTGTGCCGTCCCCGAACGCCAAGTGCCCGGTTGGGACGACGCCAACTGCCCGGCTAGAATGACGCCAACTCCTGGGTTGAAGTTGGTCTTGCGCTGGATTGCAGGAGGAGATCGATGGCCGATGTGAGCTACCGTCCTCGTGTCGTTGATGCCCTCGTCGACGATGTCCTGGGCTACTCGGGTGGCTTGCTGATTGAGGGCGTGCGCGCCTGTGGCAAGACCATGACTGGACGCCAGCATGCGGCATCCGAGGTCGCCCTGGACTCGGGTCTGCCGCAGATTCGCGCTGCGCTCGACCTTGATCCTGCGCTGCTGCTGGACGGTGACACCCCCAGGTTGATCGATGAGTGGCAGCTCGCACCGGACCTGTGGAATGCGGTACGGCGGGAGGTCGACGCCAGGCAACGCCCTGGACAGTTCATACTCACCGGTTCCTCGGTTCCCGCCGAGGATGCTACGCGGCATTCCGGTGCCCACCGGATCTCCAGGGTGCGCCTGCGTCCGATGACCCTGTTCGAGCGCGGTCTGGGCGCGGGGACCGTCTCGTTGGCGGCACTGTTCGACGGCGAGGCGCCGCCGCCCGCGCTTGACTCCGGCACGAGCGTCCCAGAGGCGCTGGATGTGCTGGTGCACGGCGGCTGGCCGGGCGACGTCGATGCCACCACTGCGCAGGCGCAGCGTCACCTGCGCGACTACGTGGAGGATGTTGTCAACATCGACGTGGGGCGGCTCGATGGAGAGCCGCGCCGCGATCCGATCAGGTTGCACGCACTCCTGCGCTCCCTGGCGCGCCACATCGCCACCGAGGCTTCGTTCACTACCATCGCGAGGGATGTGACGACTCAGGCGCTCAGCGCGGAGACCACCGCGAGCTACGTCAACGCCCTGAGGCGGCTCTTCATTGTCGAAGAGCAGCCCGCGTGGGCTCCGCACCTGCGTTCACGCTACGCGGTGCGCACCTCATCAAAACTCCATTTCGTGGATCCCGCCTTGGCTGCAGCCATCACCGGGACCTCGGCGGAGCGTCTGATGCATGACTTGGAGACCGCCGGGTTGTGGTTCGAGTCCCAGGCTGTACAGCATCTGCGGACCTTCGCCGAACTGCGAGGTGGGCACGTCTACCACTACAGGGACAAGTCGGGAAAGGAGGCCGACGCCGTCGTCGAGTTCGACGACGGCCGTTGGGCTGCTTTCGAGGTCAAGCTGGGGCAACGGCAGATACCGAAGGCACAGGACTCCCTGGCTGCGTTCGTGGCCGACATTGACACGCGATATACGCCCGCACCGGTCTTCACTGCCGTCGTGACCGCCGACGGACCCACCATGACGATGCCTAACGGCGCCTTCACCTTCCCACTCAGTGCGCTGCGTCCGTAGTGGCGCACCAGCTGGACGAGGGACCCGAGTCGCTGCGGGGACAGGGTCTTCTCGCGCATCTCGTGGGGAGCGCCGGCGGCGTGCCAGTGGTGGGCGCAGAGATCCTCCTACAACCGTTTGACCAGAGTTGTCCGTGAGGGGTCGTCCTTCCCGGATTTCCTGTCCACCCACAGATCCCTGACGCGGCGGATGCGTCTGGCATGACACAAGAACGGTTGTTGACTCTCGTGCTTGGGGGAGTTGTTCGAAGCCGTGGTCGAAGGTGCGCCCGAGGAGGCACAACCCCAGGAGGACTGCTTCCGGCGGTCTCGCGCGGAACGCCATGGCTTTCCGGTAACAGGATTGGCGTTGTCGGCGGGTTACTGACGTGTTTCTCGGCGAGGTTGGTGGTGGCTATCGTATGATCCGGACCATGAGCCGGGTCCTCGTGGCAGATGAGGAATGGCTGTCCTGCGTGGCCGTCAGGGGACAGTGCCGGACGAGTCGATGACGTTGAAATCAGGGGCGACCATTCTTCTGTCGAAGGTCATGGGCGGCGCGTGAACGAGCATCACATGCTTCCAGTGAGGCGGTGGGAACTGTGATAGAGGTGTTCCCCGTGAACGCCCAGTTGATGCTGGGAATCTTCTTACCGCTTCTTGGGACCGGCCTCGGTGCGGCAACCGTATTCTTCTTGCGAGAGGGTATCTCCGATGTCGCGCGGCGGGTCTTGACCGGTTTCGCCGCCGGTGTCATGGTGGCGGCCTCCTTCTGGAGTCTGTTGCAACCGGCCCTGGAAAGTTCTGCTCAGCTGGGAAGATTTTCCTTCATACCTGCCACCATTGGTTTTCTGGTGGGTATCGGATTCTCCTGTTCCTTGGTTTTGGTGCACCGCATCATGCACGTCGGCGAGAAAATCGAAGGGCCGGTGGGCGGTCTGAAACGGACGACCAAGCTCATCCTGGCTGTCACCCTGCACAACATCCCCGAGGGGATGGCTGTTGGCGTGGTGTATGCCGGATGGTTGTCCGGGGAAACCGGGATCAGTCAGACGGCCGCCTTGGCCCTGTCGCTAGGCATCGCCATTCAGAATTATCCTGAGGGCGCCATCGTGTCAATGCCGCTCAGGGTCGAGGGAATGTCGAAGGCGAAAGCCTTTCTGTGCGGCGTCCTCTCCGGGGTCGTGGAGCCGATTGCTGCCGCGGTGACCGTTGTCACCGCGAGTGCGGCTGTCATCGTGCTGCCCTACCTGCTGGCCTTCGCTGCTGCAGCAATGATGTATGTGGTGGTTGAGGAACTGATCCCGGACATGTCCTCGGATACGCACTCGAATGTCGGGACGGTTTCTTTCTCGCTGGGATTCGTCTTGATGATGATCCTGGATGTGGCGCTGGGGTGACATGGGCTTGCCCGTGTCCGGCGAACGAGCTTCTGCGCCCGGTAGGTTCAGGGCGAGACCGGGGCGGGTCATCCCCTACGGCCACCCCGGAGGTGCAGCGGCGGGGCATCGACGATGCCGGCCGTGAGTCGTACAATCCATTCCCACGACGACGTGAGACCATGCGGCATGGCCGGCTCGCCGTGCCCGGTCAGCCGGGACGGCATGCACCGGCGCGTCACCGGCCGGCAGCGATGCGCGTGGCCTGTTTCACCCGGCAGGAGGAGACATGGAGTACACAAAGCTCGGTACCACGGATATCACGATCCCGCGGCTGTGCATCGGTGGCATGAGCTTCGGGAGGGTCTTTCCCGATTTCCACCAGTGGGTCATCGACCAGCCCGCCACCCAGGCCGTCATCGCCCGGGCGCTGGAACTGGGCGTGAACTTCATCGACACGGCCAACACCTACGCCCACGGCACGAGCGAGGAGTTCATCGGACAGTCGTTGAAGAACCTCGGCGTCAGGCGAGAGGACGTGGTGCTCGCATCGAAGGTCTACTTCAACGAGGGGCACCTGTCACGGGAGGCCATCGAACGCGAGATCACTGGAACACTCGAACGCCTGGGCACCGACTACCTCGACCTGTACATCATTCACCGCTTCGACTACGACACGCCCATCGAGGAGACCATGGAGGCGTTGGATGGCCTGGTGAGGGCGGGCAGGGTTCGTGCGCTGGGGGCTTCTGCCATGTACGCCTACCAGCTGCACAACATGCAGGTGGTCGCCGACCAGAATGGCTGGACGAGGTTCTCCAGCATGCAGAATCACTACAACCTGCTCTACCGGGAAGACGAGCGGGAGCTGATTCCGGTGTGCCGCCAGTACGGCATGTCCCTGACTCCGTACAGTCCGCTCGCCTCGGGGCATCTGACCCGCCCCACCTGGGACTCCGACAGCGTACGGTCCACCACCGATACCACGATGCGCAGCAAGTACGACCGTGACCGTGAGACGGACATGCCCATCGTCACGCGCGTCGCCGAGCTCGCCGAACGGCACCAGGTGCCGATGTCCGACATCGCGTTGGCCTGGCACTGGGCCAGGGGTGTTGCCGCACCGCTCGTCGGCTGTTCGAAGCCGAGCAGGGTCGACGACGCGGTGCGCGCCCTCGACGTGGAACTCACCGCCGACGAGGTGACCTACCTGGAGGAGCCCTACCAGCCCCACGAACTCGTCGGCCCCCTCGCCCGCCCCGGCGAGAGAACCCTCGCCGGGGCCACCCAGGAGCCGCCGCGGCGTTCGTGAGAGCCGATTCGTCGTTTCCGTCGCGTGCCCGGGGAGGTGTTCGTCAGAACGACCGCCCCGGGCGCCGGAGGGGATGAGAGCCCGGCCGCAGGCCCAACGCGGTCACAGCGAGGTGCTCGACCGGGAGCGCCCGAGGGCCAGCCCGACACCCAGGATGGCCGCCGCGAACAGGGCGCACACCCCGCAGTCGCCCACCAGCGTGGCCAGCGATCCAGTGGCGGTCAAGGTCGGGTCGGCGGCACCGTTGATCGCCTGGTTCACCCAGTAGCAGGGCGTGAAGCGGGACACCGTGATGACCGCGTTCGGCAGGTAATCGACCGGGACCCAGGCCCCGGACAGGAACGACAGGGTCATGCCCGCGATGTTCGCGACGGCGTTCGATGCGTTCTCCCCGAGCCCGAGCTGCCCCAGCAGGAAACCGACCGCCGAGGCCACGAGCACGTAGGAGAACAGGGCCAGGGCGAGAACACCGAGCAGCGGCGCAGAGCCGGACACGTGCTCGAGGCCGAACGCGGTGATGCCCAGAGCCATGATCCAGGCCCAGCCCACGACGCCGACGACCAGGCAGGCGCACAGCACGCCCGTGCTCCGCGGCAGACCGCCGACCGGCGCCGCGTTGATGCGCGACCGCACCGGGCGGCGGCCCAGCGCCGTCGTCAGTGTCGAGACGGCCACGACGGAGAAGGCGAACAGCGGGTAGGTGGAGAACTTGGCGAAGACGACGAGGCTGTCGGGCAGGGGCGCGCCGTCGGGCGTGATCAGCTCGGCCTGCGCCTCCTGGGTCATCGCCTCGTCGGCGAGCCCGACGGCTCCCTCGGGCCCGGCGGTGCCGGATGCCAGGTGGGCGTAGACCTGGTCGAGCCAGGCGCGGGTGCGCACGTCCATGAGGGAGCCGGACGCCGAATCGTAGCTGACGATCGTGTCCAGAACCGGTGCGTCCTGGCCTTGGCGGGCCGCATCGAAGAACGCGTCCCCGTAGCCGGCTGGGATGATGAGGATGTACTGGATGCGGTTCTGGGCGGTGGCGTCCTGCATGGCACGCTTGTCGTCGTCCAGGGGCTCCGGCTCGCCCGAGGACTCGACGTAGTCGGTCAGAGCCTGCGACACCACCGAGCCGTCCCGGTCGACGACCGCCACCGTCGGCACATCCTCGAGCAGCTGCGAGTTGTAGTTCCCGCTGGAGAACCCGGTGAGCAGGCCCAGCATGCTCAGCAGGAACAGGTAGATGAGGATGTAGCCGCGGTGCGCGGCGATGATCCTCAGCGAGCACTTAAAGATGCTCATGGCTCATCCTCCTCATCCGGACCAGCGCGATCGAAAGGAACAGGCACGCCATGGCGCCCATGACGGCGCAGCTGTGCGCGAAGGGCGCAAGACTGTCGTAGTAGAGCAGCGAGAAGAAGCAGTGCGCCGACTGCCACAGGGGATTGAGCTGCGCCAACAGGGGCAGGGAGTTCTGCACCGTGTCGGCGAGCTCCTGCGCCGCCGTGCCGTACAGACCCGTGAACAGCGACAGCAGGCAGGTGATGCCGGAGACGACCCCCGTCCTCATCCCGCGGACGGTTCCCAGGGCGGCGCCCGCGGTGCAGGACAGCAGGCTGGAGACGCCGATCGCCAGGTGACACATCCCGGTGTGCGCCCCGAAGTCGACGCCCACGACGAGGCGGATGAACCAGAAGGCGGCGAGCAGGCAGACGAGGATGCCGAGCCATGCGGCACCGAGCGTGCCCGCCAGCACCTTCCACCGCGGGATCCCCGCGAGCGTGCGACGTGCGCCGAGCGGCGAGGAACCGGCCACGACCTCCTGCACGGCGAGCATCGAGATGTGCATGCCCATGCCGCAGGCGAAGGCGAGCAGCGCGAAGTAGTAACGCACCGTCGGGCTGCTGGGGGACTCGGTGATCTGGGCGCGCTGGGTGGACACGTGCTGCACCTGCATGGCGGCGATCTGCTCGGGGCCGGCCCCCTGAGCAGCCAGGGCGGCGTACTGGGCCCTGGTCTGCTCATAGGAGTCGAGGGCGGCCCGCAGCACGGGGACCGTGTTCGCCGCGCTGTCATTCGGCAGGACGCGCAGCACCGGTGTGCCGTCCTCGACCTCGATGTAGCCGACCGTGTCGCCGTTCTTCGCTGCCGTCTCGGCCTCGTGCGCCGTCGCGTACCGGTGGGTGTTGATGAGGTGGGTCCCGTCCTGCTCCGACGAGAGGGCGGCGATGAAGGCGTCGAATCCCTCGGCGGCCTCGTAGGCGTCGTCCTGGACGACGCCCATCTCGATCGGGTCGGCCTCGTATGAGTCGTCGAGCGCCGAGAACGCGGCCATGAAGATGAGGGACATGATGATGGGGAAGGCCAGGGTCCACACGAGCAGGACCTTGTCGCGCAGCAGTCGCAGCACCTGGTAAGAGCCGATGGTGAGCATCTCAGGCCGCCTCGTCCCGCAGGGCGCGCCCGGTGATCTCGAGGAAGACGTCGTTGAGGGTCGGCGGCTCGGATGTGACCCGCCCGTAGGCGACGCCCCGGCCGCTCAGCACGCCGAGCACGTCGGACAGGTTGTGCGCCCCGGAGGTGCACTCGACGTGCAGCTCGGGAATCTCGTAGTCGACGGTGCGCACGTGCCCGAGGCGCCGCAGCTGCTCGACGACGTCCTCGCCGAGGGGCTCGGTGCCGATGATCTCCACCCGGATGCGTTCGCCCGTGCCGATCATCGACTTCAGCTCGTCATTCGTGCCGATCGCCAGCTGCCTTCCGGCGTCCATGATCATGATGCGGGTGCACAGCTGCTCGACCTCCTCCATGTAGTGGCTCGTGTAGATGACCGTCGCGCCGCGCTCGTTGAGCCCCCGGATGCCGTCGAGGATCGCATTGCGGCTCTGCGGGTCGACGGCCACCGTCGGCTCGTCGAGGATGATCAGCTCGGGCTGGTGGGCGATGCCGCAGGCGATGTTCAACCTGCGCAGCAGTCCGCCGGAGAGCTTCCTCGGCCGGAACTTCGTGAACCCGCCGAGGTCGACGAAGTCGATGGCCTCCGCAACGAGTGCCCTGCGCCGCCTGCGGTCGGGCACGTAGAGGGCGCAGAAGGCGTCGATGTTCTCGGCGACGGTGAGCTCGTCGAAGACCGCCACATCCTGCGGCACGACGCCGATGCGCCGTTTGAGCTCGTAGGAGGTGGCCGTCATCGGCCGGCCGAAGACGGCGACCTCGCCGCGGTCGTAGCTCAGCAGCTGCAGGACGCAGTTGATCGTGGTGGTCTTGCCCGAGCCGTTCGGTCCGAGCAGGCCGAAGATCTCACCGGACTCGATGCGCAGCGAGAGATTGTCCACCGCGACCATCTCCCCGTAGCGCTTGACCAGCCCCTCGACGGACACCGCCTCGTCGGCCATGTCGGCTCCTTCCTGTTGATCGTCCCGATGATCATTCCGTGCCTCGGTCGGTGCGCAGAAGTGAGCGTTGTCACGCGGCGAGGGCCCGACCCATGACTTCTGTCACGAGTCCAGACGGCGGGCCCACCGGGTTCCGGTGTGCCGGATAATCGCCCTCATGAGGGTTCTGGTGGACAAGAGCGTCATCTGGTGCGGGTGCATCGCCCTGGCGCTGCTCCCCGGCCCGCCGGTGGCGGCCGGGATCTCGTGGCTGCTCGGCGCGCTGGCGCTCAGTGCTGCCTGCACTCTTCCAGAGCGCGCCCGTGCCGCGATCGTCGTGCCGGTCGCCTACCTGCTGCTGGGGGCCCTGTCGCCGTGGTCGGTGTTCGGCGCGCCACTGCTCGTCCACGACCTGGTCCGTGCGGTCGCCCGCGGGTCGTGCCGCGCATGGCTGCTCCCTGCCTGCTGCGTCCCGGTCCTTGCTGCCGTGGCGTGGCACGGTCTGCCCCTGCTCGCCGCGGGGCAGGGTGCCATCGTGTCCGCGCTGGCCGCTGCCCTCGCCGTCCGCACCGCGCAGGGCGAGGCGATGCAGCGGCGCCTGCACGTCCTGCGGGACGACCTGCAGGTGAAGATCGGCGAGTTGGAGGACTCGAACGCCCGCCTGCTCGAGACCCAGGACCACGAGACGAGGGCCGCCACCCTGTCCGAGCGCACCAGGATCGCCCGTGAGATTCACGACACCGTGGGGCACCTGCTCACCCGCCTCGTCCTCCAGACGAAGGCGCTGCAGCTCGCTCACCGTGACGAACCGGCCGTCGTGGCGGAGCTGAGCGGGGTGAACGCCACGCTCAACGAGGCACTCGACTCGATGCGCCGCAGCGTTCACGCCCTGTCGGACGAGGGTGAGGACCTGGCGACCTCCCTCAACGTGCTGGGCTCGCGCTGCGGCATCGAGAACGTGGCCGTGCGCTGCACCCTGGACCGGGAGCCGCCGCCTGCCGTCTCGCGCTGCCTCATCGCAGTCACCCGTGAGGCACTGACGAACGCCGCCCGGCACGGCCGGGCCGGCTCGGCCCGGGTCGTGCTCGCCGAGTACCCGGTGTTCTGGCAGATCACCATCGGAAACGACGGCGCCGCACCCGCCCCCGAGCGGCTTCAC
This sequence comes from Propionibacterium ruminifibrarum, assembly GCF_900289195.1. Classification (GTDB taxonomy): domain Bacteria; phylum Actinomycetota; class Actinomycetes; order Propionibacteriales; family Propionibacteriaceae; genus Propionibacterium; species Propionibacterium ruminifibrarum. The sequence continues at coordinate 15,781 of NZ_OMOH01000007.1, forward strand.
GACGCCAGCGGCATGGGCCTGCGCTCGATGCGGGAACGCATCGAGTCGCTCGGGGGCGTGCTGAGGATCACCACCAGCCCCCGATTCACGGTGTTCGCCACCCTGCCGAAGGAGAACCCATGAGAGTCCTCATCGTCGATGACGACGCCATCGTCGCCGGCTCACTCGCCACCATCCTCGATGCCGAGGACGACATCGAGGTCGCCGGGACAGCCGGCAGCGGCCCCGAGGCCGTCGAGCTGCACGCCCGCGAACGGCCCGACATCTGGCTCATGGACATCCAGATGCCCGCAGGCGACGGGCTGGCGGCGGCCGAACGGATCCTGGCCGGTGACGAGCAGGCGCGCATCGTCTTCCTCACCACCTTCTCCGACGACGAGTACATCGTGCGGGCGCTGCGGATGGGCGCCCGGGGCTACCTGATCAAGCAGGACGTCGCGCGGATCGCGCCGGCCCTGCGCAGTGTCATGGCCGGGATGCGGGTGCTCGAGGGCGAAGTGCTCGAACGCACCGCCGCCCTGAGTACCGGGGGCACCGCCGGGTCGTCACGCAACGGGGCGTTCAGCGCCCTCACCGACCGCGAGTACGAGGTCGTCGAGGCCGTCTGCGAGGGCCTGGACAACGCCGAGATCGCCGAGCGGCTCTTCATGAGCGAGGGCACCGTGCGCAATCACATCAGCGCGGTGCTGGCCAAGCTCGGGCTGCGCAACCGCACCCAGATCGCCGTGCTCTACTACCGGGCGGGTTCCTGACGGTTCGGCCGTGCCTCTCGGCCCCGGAGGGGACCCCACCATCGGTGAGCCCATGGCGGTCGCAGAGCGTCACTGCCCGGCGGCGGTCAGAGAGGAACGCAGCTGGGCCAGGAAGCGTTCGGCCATGGGGGAGAAGACCTGGTGCCTGCGCCAGATGAGGTGCATCGTCGTGGTGAGCGCGGGGGCCAGCGGCAGGAACACGAGGCTGGTGCCCTCACCCGTACCGACGAGCCGGTCGAAGGTGAGCAGGCAGCCCAGCCCCTCACGGACGAAGACGGCGCCGTTGTAGGCGAGCCGGAAGGTGCCCTCCAGGTGCAGCTGGGGCATCCGCTCGGCGGCCCAGAGGGGGATGTCCCTCCGCCAGGACTGCTCGGAGCAGAACAGCGGCACACCGACCAGGTCGTCCAGTGTCACGGCGCTCCTGCTCGCCAGCTCGTGATCATCCCGCACCACCACGCCCCACACGTCGGCGCCGGGGAACGTGAGGTGCTCGTACTTCTCGTCGTCGGGCTCCTCGACCAGGGCGGCGAAGTCCAGGACACCCCGGTCGAGCTTCTCCGTCACCTGCTCGGTGTCACCGCTGGTGATGTGGTACCGAAGTCCCGGGCACGCCTGTTTGAGGCGTTTGATCTCGCGGGCGATGAGACTCACCTGATGCGATTCGGCGAGGCCCAGGTAGATGTCGCCGCCCGTGACGTCCCCCAGACCCGAGAACTCCTGCTCGATGCGCTCGGCCATGAGAACGAGATCGGCGGCGCGCTCGCGCAGCAGCACGCCCTCGTCGGTGAGGTCCACGCTGGTGCTGTGGCGCACGAACAGTCTCTGGCCCAGCTCCCGTTCCAATGACTTCATCTGCTTGGACAGCGTGGGCTGGGTCACGTGCAGCTGTTCCGCGGCACGGGTCATGCTCCCCTCACGCGCGATCGCGAGGAAGGAGCGCAGGACGCGAATCTCCATGGTCCCGCCTCATTTTCAGTGATGTGAGATGCGCAACAAGCATATCTGACATGCAGAAAAACCATTGGAGAAATAACACTGGGATGACGAGAATCGTTCCAGAAGCCCTGTGGTCGTGCCGACGGACCACCGACTGCCGCTCTCACCGCAGGAAGAGGCCAGAAGGAGACGAGGATCATGCAGAACGAACAGCTCAACCTGACCCAGGAGTGGGACAAGGTCTTCCCGCCCAGCGACGCGGTGGACCACGAGAAGGTCACCTTCCACAATCGCTTCGGCATCACCCTGGCGGCCGACCTCTACAAGCCCAGGGGAACCAATGGGACTCTTCCGGCACTCGCCGTGAGCGGGCCCTTCGGCGCTGTGAAGGAGCAGTCCAGCGGACTGTACGCCCAGGCCATGGCCGAACGCGGCTTCCTCACCATCGCCTTCGACCCCAGCTTCACCGGTGAGTCAGGCGGCGAGCCCCGCTTCATGAACTCCCCGGACATCAACATCGAGGACTTCCAGGCAGCAGTCGACTACCTGTCCGTGCGTGACGACGTCGACTCCGAGCGCATCGGCATCATCGGTGTCTGCGGCTGGGGCGGCATGGCGCTGGCCGCAGCGGCAGCCGACCCGCGGATCAAGGCAACCGTCGCCTCGACCATGTACGACATGAGCCGAGTGGCCGCCAACGGCTACTTCGACTCGGCCGACAGCGCCGAGGCCCGCAACCAGGCACGTGCCACCGTCGCCGCCCAGCGCACCGCCGACTACCGTTCCGGCAGCTACGCCATGGCCGGCGGTGTCGTGGACCCGCTGCCCGAAGATGCCCCCGACTTCGTCAAGGACTACCACGCCTACTACAAGACGCCCCGCGGCTACCACCCCCGCTCGCTGAACTCCAACGACGGCTGGACCGTCATCGGCGGGTCCTCTCTGATGAACGCCACCTTGCTGGGCTACATCGAGGAGATCGAGAACGCCGTCATGATCGTCCACGGCGAGGCGGCCCACTCCTACTACATGGGCAAGGACGCCTTCGCCCGGCTGAAGGGGGACAACAAGGAGTTCGTCTCCATCCCCGGCGCCTCCCACACCGACCTGTACGACGGCGGTGAGCAGAACGCGATCCCGTGGGAGCGGATCACCGCGTTCCTCACGACGCACCTGGTCTGATCACCAGCGGTCGGACCCGTACCGCAGGGGCTCGCGCACGAGGTTGCGCGGGCCCCTGGGTGTCTGGCCCGGAGGACTCCTCGTGGCCGGGGGTCTTGCGTTCAGCCGCTCAGTCCCACCACAGGCCGAGGACGGGGGAGAAGTCCCTGAACTCGATGTAGGACTCGAGGTCGTGGAAGTCGCTCTGCTCGTAGTCGTCCGGGCAGACCCGGTAGACCTCCGCGAGCAGGTCCATGAGTTCGTGGTGGATGAGGCCGTCCGGGGGCAGCTGGAGCGTGAGCGTGTCGAAGCCGATGCCCACCAGGGTGAGGTGGTAACGCTCCTGCCATGAGGCCGCGATGCGCGCGATGGCCTCGCCCTCAAGACCGTAGTTGGTCGGCCCCCACCAGCCGAGCCCGCTCAGCGCCCCGGCCGGCGAGGTGGCCGGGACGAGGCCCAGGGCCAGCGGTTCGCTCCCGTTCCAGGGGACGATGAGCTCATCCGCGCCGGCCGGTGGAGCCTCGACCGGGCCGCCGAGCCGGCGCACCGCGGCGATCGGGGCGATGTTTCCCAGGTGGGCGGCCATGTCGTCGGGATCGGCGAAGTCCTGTGGATCGGTGGGGGAGAGCAGGAAGTCCTCGACGTCGAAGTCGCTGTTCCCGCCCGGCTCGAACAACTCGCCGTTGCGCCAGGGGCGTTCCAGGTCCCCGGCAAAACCGGCCAGGGCCACCGGCCAGAGCCCGGTCCGCCCGAAATCCGCGGCGAGGCGGCGCATCCACGCACCAAGGAGTTCCGGCTCGACGGGCTCGGCGGTCATCCAGGCCAGCGGCACGATGCGGCGGTCAGTATCGAACGGGCCCAGATGGACACCGGACGGGAGATCGATTCCGCAGAGCCGGAGGGGCCCCTCGGGCGGGACGGTTCCTGGGGACGGCGAACGAAATGACATGTCCCCGATCCTAGGGGCAGGGTCTCCGCGTCCGCAGCACATGAAGGGTCCCGGCCCAGCCATTGCTGAGCCGGGACCCTTGCGGTCAGTCGCTACCCAGTGCGTCAGCGACGGCGCAGTGCGAGAGCGCCACCGACAGTCGCGACGAGCAGGAGCCCAACCGTGAGGCCGCCCGAATCGGCGCCCGTCTTCGGCAGGCGTTGAGGACGCTTGCCGGAGGTGGTGCTTTCAGCGGCCGGTGCGGTGCTGCTGTCGGTCGCCTCTGGAGAGCTGCTGCTCGGAACATCAGAGGGCGAACTCGCAGCAGGGCTGCTGGGTTCGGGGGTCGGGCTGCTGGGCTCTGGAGTTGGGCTGCTTGGTTCCGGGGTCGGGCTGCTTGGTTCCGGGGTCGGGCTGCTTGGTTCCGGGGTCGGGCTGCTTGGTTCCGGGGTCGGGCTGCTTGGTTCCGGGGTCGGGCTGCTTGGTTCCGGGGTCGGGCTGCTTGGTTCCGGGGTCGGGCTGCTTGGTTCCGGCGTGGTGATGAGCTTGTTGTCGAACACCATGTCACCGGCAGGCTCGCCATCCTTGGTGATGACCGGATCACACTCCAGCATCCCGTCACCGTCGGTGTCGGTCGGGGTCACGGCCACGGTGTAGACCGCCGTGTCGTTCTCGTATCCCTGCGGTCCCTCATCCGGATTCTCCCGGACCGTGTAGGTGTGGGTGACACCGATGTCCTGGCGGCCGTAGCTGATCGGGTCGAAGGAGACGGTGCCGTCCGTGGTGTTCTGCGCGGTCTGCAGAACGATGCCGTCGGCGTCGAGCAGCTCGAAGGAGAAGACCTTGTCGCCGGGGGCTGCCCCATCGACGGTCTTCGTGGCGGTGAGAACGAGTGACCCGGCGACCTTCGTCGTCTTCGTCGTGTTGCCGCCGACAGTGTTCTCGATGGTCGTTCCGGCGGGCACCCCGGTGAAGTCCGTCACGATGGTGACCGTCTGCCGCGAGCTGGCGGGAATGGCCTCGGTGTTCGTGATGCTCACCGTGTTCTTCGCCTCGTCGTAGCTCAGCGAGAAGTAGTTGGAGGCGTAGGAGTCGACGTACGTGACGTTGGAGTCGAGTTCGTCGGTGAGGTTGATCTCGCCGGCGGCGAAGGCCTGGTCGTTCTCGAAGGTGATGGTGTAGGTGACCGTCTGGTCCTCCGGGTCATCGCTGATCTCGGTCTTGTCGACGCTCTTGTAGCCGAGCGAGCTGCTGTATCCGGACTGGGGTTTGAGTGTGAAGGACGAGGTCTCGACGTCGGGGCCGTTCGGGCCCGTGTAGGTGATGCTCGAATTGTTCGTGAGCCTGACCGACGTGCCGGCCGGCACCGTCGCGTCGTAGTAGATGCGGTAATACTTCGTGCCGTCGAGCCGGTCGCCGAAGTCGAAGGTCATGGTGTTGCCCGAGACCGAGACGATCTGCGCGACCTCCTCGGCCGACAACTCTGGGCCGGTCTGGGCATCGGGGAGTTCGGTCACGATCCTGATCGAGGAGGGATCGAGCACCATCTCCGCGGGCAGGGTGTCGCTCACCGTGACACCAGTCATCCTGCTCATCCGGGGATCGACCTCGATGGCGTAGGTGACGGTCACGTCCCTGTTCTGGTCGTACACGCCGGAACTCGCCGTGTCCTGCGTGTAGCCGTCACCCTCGTACCCCCACTTGATGATGCCCCGCGTCTCAGGGCCCACGCCGCCGCCGTGGCTGCCGGCGCCCACGGTGATCGTCTTGGAGGCGTCACCGACGGTCACCGTGGCCGTCGTGGCCGAATCGGAGTTGTTGTTGCCGAAGGCCGAGATCGAGAACGACCCGGAGATGCCGTTCGGGGCGTTCTCGTTGAAGACGAGCCGGTACTGGCCGCCTCCCAGATCCTCCACGTCGGAGAAGACCTGCTGACTCACGGCGAACGAGACGTTCCGCAGCGTGTCGGGAACGGTGACGTTCACGTAGTCGCCGGCACTGATCTGGCCGCGATCGAGCGTGTACGAGACGTTGAACGCCGCGTACTGGCCATTCGCGATGGACTCGTTCTCGGTCGTGATCGTCGCGTGGAAGTGGGCCGCGGCATCATTCCCCTCGGCGTTCGCCGTGGTCGTGCCGCCGAATGCGGTGAGACTCACCACGAGGAGCAGCACTGCTGCGAGCCGGCGCAAACGTCTTCTCATCGTCCTTCCCTTCGGGTTCGTGTTACGTGGGCCCGGAGGTGAGGATCCGGGGTAGTTCAGGGTTAGTGTACCTGGACATCTGCTCTGTTCTCTGAACTTGACCCGCCGAGAACGGCTGTGCGGATCGGCGGGATGCTCGGGCCCGGGGCGATTCGCAGTCCGGCGCGGCGGCCGGCTGGCCCGAACCGGCATTGACGGTCAGGCGTTGGCGCATGAGGAACAGCTGCAGGACAGCCGGCTCTGCCGTCTCTCGCCCTGGATGGAAGGCATGCGCCGGACTGTTACGCTTCGAGCGACTCGGACGAATCGCCGCTCGCCGGCGCTGGACCCCGCGGGTGAGCAATCGGACCACTGGAGGCTTGTCGTGGACGCAGAGGGACTGAGAAGGCTGCAGCGATACATCGGGAAGAGACCGCAGGGGCAGACCGATGAAGAAATCCTGTCACGTCTTGAAGAAGAAGATCGTAAGCATGGCCTGACTCCCAAGGAGTGGGCCAAGCTGCTGGTGCCGCTCTGCGGCAATGCCGAAAGTGGTCTGTTCCTGAGGATGCAGGGGAGGGCCGACCTGCGGGATGAGGCGCCGATCCTGATTGATCATACGGTGCGTTTCAGGCAGCGCCCGGAGAAGGAATCCGAGCAGGTCGTGATCCTCAGGGGACTGTTGCCATTCGTACCTGAGGACGACAGACAGTCCGTGTTGGACAAGGCACTCGCCAGTGCCGCCTGGTTCGGCGCGTATGAAGTTGCGAAGTTCCTTGTCGAACAGGGTGCTGACACTCGGGTCGAGTCGAATGGAAGAGGCTTGGCCGAACTGGCGCAGCATGCCGTTGACACCTTCGGGGATCGACGAGTTCTCGACATGCTGATGACACTGGCATGATGCATGGTGGTGCGAGAATCCCTCGGCGTGTGCTGCTTCGTGGGAGATGACGACCTGCCCATTCCTTGAAGGCGATGCCGTGCTCCACGGTCAGGGTTCCTGGGCGGACAAGAGTGCCGGGTCACAGCCCTGGCGATCCCTGACACGGAACCGGGTCCTCCCCGGTAATCGCCCAGTGCCGAGGTCTTCGCTGTCCCGCGCGCTTGACCGGCCCGATCAACGGCTGTTGTCCTGACGCGATGAGGGGATTGGCGCGGCTCCGGGATGCTCGGGCCTTCTTCGTCGTTGTCCCCGTCACCCTGTGGGCGGTCAATGTGGCGCGGTACCGGACCGTCCTGAGCGGGCGCGGCATCGAGCTGCACCGGATGGTTCGCAGGCAATGGCGTCCTTGGCCCGTAACGCGCGGTGTCGAGCGGTACCGCCTCGTCCTGAACAACGGGACGCCGGACGACAGACGACACCATCAGGATGCCTGGAGGGGTCTTCGGCGGCACCTTCCGGTGGCGTGGGGAGAAAGCGGGTGACCAGGCCCGACAAGCCCTGGACGCGATCTGGCGCTTCGCCGTCGAACAGGGCTGGCCCCCGATCCGGGGACTGTCGCTGTGGACTCGCTCCTGGCTCGTGCGCCTGCCGTTGGACGTGCCGCCGTCATCGGGCGTGAACCGATGCTGGTCTACCGGGCTCCGGCATGGCACCGGCTGTGGGAGTTCGCCTGCGATTCAGGGATCGCCCTTCTCCTCTTCGGTGTTTCCCCTCACGGTGACCGCTGTGTCGATGCTGGTGGAGCCCGAAGGCTTCTGGCACGCGGTGGTCGGCGTGCTCGGGCTCCTGTTCGGAGTCGTCTGCATCCTGTTCGCGCTGGGTGAGGCCTCGCTGAGCTTCAGCCGGACGGTCGTGGACCGGACAGGAATCAAGGTGGATCGCAAAACGACGATCGCTTGGCCGACTTCACGGTCCAGCCTGTTCGTTGCGGGTGCCCGCGTCCTTGTGGCGGGACCCGACGGGAAAGCCGTTCCCCTGCCGGGGACTGGCGGCGCCCGGGGCGGCTTCGAGCAGCGGGAGCGGCTCGCTGCTGCCCAGTGTGAGGAGATCTGGTGCTGGGGTGTGGCCAATGGTGTGACGAGTGAGGACGGGTGCTACGTCCGGCTTGATTCTGCCCCGATGCAGCGTGAGCGTGAGGTCTTCGAGCGCCGCTCGGGCATGACGGCCCCGCGCTGAGTAGGCCGGACGTGGAAAAGACCGGTCGGGTGCGGATACCCGTTCCGCACCCGACCGGTCATCTCTCGTTATGACTGCTTGCGTTTGCGCAGCGTCTGGGCGCCGGCACAGGCGGCGATCAATGCCACGGCCCCGAGCAGCCCGGCGAAAGCATCCTCACCGGTCCGCGGCATCTTGGCCGGTCTCGTCTTGGACGGCGTTTCCGGCGTCGGAGTGCCTGTCTCAGCGGGCGCCGTCGGGGTCACATCGGGCGTCGGCGTCACATCGGGGGCAGGTTCCGGTGTCGGGGTCGGCTCGGGTGTCACCTCGATGGCCTCGTTCACGACGACGACGGAGATCACCCGGGTGTCCGGGTCGTACTCGCGCCGGTAATCGGCAGACCAGCCCTCGGGCGCGTCCTCCTCGATGTAGGCACCCGAGTCCAGCGGCAGGCCCTCGAAGGTGTGGGTCCACTCGTTCGACTCGTCGAGTACGACGCTCTCCACGCGGTAGCCGTCGATGGTCAGCCAGACCGTGATGCTCTCGGGGGCGCTGAGCCCCGTCTGGCCAGGGTTCCACTGCTTGGTCACGGTGAGGCTCTCGGTGTACTCGTGCTCGTTGCCGAGCACGACCTTGCCGTTCGAGCCGATGCCGCCGCCACGGGTGGACGAGTTGTTCCGCACGATCACCTTGGCGAGCCCGGAGCTGAGCTGGACGGCCTGATCGCTCGGCGTGGCCTTGAGCTGATAAGAAGCCGGGTCGTCGACGATTCCCGACACCGCCGTCTGGTCTGCCGTGCCGGCGGAGTAGCGGGGCACGTCCGGGTCGGGGACGCCGAGCTGGTCATCGGTTGACTCGATGGCCGCGCCGTCGCGGTGCCAGTCGGCCAGGCCGCCGCCCAGCATGCGGTCGGCGATGGTCGCCGTCGTCGGTTCCTCGTTGTCGGGGAAGCGCACGATCGAGACGTCATCGCCGGCGCCCTGCGCGCTGTTGCCGTAGAGCGCGGTGCCGCTGTTCACGTTGATGCTGGCCTCGCCGGTCGGGCAGAACCACACGCCGCCGCCGAGCACGGACGCCTCGTTGTCGGTGATGAGGGAGTCATTGATGTACAGGGAGTACGGGACCGAGCCGACGTAGAGACCACCGCCCTGCTTGCTGGCAGTGTTGTTCTCGATGACTCCGGCGTTGATGCGCACCTCGCTGGAGGCCGAGTAGACGCCGCCGCCGCAGCCCCTGTCGCCGTCCTCAGTCTGCCCGGCCTGGGCGCTGTTGCCCGAGATCGTGCCGCCGTTCATGGTGAACGAGGCGGGGAAGAAGTTGGGCCACTGGGCGAACCCGTCCTCGTAGGGGGTCTTGCCGAAGTAGTTGACGTAGGTGTCGTAGGTGGCGACGCCCCCGCCCATGCCGGTGGCGGTATTGCCCGTGATGGTGCCGTCGTTCATGACGAAGTCGCTGCCGCTCTCGACGTAGACGCCGCCGCCTGCGCCGTCGGAAACCTCACCGTTCGCCATGACCAGGCCGGTCCCCTGGCAGTTGGAGATCTCGCCGCCGTTCATCGTGAAGTGCGCCTTCGACCACCAGTCGCTGACCTGGGCTGAGCCGCCGTAGAGGTAGACGCCGCCGCCGCGCGGAGCGGAGCAGTTGGTGATCGTGCCGCCGTTCATCGTGAAGGTGGACTCGACGGCGTTGTCGGGGGTGGCGCCCGTCCGGTTGAGCGCCAGCACGAGCACGCCACCGGAGGTCTGGATCTGGTTCCCGGCGTTTCCGTTGGAGATCTCGCCGCCCTCCATGGTGAAGGTCGCTCCGTCGACCACGACCGACCCGGCGAGCTGGTTGTCGATCGTCGTGTTGGTGATGGTGCCGCCGCTCATCGTGGCGGTCGCGCCGTTGCGGACGTAGACGGCCGCGCCGCGGTCACGGTCGATGGTGGTGTCGGTGATGAGGCCGCTGGCCATGGCGAACGTGGCATCGCTGCCCGTGACGATCACGGCCCCCACATTGTCGTCGTTGAAGTTCTGCCGCGAGGCCAGCAGATTGCGCAGGGTGGCGCCGTCCAGGATGAAGGAGCCCTCGGTGACGACGAAGCTGTTGTTCCTGCCCTGGCCGTCCAGGGTCACGTCACCACTGAGGGTGAGGGTCCCGCCGGCCTCCACCTGGAAGAAGGGCTTGGCGTTGCTCGTAACGGTCGGCGACGCGCCATCGTCACCCGTGATGGTGATGACCTTGCCGGCGGGAATGGTCACGGTGCCGTTGAGGGCGATGTCGCCGGTGAGTTTGATCGTCGTCACGTCACCGTCGGTGGCGTCCGCTATGGCCTGCCGCAGGGCGGCCTCATCGCCCACCGTGACCGTCACGGCGTCGAAGAGCGCCGTCCGCGGCCGGGGAGTCGACGCGTCCTGCCCGGGGGCGTCGGCAGCCGTCCCCTGTTGGAGCACCTGTGCTGGCACCGGGGTGTTCTGCGCGGTCGCTGTCGTCGCCCCTCCCGGTGCCACGACGCTGAACGCGAGGACCGCGCCCAGCAGATAACAAAGCCTTCTTCTCATGGATGCAGCCCTTCCTGGTCTGCTTCGTGTCTCCGGAACTCTTCAGGGGGCGGCAAGGGTGTGGATGTATTGAAAGAAACCGTGACGATCATAACCGCTCGTGAACGAAAGTGAAATCACGTTGGCTCCGCGGCGTGGCGCCGGGTCCGTGGCGAGTCATCCCCGGCTTCGCCAAGGACTACGAGGACACGTTGGCCCCGCTGTGGCTACAGGTAGGAGCGGGGCGGGCGGGAGACGTCGATGACGGCGTCCGGGCTGTCAGCCAGGATGCGCCGGTGCAGCTCGGGCGCGCGGTGGGGCTCCAGGGACAGGACGCTGATGTCGTGGGTGGTGATGGCCGTCACCTGGTTGAAGGCGAGCTCGCCGAAGAGGGTGTCAGTGGTGCGGGCCTCGGTGTCGGGGACCACGAACAGCCCGGTCAGCTCGGCGGGCGCGCCGGGGCAGACCGGGGAGCCGCTTCCCGCCAGGGAGTAGCCAGGGGTCAGCGGCCGGGCAGTGGTGTCCGTGTACCGGGCGAGACTCGCCAGGGTGTCGAGGGCCCACATGCACCGGGCGGTGTCCGTCTCGGCCGGCTTCATCGTCAGCTCGTAGCCCCAGCCGCTGTGGTCCCCGCCCAGGGCGTCGACGTCGGCGGCCAGGGTGCTCAGCCCGTAGGTGACGATGTGACGGTAACCCTTGGGTGAGGTGTACAGGGACAGGCCCTCCAGGACCTGGTCGCCGCCGAAGCGCACACGATCGGGGGCGAGCGTGGCGAAGTGCTCCGGTTCCTGGCCCGGGTAGAGACGGGCCAGCTCGGCGTCGATGGCGTCCCAGCCGGGCGTCCAGTCGCGGTGGCTCTCGGCGTAGGCCAGGAACTCCTCCCGCTTCATCCCGGGTGCCGGGGATGTCTGCGCCGGTCGGGAAGCCGGCCGGGAGGGGTGCTGGGAGCCCGGGGTGTTCGTCATGGTCGCAACATAGCGCCAACTGACGCAATGAATCCCGTCCAAGTCACGCAGCCGGGTAGGCCAGTGGCGGAAACATGCGGGTTTCGGAAGCTGGAGGAACGAGCTGTGCGCTACCTGCCACGACTCGCAGATGACCTGCTTGGCGGGTCGCCAGCCATGGTTGCGGTGAGACGGCAGAGCGCCGTTCAGGCGCCGAATCGGGAGACGTCGGCCCGCACCCTGGCGGGCTCGTCGTCCAGCGGGACGAGGACCTCGTCGAGGACGCCGCGGCCGGTCTCGGTGTCGGGCTGGGCGGCGGCGAAGAGCTCCTCGAAGTCGGTGACCGGCTCGCCCTGCTGGGAGAAGACCTCCACGGTGCGGTGCTCGCCGGACGGGTTGAGGGCGCCCTCGATGAGCAGCTGGGCGATGTGGTGGCGGTCGACGCCGGGCCGGCCGCCGATGCGGTCGCCCTGCTTGAGGTCGATCCGGGTGTCCGCGGGCCCCTGGTAGTCGAACCAGCCGGGCCGGACGATCGTGTAGGGATGCCCGGAGACGCGCACGAGTCGCTCGGCGCGGCGCTTCCAGTCCCAGGACTCGCCCGACGGGTGGGAGATGTACATGGAGGTCATGAGACTGATGTGAACCTCCTGCCGGCCGGCGAGCGCCTCCAGCAGCGCGGGGAGGACGGCGTAGTAGTTGTTCTCCAGGTCGGCGTCCCCGCCGTGGGTGAGGATGACGACGTCGACGCCGTCCAGGACCGCGGCCAGAGAGGCGGCTTCGGTGGGGGAGGCCTCGACGACCTCGGCCCCGACGGGCAGGGAGCGGGCGGCCCGGGTCGCGTTGCGGGACTGGGCGCGCACGCTCAACCCGCGGGCCAGGGCCTCCTCGACGACGACGCGGCCCACCTGGCCGGTGGCGCCGATGACGAGGATCGTGCGGGATGCGGACATGCTGGTGTTCCTTCCATGGAATCGTTTGCTCTGTGATTGTCTGGGCTGCCGGGGTGGTCGGGGCGGTCACGTCGAAGTGGTGAGAAGCCCCTGCGCCCGAGCCGGCAGCCCATGACCGTCGCGAACACGGCGCTGCCCGCCGTCAGGGCGAACCCCCTGCGCGTCAGCCTCATCCCGCCGGTGCTCAGTACAGTGAGCCGCCGCCGATCTGCTGCTTGACCATGTCGCGCAGCAGCCAGCCGACGACCTTCGGGTCGTAGTGGTCGAAGATGCGCGGCAGCGTGCCGTCGTCCAGGGCGGAGAAGGTCGCCAGGTCCTCCTCGGTGAGTTCGAAGTCGAAGACGTCGAAGTTCTCCGCCATGCGCTCACGGTGGGTGGACTTCGGGATGACCACGACGTCCTTCTGGATCAGCGCCCGCAGGATCACCTGCCCGGGCTTCTTGCCGTACTTGGCGCCGATCTCGGCGAGTACCGGGTTGGCGAAGATGTTGTTCTGGCCCTCGGCGAAGGGCGCCCAGGCCTCGTGCACGACACCCAGTTCGGCCATGACCGCGTGGGCGGCGTCCTGCTGGCGGAAGGGGTGGGTCTCGATCTGGTTGACTGCCGGCGGGATCTCGGCCAGCGCGGCGACGTCCACCAGGCGCTCGGGGTAGAAGTTGGACACGCCGATGGCGCGCAGCTTGCCGGCCTTGTAGGCGTCCTCCATGGCCCGGTAGGCGCCCGGGTAGTCACCCATCGCCTGGTGCAGCAGCATGAGATCGATGTGGTCGGTGCCGAGCTTGGCCAGCGACTCGTCGATGGAGGCGGCGGCGCGCTCGTAGTTCATGTTGGACACCCAGATCTTGGAGGTGATGAACACCTCGTCACGCGGCAGGCCGCTCTTCGCGACGGCGGCCCCCACGCCCTCCTCGTTGGCGTAGGCCTGGGCGGTGTCGATGAGCCGGTAGCCGACCTCGAGGGCCTCGCGCACGCAGCGCTCGGTCTCATCGGGCGGGGTCTGGAAGACGCCGTAGCCGAGGACGGGCATCTCGACGCCGTTGTTGAGGGTCGTGGTGGGAACGGTGGTGGTCACAGGGACTCCTTCCTGGTGGTGATCTTCGTGACGGATCCGGCTGATTCTGCGCTCAGGCCTGCTGGGAGTAGTCCATGACGGTCGTCGTGAAGGCGGGCGGCTCGTCCGGAATCACGTAGTAGGGCTGCTGCGGGATCTGGTTGATCGCTGCGATCTCGTCGGGCGTCAGCTCCACGTCGAGGACGGCGAGGTTGTCGGCCATGTGGGCGCGGCTGAGGGTCTTGGGGAAGGTGACGTTCTTCTCCGCGAGGTGCCAGGCGAGGATCACCTGGGCCGGGGTGGCGCCGGTGCGTCGCGCGGCGGCGGTGATGGCCGGCTCGTCGAGCAGTGTCTTGTCGCCGTGGCCGAGCGGGTACCAGGCCTCGACGAGCACCTCGGTGCCGGCCGCCTGCTCCATCTCGGCCTTCAGCTCGTGCTGGTTCCAGCGGGGGTGGGCCTCCACCTGGTTGACTGCCGGGATGATCTCGGCGACGTCGAGGATCTCCTGGAACTTCGCGATCGGGAAGTTCGACAGGCCGATCGAGCGGACCTTGCCCGCTGCCACGGCTTCCTCCATGGCCTTCCAGCCGGCCACGTACTCGCCGTAGGGCTGGTGGAAGAGCAGCAGGTCCACGTAGTCCAGGCCGAGCCGCTCCAGGGTGGCGTCGATGTCCTTGCCGCACTGCGCGTAGGGATAGCTCTGGGGGAAGAGCTTGGTGGTGATGAACAGGTCCTCGCGCGTCACGGCGCCGGCGGCGATGGCGTCGCGCACCACCTCGCCGACGGCGACCTCGTTGAAATAGGCGTTGGCGGTGTCGATGTGCCGGTAGCCCAGTTCGAGGGCCTGCGGCAGGTGCTCTGTGACCTCGGCGGAGGTCATCTGGAAGACGCCGTAGCCGAGAGCGGGGATCTGGTGGCCGTCGTTCATCGTGAAGCTCTGCATCGGGTGCTCCTGTGCTCGATGGTTTTCTCACCTTCAGTCTTCACCCCGGCGCGCCCCGTGTGAAATGCTTTTCACACCAGCGCTTATGCTTCGAATGCATAAGTAGGGTGAGTCTGACGGGAAGGTGGGGCATGGAGCTGGAGCAGTTGCGTCAACTCGACGCCATCGCCCGCGAGGGCACCATGAGCGCGGCGGCGGTGGCCGTCCACATCTCCCAGCCGGCTCTGAGCAGGTCGATCGCCCGCCTCGAGGCCGAGCTCGGCCAGCCCCTGTTCGACCGGGTCGGCCGACGTCTCGAACTCAACGAGGCCGGGCAGGTCGCGCTCGACCACGCCCGGCAGATCCTGCGCGACGAACGACTCATGCGCGACGCCCTCGATGCCCTGGCCCGCCGCACCAGGGCGCTGCGCGTCGGCACGGTCGCCCCCGCGCCGCTGTGGCGCCTGACAGCCCTCATCGTGGAACGCTTCCCGCAGACGGTGCTCACCTCGAAGATGATCTCCGAGGCCCAGGTCGAGGCGGGCATCCTCGACGGGACGCTCGACCTGGGGATCGCCCTGCGCCCGCACACACTGCCCGGCGTGCGCTCCCGCCAGCTCATGGTCGAGAACCTGTCGGTCTCGCTGCCGCAGCAGCACCGTCTTGCCGACCGCGGGGACCTCACCGCCGCGGACCTCGACGGCGAGAGCTTCCTTCTGCTGGGCGCCATCGGTTTCTGGCGCGAGATGTGCGACCGGGCCTTCCCGCACTCGGAATTCATCATCCAGGAGGACCGGGACGTCTTCGAGCAGCTGACCCTGAGCACCGAGATGGCCTACTTCGTCACCGACGCCCCCTCGCTCTCGGCGCCACGACAGGGCCGCGTCGTGGTGCCGATCCGCGACGCCATGGCGCACGCCACCTTCTACCTGCTGGCGCTGGCCGACGGGCGCCGGGAGGCCACCGACGTGTTCGACTGGGTCAGCCGCCAGTAGCCGGGCAGGCGCCCAGCCCCATCGGGGCCGGCCCGATGGGGCGAGACCCGTCACCGACCAACGATCAGTCGAGGGCCGGTTCGGTCGTGGGCGTGGCAGCCGTCAGTACCGGGGCAGTCTGAGGGCCGGCTTGGCCGGACCTGCGGCCCACGAGGCCGTACCGGGGGCCGAGCGTCCTGATGAGCACCAGCACGACCAGGGCCGCGATCGTCTCGGCCACGATGATCGAGGACCAGATGCCCACGGGCCCGATGAGTGTCGGCAGCAGCAGCACCGAGCAGACCTCCAGACCGAGGGTCCGGCCAGCCGCCAGGGCCGCCGAGACGAGACCGTTGCCGAGGGCGGTGAACAGCGACGAGCCGTACATGCCCACGCCCACCGACAGGAACGAGAGCGAGAAGATGCGGAAGGCCGTCTCGGTCAGTTGCATGAGCCTCGTGTCGTAGCCGGCGAAGATGAACGCCAGCGGGTGGGCGAGCAGCTGCGAGGCGACCATCATGAATGCGCCGGTGATGGTGATGATGGCGAGTGATCTGCGCATGAGGCTGCGCTTCTCGACATCGTTCGCGGCGCCGTGCTGGAAACTCATGAGCGGGGCCGAACCCATGCAGAAGCCCTCGAAGATCGCGGTGAAGATCATGCTGACGTACATGACCGTGCCGTAGGCGGCCACCCCGTCCTGGCCGATGAACCTCAGCAGCTGCAGGTTGTAGATGATGCTCACCACCGAGATGGAGATCGCGGCCATCATCTCGGACGAGCCGTTCACGCAGGCCCTGCCGAGCGCGGCCGGATCCCCTGCGGGGCGTCCCAGCCTCAGGAAGCTCGGGTTCGGCCGTGCGAACCAGGCCAGTGGCACGAGGCCTCCGACGAGCTCGGAGACGACAGTGGCCCAGGCCGCGCCGGCCACGCCCCGGCCGAGGACGCCGACGAACAGGATGTCCAGCGACATGTTGGCCAGCCCCGCCGCGAGGGTCACGTACAGGCCGAGCCGGGGCCTGCCGGCCGTCGAGGCGAAGGCCTGGAAGGCGTACTGGAGCATGAACGCCGGCAGCGAGACCATGAGGATCCGCCCGTACAGCACGCTCAGCTCCAGCATCTCGCCCGACGCGCCGAGGAGCTGGGCGACGGGGCGCATGACGAGGGCGCCGACCACCGCCAGGGCGATGCCTGCGCCGAGCGTGACGTAGACGATCATCGAGAAGTACCGGTCGGCCAGCTCGCCGCGACCCCGTCCGCGGGTGTGGGAGACCAGCGCGCTGCCGCCTGACCCCATCATGAAACCGAGGGTGCCCAGGATCATGATGAACGGCATGATGAGGTTGACGGCGGCGAAAGCCGTCTTGCCGGCGAAGTTCGAGACGAACAGGCCGTCGACGATGCCGTAGATCGAGGTGAAGATCATCATCGAGATCGAGGGCAGCGTGAAGCGCAGCAGGGCGCGGACGCTGAAGTGGCGTGACATGTCCATGGCCGTCAGTCGCTCCAGATCGCGTCGAGTTCATCCGACAGGGCGGTGGAGTAGGTGGTCAGGGCGGAGACGAGCGCGGCGCGTTGCCCGCTGGGAATGGCGGCCAGTGCGGCCAGCTCGGCGTCGATGACCGGGACGATGCGTTCGCCGACGATCCGCCGGCCCCGTGCCGTGAGGAAGACATGCGTCATGCGCCCGGCGCCGGGCTCGACACGGATGGTGCCCTCGTCCTGAAGCCTCTTGATGGCCGAGTTGACCGTCTGCTTGCCGGTGAAGCACAGCTCACACAGCCGCCGTTGCGAGCAGCCCTCGCCGGCCACGTGCAGCGCGTAGAGGATGTCGAAGGAGCTGTCCGAGAGCCCTGCCGCGCGGGCGGCGCGGTGGTAGGCCTCGTCGATGCGCTTGCTCGCCGCGTTGATGGCTCTCTGCAGAGTCATCAGATCTGTCGTCATGGGGTCTTCTCCACCGCATTCGAGTCCGATTTCGGACATAAAGGATCCGGTTCATCACCCTATGCGGCGGATGCCGGAACACAAGCCCATGGCAACAACGCAGCCATCACGGTCACCGAAGAGCCGCCGTGCGGCGTGACGCGGCGGCTCGCGGTGGAAGGGGGGCGCGACGACTCGGCCCGGGCGGATGGCCCGGGCCGAGTGTGCGCCACGACGAGTGCACCGCTGCGACAGATTCCTGCCCGGCGGGGCGGTTTCGGCCTCAGCCCAGCTGGGTCCGGAACACGGGGAAGAAGCTGTGCTCGCCGTAACTGGCGAGCCGTCCGACCGATCGCAGGGCCGCCATGTCGTCCTCGCCGATCGTGAAGTCGAGCGCGGCGTTCTGCTCCATGTGGGCCCGGTTGGCGGTCTTGGGCAGGGCGACCAGCCCCAGCTGCAGGACGTACCGGATACACAGCTGCGGCACCGATGCGCCGTACCGGGCGGCGATGGCCGCAACCTCCTCGTTGTCGAGGATCGCGCCGTGCGCCACGGGGGAGTAGGCCTCGACCACCACGTCGTTCGACTGGCAGAAGTCGATGAGCTCGAACGGGGTGTTCCCCACGTGGGCGAGCACCTGGTTGACGGCCGGCTTGACGCGGGCGTTGTCGATGATGTTGCGCACGTCGTCGACGAGGAAGTTGCTCACGCCGATCGACCGCACCTTACCCGCCGCCTGAGCGTCTTCCAGGGCCCGCCAGGCATCGAGGTTCTCCGCGTAGTAGTGGTTGTCGTCGGCGCGGAACTCGGCCCACGGCTGGGGGCTGTGGATGATGAGCAGGTCGACGTAGTCCAGCCCCAGCCTGGCAAGCGACTCGTCGATCGAGGCGGCGGCCGAGTCGTACGACTTGTGCTCTGCCGCGACCTTCGTCGTGACGAACAACTCCTCACGGGCGACGCCGCATTCGCGGATGCCGGCTCCGACGCCGGTCTCGTTGCCGTAGGCCTGCGCCGTGTCGATGTGGCGGTAGCCGACGGCCACCGCGTCCTTGACCGCCTGTGCCGCGTCGGCGTCGTCGATGAGCCAGGTGCCCAGACCGAGCGCGGGGATCGAGGTGCCGTCGTTGAGTCGGATCTGCTTGTCGTATGCCATGGTCTTCCTTTCCTTGCCGCCCAGACGTACTGGCGGCGGTGGACTCACGCGAGAGCGCTGTACTCCTCGTCGGTGACGGGCTCGAGCCACTCGTTGTCGATGCCCTCGCCGGGGACCATGATGGCGATGTGGGTGAACCAGGAGTCGGGCGCCGCGCCGTGCCAGTGCTTCGTGCCGGCGGGCACGTTGACGACGTCGCCGGGGCGCAGCTCGACGGGTTCGGCGCCCCACTCCTGGTAGTAGCCGCGGCCCGCGGTGGCGAGCAGGATCTGGCCGCCGCCGGAGCTGGCGTGGTGGATGTGCCAGTTGTTGCGGCAGCCGGGCTCGAAGGTCACGTTCGAGATCTGCACCTGCTCGGTCGAGATCGGGGCCAGGTAACTCGTGCCGATGAAGTACTTCGCGTATGCCGTGTTCTCCTCACCGAGGGGGAAGGGGCCGGTGTCGATCTCGTTGGTCATCATGGGTGCCTTTCTGCGGTGCCGGTCATCCTGCCCGGCAGGGCCCTCACGCCGTGGCCAGGTACGGCGCCGAGATGACGGCCGGGTCACGGGTCGGGTGGTTCCGGGAGGGTTCTCTCCCACAGCCCATTCTGGGACGCACGTGTCCCGGCATCCAATACCCATGTCCTAGAGTCCGCCATGCCCGGACTGCATGACGCGTAGCAGGTCGAGGAATGCCGTGGGGACAGCGCCCCCGGGACCGCCCTTCTTCCAGGCGAACACTGAGCTCATGGTCAGAGCCGGGGACAGCGGACGGAAGGCGAAGCGGCGCGGATCCAGGTGTGTCACCGCACCATCGATGGTCAGGGCCGAGGCCGTGCCCGACTCGACCAGTGTGAGCGCCGTGGGCAGCAGGTTGACGGTGCAGGTGATGTCGAGACGCTCAACCGGCATGCCCAGCCAGCTGATGATCTCGCCGGCCAGTTCCGGGCGGCCACTGCTCACCAGGGGCCGGCCGACCAGGTCCTGGGGCACGATCGAGTCCCTGCGCGCCAGCTCGTCGTCGCTGCGGGTGAGCAGCCCCCAGCGCTCCCTGACGCCGAGCCGGATGTAGGCGTAGTGCGAGACGTCGACCGGTTCCAGCATGATCGCGAAGTCGAGCAGGCCGGCGTCGAGACGCTCCTTCACGTACTCGGCGCTGTTCGTGTAGAGCTCGAAGCCGACACCCGGGTGTCGGCGGCGGAACGTGCCCATCGCGGCGGGCAGGATCCGGGTTGACGACAGATCACCGCTGCCGATCGAGACGGTGCCGGTCAGCTCGGTGCCGTCCCGGAACTCGGTCTCGACCTTGTCGGCCAGTGCGAGCAGTTCCTCGGCGCGCCGTGCCAGGCGCCGCCCGGCATCGGTGAGCTCAAGACGTCGGCCGCGCCTGAACAGGCTCGTGCCGAGCTCCTTCTCGAGGGAGGCGATCTGGCGGCTCAGTGTCGGCTGGGTCAGGTGCAGTGCCTCGGCTGCCCGGGACATGTTCTCCTCGCGGACGACCGTCAGGTAGTAGCGCAGCACCCGCAGCTCCATGGCGCCAAATCTACCGGTGGGGGCGTGACACCTGCCGATGGCGCGGTTCTAGCGGCGGTAGCCGATCACCCAGGTCACCGCGTAGGCGATGGTCGCCGTGACGAGCAGCGCGCCGATCATGACGATGCTCGTCTCGTACAGGGGCATGCTCGCATGAGCGAACGATCCGGCCACGTGCAGGGCGAACAGCGCGGCGGCCACAGTCACCCTCGGGCGCGCAGCACGATGGGCAGTGACTCCCAGCCGCCCAGCGGGAACTGTGCCCGGACGCCCTCGCCGGCCGCCTCGACGCGGAAACGCGACAGCAGGGCGCGGGTCAGGACCCGCAGCTCCAGGGTCGCCAGCGGTCGGCCGGGGCAGGCGTGCGGCCCCGTGCCGTAGACGAGGTTCTTGTCGGCGTTCCCCTCGGGGTCGTAGCGGTCGGGGTCGCCGAAGGCCTCGGGGTCGCGGTTCGCCCTGGTCCAGTTGATGACCACCTGGGTGCCGGCCGGCACGTCGCGGCCGGCGACGTGGACGTCCCGCGTGGTGACGCGGCGGTTCGAGGTGAACGGGTCGTCGATCCGCAGCACCTCGTCGATGGCCGCGTCGAGTCCGGCGTCGTCGAGGCCCTCCCACTCGTCCTGCATCTGAGAGTGGGTGACGAGCCAGTGCGCGAGGACACCGACGCACAGGGCCAGCGAGCCGAGATCGCCGCCGGTCCAGTTGCGCAGGATCGACACGAGTGCCGGATCGGGCAGCGGTTGGCCATCCCCGTCGCGAAGGTGGACGAGTTCCCAGGTCAGATCGTGCGGGGCGTCCGGGGCCCGGTGCGCGGTGACGATCGAGGTGATGATGCGGTCGAACCACTCGGCCACCTCGCGGGTTCGGGCCAGCTCGCCCGAGCGCGTGGCCTCGTGGTTGGCGCCCATCCACTCGATGAGTTCGTCCTCGAGGTCGGGCGACCAGCCCAGCCACGCCGACTGGCTGCGGACCGCGTACCTGGAGCCCAGGTCGTTCACCGCGTCCAGCGCGGCGCCGTCGAAGAGCGGGTCGAGCAGGCCGGCGCAGACCCTCTCCAGGAGCGGGCGCAGCGCGGCCATCCGCTCGGGCGAGAAGAACGGGGCCAGGAGCCGGCGCATCGCCGTGTGCTCGGTCCCATCCATGCCATTGGGCACCTGAAGGAAACGCGAGACGTGACTCGAGTAGGTGACCGGGTCCTGCGCCACGGCGACGGCCTCGGCATGGGTGTCGATGACTGGACGCTCGGTCTGCTGGTCGGTCATGGTGTGCCTCCTGGTGCGGCCCGGCCCGGGCCACCTGCGGTTCTTTTTCCCTAAGATTACCGGAGAAATTACTTCCGCGTAGGAACGCTCACGCAGTGGTGAGTACGTGAATCGAGGCCTCGCCACGCACCGGGCGCCGTCGTCCGCCGCGGCGTCAGTGGCGCTTGCCGTGCAGGCCCATCGCCGTGCCGACCGTCACCATGACGACCCCGGCGCCCATGACCAGCGCGGAGCTCTCGGCACTGATCAGCGGGATGGTCCCGCCGGAGGGCTCTTCCTGGGTCGACTCGGCCGCGGGGCCGCCTGAGGCGGATGCGTCGGGGTCGGGGGACGCGCCCGGGGACGGAGCACTGCTGGCCGAAGGCGACGGTGACGGGGTGTCCGAGCCCTGGATGTTCGAGAACACGACGCCATCGGGATCGGTGATGATCGTCGCCACCGGGTTGGTGCCCGATTCGTCGGCGCTCACGCGCACCTCGACATGCTCGGTGTGCGTGTCGTAGGTGATCTGGTCCCTGGTGACGGTGCCGTCGTCCCCGGCGTCCCCGGCGCCGTCGGGGACGACCTCGACGATCGTGTACTCGGTGCTCGAACCGATGCTGTCGTGGTCGAACTGGGGCGGGGTGAAGGCGAACGAGCCGTCGGCGAGGTTGGTCGTCGTGGCGACCAGGTCGCCGGACGCGTCAGTCATCTGGAAGGTGAACTGGCCTTCCTGCAGCTCACCGCCCTCAAGCGTCGTCGTGCCCGTGATGGTGGCGCTGGCGCTGGCCGTCACGGCGACCTCGACGGTCACGGCGGCCTCGTAGCCGCCGGATCCGTAGTAGGCGCGGGGCGCGTAGTAGTAGGTGGCCTGGTAGACCCCGGGCGTGGCCGTGTCGACGTTGGTCTCGACGCGCACGTCGGAGCTGTCGACGCCGACGTCCGATCCGGCGTGGTCATGGATCCAGCCCAGATTGTCCGCGGGAGACCACGAGGCGCCGAGCGGTACCGTGCTGCTCACGGCGCTGATCACCTGGCGCACCTGCACCGTGGCGCCGTTGCTGGTTGCGTCGGTGAAGTGAAGGACGTCGCTCGCATAGGTGTACGAGGCGGCCAGGCCGTCGCTCGTGCTCTCGTCGGGCTCGACTTGCCATCCGGCGTCGCGGATGGCCGACTTAACCCGGGCGAGGTCGAGCGAGACCGTCCCGCCGGTGAAGAGCCTGTCGTCGGCGCTGGCGGCATGGGCGTCAGAGGCGTCGTCCGTCGCGATGTTCGAAACCGTCAGGTCAGAGGCCTGCATCGTGGGCATGAGGGACTGGATGGCATCGGGCGCGTTGGAGGACGCCCGGTACTGGCCCGTGCTGGTGAGGGGACTGGTGCCCTCGGCGTCGGTCACGCGGCGGGCGAAACGGATGCGTGTCGACGCATCGGCGCCGGCGGGGGAGAGGACCCTCTCGTCGATGCCGACCCACGAGACGCGAGTGAGGTCAAGTTCATCCTGGTTGGCCAGTGACAGGGGGATGGTCAGCGTGAACGTCTCCCCGGGGGAGAGGGTGCCGGTGAATTCGAGTGCCTGAAGCGCAGACCAGTCGCCACCGGTCGAGGCCGACCATTCGTCGTAGGGACTGAACGACTCGGTGGACGAGCCATAGGCGATCTCGACGCCGGTGGTGTCTGAGTCCGGGCTCAGGCCATCCTTGCCGGTTCCGAGCCGTGCGGCGTCGACGAGGAGCCGGGGGGCTCCAGTCTCGGCCGGGTACGAGGACGGCAGGGCCACGGCCACATCGAGGTCGTCGATCGGCTCGTCGCCGGTGTTCGACAGCTCGACCACGGCGTTGAGGTCGACGAACTCGTCGATGTCGACGATCGACAGGGCCGGTGAGGAACCGGCTGCCGCGGAGCGGTTGGACTCCGCGATGCCGCCGCCGCGGTTCGACGCGGTGAAGTACGTGGTGTGCGTCAGGGAGCCATCGGTGAGTGCGGCGGTCGTGGTGTCCGTGCCGGTGTAAATGGCAGTGGTGGGATCAGCCATGGCGGCCGGCGTGCTCACCCCGAGCAGGCACGTGAGTACCGTGATGGCGGCGATGCCGGCACGCGCGGCCCAGGAGCGGGCGAGCGCTGCGAGCCGGCGACCAGTCGAGCTCATAGAATCCGCCAATCGATACTCCGGTGAAATGATCCGCACAGGATCTTATCAATGACCCTGAGAAAAATTAAGGGTGTCCATGGCTCGGAGCCGGGGGACTCCCTGGCCGGGAGGGGCAGTCTGGGGATGGTGCACCAGGGTGTTCCCCTCATTCGATCCCGAGAGGTTGCGTGGGGCCGACGGTGCGCCGGGTCACTCACGGCCAGTCGACATCGCGCGGGTGCCGACGTCTGCGGGCAGCGCGGCCACCGCTGCGGCCAGGGAGTCGACCTCATGGTCACGGGTGCTCCAGCTGGTGCAGAAGCGGACACAGTGGTGGTCCTCGTCCACCCGCTGCCAGTACTCGAAACCGAAGCCTTCGGACAGGGCCTCCAGCTGTGCCGAGGTGAGGACGACGAACTGCTGATTGGTCGGGCTGTCCAGGAATGCCGGGACGCCCGCCTCGGCGAAGACCCGCGCGATGCGCAGGGCCCTGGCGTCGGCCTCGGCCCCGATCCGCCGGTAGAGGCCATCGGTGAAAAGCGCCTCGAACTGAAGGCCCAGCAGCCAGCCCTTGGCCAGCATGGCGCCGTTCTGCTTCATCTGGTTGCGGAAACCGGTGCGCATGGCCGGGTTGACGAGCACGGCTGCCTCGCCGAACAGGGCCCCGCACTTGGTGCCGCCGATCGTGAAGACGTCGGCCAGGGCCGCCATGTCGGCCATGGCGACGTCATTGCCCGGCGAGCCGAGCCCGTAGGCCAGCCGGGCGCCGTCGATGAACAGGAGCAGTCCGTGCTCGTGAGCGGTCCGCGAGATCGCGGCCAGTTCGTCCCTGGAGTAGAGGGTCCCGAACTCGGTGGGCTGTGACAGGTACACCAACGCCGGCTGGGTGATGTGCTCGGCGACGGTGCTCTCCTGGGAGTCGAGTGCGGCGCGTTCTACCTGGGCGGCGCTCAGCTTGCCGTCGACCCCGGGAACGACCTCGACCTTGTGGCCGGTGTGTTCGACGGCCCCCGCCTCGTGCTGGGCGATGTGGCCGGTGTCGGCGCTGAGAACGCTCTGCCAGGGGCGCAGCGCGGCTGCGATGATCGTGTAGTTCACCTGGGTGCCGCCCACCAGGAAGTGGACATCGGCGTCGGCCCCGCCCAGCGCGGCCCGGATCAGGCCGGCTGCGCGGGCGCAGATCTCGTCGGCGCCGTAACCGGGGAAACTCGACTCGTTGGCGTCGGCGATCGCCTGCAGGACCGCGGGGTGGGCACCGCGGTTGTAGTCATTGGTGAACAGGATCAACGCGCACCCCCGTATCGGCGGCCGCCTCATCGTCGCGACCTGACACGATAGTGCACCGGCTCGTGGGCTCCTCCGACTGTCCATCGTCGGGGCGTCCGGCACGTCCTGCCGCCCGAACTGCGGACAGGGTCTTGTGCTCGGCCGCCGTCACCGAATATGTCTGCCTGAGGCACCGATCCCGTCACTCATCGAGACACGGGCCGGGCAGGCGGTTCTGACGATTCTGTCGCCGGACGGTGTGCGATGATGCGCGCGGCGCCCGGAAGGACGCCGGAGGTGCCAGTGGCACAGTGTGAATGATGATCCCGCGAACCCTCCGCGGAGACAGGAGTTCTTCATGGACAGGAATTACTTCGACCTGGATGGGCGCGTTGCGCTCGTCACCGGCTGCTCGACCGGTCTCGGAGTTCAGATGGCCGAGGCCCTCGCTGCGGCCGGGGCGAAGATCGTCCCCGTGGCCCGGCGTACCGAACTCATCAACTCCGTCGCCAAGCAGATCTCCGACGAGTTCGGTGTCGAGACCCTGCCGATCCGCTGCGACATCACCAGCACCGACGAGGTCGACGCCGTGGTCGACAAGGTGTTGGAGCACTTCGGGCGGATCGACGTCCTCGTCAACAATGCCGGCACCGGTGCCATCGGTAACGCCGAGGACATCACCGACGAGCAGTTCGCCCATGAGCTCGAGGTCGACCTGTTCGGCACCTTCCGCGTGGCCCGCGCCGTGGCGAAGAAGGCGATGATCCCGGCCGGCTACGGTCGCGTCATCAACATCGCCTCGATGTACGGTCTGGTGGGCAACATGGTCGCCGGTTCGGCCCCCTACCACGCCGCCAAGGGCGGTGTGGTCAACCTGACGAGGGCCCTCGCCGCCGAGTGGGGCAGGCACGGCATCACCGTGAACGCGATCTGCCCCGGCTACTTCTACACCGACCTGACCACGGAGACGCTCGACAGCGACTTCTTCCAGGAGCACGCCAAGGTCACCATCCCGGCCCAGCGCTACGGGCAGTCCGGGGAGCTCGACACGGCGGCGCTCTTCCTCGCCTCACCGGCCTCTAGCTACGTCAATGGCACGGCCATCCCGGTCGACGGGGGATACACCGCGATCTGAGCTCGCATCGGGTCACCGTGACCGGGACCCATGACCGGTCACGGTGACCCGCGATCGGGTGACGGGCCATGGTGGGGCGAATCATCGTGGCGTATGGGCAAGGAACGTGAGATGACGGAACTGGAGAAACTGGACGCCGGGCAGGAGTACGACTTCCTCGACGCGGAGGTGGCCGCGCGCAAGGAGAACGCCCTGCGCCTGTGCCAGGAACTCGAGCGGGTGGACGCCGCTGACTTCCCGGCCCAGGAGGTCGTCGCCAAGAGGCTGCTCGGCTCCACCGGGGAGCACGTCTACCTGCAGCCGGGGTTCCGGTGCGACAACGGCCAGAACATCCACGTCGGCGAGGCCTTCCTCACCAACTACAACGTGACGATTCTTGACATCATGCCGGTGCACATCGGCGACTACTGCATGATCGGTCCCGGCACGACGATCTCCACCGTCGGCCATCCGCTCTCGCCGGCCGGCCGCCGCGCGCACCTGGCCAAGGGCGAGCCGGTGACGATTGGCGACGACGTGTGGATGGGCGCCAACGTGGCCGTGATGCCCGGCGTCACGATCGGATCCAACGTGGTCATCGCTGCCGGGGCCGTCGTCACGAAGGACGTCCCCGACAACGTGATCGTGGCCGGGGTGCCCGCCCGAGTCGTCCGCGCCATCGACGACGACGTCGACACCAGGGGCACGGCACGATGAGCACCGGCCGGCGGGCGCTGGAGCTCTGCTTCGAACGCGACGGGCTGCGCATCCGCGGCGAACTCCACCTGCCCGCCGGCGACGGCCCGTTCCCGGCCACCATCTGCAGCCACGGCTTCGGGGCGACCAGCGCCACCGTCGAACCCTATGCACGCTTCCTCGCCGAGCACGGCGTGGCCGGCTACCGGTTCGACTTCTGCGGCGGATCCAGTCACAGCCGCAGCGACGGGAGCCTGAGCGACCAGTCGGTGCTCACCGAGGCCGCCGACCTCGAGGCCGTTCTCGACGGGATCAGGGCCCAGCCGCTCGTCCGGCCCGACGAGGTCTTCCTACTGGGAGCCAGCCAGGGAGGGTACGTCTCGGGCATCGTCGCCGCGCGGCACCCGTCCGCGGTGCGGGGGCTGGTCATGCTCTACCCGGCGCTGGTCATCCCCGACGACGCCCACGAGCGATACGCGAGCCCGGACGACGTGCCCGAGCGCCCCGTGCTGTTCGGCGTGCCGATCGGGCGGCGCTACTACACGGACGCCTGGGGCCTCGACCCCGACCGGGACCTGGCCGGCTACGAGGGAGAGGTCCTCATCGTCCACGGCGAGCAGGACGAGACCGTCCCGCTCCGGTACTCCGAGCGGGCGGCCGGTCGCTACCCCCGGGCCCGGCTGGTGTCGATCCCCGGGGCCGGCCACGGCTTCCACGGCGAGGCGCTGAGCACGGCCGAGCGGGCGATCCTCGACCTGGTCGTCACGGCGCTGGGCTGACTGCCCGGCGGGGGAGGGACGTGCCGGCCCGGGCCTCTCCCGGTGTGTTCCCGGGCGCTGCCGCCGGGCGCAGGGTCACCCACTACTTGAGGGTGTGCGCACCGTCGCCCGGCGCCGCTACTCTGGGCCCAGGAGCGTCACGAGGAGCCAATTGATGACATCGGAGAATCTACCCGGACTGGATGAGGCAGCCGACCAGGCCGAGGAGTTCGATGCGATGGGCCGGCCCATGCCGGAACTCGTCGTGCCCGAGCAGCCCGATGGTCCGGGCAGGGCGACGGTCATCGCCCTGTGCAACCAGAAGGGCGGCGTCGGCAAGACCACGACGACGATCAACCTCGGTGCCGCACTGACCGAGCTGGGCCGCACGGTGCTGCTCGTCGACTTCGACCCCCAGGGCTCTGCCTCCCTCGGCCTCGGCGTGCACCCGCACACCCTCGACAAGAGCATCTACAACCTGCTGCTGAGCGACCAGGACACCTTCGACGACGTCGTCCTGCCCACCAATGTCCCCGGCATGGACCTCATGCCCGCCAACATCGACCTGTCGGCCGCCGAGGTGCAGCTCGTCGGCGAGGTGGCCCGCGAGCAGACCCTCAAACGTGTCCTCGACCCGGTGCGCGACCGCTACGACTTCATCCTCATCGACTGCGCCCCCTCCCTGGGCCTGCTCACCATCAACGCGCTGACCGCCTCCGACCGCGTCATCATCCCGCTCGAGTGCGAGTACTTCGCCCTGCGCGGCGTCGCCCTGCTGTCCGACACCATCAACAAGGTCATCGACCGGCTCAACCCCGACCTGCGGGTGCTCGGCGTCCTGGCCACCATGTTCGACAGCCGCACCGTGCACACCCGAGAGGTGCTCGACCGGGTCCTGGAGGTCTTCGGCGATGACGTCTTCCACACCGTCATCCGGCGCACGATCCGGTTCCCCGAGACCACTGTTGCCGGCGAACCCATCACCACCTACGCCTCGAGCTCACCGGGCGCAGCCGCGTACCGCACGCTCGCCAAGGAGGTGCTGGTCCGGTGCCACGAAGGGTGAGCCTGCCCGGGGCGGAGGAGTTCTTCCGCCCCACCCAGGGGGCCGCCTCATCCCGCGCCACGCCCGAGGAGACCTCAGGCACGAGCGGGCGCGTGCGCCACGACGAGAAGATCACCATCTATCTGTCCGGCGCCGAACTCCTCGAACTGGAACAGGCCCGGCTGAGCCTGCGCGCCCAGTACGGGGCCGCGGCGGACCGGGGCCGTGTCGTCCGCGAGGCCATCGCCATCACACTGGCCGACCTCGCCGAGAACGGCGAGAACTCCCAGCTGGTCAAGCGGTTGAAGGGCTGAGGATGACCCGGGCCCCCGACGACGTGCAGGACCAGAGGGCCGACCGCGGCGCCGAGCACGACTTCCACGTGAGCCTCGACAACTTCGACGGCCCCTTCGACCTGCTTCTGCAACTGATCAACAAACACAAGCTCGACATCACCGAGGTCGCCCTGTCCCGGGTGACCGACGAGTTCATCGCCCAGGTCAGGGCCGCCGGCGAGCGATGGGACCTGGAGCGCACGAGCAGCTTCCTGGTCGTCGCGGCGACCCTGCTCGACCTGAAGGCCGCCCGGCTGCTGCCCAGCGGTGAGGTGGACGACCCCGAGGACCTCGCCCTGCTGGAGGCCCGCGACCTGCTGTTCGCCAGGCTGCTGCAGTACCGCGCGTTCAAGCAGGTCTCGGCACGCTTCGCGGCCCTCATGGACGCCGAGGCACGCCGATTCGCCAGGCCCGGCGGGCTCGAGGACGACTTCCGCGGGCTGCTGCCCGAGGTGAGCATCCCCGGCGGCGCGGAGCGCCTGGCCCGCCTGGCCGTCCGGGTCTTCTCCCCGCCCGAGGTCGTGACGATGCCATTGGAACAGCTGCACGTCGTGACCGTCAACGTCGGCGAGCAGGCCCGGATCCTCGTCGACAGGCTGCGCCGCCTCGGCCAGGCGAGCTTCCGCTCGCTGACAGCCGACGCCGACAGGATGACCGTCGTCGCCCGGTTCCTGGCCCTGCTCGAACTCTTCCGCCAGGCCGCGGTGGCCTTCGAACAGTTGACCCCCCTGGGGGAGCTGACCGTGCGCTGGACCGGCCAGGCCGACGGGGAACTGACCATCAGCGACGAGTTCGACGTGCCGGCCGGCCAGGAACCGGCCGAGTCAGCGCCGGGCGGGACGGACGACGCAGACGACAAGGGCCCCGGCGAGGGGCCCGGGGAGTTGGCAGGAGCACGACCATGAGTGATGAGGGACAGCCGATGCCGGGGACCGCTCACCAGCCGGACACCACCGCGGCCGAGTCCGCGGACGCCGCCGGCGGCGACCGCGTGCCACGCCCGGAGGAGATATCCGGGCTGCTCGAGGCCCTGCTCATCATGAGCGAGGAACCCGCCGACGAGACGGCGCTCGCCGAGGCCGTCGGCGCCCCGACCGAGGTCGTCAGGGAGGCGCTCGACGGGCTCGCCCGCTTCTACGACGAGAGCGGTCGCGGCTTCCAGCTGCGGCGCGTCGGCGGGGGATGGCGCTACCACACCCGGCCCGAACACCACGACACGATCGCGGCCTGGGTGCGTTCCGGCGGCCAGAACCGGCTCACCCAGGCGTCCATGGAGACCCTCGCCGTCATCGCCTACCTGCAGCCGGTGCCCCGATCGCGCGTCTCGGCCGTGCGAGGCGTCAACGTCGACGGCGTCGTGCGCACGCTGCTCGCCCGGGGCCTCATCGACGAACAGGGGGCCGACGCGTCCACCGGCGCCGGCCTGCTCGTGACGACCGACTACTTCCTCGCGCGGCTAGGCTTGGACAGCCTGGAGCAGCTGCCCGACATCGCGCCGCTCCTACCTGAGGCCTCCGTGCTCGAAGCGGAACTCGCCCATCTCGCGCGACCCGCCGAGGACACCGAGGAGCAGGACGGGCACGAGGACGAGTCAGGCCCCGGCGCGCCCGGGGCCGGACCGGCGATGGGCGCGCCGGGGAAGGAAGAGGAGCGAACGCACGATGAGCCAGACCAACAGCAGCCAGGCGAGTGAGGGGATCCGACTGCAGAAGGTGCTCTCGCAGGCGGGCGTGGCGTCGCGTCGGGCCAGCGAGATCATGATCGACGAGGGCCGCGTCGAGGTGAACGGGCGCATCGTGACCGAGCAGGGCATGCGCGTCGACCCCGAGCGCGACACGATCCGTGTCGACGGCGCCCGCATCCCCGCCCCGCGCCGCCACATGTACCTGCTGCTCAACAAGCCCCGCGGGGTCGTCTCGACCATGGACGAGTCGCAGGACCGCGGGACGCTCGCCCAGTACGTGCCCCGTCACCAGCGTCTCTACCACGTGGGGCGTCTCGACACCGACACCGAGGGCCTCATCATCCTGACCAACGACGGCGAGTTCGCCCACCGCCTGGCCCACCCCAGCTACGAGGTGCGCAAGACCTACCTGGTCGAGACAGAGGGGGTCATGGACAGCAAGACCCTGCGCCGCCTCGAGAAGGGCCTGCGCCTGGAGGACGGGCCGATCAAACCGGACCGGGTGAAGCTCGTCTCGCGCGGCCCCTCCCGCACACTCGTCCAGATCACCCTTCACTCGGGGCGCAACCGCATCGTGCGGCGCATGATGGACTCGGTCGGTCACCCGGTACGAAGGCTGGCCCGCATCGGGATCGGCCCGGTCAGGCTCGGCGACCTGGCCAGCGGCGACACCCGCGAACTCACGCGCGAGGAACTGGGCACCCTGCTCGACATCATCGGCATGTGACACCTGCCCGCGTCCGCGGGCCGCACGGCCGTTCTTGCTTCATCGGCTCCCGGCGCGGACGACCCGGGTCGAGCGCAGGGTCTGGATCGGAGGTGGGGCGGCACGGCAGCAGAACCGGGCCTACGCCCGGTCGTGGACCGTGACGGCGTACCCGTCCGGGTCGGCGAAGGTGAAGAACACGCCGAAGGGTCCCTTCTCCGGTGGACGGAGAATCGGCACCCCGAACTCGCTCAGGGCGTCGTGCAGGGCCTGCGCGTCAGCGCAGTGCAGCCACAGGGACACGCCCGTGCCCGGACGGCCGACGCCGTCCAGGTCGGTTCCGGGCAGTGGTGTGCGCACGGCGAAGGGGATGGGCGTGGTGTCGAAGACGACGGCTCCCGGCTGTGACACCGGGGCCCGGCGCAGACCGAGACGGTCTTCGTAGAAGGCGGCGGAACGCTCGATGTCGCTGACCTGCAGCGCGATGAAGTCTGGGCCGGTGATGGTCATGAGTGGTCTCCTCTCCGGGGTGACCCGAGCCCTGCCTGGATGTGGCTCGGGAACGGTCAGTTCACTTCATGTCAAGGTACTGACATGATGATTTTGGGTCAAGATACTGACATGCACAATGGCGACATGGCAGACACGGAACGCCGCGATGCCGGCCGGGCCGGGTTCGGCGATCGGGCCGGTGGTGACCGCCGCATCGAGGACGAGAGCGGCTTGGGCGCCCTGGTGGGGTATCGGCTCAAACAGGTGCAGGCCGCCCTGCGATCCCGTATTGACGCGGTGCTGCGCCCACTGGGACTGACGACGCCGCAGTATGCCTGTCTGGAGCTGCTGGGCCGCAGTCCCGGGGCCTCCGGGGCGGAGCTTGCCAGAGGTGCCTTCGTGTCACGTCAGACCATGAATGTCGTGCTGCGCAGCCTCCAGGACCAGGGTCTCGTTGCGCACTCACGAAGGATGGGCGGTGGCCGGGCTCAGCCCCTGGAGCTGACGTCACAGGGGGACGAGCTGTGGCGGCGTGCCGCGCAGCGTGTGGCAGGGGTCGAGGCGCTGATGGTAAGCCGGCTCAGTGATGAGCAGGGCCGTGACCTCCACAGGGCGCTGACCGCCTGCGCCGAGGCGCTCGAGGGTTCCTGCGCAGAGCACGCGTAGGTGGGCGGCGCTGCCGGAAGGCCCGACACAGGACATCAACACCCGTTACCAACGTCATGACCAACGGCAGCTAGTAGCATGACCGCGTGCTAGTTCATCCCAGCGGATCCGACCCACGCCGCGCGCGGGCCCAAAGGTGGCTCGCCGCGATCCTGCTCGTCCCGCTCGTCCTGGTGGGCGCCTCAGGATGCGGCAGCGACGAGGAGTCCTCGGACGCCTCGTCGTCCCCGGCCACGAGCGCCGAGCCCAGTGAGTCGACGAGCCAGGCTCCCCCGACGATCATCGACAACCTCGACCAGATCAGCGTCGAGGGCGAGGTCGGACAGGCCCCGACCGTCAGTGCCACGTGGCCGCTGGGCGTCGACGAGACGATGAGCACGGTCCTCGAGCAGGGCGACGGCACACAGGTCGCCGAGGGCGGCACCGTCGAGGTCAGCTACTACGGGGTCAACGGGCGTACCGGCGACGTCTTCGACGAGAACTACAGTTCGGGCCAGACCGCCACCTTCTCACTCGACCAGGTCATCACCGGCTTCTCGAAGGGCCTGGCCGGCAAGCACGTGGGCGACCGGGTCCTCATCGGCGTCTCCGGCGCCGACGGCTACGACTCCGCCGGAGGTGCGACGAGCGCCGGCATCGAGGTGGGTGACACGCTCTTCTTCGTCGTCGACATCGTCTCGACCGTCCTGACCGAGCCGGCCGGCGACACGGTCACCGTCGATGACGCGAACCTGCCCACCGTCTCCTGGGGCGACGGCATCAACAAGCCCTCCGTGTCGATCCCCTCCGGCGTCGACGCCCCGAGCGAGCTCACGGTGCAGACCCTCATCAAGGGCGACGGGGCCGAGATCGCCGACACCAGTGCGACGATCACCGTCAACTACCTCGAGGTGGCCTACTCCGACGGGCACGTCATCGAGTCGACCTACAACGACGGCGACCCGGCCCCCGAGACCGGTGTCCTCAGCTCGCTCATCGACGGGTGGCAGCAGGGCCTCGTCGGGCAGACGGTCGGCAGCCGTGTCCTGCTCGTCGTTCCCGGCTCACTGGCCTACCCGGACGGCAACGAGAGCCCGGCGATCGACCCGAATGCGACCCTCGTCTTCGTCGTCGACATCCTCTACCAGCAGACCGCCTGACCCGTCAGGGCGCGGCGGGGACGGGGGCGACCCACTGCTGCGCCAGCGCCGGGTCGGTGAGCCGCCCGGCGTCGCCGGCCAGCATCCCCAGCAGGGCCCGGGGGCTCTCGGCGCGCGGCAGCCCGCAGGAGTCGCACAGCAGCCAGAAGACCCGACGCGCGTCCATGCCGGATGCCTCCAGCTCGGTGAGCGTCACGGCGCCGTCGCGCTTGGCCAGGCGCTCACCGCGGGCGTTCACGACGAGACCGACATGGGCGTACTGCGGCGCCCGGCCGCCGAGCCTCTCGGTCAGCCACGCCTGGCGCGGGGCCGAGTCGAGCAGGTCGGCGCCCCGCGTCACCTGGGTGACCCCCTGGACCATGTCGTCCACGACGACCGCCAGGTTGTAGGCGGGCGCCCCGTCGTTGCGCCACAGGACGAAGTCGTCCACCTCGGCCGATACGGTGCCGGCGAAGCGGTCCCAGGCCTGCTGGACGGCACCGCCGGCCCATACGCGGAACGCCGGCGGCCGGGTGCGGCGCCTGACCCGGCGCTCCTCCTCGCTGAGGTTCGCGCACGTGCCGGGATAGGGGCGCCGGCCGGCGTGGGGCGCGCTGGACGCCTCGGCGATCTCACGGCGGGTGCAGAAGCACTCGTAGCCGTCCAGGCCCGCCGTGGCGTCCCGGTACAGGTCCAGCCGCTCGCTCTGGCGCACGACGGGGCCGTCCCAGTCCAGGCCGATGGCCTCCAGGTCGCGCAGCTGCCGGTCGGCGACCCCGGGGGCGGCCGCCACCCGGGCCCGGTCGAGGTCCTCGAGGCGCACGATGAAGTCGAGTCCGTCCGCGCGGGCGAAGAGCCAGGCCAGCAGAGCCGTGCGCAGATTGCCCAGGTGCAGGTCGCTGGTCGGCGATGGGGCGAACCGCCCCGCCCCGCGGCGGCTGGAAGTACTCACCAGACCATGGTGGCACGGCGGTCGCCGTGCGGGCCCCGCATGCTGCGGCAGGGGCGCTGGTACCGTTCACGGTGTGGCGCAACGAACATCCGAGAGGCTCGTCAACCTGACGATCGCCCTGCTCAGCGCCCGCCACTGGGTGAGCAAGGACCAACTGCGCGAGCTCGTCTCCGACTACCGCGACATGAGCCCCACCAACTTCAACCGCACCTTCGAACGCGACAAGAAGGCGCTGCGGTCACTGGGCGTGCCGATCATCACCGGCAGCGATGACGGCTACTTCAAGGACGAGCCGGGGTACCGCATCTCCCGTCGCGACTTCGAGCTGCCGCCGGTCAGCTTCGACTCCGACGAACTGTCGGCCCTGGCGCTGGCCTCCCGCGTCTGGCGCGAGGCCACCGCGGCCGACGACACGATCAGCGCCATCGCGAAGCTGCGCGCAGCCGGCGCCCAGGTGGACTCGCACCGCTTCGAGGCCCTGGCGCCGCGCATCAGCGCAAGTGAACCGGCCTTCGACGTGTGCTGGCAGGCCACCCTCGACCGCACCCGCATCGGATTCCGGTACCGCGGCGGCGACGAGCTGCGCACCGTCCAGCCCTGGAAACTCACCTGGCGCCGCGGCAGCTGGTACCTGCTCGGGCTCGACGAGGCCAGGCGGGCCCCGCGGATGTTCAAACTCGGACGCATCAGCTCCGGCCCGGACACGATCGGCGAATCCGGGGCCTTCACCATCCCC
Organism: Propionibacterium ruminifibrarum; assembly: GCF_900289195.1. Taxonomy (GTDB): domain Bacteria; phylum Actinomycetota; class Actinomycetes; order Propionibacteriales; family Propionibacteriaceae; genus Propionibacterium; species Propionibacterium ruminifibrarum. The sequence continues at coordinate 50,729 of NZ_OMOH01000007.1, forward strand.
GCCGGCACCGACGTGGACGCCCTCTCGCGCTCGCTGGAGCCCTCCGAGCCCGACGCGAGTGCCCTCATCGCCGTGCGGAGCGGGTTCCAGCCCTGGCTGACGCGGCGCGGGACCCTGACCAGCAGCGGCATCGACCTGCCCGAGGACTTCCAGTGCTGGCGGATCCCCTACGCCTCCGGCGACGACCTCGCCGCGCAGATCGCCGCGGCCGGGCCGGACGCGGTCGTCCTGGAGCCGGATGACCTGCGTGCCGAGGTCGTCCGGCTGCTCAAGACCAGTGCGGGGAGGCCGGCATGAGCACCAGTGCGGAACAGGTCCAGCGCATGCTCGCCGAGGTCCCCTACCTGATGAGCAACCCCGGCGCCACCGTCGACGAGGTCGCCAGGACCTTCGGCATCACCCCGGCGCAGGTCGGCAAGGACCTGCAGGCCCTGTGGATGTGCGGGCTTCCCGGCCAGGGCGGGGGAGACCTCATCGAGATCGACATGGACGCCGTCGAGGACGCCGGCGTCATCCGCCTGAGCAACGCCGACTACCTCTCACGCCCGATGCGCTTCACTCCCGACGAGGCGACGAGCCTGATCGTCGCCCTCAGGGCCGTGGCCGAGGTCGCCACCGGTGCGCTCGCCGACGCCGCGGTCCGCGCCGGCCGCACCCTCGAGAACCTCGTCGCCGAGGCGCCGACCGACCGCGTCGACCTGCGTCTGGCCACGGGCGACGACACCATCCGGGCCCGGCTGCGGCAGGCCATCGAGTCTGGAGAACGGGTGCGGCTGGTCTACGACAACGCCCGCCGCGGGCGCACGACACGTCCGCTCGTCGACCCGGCCGTCATCGAGGTGCGTGAGGGCGCCGCCTACCTGCACGCCTGGTCCCTGGCCGAGGACGACCCGGGGCGCGGGCCGTCGGGCGAGGACGAGGACGCGACGGGTGGGGGCTGGCGCACCTACCGGCTCGACCGCATCAACGGGATCGAGCAGACCGCCGAGCCGGCAGCGGACCACGGCGATGCGCCCGTGCAGCGCCCCTGGTTCGATGACGCCCAGCAGACCGTCACCCTCGACCTGGCGGCCTCCGCCCGCTGGATCGTCGAGTACTACCCGACGACGAGCGTCGAGGAACTGGGCGGCGGGGCCGTGCGCGCCGTCTTCCCGGTGGGCGACCCCGGCTGGGTCGACGGCGTGCTGCTGCGTCTGGGCGACCAGGTACTTGCCGTGGACCCGGCCGAGGCGGCGCGCGGAGCCCGTGACCGGGCGGTCCGCGCACTGGAGATCAACCGGGACCTCTTTGGGGATTCCGCGTAATCTTGGCGTGCAGGCATTGTGAGCAGCGTGGGCCCGGGCGGCCCTCCCAATGCCGACGGACACCAGAGCCGCCGATGTCGGTGGCAGCAGAACACCCGCGTCGGCTCGCCGGCGCCCTACAAGGGAGACGTGACATGAATCTCGGCTGGCAGGAGCTCCTCATCGTCCTGGTCATCGCCGTCCTGCTCTTCGGCGGTACCAAGCTGGCCGGCCTCGGCCGCGCCTCGGGCAAGGCCATCCGCGAGTTCAAGGAGGAGACCGAGGGTCTCAGCGCCAAGAAGAAGGCCGAGGAGGCCCCTGCCGTGACCCAGGCCCCGGCCCAGCCGCAGGCCCAGCAGCCCGTTCAGCCCCAGCCGCCGGCCCAGCAGGACGGTCAGGTCGTCGAGGGCGAGGTCGTCAACCCGACCACCGACAACGCCTGACCGGCCAGGGCGACATGGCCACGTCGATCGACCAGGGGCAGGCCGACGGTGCTGCGCACCGCAAGCGCAAGCGCCGCCACATCCTGCCCGAGTCCTGGCGTCCTCCCGAGATCGCCGAGGACGGCTCGATGGAACTCGTCGATCATCTTCGCGAACTGCGCTACCGCATCCTCGTGTCGATCGTCGCCCTCATCGTCGCCGCCCTGTGCTGTTTCGTCTTCTTCGACCAGCTGATCGAGGTCTTCTTCCACCCGATCAACACCGCGATCGCCACCTACCAGGCCAACAACCCCGAGGCCCAGGTGGCCATCACCACCTCGAACATCACCGGCGGCTTCCGGCTGTGGATGAAGATCCCGGTCGTCGCCGGCTTCATCCTGTCGTGCCCCGTGTGGCTCTACCAGCTGTGGCGGTTCATCGCCCCCGGCCTGCTCGCCAACGAACGCAAGGCCGCACTCACCTTCCTCGGGCCGGCCGTCCCGCTGTTCCTGGCCGGCATCGTGCTCGGCTACTGGGTCTGCCCCAAGGGCTTCGCCGTCCTGCTGGAGTTCAACCCCTCGGGCGTGACGAACCTCAACGACGCCAACGAGTTCCTCACCTTCGAAATCACCCTGCTGCTCGTCTTCGGCCTCAGCTTCCTGCTGCCGGTCGTGCTGGTCATGCTCGACAAGTTCGGCCTCATCACCGGCGCAGCGCTGGGCAAGTACCGTTCCATCGCCGTCTTCGGCTGCTTCCTGTTCGCGGCGGTGGCGACCCCCTCGACCGACCCGATCTCCATGGCCGTGCTCGCCGTGCCCATGTCGGGGCTGTACGTCGTCGCCGAGATCATCTGCAAACGCAACGACAAGCGCCGCGCCGGTCGGCTCGAGGCCGGCTCTGCTGCCGAGTGAGCCGCCCTGAACCCAGCGCCGGCCCCTCGGACGGCCCCGCTCAGGGCCGGGGGAGGCCGAACCAGGTGCCCGCGAACCGGGCGAAGCCGTCCTCGGTGTTCGGCGGCGCGATGTAGTCCGCGGCCTCGCGGGTGTCGTCACAGCCGTTGGTCATCGCCACCCCCACCCCGGCCCGCTCGACCATCCGGGTGTCGTTCTCGGCGTCGCCGAAGGCCATGATCGCCCCGACGTCCAGGCCGAGGGTCTGCGCCATGGCGTCCAGGCCGAGTGTCTTGTCCACGTCGGGGGCCATGAACTCGATGAGGTTCGGCCCGGTCCGCAGACAGGCCACGCGCGGGTCGTCCCAGCCGGCGGCGCGTTCCTGCAGCAGACCCATCTGGGCCGGGTCGCAGAAGATGTGGAGCTTGGCCTGCGGGGTGTCCAGGAGACGGTCGAAGTCCGGATCCTCGTGCACCTTCACGCGCGCCCACGCCGTCATCTCATCCATCAGCTCGGTCGCCCTCGGGGTGAGGAAGACGCCGTCCTCGATGATCGAGAACGCCACGGGCAGGCCGGCGAAGAAGTCCATGACCTCACGGAACAGGCCCGCCTCGATCAGGTGGCCGCGGCTCACCTCACCCGTGCGGCGATCGTGGAACTCCGAGCCGTTCAGGCCCGAGACGAAGTCGACCAGGGCGGTGATGCCCCACTGCTCCATGAGCCGCTCGATCGAGACGACGTCGCGTCCCGAGGCGATGCCGAACGGGATGCCGGCCGCGTGCAGGGACTCCAGCGTGCGGCGGGTGTGCTCACTGACCCAGGACGCCTGGTCGAGCAGGGTGCCGTCCAGGTCGGACATCACGGCGCGGATCGAACGGCGGTCGGACGCCGAGGGGAGGCTGCTGGGAGAGAACTCGACTGCGCTCACCCCGCAATCCTCGCACAGCATTCGCCCGGCAGACCCCCGGAACGGGCCCTGCCCTGGTGCCGACGTCCGGTGCGGGCGTGCGACGTCCGGCCGGGTGAGCCGTCCCGTACCCGTGGTCCGGTGGGGGACCGCTCTAGGCTTGACGTGTGAGTGATGAGCAGCCGCGCGAGTCCCCGACCCCAGCGCCCAGCGCACGGCTGGGAGTCTTCATGGCCGGTTACGGCTTCACCTTCGACCCGTTCCAGCGGGAGGCCTGCGCCAGCATCGACGCCGGCCACAGCGTGCTCGTCGCAGCGCCCACCGGGTCAGGCAAGACGGTCGTCGGCGAGTACGCCTGTCACGTGGCACTGGCCGAGGGGCGCCGCTGCTTCTACACCACACCGATCAAGGCCCTGAGCAACCAGAAGTACCACGACCTCGTGGCCCGTCACGGCGCCGACAACGTCGGACTGCTCACCGGTGACATCTCCGTCAACGGTGACGCGCCCATCGTCGTCATGACCACCGAGGTGCTGCGCAACATGCTCTACGCGGCCTCGCACTCACTCGACACCCTCTCCTACGTCGTCCTCGACGAGGTGCACTACCTGTCCGACCGCTTCCGAGGCGCCGTCTGGGAGGAGGTCATCCTGGGCCTCGCCTCGTCGGTGCAGATCGTCTCGCTGTCGGCCACCGTCAGCAATGCCGAGGAGTTCGGCGAGTGGCTCGACACCGTCCGCGGCCATGTCGACGTCGTCGTATGGGAACAGCGCCCGGTGCCGCTGCAGCAGCACGTCATGGCGGGGCACGAGATCATCGATCTCTTCGACGGGCCGGGCGGCCGGGTCAACCCGCGTCTGGTGCAACTCGCCAAGGGCGAGGCCCGTCGAATGCGCGACGACTCACGCCGTCCCCGGGGGCGCAGCGGACGCGGCAAGAAGACCATCAACTACGGATCCGGCCGGTTCGGCGGCGCCACCAGCCGCCGGTACGCGGCGAGGGGCTCCGGACGCAACACCCTGACGCCGAGTCGGGCCGCGGTCGTCGTCGGACTCGAACGGGCACACCTGCTGCCGGCCATCTACTTCGTCTTCAGCCGGTCGGGCTGTGACGGGGCGGTTCGTCAGCTGCTCAACGCCAACATCCGCCTGACCAGCCACGACGAGGCCGCCGAACTCGAACGCATCGCCCACCGGCACGGCGCCGGGCTGGACGCCGAGGACCGCCGCGCCCTTGGCTGGGGGCCCTTCGTCGAGGCCCTGCGCCGTGGTATCGCCGCTCACCACGCGGGCCTGCTGCCCGCCTTCAAGGCGATCGTCGAGGAGGCCTTCACCAGGGGGCTGCTCAAGATCGTCTTCGCCACCGAGACCCTTGCGCTGGGCATCAACATGCCGGCGCGGACCGTCGTGCTGGAACGCCTGGTGAAGTACAACGGCCAGACGCACGCCGACATCACGCCGGGGGAGTACACCCAGCTCACCGGCCGCGCCGGCCGTCGTGGCATCGACGACCAAGGCCACGCCGTGGTGCTGTGGCAGCCGGGCATGGACCCGCGCGCCGTCGCCGGACTGGCCAGCAGGCGCACCTACCCGCTGCGCTCCAGCTTCACCCCGAACTACAACATGGCTGTCAACCTCGTGCGCAGCGTCGGGCGGGTGCGCGCACGAGCGCTCCTCGAACAGAGCTTCGCCCAGTTCCAGACCGACCGTCACGTCGTCGCGCACTCCCGCCGGGCCGGTGCCGTTGCCACCGAGATCGAGCAGGCCTGGGCCGAGGCCGCCTGCGGGCGGGGGGACTTCGTCCACTACGCCCGCCTGCGCGACCGCATCACCGCGCTGCAGAAGGAGATCTCACGGGCCCGCAGGCAGGAGGGACGCGCCGAGATCGCCGAGGCGCTCGCCCGCCTCGAGCCCGGCGACGTCTGCTGGCTGCCCGCAGGCAGGCACGACGGCTGGGTGCTCGTCGTCGAGCCGGCCCGCCCCGGCTCGCCGGAGCCGAACCCGCTCATCATGACGCCCGAGCACCAGCTCGCCAGACTCGACGTCCGCGACGTCGCCGCGCCGGTCTCGGCCGCCAGCAGGGTGCGAGTGCCCAAGCGCTTCGACCGCCACTCCGCGGCGGACCGGCGGGCCCTTGCCCGTTCCTTCGACGCCCGCCTCGCCGGCCTCGGCGAGGGGCCGCGGACCGTGACCAGGCCGAGGGTCGACGCTGACCTGGCGGCCCAGGTCGAGCAGCTGCGTGCGGAGCTCGCCGCGCACCCCTGTCACGACTGCCCCGACCGTGAGCAGCATGCCCGGGCGGCCGAACGCGCCCTGCGCCTGGAACGGTCCCTGGCCGGGGGCGAGCGTCGGGCGGGGGAGTCGCGCAACTCCATCGCCGCCCAGTTCGACCGCATCTGCGGGGTGCTCGACGCCCTCGGCTACCTCGACCCCGAGCACCCCGACGAGATCACCCGGGCCGGTGCGATGCTCGCCCGCATCTACAGCGAACTCGACCTGGTGATCGCCGAGGCCATCCGCGCCGGCGTCCTGGCCGATCTGCCGGTGCCCGCACTGGCCGCCGTGCTGAGCACCCTCGTCTACGAGGCGCGGGCCGGGGGACCGTCGCCGTACCGCATGCCCGACGAGAGAAGCGAGCAGGCCCAGAGCGCCCTGCGCGCCGTCTGGCGCCAGGTCGGCCTCGTCGAACGCGACGAGCGCGTGGAGCGCGCCCGCAGCCTCGACATGGGTTTCGCCGCCCCCGTTCACATGTGGGCCCAGGGCGCCGGCCTCGCGCAGGTGCTCGACGCGTCCGACATGACGGCCGGTGACTTCGTCCGCTGGACCCGGCAGGTCATCGACCTCGCCTCCCAGGTCTCGAACGCGCCCGGGGTCGACGAACTGGGGCCGGGCGGCCTCGTCGTCGCGTGCCGGGGCGTGGTCAGCGCGCTGCGCCGCGACATCGTCGACGTCGACCAGGCCGGCCTGGACTGACCAGTCCTTCACCGGCGCCCCGGCAGGGCCCCGATCGGGGGAGAATGAACCCATGATCGCCATCACCGTCAAATGGGACGTCAAACCCGAATACTCAGCCGACTTCATGAACCTGACCAGAGAGTTCACCCAGGGTTGCCGCGCCGAGCCCGGCTGCCTGTGGTTCGAGTGGTCGACATCGGTCGAGACGCCCGACCAGTACATCCTCATCGAGGCCTACCGCGATGCCGTGGCCGGCACGGCGCACGTTGAGTCGGATCACTTCGCCAAGGCCATGGCCACGCTGGGCCAGTACGTCAGCCGCCGCCCGCAGGTGGTCTCGGTCTCCACCGAGCAGCAGGGCTGGGCGCCGCTCGGCGAGATCACCATGCCCGACGAGTAGTCCCGCGCCGCCCCTGAGGTCCGCGTCCCGGGCCGGGCGCCGCTCGATAGGCTGGCCCCATGACCGTGGCAATCCGAGTGATCCCCTGCCTGGACGTCACCGACGGGCGGGTGGTCAAGGGCGTGAACTTCACCAGACTGCGTGACGCGGGCGACCCCGTCGAGCTGGCCCGGGCCTATGGCGCGGCCGGCGCCGACGAACTCACCTTCCTCGACATCTCGGCCAGCTCGCAGGGGCGCGCCACGACGCGCGAGGTGGTCACCCGGTGCGCCTCGACCGTCTTCATTCCGCTCACCGTCGGAGGGGGCGTACGCACCGTCGAGGACGTCGACGCCCTGCTGCGCTGCGGCGCCGACAAGGTGAGCATCAACACCGGTGCCATCGCGAACCCCCAGGTCATCGACGAGATCACCGGCCGTTTCGGCAACCAGGTGCTCGTCCTCAGCCTCGACGCCCGGCGCGAACCGGGAATGCCGTCCGGCTACGGCGTCACCACCCACGGGGGGACTCGCTCGGCCGGCCTGGACGCCATCGAATGGGCCGTCGAGGCGGTCTCGCGAGGCTGCGGCGAGGTCCTCCTCAACTCCATGGACGCCGACGGCACCCGGGACGGCTTCGACACCGAGATGACCGCCGCCGTCCGCGAGGCCGTCGACGTGCCACTCATCGCCTCCGGCGGAGCCGGCAAGGCCGAGGACTTCGTCGAGGCCGTGCGTGCCGGCGCCGACGCGGTGCTGGCCGCATCCGTCTTCCACTACGGCGTGCTCACCATCGAACAGGTCAAGCAGGAACTCGACCGCGCGGGATTCCCGGTGCGCCTGTGAGCCCCTGTCGGGCGGGGAGCGGGCCGGCGAGCCCGTTGTGCGGACACCCCGTGTCACCACGTGAACGAGTCGTGCAATAATGAGCCCGTGCTCGCAAGTCGAATTCTCGTACTCGCCTAGCGCTTCGTCCGTCCAGACGGAGCGCTCCCTCGTATGCCAGCAGGCAGCGGGGGTTTTTTGTTGGTCGGGACATTTCACGCCCAGCTCGTGCTTCCACCACGAGCGGCGGGCACGCACCGGGCGTCGCTGAGGGGCGGCGCTGCCACGAGTGGGCCTCAGGCTCACGAGCCGAGAAGGAGAACGCCATGGCAGGCGAACCGAGGTCGCGCGAGACAGGCGCGACCGAGCTCACCGGCGCACAAGCGCTGCTCAAGTCCCTCGAGAAACTCGGGGTCGACACCGTGTTCGGTCTTCCCGGCGGCGCAATCCTGCCGCTGTACGATCCCCTGTTCGACTCGGACATCCGGCACATCCTGGTCCGCCATGAGCAGGCCGCCGGCCATGCGGCCGAGGGCTACGCCGTCGCGACCGGTCGGGTCGGTGTCTGCATCGCCACCTCGGGGCCGGGCGCCACCAATCTCGTGACGCCCATCGGCGACGCCTACATGGACTCGGTGCCGCTCATCGCCATCACCGGACAGGTGAAGTCGACGGCGATCGGCACCGACGCCTTCCAGGAGGCCGACATCAGGGGCATCACCACCCCGATCACCAAGCACAACTTCCTCATCACGCACGCCGAGGACATCCCCGCCGCACTGGCCGAGGCCCACCACATCGCCCGCACGGGCCGTCCGGGGCCGGTCCTCGTCGACGTCGCCGGCGACGCCCTCAGGCAGGTCGTGCCCTTCGTGTGGCCCGAGAAGATCACGCTGCCCGGCTACAAGCCCACCGTGTCGCCCCACGCCAAGCAGATGTCGTCGGCCGCGCGCGTGCTGGCCGCGGCCGAACGGCCCGTGCTCATCGCCGGCGGCGGCATCATCCGCGCCAGGGCCGCCAAGGAACTCAAGGCCTTCGTCGAGGCCACCGGCGTCCCGGTCGCCACCACGCTGACCGCCAAGGGCGTCTTCCCCAGCACCGACCCGCTCTACCTGGGCATGCCCGGCATGCACGGCACGGTGGCGGCGGTCGGCGCCATCCAGCGCGCCGACGTGGTGCTCGCCGTGGGCATGCGGTTCGACGACCGCGTCACCGGTGAGCTGTCGACCTTCGCGCCGCACGCCACGGTGATCCACGCCGACATCGATCCGGCCGAGATCAGCAAGAACATCAACGCCGATGTGCCTATCGTCGGCGACGCCCGCAAGGTGCTCGCCGGCCTCATCGACCGTCTCGAGGGCAAGAAGCTGCAGGACCTGAGTTCCTGGCACGAGTACCTGCAGGGCCTGAAGGACCGCTACCAGGTGGCCAAGGAGCGCTCGGCCGACGGCACGCTCAGCCCGCAGTGGGTGATCGAGCGGATCGGCGAGAAGTTCGGCCCCGACGCCATCTACGCCACCGGCGTCGGCCAGCACCAGATGTGGGCCGCGCACCTGCTGCCGGTCGACCAGCCCAACCACTTCCTGACCAGCGGCGGCGCCGGCACCATGGGCTACTGCGTGCCGGCGGCGATGGGCGCCAAGGTGGGTGCGCCCGACAAGGTGGTCGTCGGCGTCGACGGCGACGGCTGCTTCCAGATGACCAACCAGGAGCTCGTCACCTGCGCGCTCAACCACATCCCGGTGAAGATCGCGGTGATCAACAACAGCGCTCTCGGCATGGTGCGGCAGTGGCAGTCGCTGTTCTACAACGAGCGCTACTCGCACACCGACCTGAACTCCGACCAGCTGCCGGACATCCCGAAACTGGCCGAGGCCATGGGCGCGGTCGGTCTGCGGGCGACCACCGAGACCGAGGTCGACGAGGTCCTGGCCCGGGCCGCCGAGATCAACGACGCCCCGGTCGTCATGGAGTTCGTCTGCGAGAAGGACGCCATGGTCTGGCCGATGGTCGCCGCCGGCACAAGCAACGATGACATCAAGATCGCGCGCGACATGGCGCCGAACTGGGGGGAGGACGAGCTGTGAGAACTCATACGCTCAGTGTTCTGGTGAGCAACAAGTCCGGCGTGCTCGCGCGCGTCGTGGGCCTGATCTCCAGGCGCGGCTTCAACATCGATTCCCTGTCCGTGGGCACCACCGAGCACCCCGACGTCTCGCGCATGACCATCGTCATGGCCGTCGAGGACGAGCGGGTCATCGAGCAGGTCGTCAAGCAGCTGAACAAGCTCATCGAGGTCTACAAGATCGTCGAGCTCGAGGCCAACGCGGTCAACCACGAGATGCTGCTCGTCAAGGTGAGCTGCACCGATTCGACGCGGTCGGCCGTGATCGACATCACCAATCTGTTCCGCGGACACATCGTCGACGTGAGCCCGGATTCTGTGACCATTGAGGTCACCGGGGGGCGGCAGAAGATCGACTCCTTCAGCGCGATGGTCTCCTCCTACGGCATCATCGAGATGGTGCAGTCGGGCCAGGTCGCCCTGGGCCGCGGGAGCAGAAGCATCAACGAGAAGAAACGTCCGGCTCTGGCCAAGCACAAGGGCTGAGCGCGGGAACCACACACAACAGGAGTAGCAATGGCAGAATTGTTCCACGAGGATGACGCCGACCTTTCGGTGATCCAGTCGAAGACGGTGGCCGTCATCGGTTACGGCTCACAGGGCCACGCCCATGCGCTCAACCTGCGCGACTCGGGCGTCAACGTCGTCGTCGGCCTGCGCGCCGGGTCCAGCTCCGTCGCGAAGGCCGAGGAGGTGGGCCTGACCGTCAAGTCGGTCGAGGACGCCGTCAAGGAAGGCGATGTCGTCGTCATCCTCGCCCCCGACCAGGTCCAGTCCACGATCTACACCGAGCAGATCGAGCCCAACCTGAAGCCCGGCGCGGCCCTGCTGTTCGCTCACGGTTTCAACATCCACTTCGGTTACATCAAGCCCGCCGCCGGCCACGACGTCATCATGGTCGCCCCCAAGGGCCCCGGCCACACCGTGCGCCGCGAGTACGAGGCCGGCCGTGGTGTCCCGGTGCTGGTCTGCGTCGAGCAGGACGCCTCCGGGCAGGCCTGGCCGCTGGTCCTGTCCTACGCCAAGGCCATCGGGGGCACCCGCGCAGGGGCCTTCAAGACGACCTTCCGAGAGGAAACCGAGACCGACCTGTTCGGCGAGCAGAGCGTCCTGTGCGGCGGCCTGTCCAAGCTGATCCAGACCGGCTTCGAGGTGCTCGTGGAGGCCGGCTACCAGCCCGAGATGGCCTACTTCGAGGTCTGCCACGAGATGAAGCTGATCGTCGACCTCATCAACGAGGGCGGCATCTCCAAGCAGCGCTGGTCCTGCTCCGACACCGCCGAGTATGGCGACTACATCTCCGGCCCGCGCGTGATCGGCCCGGAGGTCAAGGAGCACATGAAGGGTGTCCTGTCCGACATCCAGGACGGCTCCTTCGCCAAGCGCTTCATGGACGACCAGGCCGCCGGCGCCCCGGAGTTCAAGCGCCTGCGTGCCGAGGGCGAGGCGCACCCGATCGAGGCCGTCGGCAAGCAGATCCGCTCGCTGTTCAGCTGGAGCGAGGACATCGACAAGGACTACGTCGAGGGTTCCGCCGCGCGCTGACCGCGCTGCGGCGTTCGTCCGATCGCAGAGCAACCGGCCAGGGCCCCGCACCACGACGGTGCGGGGCCCTGGCCGTGCCCGGGCGGGCGGCCCGGCTCAGTCGCCGGCCAGCGCCAGCACCGCCCGGGCCGTGGGCACGTCCGTCACGAGGGTCGACATGAGCCCGCCGCGCAGGCAGCCCAGGATGGCGGGGGCCTTGCTCCGGCCCCAGGCCACCGCGATGACGTTCTGAATGCCCTTCAGCCGCTCGAAGGGCACCGCGAGCAGGCGCTGGCAGAAACGGGAGTCCACGTGGTTGCCCTGCTCGTCGATGTGGTGGCCGCAGATGTGCCCCACCGAACCGGCCCTGAGCAGTTCGTCGTGCTCGGCGGCGGTGATGTAGCTGTCGAAGATGACGCCGTCGTGGCTGCGGGTGGTGGCGCCGATACCGGTGAGCATGACATCGGCGTGCCCGGCCATGGCCAGGGTCATCGACACCGATTCCTCACGCCGCAGCGCGACGGCCACCCTGGGGGAGCGGACGACCAGCGGGGCCGGCAGCAGCCGGTAGGAGGCCTTCAGGTGCTGGGCCAGCTGCCGGCAGATCTCGGGGGAGTCCACCGAGTTGTTGTCCTGGGCGATCGTGCCGATGGACTGGACGATGGTCGCGTCCGGGCGGTGCAGCGGGGCCATCGCATGCACGACGTGGGGCACCGAGTGCCCGTTGGTGATGGCCAGCACGCAGTCGGGGCTGATGGCCTCGCCGAGCAGGCCGGCCGCCAGGCGGGAGACGTCCGAGACGTCCTGCCCGGCGTCCTCGGCCGAGACGCGCACCTGCGTGAGACCGAACCTGTCGGTGAGCGCCTGCTCCAGTTCGAAGGCGCGTTCGAGCGGGTGCCCGACGGTGAACCGGATGATGCCGAGCTCGCGGGCCTGCCGCAGCATGCGGGAGACCATCGAGCGGGAGTAGCCGATCTCGGCGGCGATGTCGGCCTGGCTGCGGTCGTCGATCCAATAGGCGCGCGCCACCTGCAGCAGCAGGGGGAGCTGGTCACGGTCAACCATGTCTGCCTCGCGGGTGTGCACGTCGGTGAGGGGAGCGAACGCCCTCACCGTCCAGTCTAGGGCGGTTCCCGGCTGGTCTGGCTCTCTCATGCCGCAGCGGGATGCACGTGTGTGAGAAACGGCGCCGCGTGCCCGCCGCTGGGCGCGAGGCGACGACCACCCCGAGCGGGCAATGCAGCCGCGGAGTGCGGGAACGGCCCCGGCCTCGTCGTGCCCGGCCGGGCGCGGCCCTGAGCGTTGCGGCACCGGGCGCCGCGTACCTGCTCGTGGGTCGGTGCGGCAATAATGATCATCGCGATGAATCATGGCCGGAGGAATCGACATGAACACCTATGAGATCGCGTTCGACCCCGAACCCGACACCAAGGCGACGCTCCTGCGGGAGTTCCTCCTCCCGTGTCGACAGCACGGGAGATGGCACTACTACCTCGATCTGCCGATGACGATCCTCCGGGAGGCCGAGACGGTCGCGCAGGCCGTCGAGGCGGCCGAGCGCGACTTCCCCCAGCTGGTCATCGTCTCGGCTCGGCAGATCGTGCCGTTCCCCAATCCGAGTTGGGACGAGCTCAGGAAGGTGCTCGACGAGGCCTTCGGCGACGAACCGGCGCTCACCACCAACGTCCGGGACGTCGTGCACGTCATCGGTGCCCTGGAGGCGCACTACGCCCCCGGCATGATGACGTACCAGATCGTGGAGGACGAGGACGACGTCGTCAGCAGGTACAGCCCGTGGGTCGCGCTCGAGATCGAGGACCCGCTCCGCGGCCTGTACCGGGGCGACACATTGTTCCGGGTCGGCGATCTGCTCCCCGACCCCCACGTTCAGGCCAGCGACCTCGAGGGCTCTCTCGACCCGAAGGACGTGTGCCGCGACCTGGACACATTCGTCGCCTGGCGGGTCGTCCGCACATTGCGGGCACTGGTGGGAGCGGACGCGCGCCAACTCCACGCCGAGCTGCATGCGGACGGGTTCATCGACTGGGAGGCACGACGGGGGAACCCCGAGTGCCACCAGTGTGGTCTGCCCACCGCCCGCCGCGACGAGGCCTGGTACTGCGACTCCTGCGGCGCCCAGCCGACGCTCGACGCGATCATCCAGACGCTTCGCGACGACTACGACTGCACCGTCACCCACACGGCCGGCTCACACCATGCCCCCGCGCGTCTGCAGGTGACGCTGCCCGGGAGCGACGCGCTGGACGAGATGCTGACGAACCTTCAGCGCGTCATCGGCCGCCGGATGGTCCTCCCCGCCACCGCCGACACCGCAGCACCCGTCACCGTCGGGCCGGTCACGATCGGTGACGAGACATTCGTGGTCGTGGTCGAACCCTCGGCCACGTGAGGACCGTTCCGCACCACCGATGCGGCTCCGAGGGCCTCGGAACAGACGGCCCCGCCCCGTGCGGTAGTGCGCAGGGCGGGGCCGTCCGCCGGGTCATTCCATGATGCGGATGGCGTGGTAGCCCTCGTGGATGGCGTCGAGGATCTTGCGCGGGCCGACCGCGTCACCGATGACGGCGACGTCGTCGCAGACCGCCAGGCAGGCCTCCTCCAGTTCATCGAAGGCGGTGAAACCGACGGCGTTCAGGACGGTGTCGGCCGGGATCGTCACGGTCTCGCCGTCCTTCTCGTAGCTGAGCGAGTCGGGCGCGATATCGGACACCGTGGCGCCGGTGACGACGGTCACACCCCGATCGGCCACCATCTTGCGCAGGTGCTGGTCGTTGTTGAGGCAGTGCGCAGCGGTGGCGAGGATGTCGGGGAGCATCTCCACGATGGTCACGCTGTCGGCGTCGGGTGCGATGGCGCACGCCGCCTCGGTGCCGGCCAAGCCGCCACCGATGACCACGACGTTCCGCCCGACCTCGGCCTGGTGCGTGAGGTACTTCGTGACGGGAATGGCGTTCTCGATGCCCGGGATCGGCGGCACCGCCGGAACCGATCCCGTCGCCAGGATGATCTTGTCGGCCTTGACCTCCGCCAGCGTCTCGGGTGTCGCCTCCTTGCCCAGCGTGATGGTCACGCCCAGCTTGCGGCACTGGGTCTCCATGGACTCGATGAGGCGGATGATGTCGCGCTTGAAGTCGGGGCCGCCGGCGGGCCACAGGGTACCGCCGAGTCTTTCGGACTTCTCCAGCAATTCGACGTCGAAACCCCGCTGACGCGCGGTGATGGCCGCCTCCATGCCCCCGGGGCCGCCGCCGATCACGAGCACCGACCGTTTGGTGCCGTCCGGCTTCGGCAGGGCGTAGGCCTTCTCCGCGTAGCACTGGGGGTTTACCGCGCAGTAGTAGTGCTTGCCCGAGAAACCGGCGAGCAGGCACTCGTTGCAGCCGATGCAGGGACGGATGTCCTCATACCGTCCCTGTTGGACCTTCCTCGGCCAGTACGGGTCTGCCAGCAGCTGGTGGGCGAGACCGACGTAGTCGAGGGTGCCCTCCTCGACCACCTTCCTGGCGAGGTCGGGTTCGATGAGTTTGCCGTCGCCCATCAGCGGAACGGACACGACCTCGCGGATGGCCCGCTGGACGTCGAGTTTGTGACCGGGTGCCGAGTAGACGGTCGTGATCGCCTGGAACCACTCCTCGTAGCAGCCCGCGTCGACGAGCAGCGCGTCGACACCGGCCCGCTCCAGGATCCTGGCCATCTCGACCCCCTCGTCGAGGGTGCGGAAACCCTCCACGCGCTGATGCGGGGTGAACTTGACGATGAGGGGCATGCCCGCCGGGATGTTCGAGCGCATGGCCTCGATGCACTCGAGTGTGAAGCGCATGCGGTTCTCGAGGCTGCCGCCGTACTCGTCGGTGCGGTTGTTCCACTGGGGGGAGTGGAACTGGTCGAGCAGATATCCGCCATAGGCGTGCAGCATCACGGCGTCCGCGCCGGCATTGACGGCGAGGCTCGAGGAATAGCCGACGCGTTCGACGAGGTAGTGGATGTCGTCGACGGCGAATGGCTTGCAGATCAGGTCGGGGAACCAGAAGGAGCTCACCGAACCGGCCGAGTAGGGCGGGGTGAAGGGATCGGTGAACTGCTGGCGGCCGAGACCGGGGGAGAGCTGAACGCAGACCTTCGCCCCCCAGTGGTGGCAGCGGTCGATGAGCATGTTGAGGCGTTCCACGTGGTGGAAGTCCGAGAGCTCCGTGCAGGGGCGGGGCTCGTACCGGGTGGAGACCACGTTGGCCCCGGTGATGAGCAGGCCGGCGCCGCCCTTCGCGCGTTCCTCGAAGTAGTCGATGCCCTCGTTGCAGTAGGCGCCGTCGGCCTCGCCGGTCGTTCCCATGGGGGACATGAAGATCCGGTTCTTGAGTCTCATTGTGCCGATGCGCGTGCGGTCGAACAGGGTTCTCATGGCTCTCCCCTCCCTCTGGCACGGAGCCATTCTTGTGGGCATGGTAAGACGCGGTTGTTTTCCTGCGCATCGAAAATGAACGAAGAATTCCCGCTGATTCTGTTAAACTTCTGAAGCCCCGTCTCCGCTCAATTCTTCGACGTCAGAAAAGCCTTTCCTCATCCCGGGGAATTCTTCTCGATGTATTTGCGCTGGTCGATGGCTCCTGTTGCTCAGGACTCCCGGTTGGCCCGGCACGGGATCCTCTTCCGAGGCGAGGACCGAGGCCCTGCCGGTCCGTGGTGCCGCGTGGCGGCTGATCCCTCCCCGGACTCCGCAGACAGTTCGCCATTCCAGCAGCAGCCTGCCGCCCCGCGTGGGCTGCAGGCTCGGTCCCGAGCTCATCCTGTTCCGCGGCGGCGACCCCGCCGCCCCGCGCCGGCGGTCGACCCAGGGTGAGAGCTGGTTCACAAATGTTCATCATTTGAAGGCTCTTGAAGAGGGCTGCACCCGAGTGATCGGCGTTTTCCCCTCGTCACGTTAATATTCAATGAGTTTGGATTCACATATGTTCACAGTCGGTGTTGCTGGCAGGAGGTGTGGCGGGCGATAAAGGAGGTGCGGCGCACGCCCCGCGACGTGGCGGGAGCCGTAGCAATCGCACTGCGAGGAAGGAACTCAAACCATGGCCATCGTCCGTACGATCACCGGCGACGTGGCGCCCGAGAGCCTCGGTGTCGTCAATGCCCACGATCACCTCATCCGCGTCGGAGCCGGCGAGGTCTACATCGACCCCGATCACCTGCTCGACGACGTCGACAAGGCGGCCCAGGAGGCCCGCTACTTCGTCGAGGCCGCCAAGCGCTGGTCGCCCAATGCAACAGTCATCGACATGTGTCCGGCCTCCAGCGGCCGCGGCGTCCTCAAGACCCTCGAGGTCGTCGAGAAGGTCCCCGGCCTGCACGTGGTGCAGGCCACCGGCTTCCACCAGCAGAAGGTCTACCTCGAGTGGCGCCAGAGCTGGGTCAACCAGTACACCGTCAACCAGATCGCCGACCTGCTCATCGCCGACATCGTCGAGGGCATCGACCGTTTCGACTACATGGGCCCGATCGTCGAGCGCACCACCGTCAAGGCCGGCGTCATCAAGTGGGCCACCGCCTACGGAAAGATCACCGACTGGGAGCGCAAGTCGGGCAAGGCCGTCGCCATCGCCTCCAAGGAGACCGGGGCGCCGATCAACACCCATGTCACCGCGGGCACCTGCGGGCCGGAGCAGGCCCGTTTCCTGGTTGACGAGGGCGTCGACCCCGCCAAGATCGCCATCGGCCACATCCAGCGCAACTGGGACCCGTGGGTCAGCGAGCAGATCACCAAGCTCGGCTGCTACGTGGAGTTCGACGGCACCAACCGCATCAAGTACGTGCCCGACAACGCCCGCGTCAACCTGCTGCGGGTACTCGGCGAGAAGGGCTACGGCAAGCAGATCCTGCTCGGCACGGACTCCGGCAAGGCCTCGTACCAGAAGGTCTACGGCTCGGTCTCGGGTCTTGACTACGACCCCGCGGTCTTCGCCCCGCGCCTGCTCGACGACGAGGGCTTCGAGGAGTCCTATGTCGAGGACCTGCTGATCAACAACGCCAAGACGTTCTTCGCCTTCGACCCGCAGAGGGGCTGACCGACATGGCGAACAGTCCGCGTCTACAGATCGCCCTGGACACCTTCGACCTGCCGTCCGCCCTCGGCCCGCTGCAGAAGGCTGCAGGGGACGTCGACGTCATCGAGTGCGGCACCATCCTGGTGCTGTGCGAGGGCTACCACGCGGTGCGGGCCATCCGTGCCCTGTTCCCCGACAAGAAGATCCTTGCCGACGTGCGCATCGCCGAGGCGGGCGCGAAGATCTCCCGGCTGGCGTTCGAGGCCGGCGCCGACATGGTCTCCTGCGTGGCCGGCGCCTCGCTGACGACGATCCAGCAGGTCTGCAAGGTCGCCGCCGAGTTCGGGGGCGAGGTGCAGGTGGAGCTGGCCGACGAGTGGTACGACGTCGAACGGGCCAGGGCATGGCGCGCGGCGGGCGTGCAGCACGTCATCGTCAAACGCTCCCGCGACCGTGAGGCGGCCGGCGACCTGAGCTGGAAGCCCGACGACATCGCCCGGATCGACGAACTCGCCGCACTCGGGTTCACGGTCACGATCACCGGCGGCATCTCCCCGAAGGACCTGCCCGTCTTCGCCGGGCACCCGGTGGGCATCGTCATTGCCGGGCGCTCCATCGTCGAGGCGGACGACCCCGCCGCGGCCGCCCACGAGCTCAAGAGCACCATCGAGCAGGTGTGGCATGAGTGAACTGGCCGACGGCATCACGCTGGGCATCTACGAGAAGGCACTCGTCGGGAACCCGCTGCAGACCAGTGACCAGTGGTGCCGCTTCCTCGACCAGGTGCCGGCAGCCGGATTCAGCTACCTGGACATCTCGATCGACGAGAGCCCCGAACGCGAGGCCAGACTCGACTGGGACCAGGACATGCGTCGCATGGTCAGGGGCGCCGTCGAATCGGTCGGCACGATGATCGGCGGGCTGTGCCTGTCGCTGCATCGCAGGATCGGCCCCGGCTCGGCGGATCCGGCGGTGCGCGCGCACGCCCGGCGGGTCATGGCCCAGGGCCTGCGGCTCTGCCACGACCTGGGCATCGGCGTCCTGCAGGTGGCCGGCTACTACTGCTACTACGAGGACCCCAACCCCGACGCGGAGCGCCACTACGCACAGCTGCTGGCCGACGCGGTACCGATGGCCGCCCGGCTGGGCGTCGTCATGGGCATCGAGAACGTCGACGGCACCGACGTGACCTCCGTGTGCAAGGCGATGCAGTTCGTCCGCGAGGTCGACTCCCCGTACCTGCAGGTGTACCCCGACCTCGGCAACATCGCCGAGCAGGGCCTGGATCCCGACATCGAGCTGGCGGCCGGACGCGGCCACATGGTGGCCCTGCACGCCAAGGACGTGCGCGTCGGGGAACCCCGGCGGGTCGACATGGGCACCGGAATCGTCGACTGGGACCACAGCTTCGACCTGCTCAAGGCCCAGGGCTGGGCCGGCCGCATGATGATCGAGATGTGGAACGACGACGCTCCTGACTCCAACGAGCGCTCCAGCCGGGCACGGGAGTTCATCACCGAGCACCTCACGAAGGCCGGCATACCGGTCCTGTAACGGCGCCCACGGCGCCCCGTCTCGTGCCCCTGCGGCCGGCGACCGGAACCCGGCCGCAGGGCGCACCCCGAAACCCCAACCATCATCGTTTTGACGTTCGAGGAGGAACGTTCCCATGCTGGAAGCACTCAAAGAAGAGGTGTGCGAGGGCAACATGGCCCTTCCGCGCCACGGCCTGGTCATCTGGACCGGAGGCAACCTGTCGGCCCGCGACCCGCAGACGGGTCTGGTCGTCATCAAGCCATCGGGCGTGCTGTACGACCACATGAGCCCCGACGACATGGTCGTCGTCGACCTCGACGGCAAGGTCGTCGAGGGCAGTCACGGCCCGTCCTCGGACACGGCCTCTCACCTGTACGTCTACCGTCACCGTGAGGACGTGCGGTCGGTGATTCACACCCACTCGACCTTCGCCACCGCGTGGGCGGCCACCGGCCAGCCCATCCCGTGCTGCCTCACCGCGGTCGCCGACGAGTTCGGCGGCCCCGTACCGTGCGGCGGCTACGCGAACATCGGCACCGAGGAGATCGGCGAGCAGATCATGGCGCACATCGGCGACTCGCCGGCCATCCTGCTCAAGCAGCACGGCGTGTTCACCATCGGGACCACCATCGAGAAGGCGGTGAAGGCCGCCGTCATGGTCGAGGACGTGGCACGCACCATCACCTACGCCAAGATCGTCGGCCAGATCGAGGACCTCCCCCAGGAGGCCATCGATGCCAACCACGACCGTTACATGAACCGCTACGGCACCGCTGCCGCATCCACGGGGGTGAGCGAATGAGCAAGTACGAGATCTCAACCATCGGCGAGGGGCAGATCCGCCTGACCTGCTTCAAGGGCGAGCGCCTCATGAGCGCTCACCAGCTGCGCATGACCGCGGCCTGCTCCGAGGCGAACGTCGCCGGCCTGCTCAGTCAGCTCGGGCGCAGGGCCTCGTGGGCTTCGGTGATGCCCCGTGGCGAACTCGCCGACCGGGTGGTCAACGAGTTCCGCGGCGTGGGCGTGGACGTGTCCAACGTCGTCATCAAGCCCGAGGGCCGGGTCGCCCTCTACTTCATGGAGCCCGGCGAGTACCCGATGCCCGCGAAGGTGGTCTACGACCGCGAGCACACGCCCTTCCGCTCGGTGACCAGCGCCGACCTGAACTGGGACGACATGCTCGACACCGAACTGGTGTTCGTCACCGGCATCACCGCGGCCCTGACCCAGAACACGGCGGCTGTCATCACCGAGTTCGTCGACCGCGCCGCCGACCGGGGAGTGAAGATCGCACTCGACGTGAACTACCGCTCACTGCTGTGGGACACCGACCGGGCGCGCCAGGTGCTGGAGCCGATCGCCCGCAAGTCGAGCATCGTGTTCTGCTCCCGACGTGACGGCGAGGCCGTGTTCGGCGTGGAGGCTCCCGGGCAGGGCGCCTGCCGTGCGTTGCGCGAGCTGTTCGGGGTGCCCACCGTCGTCTCCACCGACCAGGTCGACGGCGTCTACCTGTCGGACGAGACCAGAGGCGACAAGACCTTCGAGGTCACCCGCGTGCCGGTCCTCGACCGTCCCGGTGCCGGCGACGCATTCGTCGCGGGAACCCTGCACGGCTTCCTGGCCGGCGACGTCGAACAGGGCATCAAGTACGGGCAGCGCACCAGCGCGTTCGCCCTGACCCACTACGGCGACCTGACGCGGCTGTCGCCGAGTGAACTGGACATTCCCACCACCACGGACATCGTCCGCTGAGCCACCTGGCCCGGCGACCGCCCCGGAGCCGTTCCGGGGCGGGCATGTCCATTTCCACAGAAAGAACTGATCAATGAGTGCTGTGAATGCGGAGCAGACCGCTCTGCAACAGATCGACTCGAGGCCGTTGACCGGCCATCAGAAGAGCCTCATCGGGCTCGCCATCGTCGGGAACATCTCGGAGTTCTTCGACATGTTCCTCATCGGATTCGTCGTGTCCCTGCTCACCAAGCCCTGGAACCTGACCGGCACCGAGACCGGCATCATCCTCGCCTGCTCCGGCCTGGGCACGGTCGTGGGCGCCATCATGTGGGGCCGTCTGGCCGACAAGATGGGTCGCAGGCGCACCTTCTTCTGGTGCGTCCTGCTGTTCGTCACCTTCACCGTCATCTCGGTGTTCACCCCCGACCGCGGCTGGGCCATGCTCGCCGTGCTGCGCGTCGGCGTCGGCATCGGCGTCGGCGGTCTGAACATCACCTCGATCCCGTACGTCCAGGAGTTCGTGCCCGCCAAGCAGCGCGGCCTGCTGTCCGGGCTCGCCTCCGTGTTCATCCCGCTCGGCCTGTTCCTCGGCTCCCTGGCCCAGAAGGCCTTCCACGAGAACTGGCGTCTGCTCATCGGCCTCGGCGCGCTACCCGTGTTCCTGCTCATCTGGATCCGCGCCGTGCCCGAGTCCCCGCGCTTCCTGCAGACCAAGGGCCGCCTCGACGAGGCACGCGCCTCGCTGGCCTGGGCTCTGGAGATCCCCGTCGAGGAGCTGGGTTCCCTGCCCGAGGTCAAGCAGGAGGCCTCCGCCTCGTACGGGACGCTGCTGCGCAAGCACCTGAAGCCGCTGGTCATCGTGACGCTCGGCTCGTTCTGCTTCATCCTCGGCTCCTTCACCGTGCAGTCCTGGGGGCAGACCCTGCTGCAGACCGGCTACGCCAAGAGCGCCAGCACGGTGGGTTCGCTGTTCATGGTGGTCTCGCTGGCCGACCTGCTCGGCAGGCTGGGTTCGGCCTGGCTCGCCGACCGGATCGGGCGGCGCTGGACGATGTTCCTGTACGGCCTCATCGGCGCCGCCGGATCGCTCGTCGTGGCGTTCTCGGCACACCTGCAGGCGAGCTGGGTGATCTTCTTCATCGGCATCCTGGTGACCATGGGCTTCGGTGACGGCGCCTTCGGGATCCTCAACGCCTTCGGCGGCGAGCAGTTCCCCAACGAGGTGCGGTCCACCGGTCTGGGCCTGGGCTACGGCATCGGGTCGAGTGCCAAGATCTTCGGCCCGGCCCTCATGGGTGCGATGATCGGCGGTAACGCCGTGCAGCAGAACGTCACGCTCGACGCGGTGTTCCCCGCCTTCCTGCTGTTCGCCGGGCTGCTCCTGCTCGGCGGCGTCATCTACCTGTTCGCCAAGGAGACGAAGGGGGTCGCGCTGGAGGAGATCTGAGTCGCCACCTTGAGGTGAGCGTGTGACCGGGGCCGGGCACGTCCTGTGGCGGACGTGGCCCGGCCCCGGCCCGTGTCCAGCTCGCGGCGGGGCTGGTTGGGCCGCCGAGGCGCCCCTTAGGCTAAGGGCGGGAGGGCGATCTGACGTGACGACATTTCTCATCATCGGCGGCGCGGGCGTGGCACTGCTCCTGCTCGCGCTCATCGTCGGTGACGTGCTCGACGGCGTCCTCGGCTCCACCGAGGGCCTCCTCGACTCGGACGTCTTCTCCACGGCCGGGCTCGCCGGCCTGGTCGGCGGTTTTGGTTTCGGCGGCGCCATCGGCCTGGGCGTCAGCGGCGTCACGATGATCGGCGTCCTGTGCGGTCTGGTGCTCGGCGTCTCGCTGGCGTACGGGGCGACGAAGCTCACCCGGGCGCTGCGCCACCAGGGCAGCTCCAACACCGTCCGCACGGACTCGCTGGTCGGCTCGGAGGCGAGCGTCATCACCGCCATCCCCGCCAACGGCTACGGCCAGATCCGGCTGTCCCACAACGGGCACCTGGTCACCATCTCGGCGCGCTGCGACACCGCCATCGAGGCGGGCTCGCGGGTGTGGATCAGCGAGGTCCTCACGCCGACCGCCGTCGGCGTGCACCCGATCGACGCCCTGCCCGCCGGTGACGCGGAGCAGGAACGTTAGGGAGGGTTCCGGGCGCCAACCCCTGGCGTGCCGGGCGCGGCGTCCAGTAGCGTGACCCGGTCCACCACCCACCAGTGAAGGAGAACAGTGCAAGGCATCGTCACAGCAATCATCGGGGTGATCGTCCTCCTCGTGCTCATCGGCCTGCTCATCGCGAGCCGCTACCGCGTGGCCGGTCCGAACGAGGCGTTCATCGTCACCGGACGCCGCGGCAAGGAGGTCATCAATCCCGAGACCGGCATCGTGTCCACCGACCTGTCGGGGCAGAAGGTCGTCATGGGCGGGGGCGTCTTCGTCATCCCGTTCATCCAGCGGCTGTACATCATGGACCTGTCCAGCCGGCGCATCATGGTTCAGATCCGCGGCGCCGTCTCGGGCCAGGGCATCAAGTTGAACCTCGACGGCGTCGCCATCGTGAAGGTGGGCGGCAACGAGGACTCCATCCGCGCTGCCGCGCAGCGCTTCCTCACCCAGCAGGAGCAGATCGAGTCCTTCACCCAGGAGACCCTCGCCGGCTCGCTGCGTTCCATCGTCGGCGGCCTGACCGTTGAGCAGATCATCCGCGACCGCGCGGCCTTCGCCCAGCGCGTCGCCGACGAGTCCGAGACCTCCCTCACCGGTCAGGGCCTGGTGCTGGACACCTTCCAGATCCAGGACATCACCGACGACGGCACCTACCTGAGCGACCTGGGACGCCCCGAGGCGGCGAAGGTGCAGCAGCAGGCCGCGGTCGCCGAGGCCTCCTCGCGGCAGGAGGCGGAGCAGGCCCGCATCATCGCCCAGCAGGAGATCGCGATCTCCGAGCGGGCGCTCATGCTGAAGCAGGCCGAGATCAAGGCCGAGACCGACGCGGCTGCAGCGCAGGCGGCGGCGGCCGGCCCGCTGGCCCAGGCCGACCGCGACCAGGCCATCCTCGCCGAGCAGGAGAAGGTGGCCGTGCGTCAGGCGGCCCTGAAGGACCGCCAGCTCGACACCGAGATCCGCAAGCCCGCCGACGCCGAGCGGTACCGCATGGAGACCGAGGCCGAGGGCCGCAAGAACTCCGAGATCTTCGAGGCGGAGGCCGCCAAGGCCGCCGCCATCGCCTCCGCCGAGGCCGACGCCGAGAAGTCGCGCCTGATCGGTGTCGGTGACAAGTCCCGCCGGACGGCCCTCGCCGAGGCGGCCGCCATCGAGGGCGCCAAGCAGGGCGAGGCCGAGAAGTCCCGCCGTGTGGCCGAGGCAGAGGCGGTCCGCGCCGAGGGCGAGGCGCAGGCGGCCGCCATCCTGGCCACCGGTCAGGCCGAGGCCGAGGCCATGCACAAGAAGGCCGATGCGTACGCCCGGTACAACGACGCCGCCATCGTCGAGATGCTCGTCAACGCCCTGCCCCAGGTGGCCGAGAAGATCGCCGCCCCGATGGGCAACATCGACAAGTACACGGTCATCAGCGCCGACGGCGCCGGCTCCGGCCCCCGGCAGGTCACCGGCACCGTCGTCGAGACCATGGAGATGATCAAGAACGCCACCGGCGTCGATCTGCAGGAACTCGCCTCGAACTACGCCCGCAAGCGGGTCGAGGGTGACCAGCTGGCCCAGTGACCGGCACTGCGGCGGCCGTCTGAGGGCGGCCGGTCGCGGCCTGCGGGCCCGCGCCATGGGGTGACTCATGGCGCGGGCCCGTCTTCGTAAGATGGGTCCCGTGACTTCCCCACGCGAGCCCCGACGGCGCGCCGGGGGCGGACCCGAGAGGTCTGCTCCCGGCAGCGCCACCACCCTCGTCGGTTCGCTCCGTGCGCAGTGGTCCCGAAGGCCCTGGTACCGGGCCGTGCTCGTCGCCCTGGCCCTCGTCCTGGTCGTCGTGCTCGTCCTGGTCCGGTGCACCGGCAGGGGCGGCGGGCAGCAGGAGCAGGGTGCGGCCCCGGCGAGCAGCGCCCCGCAGGAGGCCAGTGCGGTCCCCAGCATCTCGGTGGGGTCCAGTGACGCCCCGCTGCCCTCCGCCATGGCCGGCAACCCGACCACCGCGACCGTCATCATCAACGGCGTGACCCTCAAGGCCTCCCGTGACGAGCAGGGCTACTGGCACTCGAACATCGCCTCGACCGGCCAGTGGCGGATCGCCGGCCTGGACGTCGCCCCGTCCCAGCAGACCGCCACCGTGCACACCTACGCGGTCCAGGTCGAGGAGGGCCTTCCGCTGGACGTCGAGGCCACGGCCACCCAGATCTCCTCGATCCTCAACGACGAGCGGGGCTGGACCGGGTTCCGGGACAACAGCTTCCAGCTGGTCTCGGACCCGGCGAGGGCTGACTTCACGATCTACGTGGGCAGCGCCGGCACGGTCGACGAGCTGTGCTGGCCCGATGACACCGAGGGCCTGGTGGACTGCCGCAACGGGGACCGGATCGCCCTCAACATCGACCGCTGGCTGTTCGCCGCGCCGCCGTACGGCGGCCAGACCATCGACGCCTACCGCACCTACCTGGTCAACCACGAGGTCGGCCACTACATCGGCTTCGGGCACGTGCCCTGTCCCGGCGATGGCCAGCCCTCCCCGATCATGGTGCAGCAGACCATCGACCTGCAGGGCTGCGTGCCGGCCTGGTGGCCGGCCGAGGTCGGCTACACCTGAGACGAACGATCCATCGGGGCGTGCTTTTTCCAACAGGATCTGGCCGTTTCAGGCCGAGAAGCGAGGAAACGGCCAGATCCTGTTGGATTCGGCATCCCTGCCCACGCGTCGCGCGATATGTCGCGCCTCGGCACCGGCAACGAACAGGTGCCCCCGCGCAACCAGCACGGGGCACCCGACCCTGCTACCTGACAGAAAACCCCACACATCAGTCGATGAGGTCGGCGGGGTCGTTGGCGATGATGGGCACGATGCGGTGCCCGATGGTCGCCTCGGGGTGCAGCCGGAGCCACTCCACCAGCTCCGCGGTGATCCACCACATCATCGTGACCATCTGGAAGTGCTCGTCGCCGAGTGTGCTGACGGACCAGCCGCAGCCGGCCATCTCGTCCAGGGGCGAGCCCTCCAGCAGGGGGACGGCCCTGCTCATCTCGGCCAGCGGCGCGGTGGGTCCGACCGGGAGCAGCCAGGGCTCGTCGGGGCGCATCTGGCGGTCGGCCGGCCGGCAGCCGTCGACCCGCAGCACCCCGTCGTGCAGCATCCCGCTGATCTGCCAGCGCAGGGCCGGGTTCAGCGGCATGAGCGGCCGGTCGAGCCGGACTCCCGCGACCGGCAGCTCACCGGGGGTGGTCACCAGGGACGCGGTCGGCCCCTCGCCCCGGCTCAACCAGCCACGGCCGACGACCGGGCGCGAGGGGTCCAGGACGGGGGCTACTGAGGCGCGTCCCACGATCATGATCCGCCTCCATCTCCTGCGCCCTCGGAAGGATCCACGGGACCGACCTGCCGGGTCCGGGGCCTCATCGGGTCAGGGGGCCGACTCGACCAGCTCGACCCCGGCCGCGGCCATCGCCTCGCGTGCTGCCCGGCCGAGTTCGGGGCTGACCGGTTCGGTGAGGTCGGTCAGCACGCGAACCCGGTAGCCGCGTCCGGCGGCGTCCAGCGCGGTGTCCTTGACGCAGTGCGACTCGGCCAGGCCGACGACGTCCACGGCGGTGATCCGCTGCCCGGTGAGGATCTCGTCCAGGGCCGTGCCGCCGTCGTCGACACCCTCGAAACCGGAGTAGGCGGCCGCGTACTGGCCCTTCCTCACCTGGGCGTCGGGGCGCAGGCCGGACAGGGCCGGGTGGAGCTGGGCCTCGGCGCTGCCCGCGATCCCGTGGGGCGGCCAGCTGTCGACGAAGTCCGGGTTCTCGGAGAAGTGCTCCCCGGGGTCGATGTGCCAGTCCTGGGTGGTGACCACCAGGTCGTAGTCGCCCCGGTGCGCAGCGGCGTAGTCGGCTATGCGGTGGGCGACGGCGTCGCCCCCGGCGACGGCCAGGGAACCGCCCTCGCAGAAGGTCGGCTGGACGTCGACGACGAGGAGGGCGCGGCGGGTCTGAGGTGGGTTCATGCCCGGAGCCTACGCCGGTCTCCCCGCGCCGGCAGCACGATTGTTCAGACGGCCGGTGCGGGTCGGTCAGTTGTCCGGCCTCCGCGAAGGGCTACCGTTGACCGGGTGATGGATCGTCGGTGCTCGCGCAATGGCTGCAACGAGCGTGCAGTCGCCACCCTCACGTTCGCCTATGCCGATTCCACGGCCGTTCTCGGCCCTCTCGCCGTGGCGGCCGAGCCCGGCAGCTACGACCTGTGCGAACGGCACGCCGAGTCCATGAGCGTGCCGAGGGGCTGGGACGTCATCCGGGTGGAGGCGCCCGATGGGCGTCCCCCCGCCCCCGACGAGGACGACCTGTTCGCGCTGGCCGACGCCGTCCGCGAGGTCGGACTGGCCGCAGAACCCGCCCCGGCCACCCCGGACGAGGACGGTGTCGTCGAGCTGGCCCACCGGGGGCATCTGCGCGTCATCGCGGACCGGCCCCGCTGAGCCGGGTCGGCATGCAGCCGGCGATCGGCGCGGCCGGCCGGACCGGGTCACGCCCGGACTCGTTCCTGACCGCACCCTGGTCGCCGGCCGGTTCGCCGGGGCGCCGGCCCTGCTGGTCTAGGGTGGTCCCCATGGTTAACGAGTACGCCGAAGGCTTCCCCGCCCTCATCGCCTTCGACCTGGACGACACCCTGGCCCCCAGCAAGTCCCCCCTTCCGGCCGCCATGGGCGCCACGATGCGCGATCTGCTGGCGGTACGCCCCGTGTGCATCATCTCGGGCGGCCAGTTCGGCCAGTTCAAGACCCAGGTGCTCGACCGGCTGCCGGCCGACACGGACCTGAGCGGGCTCCACCTCATGCCCACCTGCGGCACCCGGTACATGCGGTTCGTCGACGGCGCCTGGCGCGAGCTGTACGCCCACGACCTGGAGCCCGCCCAGCGCCGGGCCGCCATCGAGTCGATCGAGCGCCGCGCCGCTGAACTCGGCCTGTGGGAACCGGACGAGGCCGTCGCAGGCGACCGCATCGAGGACCGCGGCAGCCAGATCACCTACTCGGCGCTCGGCCAGGAGGCGGCCGTCGACGACAAGAAGGCGTGGGACCCCGACGGCGCCAAACGCGAGGCCCTCCGCGAGGCCATCGCCGCCGACCTGCCCACCCTCGAGGTGCGGGCCGGCGGCTCGACGTCCATCGACATCACCCGGCACGGCATCGACAAGGCATACGGCATCGAGCAGCTGGCCGGGCAGACCGGCATCGCGCTGGGCGACATGCTCTTCGTCGGTGACCGGCTCGCACCCGGCGGCAACGACTACCCGGTGCGGACCCTCGACGTGCCATGCCACCAGGTGGCGGACCATGATGAGACGCTGGCCTACCTGAACCGACTGATCCCGGTGCTCGCCGCCGGTGACACGCCCGGCGCCGAGCTCCTCGACCTGCTCGAACCACTCGCCTGAGCCGGTGGCCGGGCGCCCCGGAGGCCGGGGCATCATTGATCGTGAACACAACGTTAGGAGCCAGCGCGATGCCCACTGAGGCCGATGTGACCCTCTCCCCGGACTTCCTGCAGGTCGCGGCCTGCCCGAGCTGCCATGCCAAGCTCGCCGTCGACTACGACCACAGTGAGCTCGTGTGCACCAGCACGGACTGCGCCCTGGCCTACCCGATCATCGATGGCATCCCCGTCCTGCTGATCGACGAGGCGCGCCCGACCCAGTCCAGGTGAGGCCGATGAGCGACTTCGACGACTCCCTCCTCGACGACCAGGACGCCCTGGCCCGGATCGACGAGCAGCTGCGCGCCCTGGCCGGAACCGGTGCGCGCATCCGCATGGACGCCGCGGAGCTGGGCCGCCCGGACTTCGGGGCCGGGTATCGCCCGCGTGGCGTCGTCATCGTCGGCCCCGAGGCGCGTCTCGTGCGCGCCCTGCTCGAACCCTGCTGCCCGGTGCCCGTCGTGGCCTGGCCCTTCGCCGGCCTGCCGGCCTGGACCGGCCCGCTCGACCTCGTCGTCGTCCTCGCCGGTGCCGCCGGTTCCGGCGCCGACGAGGTCTCCAGCGCCTCCGAGGCGGTGCGCCGCGGCGCGGCCGTGCTCGCCGCGGCCCCCGAGGGCTCGCAGGTCACCCGGGCCGCCGGGTCGTCCGCGACGATGCACATCCGTACCCGCAGCGCCGACGCCCTCGGCAGCGCCGTTGCGGCGATGAGTGTCCTGCACGAACTCGACCTGGGTCCGCTGGTGCGTCCCGGCGATGTCGCGGAGACCGCCGACATGGTCGCCGAGGAGTCCAGCCCCTTCCACGACCTGTCCGACAACCCCGCCAAGGACCTGGCCCTGGCGCTGGCGGACGCCATGCCACTGACCTGGGGCGGTTCCGTGCTCGCCGCCAGGGCGGCCCGCCGCGTCGCCGAGGCCCTGCGCCGGGCGAGCAGCCGTCCGGCGCTGTCGGCCGTCAGCGGGGAACTGCTGCCGGTCATCGAGGGGGCGCCGGTGCGCGACCGGTTCGCCGACCCCGACGACGGCCCCACCGAGCTGCGGCC
Source organism: Propionibacterium ruminifibrarum (assembly GCF_900289195.1). Taxonomy (GTDB): domain Bacteria; phylum Actinomycetota; class Actinomycetes; order Propionibacteriales; family Propionibacteriaceae; genus Propionibacterium; species Propionibacterium ruminifibrarum. The sequence continues at coordinate 80,006 of NZ_OMOH01000007.1, forward strand.
CGTGCTCGTGATCTTCGACGACGACGAGCACAGCTCATCCATCGACGAGCAACGCGACCGGCTGGTCGCCGCAGCGGGCCTGCACGAGGTGCGCGTGTGCACCATCAACGCCACGGCGGGGGAGAGGCTCGACCGCTACGTCACGCTTCGCCAGAAGGGCCTCTACGGAGCCGCCTATCTCGAACTCGGGTTGTCCGTCCAGAACTGATCGGGCCGTCACGGCCCGTCAGGGAGACAGAGATGAGGAACAATGGGTGCTCGCTGCACGGCACATCCCCGCGCCCTGCTTGAAACCACGACCGAAGGCTCCCACGCATGAGTGAAGAAGGCGGCATCAGGGCCACCATCGCCGCGCTCGCCGCCAATCTGGCGATCGCCCTCACCAAGTTCCTCGCCTGGCTGCTCACCGGGGCCAGCTCGATGCTGTCCGAGGCCATCCACTCGCTGGCCGACACCGGCAACCAGGTGCTGCTGCTCGTCGGGGGCAGGCAGGGCTCCAGGGGTCCCAGCGAGGCGCACCCGTTCGGCCACGGACGCCAGCGCTACGTCAACGCCTTCCTCGTCTCCGTCATCCTGTTCAGCGTCGGCGGCCTGTTCGCCCTCTACGAGGCCCTGCACAAGGCCGCGGAGGTGCTCTCCGGGGGCGGGGACGAGCTGATGGCCTCACGCTGGTGGTGGGTGCCACTCGCCGTGCTGCTCGTCAGCGCGGTGGCCGAGTCCCTCAGCCTGCGCACCGCCCTCGCCGAGACCCGGGAGCAGCGCAGGGGCAAGGGGATCATCGGTTTCGTCCGGGCCACCAAGTCGCCGGAGCTCCCTGCGGTCCTGCTCGAGGACACCGCGGCGCTGGCCGGTCTCGCCCTGGCCCTCATCGGCATCGTCCTGACCCTGGTCACCGGCAACGGGATCTACGACTGCATCGGGTCCGGGCTCATCGGCGTGCTGCTCATCGCTGTCGCGGTCCTGCTCGGCCACGAGATGCAGTCACTGCTGCTCGGCGAGTCGGCCGACCCCGAGACACAGGCCCGTATCGTGACCGCCTTGACGAGCACGCCCGGCGTCGAGAGCGTCATCCACATGAAGACGGTGCACACCGGGCCCGAGCAGATCCTGGTCGCCGCCAAGATCGCCGTCACGAGAACCGAGAGCGCCGAGTACATCGCCGCCGTCATCGACGTCGCCGAACGCAATGTGCGCTGGAACGAGCCCCGGTGCGAGTACATCTACCTGGAACCGGACATCAGGCGGTCGAGCTACCGCCCGGCCCGACGCAAGTTCTGAACCCCCCGCGGCAATGCGGGGAGGTGACCGGGGGCGCCGGACCGCACTGCTGTGGTCCGGCGCCCCCGGGTCGGGAACGGCTCAGCGGTCGGGCCCCTTGTCCTCACCCGGCTTCATCTGCTCCCAGATCTCCTTGCAGGTGGGGCAGACGGGGAACCGGTCGGGATTGCGGGTGGGCACCCAGACCTTCCCGCACAGGGCCACGACGGGAGTGCCCGTCACGAGCGCCTCGGTGAGTTTCGCCTTGGGGACGTAGTGGCTGAAGCGCTCCTCATCACCCTCCTCGTAGGTGGGCTGGGTGCGTTCCTTGACGATGGTTTCAGACCCCGGTGCCAACTGACTCATGGGCTCATCGTCCCACACCGGCCAAGCGGTGCGGCCGGGACGGCGGGAGGCTTTCCCGGCGCTGGTGCACGATGCCGGCAGGGCGTGCTTTGATGGACCCTTGTGACCGGTGGAGTCAGCAGAACCAGCGCTGCGGGGGTGAGTCCCCTGCTCGTCGTCGGCATTCTCGCCGCCGTCCTGGCGACCGCGTTCGAGAGCTACGGCACGCTGACGGCCATGCCATCGGCCGCCTCGCAGTTCGGGCGCATGGACCTGTACGACTGGGCGTTCACGACGTTCATGATCTTCCAGGTGATGGCCATCGTCATCGGCGGGCGCCTGTGCGACCGGATCGGTTCCGTCATCCCCCTGGCCGGTGGGATGGTCGTCTTCGTGCTCGGCCTGGCGGCAGCCGGCCTCTCGGTGTCGATGCACATGCTGCTGGCCACGCGCGCCGTGCAGGGCCTCGGCGCCGGCATGAGCAATGTCGCCCTCATGGTGCTCATCGGCCGGGTCTTCTCCGACGAGCGCAAACCGGCGATGATGTCGGCCTTCTCGTTCTGCTGGGTCCTGCCGAGCTTCGCCGGCCCACCGGTCGCCGCCTTCATCACCGAGCACTTCGGCTGGCACTGGGTCTTCTGGGGCCTGATCCCCGTCGTCGTCTTCTCCCTCGCCACCGGCTGGGCGCCCCTCATGCGGGTGCGCGGCCGTGACCTCGACGCAATCGACGAGGGCAACGAGGACCCGGCCAACGCGCCCGTCCCGCTGTGGGCGGCCGTCTGCGCGGCGCTCGGTGCCGCGATGATCCAGTACGCCGGGCACCGGCTCGACCTGGTGGCCGCGGTCGTCGCCCTGGCCGGGCTCGTCCTGCTCCGCCTGGCGATCCCCGCGCTCATGCCGGCCGGTTTCCTGCGGCTGGGCAGGGGCCTGCCCTCGGTCATGGTCACCCGCGGGCTCGAGAACGGCGCCTTCATCGCCTCCGAGACCTATCTGCTGCTCATCCTCACCCAGGAGCACGGCATGGACCTGGGCCGGGCGAGCATCCTGCTGTGCACCGGGTCGATCACCTGGGCCCTCAGCTCGTGGGCGCAGTCCCAGCAGTGGATGCGCGGGCGGATGCGCCGCGACCGGATCATCGTGCTGGGCGCCTGGCTGTGCACGATCGGTGTCGCGGTCATGCTCGTCTGCGCCCTGGTCGAGGCCCTGCCGGTGCCCGTGCTCATCGCCGGCTACGCCACCGGGGGCTTCGGCATGGGGCTCATCGCCTCCAGCACCTCGCTGGCCGTCATGGCCCTGTCGGACCCGGCGGTGCTCGGCCGGTCCACCTCGTCGCTGCAGGTCTCCGAGGGCCTGCTCAACTCCCTCATCACCGGTGTCGCCGGCTCGGCCTACGCGCTGGGTGCAGCCGGCGGCAACTGGCCGATCGTCTTCGGCTCGGTGCTCGCCGTGACGACCACCGCCGCGGCCGTCGGTCTCGTCGCCGCCCTGCGCGTCGGCCCGGTGCACGACCCGGCCTGACCCCGGTGTCGTGCGCCCGGGCCGGGGATGCCCCCGGATTCCCGGCCGGCCCCTGTGCACAACTGGGGCGGGCCGATTCGCTCATGGCATTCTTGAGGCGTGAGCGAAGATTCCCGCAACGACCAGAACCAGGGCTCCGGGTACGGCCACGACCTGCAGGCGGGTCAGCAGGACGGCCGGCCCGCCCAGCAGCTGCCCCCGGCCGGGTGGTACTCCGACCCGCACCCGCAGGGCATCGGCCAGCGGTACTGGGACGGCGCCCGGTGGACGCACAGCACGCGCCCCGATCCGGCCACCGCCGCTGGGGTTGCGGGCCCTGCCGAGGCCGCTCCCACCGCCCCGGTGCAGCAGGCTCAGCCCCAGCCCGGCTATCCCCAGGGCCGGCCGGGTCAGGTTCAGCCCCAGCCGGGTTACCCCCAGGCCCAGCCCGACTACGGCCAGGGCGGCTATCCCTACGTCGGCGGTTACCAGCAGCCCTGGCGCACCGAGGCGGGTTTCGCCTACCCGAGCGGCCCTGTCACCGCCGACGGCGTGCGGCTCGGCGGCTGGGGCGCCCGATTCGTCGCGTGGATCATCGACGGCATCCTGCTGGTCGTCATCCAGACCATCGTCCTGCAGCTCTTCTTCCGCGACATCGTCACCGCGATGATGCAATGGCAGCAGGACGTCATCTCCGCCTTCAACAATGGCTCCACCGACGTCCCGAGCCCCCTCGACCCGGTCTACGGCGTGACGACCCAGTGGTACGTGTTCCAGGTCGTCGTCCTGATCATCGGCTTCGTCTACTTCCTGCTCCTGACGCACTACCGGGGCGCCACCCTCGGCCAGCAGGCCCTCGGCCTGCGCGTCGTACCGGTCGACCGGGGCCGCGTGCCCGCCGGCCTGCCCTGGGGCCCCAGCCTGATCCGTATCGGCGTGCTGTGGGTCGGCCGTGTCATCGGCCTGCTGCCCGTCATCGGTTTCCTGGGCAACCTGGTGCAGCTCGCCGACGTCATCTATGGCCTCGCCAACAAGAAACGCCAGACCCTGCACTGCCGGTTCTCCGGCACCCAGGTCATCTCGACCCGCCCGTGATCCCGCCGCTCGACTCGTCGTCGGCGGACGCCCGTCTGCGTGGTCGCCTGCCGGGCCTGCAGGGGCCTGCGGGGGAGCACTCGCTAGGGTGGGGCCATGGCCCTGAGTGACCCCGCGCTGAACCGTCTCGCCGAACTCTTCGGCATCGCCACTCAGTTCTGGGACTGGAAGGGCCGCCGCGTCGACGTGACCGACGAGACGGTCATCAAGGTGCTCGCCGCGCTCGGTGTCGACGCCTCCACGCCCAAGGCCGCGGACGAGGCCGTCCTGGCGCAACTCGACAAGCCGTGGCGCCGCGTGCTGCCACCGGTCGTCGTCACGCGCGCCGGGAGCGCCTCGACGATCAATGTGCACGTCGAGGACGGCCACCCGGCCCAGGTCAGGGTCCGCCTCGAGGACGGGGGCCTCCGCGATCTGCAGCAGGTCGACAACTGGGAACCGGCACGCCCCATCGACGGACGCATGATCGGCGAGGCCAGTTTCGCGCTGCCCGCGGACCTGCCGCTGGGCTATCACCGCATCCAGCTGTTCTCCGATGACCTGCAGGCCGAGACGACGCTCATCGTCTCACCCGCCTTCCTCGGCTTCCCTCGCGCCATGGGGGACCAGCGCATCTGGGGCTACGCCGCGCAGCTCTACTCGGTGCGTTCGGCCGACTCGTGGGGAACCGGGGACTTCTACGATCTCGGCGCCCTGGCCGGCTGGTCCGCCTCGCAGCAGTACGCGGGCTACGTCCTCATCAACCCGGTGCACGCCGCCGAGCCGGTCGAACCACTCGAATCGAGCCCGTACCTGCCGACGAGCAGGCTCTTCGTCAACCCGATGTACATCCGCCCCGAGGCCATCGCCGAATACGCCTTCCTCGAAGAGACCGACCGCGCCCGCGTCCAGAGCGCGAAGGCCGAGCTGGCCGGGCGGCTGGCCGGCTCCGAGCGCATCGAGCGGGACATCTGCTGGTCCCTCAAGCGGCGTGCCCTGCGCATCATCTGGGCGGCCGGGCGCGACGACCACCGGCAGATGATGTTCGAGGCGTACCGCCGCCGCGAGGGCCGCATGCTGCGCGACTACGCCACCTGGGCGGCGCTCACCCAGGAACTCGGCCGCGACTGGCGCCTGTGGCCGCCGCAGTACCAGCGGCCGACGTCGCCGGAGGTGGACGCCTTCCGCGTCGAACACGCCGACGAGATCGACTTCCAGTGCTGGCTGCAGTGGATCGCCTCGGTGCAGGCCGGCAGGGCCCAGCAGACGGCGCTCGACGCCGGCATGGCGGTGGGGGTCGTCACCGACCTGGCCGTGGGGGTCAGCGCGGCCGGGGCCGACACGTGGATGATGAACGACGTCTACGCCGAGAACATGACGGTGGGCGCACCGCCGGACGCCTACAACCAGCTGGGACAGGACTGGGGCCAGCCGCCGTGGCGCCCCGACCGCCTCGAGGACCTCGCCTACGCCCCCTTCCGCACGATGGTGCGCAACGCCCTGCGTCACGCCGGCGGCATGCGCATGGACCACATCATCGGCATGTTCCGCCTGTGGTGGGTGCCGGCCGGCAGCGGCCCGCGCGAGGGCACCTATGTGCGCTACGACCACGAGGCGCTCATCGGCATCATCGCCCTCGAGGCGTACCGCGCCCAGGCGATGGTCATCGGCGAGGACCTGGGCACGGTCGAGCCGTGGGTGCGCGAGTACCTCGCGAGCCGCGGCATCCTCGGCACATCCGTGCTGTGGTTCGAGGAGGAGGACGGCCACCCCAGGGCCATGGAGTCCTGGCGGGAGTACGCGATGGCCTCGGTCAACACCCACGACCTGCCCCCGACGGCCGGCTACCTCGACAAGTCGCACGTGCGGCTGCGCCACGGGCTGGGTCTGCTCACCGAGTCGCTCGAGGAGGAGGAGCGCCTCGCGGACGAGGAGCAGGAACGCTGGATGGCCTACCTCCGCGCCGTCGGGGCCCTCGACGAGTCACCGGACGACGTCACCGAGGCCAGGGTGCTCGGCCTGTACCGCATGCTCACCCGCACCCCGAGCCGGGTGCTGTGCGCCACGCTCGTCGACGCGGTCGGCGAGAAACGCATCCAGAACCAGCCCGGCACGATCGACGAGTACCCGAACTGGCGGGTGCCGCTGGGCGGCCCGGACGGGCAACCGCTGCTGCTCGAGGACATCTACGCGATGGAGCGGCCGATGCGGCTGGCAGCCGTGCTCAACGGCTTCACCCAGGTGCCGGCGCCGTGGGAGCGCTCCGACGAGGTCGAGTCGCGGCCCGTCAGCCGGCGCGTTCCGCTGCGGGCCGCGCCGGGACGCCACGGCCTGCCACGGACGTCACGGGCATGAACGCCGGGAGCGGACGGTTGGAGCTGGGGAGGCTGCGCGTCCCCGGCCGGTTGGCGCGCGCCGGCATCGACGAGGTCCTCGTCTTCCGGGTGCCGCTGCGGCACCGCTTCCGCCGCATCGACGTGCGCGACGGCCTGCTGCTGCACGGCCCGCACGGCTGGGGGGAGTGCTCGCCCTTCTGGGACTACGACGTCACCGAGTCCGCGGCCTGGCTGCACGCCGGACTCGAGGCCGCCACCGCGCCGCTGCCGGCGCCGCTGCGCGACGAGATCCCGGTGAACGTGACGATCCCCGTCGTCGGCCCGCCCGAGGCGGCCGGGCTCGTCGCCGCCTCCGGCGGCTGCACGACGGCCAAGGTGAAGGTCGCCGATCCGCGCAGCACCCTGGCCGAGGACTGCGCCCGCGTCGAGGCCGTCCGCCAGGCGCTGGGCCCCGAAGGCCGGATCCGGGTGGACGCCAACGCCGCCTGGACCGTCGACGAGGCGGTGGCCGCCCTCACCGAACTCGACGCCGCCGCGGGCGGCCTCGAGTACGCCGAGCAGCCCTGTCCCACGGTGCCGGAACTCGCCCGGGTGCGGGCCCGGGTCGACGTGCCGATCGCCGCCGACGAGTCAGTGCGCCGCGCCGAGGACCCGCTCGCCGTCGCCCGCGCCGGCGCTGCCGACGTCATCGTCGTCAAGGTGCAGCCGCTCGGCGGCGTGCTGCGCGCCCTCGACGTGGTCGAGCAGGCCGGGCTGGACGCCGTGGTCTCCTCGGCCCTGGACACCTCCATCGGCATCTCGGTGGCGGCCACTCTCGCCGGCTGCCTGCCGGAACTGAACCACGCCTGCGGCCTGGCGACCGTCGAACTGTTCGACGGCGACGTCACCGACCACCCGGTCCTGCCCGCCGGCGGGGTGATCCCGGTCACCAGGGCCACGGTCGAGACGCCGGTCGGCGACGCCGCCGCCCCGCCGGGGCGGCTCGCCGAGCGGTGGGCCGAGCGTCTCGACGCGCTGTGCGGGGAACTGCGGTGACCCCGGACGCGACCGCCGAGAACGAGTCCACCCGGCTCGCCCGGCGCATGGTCACGGCGCTGGCCGCCGGCGGCGTCCGGCACGTCGTCTACTGCCCGGGCTCACGCGACGCCCCCTTCGCCTACGCGCTCGACGCCGCCGAGCGGGCCGGATGGCTGCGGGTGCGCGTCCACCTCGACGAGCGCGACGCCGCCTTCGTCGCGCTGGGCATCGCCAAGGCGGCCAGGCTGGCCGGACGCACCGAACCCGTCGCCGTGGTCACCACCTCGGGCACGGCGGCGACCAATCTGCACCCGGCCGTCGCCGAGGCCGACGCCTCCGGCACGCCCCTCGTCGCCGTCACCGCGGACCGCCCCCATGAGATGTGGGGCACCGGCGCCAACCAGGTGACGAGACAGAGCGGCCTCTTCGGCGCCATGGCCCGCGCCGCCATCGACATCCCCGCCGGCTTCCCGGCCGACGAGCGCCTCGACGCGGCGGTCGGCCGGACCCTCGCGCCGGCCCTCGGCGCGCTGACCGGCGACCCCGGGCCGGTGCAGTTCAACGTGGGGCTGCGCGAACCCCTGGTGCCCGCCTCGGGCTGGGCCCCGACCGGGCGTCCTCCCGCCGGCGCGAGCCGCCCGCCCGCCCCGCCGCAGCGCCCGGCAGGCGTCCTCGACCTGCCCGAACGCACCCTCGTCGTCGCGGGCGACACGGCAGGCCCGCGGGCCGAGACGCTCGCCCGGGCCGGCGGGTGGCCCCTGCTGGCCGAGCCCTCCTCCGGCGCCCGCTTCGGCCCGCACGCCGTGTGCGACTACCAGCGGCTGCTGGACGACGGGCTCGCCGACCCGGCCGAGGCCGTCCTCGTGCTGGGCCACCCCACCCTGTCCCGTCCCGTCTCCAGGCTGCTGGCCCGCCGGGACCTGCGGGTCGTCGTCGCCGCCGACGGCTCACGCTGGACCGATGTCGCAGGCCTAGCCGAGGTGGTGGCGGGGCCGGTCGAGGTGAACCACCGGCCGGCCGGCGGCTGGCTGCGCACCTGGCTCGACGCCGACGCCGCGCGTCCCGCAGGAAGACCCAAGGACGAGGCGGCCGCCATGATCTGGGTCGCCCACTGCGCGCCGGACGCCCCCGCCTTGGTGATCGGGGCCTCCGACGTCATTCGCGCCTTCGACCGCAACGCCGCCCCCGCCGGACGCGGCCCACGTGTCGTCTCGAACAGGGGACTGGCCGGGATCGACGGCACCGTCGCCACCGCCGTCGGTCTCGGCCTGGGCCTGGGCCGCCCGGTCCGCGCCGTCGTCGGTGACCTCACCGCGGCCCACGACGGGCTCGGCCTGCTCCACGGCACCCTCGAGACCCAACCCGACGTGCAGGTCGTCGTGCTCAACGACGGCGGCGGGACCATCTTCACCCGGCTCGAGCACGCCGACGCGGCCCCGCCCGGCCTGTTCGCCCGCTACTTCACCACCCGCCAGGGCGTCGACTTCGCCGCCCTGGCCGCGGCGACCGGTGCCGCCCACCACGCGGTCGACGACACGGCCGGGCTCGGTGCGCTGCTCGCCGAACCCGTCCGGGGCTGCTCACTCGTCGAGGTCCGGCTGGGACCGTAAGGATCTCAGCCCCGGGCCAAGCCCTGGCGCATCGGCGTCATCTTGGAACCCGTCTCGTCCCACTCCAGCTCGGCGCGGGAGTCGGGCAGGATGCCCGCCCCGGCGAAGAGCCGCGCCCTGCGCGAGCCCGGCTCGAACTGGGCGCAGCGCAGCGCCAGACCCCACTGGCCCGAGCCGTCGGCGCCCATCCAGCCCACCGGGCCCGAGAAGCGTCCCCGGTCGAGCCGTTCGACGGCCTTGATCTGGGCGAAGGCCTCGGCCCTCGGCGTGCCGCAGATCGCCGCGGTGGGGTAGAGGACGTCCGCCACGTCGGCCGCGCTGCGCCCCGGCGCCACGCGCGCCGTGATGTCGGTCGCCAGGTGCGTCACATTGGGCAGTTCGAGCAGGTAGGGGCCGTGCAGCAGCGGGGCGCTGAGCCCGGCCTGCTCCAGGTGGGCCGTGACGGAGGCGACGGCCAGCGCGTGCTCGTGCTGCTCCTTCGGGTCGGTGAGCAGCTCCTGCACCCATCCGGGCTTGCGGGTGCCGGCCAGGATCCGGCAGCGGAAGACGCCGTCGTGCACGTCGACGAGCAGCTCGGGTGTCGCCCCCACCAGGCCGTCGTCCGCGTAGATCCAGCAGTCGGGGAAGCGCGTGCCGAGCCAGTCGAGCACGCCCACCTGGCTGAGCGGACGGTCGGCGGCGGCGTCGACGCTGCGGGCCAGGACGACCTTCTCCTCGACCCGGTCGGGGTCGGCGAGGACGGCGCGACTCGCGTCGATGGCCCGCGCCCATGCCTGCTCGGCGCCGGGCGCGGTGGTGAACTCGAGGCGGGGCGCGTCGCGGTGCACGTGGTCGCGGGGCCGCGGCTCCGGCTCGCCGGCGGGTGCGATGAGCCAGGTCGGCTCGCCGGCGGCGGCGCGGACGAGGGTGAACCGCGGGACGACGAGGAAACCGCTCTGGGCCGGGTCGAACGGGAACGAGCCGAAGGCGAGGGGGCCCGCCCGGTGCCCGGCGGCCCAGTCTCGGAAGCGCCGCCATGCGGAGGCGACGGGCCCGGGGCCGACGGCCTCGAACCGGGCGAGCTCGCCCCAGCCGACCAGGGCCGGCCCGCCGTCCGGGGCGACCCACACCCAGGGGCGTTCCACGTCGGCGGGTACGAGGCTCAGCGCGGCGCTCAGCCACTGCGCGCTGCCGAGCCCGCGCCGGTCGTCGAGGGCGGCGGCACGACGGCGCGTCAGCGCGCTGACATCGGCCACCTCCATCACATCCGCCGAGTCTAGTGGAGCGGCCCGAACCACCCGCCCCGCGGTCCCAGCGGCCCTCGGCGGCGGGGGGCGTCGGAGTCCGCCGTGCCCGGCGTTCCACGGGTCACGGCCGATTCCCCCGGCGGGCCCGGCCCTCAACAGGGGTGGGATCGGGCGGGTTCGCCGGCCGGCGCGACGACCCGGGGCTCAGCCGTGTTCCCATGCCTCCCCGTCGGCCCGGGCCCGTGCCAGCAGCGCCCTGACCGCCGCCCGGTCGGGTTTGCCCGAGGCCAGGGCGGGCAGCTCGTCCAGGCGCAGGACGACCCGCGGCGCCCGCTCGCGTCCGACGGCCCGTCCGGTCGCCTCGCGCAGCCGCCTCGCGTCGAGGCCTGCGGGTGCGGCGACGGCGGCGGCGACGACCTGGCCCCAGCGGGCGTCCTCCAGCCCGACGACGACGCAGTCGCTCACCAGGCCGGTGCCCAGCACCGCCTCGGCGACGTCGGGGGCGCTGATCTTGAGGCCGCCGCTGACGATGACGTCATCGGTGCGCCCGCGGATCGACAGGACGCCGTCGGTCGTCGCGCCGAGGTCGTTCGTGGCCAGCCACCGCTCACCGTCGATCAGCCGCACGCCCGGGGCGCCGTCGAGGTAGTCGCTCATCACCATCGGCCCGCCCAGCCAGACCCGCCCCGCCTCGCCGTCCCCGGGGCGGTCCCGGTCATCCGGGGCGCTGAACGCCACGTGGACCCCGGCCAGCGGGCGCCCGTCGTAGACGCAGCCGCCGCAGGTCTCGCTCATGCCGTAGGTCAGGCGCAGCGCGAGCCCGGCGGCCCGGGCGGCCGCCACGAGCGGGGCCGGGGTGGCGGCGCCGCCGACCAGGACGGCCGTCGCCTCGGCCAGGGCCCTCGTCGCCTCGGCGTCGGCCAGCGCATCGGACAGCTGGGTCGGCACCAGCGAGACGTAGGCGCGCCCGTCCGGGTCCCGCCGGGCGGCCCGCCGCACGGCCTCGCCGACGAGCCGGGGCGTGGCCCGCCCCTCGACGACGAGGGGCGGGCGGCCCGCCACGAGCGAGCGCGCGACCACCTGCAGGCCGGCGATGTGGTGCGGCGGCAGCGCGAGCACCCAGCTGCCCGCACCGCCGAGCCTGGCATGGGTGGCCTCGGCCGAGGCCCGCAGCTGCGCCCCCGACAGGCCGACGAGCCGCCCCCGTCCGGTCGTCGACCCGGAGGTGCGCACCACCAGACGCGCCCCGGGCGGCCTGCGCACGATGCGCGAGGCGGCGTCCCCGGCCAGGGCGCCGGCGTCCTCGTGCGGCCCGGCGGGCATGAGCAGCGGCCCGTCACCGCCGGCCAGGACCGGTTCCAGGGCGCGCGCCAGCGCCCCGGCCGACGTATCGGTGCGGTCGGCGACGAGGACGTCGGGCGCGGGGGAGCCGGTCATCAGAAGTAGTACGGGTACCGCGACCAGTCCGGCGCGCGGTGCTGCAGGAAGGCGTCGCGGCCCTCCTGGGCCTCCTCGGTCATGTAGGCCAGCCGGGTGGCCTCGCCGGCGAAGGCCTGCTGGCCCGCGATGCCGTCGTCGATCATGTTGAACGCGTACTTGAGCATGCGGATCGACTGCGGCGACTTCGTGGCGACGGTCAGGCCCCACTCGATGGCGGTGTCCTCGAGTTCGGCGTGCGGGACGACCTTGTTGATGACGCCCCAGGCCTCGGCCTCGGCCGGCGTGTAGGGCTCGGCCAGGTAGAAGATCTGGCGGGCGCGCTTGTCGCCGATCTGGCGGGCCAGCAGCCCCGCGCCGTAGCCGGCGTCGAAGGAGCCGACGTTGGCGTCGACCTGCTTGAAGACGGCGTGCTCGGCGCTGGCGATGGCCAGGTCGCAGACGACCATGAGCGAGTGCCCGCCGCCGGTCGTCCAGCCGGGGATCGCCGCGATGATGGGTTTCGGGGTGGACCGCATGAGGCGCTGCACCTCGAGGATGTGCATACGGGCCCGCCGGCCCCGGTCGATGCGGGCGGCGCGTTCGGGCGTCATGCCCTGCTCCCGGCCCTCGTGCCCGGCCCCGTGCGGGGTCTCGTCGGACTGGTACTGGTAGCCGTCGGCGCCGCGCTGCAGCTGGTTGCCGCCCGAGGAGAAGGCGTAGCCGCCGTCCTTGGGGGAGGGACCGTTTCCGGTGAGCACGATCGCCGCGACGTCGGGCGTTGAGCGGGCGTCGTCGATGCAGCGGTACAGCTCGTCGACGGTCTGCGGCCCGAAGGCGTTGCGCAGCTCGGGACGGTCGATGGCGATCCGCACCACGGGCAGGTCGTGGCCCTGCGGTGCGCCGTCGACGTCGCCGCGGGAGACGAGACGGTGGTAGGTGGTCTCGCGGAGCGGAACGTCGTCGGGGGTCGCCTCGCGCCAGCGCGAGGCGTCGAAGGTGTCGGAAACGCCGGGAAGACTGCTCATGGGGTGAAGGTATCACCGCCCCCACCGAGTCGGCGCCGCCCGCCGTGGGAGGCAACCGATGTCATGGCCGGCGTGCATCGCGGGCTCAGCCGGCGGATCATGGATGTCCGCCGAGATGGTCGCGCCGATGGTGTCGACGGGCGGAAGCGTGGGGCTCAGCCACCGCGCAGCCATTCACGTAAGGCGGCGCGGATTGCTTCCGATCAGGTGACCGGGCCCTCGGCCTCGTCAGCCCGGGCCCGGATCCGCTCATCGCTCATGGTGTCACCGTGGACCGGATGCTCCCGGCCGCGATCAGATGTTCTTCGCCGGCTGGCCCGCGGCGTAGACGTTGTCGAGTTCGCGGCCGAGTTCGTCGAGGATGATCGTTGGGACCGCCGGCTCGGCGTTCGAGATGCGCTGGGCGTCGATCGGCAGCTCTGCGCGGGCGGCCTCGTGACGGTCGCGGGCGGCGGCGAGCGGCTCGGCGCCGACCACCTCGCCGTTGCGCACCAGGTCGACGAGCAGCGTGCGGTCCTTCGAACCGGCGCGCGGCGCCGCGTTGACGCCGATCACCTCGGCCTGGGCCAGGCCGTCGTCGTCGATGGAGCGAAGCGCGAACTTGCGGCCGCCGATCGTCTTCTTGTTCGCCGACTTCTTCGCCACGTCGATCATGGGCGCGTCGGGGGAGTCGGCGGCGGCGCGGGCGACGAGCTTGTAGACGAAACCGCAGGTGGGATGGCCCGAGCCGGTGACCAGGCTCGTGCCGACGCCGAAGCCGTCGACGGGGGCGCCGCGCAGGGCGGCGATCTGGTACTCGTCCAGGTCATTGGTGACGATGATCTTCGTGCGGGTGGCGCCGAGCCGGTCGAGCAGCTCGCGGACGTGCTTCACCTCGGTGAACAGGTCGCCCGAGTCGATCCGCACGCCGCCGAGGTCCCCGCCGGTCAGTTCGACGGCCTTCACGATCGCGGTGTCGATGTCGTAGGTGTCGACCAGCAGCGTCGTGTCCTCGCCCAGCCACTCGAGCTGAGCGGCGAAGGCCTCGTCCTCGGAGTCGAAGAGCATCGTGAACGCGTGGGCCGCGGTGCCCGACACGGGGATGCCCCAGGTGCGGCCGGCCTCCAGGTCCGACGTGGAACTGAAACCGGCGATCCAGGCCGCACGGGCGGCCGCGACGGCCGAGGCCTCGTGGGTGCGCCGGGCCCCGAACTCGGCGATCGGGCGCCCCTGGGCTGCCATCGTCATGCGGGAGGCGGCCGCCGCGATCGCGCAGTCGTGGTTGTAGATCGACAGCAGGAGTGTCTCGAGCAGCACCGCGTCGGCGAACGAGCCCTCGACCTGCAGCAGCGGGGAACCGCCGAAGTAGAGCTCACCCTCGGGGTATCCGACGATGGTGCCGTGGAAGCGGTAGCCGGACAGGTACTCGGCGAGGGTGTCGTCGGCGACGCCGGCCCGCAGCAGGTAGTCGATCTCCTCGGCGCTGAAGCGGAAGTTCTCGAGGGCCTCGAGGGCGCGTCCGGTGCCGGCGACGACGCCGTAGGACCGGCCGGAGGGCAGGCGGCGGGGGAACAGCTCGAAGAGCACGTGACGGTTCGCGCGGCCCGCGTGGAGAGCCGCCTTGACCATCGTGAGCTCGTACATGTCGGTCAGCAGTGACGTGGTAGCCATGGACCCACCATACGGGCAATCAGGCCTGGATTCGATTGGTGGTCGAAAACCTGTCAGTCGGTGTTCCTCTGCCCGGGTCGTGTCGCCGAGGGGCCGGGCCGGACGCGGCCCCGTACGCACGGATGCGGCGCCGGCCCGCCGGGTGACACCTGGAGGGTGTGCGGCCGGAGGGCGTGCGGTTCTGAGCGCTCGGGTGCGACGTCCGTCCCCTTGACGCGACGGGCCAGCGGGTGCATGGCGGGTTGATCGGGGGATTGGCTGGAGTCGCCGAGGACGACTGGCCCAAGGATGCGCGCGGCGGGTCCGGGGCCGAGGCCGGGCCGTGGTTTTTGTTGAGTCGTGCGACAGAATGGGAGCCATGGCGGAAACCCCTTCACAGGTGCCCTCCGGCGGCACTGCCGTCGTCGAGCGGCCTGCTCAAGAGGCCGTTGGCCAGCAGAACTGGGTGACGATCGTCTGGGACGACCCGGTCAACCTCATGAGCTACGTCACGCACGTGTTCTGCACCTACTTCCACTACTCCCGTGATCGTGCCGAGCGCCTCATGATGCAGGTGCACATGGAGGGCCGGGCCGTCGTCAGCGCGGGCAGCCGTGAGCGCATGGAGCGTGACGTCAACGCCATGCACGGCTTCGGCCTGTGGGCCACCGTGGGCAGGGGCGAGTAAGTGCACTCCTTCCGTCGTCGCCGTGGTCAGCTCACCTGCACCTTCGAGGAGGCCGAGCTCAGCGTCATGACCAGCCTCGTCAACCAGCTCATGGAACTGCTCACCGGTGACGGCATGCCCCGG
Source organism: Propionibacterium ruminifibrarum (assembly GCF_900289195.1). Taxonomy (GTDB): domain Bacteria; phylum Actinomycetota; class Actinomycetes; order Propionibacteriales; family Propionibacteriaceae; genus Propionibacterium; species Propionibacterium ruminifibrarum. The sequence continues at coordinate 95,252 of NZ_OMOH01000007.1, forward strand.
CCGGCCTCGAACGGGCTGGGGGAGCAGGACCTGTTCGCCGAGCTCGAGAGGGACCTCAACGGGGCGACGACCGACGACTTCAACCAGAACCCCGACGTCGACCCGGCCCTGCGCCGGCTCTTCCCCGACGCCTACCAGGACGATCCGCGGGCCGCGGCGGAGTTCCGTCGTTTCAGCCAGGCCGAACAGCGCGACGCCAAGTTCGACGCCGCCGTCGAGATGCTCGCCGACCTCAACCAGGTCGGCGACGACATGCGCTGCACCGTGCCCGACGAACACGTGGACGCCTGGCTCAAGACCCTCACCGCCGTCCGGCTCGCCCTGTCCGTGCGCCTGGACATCCTGACCGCCGACGACATCGACCGGCTCGCCGAGCTGCCCGAGAACGAGCCGCGGGCCGCGATCTTCTCGGTCTACGAGTGGCTCGGCTGGGTGCAGGAGTCCCTGCTCGACTGCCTCCACTGAGGGACCCACCGGGGCGGGCCCGTGCGCCGCGCGGGCCCGGACAGGTCGCCGACGCGCACGGCACCACCGTCCAGGCGGGCCACGGACCCCTGCTGGCTATGATCGATGGCGTGCTCAATCCGGAACTCGACGCGGTGACCCCGCCCACGCCCGACGCACCGTGCGGCGAGGGCGAGTCGAAGGCGCCGATCGGCGTCTTCGACTCAGGTTTCGGCGGGCTGACTGTGGCGCGCGCGGTCGTCGACCTGCTGCCCCACGAGGACATCATCTACCTGGGTGACACCGCCCGCGCCCCCTACGGCCCCCGCCCGATCGCCCAGGTGCGCGGCTTCGTCCTGGAGGCCCTCGACGATCTGGTCTCCCGAGGGGTGAAGGCCCTCGTCATCGCGTGCAACACCGGGTCTGCCGCGGCGCTGCGCGACGCCCGCGAACGCTACGACGTGCCCGTCATCGAGGTGGTCGTCCCCGCGGCCCGCAAGGCGGCCGGCATCACCCGCAACAACCGCGTCGGCGTCATCTGTACGCAGGCCACCGCGAGCTCGCTCGCCTACGACGACGCCCTCGGCGCCTCGCCGGTGCAGCTGGTCACCCAGGTCTGCCCGAAGCTCGTCGAGTACGTCGAGGAGGGCATCACCACCGGGCCCGAGATCCTGGCCACGGTCCGGGACTACCTCGCCCCGCTGCAGCAGGCCGGGATCGACACGCTCGTCCTCGGCTGCACGCACTACCCGCTGCTGTCGGGCGTCATCAGCTATGTCATGGGCGAGCAGGTCGCCCTCGTCTCCAGCTCGGACGAGTGCGCCCGCACCGTCTTCGCCGAACTGACCCGGCTGGGGCTGCTGCGCGACGACCTCGACCACGAGCCGGTCCGCCAGTTCATCACCACCGGTGACGCCGAGCGCTTCCAGGGCCTGGGACGGCGGCTCATGGGCAGCTTCGTCGACCAGGTGCGGTCCACCCGCATCGGCTGAGGAGTTGGCCGCCGATCGTCCTGCGGTGCCCGTGAAATGACACACGAGGGACGCAGGGCAAACCGGCAAAGGGACGGCGGGTAGTCTTGCCAAGCGTGTCTGACTCCGCGAAGACGGCGCGTGCCGACGGCCGCGCCCTGGATCAACTGCGTCCCGTGACCATCACCCGCGGCTGGCTCGACCACGCCGAGGGCTCCTGCCTCATCGAGTTCGGCCGGACCCGCGTGCTCGTCGCGGCATCCGTCACCGAGGGCGTCCCGCGGTGGCGCAAGGACTCCGGGCTCGGCTGGGTGACCAGCGAGTACGAAATGCTCCCGCGGGCCACCAACACCCGCTCCGACCGGGAGTCGCGCCGCGGCAGGATCGGCGGCCGAACCCACGAGATCAGCCGCCTCATCGGCCGCAGTCTGCGCGGCATCATCGACTACCGGGCCCTCGGCGAGAACACGATCGTCATCGACTGCGACGTGCTCCAGGCCGACGGCGGCACCCGCACCGCCTCGATCACCGGCGCCTACGTCGCCCTGCACGACGCCGTCGAGTGGCTGCGGGCCCGAGGCGCGCTGGCCGGTGAGCCGCTGACCGGCTCGGTGTCGGCGATCAGCGTGGGCGTCGTCGGCGGTGTCCCGATGAGTGACCTGGCATACGCCGAGGACTCGCGCGCCGACGTCGACATGAACATCGTGTGCACCGGCTCCGGCGACTTCGTCGAGGTGCAGGGCACCGGCGAGGGCGCCGCCTTCGGCCGGGATGTGCTCGGCCGTCTGCTCGACCTCGGCCAGGCCGGCTGCGCCCAGCTGGCGGACCTCCAGGCCAGGGCGCTGGCCGATCCCGAGGGGAGGGCCTCCCTGTGACCCAGCGAGTGCTCCTGGCCACCGGCAACACGAAGAAGCTCACCGAGCTGCGCCGCATCATCGCCGACAACGACCTCGACCTCGAGGTCGTTGGGCTGCGCGACATCGACCCGTACCCGGACCCGGTCGAGTCCGAGTGGACCTTCGAGGGCAACGCCCTGATCAAGGCCCGCGAGGGCATGATTCACTCCGGCCTGCCGTCGCTGGCCGACGACTCCGGCCTGTGCGTCGATGCGCTGGGCGGCATGCCCGGCGTGCGCAGCTCCCGCTGGAACGGGCCCGAGCAGGAGGACATCGCCAACCTCGAGCTCGTCCTGCGCCAGATCGAGGACGTGCCGCGCGGACGCCGCCAGGCCCAGTTCGTCGCGGTCATGGCCCTCGTCATGCCCGACGGGCGCGAGTTCACCACCCGCGGCGAGATGACCGGTCACCTGACCAACCGCTCCAAGGGATCGCGCGGCTTCGGCTACGACCCGATCTTCGTGCCCGACGAGCAGGTGCCCGACGCCGACGGCCGGCTGCGCACCTCGGCCGAGATGACCGCCGACGAGAAGGACGCGATCAGCCACCGCGGCCGGGCCGTGCGCGCCATCCTGCCGATCCTCGCCCGCGAGCTCGGGCTGCCCGTGCCCGAGGGCCTGCGCGTGGAACCCGGCGCACTCCCCGGCGCCGACCGCGAGGGCCCGGAGCCGACACTGCCCGCCAGCGAGTGGACGGCCCAGATCCCCGTCATCGGCCGCCCCGAGCAGGGCGGCGCGAAACCGGCCCCGCCCGGCGTCCCGTCCAGCGGCGTGACCCCCCTGGAGCCCTGAGCTGGGCGGTTCTGCGTGCCGGCGAGTGGCGCGGCGGAGCTGTCAGTGCCCGCGCATAACCTTGTGGGCAAGGACTGGTCGGCCCGGGCTCGGGGCCCGCGGCGGGCCGGTGACGAGGGGCGCCGCCTCACCCGTGCGCGACGAGACGACAGAAGGAGACGTCATGCAGCAATACCTCGATCTGCTCAACCGCGTGATGACCGAGGGCGTCGACCGGCCCGACCGCACCGGCACCGGCACGCGCAGCGTCTTCGGCCACCAGATGCGCTTCCACCTCGACGACGGCTTCCCGCTCGTCACCACGAAGAAGGTCTACACGCGGGGCGTCTTCGGCGAGCTGCTGTGGTTCCTGCGCGGCGACACGAACATCGGCTGGCTGCACGAGAACAACGTCCACATCTGGGACGAGTGGGCCGACGAGAACGGCGACCTCGGCCCCATCTACGGCCACCAGTGGCGCAGCTGGCCCGACTACGACGGCGGCACCATCGACCAGCTCGCCCAGGTGATCGACCAGATCAGGCACAACCCGAGTTCGCGGCGCCTGGTCGTCTCGGCCTGGAACGTCGCCGAGGTGGGCAGCATGGCCCTGCCGCCGTGCCACATGCTCTTCCAGTTCTACGTGGCCCCAGGCGCCGACGGCGGGCCCGGCACGCTGAGCTGCAGCCTCTACCAGCGGTCGGCCGACCTGTTCCTCGGGGTGCCCTTCAACATCGCCTCGTACTCCCTGCTCACGCACATGGTGGCGCAGGTCTGCGGCCTGGGCGTCGGCGACTTCGTCCACACCCTGGGGGACGCACACATCTACCACAACCACGTCGACCAGGTGCGCGAGCAGCTGTCCCGCGAGCCGCGCTCGCTGCCGACACTGCGGCTCAACCCCGCGGTGCGCAGCATCGACGAGTTCGAACTGAGCGACATCGAACTGTCCGGCTACGACCCGCATCCCGCGATCAAGGCCCCGGTGGCGGTGTGAACGCCACACCCGGCCCGAGGATCATCGCCATCGCGATGGTCGCGGCCAACGGGGTGATCGGCGACGGCGACACCCAGCCCTTCACATTCCGTGAGGACTGGGCAAGGTTCAAGGCCACCACGCTCGGCCACCCGCTGATCCTCGGGCACGCCACGCACCGGGCCATGGGCCTGCTCACCGGGCGCACCAGCATCGTCATCAGCCACGACCCGGCCTCGGTGCGGTTCCCCGACGTCCCGCCCCCCGGCGCGCGCGGCATCGCCGTGGCCGGCCTCGAGGAGGCCCTGCGGGTCGCCGCCGGGCTCGACCAGGACAAGGTCTTCATCTGCGGCGGCGGGCAGGTCTACCGCGCCGCCATGGACTGGGTCGGTGAACTCGACATCACCTGCGTGCACGCCGACGCCGACGGGCAGGTCACCTTCCCGGCGATCGACCCCGCCACCTGGCGCGAGGTCGAGCGCACCGCCGGGGAGCAGTTCGACTTCGTCCGCTACGAGCGCATCGGCGCCCCGCGCCCGATCCCCGACCCGACCACCGGGGGCTGACCGTGCGGGCGACGGCCAGCGTGCTGCACCTCGACCTCGACGCCTTCTTCGCGTCCGTCGAGCAGCGCGACAAGCCCTCGCTGGCCGGCAAGCCGGTCATCGTCGGGGGCGTCGGCGGCCGCGGCGTCGTCGCGACCGCCAGCTACGAGGCCCGCGTGTTCGGCGTGCACTCGGCCATGAGCACCAGCCAGGCCCGGCACCTCGCCCCGCACGCCGCCTACCTGGTCGGGCGTTTCAGCGCCTACCGCGAGTCGAGCCGTATCGTCATGGCCCTGCTCGGCGAACTCAGCCCGCTCGTCGAGCCCGTCAGCATCGACGAGGCCTACGCCGACCTCGCGGTCGGTGGGCAGGCCACCTCGCCGGCCGCGCTCACCGAACTCGTGGAACGCCTGCGCCGCGAGATCACCGAGCGGACCGAGGGTCTGCACGCATCGGTCGGCGTCGGCTCCAGCAAGTTCATCGCCAAACTCGCCTCCGAGGCCGCCAAGCCCGACGGCAGCCGCATCGTCGAGCCCGGCCAGGAGCTCGACTTCATCGCACCGCTCAACGTGCGGGCCATCCCCGGCATCGGCCCGGCGACCACCGAGAAACTGGGCCGTCTCGGCATCCAGACGGTCGCGCAGCTGCGCGAGGCGAGCCGGCACGAGCTCGTCCGTGAACTCGGCCAGGCGGTGGGACAGCACGTGCACGACATCGCCTTCGCCCGCGACGACCGCCCCGTCGCCCCGCGCGGCGAGGCCAAGTCCATCTCGGTCGAGGACACCTTCGAGGAGGACATCACCCAGCGGAGCGTCATCGCGGAGGTCATCGCCAAGGACGCCCGGCTGGTCGCCGCGCGGCTCACCAGGGCCGGCCTGTTCGCCCGCACCATCACCCTCAAGGTCCGCATGGCCGACTTCAGCACGGTGAGCAGGTCCCGCACCCTGCTGGGCGCCACCGACCGCCCCGAACGCATCGCGGACGTCGCCCAGGGCCTGGCGGCCGCCCTCAACCCGCGCGCCGGCGTACGGCTGGTCGGTGTCGGCGTCTCGAATTTCACCCAGGCCGCCCAGGAGGAGTTGTTCGAGACCAATGACGCCGAACCCGCGGCGGGGACACTCGTCAGTCGCGACGAGCCCGCCCCGCCGGTCACCGTGCGCCGCGCCGGCGCCGGCTACCTGCCCGGCATGGATGTCGAGCACGAGCAGTGGGGCCGCGGCTGGGTGTGGGGCTCGGGGCACGGCGTCGTCACCGTCCGCTTCGAGCAGCGCGGCGGTCCTGTCGGCCCGGTCCGTTCCTTCAAGCTGGACGACCCCCTGCTGCACCCCGTCGAGCCCCTGCCGCTGCCCTTCGCCGTGCCCGAGGACGACGAGGCGGAGCAGCGCGGGCCCGGCTGGGCCCGTCAGGTGCACGACCTGGGGTCCACGGCCCCGGGCCCGGCCGTGTGAGGCCCGACCGAACCGGGGGTACAACGCGTCCCGGTCGACAACGGCGGCGAACCACTCCAGGTCGCCGGTCACCGGATCGCGCACCGGAAGCTCATACGCGATGGCCCCTGCCCGGTGGTGCCGCTCAGTGAAGATGCGCGCGGATGTCGGCAGCCCATTCCTCCATGCGTGTTTTCACGCCGTCGAGCTCCTCGGGGCTCACCCCGTAGACACGGACCTCCTCCGGGTGGATGCGTTCCACCGTGTCAAGGCTCCTGGCGAACCACTCCAGGTCGAAGCCGGGATCAGTCTGCCGGGCGAGACGAAACAACTCCTCATCGGTGAATCGTCCCGATCGGCGGATCGCATCGACGTCCACTTGGTCACGCGCCTCGGCACGCGAGAACAGGGCGGCGACCTTGTTTCCCACGGCGTCCTCGAGGGAGAGGACGGGACCGATCCCCAGACGCACGGGCTCGTGTGCCCGCCAGTCCACGGCGAGATTGATCCCCGTCAGGAATCCTTGCGCGCCGGTCACCGTGAGCTGGGCGAACGTGCCCTGATGACGGCGGATATCGATGGAATACCCCTGTGAGCGCAGCGCGGCGATGACCCTGTCGAGGGACTGGTCGAACGTGGCCGCGGCCTGCTGGGTGGTGAACAGGTCGACGTCCTCGGTCGACCGGTCGATCAGGCCGTGCTCGCGTATCGCGCCCGAGCCGGCGAGAGCGAAACCGGAGCCATCGCCAGTCGCCGTCAGGGCGATGCGGGCGACGCGTCGCTGCTCGGCGTGGCCGCCGCTCACGAGGATTTCACAAGCTCGGGGAACCGGTCCTCCCACAGCTCGCGGAGCCGCGGATCCATGGTGAGGATCGGCCACGTCTCGATGAGCCGGGTACGGTTCACGAGCCGGCGTTGCTCCTCGGCGGTGCCCTCGGCGAGAAGGGCCTGGTAGGCCATGCGCCGCCACCCCGGCTCACTCACGTTCACGGCGAACCGGTCGGGCTGCCAGCGCACGGCGTGGGGCAGGTCGATGGTCCCGTCATGAGGACCGCGCAGTTCGTCGAGCGAGTCGGGGGCCTCGTAGGGCTTGGTGTCGCGGAGCCGCACCCGACGCCCCGTCGTCTCTGCCATGGCCCGGTCTCCTTCCCGTTCACAGCGTACTCGTCTGGGGCCTGGCGGCTGTCCTGAGTCAGCGTGTCGGGCCGCGGGCTGATCGGAGGCACGGCGTCGTCACCGTGCGTTTCGTGCGGCATGGCGGTCCTGTCGGCCCGGTCCGATGAGCACAGCTGCGTCGTTGTGTCGGGTATGTCGGCCAACGTGCGGAGCGGTTCCGATCGAACGTTGGCCCGCCGAGAGTCATCGGGGTGTCACCCACAGCGCTAGGCAGGAGGTGGGGCCGCGGTGATGTCAGGCAGTCGATCGTCACGCCCGATTATTTGCGTATTCCTTTCATATAAGTTACGTTAACTGCATTAAACGTAAGGCACACGGAACTTATTCGTTGTCGGATCCTTTCCAGGAGCGCCGATGGCGCACCAGCCATCGGCAGTGAGACCAAAGGAAGTGGAGTCAATGACTGATTCCAGGCATCTCTTGGCCATCACCGCCTGTCCCAGCGGAGTGGCCCACACCTACATGGCCGCGGAGGCCCTGACCGACGCCGCGGCCGCCCGGGGCTTCACGATCGATGTGGAGACGCACGGCTCGATCGGTGTGGAGGGGACCTTCACCCAGGACAGCATCGATCGTGCCGATGCGGTGATCATCGCCGCCGACAAGAACATCGAGCTGGATCGTTTCAGGGGAAAGCCGGTGGTCGTGTCGACGGTGTCCGAGGGCATCAATCGCGCCGACGGGCTCATCGATGACGCCCTGGTCGCGAAGCCGCTTGAGGGTGAGGCGTCGGCGTCGAAGTCGGCGGAGCACACTGGTGCCGGTGTCATCTACAAGGCGTTGATGAACGGCGTCTCCCACATGATCCCCTTCGTCGTGACCGGTGGGTTGATGCTCGCACTGGCCTACAGCATCGGCGGCACGCCCACCCAGCAGGGCCTGGTGATCCCTGAAGGGAGCTTCTGGTACCTGATCAGCCAGATCGGCACACTGGCCTTCAACCTCATGGTGCCGGTGCTGTCCGGTTTCATTGCCATGGCGATTGCGGACAGGCCCGGGTTGGCGCCGGGGCTCATCACTGGTTTCATCGCTACCACGCCGGCCCTTTACCACTCAGAAGCGGGCGCCGGTTTCCTGGGAGGCATCGTCACCGGGTTCATGTCGGGCTGTGTGGCACTGCTGATCAAGAAGATCAAGGTGCACAAGTGGATCGCACCGATCTGGCCCATCATCGTGATCCCGGTGCTGACCACGACCGTGGTCGGCCTGATCTTCGTCTATGCCCTCGGCACGCCCATCGCGGCGTTCTTCACCTGGCTCACCACGGCTCTCGCCGGGATGGGAGGCACCCAGGTGGGGCTGCTCGGCCTGCTGCTCGGAGCCATGATCGGATTCGACATGGGCGGACCGGTGAACAAGGTCGCCTTCCTGTTCGCCGGTGGTCTCATCGCTTCGGGAACTTCCGTGCCCATGGGCATGGTCGCCGTCGCCATCGCCACGCCACCCATTGGCATGGGAGTGGCCACGCTCGTCCGTCGTCGCCTGTTCACCGATGCTGAACGCGAGAATGGCATTGCCGCCATCTTCATGGGTTTCTTCGGCATCACCGAGGGCGCCATCCCCTTTGCCGCAGCGCATCCTCTCCAGGTGATTCCGGCGAATGTCATCGGTTCGGCCGTGGGCGCCGCGGTGGCTGGCCTGTTCGGTGTGAGCAACGAGGTCATGTGGGGCGGAGGGATCGTCGCCGTGCTCGGAGTGGTGAACAGGCCGCTCCAGTTCTTCTGCGCACTCGCCGTGGGCGTCGCCGTCAACGCGGTCCTGGCCATCCTGCTGCTCGACCTCGGCAATCTGCGCTCACGCCGAACCGATCGCGCCATTCCCGATCAGGATCAGGACACGAGGACCGATGCCGTCGACGCCCCGGGCGATGCGGCCGGATCGCCAGTCGAGACCGCCGACAAGGCTGAGCCTGCGACCCGGGCGGTCTCCTTCACGGACTACCTGCGGCCCGACTCGGTCATCCTCGACGAGAAGCTGATCGGCCGAGAGCAGGTGATCGCAGCCCTCGCCGCGAGGGGCACGGCCACCGGACAGCTCAAGGACGCCGATCAGATCGTCGCGACGGCCATGGACCGGGAGGCCATGGGCACCACCGCGGTCGGTGACGCGCTGGCCATTCCCCACGCCAAGTGCGATGCCGCCATCGAGCCCTTCCTGGGCTTCGCCCGGTTGTCCGCGGGCATCGACTGGGAAGCAGCCGACGGTGGACCCGTCGACCTCGTCTTCCTCATCGCGGTGCCCGAGGCCGCGGCAGGGAACGAACATCTCAGGATCCTCGCCGCCCTCGCCCGCACGCTCATGCACGAACGGGTGCGTGAGGAACTGTACGCAGCACGCACCCCCAAGGACGTCATCGACGTCCTCAGCGGACGAGTCCGGGCGTGAACCCGGCCCACAACACCCATCCCCGTACGGAAGAAGAACTGACACATGCTGATCCTCATCGATGATGCGAACCTCGAGGACGTGGCCGCGATCTGGTCCACACTCCCCGTGGACGGGGTCACCACCAACCCCACGATCCTGGCCCGCCAACACCGGGACCCGCTGCGGACACTGCGTGAGCTGCGCGAGCTGCTGGGCGCCGGCCCGCAGCTGCACGCCCAGGTGGTGGGCACCGAGCCCGACGTCATGGTCAACGAGGCCCTGGCGTTGCGCGGAGAACTGGGCGAGGACCTCTTCGTGAAGATCCCGGTGACCGAGGCAGGCTATGTCGCCATGCGGCGTCTGAGTGCTCAGGGAGTGAACGTCACGGCCACCGCGATCCACGCACCCATGCAAGCCTTCCTCGCCGCCAAGGCCGGTGCGCGTTATGTGGCCCCCTACATCAACCGGCTCGACAACCTGGGCGCGGACGGGGTGCGGGTTGCGGCCGAGATCCAGACGCTCCTCGACGTTCACCGCATGGACACGCAGCTGCTTGCCGCCTCGTTCAAGAACTCCCAGCAGATCACCGAACTCGCGAAGCTCGGTGCCGGTGCCGTCACGGCGGCGCCGGCGGTGCTGAGAAATCTGTTCCGCAACGCCACCACCGATGCGGCCGTGGCCGAACAACGCGCAGACTTGGAATCCGTCATCGGCGCGGGGCACACATTCGCCGATCTCGTCGGCTCGGAGGAGACATCATGACGACAACCATTTCCCATCGACCCAGCATCATGAACATCGAGCAGTCGCCACGCATCGGCGCGCTGCGCACCGCCATGCTCGACGAGCCACGCGTGGTCTCGATCGAGCAGGCCCGCATCACCACCAGGGTCTACCGGGACAACCCCGACGAACCGGTCATCGTCAAAAAGGCCCTGGCCCTGGCGGCGGCACTGCGGGAGATGGAGATCACCATCCGGCCCGGGGAACTGCTCGTGGGCAACCGCACCCCCACGGCCAGGGCCGGCGTGGTCTCTCCCGAGGCCGGGGCCTCCTGGGTGGACCGGGAGATCGAGACCCTGCCCACCCGGCCCCAGGATCGCTTCGACGTGGACCAGGGGACCATTGACGAGTTCCGCGAGCACATCTACCCGTTCTGGACCGGTGTCTCGTTGGAGGACGTCATCGCCGAGCGGCACGGTCCCCGGATCAAGGAGATCTCGAAAGTCGTCAAGATCAACCAGACCGATCACGCCCAGGGGCACATCTGTCCCGACGTGGACCTGTGGCTGCGGATGGGGCCGGCCGGGCTCGGCGCCCAGGCGGAACGGCTGGGAGAAGACGCCAGCGGCGAGCAGAGGGACTTCTACCGTGCCGTCGGTATCGTCATGTCCGGCGCCTGCGACTTCCTGCAGCGCTACGCCGCCCTCGCCAGGGCACAGGCCGCCGAGTCCCCGGACCGGCGGGCGCGCGAGCTGACCGAGGTGGCCCGGGTCTGCCAGGGGCTCGCGAGCCGGCCCGCCGAGGGATTCCACGAGGCCCTCCAGAGCGTCTGGATGCTCTTCGTCATCCTGCACATGGAGTCCAACGCCTCGTCCTTCTCACCCGGCCGCCTGGACGTCATCCTGCAGCCCTACCTGGAGGACAGCCGCGGGAACGGACTGAGCGACGAGGCCGCACTCGAGCTCGTGGAGTGCCTGTGGCTGAAGTTCAACGAGATCGTGTACATGCGCAACGCCTCCAGCGCGAAGTACTTCGCCGGCTTCCCGATCGGTTTCAACATCTGCGTCGGCGGGCAGGACGTGAACGGCGAGGACGTGGTGAACGACGTCTCCTATCTGTTCCTCGCCGCTCAGTCCCACCTGGGCATGCCCCAGCCCAATCTGTCGGTGCGTCTGCACGAGGGGACCAGCGAGGAACTGCTCACCGAGGCCGTGCGAGTGGTCGCCAAGGGCTCGGGCATGCCGCAGTTCTTCAACGACAAGTCGGTCGTACCGGCTCTGAAGGCCGTCGGGATCGCGGAACACGACGCCCGCAACTACGCCGTGGTGGGCTGCGTCGAACTGACCACTCAGGGCAACAACCTGGGCTGGAGCGACGCGGCGATGTTCAACCTCGACAAGGCCCTGGAACTGACCCTCACCGGTGGCGTTGACCTGCTGACGGGGGAGCGGATCGGCCCGGACCTCGGCTCGCTGGAGAGCTACGCCTCCTACGAGGAACTGGAGGCTTCCTTCGCGAAGATGATCGACCACTACGTCGATGCCATGATCGCTGCCTGCGAGCAGGTCGAGCGGGCCCACATGGACGTTCTGCCCACCGCATTCCTGTCGGCCGTCATTGACGACTGCCTGAGTACCGGGCGTGATGTCACCGCCGGGGGAGCCGTGTACAACCTGTCCGGCATCCAGATGATCCAGGTCGCCTCGCTCGCCGACTCGCTGGCGGCCCTGAAGAAACTCGTCTTCGAGGAACGGCGGATCAGCCCCCAGACGATGATGGCCGCGTTGAAGGCGGACTTCCAGGGCTACGAGGTCGAGCAGGCCCTCATGCTCAACAAGGCACCCAAGTACGGCAATGACATCGCGTACGTGGACGAGCTCGGCGCGAAGTGGGCGGACTACTTCGCCGAGAAGTTGCGCTCCTACACCAACGCGCGGGGCGGGCGCTACCACACCGGCATGTACACCGTGTCCGCGCACGTCCCCATGGGCCAGAACGTCGGCGCATCCCCGGACGGGCGCAGGGCCGGTACGCCGCTGGCCGATGGTGGCCTGTCCCCGGTGTACGGGCGCGACATGGCAGGGCCGACCGCTGTGCTCAAGTCGGTGTCGGCGATGGACAACACGTGGACGTCCAACGGGGGCCTGCTCAACCTGAAGTTCCTCCCAGAGTTCTTCGACTCGGAGACGAACATCGCGAAGTTCGTCTCGTTCCTGAGGGCCTTCGTCGATCTGGAGATCCCTCACGTCCAGTTCAACGTGGTGCGTGCCGAGGACCTCATCGCGGCGAAAGCCCACCCCGACCAGTACCGCAGCCTGACGGTCCGGGTCGCCGGGTACACGGCCTACTTCGTGGAACTCGCCGGTGACCTGCAGGACGAGATCATCGCTCGCACCACCCAGGAACTGTAAATGAATGGTTCCGCCTCCGCCGGCGCGCAGCGGGCCCGTGACGGCTTGCTGCGCGCCAACGTGGTGGACATCCGCCGTTTCTCCACCCACGACGGCAGGGGCATCCGCACCACGGTGTTCATCAAGGGCTGTTCGCTGGCCTGCGGCTGGTGCCAGAATCCCGAGACGATCAGGCCCCGTCTGGGCCCGGTCTTCTTCGCCAAGAAGTGCATCGACTGCGGCCTGTGCCTGCCGCTGTCCCGCAACGGGGAGATGACACGCGGACCGGACGGCATGGTCGCGCACCTCGAGGTCGAGGGCGAGTGGGAGGAACTCGCCGCCGTCTGTCCCACCGGCGCGATCGCCCTCAACGGCAGGTCCTACACCGTCGATGAACTGGTGGACGTCGTGATGGCCGACCGGGCCTTCTTCGGCCACGGCGGGGGAGTGACCCTCTCGGGCGGTGAACCGCTCCTCGTGCCGCACTTCGCGGCAGCCGTCTTCGCCCGGCTGCGCGACAGGGGCATCCACACCGCCGTCGAGACGGCACTGAACGTCCGCACCGAGTTCGTGCTGGAAGCGGCGCCCCTCGTCGACCAGTTCTTCGCCGATCTCAAGATCATCGACCCGGAGGACCACCGCCGTTGGACCGGCCACACCAACGAGCGGATCCTGGACAACCTGCGGGTGCTGCTCACCTCGCCGTGGCGCGACCGGGTGATCGTGCGGACCCCGCTCATCCCGGGCGTCACGGCCACCGACGAGAACATCGCCGGCATCGCCGGTTTCATCACGGACCTGTACCCCGATGTCCACTACGAGCTCCTCAACTACAACCCGCTCGCCATCGCGAAGTACGAACTGGTGACGGGCCACTCCTTCCTGTTCACGGAGCAGACGAACCCGAAGCGCTACACGGCGCAGCAGATGGAGCACTTCCGCCGGATCGCCGCCGACGCCGGCGTGAGGAACCTGGTGGAGGATTGAGATGGTGCACTGCTCCAAGGATTTCCGCTTCTGAGCCATCGATGCCGCCCGGGCCGATAGCATGAGCGCAGGTTCGGGAGGGAGCACGATGAGCGTCGACCGTGGTGAGAGGGAGAAACGCATCCTGGCGCTGCTGGGCCGTGACGGGTCCTTGTCCGTGAAGGCACTCTCCCATGACCTCGGGGTCTCGGAGGTCACGGTGCGATCCCAGCTGAGCGAGATGGAGGAACGCGGCCTGCTCACCCGCACCCACGGCGGCGCCCAGGCCAACACCATGCGGTCCGTCCTCGAACGTGCGCACCAGCACCCGCAGGCCAAGGAACGGATCGCCCGCGCCGCCGCGTCGCTGGTCCACGACGACGACCGGATCATGATCGAGGCCGGTACCACGACCGCCCAGGTCGTGCGTTTTCTCACGGCGGTCCATGGCGTGCAGATCGTCACCAACTCGCTGCTCGTGCTCACCTACGCCCGGCAGGTTCCCGGACTGTCAATCACCCTCACCGGCGGTGAATTCGACACCGAGTCGGAGTCGATGGTGGGCCCG
>NZ_OMOH01000007.1:109480-121119 GCF_900289195.1 Propionibacterium ruminifibrarum
GATGGCCCTGCAGGCCATCCGGGCGTTCAACGTGCGGCTTGCCTTCGTCGGCACCGATGGTTTCACCGTTGACCGCGGCATGACGACGGGCTACTCGGCAGGAGCCGAGGCCCTCAAGGCCATGTCTGAGCGGGCCGAGGAGACGTGGTTGCTCAGCGATTCGTCCAAGTACGGGCGGGCCGGCTTCGTCGGCGTCATGCCGCTGAGTGAGCTGGCCGGCATCATCACCGACGATGGACTTGACGACTCGGCGGCCGCGGCGCTCGAGGAAGTCGGCTGCCGTCTGATGATCGCCCGCTGAGCCCCTGCCACTGCCCTTCGCCGTGCCCGAGGACGACGAGGCGGAGCAGCGCGGGCCCGGCTGGGCCCGTCAGGTGCACGACCTGGGCTCGACCCTGCCCGGCGCGGCCGCTCAGCAGTGAGACGGTCAGGGCCGATGCCGGCCGGAAGGCATGCCGAAACTGACGGAACCCGGCCGTTCTCGGCTCAATTTGTCAGAAAACGGCCGGATCCTGTCAGAAAAACCATGCCTTCCCAGCGGCAGGGCCTGCGTGGTGTCGGCCCGGTTCGTTTCGGGGGTGTGACAGACTGATCCCTGCAGTTCTCACGAGGAATCCCGGTGCCCGGCCCCGGCCGGTAGTCCGGAGCGGTCCCGCCACTGTGAACCGGCCCCCGCCGGTGAGCCAGACACTCGCGAACTGCCGGCACCAGACCATTGGGCGAGGCACCTGAGGAGGCCATGTGAGCGAGCACCGCGCGCGCCCCGACAGCGAATCCGGCGACGAGCGACGCTTCATCGGGGTCGGGGTCGGCCCAGGCGATCCCGAACTGGTCACCCTCAAAGCGGTGAGGGTCCTCGAGACGGCCGACGTCATCCTCGTCCCCTCCACCGAGGCCTCCGCCGACGGACCCGGCCGGGCCGAGCAGATCATCACCCAGGTGGTTCCCGACGGCGCCGAGCGCATCCGGCGCATCCCGTTCTCGATGGCCCAGCGCCGCGGCGTCGGGGCGCGGCGGGCCGAGAGCTGGCGGGCCAGCGCCGACGCCGCCGTCGAGGCCTTCGAGTCCGGCAGCAGCACCGTCGCCTTCGCCACCGTCGGCGACCCGGCCGTCTTCTCCACCTTCAGCTATCTGCGCGCCACCCTCGCCGAGCGGATGCCCGGCGTCTGCTTCGAGCTGGTGCCCGGCGTCACCGCCATGCAGGCCCTGGCCGCCGCGAGCACCACGCCGCTCGCCGAGGGCCGCGAGATCCTCGCCCTCGTGCCGGCAACCGTCGGGCCCGAACGGCTCGGCGAGGTGCTCGACGTCGCCGACTCGGTCGCCATCTACAAGGGCGGACGCACCCTGCCCGAGGTGCTGGAGGCCCTGCGTGAACGCGACCGCCGAGCCGTCATCGGCACCGACGTCTCCCTGCCCGGCCAGCGGCTCGCCTCGCTCGACGAGATCGACGCCGACGAGAGGCTGCCCTACTTCTCGGCCGTCCTCACGACGCCCGAACGCACCATCACAGGAGGCCGCATATGAGCGAGCGACCCGAACCCGCCGTGCCCGTCGACGAC
Source organism: Propionibacterium ruminifibrarum (assembly GCF_900289195.1). Classification (GTDB taxonomy): domain Bacteria; phylum Actinomycetota; class Actinomycetes; order Propionibacteriales; family Propionibacteriaceae; genus Propionibacterium; species Propionibacterium ruminifibrarum. The sequence continues at coordinate 111,040 of NZ_OMOH01000007.1, forward strand.
GCGCACGTCGACATCGACGCGATCGACCACACGCTGATCGACCCGCCGCCGATCCCGGCGCCCGCCCGCGACGAGGCCCGCGGCCGGGTCGTCTTCGTCGGCGCCGGCCCCGGCGCCGCCGACCTGGTGAGCGTGCGCGGCGCCCGCATCATCGCCGCGGCCGACATCATCATCTGGGCCTCCAGCCTCGTCCACCCCGACATGGTCGCCGACCGCAAGCCGGGCGCCGAACTCATCGACTCCGCGTCGATCCCGCTGGAGGACCTCATCCCGCTGTACACCCGCGCCCGCGACGAGCGTCTGCTCGTGGCCCGCGTGCACACCGGCGACCCGTCGATCTACGGCGCCACCGCCGAGCAGCGCGACCTGTGCCGGCGCCTGGGCATCGACTACGAGACCGTGCCCGGCATCTCGGCGTTCAGCGCCACCGCCGCCCGCATGGACGTCGAGGTCACCGTGCCCGAGGTCAGCCAGTCCCTCGTCATCACCCGCCTGGAGGGCGGCCGCACGCCGATGCCGCCCGGTGAGACCATCGCCTCGTTCGCCGCCCACGGCGCCACCATGGCCGTCTACCTGTCGGCGGCCCGCCACCACGCGCTGCAGCAGGCGCTGCTCGACGGCGGCTACCCGCCCGAGACGCCCTGCATCATCGGCTACAGCGTCACCTGGCCGCAGGAGATGATGTTCCGCTGCGAGCTGGCCCGGCTGTCCGAGACGATGCGCGCCCACAAGCTGTGGAAGCACACCATCGTGCTCGTCGGCCCGGCCCTCGCCGAGGGGCCGATCGCCGCCCGCAGCCACCTGTACCACCCCGGCTTCCGCCACGAGTACCGCGACGCCGACGCCCGGGCCCGGCAGGAGCTGCGCACCCACGGCGCCCGCGCCCTCGACGACGTCACGACCGAGACCGGCCAGGCCGGCGACACCACGGGAGAGAACGCATGATCCGCGTCCACGGATACCTCGGCACGATCAGCGAGCAGCTGCGCCGGGAGGCGGCCGAGGCCGACCTCGTCGTCGGCGGGCGCCGCCACCTCGACGCCCTCGACGTGCCCGAGGACAGGCGCCAGGTGCTGGGCCTCATCGGCCCGGCCGTCGACCGCATCCGCGCCCTGCCCGACGACGCACGGGTCGTCGTCGTCGCCTCGGGCGACCCGCTGTTCTTCGGCGTCGTGCGCCGCCTGCGCCAGGGCGGCCTGAACGTCGAGGTCGTCCCCGAGGTCACGAGCGTCCAGGCCGCCTTCGCCGCCGTCGCCGTGCCCTGGGACGACGCGCAGATCGTCAACGCCCACTCCCGCGGACTCGACGCGGCCGTGCGCATCGCCCGCAACCACCCCAAGGTCGCCGTCCTCACCGCCCCCGGCCGCGGGCTGCGGGAACTGGCCGGGGCCCTGCGCGGGGCCGACAAGACCTACGTCCTCGCCGCCCGCATGGGCGAGCCCGACCAGCGGGTCGACGTCCTCACCGAGGAGCAGGCCCTCGCCCTGGCCGACGGCGAGGTGCCCGGGCTGCACGTCGTCCTCGTGCTCGACCACCGGCCCGACGACCCGCGGGCGGTCGGCGTGACCCCCGAGATCGCCGGCGACGCCGAGACGCCCGCCGACGACGAGCCGCGCCCCGGCGACACCGCGGCGGCCGACGGTTCGGACCGGGACCCGATCATCGGCCACGTCTACGCGACGAGCCGCGCCCGCGCCACCGCCGACCGCATCGACGAGGCCCTGGGCGTCACCTCGAAACGCTACGACGGCAAGGTCGCTGCGGGTCTCGCGGCGGCCTGGGGCGAGTGCGACCTCATCGTCTCGCACGTCGCCCTGGGCGCCACTGCCCGCATGATCGCCCCGATGCTCGCCGACAAGAAGACCGACCCGGGCGTCGTCGTGGTCGACGAGGCCGCCCGCTTCGCCATCCCGCTGGTCGGCGGACACATCGGCGGCGCCAACGAGTTCGCCCGCCGGATCGGCGAGGCGACCGGCGCCACCGCCGTCGTCACCACCGCCACCGACGCGCTCGGCCTGCCCGCCCTCGACCAGCTCGGCTGGGCGTTCAGCGGCGACGTCGCCGCCGTCACCGGCGCCATCATCGAGGGCCGGCCCGTCGACTGGGTGCGCCGACGCCTGTGGCGGGTGCCGCCGATGCCCGCCAACGTGCGCGTCACCGGCCCCTGCGAGGCGCCGGCCGAGGAACCGGCCGAACCGGCCGAACCGGCCGCCCCCGCGGTCGCCCGCGTCGTCGTCACCGACGAGCTGGCCGTGCCCGAATCCGACCTGCCCACCGTCGTCCTGCGCCCCGACAGCCTCGTCGTGGGCATGGGCTGCAACAGGGGCACCGGGGCCGAGGAGCTGCGCGGGCTGCTCGAATCGACCCTCGCCGAGGCGGGCCTGGCCGTCGAGTCCGTCGCCGCGCTGTGCAGCGCCGACGTCAAGGTGGGCGAGAAGGGCCTCATCAAGCTGGCCGCCGAACTCGGCGTGCCCTACCGGGTGTTCGACGCGGACACCCTCGACGCGCAGGACGCCCCGAACACCTCGGAGGTCGTCAGATCCGAGGTCGGCACCGGCTCGGTGTCCGAGGCCTCGGTGCTGGCCGCCGGCGCAGAACTGGTCGTGCCCAAGCACAAGACCCAGAACGCGACGTGCGCCATCGGACGGCTGCCGGCCCGTGGCGTGCTGCACGTCGTGGGCCTGGGCCCCGGCGCCCGCGACCTGCTCACCCCGCGCGCCCGCGAGGCGGTGCGGGGCGCCAACATGGTGGTCGGCTACGGGCCGTACGTGCGGCAGGTCCGCGACCTCATCAGCCCGAACGCCGACGTCATGGCGACGAAGATGGGCACCGAGGAGCAGCGCACCGCCGCCGCCATCGACGCGGCCCGCCGCGGCCTCGACGTCGCCTTCGTCTGCGGCGGCGACCCTGCGATCTACGCCATGGCCAGCCCAACCCTCGAGATGGGCACCGACGGCATCGACGTCGACGTCATCCCCGGCGTCACCGCCGAGCTGGCCGCCTCGGCGGTCCTCGGCGCGCCACTGGGCCACGACCACGCGACCATCAGCCTGTCCGACCTGCACACCGACTGGGACCTCATCTGCAGGCGGGTGCGGGCGGCGGCCGAGGGCGATTTCGTCATCACCTTCTACAACCCGCGCTCGCGCACGCGCACCCACCACCTGCCCGACGCGCTGGCCATCATCGCCGAGTACCGCGGCCCCGACACCCCGGTGGCGTGCGTGGCGCAGGCCGAGCGCCCCCAGCAGAAGGTGACGATGTCGACGCTGGCGCAGTTCAAGCCTGAGTGGGTGGACATGAACACGATGGTGATCGTTGGCTCGGACACCACCAAGTTCGTCACCAGTGGCGGCGATCGACGTCTGATCGTCACCCCGCGCGACTACCACTGGATGGAGGGACATGTGAGCGGCGAGAAGCGGCTCAACTACCGCCACCAGGACCGTCCGAAGATGTCGCGCGCCGAGTATCGGGGCCAGACCAAGGAGAAATGACAATGACCCGTCAACCCCCGCTCATCGTCGCGGCGCACGGCACCCGCCAGGCCGAGGGCCTGGCCAGCTGCCGGGGGCTCGTCGACCGTGTCGCGGCGAAGCTGCCCGGCGTGCACGTGGGCATCGGTTTCGTCGAGCTCGCCGAGCCCGACATCGCCACGGCCGTCGCCGACGCCCTCAAGGCAGTGCCCCCGGAGGAGGGCGCGGAGGGCCCGGACGCCGTCGTGGCGCCGCTGCTGCTGCACACCGGCGGACATGTGCGCTCGGACATCCCCGAGGCCATCGAGGAGGGCCGCGACGGCGCGCACGTCGCCTACGCGGGCCCGCTCATGCCCGACCTGCGGGTGCGTTTCGCCCTGCAGCGCCGCATCGGCGAGGCCCTCGCCCTCGACGGCGGCCCCGAGTGGCGTGCCGGCGACACGAGTGTGGTGCTCGTGGGCCGGGGCGCGCTGGTGCCCGACGCCAACGCCGAGCACTACCGTCTCTCGCGCCTGGTGTGGGACGAGATGGGGCTGCACCAGGTGCTGCCCGCCTTCATCCAGGTGAACCGCCCGAGCGTGCCCGACGCCCTGTCCGCGGCCGCCGCCTCGGGCGCCACCCAGGTGGTCGTGGCGCCGGTCTTCCTGTTCACCGGCAAGCTGTCCCAGTGGCTGGCCGAGCAGGTCGGGGCCTGGCAGGCCTCGCACCCCGACGTCGAGGTGCGCATCGGCGGCGTCATCGGCGACTGCGACGAGGTCGCCGACGTCCTCATCGACCGCTACCGCCAGCAGCTGGGCATCGAGGGGGCCGGGCAGGGCGCCCCGGTCTACCTGTCGGGGCTGCGCCTGCAGGGCCGCCAGGCGCTCGTCGTGGGGGCCGGGCAGGTGGCCGAGCGCCGCATCCCGGCTCTGCTCGAGGCGGGCGCCGAGGTGCGCGTCGTCGCGCCGAGCGCCGGCATCAAGGTGTCGGGCATGGCGGCTCGCGGCGAGATCGAGCTGGTCGAGCGGGCCTTCCGGCCGTCCGACGTGGACGGCGCCTGGTACGTCGTGGCAGCCACCAACGACACCGCCGTGAACCAGCAGGTCGCCGAGACCGCCGAGGCTCAGCACGTGTTCTGTGTGCGCTCCGACCGGGCTCTCGGCGGCAGCGCCTACACCCCGGCCACCGAGCAGGCCGGCGGCATCACCGTCGCCGTCGTGGGCGACCGCAACCCCCGCCGCAGCGTGAGGGTGCGTGAGGAACTGCTGCGCGCCCTGCAGGGCGTCTGAGCGGCAACGCCGAACAGGATGGGGCGGGTCCGGTTCGGGCCCGCCCCCATCGTTGTGGTCCAGGTCCTTTCCTGACGTATGGCGCTGAGTGGCGCGAGGACAGACCAAGTTCGGGATCTCTGGGCAAGGCGTTCTCGGGGGCCAGAATGAGCGTGGAAAGATCTTGCGGACTGTCGTGAGGCAGCGTGCGGGGAAGCGCGCCACGCGGCAGATGCCATCAAGAGGAAGGGAGAGGGACGATGAACACCAGCGCCGCGATGACTCCGTGGGAACAGGTCAGAGAGGAATCCCTGGCGGCCATGACCGAGGCGGAGCGGGCCGAGTACGACGCGGCATCCATCGAAGCCGAGGCGCGGCTGCAGCTCGCAGAATTGGTCTACAACGCACGCACATCAGCTGGGTTGTCCCAGACTGAGCTCGCTCGAAGGGCCCATACTCGTCAGGCGGTCATCTCCGCCATTGAGAGTGGCGCTCAGGCTCCTGGGGGCATCATGCTCGCACGCATCGCCCACGCTCTCGGCGGGACTCTCAGCATCCATGTCGCAGCGTGAGGGTGCGTGAGGAACTGCTGCGCGCCCCGCAGGGCGTCTGAGTGGAAACGCCGAACAGGGTGGGGCGGGTCCGGTTCGGGCCCGCCCCACGCTCATGCGCGGCCCACCGCCTCGCACCACGTGATGACGTCGAACGCGTCGGGATCGGCACCCCAGCGCCGGCAGGCCTCGGCCAGCTGCCTCACCCTGTCAGCTATCGCCCAGCCCGAGGCGGTGATGGTCGGCGCCATGTGTTCGAGGAGTGCCGCGGCCACGTCGCCCTGGGCCGCGGTGCCCGCCGAATCGCCGTGGGCCCGGGCGGTGGCGGAGGCCACGATGCCGGTGAATCCCGTCTGCCTGAGCAGTTGCCTGTGCCGCCCCCCGACCCGGGGATCGCCGCCGCCGGAGCGCGCCATTCACCTGGCCGGGGTCCACGGCCCGGGCCAGCCCGACCGTGATCGTGCCAGGCCCGGACCCGCAGTCGAGCAGCCTCATGCTCGCGGTCAGATGCGGAACGAAGAACGCGGCTTCGGAAACCGCCGTGCGCTGCGCGTACGAATCCACAACCGTGTCCCCATACCCCGGCGTGTACTCCTCGTGCGTCACCTGGCCTGATGCCGTCACTCCACCGCCTCCCTCCCAGTCATTCCGGGGTGCTTGCGGCGAATCCGGCTCGGCCCACGACCCGGCCTTTGCGGTCGGTGCAGATGACCTGCACGTCGACCTGCGGGTTGTCGATGACGGCCAGCGCCTCGGTGCGGGCGGCGTCGGCCACCGTGTCACCGAGCGGCACGCCGGCGTCGGCGCAGAGGGACTGCGCGTGGGCGGCGGTGGGGGAGTGGCGCACCTGCTCGACGAGTTCGGGCCCGGCACCGGCCCGGGCGGCGAGTGAGGCGAGGTGCTCGTGGTCGACCTGTGTGCGGTGCGAGTGCAGGTCGAGGTAGCCGTTGGCCAGTTTCGAGATCTTCGCGAAGCCGCCGCACAGGGTCAGCCGGGGGACCGGGTGCTGGTGCAGGTACTTCAGGACGGCCCCGGCGAAGTCGCCCATGTCGAGCAGTTCGACGCCCGGGTAGAGGGTCTCGACGGTCGTTGTGGACGAGGAGCCGGTGGTGCCGGCCACGTGCCGCACCCCGCCCGCGCGGGCCACGTCGATGCCCTCGTGGATGCTGGCGATCCAGGCCGAGCACGAGTAGGGCACGACGACGCCGGTGGTGCCCAGCACCGACAGCCCGCCGAGGATGCCGATGCGCGGGTTCCAGGTGCGCTGGGCGATGGACTCGCCGTCGTCGATCGACACGGTGACGAGCACGTCGGGTGCGCCGCTGCCGCCGGCCTCCCGGTCAGCGGCGGCGATGTTGGCGGCGATGTAGCGGCGCGGCACAGGGTTGATGGCCGGTTCGCCGACCTCCAGGGGCAGTCCGGGGCGGGTGACGGTGCCGACGCCGTCCCCGGCGGCGAAGGTGATGCCGCTGCCCGGCTCGCCGCGGCGCAGCGTGGCGCGGACCACGGCGCCCTGGGTGACGTCGGGGTCGTCACCGGCGTCCTTGGTGACCGCGGCCATCGCAGAGCCGTCGCCCAGTCGTTCCTGGGTGAGGGCGAAGGCCGGGCGGCGCCCGTGCGGCAGCTCGATCTCGACCGGGTCGGGGAAGGCGCCGGTGAGCAGCGCCGTCCAGGCGGCCCGGCTGGCGGCCGCCGCGCAGGCACCGGTCGTCCAGCCCGGACGCAGCCCCGAACGGTCGAGCTGGGCCTCACGGCCCGAACCGCGACTGGTCGACTCGCGGTCCGTGCCGCGGCCGGCCGATTCGCGACCGCTCGGCGTCGGCACGTCCTCGACCTTGCGCTCCGCAGGTCCTGACCCGCTGCCGCTCGTCCCGCGCCTCGTCGACCCGGGGCCGGACCCGTGGTCGGTCAGGTCGTGTCGTCCCTGCTCGGCCAGCGCCGCGTCATTGCCCGGGCCCGCCGGGGCGTCCGCCGCTGTGACGTCGCGCGGCGGCTCGCCGGGGCCCGTGCGCACGGGCGCGGTGCGCCCGGGCATCAGCTGTGCTCGTTGGTGAGCTCGGCCCGGGATGCGAGGGCGTTGACCGCGGCCACGGCGATCGCCGAGCCGCCCCGGCGGCCCAGCAGGGTGATGTACTCCATGCCGAGGTCGTCGTCCACGAGCGCCTGCTTCGACTCGGCCGCGCCGACGAATCCCACCGGGATGCCGACGATGCCGGCCGGGCGGGCGCCCGTGGCGTGGCACAGTTCGAGCAGGCGGTACAGGGCGGTGGGGGCGTTGCCGATGGCGACGACGGCGCCGTCCAGCTGGCCCTGCTCGGCCCAGCGGTCGACGGCGGCGTGGGTCTTGGTGACGCCCTTGGCCTTCGCCTCGTCGGCGAGCGAGGGGTCCTTGATGTGGCAGACGATCTCGTTGTCGCGGGGCAGCCGGGAGCGGATGACCCCGGAGGCGGTCATCGAGGAGTCGCACAGGATCGGCGCTCCGGCCGCAAGGGCTGCCTTGCAGGAGGCGACGATGCCTGGGGTGAAGGCGATGTCGGCGGCGATGGCCGGGTCGGCGGCGGCGTGGATCATGCGGACGACGACCTGTTCGACGTCGGCGGGGAAGCGTTCCAGGTCGGACTCGGCCCGGATGATGCGGAAGGACTCGCTGTAGATGTCCGAACCGTTGTTGAGGTAGTCGTTCATCGCTCTCCTGACCCCGTCGTGCCGTGCGGCGCCCAGCATAGCCACAGGCGCACTGTCCCCGGCCGCCCCGCAGTGCCCCTGTCGTGGTGAATCCGCTTCTCAGCTGCTGAACCGCCCCGGGCGAGAGGGTTTTCCGCCCTGGGTGATCAAGGTCCGCCTACCGTCGATGGGTCGAATCGGCCCGGGTCGGGCGGCAGGTGATCGGTGCGGCGGTCTGGCCCGGAACCGGTGCGGACCGGAATTCACCGGGCCGTGCAGCCCGGTCAGGCCGGCGGCTTGGTCCAGTTCCAGCAGGTGATGGTGCGGGCGGGTTTCCAGCCGCGTAGCCGGCCGATGCGGTCGGCGGTCTCCACGCCGAGGCGGAACAGCTCGCCGCCGTGGTCGGCGTGCAGGGCGGCGATGACCACGTCTGCCTCCATCGTCACGGCGTGCACGACGAGCCGCCCGCCCGGCGGCAGCACGCCGAGGCACCGCTCGGCGATCTCCGCGGTGAGGCCGCCGCCGATGAAGATCGCATCGGGGGAGGGCAGGTCTTCGACGAGTTCGGCGACCGGGCCCTCGCGCACCTCGAACTGGCCGGGCAGGGTGAGGTTGGCCGCGTTGGTGCGGGCGTTGGCGGCCCGGTCGGCCCGCTGCTCGACGCCGATGGCCCGGCACGTCGGGTCGGCGCGGCACCAGTCGACGGCGATCGACCCGGCGCCGGTGCCCAGGTCCCACAGCAGCTCGCCGGGCATGGGCCGCAGCCCGGCGAGCGCGACGGCCCGCACCGGGTGTTTGGTGATGAGCCCGTCGTGGGCGAAGTGCTCCTCGGGAAGGCCGGGCGTGCGCCCGAGCAGGCTGGCGTCGCGGTCGATGGTCACGCCCGCAAGATTATCCGGCCGCAGCGGCGGATCGGGGAGGCACCGCGGGTGGCCTGGGCCGGGGCGCGTCGGCGGCGGCAGGAGGCGTCCGTGAGCGGTCCGGCCCAGGTGTCGGCCGCTGCTGGTCGAGGTCGCGGCGTGGGGGCGCCCGTGTTCCGCGCTTGTCCGTCAGGCCCAGACCCGCCAGGCGCCTTGGGTGCCTCTCGTCACTCACCCAGCCGTGCCAGGGCCCAGTCGAGCGCCTGCTGCGGGGTGCTCACCCGGTCGCCGTAGCCGGGGGCAGGCGGGCGGGCGATCATGACGACACTCGCGCCGGTCTGGGCTGCCACGACGAGTTTGGGGTCGAGTTCGGCGCCGCCGGAGTCCTTCGCGACGAGCGTGGCGATCGTATGGGCCGGGTCGGCCATGAGTGCCCGCTCGTTCTCGTAGGTGAAGGGGCCGCGCTGGGTGAGGAGGGTCCAGCCGGCCGGCAGGGGCTCGTCGGGCGCGTTGATGACGCGGTGGGTGATGTCGCGTTCACCGAGCGGCAAGTAGTCGGCGGTTCCCTGCCGGCCGACGGTGAGCAGCACCGGGTCAGGCAGGCGCCGGACGGCCTGGACGGCCTCCTCATTGCTGCTCACCCAGGTCCAGTCCGCCGAGCCCGGCTGGGCGTGCCAACTCGGCGGTTCCAGGCGGGCCAGCGCCGTGCCGGTGCGACGGCAGGCCGCCGCGGCATTCGCGGTCATGACGGCGGCGAACGGGTGGACGGCGTTGACGACGCAGCCGGGCCGGTTCTCCGCCAGCCAACCGGCCAGCCCGTCGGCCCCGCCGAACCCGCCGACCCGCACCGCACTGGGCAGGGCTCGTGGTGTCCTCGTGCGCCCGGCCAGCGAGGTGGTGACGTCGAGGCCCCGCTCCACGAGCAGCCCGGCCAGCGTGCGGGCCAGCGTGGTACCCCCGAGGATCAGCACGTCCATGGGGCATAGTGAAGCGCGGGCGGGGGAGTGGGGCAAATGGTGAGCTGAATCGAACAGCTGTTTGTGGAGTCGGGCGTCATGCGCCCCTGGCCAGGCCTGATCGTCTGAGTAGACGAACCCGTGCCGCCGAAGAGTTAGTTGTACTGATCGGGGATGTTGGTTAACCGTGTGATGGGTGGGAGGTTCCCGCAGGCGGTGTGGGGTCTGTGGTGATTGTAGAAGTGGATCCAGCTGGCCAAGGCATCGCGTCGTTGTCGTTCTGAGGTGTAGCAGCGGGCGTAGGCCCAGCCGTCGGCCAGGGTGCG
>NZ_OMOH01000013.1:0-23870 GCF_900289195.1 Propionibacterium ruminifibrarum
GTGTGGGGGCCCCTGCAGGGCTCGGCTGCGGGCATCCGACGTCGGCCCGTCAGGGCCGGCAGTCGGCGGGCGGGCAGGGGCCCCCACACCCCGCGGACGCCCAGCGGCGGACGCGGCGGTTGAAGGGAGGGTTCCCACCCCCCGCGGGCGCCCAGCGGAGAGTGTAGTGGCTGCGGGGTCCTGCGAGGGCCCGCGCTCGGCTGCGGGCATCCGACGTCGGCTCGTCAGGGCCGGCAGTCGGCGGGCGGGCAGGGGCCCCCACGCCCCGCGGGCGCCCAGCGGCGCCCAGCGCGGATGCAATGGCCGCGGGACCGTTGGAGGCATGGTGCCGGGGGCGGTCATCACAGCACCTGCAGGGGGATCGACGGGCGGCCGGTGCCGCGGGCCGTCGGGAAGAAGGCGTCGTCGTCGAAGCCGCGGATGGGGCAGCCCTCGAGCTGGGCGATGCCGCGCGGCAGCTCCGCGTGCGTCGTCGGGACGACGAAGCGGTCGTCGTACTTGGCGATCGACAGCAGCCGGTACATGTCCTCCATGTCCTGGCCGGTCATGCCGACCGCGGCGGGGATCGCCTCGTCGCCCTCGGCCCCCATGAAGACGTCCCGCATGTACGAGCGCATCGCGGCCAGGCGGCGCAGCGACCGCTCCACCGGGGCGGTGTCGCCGGCGGTGAACAGGCCGGCGAGGTACTCCAGCGGGATGCGCATCTGCGCGAGCGCCGACAGCAGCACCTTGTGGTTCTCCCCGTCACTGCCCGAGGCGGTCACCGCGTCCACGACGGGCGACAGCGGCGGGATGTACCAGACCATCGGCAGCGTGCGGTACTCCGGGTGCAGCGGCAGCGCCAGTTCGTAGTCGCTGATGAGCTTGTGGATAGGCGACTCCTGGGCGGCGACGAGCCACGAGTGCGGCACGCCGTTCGCCTTGGCCTGCGAGATCACCTCGGGGTCGTGCGGGTTGAGCAGGATCTCGCGCTGGGCGGCGTACAGCTCGGTCTGGTCCGGCCGTGAGACCGCCCAGTCGACGCGGTCGGCGTCGTAGAGCACGACACCGAGGTAGCGTAGCCGGCCGACGCAGGTCTCGGAGCAGACCGTGGGCTGGCCCGCCTCAAGACGCGGGTAGCACAGCGTGCACTTCTCGGCCTTGTGGGTCTCGTGGTTGAAGTAGACCTTCTTGTACGGGCAGCCCGACACGCACATGCGCCAGCCGCGGCACTTGTCCTGGTCGACGAGCACGATGCCGTCCTCGGCCCGCTTGTACATGGCCCCGGAGGGGCACACCGAGACGCACGTCGGGTTGAGGCAGTGCTCGCAGATGCGCGGCAGGTAGAACATGAACGAGTCCTCGATGGTCTTCGAGACCTGCAGGTTCATCTGCTGCAGCACCGGGTCGGTGTCGAGCGTCTCCATCGAGCCGCCGAGGTCGTCGTCCCAGTTCGGGCCCCACTCGATCGTGTCGATCGTCCGGCCGGTGATCTGGGAGCGGGCTCGGGCCGTGGGGATGTTCTTCTGGCCCGCGGGGGCGCTCAGCAGCCTGTCGTAGTCGTAGGTCCACGGCTCGTAGTAGTCGGCCATCCCGGGCAGGTACGGGTTGGCGAAGATCTTCGACAGCGTCGACAGGTGCCTGCCGAGGCGGGGCACGACCCGGCCCGAGGCGGTGCGCCGCCAGCCGCCGTGCCAGTTCTCCTGGTCCTCCCAGCCGCGCGGGTAGCCGACGCCGGGGCGGGTCTCCACGTTGTTGAACCACATGTACTCGGTGCCCTCGCGGTTCGTCCACGCCTGCTTGCAGGTGACCGAGCAGGTGTGGCAGCCGATGCACTTGTCCAGGTTCATCACCATGGCGATCTGGGCCATGACCTTCATCAGAACTGCACCTCCTGGCTGCGGCGGCGGATCAGCGTGACCTCGTCGCGCTGGTTGCCGGTGGGGCCGTAGTAGTTGAACGCATAGGAGAACTGCGCGTACCCGCCGATGAGGTGGGTCGGTTTGATGAGGATGCGGGTCAGCGAGTTGTGGATGCCTCCCCGGCGGCCGCTGCGCTCGGTGAGCGGGGTGTTCGCCACTCGCTCCTGCGCGTGGTGCATGAACACGGTGCCCTCGGGCACGCGGTGGCTCACGATCGCGCGGGCCGCCACGATGCCGTTGCGGTTGTACGCCTCGACCCACTCGTTGTCGCGCACCCCGATCTTGTCGGCGTCGGTCGGGCTCATCCAGATCGTCTGGCCGCCGCGGCCGAGCGTGAGCATGTGCGGGTTGTCGTAGTACTGCGAGTGGATGGCCCACTTGTTGTGGATCGTCAGGTAGCGCACCGCGACCTCGGCCGTGCCCTCGGCCGAGACGCCCTGGTAGCCGACCGGGCGTTCGCCGTACAGGTGCTGCAGGTTCACCGGCGGGCGGAAGACGGGCAGGGACTCGCCCATGTCGCGCATCCAGTCGTGGTCGACGTAGAACTGTGGGCGGCCCGTCAGCGTGTGCCACGGCTTGTGACGCTCCATGTTCTGCACGAACGCCGAGTAGCGGCGCCCGCCGTGCTCCGAGCCCGACCACTCCGGCGAGGTGATCACCGAGCGCGGCTGGATGACGACGTCGGCGAAGGTGATGCGTCTCTCCTCGTCGCCGGCCGACAGGTCGGCCAGTTCCGTGCCGGTGCGCTGCTCCAGCGTGCGGAAGCCCTCGGTGGCCAGGCGCCCGTTCGTCGTGCCCGACAGCGCCAGGACGGCGTTGATCGCCTTCTCGTCGGTGTCCAGCAGCGGCCGGCCCAGCCCGGCGCCGCCGCGCGCCCGGCCGTTGAGGTCGCCGAGCTCGGCGACCTCGCGGTCGGGGTGGTAGGCGATGCCCTTGGTGACCATGCCGGCGCCCTCGGTGAGCGGGCCGAGGGTGTCGAACTTCTCACCGATCCTCGTGTAGTCGCGTTCGACGCCGACGATCTTCGGCATCGTCACCCCCGGGATCCAGCCCTCGCGGTCGCCCACGATCCCGCCGGGCGTGGTCAGCTCGTCGGGGCTGTCGTGGCCGAGCGGGGCGGCGACGGCGTCCACGTGCGTGCCCAGGTGCCCGGCCGCCAGCCGCGAGACGAGGTGGGCCAGGGTGCGGTAGAGCTCGAAGTCGGTGCGGGCCTCCCACGGCGGGTCGATGGCCGGGGTGAACGGGTGCACGAAGGGGTGCATGTCGGTGCTCGACAGGTCGTTCTTCTCGTACCAGGTGGCGGCCGGCAGCACGACGTCCGAGTGCAGCGTGGTGCTGGTGTTGCGGAAGTCGGCCGTCCACATCAGGTCGAGCTTGCCGGCCGGCGCCTCGTCGCGCCAGGTCATGGTGGCCGGGCGCCGCTCGGGCGGCAGCTCGTCGGCGTTGACGTCGTTGCTCGCGCCGAGCATGTGGCGCAGGAAGAACTCGGTGCCCTTCGCCGAGGAGCCGAGCAGGTTCGTGCGCCAGTTCGCCAGGATGCGGGGCATGTTCTCCTCGGCGTCCGGGTCCTCGGCGGCGAAGTGCAGCCGGCCCGCGGTCAGCTCCTGCGCGACGTACTCGCCAGGCGTCATGCCGGCCTGCGCGGCCGCGTCGCCGAGGGCGAGCGGGGAGCGGTCGAAGGTCGGGTAGCTCGGCATCCAGCCGCGCTGGGCCGACTCCACGAGGCAGTCCGCGGTCGTGCGGCCCGCCAGGGTGCGGGCGCCCAGCGGGCTGGCCATCCGCTCGGCCCGGGCCCCGTCGTAGCGCCACTGGTCGGTGGTCAGGTAGTACCAGCCGGTCGAGATCATCTGGCGGGCCGGGCGCTGCCAGTCGAGGGCGAAGGTGTAGTTCGCCCAGCCGGTGATCGGACGCACCTTCTCCTGGCCGACGTAGTGGGCCCAGCCGCCGCCGTTGACGCCCTGGGTGGCGCACATCGTGGTGAGCGCCAGGAAGGTGCGGTAGATCGTGTCGGAGTGGAAGTAGTGGTTGGTGCCGGCGCCCATGAGGATCATCGAGCGGCCGCCCGACTCGATCGCGTTGAGCGCGAACTCGCGGCCGATCTTGACAGCCGCGCCCGCCTCGACGCCGGTCAGCTCGGCCTGCCAGGCCGGGGTGCCGCAGGTGGAGGCGTCGTCGTAGCCGGCGGGCCACTCGCCCGGCAGCTGCTCGCGGCCCACCGCGTAGTGGGCCAGCAGGATGTCGTAGACGGTGGTGACGAGCCGCCCGTTGACGCGGCGGGCCGGTACGCCGCGGCGCACCACGCCGGCGCCGATGCTGTCCTGGCCGTCCTGGGCGGGCAGGTCGAAGCGGGGCAGCAGGATCTGAGCCGGCTCCCAGTCGTCGGTGTCCATGAGCGACATGACCGGGTCGACGCCGTCCAGGGTGAGGTTCCAGTGGCCGGCGCCCTGGGGACCGAAGTGGTCGGCCAGCGTGCCGCCGGGGTCCTTGACGGTGCCGTCGGCGTCGAGGACGAGCGGGCGGAACGCGGGGTTGTCGGTGCGCTCGCAGGTGCCGGCCGGCATCTTGTCGGCGGTGAGGAACTTGCCGGGGACGAACGCCTGCGCGCCTGCGAGGCCGTCGGCGCCCGCGCGGGCCGTCTCGTCGGCCTCGTCCAGTTCGACGAGGAAGGGGGCGTCGGAGAAGCGCTTCATGTAGTCCAGGAACATGGGCTCGCGGCGTCCCACGTGGAACTCGTTGAGGATGACGTGGCCCATCGCGAGGGCCAGGGCGCCGTCGGTGCCGGGGGCGACGCGCAGCCAGTCGTCGGCGAACTTCGTGTTGTCGGCGAAATCGGGGCTCACGACGACGACCTTCTGGCCGTGGTAGCGGGCCTCGACCATGAAGTGCGCGTCGGGCGTGCGGGTCAGTGGCACGTTCGAGCCCCACATGATGAGGTACTGGCTGTTGAACCAGTCGCCGGACTCGGGCACGTCGGTCTGGTCGCCGAAGACCTGCGGGCTCGCCGGGGGCAGGTCGGCGTACCAGTCGTAGAAGCTGAGCATCGTCGCGCCGAGGAGCTCGTGGAAGCGGGCCCCCGCGCCGTAGGAGAGCATGCTCATGGCCGGGATGACGGAGAAGCCGGCGATCCGGTCGGGCCCGTGGGTCTTGATCGTGTGCACATAGGCGGCGGCCACGATCTCGGTGGCCTCGGACCAGCTCACCCGCACCATGCCGCCGGTGCCGCGGGCGCTCTTGTAGGCCCTCGCCCTGACCGGGTCGCCGACGACGTCGGCCCACGCGTCCACGGGGTCGCCCAGCCGCTGCTTGGCCTCGCGGTAGGCGTCCAGCAGGACGCTGCGCACGTACGGGTACTTGATGCGGGTGGGCGAGTACTCGTACCAGCTGAACGAGGCGCCGCGCGGGCAGCCGCGGGGCTCGTACTCGGGCATGTTCGCCCCGGTGCTCGGGTAGTCGGTGAACTGGGACTCCCAGGTGATGATCCCGTCCTTGACGTAGACCTGCCACGAGCACGAGCCGGTGCAGTTCACGCCGTGCGTGGAGCGGGCGATCTTGTCGTAGCTCCAGCGCCGGCGGTAGAAGGCGTCGGCCTCGCGGCCGCCCTCGAGGAAGATCTGGCGGCCCGAGGCGTCCGTCGTGCCGCGGCGCAGCCACGACCCCATGCGCAGGAGCGGCGAGGCCTTGGCCGGGCCGGCGGTGGCCCGCGGGGCCTTGGCGGAGCGTCCGGCCTGCGGGGGCTCGGTGCCGTCCGGGCGGGCCCGCCCGCCGGCGGGGCTGTCGCTGATGTCGGTGCTCATGGCGAGACTCCTTGAGGGATCGAGCTCTGACGGGTCCGGCCGGTCAGCCGGGGAAGGGTGCTGCGGGGCGGGCGTACTGGAACCAGCAGATGACGGCGCAGACGGCGGCGTAGACCGCGCAGATCCAGAACCAGGTGCTGGCCGACATGCTCGACAGGGCCACGCCGACGAAGAACGGGCCGAACGAGGCGATGGCGGCGGTGAATCCGATGGCCCCGCCGGCCTGGCGCTGGGGCATGATCATCGGCATCTGCTTGAAGGTGCCTGCGTTGCCGATGCCGCTGAAGAAGAAGAACACGAGCATCGCCCACAGGAAGCCGGGGAACTGGCCCGGGTCGCTCGGGTTGAGGAACAGGGCCGCCCAGACCAGTGTGCCGGCGACGCCGACACCCGAGACGAAGGTCCACAGGGCGCCGCCGAAGCGGTCGCACAGCGGCCCCCAGGCGACCCGCACGATCGAGGCGATGAGCGGGCCGAGGAAGGCGTAGGTGGCGCCGCTGGGCAGGTCGGCCATGCCGGCGAACCGGCTCGTCGCGCCGTAGGTGTTGTTGATGAGCAGGCCGAACTGGGCGCTGAAGCCGCTGAACAGGCCGAAGGTCATGACGTACATGAGCGTCATGAGCCACGTGTTCGGGTTGCCGAAGATGTCGATCTGCTGGCGGAAGTTGGCCTTGACCGGCACGTCCTTGAGGAAGACGAACGCCAGGACGGCGGCGACGATTGCCCACGGCACGAAGAAGATCGCGGCGTTGTGCACCCACAGGTCGCCGCTGCTGGTGTGCTGCGGGGCGATCCAGGTGATGCCGAACAGGCCGAAGGTCATGAGGACCGGGCCGACGATCTGGATGACCGACATGCCGAGGTTGCCGATGCCGGCCTGAAGGTTGAGCGCCGTGCCGGACAGACGCTTCGGGAAGAAGTATCCGGTGCTGGGCATGTAGCCCGAGAAGGTGCCGCCGCCGATGCCGCAGGCGATGGCCAGGGCGATGAGGACGCCGTAGGCGGTGTTGGGGTTCTGCACTGCGAAGAACCAGCCGACCATCGGGATGACGTACAGCAGGGAACTCCAGCCGACCAGCCTGCGGGTGCCGACCACCGGGGGCAGGAACATGTAGACGAGGCGGATGATGCCGCCGGACAGGCCGGGCATGGCGGTGAGCCAGTACAGCTGGCTCGTCGTGAGGTCGAAGCCGATCGCGCCCAGCCGGGGGGCGATGGCGCTCACGAGGAACCAGACGCAGAAGGCCAGGACCATCGAGTAGGTCGAGATCGCCAGGGTGCGCCAGGCGAGTCTGGAGTCCCAGCGGGATTCGTCCTCGGGGTCCCAGTCGGTCATGACGTGCTTGGACGCCGATGGGCTCTTCGCAGCGGCGGGCATGGTCTTCCTCTCACTCGCCAGGCTCCCTGCGCGCCGGGCCGGCTGTCGCGGTGCCGGACCGCCGGCGCGCGGGAGATTAAACCCGGGTTCACCACAAAAAATAGTGGGTCGGTGGTCCCGGGTGCCACTCGGGGTGGCGGAGCGCAGTGGCCCTCGCCTCGTGCTCGGCGGGCTGCGTCGGCCCGCAGCGGTGGTGCCGGGGCCGCCCGCCGCCCGCCAGAAGGCCGGCCCGGCGTCGGTGAGGCGATCCTTCGGGCCGGCGCGGACGGTACCGGCTGTCTGGCGGCAGGTCCTCGTAGCTCATGGCGGGGTGGCCAGGGGATATTCAGCCGCCGATGCGGCTCATCGTGCGGCTGGGGGTGGCGAACTCGGCGCTGTCGAGGCCGTGGGCGGCCGGCTTGGCCCACATCGCGTCCTGCCACGCCCGGGCGAGCGCGGCGTCGTCGGCGCCGGCCCGCAGCGGCCCGCGCAGGTCTGTTTCGCCCGTCGAGAAAAGGCAGCTGCGCAGCTGCCCGTCCGCGGTCAGCCGGGTGCGGTCGCAGGCCTCGCAGAAGGGGGCGCTCACCGAGGCGATGATGCCGACCGTGCGGGCGGGGTCGCCGTTCACATGCCACAGGCGTGCGGGGGCGTGCGGGTCGTCCACCGGCGCCGGGCTCAGGCGGTGCGTCCTGCCGAGCAGGGCGAGGATGTCGTCCGCGGTGATGAGCCGACCGCGCCGCCAGGCCTCGAGGGGGCCGATCGGCATCTGCTCGATGAAGCGCAGCTGGACGCCCGCATCGAGGCAGAAGTCGAGCAGCGCCGGGGCGTCGGTGTCGTTGACCCCGCGCAGGAGCACCGCGTTGACCTTCACCGGTGTCAGCCCGGCGCGCTGGGCGGCGGCGATCCCGGCGAGCACGTCGGGCAGGCGGTCGCGGTGGGTGATCCGCGCGTAGTGCTCGGCGTCGGGCGTGTCGAGCGAGACGTTGACGCGAGTCAGGCCGGCGTCGGCCAGGGCCTGCGCCCGGCGGGCGAGGCCGAGGCCGTTCGTGGTGAGCGCCAGCTCGGGGGTCACGCCCTGGTCGGTGCGCAACGAGGCGGCCTCGGCGACGATCGACTCCAGGCCGCGGCGCAGCAGCGGTTCGCCGCCGGTGAACCTGATCGTCCGGATGCCCAGCCGTTCGACGCCGATACGGCACAGGCGGGATACCTCGGCGTCGGTGAGGGTTTGCTCGGTGGGCAGCCAGTCGAGGCCCTCCGGCGGCATGCAGTAGCTGCAGCGCAGGGTGCAGCGGTCGGTCAGCGAGACGCGCAGGTCGCGGGCGACCCGGCCGAACCGGTCGACGAGGGCGCCTGGGATGGCGCCGTGCTGCTGCGCGTCCATGCCTGCGACTCTAATGGCCCCGCCGCGGCCGCCGGATCGCCGCGAGCGCGCGTTCGCCGTGGGCGGTGACACCGGCAGGGGGCATGATCGGGTCATGACCACGATCCCTGGGCCCGGCGGCCGACCGGTCTCGTGGCCCGCCGGAGGCGGAACCATCCACGGCATCGTCCTGGCCGGCGGCACCGGCGAACGCCTCGGCCGGGTGAGCAAGGCCGACATCGTCCTGGGCGGGCGGCGGCTGCTCGACCGGGTGCTGGACGGCCTGCGGCCCGCCGTGAACGGGACCCTCGTCGTCGTCGCGCCGGACTCGGTGCAGGTGCCCGCGGGCTGCCTGCGCACCCTGGAGGACCCGCCGGGCGGCGGCCCGCTGGCCGGTGTCGCGGCGGGCCTGGCCGTGCTGCCCGCCCCGACCGGGGCCGGCGAGTTGGTGCTCGTGTGCGGCGTCGACACGCCGGGGGCCGGCGCGCTCGCCGGGCGGCTCGGGCAGGCGCTCGCCGGGAACCCGGGCCACGACGGGGCCGTCGCCGTCGGCGGCGAGCCCGAACCCTACCGGCAGTACCTGCAGGCCCTGTACCGACGCGACCGGCTCGCCGGGCTGCTCGGCCGGGTGCCGGTACGCGATCGCGGGGTGACCCGCACGCTGCGCGTCCTCGACCTCGTCGAGGTGGCCGTGCCGGCCGACGTGTGCCGTGACCTCGACAGCCCGGCCGACCTGGCCTGGTGGGCCGACCGGCTGGGCGACTGACCCGAGGATGGCGAAATGGAGCGTAGCCGGTTGGCAGAATGACTGATTCGAGGATGGCAAAATGGAGCGTAGCCGGTTGGCAGAATGGTCGATAGAGCGTTGGTGGATGGCTGGCGACGCGCTGTCCGGCTGACTGGGAAGGGGATGCACCCATGCTTGCCACACCAGACGGCGACGCCCCTGGCGGCTATCTGCCGCGTTATCTGGACAGTGAGATCGAGGAGCTTCTCAGCGAACTCCCGGCATTGGCCATCGATGGCGCCAAGGGGGTCGGCAAGACCGAGACCGCCTCCCGGCACGTCGACGTCGTTCTCGAACTCGACTCCCCTGAGGTGCGCCAGCTCGTCGAGCTGGACATGACGACCCAGTTGCAACGTGCCGAGCGGTTGTGCGTGGACGAGTGGCAGAAGTACCCGCCCGTCTGGGACGGCGTGCGCAGGCTCGTCGACAAGGGCTCGGCGACCAGGTTCGTCCTGACTGGTAGCGCCACGCCGACGACGGGTGACACCCATTCCGGGGCGGGCCGTATCGTCTCGGTGCGGTTGCGCCCGTTGTCGCTCGCGGAACGCAGGTCGACAACTCCGACGATCTTCCTGTCCGAGCTGTTCGCGGGAACTGCCCAGATCGGCGGTGAGACGGACTTCCAGGCCGCCGACTACGCACGGGAGATCTGCGCAAGCGGTCTTCCAGGGATCAACCCACTGTCGCCGCGGGCGCGGCGAGCAGCATTGGACGGTTACGTCGAGCGGATCATCGACCGTGACATCCCCGAGCTTGGCGCCACGGTGCGTCACCCGGCCTCGCTGAGGGCATGGCTGAGCGCCTTCGCCGCGGCGTCCTCGACGACTGCCGGCCATGCGACCCTGATGCGGGCGGTCGCTCCGGGGGAGCCCGCCATGCCGGCCAGGAGCACGGCCCGGGTGTATAAGGAACTGCTGGCCAGGTTGTGGATCCTCGACCCGATTCCAGCCTGGCTTCCGACGATGGCGCCATTGTCACGTCTGACGAAGGGCGACAAGCACCAACTGTGCGATCCCGGCCTGGCGGCACATCTGCTGGGTGTCACCGAGCAGAAGCTGCTCAGCGGTGTCGCTGGCTCGGGGGAGGTTTTCGGACAACTCTTCGAGTCCCTGGCGGCCCTGTCCCTGCGGGCCGCGGCCAGCGGCTGTGAGGCCAAGGTGCATCACCTGCGGACACGCGACGGCCTGCACGAGGTCGACCTGATTGTCGAACGGTTCGACGGCTCGGTCATCGCCTTCGAGGTCAAACTCGCCAGAGTCGTCGGGGACCACGAGGTACGGCACCTGAACTGGCTCGGTGACCAGCTGGGCGGCCGGCTGGTGGACAAGGTGGTGCTCACCGCCGGGCGGGCCGCCTTCCGGCGCCCGGACGGCGTGGCGGTCATCCCCTTGGCGATGCTCGGCTGACCGGTTGCCGTCCGGCTGACACTGCGCGAGTCGCCGAATGCGAGAACGACCTTCGTCCCGGTCGTGTGCGGCCGCGCCGCCCGGTGGCCGTCGGGCGTCAGGGCAGGATCGTACTGTCCCTCCGGCGGCGGCTGGCTTAGAGTGGCGATGAGTTGTGTTCGCAGCCATCCGGGCCCAGGGCGCAGGTGCGACGACAAGTGCCCGGGGCGTGGGGAGAGGATGCCAGATGCCCGACCGCAACGACTTCGACCTGTCGACGATCACCGCAGCCGTCATCGTCATGAGCGACCGTGTGCTGTCGCAGGAACACCCCAACACCGCAGGTGAGGCATGCCGTGACCGGCTCCTGACAGAGGGGCTGTCCGACGTCGCGCTCAGCGTCGTCCCCGAGCGGAGGCAGGTGCTCGACGAGGAGCTCCGCGCCGCGGTCACCGCCGGCCGTCGCCTCGTCATCGTGCTGGGCGGCACGGGGTTCCGCCGCAACAACGACGCCCCCGAGGTCGTCCGCGACCTGGTCGAGGTGGAGCTGCCCGGCGTCGCCGAACTGATCCGCGCCCACGGGGCGGAGCACAGCCCGCTGGCCCCGCTCTCACGCGAGGTCGTCGGAGTCACCGGCAAGGACTCCGACGCCGCCCTGCTCCTCTGCTCGCCCGGCTCCAAGGGCGGCATGAACGACACGCTCGACGTGTTGCTGCCGCTGCTGCGCCACGTCTACATCCAGCTCGCCGAGAGCTGAACTACACCGGGCCCAGAATGAGTCCGATGAACGACGTGTCGACGTAGTGGATCACACTTCCTCACGATCTTCCTTGAGCAGTTGCTCAAGTGTCACGCCTGACGGCATCGAGTGCCGGGCCCATGGGGTGTGGGTTCGTCGCTGGGGGCTTGTGGCTCTGCCCTCGCGGATGAGGCGTTCAAAAGGTGTCGGTGTCGAGTGCCGAAGCGGGGGAGCGGTTGGGCGCCTTGTTGATCCGCTGATGCGGGTCAACTACGCGGAATCATCCGATTTTGCTATGGTTCATCCGTGCCAATGCATCGCATTTCCGACATCAGCAGACTGCTCGGGGTCTCGGACGACACGGTGCGCCGCTGGATCAGCACCGGCCTCGTGAAGGCTGGCCAGGACGACCAGCACGTGCTGCGGGTCGACGGCGCCTCGCTGGCCGAGCACCTGCTCGCCCAGCAGCACGACCACGCCGGCCTCGAGGACGGCTCGCGGTTCCAGTCGGCGCGCAACCACATCCAGGGCATCGTCACCGCCATCAAGTCCGACCCGGTCATGAGCCAGGTCGACCTCGTGAGCGGCAACTCCCGCATCGTCTCCCTCATCTCCACCGAGGCCGTCGAGGCCCTCGGGCTCGAGGTGGGTTCCATCGCGGTGGCCCAGGTGAAGGCGACCAACGTCTCCCTCGAACTGCCCGTCACCTCGTAGCGTCACCGCGTCCGCGACCGGTGATTCCGCGTCACCCGGCAGCAGCCGGAGCACCGCGGCTCCGCCCGGACCGTCACCGGGCGCCATCCAGGCCCCGGCACGAGGGGCCCTCTCATGCAAGGAGCATCATGAAACTCGTCCGCAGCATCGGGTCCGCCGCCGTCGCCGTCGCGCTGTCGGCAACCGTGGTCGGCTGCTCGTCCGGGGACGCCTCCTCGGACTCCTCGCAGGACGAGACCACCGTTCTCACCGTCTACGCCGCCGCCTCGCTGACGGCGAGCTACGACGAGATGGCCACCGCCTTCGAGACCGAGCACCCCGGCGTCGACGTTCAGTTCAACTACGCCGGCTCGCAGACACTCGTCGACCAGATCACCCAGGGCGCCCCCGCCGACGTGCTGGCCACGGCCAACACATCGACGATGAGCAAGGCCGTCGACGCCGGTGCCGTCGGCGAGACCACCGAGTTCGCCACCAACGTCCTCACGCTCATCACACCCGCCGGGAACCCGGCCGGTGTCACGGGGCTGGACGACTCGCTCGACGCCGCCCAGCTCGTCATCTGCGCGCCCGAGGTGCCCTGCGGCTCGGCCACCCAGCAACTGACCGAGCTGCTCGGCGTCACCCTCAACCCGGTGAGCGAGGAGCAGCAGGTCACCGACGTGGTCGGCAAGGTCACCAGCGGTGAGGCCACCGCGGGAATCGTCTACCGCACCGACGCCATGGAGGCCGGCGACCAGGTCACCGAGGTGCCGATCGAGGGCGCCGACCAGGTCGTCAACCACTACCCGATCGCCACCGTCAACGAGAGCGAGCACGCCGAACTGGCCCAGCAGTTCGTCGACTACGTCCTGTCCGACGCCGGCCAGGCCACGCTCAGCAAGTACGGCTTCAGCCCGACCGCCTGAGCGCGGGCGGCCCGGACGAGACGAGCAGAGCGGTGAGAGCACGCTCGCGGCGCGTCACGCCACCGGTCCCGGTGCCGGCCTGGCTGGCGGTGCTGGCCGCCCTCGGCGTGCTCTACCTGGTGATCCCGCTCGCCGGCATGGGCGCGGCCGTGCCCTGGGGGCGGTTCGGCGAGCTCATCACCGGCGAGGCCTCCCGGGACGCCCTCTGGCTGAGCCTGCGCACCTGCGCGGCCGCGACCGTCACCGACCTGCTGCTCGGCGTGCCTCTGGCGGTCGTGCTGTCCCGGTCCTGGCGCGGGGTGCGGCTCGTCCGCATACTCGTCGCCCTGCCCCTGTCGCTGCCGCCGGTCGTCGCCGGCCTGGCGCTGCTGGCCACCTTCGGGCGCCGGGGGCTGGTGGGGCAGGTGCTCGAGGGGGTCTGGGGCGTCCGGGTCGGCTTCACGACACTGGCCGTCGTCATGGCGCAGGTCTTCGTCTCGCTGCCCTTCCTCGTCATCACCCTCGAAGCCGCCCTGCGGTCCCGGCCGTCGGGGCTGGCCGAGACCGCCGCGTCGCTCGGGGCCGGGCCCACCAGGGTGCTGCGCTCGGTCACGCTTCCCCTCGTCGCACCGGCCCTGGCCCGCGGCACCGCGCTGTCACTGGCCCGCTGCCTGGGCGAGTTCGGGGCGACGCTCACCTTCGCCGGCTCGCTGCAGGGCGTCACCCGCACCCTGCCGCTGCAGATCTACCTGGCCCGAGAGACCGACTCCGACAACGCCCTGGCGCTCGGCGCCCTGCTCGTCGTCGTGGCCGCAATCGTCGTCGCCGTCACCGAGTGGACGCCCGGGCGTCGCAGCGGCCCCGTGAGCGAGGGGGAGCAGGCGGCCGCCGAGCCGGCCGGCCCCGGCCCGGCCCGCTCCCTGCCCGCCGCGCCGGTCGACCTCGACGGGGGCCTGTCGGCCAGGGACTGGCGCATGAGGCTTCAGATCCCCGCCGGGCAGGTGCTCGCCGTCATGGGGCACAACGGCTCGGGCAAGTCGACGCTCGCCGGGATCGTCGCCGGGCGGCTCCGCCTGGACAGCGGCCGCCTGCGCATCGGCGACCGGCTCGTGGATGGCGAGCACACCTTCGTCGAGGCACGGCGCCGCGGCGTGACGATGCTCGGCCAGGACCCGCACGTCTTCGGCCACATGAGCGTGCTCGACAACGTCGCCTTCCCGCTGCGCTGCCGGGGCGTGCCCCGAGGCAGGGCCAGGCAGGGCGCTGCCGAACAGCTCGCCGCGGTCGGCTGCGCGCACCTGGCCGGACGCCGTGGCTCCCAGCTGTCCGGGGGCCAGGCCGCGCGGGTCGCCCTGGCCAGGGCGCTGGCTTTCGAACCGGCCGTCCTCGTCCTGGACGAGCCGACCGCCGCCCTCGACGTCGAGGCGTCCTCGCACGTCACCCGGGTGCTCGCCGCCCGCCTGGCCGGGGCGGGCACGACAACGATCCTCGTCACCCACGACGTGCTGGAGGCCCTCGAACTGGCCGACGCCATGATCGTCCTCGACCACGGCCGGCTCGTCGAACGGGGCGAGCCGGCCCGGCTGATCGCCCGCCCGGCCAGCGCCTTCACCGCCCGCCTGGCCGGGCTCAACATCGTCGACGGCCCGCTCGTGGTGGGCGACGACGGGCTGCCCGGCGTGGCCGTCGGCGACCGCCGCCTCGCCGCCGCGCAGCTGCCCGAGGGCGCCACGCTCGCGGCGGGCGACCGGGTCGCCCTGGTCTTCGCCCCCGAGGCGGTCGGCCTGCACGCCGCGCCGCCGTCCGGCTCCCCGCGCAGCGCCCTGCCGGGCGCCGTCGAGGCCGCCGACGAGGCGGGCGGGCTCGTCAGCGTCCGGCTGGGGCTGGATGGCGGCGCCGTCATCCGCGCCCGGGTGACGACCGCGGCCTGGGCCGAACTCGGCGCCCCGGTCGGCGGGCGGCTGTGGGCCGTCGTCAAGGCCACTCAGGTGCGAGTGGTGCCGCTGGCGTGACCCGGGCCGAGTGAGCCGACCGGCCGCGGCCGCCCGGTGGAGAACCGGGCGCGCCGAGGGGATGATTGGGTGCATGAGGCTCGAGTACTACGTGGTCGACGCGTTCGCCGAGCGCCGGTTCGGCGGCAACCCGGCGGGGGTGTGCGTGCTCGACGAGTGGATCGACGACGCGGTGATGCAGGCCGTCGCCGCCGAGAACCGGCTGTCGGAGACGGCGTTCACCGTGCGGCAACCCGACGGCGGCTACGAGCTGCGCTGGTTCACCCCCACCTGCGAGGTGGACCTGTGCGGGCACGCCACCTTCGGCGCCGCCTATGCGCTCTTCGGGTTCCACGAGCAGGAGGCCGGCCGCATCGACTTCCGCGCCACGATGAAGGGCTACGAGCTGTCCTGCGAGCGCGACGCGGACATGGTGCGGATGGAGTTCCCCCGCATCGTGCCCGTCCCCTTCCGCTGCGGGGACGACCTCGGGGCCGCGCTGGGCGTGGAGCCGGCTCATGTGCTCGCGACCGACCGCGACCTCGTCTGCGTCTTCGACGACGAGGATGCGGTGCGGGGCATGCGGCCGGACTTCGGGCTCGTCGCTGGCCTGGCGCACGGGCTCTCGGTGTACGTGACGGCCCCCGCGGCCGACTACGACTACGTCGCCCGCGCCTTCTGGCCGAAGATCGGCATCGACGAGGACCCGGTCTGCGGGTCGATGCAGTCCGCCCTCGTGCCCTACTGGTCCCAGCGTCTCGGTCGGAGCGCGCTCGTGTGCTTCGAGCCGTCCGAGCGCGAGGGCACCGTGTGGTGCCGGGACCTCGCGGACGCGGTGAGCATCTCCGGGCACGGCAGGCTCTACCTGCGCGGCGAGATCGAGGTGTAGGGAGCCGGAACGCCGGGGTGGGGCACCGGCGGGCAGGGACGAGCCGGGCACCCGCTCCGGGCCCCGGGCACCGGGAAACGCACCCCTGCTTCTCAGAGAAGCCTTCTGGCAGGACGGCCGGCCGCCTTACCATGAGGGGGTCGGGGGAGAGGAGCCATCATGGACGAGCGCAACGGCACCGACGCGAAATATCACGACATGCTGAATTCCGGCGAACTCTACGACGGCGCCGGCGGGGAGCTCATCGCCTACCAGCACGAGCTCGCGGTGAAGCTCAACGAGTTCAACGCCACGCCCGACACTCCCGAGGGGCTGGCCGAGCGCGACCGGCTGCTGCGCGAAATGCTCGGCACCCACGGGGAGGGCCTGCGCGTCGTCCCGCCGGTCGCGGCAGGCTACGGGCTGCGCCACGTGCACGTGGGGAGGAACGTCGTCATCGGCCCCAACGTGAGCATCGCCGACGACGGCGACGTCTTCATCGGCGACGACGTGGTGATCGGCCCGAACGTTTCCATCGTCACGACGGAGTACCCTGTCTCGCCGCGGCTGCGCCGCCACAAGCTGCAGTTCAACAAGCCCGTGCGCATCGGTGACAACGTGCTGGTCTGCGCGGGGGCCGTCATCCAGGCGGGCGTGACCGTGGGCGAGAACTCCATCATCCGCGCCGGGGGCGTGGTGATCCGTGACGTGCCGGCCGACTCCATCGTCGGGGGCGTGCCCGCCCGCGTCCTGCGCCGGATCGACGAGGTGGAGGACCGCTTCTACGACCACGGCAGACCCATCCCGCAGGAGATCCTCGACAAGTACCAGTGAGGCTGCGGCACGCGGTGCCCCCCTGTGGGGCCGCCACACACAGCCGGCGCAAGGCTGAGCCTGTGCCTACCGCCAGCGGTGAGTGAACAATGGGCCTGGTCAACGGCATCACTCACCACGCACAGGAGACACCCGCGATGACCACGACCGCTCCAGCCGGTCCCTCAACACCCGACAGTGACGCCGCCTGGCACCCCTCGGTGCTGAGCCCCGACGAGGTGCTCGCCCGCATGGGTGCCGACGCCGAGCAGGGTCTCAGCCCGGCCGAGGCGGCGTCCCGGCTGGAGCGCCACGGCCCCAACGAGTTGGCCGGCGCCCCGCCGGTGCCGGCATGGCGCCGTTTCCTCGCCCAGTTCGCCGACCCGCTCGTCTACCTGCTGCTCGCCGCCGTCGGCATCTCGGTCGCCGCCTGGGTGCTCGAGGGCGCCGCCGGCGTGCCCATCGAGGCCGTCGTCATCGTCGCGATCCTGCTCGCCAACGCCATCATCGGTTTCGTCCAGGAGAACCGGGCCGACGACGCAGTCGCGGCCCTGTCGACCATGACTGCCGCCACCTCGACGGTGCTGCGCGGCGGGCGGCTGGACACGATCCCCTCCGCCGAGGTCGTGCCCGGCGACATCCTCGTCCTGGCCGAGGGCGACGCGGTCGCCGCCGACGCCCGTCTCATCCAGGCCAGCGCGCTGCGCATCCAGGAGTCCTCGCTGACCGGCGAGTCCGAGGCGGTCGACAAGACGCCAGAGGCGCTCGACGCCCCGGCCGGCATCGGCGACCGCCACGACATGGTGCACAAGGGCACCGACGTGGTCTCCGGCGTCGGGCGGGCCGTCGTCACCGCCACCGGCATGGCCACCGAGGTGGGCCGCATCGCCACCCTGCTCGACGAGACGCCCGAGGAGGACACGCCCCTGCAGCGCGAGATCGCGTCGATCTCCAAGGCGCTCGGCCTCGTCGTCATCGCCATCGCGGTCATCGTCATGGGCGTCATGGTGCTGGTCAACGGCGTGCGCTCGTTCCACGAGCTCGTCGACGTGCTGCTCACGGGCGTCTCGCTCGCCGTCGCCGCGGTCCCCGAGGGCCTGCCGGCGATCCTCACCGTCGTGCTCGCGACCGGCGTCCGGGCGCTCGCCCGCCGCAACGCGGTCATGAAGACACTCCACTCGGTGGAGACCCTCGGTTCCTCGTCGGTGATCTGCTCGGACAAGACCGGCACCCTCACCCGCAACGAGATGACCCTGCGCACCGTCGTCTCGGCTGCGGGACGGGCCGAGCTGACCGGCACCGGCTACGCACCCGACGGCGAACTGGTCGTCACCGGCGACCGGGACGCGGTGCGGGCGGTGCTCGTGGGCGGTGCCCTGGCCAATGACGCGCAGCTGCACCATGACGACGGCGAGTGGACGATCCAGGGCGACCCCACCGAGGCGGCCTTCCTCGTCGCCTGCGCCAAGTCCGGTCTCGACGCCGAGCTGGCCGGCTGGCGGCGCCGCAGCGAGGTGCCGTTCAGCTCCGAGCGCAAGATGATGTCGGTGCTCGTCGAACGAGACGGGCAGCGGCGGGTCTGGTCCAAGGGCGCCCCCGACGTGCTGCTCGGGCGCTGCACCGACGAGCGCGTCGGCGGGGTGGTCCAGCCGCTCACCGAGACCCGCAGGGCCGAACTGCTCGGCCTCATCGAGGATCTGTCCGCCAACGGCTACCGCACCCTCGGCGTCGCTGCCCGTCCCGGTGACGGCATCGGCGAGCTGACCGAGGGCGACGAGCAGCGGCTCGCCTGGACCGGCGTCGTCGGCATCATCGACCCGCCGCGCAAGGAGGCCGCCCAGGCGATCGGGCAGGCCCACCGGGCGGGCATCCGCACCATCATGATCACCGGCGACCACCCGGTGACCGCCTCGCGCATCGCCGCCGACCTGGGCATCAGCGGCGACCGCGAGCCGCGGGCCCTCACCGGCGCCCAGCTCGACGGGCTCGGGCCCGGCCGGCTGCCCGGCGCCGTGCGGGACGTGGACGTCTACGCCCGGGTCGCGCCCGAGCACAAGCTGCGCATCGTCGAGGCCCTGCAGTCCGACGGCAGCACGGTGGCGATGACCGGGGACGGCGTCAACGACGCCCCCGCCCTCAAACGCGCCGACATCGGCGTCGCGATGGGCATCACCGGCACCGAGGTGACCAAGCAGGCCGGGCGGATGATCCTGGCCGACGACAACTACGCGACGATCGTCGCCGCGGTCCGGCAGGGCCGCGTGATCGTCGACAACATCAAGAAGTTCCTGCGCTATCTGCTCAGCTCGAACATGGGCGAGGTGTGCACGGTGCTGTTCGGCGTGCTGCTCGCCGGGGCGCTCGGCCTGTCCGACCCGGCGAACCCCGGCGCCACCTTCGTGCCGCTGCTCGTCACCCAGATCCTGTGGATCAACCTCGTGACCGACTCGACGCCGGCCCTGGCCATGGGCGTCGACCCCGAGATCGACGACGTGATGGCCAGGCCCCCGCGCCGGCAGACCGACCGCATCCTCGACCGGGCCATGTGGATCAGGATCATCGCCGTCGGCGCCGTCATGGGCCTGGTGACCCTCGCCGTGTACGACTTCGCGCTGCCCGGCGGCCTGTTCACCGGCATGCTGTCCGGCGTGCCCACCGGCGAGCAGTTCGCCGTGGCCCGCACGATGGCGTTCAGCACCCTCGTGTTCGCCCAGCTGTTCAACGCCCTCAACTCGCGTTCGGCCGACGGCTCGGCCTTCCACCGGCTGTTCAGCAACCGCTGGCTGTGGGCCTCGCTCGGCCTGGGGGTCGTCCTGCAGGTCGCCGTCGTCGAGATCGGCTTCCTGCAGTCGGCCTTCGGCACCACCTCGCTCGACCTGGCCCACTGGGGCGTCGTCGTGGCCGCGTCGAGCCTCATCCTCGTCTACGAGGAGATCGTCAAGGCCGTCCACCGGGCCGTGACCCGGGCTCGGCGGAAGCGGTGAACGAACCACCGGCACCACTGCCCTGACTGTCGCCCACGGGGCGAGAGATCGGCAGCGGGAGTTCCCCCGGACCACTGGCCAGCGCCACCCGGCCGGCAACGACCGCAGTGGACCCCGGGAATTCCCCCGACTGGTGATGCCTGAACCGGCTGACGGCGCGTCTCGCGTGGCGTAGATTGCCGCCCAAGGGCGACAGGGCACGGCTTTCTCAAGGACAGGATCTTTCGGATCATGACAGTGCGCAGCAGCGGGTCGGGACGAGGAGCCGGCGCGATTCGTCACGTGGGTTGGTTTGCCGGGTCGAGGCCGTCGCCGAGAAAGGGGCCGGGCCATGCCTGATCGCTCTCGCGGCGTGGCGTCCCGGCGGGTGGCCGCCATCCGCTGGGAGCTGCGCACCCGCCGTCCCTATCCGGCCTGGGCGGGTATTCTCGCCACCGATCGGCTGCGCCATCTCGTGGTCTCCGGGCTCGACGAGTCCACCGACCCGGAGGACTTCCTGCTCACCGGGCACGGCGCCGGGCCGCTGACGGAGCATCGTTTCGGTTACCACGCGCACGCCCACTGGCTGTGGATCGAGGACGACGAGCAGCACGTCGTGGGGCTGGCGCTGTGGTGCAGGCCCGGGCTCGCCGCACCGCAGCGGGACCGGGTGCTCAGCGTCAGGCGCCTGAGCCGTCCGGATTTCAATGATGCGGGTTTTCAGCCCGGCGATCTGAGCATCAGCGGTGTCGGTTCGGCCGCCGACGCCCTGCCGGAGCTCGGGAGCGGGCTTGTGAGCACGGCATGGGCGTCGGCTGTCCCCTATCTGCTGACGCTGCACACGAAACGGTCCCGCCAGTGGGAGGATGTTGTCGCCCAGGACGTGCAGCGGTACCTGGATCATTACTACGGGGTGGGTGCTGTGAGGCTCATCACTCTTCAGTTCGGCAGGGCGGCGTCGAATTACCGGACGAGTCGGTGGGATCCGGCGGATTCCCCCTCTGAGGCCGTCTGGATCGAGCGCATGGAGGTGGACGTCCCCCTGACCGGGCCGGTCTGCCTCGGCCGCCACAGCCACTTCGGTTTCGGCCGCTTCGTGCCGCTGGCCGACGGGCTGGTCACCGATCCGGGCCTGCCATGAGCGAATACGCGGCCCAGCCCGGTTTTCTCCCGGCGAGGATGCTGAACGAATTCGTCTACTGTCCGCGGCTGTTCTACTTCGAGTGGGTGGATCAGCGCCGGGAGTCGAACGACGACATGACCGAGGGCAGAATCGCCCATCGGCCGGTGGACTCCCGCGGAGGCCGCATGCCCGAAGAAGGCGGGGAATCGGGTCCGCGAACCACGTACTCCGTGGCGCTCAGCGATGAGGAGTGGGGGCTGTCCGCGGTCATCGACCGGGTGGACCATCGTGAGGGTGTCAGGGTCCGGTCGATCACAAGAAGGGGCACCCACAGATCGATGGGGAACCGTGGGCTGCAGATCGCGCTCAGGTGCTCGCCTACGCGGCACTGCTCGACGCAGCCGGGTACACCGTCGATCATGCCGAACTCTTCTACGCCGAAGATCATGTGACGGTTCCGGTTGCCTGGGATGACGATGCCGCGACCGAGCTGCGTGGGCTGGTCGCAGCGGCTCGGGACCTTGCGGAGTCACCGGTTCCTCCGCCCCCGCTCATTGACAGTCCACGCTGCCCCCGCTGCTCGTTGGCTGGGCTGTGCCTTCCCGATGAGACGAATGCACTGACCGAACGGCATGCGGCGACCAAGAAAAGAGTGCTTCCCCGCAACCCTGATGAGCGGCCCCTGTACGTGACCGAGCAGGGGGCGTATGTCTCATCCAAGGGTGGCCGTATCGTCGTCAGCAAGGACGGTGAGGAGCTGGCCGGCCTGCGTCTTCTCGACATCTCACAGCTGTGCGTGTTCGGTCATGTCCAGATCAGTACGCAGGCCATTACTCGCCTCCTGTCGGCTGGTGCCCCAGTGCTGTGGATGAGCTACGCGGGATGGCTCAATGGCTGGGCCCAGGGGAGCCCGAGCAAACATGCTCAGCTCCTGAGGCGACAGGTATTGTCACCCAACGGCGCGGCGATCGCCAGCCAGATCATCTCGGGCAAAATACGTAACCAGCGGACGATGCTGCGCCGTAATGCGAAGCCTGCGATCGAACCAGCGGTGCTGGACAGCCTTCGTGAACTGGCCGAGTCGGCTGCTGAAGCCGACAGTTCTGCGTCATTGCTCGGCTACGAAGGAACTGCGGCCAGGCTCTATTTCGAGAACTTCACCCAGATGCTCAGTCCCCAAGCCGAATTTGGTCAGGAGTTCGATGCCAATGGGCGGACGCGCAGGCCTCCAAAGGACCCGATCAATGCTCTGCTGGGGCTGTGCTACTCCCTTCTCGTCAAGGATCTCGTCGCTGTCTGCCTTGGGGTGGGGCTCGACCCCTACATAGGTGTGCTCCACGCGTCACGATATGGGCGCCCGGCGCTGGCGCTCGATCTTGCGGAGGAGTTCCGGCCCCTGGTGGCCGACTCCGTGGTACTGAACGTGATGAACAACGGCGAGATCGGCTCTGAGGACTTCACGCGCAGAGGCATCGGTTGTCAACTGACGAAACAGGGACGCAAGAAACTCATCGGCGCCTATGAGCGAAGGCTTGAGACAGAGGTCACGCATCCGGTCTTCGGCTACAGGATCAGTTACCGCAGGTGCCTTGAGGTTCAGGCCCGTCTGCTCGCCGCGGTGCTGATCGGAGAGATCCCAGGGTACAGGCCCTTCGTGACGAGGTGAGGAACATGGCGAGACGCCGCTATCTGATCGCCTACGACATAGCGAATCCGAAAAGGCTGAGGGCCGTTGTCAAGTTGATGGAGGACTTCGGTACCCGGCTGCAGTACTCAGTCTTCCTGTGTGATCTCAGGCGGGCAGAGCTCGCGGTCTGGCGTGCGGCCCTGGCGGACGTTGTCGAGTTGAAGGAGGACTCGGTGATCGTCATAGACTTGGGGGCAGTGGGTGTGACCCCGATCGAGGTCATCGGTCTGGCGAGGAACCTTCCCGGTCACGGCGCCGTCGTCGTGTGAGGCCTGCGAGAGGTCCTGCCCCGCCGGTGCCCCGCGGGACCGCTCGCAGCCTTGCCAGAGGCCTGTTAGCGTTGACAAAACCATAGCGATGACCTACGATCTGGGAGTGCTGGTGGGACCGCTCGCAATCGGGTTCGTTTCCCCTTGTCAGATGTCACAAAATCTGATAGCGATTTCCCCATCTATTCAGATGGGGCTCCATTGAGACCTGACCTTGGGCTTGTACTTGCGCAGGAGCTCGCCCCTATTTCCCCATCTATTCAGATGGGGCTCCATTGAGACCCCCACGAGCCGAGCGTGGTGTTGTCTCCGGCGTCGAATTTCCCCATCTATTCAGATGGGGCTCCATTGAGACGTGCCGTTCACGAAGGGGATGAACCGCTTCTTGCCCATTTCCCCATCTATTCAGATGGGGCTCCATTGAGACCACACCTCGTGCCGAGTAGCGCTGGTCCTCTCGGTCGATTTCCCCATCTATTCAGATGGGGCTCCATTGAGACCCCTCGCGCCGACGATCTTCTCGCGCATTCGGTCCAGCCATTTCCCCATCTATTCAGATGGGGCTCCATTGAGACCGGTGCCGGTGACCTGGCTGATACCGATCATGGCCAGATTTCCCCATCTATTCAGATGGGGCTCCATTGAGACATTTGGCATGGTGGTGTGCCTCACTTTCGCTTCGTATTTCCCCATCTATTCAGATGGGGCTCCATTGAGACACCTGACCGCCGGCTGCAAGAACCCGTCCGGGCAGGCATTTCCCCATCTATTCAGATGGGGCTCCATTGAGACAGTACACCGCCAGCGAGGACTCGTGGGCCACCCTGCACATTTCCCCATCTATTCAGATGGGGCTCCATTGAGACCTATCCTGCACGGCAACCGAAACAGGAATACCCTGAATTTCCCCATCTATTCAGATGGGGCTCCATTGAGACCCGACGGTGTTCTTGGACGGCCGGTCGTTCGGAATCTCATTTCCCCATCTATTCAGATGGGGCTCCATTGAGACATGCCGCGGCCCCAGTAAACGCCATCACCAGACCCCTGAATTTCCCCATCTATTCAGATGGGGCTCCATTGAGACAAGCTCAACAATTGCATAAGGTTCGGGGCACTCATCATTTCCCCATCTATTCAGATGGGGCTCCATTGAGACAGTGGCATGTCCCCACGGTTGCGTCTGACGGGTGCGTATTTCCCCATCTATTCAGATGGGGCTCCATTGAGAC
>NZ_OMOH01000013.1:23968-55269 GCF_900289195.1 Propionibacterium ruminifibrarum
ATTTCCCCATCTATTCAGATGGGGCTCCATTGAGACAGTGGCATGTCCCCACGGTTGCGTCTGACGGGTGCGTATTTCCCCATCTATTCAGATGGGGCTCCATTGAGACTCGTCGATGCGCATGGTGACGTCCCAGCCCTGCTCGCATTTCCCCATCTATTCAGATGGGGCTCCATTGAGACTTCAGCTCGTACCACGTCATCGACTGGTGCTCCTGATTTCCCCATCTACTCAGATGGGGCTCCATTGAGATTTCGGGTTCGCCTTACGTTTTCTGCTTTTAATCTGGTTAAATGAATAACGGTGGGGCTACATCATATGATGTAGCCCCACCGTTATTCAGTATGCTTATGCTAGTGAGAGTTGTGTCTGCGGCGCTGTTTATTTGGCCTGGGGATGATAATCGGCGTCGGAGTGTTAGCGGCCAAGTCGACGGGCGACAGGCCTCGCTTGTCTTTCGGCTTGCCAGTTTTTGAGTCGCTCTTGTTGTTCTCCTTGTTCTCATCAAGGGTCATATAGCGAACCTCGGTGCCATCGCTGTAGCCGAACGCGGCACGTTGCAAGGCCTTCACCCAAGGAGTCTTCGGGAGGTTGTTGCCGTTCGGTAAAGAGAATTCCGCGATCTCGGCTGGTGATGTCACGCTGCCAAGACAGCCATTCAAATTCACATAGTCGCTTGCGAGCTCTTCATTTTTAACTGCACGTAGACCATTCTTGGCAATTCTTGTCTCCACAACGCCAAGACCAAATGGCTTACCCATCCCCATGCGCAAGAAACCGATGGCGCGTGGATCCTTTTGTTTCTCGCTCGCTGGCACCAAGTTTTCCGGGGTCAGCAGCCAAATCAGTGCGCCAAGCTCCTCTCTGCTCAGATTGGTGAATCTCATCGTACAGCGCAATACGCTGCCCACCTCCACCCCACGACCGCGCCGTCACTCGTACGGCCTCATTGCTATGGTCCAGGCCGGCTGATTGGGTAGAAGTGATTCCTTCCCTTGGAAAGCCTTTACGGTCCAGTAATTTTCGATGCACCGGATAGGCGGCGGCTCCGAGAGAATGATTCGCTGAAAAGAACTCGTTCCGCGCGAGCTCGGAATCGTCGTTCCTTGGTGTTTCGCCAGAACGGCTCATCGTGAGGAAACGGCGAGCCGAACTCGGCTTTGGGGACAGTAACGGTGCGAGCCGCATCGGGGGCGTCTTGTTATCGTCGGGGGCAGGGGTATCGACTTTATCGAAGGAGAGATGTCCTCGTGAGGCGACGTCCCCGCCAGTAGCACCCGCGCCAGCTTCGGGCACGACATAGCCGAAAACCCTGTCAGCAGCCGACGCCTCAACCTTTTTTGCTACGGGTAGGACATTCTGGGCGGCGGCCAGCTCTCGAGGGGACTTGCTGTAAGGACGGCGGCCGACCATTGTCGGGAAGACGTCCACGACCTGCGCGATGCCTGGAGACATTGGTTTGTCAGGGTCGATTGCGTCAGACAACTGGACGAAGACGAGATCGCCTTCACTCATGTAGTCTGAAACGGATGCGGCTCGGTTGAGCACATGCTTGTCACCGCCCGGTTGTTCTCTCTGCTCGCGGTACGTGCGAAGGACCTCGGCATACCCGTCTACATGGCTGGCGCTGAGAGGAAGAATGCTCCCGGTGAGAGGCTCCCCGTTCGTGTCCGCCTTGAAGAAGAAACGTTCATAGATCTTCTCATCGTACAGTTCACGTGAGGTCTTGCCGTCTGGGCTCGTCCGGCACGGGTATCCCCACACGTCGAGAGTCCGCACGCTGTTCGCGCCAGTGATGGTGAAGAAGTTCTCGAGGTCCTCACCGTTCCACACGCCTGTGACCATGAGGTGCCTGCCAGATTTTCCCTTCTGCCATTCTGTGAGGCGGACCCTTGTCCATTGCCCGTGAGGGGTCAGGCTGCGGAATCTCTGGAGAACTTGATTCTGGGTGATGACATTGCCGGGGCCGGTCGAGATCTCGGGATGGTTGTCGCGGACGATGTCACCATGTCCCTTCCTCGCGTCATCGCGGATCAGGGCGCTGCGGAACTGACTGTTTTTGCCGTCAAGGATCTCCACAGCCAAGTTTCCGTCAGTGGTCGTGCAGATGCGGCCGGGGAAGAGGTTGTTGGCTGCTGCGGGATCAGCCCGGTAGGTCAGCCGCTGGGAGTGGTCGTTCTTGCTCCCCCGGAGTCCGGACGTGTTCTCGACGGCGCCGAAGACGCGGAACCGCGAGCAGGTGAGGATCTCGAAGGCCCGCGAGATCATGCCCTTGACCATCGTCGGCGGGACCACGAGCTTGTCGTCGTCCACCATCGGGAGACTGATCTCGCCATCCTCCTGCTCCCCGAAGACCAGGGGCGTGCGGACAGTCATCTCCAGGTCGATCGATCCCGACCAGCGATCGGCGGCCAGGTGGTCGTGGCCGGTGGCCGGGCCATCGCTGAAGAGATCCTTCGGCAACAGATCCTTGCCCGCCATCTGCTGACTCGGTTGGCGCAGCACGGGAATCCTGTTGACCGCCGAGTGGAACGGTTTGAACTCACCCATCTCAGGCCCACCTTCCCGTCATCAGCTCGTCGGTGAAGACGACATTGCCGTAGTCTTCCTCCTGCACGAACACCTCGACGCTCGTCATCCTCGGTTTCTTGTCCAGATCCGCTATGTCGCTGTGCTGCAGATAACTGTTGGTGCGGAACCAGCAGTTCTGGTCGGCTGCCGGGGCTTGTTCGTGCACGGAGATCTCCGCCGAGCCCGAGCCGTTGAGCCACCTCAGTTCACGGGCCTTCGCCCCGTCAAGCGCCTGCTGTCCCACGGCCCACAGCCGCAGCTCGTAGACGGTGCCCAGTGGTACCTCGTGGTCGGCCCCATCCAGCCTGGTCATCAGGGCCCCGGCAGAGGCCGCACGCACGGAGCGGGCCCCGGCCGTCGTATAGGCGATGCCCTGCCACTGTGGCGCGTTGCCGGTGAGTCGCGCCAAGGCCTCGCCCAGCGAGTCCTCGGTGAAGGGCGTGGAGGCCAGATGGCCCTCCTCCAGCAGGACCGGTTCGGCTTTCTCGGTGCTGGACATCATGCGTCTTCCCCCTCGACGAGATAGGACGACCAGCCGGTCCAGCCGTCGTCGCCGGCGGCCGGGTTCGGCTCGATCTGGACTTGCCTCAGCCGGGCCAGGATCTGCTCCGGCAGGGGCTCGGAGCCCTCGTCGTGAAGATCCCAGGGCTCTCCGACGATCCCCGTCCCGCCCTCGACACGGATCCGGGTGACCCGCACCTGCCCCAGGCCCCGCGTGCCACGACTGCCCAGCGGCAGGGTGCCCGCCGCGAGTTCGGCCAGCGTCAGACCCAGCAGGCACCATGCGGCCCTGCGACGGTTCAGGTCGGCTTCCTCTGGGAGCATGCCCGGATCCAGTTCGAGGTCGATGCTGTTCCAGTCGACGTCGTGCACCTCCTCGCTGTACAGGGCGCCCTCGGCGGCACCGCCGGTCCACCGGTCCCCGGCATTGTGCGTGATCCTCCGTCCGGAAACGTGACCGGTGGCGAGGGTGTCGAGGACGGTGAGGGCGCCGCGGTGCTCGGTGCTGCCGAACAGGTCGCGCACGAGCACGGGATCATTGGCCAGCTGATCATGGACGCCGGTCTCGGACCAGTCGTGCTGGTCACCCAGCATGTCCCGGGCGGCGAGCACCGTGCGGGCGATCCGTGAGGCCCTGGACCGCAGCGCCCCGCGCACCGAGCTGCCGGGCAGCACCAGCGGATCGTTCTTGCCGGGGCCGCAGCGCAGCGGCCTGGTCGGCTCGGTCTCATTCGAGGACGGCTCCCCGTCCGCTGGTTCCCGGTCGGCTTCCTCGGCGGGCTCATTGGCCTTCTTCTCGCGAGGCTCGGCGACGAGGATCCCGCTCGGGCTGTCCCAGCCGATACTGATCCGCGCCCGCTCGTCACCCGAGCAGTCCGCGGGCCTGATGCGTTCGGTGATGTTCTGCCCGCCTGCCAGCCACGTCAAGAGCCCCTCACGCGAGCCGAGCTCGCTCCTGGTCAGCAGCCATGCCTCGTCGCCGTCGAGCTCGACGCGGCCCCAGCCGGCGTTGCGGCGCCCACCGAAACCAACGCGCCCGGCCTTGAAAAGGCCCAGGATGAGACCGAACAACTGCTCGACCTGCTCAGGGCTCGCCCCCTGCTGCGGGGCACCGCCCCCGACGGGCGACACCCCATCGGACGTGCCGGCCTGTGCGGTGATCGTGAGTGTGAGACTCCTGCCGGCCGGCACGTACTCGTGGGCGAAGAGCGCCGTGTCCCCGGCGGTGCCCCAGTACCGGTCGACGGCGATACCGGTGCGCCGTGCGAGCGGGCTCCGGCCCTCGTCGCCCTCGGTGCCCGCCGGATCCGTGAGGACCGCGGTCTTGTCGAGCTCGATGGCGTGGAAGGTCAGGGCAGCGGCGCGGTCCTGGTTCCCCCACAACAGCCCGAGGCCCCCGATCCGGTCACCGGCGAGTCGCTCGCAGGCCGCCCGCAGGGCGCCCTTGACCGATCGGCCCGTGATGACCGGGTTCCCGTGCCCGTCACGGGCGAAACACCGGGGTTCCGCCTCCCGGTCGGATCCGCTGCGGGAACGATCCACCGGCACGTCGACGCCGCCCGAGTGCAGCGGCGAACGGGTCACCAGGTGAACGGTCAACTCGTAGCGTGTCCTCATCGCAGGCCTCCTTCAGCCGTCGGGCCGGCCTTCTGGTCGTTGCCGTCACCGCTCAGAAGGTGCTGCTGGGAAAGCCGGGTCAGGCCGAAGTCCTGCCGGCCCAGCAGCTCGTGCCCGAGGACGAATCGACCGAAACCCTGCGCTGTCAACTCCCCGAAACCGGTCACCGAGAGCCGGGCCAGCGCGGCAATCACCGCGCCGGGGTCAGCGCCGGGAACCGGCTGCACCCGCAGCACGGAACCGGCCCGGGCCGCCACGCGAGTTGCGCGCGGCTGCTGGTCGGCGGCGGACCAGGAGTCCACGCGGCGGTGCCGCACCCCGGCGGCGAGCGCGCCCTCGGCCCTGGCGAGTTCCACGTCGGCGCCCCCGCGGCCAAGGGCGGCGAGCAGATCGGACACGGTGCCGCCCGGCCCGAGGGCCCCGGATCTGGCGAGGACGTCAGAGGTGAACCACAGCGTCGTCGCGCCGTCCCCGTCCCAGGCCGGCCGGTCAGGACGGGCCGGGACGAAGTCTCCCGCCCGGCACTCCACGCGGCCGTAGGAGCCGCCCATCCGCCGGGAGCCCAGCCGGGCCGTCACCGGCTCACCGGCGGGGAACGCCTCGTGCAGGCGTTCGCCGAGGTGCTCGTGCAGCCGCTGCGACACGAGGACGGACGCCCCCATCCGCAGCCCGGCGGGCAGCGCCCGCACCAGGAACAACCGGCCCTGGCTCGCGGCGCCGGTGGCCGGGTCGTGGGCCGTGGACTGGCGCCCCACCAGGGCGGGCGCACCGAGGGACCCGGCCGACGGCATCCCAGCGGGTGCGTCCGCGGGGACGACGCCGGGGAAGACATAACCCGAACGGACCGGCACCTGCGCCCCGTCCGCGTCCTTGGCCGCGGATGAGGCGCCGAACAGCGGATTGC
Organism: Propionibacterium ruminifibrarum; assembly: GCF_900289195.1. Taxonomy (GTDB): domain Bacteria; phylum Actinomycetota; class Actinomycetes; order Propionibacteriales; family Propionibacteriaceae; genus Propionibacterium; species Propionibacterium ruminifibrarum. Next base: position 29,562 of record NZ_OMOH01000013.1, read on the forward strand.
GCATCGGCAGGACCGCGGACCCCTGGTCGGGGGTCTTCGGCCTGGTCAGGACGAGCGGTGCCGGCAGGCCCCGCACGCCCTGGGCCATCACGGTGGCGTCGGAGACGAGCAGGTCACCGGCGACGACGGCGTCGCGCACCATCTCATCATCGGGGAAGGCCCGCCGCAGCCGGCGGTGCACCCAGGGCAGGAGCACCGTGCCGCGCAGGAAGTCCAGGGAGCGCACCTCGTTGGACAGCGGCACCTCGTAGGAGACCACCGGGGTGAGGAGCCTCAACACCAGGTCTGCCCCGACGAAGCCCGGATCACCCGCCGCAGTGACACGGCTTGGGGTGAGGAGCGGGGCGGTGAACCCCCGGTCAGCGGCGGTCGGCGGGGTGGGTGCGGGCCCCGTCCACTCCTTGAGCCTGGTGCGGCACCACTCCCTGGCCTGCGGGGCGTCAACGGCGTCCCTGATGAGTACGTCGCACAGGCCGTCCCCGTCGGAGCGGTTGGAGCCGATACCGCGCACCAGGAGCCCCGACAGCGCCAGGATGAGCTCGGCGCCCTCCCGCTGGTCGGCCTCCCAGGTGAGGGGGCGTCCACGCAGATCGGTTTGCGACAGGCTCACCCGGCCGCGGAGGGTGCAGGCGGCCGCCCGCTCGAAGAAGCGCAGGAAATCGTTCTTGGCGGTGCCCGTGGTCTCGTCGATCGACAGCGAGACCACCTCGTGCACGGCGACGTCCGGGTCGTCGTCGGGGACGGTCGCGTCGGTGAAGCTCACCAGCCGCGGCGACTCGGGCGTGCCGAAGAGGGCGGTGGTGAAGTCGTGCCATGGGCCACGAGGGGCCTCGTCCAGGGCGCGGGCCGCGGTGGCGGCCTGCTCGCGCACCACGCCCGCCAGGACCGTGCCACGCACCACCGGCCGGCCGTTCGCGTCCTTCTCAACGACGGAATTCACCCCGCCGGCGATGCCGGTGCCCGTGCCCACACCCCAGTCGGAGCGGAAGACGACGGTGACGGGGAACTCCAGTGCCCCTGGCTGCGGGGGCGCTGACGTACGGCTCATGCCCGGCCCTCCTCAACGGTCGAGTGATCCGCGGCCGATGGCTTCCTGGCCCCGGAAGGAGGCGGGGACGCCGTGCCCAGCGGGTCGTCCAGGTACGAGGCGGGGAGCAGATCGGTCAGATCCATGAGGTCGAACATGGCCCGTTTTCCGCCGAGCCGCTTCGCATCCGGGAAATGGTCCTCGGCATCTCGCCACTCGTCCTCGGCCTGTTCCAGCAGCCGGTCGTGTTCCGCGGTGTTCCCGGCGAGTTCGGCTTGGGCGGCGTTGGACATCATCGCGCGGATGCGCGCGGCCCGGGTGCGGGGGAAGCCGTCCTGCCGGTCGTCATCGTTCTGCGAGATCGCGCCCGCGAAGAGGCGAACCTGCTCACAGACCTCCGGCCAGGCGGCATGCCCGGCGAGACCCTGCGACGAGCCGGCGGTGTCGGATCGCAAGACGAAGGGCCGGTTGCTGAGCCGCCCGTAGGCGGCGAGCAGTTCCTCGGGGTCGAGCACCGTGGTGTCGAGCAGCACGTGGTAGGTCAGTGTCGAGACCGATGGGGAAGCGGTCTTGCCGACCTCCTTGGCCTCGTCGACGAGGCGTTCGGCCAGGTCGTAGGCGAGGTGGAAGGGGAATTTGAATCGGACCACGGCTGCACCGGCGGCCGCCGTCATCGGCCCGGTCTGGCCGTCGGGGTGGTCCCCGAGGTGCCTGAGCAGGGGGTCGGCGGCAGTGGCCTGCTCGTAGTGACGCAGATAGGCGGCGGCGAACGGCAGGGCGTAGTCGCCGCTCGTGATGACGGTGACGTCATCACCGCCGAGCAGCACGGGCACGACGGGGATGACCTTGTACTCCCTGCCAGCCGTGACGGCGTCCTTCTCGGCCCAGCCGGCGACATCGCGCCAGGCCAGCCGGCAGGCCTGGCGCACGGCGCGGTCCAGGTTCTCGTTGACGGCGAGGGTGAACTTCCGAAGGGCGTCGGCGTCATCGGGTGTGCACTTGACGGCCTGCGTGAACTCCTCGCAGGGGACGCGGCGCATGGCGGCGGCGAGATCACGCATGATCGCCCCGACGCCGTTGCCGTCGATGTGGACGATGGCGACCTTCGACAGGCCGCCCTGGGAGTCGTCCTCGTTGTCGGGCTGGAGCATCCGCTCCAGCCTGGTCGGGTCGCGGGCGAGTTTCTCGTCCGCCCCCGTGGGGGCCAGGTCTTTGAGCAGCTTCGAACGCGCCGCGTGCACGGGGAGCCTCTTGTGACGTGAGGGCAGCGAGTAGGGCTCCTTCCTGTCCTCGTGGGGCTCGTCGTCCTGGTCCAGCGGGGGAGCGGCCGGCAGGGCCGAGTCGCTGGCCCCGGCAAGGAAGGGCATCCGGGCGAACCGGCCGTCGGCGGGAGGCCGCCGCAGGGCGTACTCGGCGGCGGCCTCGTTGAGGGCCCGCAGGTCGCCCGCCCCGAAGTACTCAGAACCCGTCTTCACGTAGACGCCACTGACGTCCATTCCCGGCGCCTTGCCGAAGGCCCGCAGCGTGACATCGCGGATGATGTTCCTGGCCTCGGTCTCGTCGTCGACGGTGACGATGACCCTGCCCGAGGAACGCGACACCCACTGATGATCATTGGTCTCACACCGATCATCGGTATCCGGCTTCTTCGGGAGGGCACAGGCTACCCAGGACTCGAGATCGGTGATCTGGTGCGAGGCGCCGATGCTCTCCCGCAGCCGCGGGGACTCGAAGATGAAGCGCTGCTTGCTGTTGACGTCGAGGAGGACGGCGTACATGGTTCTCGCCTCGATGCTCAGGACTGTTCGGTGGGCTCGGGTGCGAGGACCTCCTTGATGACACCGCCGGCCCGCGCGGTGGTCACATCCAGCGCAGGGACGTACTGTGCCGTGTTCTTGTCGTACTCGTACACGGTGAAAGAGAGCGTGTTGACCAACCGACCGATGAGGAAGGCCACTGCATATGGTCCGCGCAGGAAGAGGTGCACATGAGGGATCCCATGGGCGCCGCACATGGCACGAATGTGGTCGGTGATCTGCTTCGCGATCGCAGCCCCGTCCAGAGGATCTATCCAGCCAGGCTGTGCCAGTCGCAGATGACTCCATGCGCGCAGGCGTCCCTTCATCGTGTCGAGGAAGCCATTGAAGGCCTTGTTACTAATATCGTCACGCAGGTCGACGTAGACGGCGAGCTCGCCAGATTCAGACGGGTTGTCTTCGCCAGATGCCACTTCGGTGACGAATTCGCCGGTACCGGCGGGTCCGCTGGGCCAGACCTTGTTCCAGTTGTCGGTGACCTCCGCACGCCCGATCAGGGTTTCCGGGAACTGGGCGCCCAGGGCGAACGCGACGGACAGGTGTGCATGTCCGCTCACCCTCAACAGTGAGGCGCCGTGGTTCGCGATGGCACCACGGACGATCCCCAGCACGGCTTGAAGGTCTTCAAGGCTCTGCCGGCGGATGGGCTCATCTTCCGAATCGGGCAGGACCATGTCGAAATGGTGCTTGGCCCGTGACGAGTTCGGCGAATCATCGGGCCGTGTCTCGATGTTCAGTTCGATCGCGTCGGTGTCGGCTGCGAGCGCTGCGAGGTGATCCTTGACGTAGGCGGTGATGAATTGCTTCTGGTCCGAATCCTTCAAGCCATCAAAGGTCTTCCCATCAGGGCCCTTTTTTGCCATGAACTGCATGATTTCAGACAATGTGCCCTCTGGTTTGCGGAGCACCCTGTCCGGTTCATTAATGTCGAGTCGTTCACCGTTTGACACGGCATTGACGAGGGTCAGCGAGAACTTCTGGTTGTTCTCAAGGAGATCGAGCAGGCCGGTGGCCTCCAGCGTCTGAATGATCTCACTGTTCTCGACGTCGGGAGTCACGACGAGGACGCCACCAGACAGTCCATTGCCCATCGCCTCCTCGATACGGGCCTCGATGGAACCGGTGGTGAGGTCCTCCTTGTCACGCCAGACCGGTATGCCCGCTGCGCGCAGCAGCCAGGCCAGTCGGTCGGCGATCTTCTCCCCATCTGAGTGACGGTACGAGATGAACACCGGCCCTCGCGCGTCGTACTTGGTTGTGACAGCGGGCATGTGTCCTCCTGGGGCGCGGGCCCGGGTCGGGGCCCGCGGTGGATCGGTGGTTTACCGGGCCCCGCATCACGAAGGTCGTCGGCGACCACGCGAAGACGAGGCTGTCGGGGATGTCTCACGACGGACTCTACCGCTGTTGGCGATTCGGAGGCGCCGTATCACCAAGTGGTCTTCGTGCTTGTGGGGAGCAGGTTCCAGCAGGTGCGACCACTCGTGCACAGTGAAGCCACACGCCGAGGCCGCCAGGGAAACGAGCCGTTCGCGTGGGGAGGGCATGGCGCTTGCCCGCCATCAAGTCGAACGCAGCACCGTAGCCTGCTTGGAAAGCTCGTCTTCCCCGAATGAACCGAGGATGGACTGCGAGTCGACGATGATCACTTCGTTCCGGCCGATGATTGCGCATGCGGCGCCGATGGCGTGGTGAAGCTCATCACGACGCATAATGCTCGCGTTCCCAGTCGATGATGGCTTGCCTTTGGACAGCGGTGAGAAGGCCCGCCATGGAGAGACCTCGCGGAGCTGGCAGGAGTCCTCATCCTCGGCGCACATGCGTTCCCTCATGGCGGAGGCATCCTGGGCCTCTACCCACTTCTCCCAGCGCTCGGTGTTGGCCAGGTGCAGGGCCCCTCGATTCGCCCTGCGATTGCGGCGTATGCCGGCGCGAGCGATAGCGAGCCAGGACACGGTGTCATCCCAGTTGACCGATGCCTCGAGCAGGCGATGCAGGAGCAGGCTGTGTCGACGCGAACGGCTGGAGGCCACACGTCTGCAGGCGCCTCGCCTATCGTTGGGGCAGGGCCCGCATGCCGGATGCGGGCCGGACAGAGCGAGGAGAACCCGCAGCGTGAACGCGACCACTGGCAGCGTCGTCGAGATCTACCTGGCGCGGCACGGGCAGACGTGGTTCAACAAGCGCGACCGCGTGCAGGGCTGGTGCGACTCCCCGCTGACCGAGGCCGGCCACGAACTCGCCGCGGCGCTCGGGCGCGGGCTCGCCGGCGACGGCATCGTCCTCGACGCGGCCTACAGCGGCGACATGGTTCGCCACCACGAGACCGCCCAGGGCGTCCTCGACGCCATGGGCTCGCCCCTGCCCGTCACCCAACTCCGGGCACTGCGCGAGATGTCCTTCGGCGGCTGGGAGGGCGGCTTCGACCCGGACATGTGGCGGGCCTGCTGGGACAACCTCGGCGTCAGCACCGACGAGGAGGCCTTCGCCAGGGGGCTTCGCCTCGTCGACGTCTACGACGGCATCAGCATCACCAATCCCGACCCCGACTACCCGGCCGAGAACACCGCGGCCGTCGCCGACCGCGCGGTCGTCGCCCTCAACGACATCGCCGACACCGAGGCGGGTCTGCGCGAACGCTCCCGCGTCCTCGTCGTGACGAGCGGCATCACCGTCGTCTGCGTGCTCACGGCGCTCGGCTTCCCGCCGAGGAACCGGGTGGGCAACGGCGCGGTCGCCCTGCTGCGCCGGGACGCCTCCGGCTGGAGCGCCGCGACCGTCAACGACATGAGTTGGGCGAAGAACGGCCGCGCCGCCTGACGGCACCCGGTGCGGCCCTGGAGCGCCGGGCCGCCCCGTAACCAGACAGGCGCTCGGAAGACGACCCGGCGCCCCGGCGAGGGCACCGACGAAGGAGAACCGACATGACCGAGACCAAGGGGCCCGTCGAGATCTACCTGGTACGCCACGGCGAGACCTGGTTCAACAAGCTCGACCGCGTACAGGGCTGGTGCGGCACCCCGCTCACGCCCAGGGGCTTCGCCGTCGCCCAGGCGATCGGCCGGGCCTTCGCCAGCGCCGGCATCGACTTCACGGCCGCCTACTGCGGCGACATGCTGCGCCACCACGAGACGATGACCTCGCTGCTCGCCGGCATGGGCTCCACCCTGCAGCCGATCTCGCGTTTCGGCCTGCGCGAGATGTCCTTCGGTGCCTGGGAGGGCATGCCGAACAAGCTCATGTGGGAGGCCGCGTTCCGGGAGCTGGGCGTCGCCTCGGTGCAGGAGGCCCTCGATGCCGGCCACACCCTCCTCGACATCTACGACGTCTTCAGCCGCACCAACCCCGACACCGACTACCCGTCGGACAACGTCAGGCAGGCGGCCGACCGGGCCCTGGCGACACTCGACGAGATTGCCGAGACGGAGGCCTCGCCGGGGGACACGCCCAGGGTGCTGGTGGTGAGCAGCGGCGTGACGATTGCCTGCATCGTCGACCGGCTGGGCGCCGAACTCACCGCCCCGATCCACAACGGCGGCGTGAGCCGCCTGCTGCGCGGGGAGAACGGCGACTGGACCGTGCTCGACCACGACGACGTCAGCTGGGCCGAACGGGGCGGCTGGCAGGGCTGAGTGCTCAGCGGAGGGCGTAGAGCCGGTTGGGCGTTGGTCGGCTTGACGGCAGGTTGACATAGACGAGGACCGCCCCGGGGACGGCGGCGAGTACCACCCCCTCGAATCGTTCACCCACCGTGTTGCGCCGGTTCATCCGTTCCAGACAGTTGTACTCCTCCATGGTGATCTCTGTTGTGCTGCTCGCCGAGCCGTTGGGTGCTGCCAGGTGCAGTCGGTACACGTAGGCGGAGTCCTCGTAGTCCTTGGTGATGTCGAACGTGGTGGCATCGACTGCGGAGGATAGTTCGATGGGGGTCGCGGTGCGGGTGGCCGGGTCGAAGACGGCGGCGGGCTGTTCCTGGGGATCGATCCTGTCCTCGCTGGGCCACATGCTTGCGATGAGGCTCGTGTGCGACAGGGCAAGGTCTGGCCCGATGGTCTGGCCGAGGTCGATGCCCTGGACGCCGGCGGTGCCGGCTGCCGCCACCTCGTCGATGCTGATGGCGGCAGCCGGACTGCCCTCGGCGTATGTGGGTTCGTCGGTGTAGTGGATCGTCCAGCCGTCGATGATCAAGGGCCGGTTGGCGCTGGTGGCCACCGTGCTGAGGTGGGTTCTTCGGTCCGGGTCGTCCTGGGGCACCAGGACGAGATCGGTGGCCATGTCTGATCCCGGCTCACTGCGCAGGACGAATGTCGAGTGGCCCGCCGGGCCGACGTACGCAGACGGGTCGGAGCTGGTGGTTTTTTGTTCGGGCAGGGCCCATAGGGTCGTGCCGGTGGCCAGGTCGATTGCCTCGGTGCCGATGAGGGCAGCGGTGTCGGTGAGCTGGATCGGCTGGGTGCCGGGGATCGGTTTGCCCTCTGCAGTGGCATCCATGGCGAGTGCGCGTTCGGTGACGACTCGCCCAGTGAGGGTGTCGAGGACGGTGACGAGCGTCGCGCGGGTCCATTGTCTCGAACTGCTTCCCTGACGTCTGAGGCTGTCCTCCGGCGCCAGAGTCACGAATGACGCGTAGTGGTGGTCGGGGCCGGTGATGATCCTGGTCGGTGTGCGGACGTTTGACGCTGACAGGTTGAGCAGCTGGGCGTTGGGCCGGTGGTAGGTCCACCGGGTCGACCCGTCGGCCGGGTCGAGGCCGAGAATCCTGCTGCCGTCGGCGAGGATGGGGCCTGCGGCCCCGGCGGTGATCGTGTCGACGTCCTCGTCGAGGTCGAGGGTCCAGGCTAGGTCTCCGGCCACCGTGGCGGGCATGGCCGGGATCTCCGGCGGTTTGGGGGCGAGCTGCTGGATCGGCCGTGCCACCCAGGTGGGGACGAGTGCCACGGCCAAGGCGAGGACCACGCTGAGAAGGCCGGTGAGGGCGGTCGCGGTGTGGGACGTGGCGTCAGTGGGGAGTGGCCGCCAATGGGCCGTGTCCCGCGGGCCACCCGAGTCACGCGAGGGATGGGTGCGCAGCAGCAGGTCCGAGATGGCGAGGGCGCCGGAGCACAGGCAGACGACCCCGATGATGACAGGATGGCCGAGGAAGAACCCGGAATCAGCGGCCACCCGTACCGAACAGCCTGTGCAGAGGGCCATGGCCGCAATCGACAGCACGGCGATGATGACTGGTGCGGTCGCCAGGTTTCCTCTGGGGCCCGGGCCGAGATCCCAGGAGATGGTCACGCCGAAGCCCCACATGACGAGAGTGACGGGCACGAACAAGACAGCGGTTACGAGGGGCTCATTCGTGACGATGATGTCCTGCGCCAAGAACCGGACGGCCAGCACGACCAGGGCGACGATGGCGAGGAGTGCGCCGGCGCGGATGCCGCGCAGCACGCCGACCGGGTTCTGGACATAGCGGCTGCTGGTTTCTCGGTCTTGCCGGTGTCCTGGTCAGTTGTCGCGCTGGTGTCGGTGCCGGCGAGTTGCTTCTCGTGGCCATCAGCGGTGGCGGGGTTCATGGAGGTTCCTCCCGGCTGGGTCGGTTCTTTCGGGCCTGGGCGTGTCTGGTCTCTTGGGCGGGTTCAGCGGAGCACGTAGAGCCTGTTGACGGAGAACGGCCACGTCAGCTCGACGCGCACCAGGATCGCTCCCGGGACCGCGGAGACCGTCGCGTCCAAGAATTGCGTGTCGGACCGATCGTTCCGGCTGGCCGCCCGGCACAGCTCCTCGAACTCGTCATCGCTGACCGCCACGTCAGCGGTCACCGGGCCATCGGGGGAGGTCATGTGCACCTGCAGCACACGCGCGCGGCGCGCGGCCTCACTGGTGGCGTCGAGCCTGGCGGTGTCGACCGTCGCGGACTGCTCGACGGGGCTCGCGGTACGGGTGACCGGGTCGAAGACGGTGGCGGGCCGCGTCACCGAGCGAGCGACGCTGCTGTCCGAGGCGGTCGCGATGAGGCTCGTGTGAGACCGGCGGTAATCCGGGCCCATGGTCTGTCCGAGGTTGATTCTCTGCACACCGTCGGTGCCGCCTGCTGCCGCCACCTCGTCGATGTTGATCGCGGCCGCCGGGCCGCCGTCGTCGTACGTCGGCTCCTCGGTGTACCGGATCGTCCAGCCGTCGATGAACAAGGGGTAGAAGTCATGATCGTTGAGGCTCACGTCGTCGAGGGCCGTCGTGCGGTCCGGGTCGTCCTGGGGCGCCAGGACGAGGGACGCGGTGAGTACCGACGTGTCCACCTCCCTGTGCAGGATGAATGTCGAGTGTCCTGCCGGGCCGGCGTAGTTGGGGGCGGCCCCTGAATCGGGGAGTGTCCAGAGGGTTTTTCCGGTGGTCAGGTCGATGGCCTCGGTGCCGATGAGGGCCGCGGTGTCGGTGAGCTGTACCGAATCCCAGTCGGCAGTCGATTCGCTCGTGATGGTGCGTTCGGCGACGACCCGCCCGGTGAGGGTGTCGAGGACGGTGACCAGTGTCCGGCGCACGGATCGCACCGAGCTCTTCATCCACCGTGTGAGGATGCTCTGGGGCATCCTGGTGTTGAACGCGGCGTAGCGGTGGTCGGGGCCGGTGATGATCTCTCCATAGTTTCCCAGGCTGAGGAGTTCGGCGTTGGGGCGGTGGTAGGTCCACCGGGTCGATCCGTCGGTGGGGTCGAGGCCGCGAATCTGGGTGCCGGTGACGAGGATGGGGCCGGCCGCCCCGGCTGCGAGCGTGTCCTTCTCGTCGAGGTCGAGGGCCCAGGCGAGGTCTCCGGCCACCGTGGTGGGTGTGGTGTCGCGTTCGGTGGGTTCTGGTGAGAACTGCTGGATCGGCCGAGCCGCCCAGGTGGGGGCCAGCGCCACGGCCAGGATCAGGACCAGGGCGACGAGGCAGGTGAGGGCGGTTGTGACGCGGGAGGTGTCACCGGAGGCCAGTGGGCGCCAGCGGGCGATGTCGTGCGGCCCTCCCAGGCGGCGTGCCGGGTGGGTGCGCAGCAGCATGTCGGCGCCGGCGAGGACGCCGGAGCCGAGGCAGGTGGCTCCGATGGTGACCGGGTAACCGGGGAAGAAGCCGGAAGTGGACGCCGCCCTTGCCGAGGCGCCGGCGCAGACGGTCAGGGCCAGGACCGACAACACGGCGATGGCGGTCAGGGCGGTCACCCTCCTGGCCACGGCGTCGGGGACGAGATCTCCGTCGGCGGATGCGGAGGACCTCCAGACGACGAGGAGGGCGGACGCATACAGGGCCACGACCCAGAAGGGCGTGCTCGTGGCGGCGTCGTGGCGCAGGAACCACACGGTCAGCGCCACCAGGGCGGCAGTGGCGAGGAGTGCGCCGGCGCGGATGCCGCGCAGCACGCCGATCCGTGCCCTGGTCATTGACGGCGCAGTTCTCTCGGCCCGGCTGGTTGCCGCGCCGGCGGCGTGCTGGTTCGCGTTGATGGTGGAGTCCATGGTGCCTGTCCTTGCTGCCGTGTTGGTCCTGTCGTGCATCCGGGCCGGGATCGGTGTCAGGGCTGACGGAGCGCACAGATCCTGGCGTCGTACTCGCCCTTGACGAACACCAGGAGCGCTCCAGGGGCCGCGATGAGCGACGCGTCACGGAATCGTTCTCCCGGCCCGTTGTTCTGGTTCTGGTACACCAGGTTGTTGTAGCGGTCCCCGTCCGTGATCTTCAGGTCATTGGTCACCGAGCCATCGGCGGAGACCAGGTGCAGCAGGACCGTGCCCTCCTCACGGTCGAGATCTGCGGCGAATGTGGTGATGTCGACCGTTGTGGATCGCCCGGCGGGGCTCGCGGTGCGCGTGACCGGGTCGAAGACGGCGGCGGGTTGAGGTATGGCGTCATCACGCTCGGTGGGTGGAGCGGTCGTGACAAGGCTCGTGCGGGACCGTACGAGATCCGGGCCGACCGTCCGGCCGAGGCCGATGCCCTGGACGCCGTCGGTGCCGCCGGCCGCCACCTCGTCAAGGTTGATGGCCGCCGCCAGACTGCCCTCGGCGTATGTGGGTTCGTCGGTGTAGTGGATCGTCCAGCCGTCGATGATCAAGGGCCGGTTGGCGCTGGTGGCCACCGTGCTGAGGTGGGTTCTTCGGTCCGGGTCGTCCTGGGGCACCAGGACGAGATCGGTGGCCATGTCTGATCCCGGCTCACTGCGCAGGACGAATGTCGAGTGGCCCGCCGGGCCGACGTGTGCGGGCGTGCCGGTGGTCCCGGCGGCATCCGACTCGGGCAGTGTCCACAGGGTCGTGCCGGTGGCCAGGTCGATTGCCTCGGTGCCGATGAGGGCAGCGGTGTCGGTGAGCTGGATCGGCTGGGTGGCGGGAACCGTCGTCGCCTCGGCCGCGAGCTGCCCGGCGAGCGTGTGTTCGGCGGCGACCCGGCCGGTGAGGGTGTCGAGGACGGTGACCACCACCTGCTTCTTGGCATACCATGATTCCATCCCCAGTCCCATGGGCCCCGACGCCTGGGCCGCGAACGCGGCATAGCGGCGGTCGGGGCCGGTCATGATCCTCGTCGCCATGCCGGTGCTCGGGGCGGGCAGGTTGAGCAGCTGGGCGTTGGGCCGGTGGTAGGTCCACCGGGTTGACCCGTCGGCGGGGTCGAGGCCGAGAATCCTGCTGCCGTCGGCGAGGATGGGGCCTGCCGCGCCGGCTGCGAGCGTGTCGATCTCGTCGTCGAGGTCGAGGGTCCAGGCTAGGTCCCCGGCCACCGTGGTGGGGACGGCGGGGATCTGCGCCGGTTCGGGTGCTGTCTGCTGGATCGGCCGGGTCGCCCAGGTGGGAGCCAGCGCCATGGCCAGGGCCAGGACCAGGGTGATGAGGCAGGTCAGGGTGGTTGCGGTGCGGGAAGTGTCCGCAGTGGGGAGTGGGCGCCAGCGGGCGATGTCGTGCGGGCCTCCCGAGCGGCGTGCCGGGTGGGTGCGCAGCAGCATGTCGGCGCAGACGAGGACACCGACGCCCAGGCTGAGGGCTCCGATGGCGGCCAGGTAACCGGGGATGGTGATCTCAGAGCCCGTCACGGTCGCCGCGTGCTCGAGTTCGAAGTAGTAGATGATCGTGCAGCCGGTCCACAGCAGGGCGATGACGACCGGCCCTGCTGCTCGTTGGGCCGAGGACCCGGGGTGGAGGTCACGGGGTATTGCCGCGGCGAACCACCAGATGATGAGGGTGGTAGGCAGGTACAGCGCCACGAGTACGAGGGGAATGGTGCTGTCCGCGGCGTCGTAGGGTGTGAACCGGACGGCAAGCACAGCCAGCACGATGGTGGCGAGGAGTGCGCCGGCGCGGGTGCCGCGCAGCACGCCGATCCGGGTTTTGGTTGTGGCGCGTGCTTGTTTCCTGGTTGTGCCGGTGTCCTGGTCGGTCGTCGTGCCGATGCCGGTGCCGGCGGGTTGCTTCTCGGGGCGATCAGTGCTGGCGGGGTTCATGGGGTTCCTCACGGCTGTGCTGGTTCTGTTCGGGCCTGGGCGGTTTCCGGTCTCTCGGGCGGGTTCAGCCGATGGCGTAGAGCCTGCTGCTGTCATAGATCTCAACGTGGACGAGGACGGCCCCGGGGACCGCGGCGAATGCCACGTCCAATCGTCCGCCGGATGCGCCGTACCGGTTCGCCAGGTGCCAATATTCCTTCTTGGTGATCCCTACCTGGCTGCTCGCCGAGCCGTCAGGCGTTGTCAAGCGCAGCCCGTATGGGGACGTGGGGTCCCTGCTGTCATAGCTGAGGTTGAACTCCGTGACGTCGACGGCGGCGGACTGTTCGATGGGGTTCGCTGTGCGGGTGGCGGGGTCGAAGACGGTGGCAGGTTCCGGTTCGGAGAGGTCGTCTTCTGGCTCAGAAGATTCGTCACTGGTGAGTAATTCGGATGCGACGAGGCTTGTGCGTGACAGCTCGTAGTCCGGGCCGCTGGTCTGGCCGAGGTCGATGCCCTGGATATCGTCCGGGTCGCCTGCTGCCGCCACCTCATCGATGTTGATGGCGGCGGCGGGGCCGCCTTCGTCGTTGGTGGTTTCGTCTGCGTAGCGAAGCGTCCAGCCGTCGGTGACCAGAAGAGGGCGGTGAACATGGTCGAGGCTCACTCCGCTCGCGTCCGGTCTCGGGTCTGGGTCGTCCTGGGGGATCAGGGTGAGGTCGATCGTCGTGGATGGTCCCGATTCGTTGGACAGCAGGATGAATGTCGAGTGGCCTGCTGGGCCGACATATGTTGCCTGATTGTAGAAGCCCCCGGCGGTTTCTGGCTCGGGGAGTGTCCAGAGGGTCTTTCCGGTGGGCAGGTCGATGGCCTCGGTGCCGATGAGGGCCGCGGTGTCGGTGAGTTGAATCAGTCTCAGCTCACCGACCGACTTGCGCGTGAAGATGCGTTCGGCGGCGACCCGGCCGGTAAGGGTGTCGAGGACGGTGACCAGTGTCCGGTGCACGGGTAGTTCCGGGTCGCGTCCTCGCTGTGGGTACATGCTCATGCCCGTCACGGTGATGAACGCGGCGTAGCGGTGATTGGGGCCGGTGATGATCTTGTCCTTGGAGATTCCCAGGTCGAGGAGTTCGGCGTTGGGGCGCCCGTAGGTCCATCGGGTTGATCCGTCGGCGGGGTCGAGGCCGTAGATCTCGCCACCGGCGACGACGACGGGACCTGCCGCCCCGGCGGCGATCGTGTCGATTCCGTGGTCGGTGTCGAGGTCGAGGGTCCAGGCGAGGTCTCCGGCCACCGTGGCGGGGACGGCGGGGATCTGCGCCGGTTCGGGTGCTGTCTGCTGGATCGGCCGGGTCGCCCAGAGGGGGGTGAGTGCCACGGTCAGGATCAGGGTGAGGGTGATGAGGCAGCTCAGGGTGGCTGCGGTGCGGGAGGTGTCACCGGAGGCCAGTGGGCGCCAGTGGGCGATGTCGTGCGTGCTTCTCCGATGGCGTGCCGGGTGGGTGCGCAGCAGCAGGTCCGTGATGGCGAGGGTGCCAAAGCCAAGGCAGGCGGCTCCGATGGCGACCGGGTGGCCGAGGAGAAAACCGGACTCGGACGCCAGCTCCACCGAGCTGCAGATGCAGGCGCCCAGCGCCACGACTGACAGCACGGCGATGATGGCCGGCGCGGTCAACCGGTTGCTCCGGTGTTCCGGGTTGAGTTTCCGGTGACGGACCACGCCGATGGCCCAGACGACGAGCGTGAGAAGGACAAACCAGGCGATGGTCGCGAGGGGATCACCCGAGACGATGATGTCCTTGGCAAGGAACCGCGCGGCCAGCGCAACCAGCGCGATGGTGGCGAGGAGTGCGCCGGTGCGGGTGCCGCGCAGTACGCCGACCCGGGTTCTGGTCATCTGGATCGTGGACCTGCGGGGCCGACCGGCCATCGTGCCGGCGGGTTGCCGGCTCCCGTGATCGTCGAGAGCGGAGATGGCCATGGTATGTCCTCACTACCGTGCCGGTCCTGTTCCGAACCCGGAACTTCGGCAGGCTTGCGCAGTTCGTTCAGGTCGTCCACAGGCCCCGCGATCCCCATGGGCACGTCGCGTCTCCTGTTTGCCAACCGGGCCGCACAGAACTCCGAGGACACGCCCATGCGAGCTGCCGAGCACCTCCAAGGAGGTTACTCAAGAACCATGCCGTGGTGAGGCCTTTCACGAGATGCAGGGGTAAATCCGGGGTTGGTTGGCTGCACCCGGCAAGATGGCCTGTGTCGTCCAAGGGACGCTAGGCTAGGCCGCGCCCCGGAGGGCGGCCCGCGCAGCCTCGATCGAGACGACGGCCTCGGCCAGCTCCCGCTCGTAGCGCGGCTCGAAGTGCCCCTCGACCGGCAGGCCCGCCCACAGCTCCCGGAAGCCCCAGGCGGCGCCGACGAAGGCGCCGCCCAGGATCGCCATCGAGTCGGAGTCGCCGCCGGTGTGCACCAGCCGGCGCACCGCGTCGGCCGGGTCACCGGCGTCGATGGCCCGCTGCGTCACGGCGGTCGCGGTGACCAGCGCCTCGTCGGCCACCCAGCCCTGCCCGAAGAACAGGCAGGGGTCGCCCCTGTCCGCCGCGAACTCGCCCCACAGCGCCCGCACCCTGGCGAAGCATGCGGCCAGCTCGTCGCAGGCGGCCTCGACCCCCGCGCGTTCGGCGGCCGAACCGAGCCCGGCTAGCGGCCGCACCACCTCGACGGCCCGCTCGGCCGCGCCGACCAGCCCGAAACCCCGGAGCCGGGCCGGCTCGGCCACGGCCAGGCAGTGCTGGGCGAGCAGGGCGACGACCGCTGCCGCGACCCAGCCCATCGGGTGGTCGTGGGTGATCTGAGACTGGGCGAACGAGGCCGCCGCCGTGACCGGCCCGGGCAGCCCGAGCAGCCCGGTCCACGGGGCGCGCATCGTCGTGCCGCAGCCCTTCGAGTCGTTGCCGAGCGCGCCCTCGCGCCAGCTCCGGGCGCCGCCCGCGGCGGCCAGCAGCTCCAGTTTCCCGGTGGCCGCCAGGCACGCCCTGCCCGGGGCCCGGTCGTTGTCCGGGTCGGAGCGCCAGGCGATGTACCGGTGGGCGAAGGCCTCGCGCACGACATCCCAGCCCCGGCCGGCGGGCAGGGCGAGCAGCGCTCGCCGCCCCTCGTCGGAGGCGATGAGGCCGGTGAGCGCGGTGTTCGTCGCCAGACACATCTGGGTGTCGTCCGAGACGACCAGCGGGTCGCTCGGGGCGGGGTCGGCCTGCTCGATCTGCTCGAAACCCCAGAACTCGGTGGGGCGCCCCCAGGCGTCACCCCAGGCGGAGCCGAGGACGGCCCCGCGGATGCGGTCGTTCAGCGCGGTATCGGTGCTCATGGCGGCATGGTCTCCTTCGGCGGGTGCGGCCCAGCGTAGAACAGTCCGCCCGTTCGCGGACCCGGGGTGCGCTCGACGCCCAGGTGGCGCAGGGGCGGACCCCACCCACGGCCGCAGGCCCGGCTGCTCCGTGCGGTGCCGCTCGCCCGCCCCGGTACGGTGGGGTCATCGTCACGAAGGAGGCCCCATGGCTGAGGACAAGGGAGCGGCGCACGAGGCAGGCCGGCCGACGGTGCTGCTCGGCATCAGCGCGAGCATCGCCGCGTTCAAGGCGGCCGGGCTGGCCAGCGCCCTGACGAAGGCGGGCGTCGCCGTGCAGGCCGTGATGACACCGCGCGCCACCGACTTCATCGCCCCGCTCACCCTGGAGGCACTCACCGGCAACCCGTGCCCGGTCGAGAACATCCCCACCGGGTCGGGCAGCGCGATGGAGCACATCGACCTCGCCCGGGCCGCCGATCTCGTGCTCGTCGCCCCGGCCAGCGCCGACGTCATCGGACGGATCGCCAACGGCCTGGCCGACGACCTGCTCACGACGACGATCCTCGCCTGCACCTGCCCCGTGCTCATCGCGCCGGCCATGAACACCCACATGTTCGCCAACCCCGCCGTGCAGGCCAACCTGACGCGGCTGACCGGCCTGGGCTACGAGGTGCTCGCCCCCGACAGCGGGCTCCTGGCCTGCGGCGACATCGGTCCCGGCCGAATGCCCGACGAGCAGGTGCTCGTGGCGCGGGTGCTGAAACGCCTCGGCCTGGCCGCCGATGCGGCAGAACCGGCCGCCGATGATGGCGGCGCCGCGCAGCTTCAGCCGGTCGAACTGGCTGACGGGGAACCAGCGACCGACAGAGCCACTGGCGATGGTGGCGCCGACCACCCCGACCCCACCGGTGGTGAGGTGCTCTCCCCGGCGGACGGAACTGATCGCGGCGGGGAATCCGCGGACCGACGTCCTGACGCCCCCGCCCCGCCGACCGCCGACCCGGCTGAAGCGCTGTCCGAGCCCGGGCTGCCGCCCCAGGGCCCCGGCGACCTGGCCGGCCTGCGGGTCCTCGTCACCGCGGGCGCCACCATCGAACGTATCGACCCGGTGCGCTACATCACCAACCACTCCACCGGCCGGATGGGTTTCGCGCTCGCCCAGGCGGCCCGCGACCGAGGCGCCCACGTCACGCTCGTGGCCGCCGACACCGCGTCCCCGCCGCCCGCGGTGGACCACGTCGAGCGGGTCGAGTCGGCAGAGCAGATGTTCCAGGCGGTCGCCCGGCAGGCCCAGGAGACCGACGTCATCATCATGGCCGCGGCCGTTGCCGACTACCGGCCCCGGCACATCGCCGACCAGAAGATCAAGAAGGGCGACGGGCCGGCGGTGCTGGAACTGGAACGCACCCGCGACATCCTCGCCTGGCTGGGCGAGCACCGGCGCCCCGGCCAGACGCTGTGCGGCTTCTCGATGGAGACCACCGATCTCGTCGAGAACTCGCGGCGCAAGCTGGAACGCAAGGGCCTCGACCTGATCGTCGCCAACGACCTGTCGACGCCCGGGGCCGGTTTCGGGGGCGACACCAACATCGTGACGATCATCACCCCGGAAGCCCAGACCCAGCTGCCCCTGGCGAGCAAGCGCGACGTCGCCGACCAGGTGCTGTCGGCCATCGTGCAGGCCCGGTCCGGGCACTGAGCGGGCTTCACCCTGCGTGTCTCGTGCGTCATTTCACAATGAACGCAGGCCGATCTCCAGAGCTGCGCAGTGAACCCCGCTCGAATCCCCGCTCGGGCCGGCTCAACCGGGTTCAGGCCAGCGCTTCCCGCAGCGCAGCCAGTGCCCGGCCTGCATCGGCGTCCACCGTGATCGAGCGGCCGGCCAGGACGGCCGGCACACGTGCCTCGCCGAGATTGAGCTGGGCGTACGTGGCCTGCGGGTTGGTGGCCACCGCCTGCCAGAACGGGTATTTGATGATGCCCGGGGTGTTCTGGCCGACCCCCACCTCGAGGTAGACGATCCTGCCGCC
Organism: Propionibacterium ruminifibrarum; assembly: GCF_900289195.1. Taxonomy (GTDB): domain Bacteria; phylum Actinomycetota; class Actinomycetes; order Propionibacteriales; family Propionibacteriaceae; genus Propionibacterium; species Propionibacterium ruminifibrarum. The sequence goes on from NZ_OMOH01000013.1 coordinate 47,215, forward strand.
GGAGCGCTCGCGGCGGTACGCGGCGTAGCGGTCGGCGGCCGCGTCCCAGCCGGCGTCCTGCACGAAGGTGTCATCGGCCCGCAGGTTCATGCTCATCGGCCGCCCGCACACCGGGCAGTACGGCAGCAGCCCGGAGGGCACCCGCAGGTCCTGCTGCTGCTCGACCATCGCGGCGACGGTCTCGTAGTTGTCATAGGTGTTCTGGTGGCAGGGCAGTGAGCACTGCCACAACCCGTAGTCGCCCTGCGTGTAGAACAGCCGCTCCCGGTCGAAGCCGGCCCGCTGGAACTGGTGGTCGACGTTCGTCGTGAGGACGAAGTGATCCCTCCCGCGCACCACCTCGAGCAGATCCAGGTAGGGCCGACCCACCGGGCAGTCGTAACGGTTGATCCAGATCTGCCTGCTCCACCACGCCCAGTAGGTCTCGGGATCGGGGAACCGGTGGAAGCCGCCCGAGTACATGTCGGTGATGCCGAAGCGCTCGGCGAAGTCGGCGAAGTGACGCTCGAAGCGCTCGCCCGAGTAGGACAGCCCGGCCGCCGTCGACAGGCCGGCCCCGGCCCCGACGAGCACGGCGTCCGCGTCCGCGATCCGTTCCGCGAGACGGCCGATGGTCGCCTCGAAACCACCACTCGGACCAGTGATCCAGTCGTCTCCTGTCACGTGTTCCTCCGTTCCGTCAGGGTGCGATCAGGGTTCGGAATGCCTTCCTGGGTCCACCGTCACCCCTAAAATTCAGCCATGTCCTGTGTCTACCACCCCTCGGTGCAGGCCGATCTTCTCTGCGAGAAGTGCAACGGCGGACTGTGTCAGAGCTGCGCCGGCAGACTCCGCAGACGGCGCTGCCCCAGGTGCACGATGGCTGGACTCATCGAACGTGTCCCGGACATCGTGATCGACACCATCTTGGCCATCGTCTTCTTCGTCATCGGCATGCTGATTCTCCACTGGGTGACCAAACAGCCCTTCGGCTTCCACGGCAGCTGGCACCAGATCTCCGGCGACATCACATTCTGCGCAATGTGCGCCGGCTTCCCGCTCGGCCTGCGCATCGTGAACTCGCTACGTGTGAGAAATCTGACGTTGTGGAGTTTCAGGGGCGACTACCTCGAGCTGCTTCCCATGATGATCGTGCTCAACCTCGGGAAGTACGTCCTGATCATCGGCTTCGCCTTCATCCTTGGCGTCTTCGCGCTCATCTACACCAGCATTCACCATGCCGTGGTCCTCATCCGCATGCTGCTCCTCGGACGCAAGATCCGCAGCCTCCAGGCGATGCCCGCCGAGCTACAGGCTGTGCTGCCCGCCGAGCAGCTCGCTGTAGAGCCGCAGGTCGAGGTCCGTGAAGACATTGAGCACCACCGTGAGGGCTGAACCTGTCCGCCGCTTGTAGTCCCTGATCGTGCCCAGTGCGATGGCGGCCGCCGCATCGTTGGGGAAGCCGAACTCGCCGGTCGAGACGCAGCAGAAGGCGATGCTGGCCAGACCGCTCTCGTCCGCCAGCGTCAGGGTCGAGCGGTAGCAGGAAGCCAGCAGCTCACGGTGCTCGTCGGTGAGCGGGCCCGTCACGATGGGTCCGACGGTGTGGATCACGTGGCGGGACGGCAGGTTGAACCCCGGGGTGATCTTCGCCGCACCGGTCGGTTCGTCGTGCCCCTGCGCCCGCATCAGCTCGGCGCACGCCGCCCGCAGCTGGACCCCGGCGGAACTGTGAATGGCGTTGTCGATGCAGCGGTGGTTGGGCACGAAACAGCCCAGCAGTTTGCTGTTCGCCGCGTTGACGATCGCGTCCACCCTGAGCGTGGTGATGTCGCCCTGCCAGCAGAACAGGTCCGGGTCGTGCGGGGCTGCGGTCAGCTCATCGAGGCTCGTGACGCCCCTCTCGGCCGTCAGCTCGCCCAGGTAGGCGTCCTGCACTGCCAGGAAGTCCTCGCCCACCGGGGCGGGCAGGCGCACGTTCATCAGCCCCCGCAGCAGCCGCTGCTGGTCGTCGGGCCCGGCCGGTACTACGAGGTGGGCGTACTCGGGGTCCTCCGCGAGCAGCGCATTGAGCAGCCAGCGCCTGCGCTCGGCCTGGCTCATCGTCTGCGGATCGGTCGTCACCCCGTCAGCCTGCCGCCGCCGACGTGAGCGCACAAGACGGCACTTCGCGGTGCGGTGCTCACCCGCAGGTGACCCGGCTCCGGCCCGCCTCACCCGGCGACGTGCTTCTTGTACCCTTCGCCCCACTCCCTCATGGCGTCGAGGACCGGCTTCAGGCTGTGCCCGAGCTCGGTGAGCGCGTATTCCACGCGCGGCGGAACCTCGGCGTAGACCGTGCGGGTGACCAGGCCGTTCGCCTCCATCGCGCGCAGCTGCTGGGTGAGCACCTTCTGCGAGATGCCGCCGATCGAGCGCTGCAACTGGCTGAAGCGCAGTGCGCCATCGGCCAGGTCACGCAGGACGAGCACGACCCACTTGTTCCCGATGAGCGTCAGGGTGGTCTCGACGGGGCAGGAGGGCAGTTCGGCCGGCACCGTGCGCTGATGAGTCATCGCCTGTCAACTCCAATAGTTTCTTGAAGGTTGCTACAGCACAATCTAGTGCCTTCTTACCAAAAGGCATGAATCCTCTTAATCTTCAGTTGTCAACCGTGAACCCTGAACGCGGACATCACGACTGGAGGCAGAAGCATCATGACCAAGAAGATCGCCGTCGTCGCGGCCAACGGCAAGGCGGGCCGGCTCATCGTCGAGGAGGCCGTCAGGCGCGGCCACGAGGTCACCGCCGTGACCCGGTCGGCCAACCAGACGGTCGCGCCCACGAGCATCATCAAGGACATCGCGGCGCTGACCGCCGAGGACCTGGCCGGTTTCGACGCCGTCGTCGACGCCTTCGGGGCCTGGACCCCCGAGACCCTGCCGCAGCACTCGACCACGCTCGCCCATCTGTGCGACATCCTGTCCGGCACGCCGACCCGGCTCGTCGTCGTCGGCGGCGCGGGCTCGCTGTACACCAACCCCGAGCACACCGCTCGGCTCAGTGACGGGCCGGACTTCCCGGAGTCGTTCAAGCCTCTCGCTGCTGCGATGGGCGCCGCACTGGCCGATCTGCGCACGCGCACGGACGTGGACTGGACCTACATCTCGCCCGCCGCCGACTTCCAGGCCGAGGGGGAGCGCAGCGGGCGGTACATCGTGGGCGGCGAGGAACTCACGCTCAACGAGCGCGGCGAGTCGATCATCTCCTACGCCGACTACGCGATTGCCGTGGTGGACGAGATCGAGTCGGGCTCGCACAGCCGCGAACGCATCAGCGTCGTGCGCAAGTGACCCGGACGGACCCGGCCACGGGCCGCAACCCCGCGTGAGGTCCTGCCCCGCAGGGGAGCCCGCCCGCGCGGGAGCCGCGGTCGTCGACCGGGCACGCCGTCGCGACGGACCAACGGTCCGGCCACCTGCCGAGCCGGGCCTCCCCTCGTGGACGGGGCGGACCCCGGCGGCCGGTGGGTGAGACGGTCCGGCTCCGGCTTCCGACGGGACGATCGGAGCCGGTGCCGTTCCTTCGCGAAGGGGTGTTCTCAGGGTCGGGTCCGGGTCGCCGGACACGCCGGGACTTGCCGCGAAGCCCGCTCGGGCCGGGCCCCGCGGTAGGCCCTGCACAGCCCCTCGGGCATGCCCGATGGGTCCAGGGTGTTTCGGTGGATCACCTCGGGGGTCGTCGCTCCTATTGCCAGTTTCACAAGGTGAATCACCGTCTTGGTGGGGTCCGGGAGGGCGTTCTTCGCCGCCTTGGGCCGCGCCTGGGCCGGCACTTCCCCCACCCCCGGATCTGTGGGAATCTCTTTGTGCCCATCCCCCAATGGGAATACCTACGATCACAAGGAGTTTTCTCGTGAAGAAGTCCATCCCCGCCGCCCTTGCCGGCGCAACGGCGGCGTTGCTCATCCCCTCCATGGCCTCCGCATGCCCCGCCGACTGCGGCTGGTCGGGGGACCACACCCGGGTCGACGTGAAGGACCACGCGAGCACGAAGACCGACACCACGATGGCCCAGAAGGAAGTCGACCACGCCAGGAGCTTCAAGGACGCCGGTGCGCACCTGAGCCAGTCCGAGCGTGACTGCTTCCTGGGCAAGGTGCTCGCCGGCTCGTACTACGACAAGGGCAGCCGCACCATCCGCACCGATGTCGGCGCCCGGGTCAACGAGAGCACCGACCTCGAACACTTCTCGCACAGCGGCGGTTTCAAGGCCTCCGAGTTCTCCTACTGGCTCTACGAGCACGAGGACACCTGGTGGAGCAGCAGCTCCCACGGCTACAGCTACCAGGTGGGTGACGTGCTGTCCTTCTCGAAGAAGGGGCAGTTCACCACGAACCAGACCAGCGCGGAGTTCTTCTCAAGCGTCACCGTGGTGGCCATCTACGTCGGTGACGGGCGGGTCATCTACTGCGCCAATGACGGATCGAGCACGCAGATCAAGGAGACCAGCATCGCCACCCTGGAGGCCGAGCTGAACATCACCGTCTCGCTCGTGTCGCGCCCCTGCGACGACGGTGACTCGTCCTCGACCCCGAGCGAGCAGTCGTCCTCGACGCCCGTCACGAACGCCGAGGACGGAACCGATGAGGATGAGGCCGATGGCGACGGTGACTCGTCCTCTCACGACGGGGACGACGATGACGACGAGGATGGCCGGGACGAGTGCGAATGATTTGTCATGCAGGCGCCGGGCCGTCACGGCGAACGGCCCGCCCCGGCTCGCCGGTCACCGGGCTGTCGGTGGTTCATCGCGGCCCCGGTCGAGCCGTCCCCGCGACCCGTGTCCTCTCCGAGGGCACCTGAGGGGCCGGCTCATGGAAGGCGGCTTCGCATCCTCGTGTCTTCTGCCATAGGGGCCGCCTAAGGTGACCGTGAGCTGGTCGTAGGGCCTCCGTCCCCCCGATCCGGGGACGGAGGCCCGCCTTTTCTCGCGCCATGATTTCAGCTGGCGGTGAACATGAACCGTGGTGCGGCCGCTCCCTCAGGTGCTGGCCCCGGGTCGCCGTGAGCCGGATGGCTCGCGTCGGGGCGGGCCGCTTCGGAGTCCGGCCACCAGTGCCCACCACGCGCCGGGGCTCCGCGTCCGGTGGTGGTCCACGTTCCGGAAGGGCGGGCGCCGGGGTCCTCGGGCGCATACAATCGACGACTGCACCCCCTAGTGGAGCGCCTCTACCCCAAGGAGCTTTTCTTCATGAAGAAGTCGTTTCCTGCTGCCCTTGTGTGCGCAGCAGCCCTACTCATCCCCTCCACCGCGTACGCGTGCCCGACCGACTGCAGCACATCCGGCGGTGACAGCAGCACCCAGCTCGACGTGAAGGACCACGCGAGCACGCAGGTCGACACCGATGCGGCCCAGAAGGAGGTGGACCGTGCCAGGAGCTTCCTGGATGCCGGCGCCGATCTGAGCCAGGACGACCTCGACTGCTTCCTGAGCAAGGTGCTCGAGGGCTCGTACTACGACAAGGACAGCCGCACAGTGCGCACCGACGCCAGCGAGCGAGTGAGCGAGGACGTCGAGTCCTCGCAGAGCGGCACCTACGACGCCTCCCGGCTCGCCCGCTGGCTCTACGAACACGAGGACACCTGGCAGAGCCTGTCCCAGGACTACAAGCTGGGCGACGTGCTGTCCTTCTCGACCCAGTCGGTCACGAGCCAGAGCAGCGCGGAGTTCTTCGCGAGCATCAAGGTCGTGGCCGTCTACGTCGGTGACGGCCGGGTCATCTACTGCGCCAACAATGGCACCGACACCCAGGTCAGGGAGGAGAGCATCGCCACCCTGACGGCCGAACTGAACGTCACCGTCTCGCTCGTGTCGCGCCCCTGCGATCTCGACACGTCCACGACAGCTCCCTCGGTTGCGCCGTCCGAGTCGGCGACTGACCAGTCGTGCCAGCGCACCTGCAGCTCCGAGAGCTCGCAGTCCTCGTCCGAGTCTTCCACCAACGTCTCCAATGAGAACTCGCAGAACTCCTCCTCCAACTCATCGAACACCTCGGAGTCTTCTGAGTCCACGGAGTCCTCCTCCAGCGAGAATTCGCAGTCTTCTTCGGAGAGCACCTCCTCGTCCAACTCATCGAACACCTCGGAGTCGTCCGAGTCCACGGAGTCCTCCTCCAGTGAGAATTCGCGGTCTTCGTCCGAGTCTTCCACCAACGTCTCCAGTGAGAACTCGCAGAACTCCTCGTCTGAGTCCACCGAGTCCTCTTCCAGTGAGAACTCGCAGTCTTCTTCGGAGAACACCTCCTCCGAGTCCTCCCAGCCCTCGAGCGAATCCTCCGTGGCAGCCCCGCAGCAGAGCAGCAGTACGACGGCCCCGTCCTCGCCCTCCAGCTCCACGTCCACGAAGTCCTCGTCACGGCCCAGCAGCCTGCCCCGGACCGGCGCCGGCGCGGTCCTGCCCGTCGCCAGCGTCGCGGTCCTCGCCGCTGCTGCCGGCGGTTCGATCCTGGCCCGTCGCCGCAGCCGCGTCTGACGCGTCCTGGCGCCCGCGCCTGAACAAGAACAGGGAGGTCGTCACCACCGTTGCGGTGGTGACGACCTCCCTGCATGTGTGGTGCCGCCCACGATCCGATCGCGCCGCAGAACAGGTCACCATCGGCCGCGTCGTCGGCCAAGGGCTCTCGAAGGCCACGTCGCGCGGCTCACGGGGCAGGAGTAGCGTGGAGACATCCCCCTCATCCGTTCCCGGGTCAGTGGTGACTCCGCGGAGCGCAGTGGATTGGAGTCATCATGACCGGTGGAAATCCCGTTCCCGGTACTGGCGGGAACACCTACGTGCCCTACGAGCAGCGCGACGGCAACGAGTCCGTCGTCTACTTCACCCGAGACCTGTCCGCCTCCGGGCTGCGCAAGGCCTACACGAGGGTCGCGGGGAACATCACCGGCAAGGTCGGCGTCAAGGTGCACACCGGCGAGCCGAACGGGCCGAACATCATCCCGCGGCCCTGGGTGAAGGAACTCGTCGAGCAGGACCTGCCCGGGGCCAACATCGTCGAGACCAATACCTACTACGAGGGCAGCCGTTTCACCACCGAGCAGCACCGTGAGGCCCTGCTGGCCAACGGCTGGACCTTCGCGCCCGTGGACATCCTCGACGAGTTGGGCACCGCCCTGCTGCCGGTGTCCGGCGGCACGTGGTTCAACGCGATGTCGGTGGGTGCCAACCTGCTCAACTACGACTCGCTGGTCACCCTGACCCACTTCAAGGGACACGCCATGGGCGGTTTCGGCGGCTCGAACAAGAACATCGGCATCGGCTGCGCCGACGGCCGTATCGGCAAGGCCTGGATCCACACCGCCCCCGGCGGCGGACAGTGGGGGATCGGCGAGGAGGAGTTCATGGAGCGCGTCGCCGAGTCCTCCAAGGCGGTCCTCGACCACTTCGGTCGGCGCATCACCTTCGTCAACGTCATGCGGAACATGTCGGTTTCGTGCGACTGCGAAGGCGTGAATGCCGCACCGGTCGTCACCCCCGATGTCGGCATCCTCGCCTCGGTGGACATGCTCGCCGTCGACCAGGCCTGCGTCGACCTCGTCTACGCCATGCCGGGCGGCGAGAACAGCGCCCTGGTGGAGCGCATCGAGTCGAGGCACGGCCTGCGCCAGCTCAGCTACATGAAGGAACTGGGCATCGGCAACGACCGTTACGTGCTCATCGACATGGACAACGGCGACACCCGTATCACCGCGGCCGACGCCGTCGAGGGGATCGTGACGTTTGACAGCTGAATCCCGCGCTGGCCCTGCGTTTCTCGTGCGTCATTTCACGACGAGCGCAGGGCGAAGTGGAAGGCGTGGAAGCAACGGAGCATTGTGGGAACAGGCGACAGCAGACTGAGCGACTTCTGACCGCGTGGAATCAGTGCCTTGGCGGGGCGATGAACGCGATGGCGAACCATGCTCACCCGTCGAAGGCGCGGTAGAGCCTAGGTGTACTGATCGGGGATGTTGGTTAACCGTGTGATGGGTGGGAGGTTCCCGCAGGCCGTGTGGGGTCTGTGGTGATTGTAGAAGTGGATCCAGCTGGCCAAGGCAT
>NZ_OMOH01000015.1 GCF_900289195.1 Propionibacterium ruminifibrarum
AGACCGATCCGCCACCGGATCATGACAATCACCCCCAGGGCCCGTGATGTCCCCATCGTCACACCGGCCCGGCCACATCGGGAAGACCCAACCCGAACCTGGGGAAAACCAGCGGATCCGTCAGGAGCGGTCCGCCGCCCTGCGCACGGCGACGAGTGCGTCGTGGTGCCGTTGCAGCTCGGCCTCGATGGGGTCGATGACGGCCTCGTCGGACACCTTCGAGATGGCCTCGACGAGTGCGTCGACGGCCCTGCGCCGCGCCGCGCGGGCACCGGCGAGGACCCCGAAGCGGGAGAGGACGCCGAGCACGACGCCGAGGATCACTCCGGCTCCGGCCAGCACGACGGGCGCCGGGATGGTCCACCAGTCGGGTGTGGGAATCGCGCCCATCGACAGGTGCCTGAGCAGCAGGTTGATGCCCAGCCAGCCCAGGCCGACGATCACGGCGGCCATGAGGAGCCACTGCAGGAACCGAACGATCCCCCACCACCACTGGCCCTTGCCGAAGCGCAGGTCGGTGCTCGCGACGGCCTTGTCGAGGCCGGCCGGCAGCTGATCGAGGCGTCCCTTCGAGGCGGCACGCACGGCGTCGGCCCAGCCCTGGGGCAGCCCGCGTGAGGCGTCGTCGCTGATGGCGCGCAGTGCCGTGCCGACGCGGGCCTGCTCGACCCCGCCCGTGGTGGTCTGCAGGCTGGTGCGTTCGATCGCTGTGGGGCCCGTCAGGTCCTGGCCGAGTTCCTTCCTCCTGCCCTGCGAGCGGTCGAGGTGCAGGTTGCGCAGCGGGTCCGGCCGCAGCCTCTGCACCCACGACACGAAGGGCCAGCCGGTGGCCGCCTGGCCCCGCCTGCTCGTCGAGGTGAACACGGCCTCGCCGACGCGTTCGACACCGGCGGCCTGGCCGAGTGCGGCGTCGAGCTGTTCGACGCGGTCGGGGCTGACCTGGGCCGGCACGTCCTCGCCGATCGCCCCCATCAGTGCCGCGGCGGCCGCGTCGATGTCGGCGCTCAGCCTGGCCGAGCTGGCCCGCTTGGCCCTGACGACCTCGGTCAGCCGGCCCGTCAGCTCATCGACTCCCGTGCCGGTGAGCGCCGAGGTGCACAGCAGCGGCACCCCGCCCAGCCCCTCGGAGTCGAGGAGCCTGCGCAGGTCACCGGTGGCCTGCGCCAGTTGCGGGGCCGTCAGACGATCGGCCTGGTTCAGGACGACGACCATGACGTCGGCGTGGCCCGCCATCGGCCGCAGGTAGCCCTCGTGGAGGGCCGCGTCGGCGTACTTCTGCGGGTCGACGACCCACACGAGCATGTCGACCAGGGCGACCAGGCGGTCGGCCTCGAGCCTGTTCTCGCGCTCGGTGGAGTCGTGGTCGGGCAGGTCGAGCAGCACCAGTCCGTCGAGGCCCTTGTCAGGGCCCATGTTCGTGCGCACCGGCACGTCGAGCCAGTCGAGCAGCCCGTCGGGATTGGCGGCGCCCCAGCAGGCAGCCATGGCTCGTCTCGTCGTGGGGCGCTGCACCCCGCTGCGGGCGAGCTGGGCGCCGGCCAGGGCGTTGAACAGGCTCGACTTGCCCGAACCGGTGGCCCCCGCCAGGGCGACGATCGTGTTGTCGCCGCTGAACGCGAGCCGCTGGTCGGCCCGCCGGGTGATGTCCCGCGCGTAGCCGAGGACGTCGGCGTCGACGCGGCCCTCACTCAGGGACACCGCCTCGGACAGGGCGCTGATGCGTCTGCTGAGCTTCGTCAGCGCGGCGCGGCGCCTGCGGTCGGCTCCGATGTTCATGGCCGCTCCCCCGCCTCGTCGATGATCTCGGCGTCGATGACGGCCCCCAGACCGTCCGCCTCGACCCGCTGGATCTCGACGGCCTCCCGCGGGGCCCCGCCCGGCTGCCCGCCGGCCTGTTCGCGGGCGGTGAGCTCGGCCGGGGCCGGAGCGCGGCCGGCCCGGGCGGCCTCGACGGCCGCGATGGCCTCGTCGAGTCGGGACGCCACGGTCTTGTCCACACCGAGATCGGCGAGCAGCGCCTGGAAGCGCTGCGACTCGCCTGCCATGAGCTCCCCCACGCGCGCGTCGAGGTGTTCCTTGGCGGTCTTGGCCAGGCGCCGCACCGCGTCATCGCCGAAGATCGATTCGAGCAGCCGCTGGGCAACGACCGTGGTGCCGCCGGCCACGCCGATCTCGGCGCCCGACAGGCCCGCGGTGTGGGCGAAGATGACGATCATGAGGGCGGCCCCGACACCGTTGACGCCCGCTGCCACCAGCCGGGCCTGGGTGCGTTTGCTCTTGCCCTGCTCGCTGACGAGCTGGAGCACGTCGGCCTGCCAGTCGCGGATGACGTCGCGGGCGCGTTCCTCGAAGCCCTCGGACGTCCTCGCCAGGTCGGGGTGGGCCGCGATGATCTCGCGGCCGGCCGGGTTGGCGCGCCAGGCTGTTCCCGCGCGCTCGGCGGCGGCCTGCGCCTGGTCGATGATGAGGGCCTCGAGCCCCGATCCGGCGGCGGCCGAGGCCTGCACCGCCTGGGGCGGTTCGCCCCTGATCATGGAGGTGAGGCGGTCCCGCAGCCAGCTGATCCTGTTGTCGATGACGCGGGTGAACTCGCTCGTGCCGACGTAGTCCTGCCAGCGGGTGAGGACCTCGCCGCGCAGCAGGGTGCCGTCGGCGGAGCGGACGCTGATGGCGCGGGCCGCCTCGTCGAAGGCCGATGCGGCGTCCCGGCGCAGCTGGCGGACGATGCCGGCCTGGCCGCGCACGGCCCCGGCGAGTTCGCGGGACTGGCCGATGATGGCGCGTACGGCGCCGTCGAGGGTCTGGGCTATGACGGCGTCGCGGCGCTGGTTGTCGGCGGCCAGGGTGGCCAGGTAGGTGCGGATCGGTGCGACTGCGGCGTCGGGCAGCAGCCCCGCCTCGTCGGTGAGGGTCTCGGGCACGGCGAACAGCGGCGACTCGGCCAAGCCGCGGTCGCTCATGAGACGGGCCAGGTCGGCTGGCACGAGCTGCATGCCGGCCGGCGGGATACGGTCGCAGACGACGGCGACGGCCGCGCCCCGCTCGGCCGCTGAGGTGAGGAACTGCCACGGCACGGCGTCGGCGTAGCGGGCGGCCGAGGTGACGAACAGCCACAGGTCGGCGGCCTGGAGCAGTTGCGCGGCCAGCCGGCGGTTGGCCTGGGAGACCGAGTCGATGTCGGGGGCGTCGAGCAGCGCCAGGCCCCTCGGCAGGCTCGGCTCGGGCACGAGCTGGATCGAACCGGTGCCTGTCGTGCTGACGGTCGTGCGGGCCAGGCCCGGCAGGATGCGTTCGTCGTCGAACCAGTGCTGCTCGGCGGGGTTGAAGATGAGGACGGGGCTCGTCGTCGTGGGACGGATGACTCCGGCGCGCGACACCACGCGGCCGATGAGCGAGTTCACCAGGGTGGACTTGCCCGCCCCGGTGGAGCCACCGACGACGGCCAGCAGTGGCGCGTCGAGGTTGGCCAGGCGCGGAAGGACGTAGTCGTCGAGCTGGTCGAGCAGGGCTCGGCGCCCTGACCTGCTCTGCTCGACTGACGGTCCTGGCAGGGGCAGCCGGACGGACTCGAGTGCGCTGCGCAGGCCCCTCAGCGCGCCGGCGAGTTCGGTGGCACCCATGCAGATTCCTTTCCTCCGCCCCGTTCGGCGAGAAGCCGGCCGGGGGCCGCAGTCCCGTCACTGCGCCGGGGTCACCGCGCGCAGGCGACACGCGGCTGGGCTTCAGGCTATCGCTGGGGAGCGCCGACCGGAATCTGGGTCTGAGGTGGCGGCGCGAAGACGGGCGGCTTGGGACGACGGCGCGGCAGGTGGGCGCGGATCCAGCGCTTGGCGTTCTGCCGGGTCCAGTTGGGTGGTTTGACCGTGAGGCCGTCGGTGGTGTCGAGGGCCCGGCCGCGCAGGGAGCGGATGTGGAAGAGGAGTTCTCGTTCGCGTCCGATGGCGGCGTCGTCGATCAGCCCGTTGATGACGCCCATGCGCAGGTGCGCGAGCTCGGACATGTCATGGATGAGCCGGACGGTGGCGATCAGGCGGCGGGGGCCGCGCAGGGTGGCGGCACAGATCAGCTTGAGGCGCGAACGGTAGCGGCTGAACATGATCGGGTCCTGCCTGCTGAGCCAGCCGTTCGCGACGAAGTCCTCCAGGCGGGCCCACATCTGGCGGGACTCTGCCAGGGCCAGGCGGATGTAGCGCAGGAGCAGGAAGAGGATGATGAAGGCGCCGATGGTGACCGTCGTCGTCGTGTCGATGCCGACCGTCTGGGTGCCGTTGAACGCCATGTGGGCGCACGCGGCGAAGCAGAACCCGGCCAGTGGCGCGAGGACACGAACGAGTTTGCTGCGGTTGCGCAGGGCGACGCCGACGCCGATGGCAGTGAAGGTGGCGAACAGCGGGTGGCCCCAGCAGGTGAGCAGGCCACGCAGGTAGAAGATCTGCCGCAGCGCGTCGTCTGCGTCGACGCCGTAGACGAGCGAACCGTACAGGTACATGCGGATGTAGTAGACGATGTCCTCGACCACGGCGAAGCCGAGACCTGACAGGCCGGCCATCGTGATCATCTGGATGACCGACAAGAACCTGTGCCGCACGAGGATGGCCAGTAGGAACAGCACCGTCGCCTTGGCCGCCTCCTCGACGAAGGGGGCGATGAAGATGGCGGCGCGGGCGCTGCCCATCTCGTCGGCCTCGTCGGCGGTGACCATGGCCGCGGCCCACGTGTTGACCACCAGCGAGACGTAGACGGCCACCACCCCGCCCCACACCAGGGCGACGGCCTTCAGGCGCAGCGTCGTGGGCCGAAGACGGTCGAGGAGGAAGTAGACGACGAGGCCGATGGCGAGCGTGACGAGCGCCAGTTTCGTGCACTTCCACAGCGCCTCGTTGAACTGGGCGATGGTGGGTGTCGAGCGGGTGCCGGCCTGCTGCTCGGTGTAGTCGCCGACGGCCGTGGTGATGTTGGTGAGGTACACCCGGTAGGTGAGCCACAGCAGGAACCCGCAGAACGGGAAGAACGCGACCGTCACCCAGTTGAGCGGGCTGCGACGGAAACGCCGCCAGCCGGTCAGTCCCGGTTCGACCGGGCGCGGCAGGCCGGCGATCCTGCGGGCGCGGCGCTCACGGGCCGGCGACGAGTCATCGCGGCGCTCGGTGGGTGCGGGCAGTTGCGTGGACACGCGGCAAGGTTACCCCGGGGCATCCGGTGACCCATGGGCCGAACACCCAGCTGCCGGCATCCCCGGGACGGCTCAGGGCCGTGGCAGCATCGTGACAGTGCGCCCGCTGATGCCATCAGACGAGTCTCTGCCGCTGTCCGCGTGGCGCACCGCTAACACGTCGGGGCGGTGCACCTGCTGATGCCCCGCCCCAGGGGAGCGGCCCGGGTGGGAATCGAACCCACGCGCGACAGATTAGAAGGCTGCTGCTCTATCCGCTGAGCTACCGGGCCCCGCTGCGATGCATTGTAGACGGCACGGGGACCGTCTCCGCCCCGCCATGGATCGCCGCCGAGGAAACCGCCCGGCACGGCGCACCGGAGTGCCGCAGGCGGTGGGACCATGACGACGTGGCAGCAGAACGGACGAACCAGACCCTGGCCCGCACTCTCATCGCGGTCTACGGGCCCACCGTTCTCGCCTCGATCGGTTTCGGCGCCGTCATCCCGCTCGTCGCCATCCAGGCCCGGGCTCTGGGCGCGAGCGTGGGCGTGGCGGCGTTCATCACCGCCCTCACCGGCATCGCCCAGGTGATCGGCGACCTGCCGGCGGGCACCGTCACCGACCGGATCGGCGAGAAGTACTCGATCGTCCTGGCCTGCCTCGTCGACGCGGCGGCGATGGCCGTCGTCTTCTGCTCGGGCTCCCTCGTCGTCCTGGCCCTGGCCGTGTTCTGCCACGGGCTCACCGGGTCGGTCTTCGGCCTGGCTCGGCAGACCTATCTGACCGAGCGGGTCCCCCTGGGCTGGCGGGCCCGGGCCATGTCCACGCTCGGCGGCGTCATGCGCATCGGCTGGTTCGTCGGCCCGCTGGCGGCCGCGGCCATCGTCAACCGCTGGGGTCTGACGGCGGCGTTCGCCTTCGCCGCCGCCATGTCGCTCGTCGCGGCAGCCGTGACGCTGACGATGCCGACCCTGCCCGGCGAGGAGCCGGGTCTGGCCGGTATCAGGCAGCGCAACCGGGGCGAGCACGCCCGCACCCTCTCTGTGCTGCGCAGGAACCGTCACGTTCTGCTGACCCTGGGCGTCGGCTGCCTGGCCCTTCAGCTGGTCCGCGCGGTGCGCCAGACGATCGTCCCGCTGTGGTGCGAGGCGCACGGCATCTCTGCCGCCACGACGAGCCTCATCTACTCGATGTCGATGGGGTGCGACGTGCTGCTCTTCTTTCCCGGCGGCTTCATCATGGACCGGCTCGGCCGCCGCTGGGTGACGCTGCCGGCGATTTGCACGATGAGCATCGGCCTGCTCGTCCTGCCCCTGACCCACCACGTGGGGACGATCGTGCTCGTCGCCGCCCTGCTCGGCCTGGGCAACGGCGTCTCGTCGGGCATCATCGTCACGCTCGGGGCCGACGCCTCACCGGTGCGGGGCCGCGCCCAGTTCCTGGCCGGCTGGCGTCTGTTCGCCGACTCCGGCAACGCGCTCGGCCCGCTCGTCGTGAGCGGTGTCGCCTCGCTCGCCGGGCTGCCCGTGAGCGCCCTGACCGTGGGCGGGATCGGGCTGCTCGGCACGTGGTGGCTCGCCCGTCACGTGCCGCGCACGGTCGAGGCCTGAGGGCCCGGCAGTGCCTCCCGGGCCAGGCATCCGCTGCCAGCGGGGCGCCGCGCACGCGCAAGCGAGGAGTTGGACCGCCACGTTCCAGTGGTCCCGCGCCGCCGGGGCCCGGCTGGGTCCCGGGGTTAGAGTTGGCCGACGTGAACAACAACATGCTGGTGTGGATCGACTGCGAGATGACAGGGCTCGACCTTGCCCACGACGAGCTCATCGAGGTGGCCTGCCTGGTCACCGACGGTGAGCTCAACATCCAGGGCGAGGGCGTCGACGTACTCATCAAGCCCAGCGACGCGGCGATGGCCAACATGGGTGAGTTCGTCACCGAGATGCACACCGCCTCGGGCCTGCTCGAGGAGCTGAAGACCTGCACGACGACGATGCGTGAGGCCGAGGAGCAGGTGCTCGCCTACATCAGGCAGTACGTGCCCGAGCCGCGCAAGGCGCCGCTGGCCGGCAACACCATCGGCACCGACCGCACCTTCCTGGCCAAGGACATGCCCGAGCTGGAGGCCCACGTGCACTACCGCAACGTCGACGTCAGCTCGATCAAGGAGCTGGCCCGCCGCTGGTACCCGCGCACCTTCTTCAACGCGCCGGCCAAGAACGGCAACCACCGGGCCCTCGCCGACATCATGGAGTCGATCGAGGAGCTCGCCTACTACCGCGAGGCCGTCATGGTGCCCGAGCCCGGCCCCACGGCCGACGAGGCCAAGGCGATCGCCGCCCGGTGCCAGGGCAGCGTCACCGGCTTCGGCCGAACGGCCGGCTGACCCCCACGGACCCCGCTGGACAGGATTTGGGGCGAGGCCTCCAGGTCGGCTACTATGTCCTGGCTGCCTGCTCGCAGGCGGCAATGGTGGATGTAGCTCAGTCGGTAGAGCCCCTGGTTGTGGTCCAGGTGGTCGCGAGTTCAAGTCTCGTCATCCACCCCGCAACGGCCCCGGTCCCATGGGATCGGGGCTGTCAGGCATTTTGGCCCCGAGATGCCTCGTCTGGTCTTCTGTCTCTCGCCACCACCGACCGGCTTCACCGGACCGCACTGAACTCGTCGCGCTGGGGCACCCCCGCCGAGACGGGGGCGAGCGTCTCCCACAGCGCCACCGCGACGACGATCGCGGCCACCGCGGTGAGCGCGACCCAGGCCGGCAGAACGGTGGCGGCCGGCGCGACGAGCGCCGCATTCGCCACGACGCCGAGCAGGCGCGAGCGGTAGATGCGGCGGAAGGTGCGCAGGCGCACGACGAGGAAGACCGTCAGGAAGGCGACCGTGCCGATGCACAGCAGCGAGGCGGCGAACCAGCCGGCCGGCTCCGCCGTCTCCTCGAACACGAGGTGCAGGGCGGCGGCGACGGCGATGATGCCGCCGACGAAGAGCAGGTGACCGTAGACGAGCAGCCCCCGCACCACGTCGAAGGGCGTGTCCGCGGTCTCAAGCCTCCTGAGCACGAGCCCCGAGGAGTGGTGGAAGTACGACCACCACAGGCCCGCGATGAGGGCGAACGCCGCCACCAGGGCGGCGCCCTGCTGCCAGCTCACGTGCTCGGCCTCGCTCAGTGGCTCGCCGACACCGACCAGGGTCTCCCCCAGCGCGACGATGACGAGCAGCCCGAAACGCTCGACGACGTTCTCGGCGTCGTAGCGGGCCGCGCGCATCTTGGCGCGCAGCAGCACCGGGCTGGCGAACTCGGCCAGGGCCGCCGCCGACCAGAGAACAAGCTGGCCGCGGCCGCCGAGCAGGGCGCCGGCCGTGAGCAGCGGACCGGTCAGGACGACACCGACCAGATCGGGCTGGAAGACGCGCCAGGTGGAGCGCACCAGGCCGAACACGATGAGCAGGCGGGCCGCCCAGCAGGACAGGGCGAAGGCCAGGGCCCTGCGTCCGAAGGCGTCCGGCACGCAGACGGCCATGACCAGCGTGACGAGCCCGATGAGCAGGACGACGAGACGGCTCCTGTCGCGCGAGGCGTCGCGCATGCTCATCTGGATGCTCGTGATGCACCACAGCCAGTAGATGACGGCCAGTAGGATGACACCGCGCAGGACGGCCACCGTCCCGCCCTCGCGCAGCACGCCGCTGATGCCGGCGACCGCGAACACATAGACGAGGTCGAGGAAGAGCATGACCTCATCGACGCGGTGGTGCGCGAGCGGGGGCATCGTGGGCCGGCTGTCGCCGGGGCTGGCAGTGGACATGGCCCCGATGCTAACCGGGTCGCGGGAGACCGGCCGGCTGCGGCGAGCGTCTCCCGGCGCACACGGCGGGACCGGCCAACGGGCCGACGCGGCGGACCGACCTGGAGGAGAGATGGGGAGGACAGCGATGAGCGTCACCATCGAGCAGCTCACGGCACAGGACGTCGAGGGCGCCCGCTCGGCGTGGAACGAGGTCGTCGCGGCAGGCGACGCGTTCCCCCAGATCGATGAGCTCGGCCCCGACGAGGCGGCGGACTTCTTCGCCTCCCAGTCCTTCACAGGTGTCGCCAGGGACACCGGCAGCGGCCGGGTGCTCGGCGTCTACATCCTTCACCCCAACAACGTCGGGCGGTGCGGCCACATCGCCAACGCCAGCTATGCGGTGTCCGGGGCCAGCCGCGGCCGGGGCGTCGGGGAGCAGCTGGTGCGGCACAGCATGAGCACGGCGGCGCGGCTGGGTTTCCGCATCCTCCAGTTCAACGCGGTGGTCTCGACGAACCATTCGGCCCGGGCGCTGTACGAACGGCTCGGCTTCGTCGAGATCGGCCACGTCCCCGGCGGGTTCCGCTACGACAGCGGCGAGTACGCCGACATCACGCTGTACTACGCGGACCTGACCCGCTGCTGAAGGACGCCTGCCAAAGGTGAGAAGGCCGCCCTGCACGAGCCGGCATCTCGTAGAGTGCGCACCATGGTCATCTACTCCATGATGAACGTTCTCGTCTCAGTCATCGCCATCCTCGCCCTCGTCGCCCTGCTCCTCCTGGTCCTGCTCAGGATGCGCCCGGGCCAGCCCCGCACCTTCGCGACCATCGGCGCCGCCTGCCTGCTCGCCGACCGCGTGTGGAACCTCGTCTTCTACCAGCTGACGCGGGGGTTCTTCTCCAGCTACAGTGAAGCGCCCCTCATCATCAACCTGTTCGTCTCCAACCTGTTGTTCTTCGCCGGGGTGTTCCTGCTGGCCTTCGCGGCCATCAAGGCATCGTCCAGGCAGGTGACGCCGATCGTGGGACAGGTCCAGCAGCCCTACCAGCAGTTCCAGCAGCCCCCAGTACAGCAGCAGATGCCGACGCAGAGCGCCCAGAACTTCCCCCAGCCCCAGCAGTACGGCTACCAGCCCCAGGAACAGCAGGCCCCGCAGTACAGCCAGCCCCAGGAGTACGGCGACCAGCCCGCCACCACTGAGCAGCAGGCCCCGCAGTACGGCACTCAGACCCAGCAGTTCGGCGCTCAGCCCGGCTACCAGCCCCAGGAGTACGACGACCAGCCCGGCACCACCGAGCAGCAGGTCCCGCAGTACGGCCAGCCCCAGCAGTACGGCACTCAGCCCGACTTCCAGGCCACGGAGCTGCAGACCCGGCAGCAGGAGACCCAGGACCCGGCCCAGCAGGACCCCGGGCAGGGCACCTGGACCCAGCCCAGCAATCCGTACACCCAGCCGCAGAACCCCTTCGCCCCGCCCCAGAGCTGAGCGGACTCGACGGGGCGGCTGACAAGCCCCGACGGTCCGCTCCCCTCTCGTCCTTCACCAATGACCGGGCCGGTGCGTCCGGGAGAACCGTCTGGTGAGGTTCTCCCGGACGCGTACCGGATCTGTCTCTGCCTCAAGATCACCGTCAGGCGGGCCTTGTCGTCGCGGGCCGACGCGAGGGCACGATCATGCTGAGTGCGGCAAGAACCAGGCCGGCGCAGCCGGTCAGGACCAGTGGCAGACCCGCCCTGTTCCAGACCCCGGTGCCCATGTAGATGATCTGACGCATCCCCTCGCCGATGAACCGCTGGGGCACCCAGCCGTACACCCAGTCCTGCCAGAAGGCGGGCAGCACCTCCAGCGGCAGGATGCCGCAGGAGGTGCCGAGGGCGAAGACCCCGATGGCCACGAGTGCACCGAGGGCCGGGTGGATGTCGAAGGCGCTGGTGAAGACGAGCATCAACGCGGCGGCGGACATCCACAGGAACCCGAGCGCGGCGGCGCTCACGTCCACGTCGGCGATCAGCCGGAGCATGCACCACACGACTGCGCCGACCAGCAGCGACAGCACCGCGATGCCGCCGAGCTGCTTGCCCAGGGCCGGCAGCCTTGACGCCCGCCCCAGTCCTCGCACCGGCACGACGAGGAGCGACAGCAGGGCCGAGCAGATCAGGCTGAACAGGACGGTCGGCATGACCGAGAGCTGCTGGGAGAGCATGGTGCCGATCATGTTCGTTGCGGCCGTGCTCGGCCCCGCGTGGATGACCTCGATGTCGGTCCCCACGCCCATCTGCTCGAAGACGCTCGCGATCTGCGTCCTCATCAGGTTGGTGACGAGCGGGCTCTTGGCGTTGTCGAGTCGAACCTGAAGACTCGGCTGTCCCTCACCGGTGGTCTGCGCGGCGGCCTGACGGGCCGTGAAGTCGGCGGGGATGATCACCGCGCCGTAGTACTCGTTGTCGGCCAGGGCGGCATCGAGCGCCTCCTGGGAATCCACCGGGGTCCAGGCGATCGTCGCGTCCGGATCGTCCGACTGGCCGACCATCGCCTCGACGACGCCGTCACCGGCGTTCACGTCCCCGGCCGGCGTACTCATGCCCTCGTCGAGCGAGAGCACGGCGAACTGCAGTCCCCTCGGGTGCATGTGGGTCATCGGGTAGAAGAGCAGCGAGAAGATGCAGGCCACGAGCAGCACGACCAGCACCGGCAGGCCGTACCGGCGGGCACCGAGTTTGTTCCCCATCAGTGTCATTCCTCCTCATCAGGACGCCCCAGCTGGCGCGTGTGGGACGTTGTCCGCCAATTTATTGGCCATGAAGGCCAATAAAAACGGGTAGAATGAGCCGCAGTGGCTAATTTCTTAGCGGTCGTCGTTCCCGGGAGCTGGAGGTGACATGGGCCGTCCCCGTTATGCGGCCAACGACGTGCGAGCCCGCCAGAAGCTGATCAACGCCTTCTGGCGGATCCTCGAACAGGTGCCGTACGAGCAGATCACGGCGCGGCAGATCGTCGCAGCCGCCAACGTCAACAAGAACACCTTCTACTACCACTTCACGAACACCGAGGACCTGGCCGCCGCAGCGGTTCAGTCGCTCATGATCCGGCGGGTGCCCCTTCTCCTGCTGAGCGGAGAGATGAGCTCCGGCGAGCGCGTCCGGGAGCTGCTAGCCGAAGACCCCGAGATGGGCGTGAGCCTGCACAGGATCCACACTCTCAATGCGAGCAACGGGACCAGCCTGCTCCCCCTCCTCGAGAAGGAGTTTATGGGCATCTGGCTGGATCTACTCGGACTGGAACGCGACGAACTGCTCCCCGAGGACCTGGCCGCGCTGCACTTCATCATCGGCGGTGTCCTCACCCTGCACCGGGTCACCACGCTGGAGAACGCCCCCGACGTACTCCCCCGATTCATGGCCGCGCCCCTCGGCCAGGCCTGCGTCGCATACCTGCGGTCGCTGGCGAAGACGCGGGACCTGTCTGACGCCGCTGACGGGTCCCGCGCACGGCGAGCCGGCACGCCGGCGGTCCACCGCCGCACGGCCTGAGCGTGCCGGGTGCGCGGTGCTGCCACAATGGATGCCATGGCCTCACAACCGACAGCTCAGCTCCACCACGGGCGTCCGATCGACCCGGCGCTGCCCCGCAGGCTCTGGCGCGACGCGGCGATCGGTGCCGGCAACCTCGTGGCATGGGCCTCCCGCAGGGCCGGGCGCGGCAGTGGCGCCTCCATCCGGGGCCAGGTCATCACACGGCTGTACCCGATGATGTTCGCCGAACTCGTCGCCGGGCGGCGCATCGCCGCCGTGTCGGGCACGAACGGCAAGACCACCACGACGCACCTGCTGACCGCCGCGGCCGAGGCCGCCTGGGGCGGCCGCCAGGTCGTGACGAACGCCGACGGCGCGAACCTGCGCGAGGGCATCGCCTCGGCACTGTCGCAGAACGTCAAGGCCCCGGTCGCCGTCCTCGAGGCGGACGAGCAGATCGTCCCCGACCTCATCGCGAAGGGCCGGCCCGAGGTGCTCATCATGCTCAACTTCAGCCGCGACCAGCTCGACCGGCACCACGAGATCGCCTCCCTGGGCAGGAAGTGGCGCACCGCCCTGACCGCGGCGGGCGAGAAGGCCCCGACCGTCGTCGCCAACGTTCACGACCCGCTCGTCACCTGGTCGGCCGAGGCCGCCGGCAGGGTCATCTGGGTCGACATGGGGCTCGGCGGGTGGACCGCCGACGCCGCCCTGTGCCCGAACTGCGGCACGATCCTGGCGTACGACGCCGACGGCTCGTGGAACTGCCCCGGCTGCGAACTGGGCCAGCACCCGGCCGACTACACGGTGCGCGGCGACGAGGTCTCCGGCCCCGAGGGCGCCCACTGGACCTTCGACCTTCAGGTGCCTGGGCGGTTCAACCGCGGCAACGCCACCTGCGCGCTGGCCGCCGCCATCGAGATGGGCATCGACCCGCAGACCGCGCTGCGGGCGATGAGCACGGTGAAGGCCCCAGCGGGCCGCTTCTCGATCGGCGCCTTCGGCGACAACAGGGCCCGCCTGCTGCTGGCCAAGAACCCGGCCGGCTGGGCCGAGTCGCTGCTCGTCATGGACTCCGACCCGGTCGTCCTGGCCATCGACTCGGCGATCGCCGACGGCACGGACGTCAGCTGGCTGTGGGACGTCGAGTTCGAGAAACTCGCCGGCAAGCACGTCATCTGCACCGGCCCGCGCGCCCAAGACCTCGCGGTGCGCCTGTCCTACGCCGAGGTGGACCACGAGGTCATCGGTTCGATCAATGAGGCGATGGCCCGCCCCTACGAGGGCACCGTCGACGTCCTGGCCACCTACACGGCCTTCCTCAATCTCTGCAAGATGGGTGGTGTCGAGTGGTGAACGAGCCAGTCAAGATCGTCGTCGTCTACCAGAGCCTGCTGGGCATCTACGGCGACCAGGGCAATGGGACGGTGCTCACCAAGCGCCTGACCTGGCGGGGCATCGACGCCCGGCTCATCACCGTCGAACCCGGCCAGCCGGTGCCCGACGACGGCGCCGTCTACTTGCTGGGCGGCGGCGAGGACCTCGCCCAGGTCACCGCGGTGCGCGAGCTGAAGGCCGACGGCGGGTTGTTCCGCGCCCTGGACAAGGGAGCCGTCCTGTTCGCCGTCTGCGCCGGCTACCAGATCTGCGGCACGAGCTTCACCGTCGGCGACCACGACGAGGTCATGGAGGGCCTCGGCCTGCTCGACGTCACCACGCGCCGCGCCCCGCAGCGGGCCGTCGGCGAGATCCTCACCCGCTGGACGCGGCCGGACGGCTCCGAGAGCCTCATCACTGGTTTCGAGAACCACGGCGGCCACACTCGGCTCGGCCCGGACGCCAGGCCGTTCGCGCAGGTCGAGCTGGGCGTGGGCAACTGCGGCGACGGCACCGAGGGCGCCGTCCAGGGCAAGGTGATCGGCTCCTACCCGCACGGGCCGAACCTGCCGCGCAATCCCGAGCTGGCCGACCATCTGCTCGAGCTGGCGCTCGACACGCAGCTCGGCCCCCTGCCCCACGACCGGCTCAACGCCGAGCTCGACGAGCTGCGCCGCCAGCGCATCAATGTGGTGCGCCACTCGAAGAACCTCGCCGAGGACACCCGCTGGCTCGGCGAGCGCCAGTGAGCGTGGAGCGGCGGGCCGTGCCGCTGTCCGGCCTCACGTGAGGCGCCTGGACCGTTCCCCTCCCACTCCACCGCGGCCAGACGGCAGTGTCGGCTGCTTCCGCCCCGCATGGCCGGACCCAGCTCTCGTGATCCGCGCCGGCCACGAACTCGCCCCGCGCACCGCCGGTGGTGTCACGTCCTGAGACGTTCAGGTGGAATGGCTAGCCAAGGCTCATCTCGTTCCCTACTATCTTCACATGTACGAAGATATGAATTCGTGCAGTTTCTGATGTCGCGGGGACCCGCCCCTGCCCGATCGTCCAGGAGGCCGCACCACCATGAGTGTGCAGGATCGCGTCACCGCGCCCACCAGTTCCCGGGCCACAACGAACTCCGAGTCCCTGCTGCGCCGCGTGGACCGGGCCGACGCGGCCCGGACCCTGTTCGTCCTGGCCTGCACGATCGCCCTGGCGCTCGGCCTGGACTGGCCCGGCCCCCGGCTGCCGCTGGTCGCCGCGGTCGGCATCGTCGTCGGCTGCTGGCCGGTCGTCGTCGAAGCCGTCGAGGACCTTCGTGGCCGTCGGATGAGCATGGAGCTGTCGATGCTCATCGCGATCATCGCGGCCGCCGCCATCGGTGAGTGGCTGACGGCGCCGCTCATCACCGTGTTCGTCCTCGCGGCCGAGATCCTCGAGGACCTGTCGATGGACCGAGGCCGGGACGCCCTGACCGATCTCATGGCCTTCCTGCCCGACCAGGTGCAGGTGCGCACCGCCGACGGCCTGACCGAGGTGGGGCTGGCCGAGGTGCACGAGGGCCAGGTCGTCGTCGTGCCGCCCGGCGGTCCGATCCCGGTCGACGGCCTGGTCGTCGCGGGGCGCTCTAGCGTCGACCAGTCGCGGATCACCGGGGAGCCGCTGCCCGTCGAACTCGCCGCCGGCGACCGGGTCTACGCCGGCTCGGTGAACCAGCTCGGGGTGCTCGAGATCGAGGCCGAGCACGTGGGCGCCGACTCCTCGTACGGGCGCATCGTCGAGACGGTCCGCGCCGCCCAGGAGAACCCGGCACCCGCGCAGCGGCTGGCCGACCGGCTGGCCGGCTACCTCGTCTACATCGCCCTCGGCGGCGCGGTGCTCACCTGGCTGGTCACCCGCGACCTGCGCGTCACCATCTCGGTCGTCATCGTCGCCGGGGCCTGCGGCATCGCGGCCGGCACTCCCCTGGCCGTCCTCGCGGCGATGGCCCGCGTGGCGCGCACCGGCGCCTTCGCCAAGGGCGGCGTGCACCTGGAGCACCTGTCGGCGGTCGACACCGTCGTCCTCGACAAGACCGGCACGCTCACCGCGGGACGCCCGGCCGTCTCGACGCTGAGGCCCGCCCCGGGCGTCACCGGCGACGAGCTTCTGGCCGCCGCCGCGGGCGCCGAACTGTTCAGCGAGCACCCGCTCGGCCAGGCGATCGTGGCCGAGGCCGCCGCGCGCGGCCAGCACCCCTCCGAACCGGCCGACATCGTCTACGAGCCGGGCAGGGGCCTCACCGCCCGGCTGGGCGGACGCACCGTCCGGGTCGGCAACAGGGCCCTGGTACCCGGCGCCCCCGATCCCGGGGAGCAGATGGCCGCGACCTGCATCCACGTGGACGAGGACGGCCGCTACCTCGGTTCGATCCTGCTGGCCGACACGGTGCGCGAGACGGCGGCCGGCTGCGTGCAGGCGCTGCACGCCATGGGGTTGCGGGTCGTGGTCGTCACCGGCGACGCTCAGGCCTCGGCCCGGGCCGTCTGCGAGCCGCTGGGCGTGGACGAGATCCACGCGGGCCTGCTGCCCCACGAGAAGCGCGCGTTCGTCGAGCGGCTCACCGCCACGGGACACCGCGTGGCGATGGTCGGCGACGGCGTCAACGACGCCCCGGCCCTCGCCGCGGCGGACGTGGGCATCGCGATGGGCAGCGGCACCGAGATCGCACGGGCGAGCGCCGACGTGGTCCTCATCAGCTCCGACCTGGACGACCTGACCGCCACGGTCCGCACCGCCCGCCGGGCACGCCGGATCGTCATGGTCAACTTCGCCGGGACCATCCTCGTCGACCTCATCGGCATGGTGCTGGCCGGCTTCGGGCTGCTCGGCCCGGTCGGCGCGGCCGTCGTGCACGTGGGCAGCGAGACGGCGTTCATCCTGAACTCGGCCCGCCTCATCCCGACGGGGCGGGCGAACGAGCGGCACGGCGCCCCGGACGCGACGGAGCCCTCATGATGGACCGGCCCGGCGAGCCGCCCGCCGTCTGCGGGGGTCGGGCGGGCGGCGACGCCCCGGGCGCCTATTCTGTCCCCATGAGCGGCGACGAGAAGACCTGTACCTTCGGCATCGACAGCTCCTTCGTGGAACTGGCGGTCGAGGTGTTCGCGCTCATGGCCGATGCCACGCGCATCCAGATCATCCTGGCCCTGCGCGAGCACGAACTGCCGGTGAACACCCTCGCCGAGATCGTCGGGAAGGCGCCGGCGACCGTCTCGCAGCACCTGGCCAAGCTGCGGCTGGGGCACATGGTGAAGACCCGTCGGCAGGGCACGCAGATGTTCTACTCGCTCACCGACGAGCACGCCCGCCGCCTCATCACCGAGGCGGTCTTCCAGGCCGAGCACGCGCTGAGCGAGCGTCCACTGCACCACACCGAGGCGATGGACCCCGAGCAGCTGCGCCGCGAGGCCGACAAGGAGCTGACGAAGGCCGTCACCGGCGACTGAGACAACGCGCCGGAAGGCGCACCAGCCCTGGGCCGGCACGCCGTGCCGCCTGCGACCGCCGCTGCCCCCAAACAGTCCGCAGTGCGGCCGAGTCACCGACCGGGCTCATGAAAAATCCCCACCGGTGAACGGTGGGGATCCCTCGTGTCGTGCGCCGCCAGGGACTCGAACCCTGAACCCACTGATTAAGAGTCAGTTGCTCTGCCAATTGAGCTAGCAGCGCGTGCGTCAAGGAACTATAGGCCCTTCCGCACCGACACGCAAATCAGGGGGTCTCACAGGTACAGGCCCGTCTGCCCCTCGGCCAGGTTCTCGTCGGCGACGGCGTGCAGGTCGCGTTCGCGCAGCAGCACGTAGGCCTTGTTGCGCACCTCGACCTCGGCCCGGTCCTGGGGGTCGAACAGCACCTTGTCGCCCACGGAGACGGCCCGCACGCTGGGCCCGACGGCCACGACGCGGGCCCACGCCAGGCGGTGGGCGATCTGCACCGTGGAGGGGATGAGGATCCCGCCCTCCGAGCGGCGCTCGGACTTGTCCTCGTCCACGCTCACGAGGATGCGCTCGTGGAGCATGCGGATGGGCAGCTCGGGCCCGGGGGCCGGTGTCTGCTCGTCAGCCACGGATCGCTCGCACGACGCCGCGGACCGACAGGCCGAAGACGGCGACACCGACGACGGCCAGGGCGACGGTGCCGATGCGGTCCCATCGGGGGCCCGACTCGTCGACGAAGGCGCTCTTGGCGTTCTCGAAGCTGTCGTTGGCGAAGGTCTTGGCCTCGTAGACGGCCTGGTTCTTCACGGCCGTGGGATGCACCGTGGCCGTCAGGCCCTGCACGCTGCCGGCCACCTGGCGGCGCGAGGCGGCGATGCGCGCCCTGATCTGGTCGATGTTGGTCTCGGACTTGGCCACGACTTCCTCCAGTTGCTCGCGCCCCGCGCCATCACGGTCACGGGACCTTCGTTGGGACCTCTGCCGCCCTCCCGTGCCAGCACGGAGAACGGGCCTGCCAGTGGTACTGCCCCACAGCCTATTCCCACCACCACCCACGGTGACGAATCGGGGCCGGGCGAGCAGGCATCCGCACCCGGCGGGCCCCTTCGACCATGGTTGCCGACCCTCCTATGGTTGGGCCATGACTTTCCTGACTGACGGCGACCCCGCCCCCGAGGTCGCCCTGCCCGACGCGGACGGACAGACGGTGCGCCTGTCCGATCACCGCTCCCGCACCGTCGTCCTGTACTTCTACCCGGCGGCCCTGACGCCCGGCTGCACGACGCAGGCCGTCGACTTCACCGGCCAGGTCGAGGCCTTCGCCGAGGCGGGGGTGGACGTCATCGGCGTCTCGCCGGACACCCCCGACAGGCTCGCCGAGTTCCGGGAGCGGAAGAACCTCGCGGTGACGCTGCTGGCCGATCCCGACCACGAGGCGATCGACGCCTACGGTGTGTGGGGCGAGCGCATGATCTACGGCAAGAAGATCACCGGGCTGATCCGTTCCACCTTCGTCATCGACGTGGACGCCGACGGGGCCGGCACCGTCCGCCGGGCGATGTACAACGTGCGCGCCAAGGGCCACGTCGAGCGCATCGCCCGCGAGCTGGGCATCGGCTGAGCGCCGCCGGCGCGGGGCCTGGAGACGGCGCACCGCTCGTCTCCACGAGAGGGCCGGCACCGGCGCCCCTGCCGCGTCCCCGCGGGCCGCGGATGTCAGGCTGCTCATTTGGAGGGCGTGTCGGCGCCGTTCGCGCGTGCCCTGGGCGCATGTCGGCCGCGCACCGGACTCACAGGTCGCGGGCGGTGGGACCCTGCTGGCGCAGCTGCTCGCGCAGGTAGTCGACCGAGGTGCGGGCCGTGACGGTGTTGGGGTCGTCGGGCCCGAACTCGGGTTCGATGTCGGCCAGGATCGCCTCGAAGACCTGCAACGACTCGGCGACGCGGCCCTGCTGGGCGAGCAGGTTTCCCATGTTGCCGCGGACCGCCAGCGTGAACGGGTGGGCCGCGCCCATGGTGGGTCCCACCTCGTCGGCGAGTCGGCCGAACTCGGCGATGGCCTCGTCGGCGCGGCCGAGCTTGCCGAGCAGTTCGGCGTAGTTGGCGCGGGTCACGAGAGCGTCGGGGTGGTCGGCGCCGAGCACCCGGGCCTCGTCGGGGATGAGCTGCTCGTAGACCTCCACGGCGCGGGCTGGCTGCTCGGACTCGAGCAGGCACTCGGCGAGGTTGGCGCGCAGGGACAGGGTGTCTGGGCGGTCCGCGCCCAGCACGCGGGCCTGGTCGGCCGCGAGCGTCTCGAGTTCGGCGGCGGCCTGGTCGCTGTGGCCCGCGCGGCGCAGCATGTCGGCGTGGTTGGCGCGACTGACGAGCACGTCGGCGTTGTCCTTGCCGAGCACGGCGGTCTGGTCGGCGACGAACTCGGCGTACAGTTCGGCGGCCCGGGCCGGTTCGCCGGCCTCGCCGAGCCAGCCGGCGTAGTTGGCGCGGGTGGTGAGCGTGTTGAGGTGGTTGCGGCCGAGCAGACGCTCCATGTCGGCGGCGAGTTCCTTGTTGAGCTCGGCGGCGCGCGCCGGATTCCCGGCGCTGCCGATCCAGTGGGCGTGGTTGCTGCGGCCCAGCAGCACGTCGGCGCTGTCGGCGCCGAGGACGCGCTCCAGGTCGGGCAGCAGCTGCTCGTAGAGGCGTGCCGCGCGGGCCGGGTCGCCGCCCTCCCCCACCTGGGCGGCCAGGTTGGCGCGGCTGGCCAGCACCGTGGGGTGGTCCTTGCCGAGCTCGCGGGTCTGGTTGATGATCGTCTGCTCCAGCGGGTCGATCTGCTCTGACGTCATCGGTTCCTCGCCTTCCTGGCCCCGGCAGCGGGGTCCTGGTCCGTCGTGGCGCCGGGGCGGGCCCGGCGGGTCAAGTGTCGCAGATCATGTGGCCGGGCGGATCAGACCATGCCGGGCCCGGACACGACGGTGCGCGCCCACCCGCAGAGGATGGGCGCGCACCAGATGATTGGCGGTGCCGTCGGTTACTTGCGGCCGGTGATGAGGCTGTAGACGAACAGCACGAGGACCGAGCCGCCGATGGCCAGCAGCCAGGTGGTCAGCGAGAAGAACGACCTGAGGCTCACGCCGAACAGCTCGCCGCCGAGCCAGCCGCCGACGATGGCGCCTGCGGCGCCGAGCAACATGGTGGCCACCCAGCTGCCGCCTCCCTGGTCCTTCAGGATGCGCTTGGCGATCGAGCCGGCGATGAGGCCGAGCAGGAGAAAACTGATGAGGCCCATGGGAACGTCCTTTCACTGGGCTTGCCCACGAGGCGGGGCATGCGTTGTGCTCGCGGCAGGGTCTGTCGATCTCTGGGCTCGCACGATGAGTCGAGCCTAGCCAGGTCGTGCGCTGGTGGCCAACCACCCCGAGGCCCGTTCAGGGTGCGGTCAACCCTGCGGTTCACCCGCGCGTAGTGCCTCCAGCTGGCTCCGGGTGGCGGCGGTGCTCTCGTCGTCGGAGCCGAGGGCCTGCTCCTTGTCCGCGAGCACCGCCTCCATGAGCAGGATGGCCTGCGCCCGGTCGCCGAGGGCGCCGACGAGTCGGGCGTACTCGTGGCGTGACAGCAGCGTGGACGGGTCGGTGGGGCCGAACAGGCGGCTCTGGTCGGCGATGAGGGTCTCGAACAGGTCCTTGGCGCGGTTCTGCTCCCCGTGGTAGCCGAGCTGGTAGGCGTGGTTGTAGCGGTCGCGGAGGGTCTGGGGGTCGTCGGGGCCGAAGACGCGATCGTCGTCGGCGATGAGTCGTTCGAGCTCGTCGAGGCCCTGCCGGGTCTGGCCGGCGAGCAGCCGCCAGACGGCCAGCACGCTGCGGCAGCGCAGCGTCTCGGGCTCGTCGGGGCCGCTCGCCTGGGTGCGGGCGGCGACGACCCTCGCGTAGACGTCGGCGGTCTCGGCCGCACGGTCGGCGAGGGCGTAGGCCTGGCCGAGCCATTCGAGGCTCGTGAGGGTGTCCGGGTGGTCTTGCCCGAGGGTCTGCTCGCGGTCGCCTGCGACGGCGCCGAAGGCGGCGATGGCGTCGTCCAGGTGGCCGGTGCGCAGCAGCCAGTAGGCCAGCTCGTGGCGCACGGTCATCGTCTCGGGCTCGTGGGGGCCGCGCAGGCGGACCTCGTCGGCGGCCAGCCCCTGGTAGACCTGCAGGGCGGCGTCGGCGCGTCCGAGGCGTCCGAGTACCGCGGCGTAGGTCTCGCGGGTCGCCATGAGCAGCGGCGAGTCGGCGCCGAGGACGCGCAGCTGGGCGGGCAGCAGCTGCTCGTAGACCTCGACGGCCTCGGCCAGCCGGTCCTGGTCGCGCAGCGCGGCGGCCAGGGCCGAGCGGGCGTCGAGCACCTGCGGGTCGTCGTCACCGAGCGCCCGCACCAGGGCGGGGACGAGTTCGCCGTACGCCTGGGCCGCCTGCCTCGTCTGGCCGGCCCGCAGGTGCCAGCCGCCGGCCCCGGCGCGGACGGCGAGCGTGTTGGGGTCGTCCGGGCCGTAGACGCGGCGCATGTCGGTGGCGAGCGCGGCGAACAGGGCGGCGGCCCGGGCCTCGTCGCCGGACTTGCCGACCCAGTTGGCGTGGTCGTTGCGTGCCACGAGCGTGACCTGGTGGTCGGGTCCGCCGATGCGGGTGCAGTCGGCGATGAGCTGCTCGTAGAGCGCAGCCGCGCGGGCCGGGTCGCCCGCCTCGCCGATGTCGTCGGCCTCGTCGAGCCGGGCCGCGATGACGCGCGGGTGCTCCGGGCCGTACTCGCGTGCCAGGTCGTCGATGCTGGGCTCGGGGGCGTCGGGCTGGTTCTGCTGCGGCATGATCGCACCCTACCGGCCCCGGGGACGACCCCGCCGAACGGCAGACACCCGGACGGGTGGGACCTGCTCGTCGGGCATCGGGACACGCCTGGCCATCGAGGGCATCATTCCCTGTTGGCGCGGGATTCCCGGCTCCTCCGGGACGGTCCTGCCCCGCCTCGATGGAATCCTGCCCCGGTGGGGCCCACCGTCGCGCTGCGCCCGCGGGCCGGGGTGGCTAGACTGAACGGGCCCTGCCGGAGTGGTGGAACTGGTAGACACGCAGGATTTAGGTTCCTGTGCTTCGCGGCGTGAGGGTTCGAGTCCCTTCTCCGGCACCAGCGATCATGAGCCGCCCTGGCCCCTTGGCCGCCCCATGCCCCCTCGCCGAGTCAGGCCATGGTGTACACCAACGCTCGTCGGAGCGGGAGAGTCGTGTCAGCCGCCCCGAGTCGTGAGTCCTCCTGTCAGTCGCCGATGACGCCCATCAAGATCGACAGTGTGACCGGCTCAAGGCTGCCGCCGAGCACCGCGCACGATGGGCGAGCGGACCGACGCCATGCCGTAGAGGAGGAACGCGGGGCCCGCCCGCGGAGGCTCCGCGAGCAGATCGCCGCGAACCCGCCGGACCATTCCTACTTCGACGAACTCGAGGAATGGCAGAGCGACCGATGGTGAGTCGCGCGGCAGGTCAGGTCCACTGGGCCCGGCCCGACCCCGGTGTCGGGCACGAACAAGCGGGCACCGGACGGGGCCGGAGGGGAACCCTGAAGGGCTGAGACCCTGTCAATACTTGCATTATTATGCAATCATGCAGTTATGCTGAGGATCCTGCGACACCGCGTGTACTCGCATCTGTTCGGCTCGCTGGTCTGCTCGCTGCTCGGCAGCGGCCTGGCGACGGTGGCACTGGGCCTGGTGGCCTATGACATCGCGGGGACCAGCGCAAGCGCCGTGCTGGGCGCGATCTTCACCGTGAAGATGATCGCCTATGTCTTCGTCGCTCCCCTGGCCAACGCGGCCGTGGTCCACCTGCCCCGCCGGGCGGTGATGGTCGGTTCGGATGTCCTGCGCCTGGTTGCGGCACTGTGCCTGCCATTCGTGAGCGCAAGCTGGCAGATCTTCGTCCTCGTGTTCGTCCTACAGGCGGCCTCGGCGACGTTCACGCCGACCTTCCAGTCGGTCGTACCGGCGGTGCTGCCCGACGAGGACGACTACACGAATGCCCTGTCCCTGGCGCGCCTGGCCGGTGACCTGGAGACGATCCTGTCGCCGGTGCTGGCGGCGGCGCTGTTGCTGGTGGTGCGGGCGAACACGCTGTTTCTCGGCACGGCGATCGGCTTCGCCGCCTCGGCGCTGCTCGTGGTGTCGGCGGCGATTCCCCACGACCTCGGGATCGCCGCCGACGACGAGGAGCCCTTCTTCAGGCGGGCGAGGTCGGGCATCGAATTGTTCTTCCGGACCCCGGCGCTGCGGCCCGTCGTGGCGCTCAATGTGACGGTCGCCGCGGTCGTCTCGTTCGTGCTGGTGCAGACGGTGGTGATCGTCCGCTCGGACTTCGGCATGTCACAGACGGCGGTGGCGCTCTTCCTTGCCGTGAACGGGGCCGGTTCGATCGCCGCAGCGCTGGCGCTGCCCCGCGTCCTGCGCCGGCTGCCGGAACGCTCGGTGATGCTGCCGAGCGCGCTGCTGCTGTGCGCGGCGCTGGTGGCGGTGGCCGTGGCACTGACCGGGACGAACGGCCGGTGGACGCCGGGCGCGGTCGCCGCACTGTGGGCACTCATCGGTGTCGGCTGGGCCGGCCTCGAAATGCCGATCGGACGTCTCATTCCCCGCGCCGTCCCGGAGCAGCGGCTGTCCGCCGCGTTCGCCGGGCAGTTCTCGCTCTCGCACGGCTGCTGGCTGGTCTGCTATCCGCTCACTGGTGCGCTGGCGCACTGGGGCATGGGCCGAACCGCGCTCATCATGGCGTCACTCGGCGCCGTGGCGGCCCTCGCAGGCGTCGTACTGTGGAGACCTCAGCACCGAACTCAGAATGTTACGCGAACGAGTGGTGGATTCTGATCCAAGGGATCAAGACCTTCGTCCTTCGACAAGATGTTCGGCGAGCACCCAGTGGAACTCCAAGGTCAATTCTCACCAAGCTGTGCTCGCAAGACGTCAACAACCGGGGGCAGGTTGCTCTCAATGGTTTTCACAATGATCACACTATTCACGAATGCATAGCCATGTGCCATCCGGTTCCTCATCCCCCTCATCTTTGGCCATTGATCACCCAGAATCGAGAGCAGAACACCATCCTCCACATGCATGAGGGAGTCAATCCCTGCCGATAGTCTCATGGCGATGGCATCAAGCGTCAACTGGTCAGAAAGATCTCACGTGGAGTACTCCAACGCACGATCAAAATGTTCAAGCGCCTCAGTGATGAGTTCTTGAGTAGTTCGGTTCCTACGACTCACAGTGGGACCGCCTCGCCAAGAATGCGTTCCCGCATGGCGGGACGGATTGCGGTGTCAGGAACGAGATCGACACCAATTCCGAGAAGTTCTTCGAGCTCGATCTCGAGTCCGGCAAGATCCATGAGCCCGAGAGGCCGCTCCATGTGGAACAGCAAGTCGACGTCAGAATCCTCACGATCATGACCAGTGGCGACCGAGCCGAAGACACGAACATTCGAGCCACCCGCCCTCTCAATGAGGTCGATGACGGCTCTGCGAGACCTCCTGAGCCTTCGTGCGCGTGGCGTGGTGCCGTGGAAGTGGATGAGTCGTGACACCTCGGGCTGGCTGCGCCCGATCTGTTGTGCGATCTCGGCCTGGGAGACCCCCTCGGAAGCGGCCTTGCGGACTGCTTCGACCAGCCGGGCACGCGCCTGCCGGGTGGCCTCGTCGGCCTCACGGGCGATCCGCGCCAGGTCAGTCACCATGAAACTCATGATAGCAAATACTATAAATGCTGACCACAGGGGAATTGAGATGACTGGCTGGTGACGAACGGCACTTGCCCCGCGATAAAAGTATTCGGCGCGTACTGTGGAGACCCCGGTGCGATGCAGCGAGGTGAGCAGTGTGAGTCCCGTGGCACCCGATGAGGACGAGGTCGCGTACGCGGCCCGTGTCCTCAAGCTGCTCGCCGACCGTACGCGTCTGGCGATCCTGGCGATGCTCGGCCAGGACGAGATGTCGGTGACCGAGATCGCGCAGGCGCTCGGCCGCCCCATGCCGGCCGTCTCGCAGCACCTCGCCAAGCTGCGCACCGCAGGCCTGATCGGCGTGCGCAAGGACGGCACGACGAACTACTACCAGAGCCCGAGCGAGCACGTGTCCGCGTTGGTGACCAACGCGCTCCAGCTCAGTGAGCACGCGCTGTACGACGAGCCGCCGCACCACCGACGTGCCCGGTGACCGGAATCGCCGTCCGGCCCGTCGTAGCCGCACGGTTGAGGGCTCACTCGTGGGCGGCGTCCTTCTGGCGGGTCACGTGGCCCCGGCGCTGCGGTTCGTCGTGTGGACCGGTTGGTAGACGAAGTCCTTCTGGTAGTTCACGTCGTCCCGGTGGTCCAGCCACAGCTCGAACCAGCCGAGGAAGTCCTGGCGTTCGCAGCAGGGCTGGACGCCGACGTCGGCGAAGTCCCACACCTCGCCGGCGCACGGGCCGGCCGTGATGAGCTCGAACGTCTGCCCGCAGCCGACGTCGATCAGCTCCAGGCCCTGGTTGGCCATGGCCCACTCGATCAGCTCGTCCAGGTTCTCACGGTCCACGTGCACCCGTTCGGCGCCCTGGAGCCCCAGCGCGAAGTTCACCTCGTTGTCCAGCTCGTCGTCGGTGAGCGAGTACTCGGCCTCCCAGACGAAGTGATTCACGAACCGGAACGGGGCGGACAGGTCCTTGCGCTCGACGTCGGCGAGCCGGGTGAGCCGGAAACCATCGACCATCGCCGCGCAGCCGTCACCGATCCGCTGCAGGAAGAGGCGGTAGCCCTCCGGCAGTCGCGTCCGGCAGGCCCGCTCGAAGTCCTCGATCTCGGCTTCGGTGAGCACCGGTCCCAGCTCGATGCCCTGCCGCTCGACCTTGTCCTTGATCCGGGCCAGTACCTGGGGGTAGTCCCTCGGGTCGTGAACGGGCATCGCTCCCCTCCCCTGCGGTGGTTCTCCGTATTCGACGCAATGCGCCTTGCCAGGAGGCTAACACGGACCATCGGCGGGCGCGAACAGTCTGCGTGCCCGCTCCACGAACCCCTGATCGGTTCGGGAGGGGTCGCTCACAGCGCCCGGTGTTTGTGTGCCGCGGCCTGCTTCGACGCACCGGGCACCATCATGAGGTACCAACGGCACGCGCCTTGGCCACGGCATCGTAGACCCGCTTCACCGCGGGATCACGGTCAAGCCTGGGAGCCGTGAACCCACGCAGCGCAAGGCCTTCCAAAAGTCTCAGAGGCCTCGGCCCGTGAGCGGCTTTGATCTCGGCGAGCATCTCCTCGCCTGTTGGCGTGGCAGTTTCTGTCCAGTAGTTCACTGCCCACATCATAGTGATATGATCACGAGCAAGCCGCACTGCACAAGTTCTGATCACATGGTCGATAGTAGCCGAGCTCCTACTGGTCTCACACGACCTTGACACCTTCCACCAGGCAGCAACTACTTCACAATATACCTATCCAAAAAGAATCGTTTATTAACAACTAAAAGCTGAATTACACAGAAGTCATTCATTAACACATCAGAAGCTAAAAGCAATCAAACTACAGCAGTCTTCGGTTCTAGCCTCATCCGATAGTACAGTGTATTGTCTAGCCAGACTTACTTGGGTATCATCAACCAGTAATATTAGGATAATTAATGAACAGCGTAAACAGTTCATCAAAAAACAGTGAAACTTTTTCACATGAAATAATGGAAACAGATCTTAATTTAACCACTGAAGAATATTCCGAATTTGATGACTTGACACCAGCAAGGGGAAGAATTTCATACTCAAACGCAAGTCTTGATATCGCCGGATTGGTATCGCGACTTAACAAGGGAGATATAATTACCCCTCAAATTGGGATAAACGATGGTGAGCTAGAGGTAAATCCTTTCCAGCGAGGATTTGTTTGGTCAAGAAAACAAATGGACTCCTTTATTGAGTCGATGCTGCTAGGATACCCCACACCAAGTCTCTTTTTTGTCAACCAGACCGACGGCCGCTTGGTTGTACTCGATGGACAACAACGACTCCAGACTCTTCGAGTATTTTATGATGGCTCATATGGCGACAAGGACTACAAATTATCACTTAAAGGTTCTCCATATGATAAACTGTCATACGCAAAGCTTGAAGCCGATTCGAGAAGATTTCTTGATAATACCTATGTCTCAGCAACTGTTATTCGACTCGAAGATAAACCACATGCAGTCGAAGCAGTCTATGATGTCTTTGCCCGCCTAAATTCGGGGGGCACAAAACTGACCCCACATGAAATACGAATGGCTCTCTACAATGGCAGCTTAATGCAGATGATCGACGATCTCAACAAAGATAGTAACTGGCGAAATTTATATGGCAGCGATCCTAACAAACGGTTTAGGGATCATGAACTCGTTTTGCGAATCATTGCACTCTTCAAAGATGAAGAAAACTACCATAAGCCCTTAGGTGGATTTCTCAATAGTTTCGCCCAGGAGTACAGGAACGTCGATGCCAGTTCCTTTAAATCCGAAATAGAATTGTTTAAATACGTCACTAATGCATATACCAAAAACTACAATTCTTTATTGTTCTCAACAAGCGAAAGAAGACAGATCAATTCATCACGGGTCGATTCACTAATGGTTGGCGCGATGAGATATGCGGCTAAAGGCAATGAACTTACCTCAAATAAAGTAGTTAAAGTTATCGAAGCTCTAAACACAAACCAAGCCTACATTGACTCTACATCAGAATCTACTTCTGACGACACCAAGGTCCACACAAGAATATCTGAAGTTTATCGCGAGTTTAGTAATGACTGAAGAGCGCCGCCAATGGATTCCAGAAACAGTTGCACATTCACTTAATGAAATGCTGCATTTAGTCAAAGAAGTAAAACTATTCCATGAAAGCGAACCTCTTTCAAATACTTTGCATTTTTTATGCAACTGGCTTTTGGTTCGTAGCTGTGGACATATTGAAGTGACAGAGCAAGCTTGTATAGAAAATTTATATCAGAGGAAGTTTGGGGCTGTTGTTTACCACTACCTCGACGAGACATCTTTCAAGACTGGACGAAATCCTCGATATAGTAACCTTTTAATGATACTCAAGCGGATAGAGAACGGTGATATACTCGCATCTAATTTAAAGAGTTTTTTGGACAATGATTATCTCGAAGGAAAAAAATACAAAGATTATCTCGAAATGATAGTCGAGGGCAGGAACGCTATCGTTCACGGGTATAGCTTTGATATCGAGGCCATTCGAGCCTTAGACTGTGCCAGAGCATCTGCAGCAATTAGCAACTGGTACCTTGAGCAGTTTAAGCCTGGCGGCATCGCCGAACAGGCTGTGTCGCAAGATGATGAACCGAGTGAATCCGCAAACCACCGGAGAAGAAAGAAGACAGCTACACAACTAAAGAAATAGTAAATCAACAATAGCTCGATAGTTGAATTAGTTGATGATTATTCAACAACTGAGGCGACAGACATAGTGCGGCCAAGGGTGTCGAGGATTGCTGGGCTACAGGTGTGACCTAGTTGTTGACGGTGTGGGTAGGGGCTGAGAAGAACGAGCAGGTCCCTGTGGCAGCAGGGTGAGGGTGCCAAAGCCTTCATCACGTCGGGTCAGCCAAAGAAAAACCTGCTCTATGGCACACCGCTACGTCCCGCTCACCCTCGAGGGCCGTCGCCGCTTAGTCGCACGTTGCCAGCATCTCCCGATCGCGCATATCACGAGTAGCTCACGGACTTGCGTGTCGAAGTGGGTGAACCGGTGGCTGGAGTGCTTAGTTGTAGTTGCGCATGACGTTGGTGACGCCGGTGGGGAGTCGTGTGGCGGGGGGCTGGTCTCGGCAGGCGGTGTGGGGTCGATGGTAGTTGTAGTGGATGTTCCAGATGGCGGCGGCTTGGGCTCGTTCGGTTTCTGAGTGGTAGGGGCGGGCGTAGAGAAGCTCCTCGGCCAGGATCCGGTTATAGCGCTCAACCTTGCCGTTGTGTCGTGGCGTGTAGGGCCGGGTCCGCTGATGGGTGATGCCCTGGGTTTTGAGTCGGGCGGTGAACAGTTCGCTGGTGTAACACGGCCCGTTGTCAGTAATCACGCGAGTGATCTCGGTGATGCGGTGGGCTGCGAAGAAGGCTTGCGCGTTGCGCCAAAACTCCAACACGGTGGCGGCTTTCTCATCGGTATGGGGTTCGGTATAGGCCAGCCGGGAGAACCCGTCGATTGCCGAGTGCAGGTAGGCGTAGCCGACCTTCTGCCGCGGGCCAGCCTTGCCGCGGCCGCGAGACCGCCAGCCCCCACCATCGGGGATCCGTCCGACCTTCTTCACATCCAGGTGGACCATGTGGCCCTTGTAGCGGGCAGTGATCTTGCCCGGCTTGCGCAACAGCTCGCCGTCGACATCAAGCCAGCGGCGACGATTCAACCCCAGCCGACGAAGCCAACGACCGACAGTGGCCTGAGAGATCTCGACGCCTGTGTCGGTGAGCTCGATCCAGATCAACCGCGCCGACCACT
>NZ_OMOH01000016.1 GCF_900289195.1 Propionibacterium ruminifibrarum
TTTCTGACAGTGGACGACTTCGCAATCCCCACTCAACCAGCAAGGCCCTCCCATGCGTTCACACCCCTGGATCACAGTCCTTCAACCAACCAGCCCGATCAGTACAGCTAACCACGTTGTCGTGTCCCAGACCGACCCGCTTTGGTGGTGACCACCTCACCGGCCAGGAAGGCGGCCGTCGCGGCCCCGGCCACCATCGCATCCACCGCCGCAGGGGATGCGACGGACTGCGAGCTGAAGCATCCGGGCGGTCGACCGTCGGCGAGCACCTGGACGGGCCGGAGCACGTTCTTGGCCGGGCGCGTCTGCGACCCGTAGTCTCGTCACCATGACTTGGAGCAACCCCACCCCGGCGGCAAACGCCTCACTGGCCAAGGGAGCCGCGATCGCAGCACTGGTCTATCACGGCCTCGCCCTCGCCCTGTTCGCGTTCTTCGCGTCCGCCCTCTCGTCGCTGCTCCTCTCCTTCGCGTCCCTCCCCACCGACAACGACCTGGGCAGTCTCCCCCGCGATCTGTCAGCCGCACTCACGGTGATGCTCGTCCTCTTCCTCATCATCCTCGGCTCACCCGTCGCGCTGTCGGTCTGGATGCTCGTCGCCGCGAACCGAGGCCGCCCCGGGCAGGTACTCGCCGCCCTCCTCCTCTACGCCACACCCTTCGTCCTCTTCCTGCTCACCGGGACGGTCATAGCCGTCGCAAACGACCAGGGGAACTCGCTCCTCAGCTTCTACACCAGCGGCCTGCCCGATGCCGCCATCATCATCGTCGGCTGGGTCGGCTGGTGGCAGATGAGACGCCCGCCCGCGGCGCCCGCCATCGGCCAGCCCCCGTACCAGGTGCAGCAGCCGATCCCCTACACCGCACCCGCGCAGCAGTACGCGCCGCCGTATCAGGGCACGCCCCAGACGCCTCAGCCTCCGCCGCAACCGGGGCAGGGCTCACCGTGGGGCCTGTCCTAGGAACGGTGTCAATGGCTCCATCGCCCGTCAAGGAGCCATGACGACCGGGGGCAGCAGCCACCAGCAGTAGCCCGTCGACCGTGGGGTTGGCCAGACTGGAGGCCATGACCCCGACACCACCACCAGAGGAGTCGGCGGAGCCGGACATGGCCCGGCGTGAGGCGATCGCGCAGATGGTGCGCCGGGCCAAGGACGCCGGTACCGCCCTGATGGCCCGCTCAAGGCGTTGACCATGAAGGCCGTCGACGAGATGACCACCTGGATGGCCCGGCCGTTGGAGCCCATCCACACAGCGGTGTTCATCGACGCGATTCGAGAATCAAAGTGCGTGACGGGCAGGGCGGCACGGGCCGAGGTCAGCTCTCGGCCGTCACGGGCTCGTCACCGGCGACGATGACGTCCGGGCTCCTCCTGCGCAACTCCGAGACGATCGGCCCGGGGGTTCCCGAATCCACGATGACATGGTCGAACTCGCCGACGTCGGCGAACCGGAAGATTCCCCTCCTGGTGAATTTCGCATGGTCGGCGAGCAGGACGGACTCGTTCCCAGCCCGCAGCATGGCCCTCTTGACCTCTGCCACATCCTCGTAGGGGTGGACACAGGACATGGCCACGATCCCGGGCGCGGACAGGAAACAATAATCCGTCGTGATCCTCTTGAGCGCCTCCAGCGTGATGGCCCCCATGGACGAGTGAGCCCACGGTCGGTACTCACCGCCGATGATGACCAGTCCGGACACCTTCTCCGATATCGCCTGGTTCGCGATGAGCAACGAATTGGTCACGATCGTCAAGGTGTCGACGCGATCGAGGGACCTGAACAGCCACACCCCGGCGCTGGAGTCGTCAAGGAGGACGGAACTGCCGGGCGCGACGAGCGAGGCCCCGGCCCGGGCGATGATCCTCTTCTCCTCCGCGCCCTGCTCCACCCTGAAAATGGCGTCGACCGCGTGAAGGCCGTTCACGACGGCGACGATGCGCCCCCGATTCCTGCGCAACACGCCACAGTCCTCAAGAATGCTCACGTCACGGTAGATCGTCATCACCGATACGCCGATGAGACCGGCGAGTTCCTCCGCAGTTGCGGCGTCACCAGTCATGACAGCCTTGGCAATGGCCAGCTGGCGAGCACGAACACTCATTCCAGAGGATCGGCCCTCCTGGTTCTCCCTCATTGTCATCACATCCTCGACAGATGACCGAACCGATGCTACAGAGAGATCATCCCCGCTTCATGGCCGAACACCGCACTTTGAGGCCCGCAGGGCGGCCGGGCCTCTTCAGGCTTCTGCTGCCCCTCGACGAGCCTCACGGCCCACCCGCCCTCTCCGCCTGGCCACGCTCGGACACCGGCAACCAACCCAGTGGATCCGAGTCCCCCGCGGGGTCGTACTCGAGACCCACATACCCGGAGTAGCCCAGGTCGACCAGTGCCCCGAGGATGTTGGCGAAGTTGAGCTCCCCGGTTCCCGGGCGCCCTCTGGTGGGGACATCGGCGATCTGCACGTGCCCGATGCGACCCATGATCCTGGAAAGGGTCGAGATGACATTCCCCTCCGTCAGCTGAGCGTGGTAAACGTCGTAGAGGAGCACGACGTTGTCGCTCCGACAGGCCTCCACCACTCGCATCGCCTCGTCAGTGTCGCGGCACGCGTAGTTCCGGTGCGCAGACCTGTTGAGGGGCTCGACGAGAATCCTCCTGCCCTGCGCGCACGCCTCGAGCGCGGCCCAGCGCATGTTCTCGACGAGGCAGTCCATTCCGACGGCTCGGCTCCGATCCCCGGGAATGTCCCCGGCCAGTACGTTGATGTCGTCGCAATCGGAAAGCACCGCGAAGTCGAGCGCCTCGAGGAACCGGGCGCGCCATTCTTCCACCCGGTCCGGGTCGGCCGCGAAGCCGCGCTCGCCCTGCGCATAATCGCCCTCGTACATGTTGAACATGGATATCCGGACGTGCTCGCGCCGAGCGGCCGCGGCCACCTGCCGGTAATCGACTCCGGCGGGCCAGAACAACTCAACGGCTCCGAAGCCGTCCTGTCTGGCGGCGGAAAACCTCTCGAGCAGCGGGCGGTCCGTGTGGAACCAGCCCAAGCTGAGGGAGTAGGAGAACCTCCTCCCCCGCGGATGAATCGTTGCCATGGCCTCTCTCCGTTGCACAATTGATTCAGCGTGACGAGTCAGGAATGGACGGCCCCCGCCCGGGACCTCGCAGCCCACCGCGAGACGTGTTCATGGCACGACAGGGCAGAGATCTGTCAGGGGGTTGCGTTTCTGAAAAAGTTCTGTGGGCAAGTTCCCGTGATCGGTCATGCCGTCGTGATCCGTTCTTCCAGCGGGCCGGCTGGACGCCGTCCCGGCCCGGACGCGATGTCCTGGCCCTGTGCCCGCCCGGGGCCGCCCACGTCGACGGCCCCGGACACCCGATCGGGCG
Organism: Propionibacterium ruminifibrarum; assembly: GCF_900289195.1. GTDB lineage: Bacteria > Actinomycetota > Actinomycetes > Propionibacteriales > Propionibacteriaceae > Propionibacterium > Propionibacterium ruminifibrarum. The sequence goes on from NZ_OMOH01000016.1 coordinate 3,393, forward strand.
GCACCCGTCCGGGGGTCAAACAGCGGCCTCGTCCTTCGCGGGCGTGGGTGCCACCTCGTCGAGGACGAAGACGATGGAGACGAGCCCGACCACCGCCCACGCGCCGATGTAGACCATCATCGCGTTGTACCCGCTGAGACTGACCAGATAGCCGGCGACGACGGGTGAGATGGCACCGAACAGGTTAGTGCAGAACCCGTACACGCTATTGGCGACAGCGACGCATTCCTTCCTCGAGACCTCCGCCGGAAGAATCCACGCACAGTTGCCCATGGCAGCCCCGAAGTAACCGATGGAGATGATCACGAGTCCGGCGAGCTGACCGTGGGCGAAGGGCATGACGAGCACCACCGCGGTGAGAACGAGACCAATCACGATGGGGACCTTGCGGGCGTGTTTCCTGCTCACACCGCGCGCGACCAAGTGGTCACTGATCCATCCCCCGAAGACGATACCGACCAGCGCGCACAGGTAGGGGATCGTGCCCTTGACGCCGCCCCTCAGGCCTCCCGTCACATCGACGTCGAAGGCCTCGCGCATGTACTTGGGGAGCCAGGTCATGAAGAAGAAGAACGCGGTCGACGTGGCACCGGTGATGATGTACAGGGCGATGAGACGCCGGTCGCTCAGAACGTACTTCACGTGCTCGCGCGTGGTCCTCCCGGCGCTCCTCTCCTCGCCGCCGCCGGCCTGGATGAGCTCGACCTCGGTCTTGTTGACCCGCGGCGCCCCCTGCGGGGTGTCGTGCACGACCGCCCGCCAGAACACCGAGACGAGCAGGGTGACGGCACCCGCGAAGACGAAGGCTCCTCGCCAGCCCCACGCGTGGGTGACGCCGGCAACGATCGGGATGCCGAGAGCGGTGCCGCAGGTGGCCGCGAACTGGTAACTCGAGACCGACTTCGCGCGCTCAGTGGGCGGGAACCAGCGGCGCACCAGCGTCGCGTTCATCGGGAAGGTCGGTGCCTCGAAGACGCCGAGTCCCAGGCGGCAGGCCATGAGCGACTTGAACCCGACTGTGCCGCCGCTGAGCAGCGTCATGAGCCCGAAGCCGATGAGGCCCACGAAGCCGACGATCCGCTCCCCGAACTTCTGCATGAGGACGCCGAAGACCAGGATGACGACCACGATGCCCCAGACGAAGGCCGAGGAGAGCCAGCCGTACTGGACATCGCTCATCCCGAATTCCTTCTGGACCGTCGGTCCGACGACGGCGAGCACCGCCCGGTCCAGGTAATTGGCGAAGGTCGCCGCGATCATCGCGGCGAGGACCCAGACCCGGAACCGGGTCGGTCTCGCCTCTTCAACAAGTTTCGCTGACATTGATTAACCCTCGATGTTCTTCGTGGGGTCCGGTCCGAGTCCGCCCACGGCCCCGCGTGGACGGCCCGCACCATGACCCGATGGTTTCGTTCATTCCGAGCCGCCGAGGAGGAAGGCGATCATTGCGGTCTCCTCGACCAACTCAGCAAGGTGCTCGGCCGCTATGGGGTCGCGGCCCAGTGCCACGAGACCGTGGTCACGCAGGACGAAGGCCATCGGCGCCGACGGCCCAGCAGCGATGACGGACCCGACCCGTGGCCAGTCCTGCGGGGGTACGGCCGCGTGGTGCACGTCGATCACGGGGAAACCGTTGGGCTGCTTCATCCTGGAGTGCCAGGTGGGCTGGGGGATCCTCTCGTGCGATCTGGCGACGGCGATCGAATAGGGCGCATGGCAGTGCACGATCGCGTTCACGTCCGGGCGCGTCTCATAAATCCTCGCGTGGAGGAACGCCTCACGAGTCGGTGCGCCCCGCCCGGAGAGCACGTTCCCCGAGAGGTCGGTTTCGAGGAAGTCGTCCGCATCGCAGTCGGCCAGGGACGTTCCACTGCGCGTCACGATCATCGAGCGGCTGTCCGGCCCCACGCGGGCGCTGACGTTACCCCCGTCGCCGGTCTGGATCCCGCGCCGGTAGGCACGCCGGGCCGCCCTCACGAGCAGTTCCCTCACATCGTCTTGGCCGTCCATCGTCATTCACCTCCGCACGTGGTCCGGCCGGAGATCCTCGCGAAGAGATCGGCAGCAGCAGTCCCAAATCCCTCTGTGTTCAGGTCGCCCTCGAAGAGGGTCGTCCTCAAACCGGGCCCTGCGCTCTCGATGATCGCGTCAACCAGCGCCTTGTCGACCTCGGGATCGTGCATCTTCCCGCCTGCCTCGGCCTCGGAGCGGAGGGCGCCGGTCGGGATCAGCATGTCAACGCCCCGGTGGCTCCCCGCGATCCTGCCGCCGATGACGCGTCCGACCCTTCTCGCCTCCTCAACCGTCAGCTTGATGTGCGCGAGGTTGCTGTTGTGCAGGACAAACCGGCGCCCCGCCAGGCCAACCGGGAAGTTGTCGGTCCAGTCGTCGATGAAGTCCAGCCCGCCCGGAGCCAGGAGCACCGGCGCGTCACCGGCCAGGAGCCGCTCCAAACGGCCTTTCGCACCGACCGAGTAGCCGGTTTCCATGACATCGCTGACGATCTCGTGGAGTGTCATGTCGAGTGCCCCGTGGAGCAGCCCCTCTTCGACGCACTCCTCCATCGTCGGCCCGCCCGAACCCGTGGCGTGGAAGCCCACCGGCTCGAAACCGAGTTCCCGCAGCCGTCTGATCGCCGCCACGGCGGCGATGTTGGTCACGCCCATCTGGGTCAACCCCACCGACAGCCGGCTCCCCCGCCGGATTCCCTCCCCCGGGTTCTCGGCGAGAGTGAGCATGCCGGCCAAGCAGGCGCACGCGTTGTCGAGCGTCGTCCGCGTGAACATGTTCACCCCGGCGAGATCGGACAGGGACGGGACCACGATGATGTCCCTGTTTCCGGTGACGAGCTGGAATTCCCGTGGTCCGGTGGCCGCCGTGGTCACCATCACCTTGGGCAGACCGATGGGAAGGCGCCGCATGGCCGAGGTCGCGAGAACGGTGTTCTGGAGTCCTCCGGCCGAGATGATCCCGTGGACCTGCCCCTCCCGGTGGAGACGACAGATGAACTCCGCCGCAACAGCGGCCATGAAATCGATCTTCTCTCCCCTGCCGGAACTCGCCAGTGCATTCCACTCGGCGCTGTGAAAACGACGGATCTCATTCGAGGAGTATCCGGTCCCGGGATCGAGCGGATCGGTGTCGAGGGTCGAGACGTCGATGTAGAAGGGATCGAGGTGGGACGCAGCCAAGCGGGAGAACATGAAGCGCATCTCCTCCCGTTTGGTGTCCCAGCTACCGACGATCGCTGCTCGTGGTGCCATCGGTTCCCCCAATGATCGGGTTCTCCGCCAGACGATCGGGAAGGGTCTTGTCGTGCGCGGGAAGGATCTGGTGCCTCTCCTCGACGCGGGCCTTCTGCTTGCGAACGCTGTTCCACGTCGCCACGACGTCGGCGAAGCGGCCCGGCGGGATGATGTCGTAGTGCAGTTCCGGAATCGGGTCGAGATTGCGCAGATCGAAGAGGGAGTCGCCGGCGCAGATGTAGTTCCGGCCGTCGGCGCAGTCGACCTCGACGGAGACGTGCCCCGGCGAGTGCCCGAACGTCTCGAGGATCCTGACACCCGGGATCACCTCGAGCTCGTCACCCTCGACTGGCTCGATGTGCGTGTTCCCCTTGTAGGGGGCCTCGAGTCCGAGCGCGGGATCCTCGTATGACTTGTAGTACAGGGGGATCGGGTGCTGGGCGAACTCGTATTCGCGCCGGTGGACGAGCACTCGGGAGTTGTTGAACTTCTCGAGATAGTAGGAATGGTCCCAGTGCAGGTGCGTGAGGATCACAATGTCGATGTCATCGCACGAGTACCCCACGCTCTTAAGCATGCTCTCGATGTCCTGTCCCTCATCCTGCCAGGAGCCGGGATGGTGGTACTCATTGGCCCGTTCCGTCCAGGACATCCCCGTGTCGACGAGAACGAGCCGATCACCGCCCTCGACGAGAAAAGCATAATCGGGAAGCGGAATCTTCTCGTCCGGGACGTCCCTCAGGTAGGGCTCCGCCGAGAAGTGGAAATGATACTGAAGAGGCTTGGTCGGGATGAACCCGGTATTCAACGGCCTGATCGTCAGGTTCGATGCCACTTTGCGTCTCCTAAACGAAGTTGTGGATAGCGCCGCCACGAGGTATCGCGCCATGGCGGTTCACCCCCGACGTCGACACCCCCTGCGGCACACCAAAATTATTTCCACGAAATGCCCCGGTCAAGCACACCCCATCCCTCAAGACAGGGACTCCCCACAATGTCAGATGTGTTTTCAAAAATATATTTCTGAAAATCGTTTCCAGTTATCACGTTCCTTGTTGACGGGTTGAACCAATCGGTCGATCAGGGGACACTCCCCTCACACGACCGCTGTTATGCCCTCAACAGAGCACACAGGATCGGACATCAACGGTCACAACTGGACACGGCAAATAAAATCCCGGGAATCTCATGATCCGAGATCATTCGTTTCGAGATTCGGTCATCGTGGTGCTCGGCCGGCGGGCTGCCGTCTCACCACACCCCTCGAACCGTACCAGCGAGCCTCGGAGAGGCAGTTGACCGCACCGAGGGCGCGGGTTGACGAGCGATCACCACACCCTGGTCAGGTGGGCCTCGGCCCGATAGCTTTGTCATCATGCCCAGGACGAACCCCGTTCCCGAGACAGGGACCTCGTTGGCCAGGGGAACGGCCATCGCAGCCCTCGTCTACCACGGCGCCACGCTCCTGGTGGCCATGGCCCTCGCGATGGTTTACGGCCCGGTGATCTTCATCTTCGGGGGCGCCGCACTCTCCATGGAGGACTACAACAGCCGCGCCGCGGCGACGGCCATGGTCTTTCTTCTGATGCTCATCATCGCCCTCGTCGTTGTCGCCTCACCCGTCGCGCTGGCTGTCTGGATGATGATCGCCGAGCGCCGCAACAACTCGGGGCAGGTGGGGGCGGCGCTCATCGGTTTCTCCCTGCTGGCCGGGCTCGCCCTGATCGCCGTGGTGACCTGGCTCCTCACATCCGGCCCGGGCGCCCCGACCGCTGTCCTTCTCATGTTTCTCCCCGAGTGCGTCATCATCATTCTCGGGTGGATCGGCTGGGCTCGCATGAGAGGCGCCTGTGCACCCGGCCCGTTCCCGAACCAGATGCACATCGGCCCCCATCCCACACCCGTCCAACAGCATGCGTCCCACCACGGCCGGCCCCTGACGCCGCCGACCTCGCCGTGGCAGGGGCAGGAGTCGCCCTGGCCGGCACCAGGGCGGATGGGCTGACGCCCCCGGCCACGCCCGACCCAATGACCGCGCATCCGTTCTCGGCCCTCACCGGGAAACCTCGACCCGACGCCGGCCCGTACCCTCCCTCCCGATGGGCACGATGAGGCGGATCCGACACGCGACCGGGCGAGATCCAGAGGTCCACTGAGAAGAACTCCTCACGAACACCCCTGGCCGGGCAGGCCGCCACCCCCGTAACCTCAAGGCCATGAGCCAGATCACCCCAGCCCCCGAGGCCAACATCTCATTGGCCAAGGGCTCGGCCATCCTCGCCATCGTCTATCACAGCATCCTCGTTGCGACGGCTTTGGCCACCACCGTAGCCATCGGCGGGATGACAACGCTGATGGGCTACAGCGGATCCGGAGGACTCGAGGGCGAAGGGTCTCGAGCCGCGAGGGAAGTCATGCTCATCACCGTGATGGCCCTCATGGCCACTCTCGCGCTCCTGACCCTGTCGATCTGGATGCTCGTCTCCGTACGTCGTTACCGCCTCTGGCACGTGTGCACAGCGCTCATCGTCTTCTCGGGGCTCGCCGCGCTCCCCCTGATCATCGCGGCGATCGGGCTAGCGCCCAGCGCCCTGTTCTCGTTCAGCCTCTACCTCCTCCCCGAAATCCTCGTCGCCCTTCTCGGCTGGTTCGGCTGGTTCCGCATGAGACGCCCACCCGAGGTACCCGCCGTCGGCCAGTTCTCGTACCAGCTGCCGCCGCCCGGCCCCTACACCGCCCATCCCCCGCAGTACGCGCCCGCGCCCTACCGCCTGCCCCCGCCGAGCTCATCGCCCTGGTACGGGCAGAGCACGCCCTGGCCCGGTGGACAGCCGGGCCGGTAGCCTGGCGGCCATGACGCAGCTCAGCCCCGCTCCACAGACAGACGTCTCGTTGGTCAGGGGAACGGCCATCGCCGCCCTCATCTACCAGGGCGCCATCTTCCTGGCAGCCATGGCCGTCGCGCTGACCTACGGCCCGATCATCTTCATCTTCGGCGGCGCCGCGCTCTCCATGGAGGGCTACAGCAGTCAAGCCATGACGGACGCCGGAATCTTCTTCCTGGTGTGCATCGCCGCTTTCGTCCTTACCACGGCGCCCTTCGTCCTAGCGGTTTGCATGTTCATCGCCGCACGCCGCAATGACATACGCCAGATGAAGGTGGTGCTCGTCCTCTTCACCCTGGTGTCCGCACTCACACCGATCGGCATGGTGGCCCTGATCGCAACCGCCCACCACATCCCGGCCGCCGCCCTTCTCGCGACGATCCCCGAGTGGGCGATCGTCGTTCTTGGCTGGACCGGTTGGACACGCATGAGGCACCCGTCAGCACCAGTCGCCGACCAGTCGCCTCAGCAGATGCCTCAGCCGGCCCCCGGGGTGCTGGCTCAGCACCCCGAGCCAGTACCTCACCACGGCCAGTCCCAGACGCTCCCCACCGACCTCGCCGTGGCAGGGACAGGTGTCACCAGGTCACCATGGCAGGCGCCGGGGCGGATGGGTTGAGGCTCCCCGCGGTCGGGACGGTGCCGGACAACCACGCCCCCAGACTCGCCCGAAAACCGCCGACCTCGACAGCCGCCATGCCCGACGGCACTGCTCACCGGGCATGGCGGCGAAAGGGCCCCGCCTGCGCCGCGGGGCCGCCCGGGGCATCACGGCCCGGTCGTCTTTCGCACACAGTCTCGTTGTCACGAACCAGACCGGCTCCTCCCCGCCGCCCACCACGCGGCCATGGTCTTGGCCGGATGCGCCGGCACCCCGTAGCCTCGTCCTCATGACCCAGAACAGCCTCACCCCGGCAGGAAACGCCTCACTGGTCAAGGGAGCCGCGATCGCGGCACTGGTCTATCGCGGTCTCGCCTTCCTGGCGTTCGGATTCTTCGCGTCCAGCCTCACATCGCTGTTCTTCCCCTTGGCGTCCCTTGTCCCCACTGGCACCAGCGATTCCCCCAGTGAGTTGTCGGCGGCCCCCGCGGTTCTGCTCATCTTCCTTCTCACTGCCCTCGGCGCCCCCGTTGCGCTGTCGATCTGGATGCTCGCCGCAGCGAATCGGGGCCGCTCGGGGCAGGTGCTCGCGGCACTCATCCTGTACTCGATCCCCCTCGGTCTCTCCCTGATCGAGGGGATCGTCGTTGTCGTCTCGTACGATCACGACCCGGCCCTGTCTGGCCCCTCCCTCAACCCCGTGATCGGGATCCTGCCCGAAGCGGCCATCATCATCGTCGGCTGGGTCGGCTGGTGGCAGATGAGACGCCCACCCGCGGCGCCCGCCATCGACCAACCCCCATACCAGGTGCAGCAGCCGATCCCCTACACCGCACCCCCACAGCAGTACGCACCGCCGTATCAGGGCCCGCCCCAGACGCCCCAGCCTCCGCCGCAGCCGGGGCAGAGCTCACCGTGGCAGCGGCCGGGCCAGAGGGGTTGACGGACGGCTCGCAGGTCACCGCCCCGCTGGGCGTACGACCGCGAGGAATCCGGTGATGCCGCCGTCGGCGCCCGGTGACCTGCTCGGGTGCGAACGGATCACCCATGGCCACCGCGATGTATCTGGCCTGCGGTTCACGGGCGACGAGTTCCATGACCGGACGCCTGATGCGCTGATTGCGCCACCCGGTACCGGGTCCGGTGACCGACGGGCCGCTCAAGGGGCTTCAGCGTTCGGGCCGCGCTCCGTCCCTGCGATCGTCAGCGAGACGCCCCACCTCGCCGGGAAACCGTTCGGGCATGCCGCAACCCCGGGTCGGGACTGCTCCAGCGCCCGCCCGTGATGTCGATGACCACGCCGGTCACCACGCAGACCAGCGTCGGGAAGGTCCAGCCCGTCTCGTCGTTCCAGAGCCGGGTGCGAGCCAGCAGGACGCTGGGTGCGGTGACACCGAGAGCGCTCAGCGCCGAGACCAGGCCAAGCAGCCCGGCGCAGGCCGTGCCCCATCGGTACGCGGCACGCAGGTGGCCGGGTGCCACCGCGTCGACGAGGGTGACCGCGACGAGCGTGATGGCGACCGGGTACAGCAGCAGGGTGATGGGGAAGACGATCCTCACGATCATGCCGAGCCCCAGGTTCGCCAGGAAGAAGCAGACCACCGTGCCCGCCACGAGCTGTCGGCCGAAGCCCACTCGTGGCCATGCTGTCGCCGCATAGCTCGACCAGGCGCTGAGCAGGCCGGCCGATGTGGTGAGACAGGCGAGGATGACCACGGCGGCGAAGATCACGACACCGGCACCGCCCAGCGAATGGGCTGCGGCGCCCCGCAGCAGCCCCGCGCCATCGCTCGGGTCGCCACCACCGACACGGGCACCGAGCATGGCCAGGCCAAGGTAGACCAGGCCCAGTAGCGCGGCGGCGATGGCAGCGGCCACCGAGGCGGCACTGACGGTCCTGCGGCGGTCCGTCGCTCCCTGCGAGTCCAGCGCGTTGAGCACGACGAGGCCGAACACCGAGGCCGCCAGCACGTCCATCGTGAGGTACCCCTGCACGAGGCCGGTTCGGAACGGACTGGTCGCATATCCACCGGCGGGCTCCTGCTCGGCTGCGGGGAGCCGTACGAGGACGACCACGCACAGCACCGCAACGAGTATGAGCAGTGTCGGGGTGAGCCAGTGTCCGATCCGGTCGGCCAGGCGGGAGGGTTTGAGGGCCAGCAGCAGGGTGAGGCACCCGAACACGGCCGCGTGCACGGGCAGCGCCCAACGTCCGGGCTCGACGCCGGCCTGAGCCAGCAACGAGCGGGTGGCCAGTTCGTACGAGACCGTCACGACGCGCGGCACCGCGTACAGGGGACCGATGACGAGGTAGACGACCAGCGGCATGAGGGTACCGAACCGGGGCCCGACGCGGTGCGCGATGCCGCTGATACCCTCCCCCGAGGTCGACACGGCGACAATCGTGGCGAGCGGCAGGATCACTCCGGTGAGGAGGAAGCCCGCGAGGACGACGGGGAGGTGCGCACCGGCCGAGGCGCCCAGCACCGGCGGGAAGATGAGGTTCCCCGCGCCGAAGAACAGGGCGAAGAGCATGAGCCCGGTCGTGGTGACGTGACCGGTGGGGTTGGTCTGGGCAGGCACGGGGACCTCTTGTCTGGTACGGCGGCGTGGCAGGGACCCGTACACAGTAGACGAGGAGGCAACCTTGCCCACATCAGTGGCTGGCACGACGGCTGGTCCCCTACGGGCAGGGCCTCACAGGGACGCGCCCGTGCGCCGCTCGAGAATGCCGATGAGCCGGTTCTGGAACCTCGGGTCGAGGGCCGCCCGATGCGGCTCGGTGGCACGACGGTGGTGCCAGTAGCCTCCGGTGCGCGGGGTGATGTCGGTCTCGGGCGCGGTGGCGAGCCATTCCTGGGTGCGGTGCCCGGCGGTGAGGTCGTCCGGGGCGCCCGGGCCGCCCATTCTCGTGGGCACCCAGCCGGGATCGACGGCATGGGCGAGCGTGTCACCGCTGCTGCGGGCGAGGGCCATGGCGAACGCCGTGACGCACAGCTTGCTCGTGCTGTACGAGCCCCGGTCGAAGTCGTCGGCGCCGACTCGGGTGTCACCGTCGCGGTGCATCGAGCTGGACGTGACGATGATGCGCCCGGGCAGCGGCATGCAAGCGGTGAGCAGGTAGGGGGCCACCACATTGACGGCCATGACGTCCGGGCCGCTGAGGACACCGGCATTGTGGATGACCGCGTCGAGGGGGCCGAGAGCGGCCGCCTGCTCGGCGACGGCCCGCACCTGGCCGGGGTCGGCCAGGTCGCCGCAGATCACGGTGTGCATGCGGGCGAGCACGTCCGGGTCGGTGAGCCGATCTGCGCTGCGCAGGTGAGCAACCACATCGTGCCCCGCGTCGGCGAGGGATTCCGCGATGAGTCGCCCCAGCCCCGAGGACGCCCCTGTCACCATCACCCGTGCCATGGTCAACTCCTCTCCTGCGGAGCCAGCATGTCATGCCCGACGGGCCGCGGCCAGAGCAGGTCCACGTGGCAGGGCCCGTGCGGGACGTCAGACCAGCTCGCGTCCTGGCAGGGAGCCTCTTGGTCCTCGTCCGCCATGAGCCATGGCTGCCGAGGCGCACGTCGGCCGATCAGCAGGCGCAGCCGGGCCGCAGAAGGCCGGACGTCCAGCCCTCAGCGCCCTGCGGAAAGCGTGGCGAGCACCTCGTTGAGCGCCTCGGTGCTGGACGGGTGGGTCCAGATGCCGTCGCGCAGCTGGGTGGCGGTGGCGCCGGCGCGCATGGCGAGGGCCACGAGGTTGATGACCTCCTGGGCGTCCGTGCTGAACACGGTGGCGCCGAGCACCTTGTCGGTGGCCGGATCGATGAGCACCTTGATGAGGCCGTGGGTCTCGCCGAGGATCTTCGGCCGGGGCATGGCGGCGATGTCGGCGACCTTCTTGGCGGCGACCACGTGGTCGATGCCCTGCCGGCGCGCCTCGCGTTCGGTCAGACCGACCTGGGCCAGCGGCGGGGTGATGAAAGTGGTGGTCGGCACCGCCGACCGGTCAGCGGTGGAGCGGGATCCGTCGCCTGCGAGCTGACTTGCGAGAATGCGGTAGTCGTCGAGCGAGATGTAGGTGAACTGCGGTCCCCCGTTGACGTCGCCGGCCGCCCAGATGCCGGGCACGGAGGTGGCCAGGTGCTCGTCGACGATGATGAAGCCGCGCTCGTCGGTGGCGACACCTGCGGCGCCCAGGTTCAGGGCCGCTGTCTCGGGTCTGCGGCCGGTGGCGACCAGCACGGCCTCCGCGTCGATGCGTCCGGCGGACGTGTTCACGCCGGTCGCGTCGATGGCCTCGACCACTGCGCCGGTGAGGATCCGTACGCCGCGGTCGGTGAGGGCGGTGACGACGGCCTCGCGCACGTCGTCGTCCAGGCCGTCCAGGCCGGAGCCGAACCGGGCCGAGCGTTCGAGGACGGTGACCTGTGAACCGAATGCGGCGAACATCGAGGCGAACTCCATGGCGATGAAGCCGCCGCCGATGATGGCGAGCCGTTCCGGGAGGTCGGTGATGTGCTGGATCGACTGCGAGGTGTGCACGTTCGGCCCGTCGATGCCCGGCAGGTCGGGCAGCAGCGGGCTGCTGCCGGTGTTGATGACGATCTGGTCCGCCGTGATCTCGAGGGTCTCGTCACCGCCGCGCACCCGGACCCGATGGGGCCCGGTGAACCGGGCCTCACCGCCGATGAGTGTGACGGCCTCGACCGTCTCGAGCATGGCCCGGTTGGCGGCACGCAGCCTGGTGACGAGGGAGTCGCGCGAGGCGATGGCCTGGCGCAGGTACGCGGCCGGCTCGGCGCCGGCACGGTGCTCGGCGGAGTCGATGAGGTCCTTGGTGGGCACGCAGGCCACATTGATGCAGGAACCGCCGATGAGGGAGTCATCGCGTTCGACGAGCACGACGCGTCGGCCCCGCCCGCCGAGGTCCTTGGCCAAGGTCTTGCCGGCCTTGCCCCAGCCGATGATGAGCAGATCGGCGGCCAGGGTCTGAGTCGTGGCGCTGGGTCCTGTCATGGCGACAAGAATATTGGCCGCCGGCCGCTGCACCAGCAGCCCGGCTACGCGATGAGCGGACAGGCGAGCCAGCCCCGGTGCGGCGCGGGCCGAGCGTGGCCGATGGGCGTGGCAGGCCGGGCCCCTGCCGTGGGCGGCGGCGCCGTGCGGGGACCGGGCTGCTGGGGCCCGCAGGGCCCGCGGGCAGGTGCCCGGCTACAGCCCGAGCAGTGGTTCGACGCGGTCGGCCAGGATCGGAGCCATTGTGAGGGCGTACGGGCCGCTGATGTGGTTGTCGTCGAGGTAGACGAAGATGTTGCCGATGATCGTGTAGCACTCGCCGTCGACGCAGTACAGATCGGTCGGGTCGATCTGATGGAATTGCGGGATCATCAGCAGCTCGACGGCGGGATCGATCCGCGCCAAGTGGGTGTCCTGCGGGAAGGAGCATCCGCCGAATGGCGTGCCGCTGGGGCGTTCGCTGGAGCACTCGTAGAGGTCCTTGGTCGACCGCGGGTTGTCGCGGAAACCGATGACGATGATCCCCAGCGAGGAGAGCTGTTCGGCCAGTTCCCTCACGCCGGGCCTCAGCGCCTCGTCCGGGGAGCCGGGAACGGCCGCGGTCGTGCTGAGCATGACGACATCGGGCGGGTCCTCGGCGAGGAGGTCGAGGACGACCTCGTTCCTGATCCGGCACTCGCCGTCGTAGTACTCGGGCTGCCCGAAGGAGCAGCCGCCCATCAGGTACTGGCTCAGGTCCAGGTCGTGACGGCTGGCCAGTGTCAGGGCGACCGGGGTGATCATCTGCTCGATGTGGGAGTCCCCCACGATGACGATCCGGGGCCGGCCCGCGTTACTGGCCGGCATCGAGCTGCACAGCGTCTCCGTCTCGCCGAAGAGTTCCTGCTGGCCGGGCGGGCAGGGCGCGGGCAGGTCGGGGATCCAGCTCTCACCGACGGCGAGCGGCCCGGGGATCGGCTCGGCCGAGAAGTCCTGCGGCCCCTGCGAGAGGATGGCTGCCGCCCCGGGATGATCCGGGTCCCCGGTGCCGCCCAGGGCCGCTGACAGCTGGGCGGCACGACGGCGGTCGAGGACGATGTCGGTGCTGACGAGTGGGACGAGGCCGACGGCGAGCGAGACGAGCACGACCATGGTCTTCTTGAGTACGATGCGCCCCGTACGCGGGTAGCGCTGCGCCGGCTGGTCGACGAAACGGGTCATGAACCATGCGAACGCCAGCGAGGCCGCGATCAGGATCGTGCCGCCGCGCAGACCGAGCCTCGCGCGGTCGAACTGCGCCATGAAGAGCACGAAGACGGGCCAGTGGATCAAGTACACGCTGTACGACATGTCACCCAACGCCACCAACGGACGCCACGACAACAACCGCTGAACCGAACCCCCCACCGGAGCCGC
>NZ_OMOH01000017.1 GCF_900289195.1 Propionibacterium ruminifibrarum
TTCTGACAGTGGACGACTTCGCAATCCCCACTCAACCAGCAAGGCCCTCCCATGCGTTCACACCCCTGGATCACAGTCCTTCAACCAACCAGCCCGATCAGTACACCTAGCGGTGATCTCGAACACGCTTCACTGGCGAGGAAGTTGACGCTATGCGAACAGCCCGCGCGCAAGGTGTGAGCGTGCACGTGCTGGCGAGATAGTACGATATCCAGCGGGGGTGGTCTGGATCACAGTCCGGTCTGACCAAGGTTGATGAAGACTACCTCCCAATCGCTGGCGCTTAACGAACGCCGGCGGCATCTAATCGCCGCAGTAGCAGCGACGCCAGCGCTAGGTAGTCGAGCGCTTCATCAGGTGTGTCACCGATGTCGATTTCGTGTCCACGCGGGTTCCGGATACCAGCAGCAGCCCCAGCGAAAATGGACTTGTAGCCGCGCTGTTCATCAATTTCTGACTCAGTAACGAGTGCATTGAGCCGAATCTTGGCGTTGGCCTCGTTGAACGCGTCCATCATCAAGGCGTATCCGGTCTTGCCCCTCAGCTTGGAAAGGCGTTTGACTTCCTTCTCGACGAACTTGAATGCCTCAAAAACAGCTTGCTCGCCGTATCCATCGTCGAAGAGACTTCTGATTTTCGACGGAAGATCGGGGTGAATGTTCCTCGTCTCGAAAGGATGCAGGTCTACCGCAGTCTCGTCCTGCTCACTGTCTGGCTCCGAGATCTTTCTTATGAGTGGGTCAGCACTGATTGCCCGGACAATGCGCTCGAATCGATCCAGGCTAATGCTCATGACATCAGGTGCTTTTTGATACTCGCGAAGATGGCGTCATATGTAGCAGCGTCTCCGTCCGCTGGAAGATTGACTTCTACGCGTACTGACAGACCGACCTCCCGGCTGGACGAACCGGCTCCCACTGGAACTGCGGGGTGTGGTGCTGCGGAATCCGGCAAAGACCCTTCCGCCTTGGTGACGTGCTTCGCGGCGGGTGATTTTGGCTTCCGGGCTGAGGTTCCAGTGTTTGTCACGGTCTTCTGGTTACTCGTGCGTGCGGACGGAAGCTCGCCGTGTCCCGAGAGCGCAGCCAAGGTTAGAAAGGTTGATGCTTGGCGCTTGCCCACCAGCTCTGAAGTCTTGTCCGCACCACGAAACCAGTGGATCAGCGTGTCCTGATCCGCCTGTAGGGCATCATTCATCTCAGTGAATAGCTGAGAGTAGGCGTTTCGCATTGTATCTTCGAGGCCAGCTTTGAATTCATCGTCGTTGCCAAAGAGATAATCACCGGTCCCTTCCGGCCGGCTCCCATCTTCATCAATGATCCTGAGGAACCGGAGGATCGATAGGACGTAGGACTCGTTCGAGGGTGCGATGTTAAACCGCTTAAGATAGCTCGCGTCGATCTTCGCTGGCGCTCCTTTGCGGAGCTGAGTGAACGTTTGGACTAGTGCGCCCTGGGTGGACGTGTAGGGATAAGTTGGCATGAGTGTCCTCCTGAACTGGGGCCGACTCAAATCGGCACGTTGATAGCGACATGAGCAGTATACCTAGATAAGTACGCATGGAGTCGGCCCCACTCCCAGTGCTCTTAGACGTGCAAAGCCCGCGAGCAACCGTAAAACCGCGGAGTGTTAGGTGTATGGACCGAGGAAGCGCTCGTCACAGTAATGGATCATGTGGGCCGGGTGGTCGACACACCACGCCTCGGACTCCTAGGCGATCTTGTCAAGATGCTTGCGGAACTTGGCACTGTCAAGGAAGTATGACACATAGACGAGGCCTACTGGTGATTCTGTGAACAGGGCGGTCAGTTCGGTTTGTCCCTTGGAGTCCATGGGGTCATGAGAACTGGCTGCCTCTAGGGGCACGAGCCAGTTGCGATCAGGTATCTTTTCTTGCGCGTCGGCCTCTATGGTGAGCGAGGACAGAGTCGCTCGCCCGAAGAGTGTCCATTTGCCGCCTGCGCCGCCAATGTAGAGCCCTTCCCTCCAGGTGTGAAGCGAGGACAGAAGTCCTCGGCTATAGTTGCTTGAGTAGCACGGTCTACCCGCCAGGTGTCAGAGTGGAGACTGATCTATCAGGGAAAGTGAGTGGGATGTGATCCATCTCCGTGCTGCCGCGTAGCGAACCCTGAGCCCAGGCGGCTCGGCAAGGTGCTGATTGACAGCTAACTGCCAATCATCGGTGTCGTAAGCGCACAGTATGCCTAGCGTCTCCGCTATGGCCTGATAGTTCCACTTTAGTCAGTCTCGTGGTCAAGTTGTGACCGTCAGTGATTTCTGGGGTGCTGCGCTTACCGGGGCAGCGAGTCGAGCAACGGGGAAGAAATTGTCTGTGCATTGAGACGTCTCAGACCTTTACGTGCGACTGAGGGCACTAATGACGGGCATTTTTTCGCCCCCAGAGAAACCCTTCTTGGTCATCGCTTTTCGAGACATCCAAGAAAAACACCCCGCATCTTCTGATACCGCGCGGCCTAGCAAGACACTGTGGGTGGAGCATAGGGGACTCGAACCCCTGACCTACGGCTTGCAAAGCCGTCGCTCTACCAGCTGAGCTAATGCCCCAGTCGCCTGCCGGGCCGCTTCGCTTCGGGCGGCCGCGGAACGGCGCCTCACAGTGTAGCGGGTGGGCGGGCGGCGCGCCGAACCCGCTGACCGGCCACGACGCCGCGGGCACGGCTGCCTCGAGATCTCCGAAGCCGCCTCCGGATCGATCTCACGACGCCGCGGACGCAGGGGCCACCGGTGAGCCGCCACCGGCTGGTGCTCGTGCCTGAGGTCGTGGCCCATGGCACAGCACGCCGGCTCAGGACCCTTTCGGCCTGGCAACGGCGGTCCTGCGAGGCGACCAACGGGGCCGGCCCAGGTCTGTGGGCAGTGGCGGACGGTCGCGGCCCTTGACAGGTCCGGTAGCCCGCCGGGGTCGTCGCGTTCGTCCTCGGGGACGGTCCTCCGTTCGCCGTGACGTTCTGTGACATCGGGGGCGCCTGGCACAGCCGGCCCAGTTACTCTTGGATCCATGCGGACACAACGTCAGGTGGTGAGTTACGCGTTGCGGCGCCGGGCCACGCTCGAGGCGATGCGGCGCCCCAACGCCACCATGATGGAGTCCGACCCGTGTGACGCGGATCCGCTGCTCATCCGGTCGGCCCTCCACCATGGCGTCCCGTCCGACGCCGAGTGTCCGGTCTGCGCCGGCGAACACATGAGCGTGCTGCACTATGTGTTCGGCGACCAGCTCGGACAGTTCTCGGGGCGCATCAAGCAACCCGCCGAGCTGGACGAGATGGAGACCGAGTTCGGCGAGTTCACCGTCCGCGAGGTCGAGGTCTGCCCCGACTGCGGATGGAACTTCATGATCTCGGCCTACAAGCTGGGTGATGGCCGCCGACGCCGCCCGCCGCGGCATCAGCAGACAGTTGAGGACATCTATGGCTAGCAACAAGAGCACTCCCCGCCGTCCTGCCAGGCCCCGCAAGGGCGGCAAGAAGCGCATCGCCGCCATCGCCGGCATGGTCGTGGCCGGGCTCGTCGTCCTCGCCCTCATCGTGTCGGGCATCTTCTACGCCTCCGTCAAGCTGCCCGAGCCCAACGAGGACTACACGACGCAGACGACGAGCATCTACTACCGTGACGGCTCGACCCTCGTCGGCGAGCTCTCGGTGCAGAACCGCACCGAGGTCGAGTACTCCGCCATGTCCGAGAACATCAAGAACGCGGTCATCGCGGCCGAGGACCGCAGCTTCTGGACCAACCACGGCATCTCGCCGAAGGGCATGGTCCGTTCCCTGTGGGCCATCGCCCGCGGCCAGGACCTGCAGAGCGGTTCGACGATCACCCAGCAGTACATCAAGATCCGCTATCTCACCAGCGCCCAGACGATGAGCCGAAAGCTCAAGGAGCTGGCGCTGGCGGTCAAGATCAACAAGACGGTCTCCAAGGAGGAGATCCTGACCGGCTACCTGAACACCGTCTACTTCGGCCGCGGCGCCTACGGCGTCGAGCAGGCCGCCCAGACCTGGTTCGACACCAACGCCGCAGGCCTGGACCCGGCCCAGTCCGCGATGCTCTCGGCCCTCATCAACAGTCCCTCCGCGCTCGACCCGTCCAACGGTGACGAGGCCGCGGCCCAGCTGCTCGAGCGCTACCAGTACGTGCTCGACGGCATGCTCGAGGCCGACAGCATCAGCCAGGCGGACCACGACGCCGCCTACGACGCCCTGCCCGAGACCGCGCCGGTCGCGGCGGACGACACCTACGGCGGCCCCAGCGGCTTCCTCATGACGATGGTCCAGAGTGAACTGCTCGATGCCGGCCTCACTGACGAGCAGATCTCCGGGGGTGGCCTGAAGGTCACCACGACGTTCGACGCGACCATGCAGAACGCGGCCGTCGAGACCGCTCAGGACTACACGACCCGTGCCGTGGCGAACGCCCCCACCGAGGGCCTGTCCGAGGACGACCTGCACATCGCCATCGCCTCGGTGGCCGTCGGCACCGGCGAGGTCTACGCGCTCTACGGCGGCCCCGATTACCTGACCTCGCAGATCAACTGGGCGACCACCGCCCGTCCGGCGGCGTCCACCTTCAAGGCCTGGGCGCTGCTCGCCGGCCTGGAACAGGGCTTCGGGCTGGGCACGACCCTCAACGGCAGCACCTTCACCCCCGCCGGCGACCCGGTGGTCGTGCACAACGACTCCAACGTCAACTACGGCAACGTCTCCCTGCTGCAGGCCACCTCGTACTCGATGAACACGGCCTTCACCGACCTGGTGACGACCATGGAGGACGGCCCGCAGTCGGTCATCGACATGGCCAACGCGGCGGGCATCCCCACCGGTGAGGGCTGGGACATCAACAACCGCATCGCCCTGGGCACCGCCCAGGTCAGCCCGCTGGCCAACGCCACCGGCTTCGCTACGATCGCCAACGACGGCAAGGCCAACACCACCCATGTCGTGCAGAGCGTCACCGACGCCGGCGGCGAGACGCTCTACACCGGCGACACGTCGAGCACCCAGGCGATCGACGAGAACGTCGCCCAGAACGCCCAGACGGCCCTCGAGTCGGTCGTCACGAGCGGCACCGGCACGACGGCCGGCCAGCTCGGCCGCGACGTCATCGCCAAGACCGGCACCAAGGACGACAACGACTCCGAGACGATCTCGGCCTGGTTCGTCGGCGCCACCAAACAGGTCTCGACGTCCGTCATGTTCGTCGCCGGCGATGGCAACGCCGACCTCAACCCGTACTCGCCGTACGGCTCGTTCAGCTCCGGCCTCTACCCGGCCAACACCTGGGAGGACTACATGGAGGTGGCCACCGCCGGCATGGACTACGAGTACTTCTCGGGGCTGAACAACATCGGCGCCGGCTCGGGGAACAACGCCACCTACGGTCCGACGGACAACCAGACCTACTACCCGTCCTCGGAGTCCACTTGGTCGGAGCCGACGGAGCAGCAGCCGACGTCCGAGCCCTCCCAGACGACCATGCCCTCGGCGGAACCGAGCGGCGGCACAGGCGGTGGCCAGAACCCAAGGCCGGGTGGCGGCGTTGGTAACAATGACAACGAAAACGAGGAGCAGAACGAGAACAAGCCAGAACGGGAGGGCTGATCCTTCTTGACACCGGACCACCGGAAGCCGAGTATCAGACATCGGTGCTGTTGTATCGTCCCTTGTCGTGGTCGGTGACGGTTCCTGCCGGTGCCGGCTGGCAGGATGGGTGCCGTGAACGGATCAGTACGTCTCTCGGAGCGCATCGGCGGCCCGGTGGGCAGGCATGCGCGCCCGTGGGGCATCTGGTTCGACCCGATGCCGTGGTCGATTCTCGTCGCCGGCCTGTCCTGGGTGGCCCTCATGCTGCGCCAGGTGCCCTGTCACCAGACCAGCTACGGCAACCCCGTCAACACCTACTCCCGCCTGTGCTACTCCGACATCCCGCTCGTCTACCAGGGTGACGGCATCGCCACGGGCGCCGGGCTCTACTCCGAGGCGGGCCTGCCCTACCCGCCGCTGGTCGGCCTCGTCATCGCGGCCTGCCGGGGGTTCACGGGCCTGCTCGGCGCCAACGTCAGTCCCTCGGCGACGGGCCAGGAGCAGCTCGACGCCTCCTACCTGTTCTTCGTCCTGACCGCCGTCGTCCTGTTCATCGCCTTCCTCGTGGTCGTCGTGGCTCAGGCCCGGCTCGGGGCCGGCTCGGCCAGCCAGGCCACGCAGGGCGTCCAGACCCGCAGCTTCGACGCGCTGCTCGTCGCGGCGGCCCCCGTCGTCATCGCCTCCGGCCTGATCAACTGGGACATGCTGGCCGTCGCGCTCGTCATGCTCGGGGTCTTCGCCTGGGCCGGGCGACGGCCCCTGCTCGCCGGAGCCGCGCTGGGCGCGGCCTTCTCGGCGGCGTTCTTCCCCGTCCTCGTCCTCGTGGCCCTGGCACTGGTGTGCTGGCGCGGCGGGCGCATGCGCGCCTGGGCGGTGGGCCTCGGCGGGTTCGCCGGGGCCTGGGCGCTCCTCAACGCGCCGCTGCTCCTCACCGACCCCGGTGGCTGGTCGGTGTACTGGACCAGCGGCATCGAGCGCTCCGCCGACCTCGGCTCGCTGTGGTACGTCCTGGGGCTCATGGGCCTGCAGGTCCCGGCCGTCACCGTGATCAGCGCCGCCCTCACGGTGACTGGCCTCTTCCTCGTCGCCGCCCTCGTGGCAGGGGCACCGCGCCGCCCGCGCGTCGCGCAGGTGATCCTGCTCGTCCTCGTCGTCTTCACCGTCTGCTCCAAGGTCTACTCCCCGCAGTACGCCCTGTGGCTGCTGCCCTTCGTCGTCCTGGCACGGCCGAAGGTCCGCGACTGGGCCGAGTGGAACATCACCGAGCTGTGCTACTACTTCGCCGTCTGGGGTTTCCTCAACGGCGTCCTGGGCCCGGGCACCGGGGCCGACGCCCTCTACTGGATCGCCACGTTCCTGCGCATCGGCGGTCAGTTGTGGCTGGCGTCCTCGGTGGTCCACGACATCCTCAACCCCTGGGACGACCCGGCCCGTGTCGGTCATCTCGACGACCTCACCGGCGGCGTGCTCGATCACGCGGCCGACCCGGTGGCGATCGCCGTACCGGCCGGGGCCCGGGTCGGTGCCGGGTACGCGCCCGGCCAGGCCCCCGTGCCCGCGGGGACGCCCGGCCACCGGCTGCCCGGCGGGCTACCGGCCCACGGACAGCCCGGCGGATACCCGTCGGGGGCCGCGCCACAGGGCAGCGCCATACCGGGGGCCGTTCCTCAAGAGGGCGGTGCCGCCCCGGAACAGGCCCGGCCCCCATGGCCCGGCGAGGGGCCCCGGTGAGCCGGCGCTCCGGCAGCACCCGCACCATCGTCATGGTGTGGGCGTGCACCCGTGCCCTGCTCGCCGCGGTGCTGCTGCACACCGTCAGCACCAATGACACGACGATCGGCCGGGCGCTGGGCAACTGGGACGTCCAGCACTACCTCGCCATCGCCACCAGCGGCTACGCAGACCGCACGGACATGGCCTTCTTCCCCGGCATCCCACTGGTCATGCACGTGGCCACGCTGCTCGGCCTGCCCGCCGTCGAGACGATCGCCGCGGTCAGCGCACTGGCCTCGCTGGCCGCCGCCCTCGCCATGGGCCGCCTGGGCGGGCAGTGGGCCGCGGTCGCGTGGCTGCTCGCGCCGATGGCCGTTTTCACCGTCGTCGGCTACACCGAGGCTCTCTTCTGCGCCTTCGGCCTGTGGGCCTGGGTGCTCGCCCGCCGGGGCCACTGGTGGGGGGCCGCCCTGCTCGCCGCACTCGCCTGCACCACCCGCATCTCGGGCGTCTTCCTCGTCGCCGGACTCGTCCTGCTGGCACTGGCCGGGGGCGAACCCACCGTCGAGGGAGCCGTGGACTGCAAGCGCACCACCTCGCCGCCGGCCCGTATCCGGCACGCCGTCATCGCCGCGCTGCCGCTGCTCGTCGTCGTCGCCTTCTTCGCCCACCTGCACGGCATCACCGGCAGCTGGGACGCCTGGTTCAGCGCCCAGCGCGCGGGCTGGGACCGCAGCTGGACGACGCCTTGGCAGAGCCTGCAGAACACCCTGTTCGCCACCGACCCGGCATCCTGGCCGGACGAGCCGACCCGCGCCTGGATCTTCCGGTTCGAGATCGTCTCGGCCGCAGCCGGTCTGGTCACGGTGATCGTGGCCCTCGCCCGCAGGGCGTGGGCGCAGGCCGGCTACGTGCTCACCCAGCTCCTCGCCCTGACCACCGCCACCTGGTTCCTGTCGGTCAACCGCGGCGACCTGCTGTGGTTCCCGATGTTCATCGGCATCGGGTGGCTCATCGCCCGCCGGCCCGCATCGAGGGGAGCCGACCTGGTGCGCGCCATCGTCTGGCTGCTCGTCACCTTGGCCGATCTGGTGCTCATGGCCTGGTGGGCGAGATTGTTCTTCCTGGGGCACTGGGCCAGTTAGGACCGTCCGGCGCCCCGCTGGCCGTAGAGTGGGGCCACGAGGCGGCGCAGCGCGCCCGCCGGGAAAGGAGTCAACGATGACCGGCTGGAGCGACGACACGATCTGGTGGGCCGTCTACCCGCTCGGCTTCCTCGGCGCGTCCACCCGTCCGGCCGACGGGAACCGGCCCCTGGAACACCGACTGCCCGCGCTCGAGGGCTGGCTCGACTACCTGCTGTCGATCGGCTGCAACGGCTTGGCCCTCGGCCCGATCTTCGAGTCCGTCTCGCACGGCTACGACACCCTCGACTACTTCCGCATCGACCCCCGCCTGGGCGACGAGGACGACCTCGCCCACCTCGTCCGGGCCTGCCACGACCGCGGCATCCGCGTGGCCCTGGACGGCGTCTTCAACCACGTCAGCGCCGCCTACCCGGACCTGCTCGCCGCCCTGGCCGGCGGCCCGGGGGCGCCGACCGCCGACATGTTCCACATCGACTGGTCAACGAACCCGCCCACCCGACTCAACTTCGAGGGCAGCGACGACCTCGTCCGCCTCAACCACGAGTCCGGCGCCGTGCGCGAGCTGGTCACCCGCGTCATGAACCACTGGCTCGACCTCGGCGTCGACGCCTGGCGTCTCGACGCCGCCTACGCCGTGCCGCCCGCCTTCTGGGCGCCCGTCCTCGCCGACGTCCGTGCCGCCCACCCGCAGGCCTTCGTCTGGGGCGAGGTCATCCACGGCGACTACGCCCGGATCGTCGCCGACTCCACCATGGACTCGCTCACCGAGTACGAGCTGTGGAAGGCGACGTGGAGCAGTCTCGCCGACGAGAACTTCTACGAGCTCGACTGGACGCTGACGCGGCACAACGAATTCTGCGAGAGTTTCACCCCGCTCACCTTCCTCGGCAACCACGACACCACGCGCATCGCGAGCCGGGTGGGCGGGGCGAAGGCGATCCTGGCCGCCACGGTGCTCTTCACCGTCGCCGGGACCCCCAGCATCTACTACGGCGACGAGCAGGGCTTCCACGGCGTCAAGTACGACCGCGCCTGGGGTGACGACGAGGTACGCCCGGTGATGCCCGCCCGCCCCGACGAGCTCTCCGAACTCGGCGCTGACGTGCTGCGGTACTACCAGCAGCTCGTCTCGATCCGGCGCCGCAACCCGTGGCTGGTGCGCGCCCGCACCACCGTCACGCAGCTGGCCAACGATCGCATCGACTACGAGGCCTGGGACCCCGATGAGCGGACCCGCCGGTTGCATGTCGCGCTGGGAGTGGGGGAGTCCGTCACGGCGCGCATCGCCGACAGCGGCGGGGAACTCTTCGCGTTCGAGGGCTGAACCAGGCCGACGAACCCCTACCGGACGGGGGTGAGAGTGGTGCGCGGACAGCGACGTTGATGCCCGCGCACCACGTGTGGTGTGGGCCCGGCCGGTCACCGCCCGGGCCCGTCGCCCGGTCAGACGGACAGGAAACCACCCTGCTCGGTGACCTCCTGGGCGTCGATGTCGTCGAACCATTCGCCGTTGGCGCCGAGGTACCGGAAATGAATGAGCGTGCCGGCCGGCACGGTGATCATCGTCGAGGCGCTGCCGTCGGGTCGTACCCGCAGCGGGTTGCGCAGGGGCTGCCAGTCGTTGAAGGAGCCGACGACGCTCACCGGCATCGCCGGGTGATCGGCTGGCAGGGTGAACGTGATGGCGACAAGATTCTCCGACACCGTTTCCTTGCGGATCATGACCAACCTCCGCGGTGCGAACCCCGGCTCTGGACAGGACTGTGCGGTCCGGACGAGAACGGGGCTGAAGTGATCCGGCAGACCCTCTTGAATCCAAGATTAGAGATGTTCTGCTCATTAAGCGAGGCGTCTCATCAAAAGAAACAACCCTCCGCACAGGAAGCCCACAGGCAGGCCGCGGAGTCAGCAGAAGGCGGCGTCGCCGGGCTCGCCGGGGGCCTCGATCAGGCCGTCGGCGCCCTCGAGCCGGTCATCCACCATGCCGATCGCCTGCATCATCGCGTACATGGTCGTCGGCCCGACGAAGACGAAGCCCTCGGCGCGCAGCGCCCTGGCCAGCGCCTCGGACTGCGGGCTGCGAGTCGGGATCTCGGCCATGCTCGCAGGACGCGGCCCCGCCGGTGGGAGGAACGACCAGACGAGCCGGGGCAGACCGCCGCGGTCGCGCAGCGCCCTGGTCGCGCGGGCGTTCGTGACGGCCGCCTCGATCTTGCGCCGGTTCCGCACGATCGACGCGTCGGTGAGCAGCCGCTCGACGTCCGCCGGCCCGAAGCGGGCGACCCGGTCGACGTCGAAGCCGGCGAACGCCCGGCGGAAGGCAGGGCGCTTGCGCAGGATCGTCGCCCAGCTCAGGCCCGACTGGAAGGCCTCCAGGCACAGGCGCTCGTACAGGCCGCGCTCGTCGGTGACGGGGGCGCCCCACTCGTGGTCGTAGTAGTCGCGCAGCAAGGGGTCATGGGCGGCCCAGACGGGGCGGACGCGCCCGTCCTCGCCCACGATCAGTTCGGCGCTCATGGGCGCCTCTCCAGATCGAGCAGGTACCTCTTCATCGCGGCGCCGCCCCGGTAGCCGCCCACACCCCCGCCGGCGGGCAGCACACGGTGGCAGGGCACGATGATCGGCACCGGGTTGTGCGCGCACGCGCCCCCGACGGCCCGGGCGGCACCCGCAGGGGCGCCGGCCATGTCGGCCAGGCGGGCGTAGCTGACGGTCTGGCCGTAGCCGACGGTGAGAAGAGCGCGCTGCACCCGTTCCCGGAACGGGGTCGACAGCCGCAGGTCGACCGGTACGTCGAAGGTCATGCGCGTCCCGGCGAAGTATGCGCGCAGTTCGTCGGCCGCCGCGAGGACGTGCTGCCCCGACCGCTCGGGCGCCGACCCGCAGGCCCTCGCCAGGGCGGCCAGCACCTCGTCGTGGTCCTCGGCGGGCAGGCCGACGCGCAGCACTCCCCGCTCGGTGACGGCGACGAGGAGCGGTCCCAGCGGCGACTCGACCGTGTCCCAGCGCACCGGACCCCACTCCGCAGGGCCGGTTCGGGCCCGGCCGGGCCCGGGGTTCATGGTTGGCTCCTCAGGTAGCGGCCGAAGTGCGGCACGGTGAACGCGATCTTGCCGCGCTCGCTCGAGTAGATGAGCCCCTTCTTCATGAGGGCGTCCCGCGCCGGTGACAGGGACTGCGGTTTGCGGCCCAGCGAGGCCGCCACCTCGGAGCTGGAGACCTCGGCGTCGTCGATGCCGAGGTCGGCCATCGCCCGCAGGTAGTCGCGCTCGGCGGGGGTCGCCCGCTCGAAGCGGCTGCCGAAGAAGCCGACCGCCAGCTCGCTCTCGGCCTCCGGGGTGCCCATGCGTACGTCGTCGGCGGTGATCGGGCTGGCCGCCGCGACGTCCCAGACGGCCTTCCCGTAGGCCTGGATGAAGTACGGGTATCCGCCGGTCGCCTCGTACATGGCGTCCAGGGCGTCGGCGCCCCAGTCCGCGTCCTCGTCCTGGGCCGGTACCCGAAGGGCCTTGTCTGCCTCGTCCCGGTCGAGACGGTCGATGTTCTGGTAGCTGAACAGCCGCTCCGAGTAGCTCTTGGACGCCGACAGCAGCGCCGGAAGGTGCGGCAGGCCGGCGCCGATGACGATGAGCGGGAGTCGCTGCTGGCTGATCTCGTGGCAGGCCGCGCACAGCGCCGAGACGTCCCCGGGCCCCAGGTCCTGCATCTCGTCGATGAAGACGCCGACGCCCACCCCCATGTCGGACGCCAGCCCGCCGAGGTCGGTGAACAGCTCGACGAGGTCGATCTCGATGTCGCCGGAGTCGGCGCGGCCCTTCGTCGCGGGGACGCGGATGCCGGGGTTCCACCGTTCGGCGAGCTTGGCGCCCGGCTTGGCGTCACGTTCGATGAAGGCGCGGATCTCGCCGAGCAGCTGGTCGGTGTCGGGATGGCCCAGCTCGCGGACGGCCATGTGCAGGGCGGCGCCGAGGGGGCGGCGCAGCGTCTGGTCGGGCCGGGCCTCGAGCTTGCCCGTGCCCCAGCGGGCGCGGACCGCCTGGCCCCGCAGCGCGTTGAGCAGAACCGTCTTGCCGACGCCGCGCAGGCCGGTGAGGATCAGTGAGCGCTCGGGGCGGTTGCGGGCCACCCGCTCCAGCACCACGTCGAAGTGGGCGAGCTGCTCGCCGCGTCCGGCGAGTTCGGGAGGGCGCTGGCCGGCGCCGGGCGCGTACGGGTTGCGGATGGGGTCCATGGGACCACACTATGACAGTGTCTAGGAGAAAGCCTAGATGCACGCCATCGACGTGTCGGTGCGGCCCGTTCCACGGGAGATCGGAGAGGACATCTGAGCCTAGGACTCGGGTCTGGGTTTCAGTCGGTGAAGTGTCGGGCGAGTCTGGTTCTCAGTATTTCTTCGTCGCCTGAGTACATGTCGTCCTCCCAGTCACTGGCCAGGTAGTTGGGTGGGGCGTCGTGGTAGGACACGAATCTCATCTCGGGGGGCTGGCGGGTCATTTTCACTGCCCCGAACAGCGCCCCGGGTCGGTCGTCCCGGTATGCCCGGGCATGCCATGTCCCGGCGGCCGCTGCGAGTTCCTCGGCATACCGGCCGGCAGGCCAGCCCGTGATCTCGCCGCCGTCGGCCAGGGCCCTGATC